>NZ_VAHM01000018.1 GCF_005796185.1 Pseudarthrobacter sp. NamB4
CGCCGGCAGATCGGCGTGTGCAACGAAACGCATTAAGGACTCCTTTGTTCTTCGTGGGGTGCACAGTCGCTGCCTTCCAGGGGCCAGGTGGAAGGGCTGGACGGGAGCAAGGCTAAGGTGGCGAAATCAGCGTGCCGTGCTGATCTTCCTCAAGATTAGGTCGCTGGCAAGAGCACAGCTAGCCTCTTGGTTGCCGATGTTTGATACTAATTTTCCGGCCCAGCCCGCGGAGAGGCAGCGACCCTCAGGGGCTTACGCTTGCTGCCCCAATTGCATGAATGCCCCAGATGGAGAATGACAAATAAGCGCAGCACATGACGGAGCAACCGCGCGCTGGCCGATCGGCTGCTCGCCATGCGAGCCAGCCGGAAAGCCATCTCACCTGACGTAAAACATTTCCGTCAGGTGTCGCTAACACGACTAGTCCAACCCGCTGGTTGGCTGGACTATGAGTACGAAATCCACCTGACCGTAAAGGCACGGGAAAAATTTCAGGATGCAGGGGAAACACAAAACAACACAGCAACGTGCCCAGGGTCGACTTCTTCCATAGAGTGCTCGCGTCATCCAGAGCAAAAAACCTGTTGAAGATCAGCGACAGGGAACGAATCGCTCTGGCGGTGCCAACGGCCAAGGGGACAAATGCCGGCGGGCAGTAGGGGTGAGGAATACCGCTAGTGGCCTCTGCCCATAATGCCGGAGTGCAATTCGTGCTTGCTGAAGGTTGGTTAAGTCCCCACAACATCAGGTGACCAAGACCGACATCGCACACTCTGCGGCAGCTGCGGGGTGGGGTGACGGTGAAGTACACCCACCCTGACGTCAGGCAAGCCCGAAAAACCGTCAGAATAGAATGAGCTTGTCCTTTCCTGACGGAGGCTGAACAAAGCTCCAAGAGCCAAATCGGACACTTCTGGCCCGGCTCGGGTGTCAACCACACTGCGACGCGCTCCCGGTCTTGGTATTTGCTGAATCCGGAACCGGCCGGCTGACGCGCCCTTGGAGGCAGTCGGACGCGTGCTATAGCGCGGACAGGATCCCGGCAACGTCGTCCAGGGCACCGGGGACCAGGGAGTAGTAGGCCCAGGTCCCGCGCTTCTCCCGGTGCAGGATCCCGGCTTCAACCAGGATCTTGAGGTGGTGGGAGACGGTGGGCTGCCCCAGGTCGAGGGGCCCGGTCAGGTCGCAGACGCAGGACTCCCCCGCCTCTTCACCCTTCACGATGGACAGCAGGCGCAGGCGGTTGGGATCGGCCAGCGCCTTGAAGACGAGAGCTTTCTGCTGGGCTTCCTCGGCGCTGAGCGCCGGCTTGGCCGAGGGAACGCAGCAGGAAGCATCGACGGCGGGGTCAAGGGTCTGCAGGGGGTTCATGACTCCCATTATGCAGTAGATTGACATCCGTCGATATAGCCCGGAATACTGCAGATATCGATTTTCATCAATCTAAGCACCAGGAGCCCAGTGAGCACCCCGACCGAGACAATGCCCGCGCCAGGGGAAGCCGTCGTCGGCAAACTCTCCACCCTGGACCGCTTCCTCCCGGTATGGATTGTCGCTGCCATGGTGCTGGGACTGCTGCTGGGCAACCTGGTCCCCGGCCTGAACACAGCATTGGAAGCGGTCAAGGTGGGCGAAGTGTCCCTGCCCATCGCCGTGGGCCTGCTGGTGATGATGTACCCGGTGCTGGCCAAGGTCCGTTACGACCAGGCCCACCGCGTCATCGCGGACAAGAAGCTCATGGTTTCCTCACTGGTGATCAATTGGGTCCTGGCCCCGGCGTTCATGTTCGCCCTTGCATGGCTCTTCCTGGCGGATCTTCCCGAGTACCGGACAGGCCTGATCATCGTTGGCCTCGCCCGCTGCATCGCCATGGTGATGATCTGGAATGACCTTGCCTGCGGGGACCGGGAGTCCGCGGCCGTCCTGGTGGCCATCAACTCCGTCTTCCAGGTTGTGGCCTTCGGCGCGCTCGGCTGGTTCTACCTGCAGCTCCTGCCGTCCTGGCTGGGACTGCCCACCACCAGCGCCGATTTCTCCTTCCGGGCCATTACCCTCTCGGTGCTGGTCTTCCTGGGCGTCCCGCTGCTGGCCGGTTTCCTCACCCGTACCGTCGGCGAGAAAGCCAGGGGCCGCGACTGGTATGAGGGGACGCTCCTCCCCAAACTCGGCCCGTGGGCACTCTACGGCCTGCTGTTCACCATCACCCTCCTCTTCGCCCTGCAGGGCGGGACCATCACCGCCCGCCCGCTGGATGTTGCCCGGATCGCGCTTCCACTGCTGGTCTACTTTGTGGTGGTATTCGGCGCCGGCATGCTGATCGGCAAATGGCTCGGCCTTGGCTACGCCAAGACAACCACCCTCGCTTTCACCGCCGCCGGTAACAACTTCGAACTGGCCATCGCCGTGGCGATTGGCACCTTCGGCGTGACGTCCGGCCAGGCGCTTGCCGGCGTCGTTGGCCCCTTGATTGAGGTGCCGGCACTTGTTGCACTGGTGTATGCGGCCCTCTGGGCCCGCATTCGCTTCTTCAGCCCCGCCCCCGCCTCCCTCTGACCCGCACTACATCCCTGGAGAACTTCATGAGCACCGAAACCGACAAGAAGCCGTCCGTCCTGTTCGTCTGCGTCCACAATGCCGGCCGCTCCCAGATGGCCGCAGCGTTCCTCACCTCGCTGTCCAAGGGCTCCATTGAAGTACGGTCTGCCGGCTCCCAGCCTGCGGACAGGATCAACCCGGCCGCCGTCGAGGCCATGGCCGAGGTGGGAATCGACATGTCCGCCGAGGTTCCCAAGGTCCTGACCACCGAGGCGGTGAAGGAATCCGATGTGGTGATTACCATGGGCTGTGGCGATGATTGCCCTTACTTCCCCGGCAAACGGTACGAGGACTGGGTCCTGGAGGACCCGGCAGGCAAGGGTGTGGATTCCGTCCGCCCCATCCGCGACGAGATCAAGGGACGCATTGAGGAACTGATTGCATCCCTGACCCCCGCCGCCAAGTAGCACCGCGCCAACCAGCACCAGCCCCGACCACCAGGAGACTCCAGTGAGCGACACCGTGAACACCGAACAGCTGATCATCATCGGCTCCGGCCCCGCCGGCTACACCGCAGCCATCTACGCCGCGCGCGCCGGGCTCAAGCCCCTGGTCCTGGCCGGTTCCGTTACCGCCGGCGGCGCCCTGATGAACACCACCGAAGTGGAAAACTTCCCGGGCTTCCCGGGCGGCATCCAGGGCCCGGAGCTCATGGACGGGCTGCAGCAGCAGGCGGAAAAGTTCGGCGCGCAGGTGATGTTCGACGACGTCACGGAGGTCACGCTGGCCGGTCACCTCAAGCGCGTGGTCACCGGCGGCGGGGAAACCTATGAGGCCCCGGCCGTCATCCTCGCCACCGGCTCCGCCTACAAGGAACTCGGCCTGCCGGAGGAGAAGAAGTTCAGCGGCCACGGGGTTTCCTGGTGCGCCACCTGCGACGGTTTCTTCTTCCGTGACCAGGACATCATCGTGGTCGGCGGCGGCGATTCGGCCATGGAGGAAGCGATGTTCCTAACCCGTTTCGGAAAGTCCGTCACCGTCGTCGTGCGCAGGGAGGAACTCCGGGCCTCCCGCATTATGGCCCAGCGTGCCAAGGACAACCCCAAGATCAGCTTCGCCTGGAACTCCGCGGTGACCGCCATCCACGGCGACGGCAAGGTCACCGGCGTGACGCTCACTGACACCCGAAGCGGGGAGACCCGGCACCAGGCAGCCACCGGCATCTTCGTCGCCATTGGCCATGTCCCGCGCACTGAGCTGGTGGCCGGGCAGGTGGAGCTCGATGACGAGGGCTACATCAAGGTGGACTCCCCCACCACCGTCACCAACCTCTCCGGCGTCTTCGCGTGCGGGGACGCAGTGGACCACCGCTACCGGCAGGCCATCACCGCCGCCGGCACCGGCTGCGCCGCCGCCCTCGACGCCGAGCGCTACCTGGCAGCACTCGAGGACGCGGACAGCATAGCCACTGCCCTGGTGGAGGAACCCACCCACGCCTAGCGCCACGCCTGCCGCTTTGCGAACGGACGGAACCGAGGACCCGATGCATGCAGCCAAGAACCTTCCCGTCGCGGTGATCGGGGCGGGCCCGGGGTTCTCGCCGTGGCGGTTCAACGTGGACTGCCGGCAACTGAATCCGGCTGACGGCATCTACCCCATGGCCACCAGCACGGACATGCCCATCACCACATCGACCCAGGACGCCAGAGGCGATCAGCACCGTCACTCCGTTGGCGCTAATGGACGTAGTGGGTACTCGAATTCCGGCACGCACCCGTTTCGCGGTACTTGGGCCGCTTCGGCGCCTGCGGCAGCGGGCTAAGTGCCGGTTGCCCTCGGCCGCCACAGCACCACAGCCTGGGACCGGGGCCGGGGACGCTGGCCGCGTGCCAGGCTCACCACATCTCCCGCCGCGCCTGCGGCGAAGATCCGCGCGTCAAGCGACTGGCGGCGCCTGCCGAGTTCCTCGGTCAGTTCCGTAATCCGGCTCTGCAGGGCTGCCACCTGGTTTTCAAGTTCCAGGATCCGTTTGATCCCTTCCAGCGAAACGCCTTCCTGGGACAACCGCTGCACTTCACGCAGCATGTTGACGTCCCGCTGGGAGTAGCGGCGGGACTTGCCGGGGGCGCGGCTGGGCGAAACGATTCCCAACCGGTCGTACTGGCGCAGCGTCTGGGGGTGCATGTCCGCGAGCTCAGCCGCCACCGAAATCACGAAGATGGGCTGGTCAGCATTGATGTCCAAGACACACCTCCCCTGCTACAACCGGGCCTTGGCGGCCAGGCCCTCGCGGACGTCGGCTCCGGCAGTGGCCTCGGCGAAAGCCTTGACCGCAGCTTCGGCTTCCTTGTTCAGGTTCTTGGGAACGGCGACGTCGATGGTCACCAGCAGGTCGCCGGTCCCCTTGGACGTCTTCACGCCTTTGCCCTTGACCCGCAGCGTACGGCCCGACGGCGTTCCCGCCGGAACGCGGACCCGCACCCTTTCGCCGTCAATGGTGGGCACCTCCACGTCCGCCCCCAAAGCAGCTTCGGGGAAGGTGACCGGAACGTGGATGCGGAGGTTGTCGCCGTCGCGCGTGTAGAACGGATGCGGCTGGACTGCGACGGTCACCACCAGGTCACCGTTGCCGGCGGCACCGGGCTGGCCCTTGCCCCGTACGCGCACCTTCTGACCGTCCTTGATTCCCGCCGGAACACGGACGTCGATCACTTCACCGCTGGGTTCCCGCAGGCCGATGGTGGTGCCGCGGATGGAGCCGGCAAAGGAAATGCTCGTGGAAGCGGTGCGGTCGGCACCCTTCTGCGGGGTCCGCTGGTATCCGGTCTGGCCGAAGCCACTGCCGAACAGGTCGGCGAATTCGGGCGGAATGCCGCCGGCGGAGGGGTTGAACCCGCCCGCATGCCGGCCGGTGTTGCCAGTAAAGAGGCCGCCGAACAGGTCCTCGAAGCCGCCGTTGCCGGCCCCTGCCCCGCCGGGAGCGAAGCGGGCACCGCCGCCCATGGCCCTGATGGCGTCGTACTGCTGGCGCTCATCCGGATCCGAGAGCACCGAGTAGGCCTCGGAAATGTCCTTGAACTTCTTCTCGGCAGCGGCGTTCCCCGCATTCGTATCAGGGTGGTGCTGCCGCGCGAGCTTCCGGTAGGCCTTCTTGATGTCGGCGTCGGAAGCGTCCTTGGCAACACCAAGGATCTTGTAAAAGTCCTTGTCCACCCAATCCTGGCTAGCCAATGGCGTTTCCTTTCAAAGTCTTCTAACTAACAGCTCTCCGCGGTACAGGGGCCCCCGCCCCTACGCTGGACGGCCAAGGATCTGCGATCCTCAGCCGCCCAGCTTCGGCAGGCCCGATGCCACTCCCGGGGCCCCTGTACCGCTCCGAGCTATGTTGTTACCTCACCTTAGGCGAGGCTCACGCCGGAACCGCGACGATGACCTGTGCCGCGCGGAGGACGCGGTCGCCTGACTTGTAGCCTGAGCGGAGCACCTGGCTGACCGTGTCAACTTCGATGTCCTCGCCGGGCTGCTGGATCAGGGCCTCGTGGATCGTGGGATCGAACTCCACGCCGGTCTCGTCGATCCGGGTCAGGCCGTACGTCTTCAACGCGTTCTCCAGCTTGTTCGCGATCGCGGCGAACGGACCATCCGCCAGATCGCCGTGCTGCCGGGCTGCATCAACGTCGTCCAGAACCGGAAGCAGGGAGTTCAGGACGCCGATCACGGCCATCTCCCCTGCCACGGCGCGGTCGCGTTCGACCCGCTTGCGGTAATTGACGTACTCGGCCTGCAGGCGGAGCAGGTCGTTCCTCAGCTCCGCCGCTTCCGCACTGGCAGAACCGGCGGGTGCCGCGCCCTGGGCCACGGATTCCTCCGCCGGCACCTCAACGCGGTTGAGGATCTCCTCAGCCTGAGCCAGCGCGTCGCCGTCGGCATCCTGCGAGGCCGAGGCCGGCCCGGTCCCGGCGCCCGGGGCGGAGTGGTCGCCCTCGGGGTGCCGTGCCTGTCCGGTCACCGGGTCAACCTTGCGGTTGTCCCTGATGACCGGCTCATCGTTGTGCCTGCTCTGGTCGGTGGAAGTGTGCTCTTCCTCGTTACCGTGATGGGGCATGATTACTTCTTCGCTTCGTCTTCGTCGATGATTTCGGCGTCGACGATGTCCTCGTCAGCCTTACCGCCTGCGGAGCCTGCCGCGCCTTCAGCACCTGCGGCTCCGGTGTTTCCGTCCGGGGAGCCGGCCTGGGCGTAGATAGCCTCGCCGAGCTTCGTCTGGGAAGCCTGCAGCTTCTCGAACGCGCTCTTCACGGCGGCGTCATCGGTGCCCTCAAGGGCCTTCTTGAGGTCGTCGACGTCGGCCTGGACCTGGGTCTTAATCTCTTCAGGCAGCTTGTCGGCGTTGTCGGCGATGAGCTTGTCCACGGAGTAGGCCAGCTGCTCGGCGGAGTTGCGGGTGTCGGTTGCCTCGCGGCGGGCCTTGTCCTCGGCTGCGTGCTCCTCGGCGTCACGGACCATGCGGTCAATGTCTTCCTTGGAGAGCGCGGTGCCGCCGGTGATGGTCATGGACTGTTCCTTGCCGGTGCCCTTGTCCTTCGCAGAGACGTGGACGATGCCGTTGGCGTCGATGTCGAAGGTGACCTCGATCTGCGGGATGCCGCGCGGTGCCGGGGCGATGCCGGTCAGCTCGAACGTACCCAGCGGTTTGTTGTCGCGGGTGAACTCGCGCTCGCCCTGGAAGACCTGAATGGCCACCGACGGCTGGTTGTCATCAGCGGTGGTGAAGGTCTCGGACCGCTTGGTGGGGATAGCGGTGTTGCGCTCGATCAGGTGCGTCATCACACCGCCCTTGGTTTCGATACCGAGGGACAGCGGGGTGACGTCGATCAGGAGGACGTCCTTGCGCTCACCCTTCAGCACACCGGCCTGGAGGGCTGCACCAACGGCCACAACCTCGTCCGGGTTGACGCCCTTGTTCGGCTCCTTGCCGCCGGCAAGTTCCTTGACCAGGTCGTAGACGGCGGGCATACGGGTGGAGCCGCCGACGAGGACGATGTGGTTGATGTCGGAGAGCTTGATTCCGGCTTCCTTGATTACATCGTGGAACGGCTTTTTGGTGCGCTCGAGCAGGTCCTTGGTGAGGTCCTGGAACTTGGCGCGGGTCAGCTGCTCGTCCAGGTGGACCGGGCCGTCGGGAGTGACGGACAGGTACTGGAGCGAAACGTTGGTGCTGGTGGAGGAGGACAGTTCCTTCTTGGCCTGCTCGGCAGCTTCGCGGAGGCGCTGCAGGGCGATCTTGTCCTTTGACAGGTCGATGCCCTTGACCTTGAGCTGGTTCAGCAGGTAGTCAACAACGCGCTGGTCCCAGTCGTCGCCGCCGAGGCGGTTGTCACCGGCGGTGGCGCGCACCTGGATGGTGGAGAAGCTGTCTTCGTCCTTGCCGACTTCCAGCAGCGAGACGTCGAAGGTACCGCCACCGAGGTCGAAGACCAGGATGAGTTCGTCCTCCTTGCCCTTGTCCAAGCCGTAAGCCAGTGCAGCCGCAGTGGGCTCGTTGACGATGCGCAGGACGTTCAGGCCTGCGATCTCACCGGCTTCTTTGGTGGCCTGGCGCTCGGCGTCATTGAAGTATGCCGGAACGGTGATAACGGCGTCGGTGACCTTTTCACCCAGGTAGGACTCGGCGTCGTTCTTCAGCTTCATGAGGATACGCGCGGAGATTTCCTGCGGGGTGTACTTCTTGCCATCGATGTCCACCTTCCAGTCAGTGCCCATGTGGCGCTTGACGGAGGCGATGGTGCGCTCGATGTTGTTGACGGCCTGGCGCTTGGCGATCTCACCAACCAGCACCTCGCCGGACTTGGAGAACGCAACGACGGACGGCGTGGTGCGGCCACCCTCGGCGTTGGCAATAACGGTGGGCTCGCCACCTTCGAGAACGGAGACGACGGAGTTGGTGGTTCCGAGGTCAATACCTACTGCACGTGACATGTGTTGCTTCCTTCTTTCCTTGGAAACTGGCTGGCGCCCGCTATTGAGCGTTCTGCACTCAACCTTACTCAGCGCACTTCAGATGTCAATCAGAAGTTGAGTGGAGTGCGCTCAACTTCTAGGCGCTGCGCTGGTCACGGTGGTGTTTTTCCCTGCAATGGCGCGGATCCTGCAGCTTAAAGGGAACGACGGCGGTTCTCCATTTTCGCTATGGGAGAACCGCCGCCGCACGTTTTTCGTTGACCTGCTAGCGCTCGCTCTCGCGACCGCCATGCAGCGGACCGCGCTCCTCGGCCGTCGTATTCACCTGCCGGTCCGTGAGGCCTTCGCGGATGCCATCGGTTGCGCGGGCGGAACTGGCAGCTCCGGCATCACCGTAGTCGCCGTCCGGGTACTCCCCGTCCTCGAGGTCTTCGCGCTCAGTACCGACCCCCCCGGCCGGACCGTAGTCGCCACTGGCGTAGCCGCCCTGTTCGAGGTCATCGCGAGGGGTGTCGCTGACGCCTGCAGCACCGTAATCACCGTCCGCGTACTCGCCACCCTCGAGGCCTTCGCCACGGGCGCCTGCCGCACCTGCATCACCATAGTCGCCGTCCACATACTGCCCACCCTCGCCTTCCAGCCCAGGGGCCGTGCTTCCCCTTCGCGGCTCCTCGCCAGGGATTTCCGGGTTCTCAGTCATGGTGCATCTCTCCTTTGAGTTCCGCGTCCATGCGGGCGCATTGGCAGTCTATCGAGCGGGTGTTTCCGCCAACAGGGCCTCAGCCCGGCCCGGACGCTCCTCAAACTCCTGCCGCGCCAGTTTGCTGGGCCACCAGATGCGGGGACCGATGTCGTAGGCCAGGGCGGGCACCAGCAGCGAGCGCACCAGCACGGTATCCGGCAGCACGCCGAAGGCCACGATGAAGGCAAGCTGCACCAAGAACATGATGGGGATGACGCCCAGGGCCGCGAAGGTGGCAGCGAGCGGGTGCCGTGCTTGAGCGATTCCTCGCGGACTCCGCTTATCAGGAAGATGTTGTAGTCCACGCCAAGGGCTACCAGGAAAACGAAGCCGAAAAGAGGCACCGTGGCGTCCGCGCCGGGGAAGCCCAGGATGTTGTTGAGGAAGAGGGCAGAAACTCCCATGGCACCGTAGGAATCTCAATGATGTTGGCGAGTGCTTGACATCCCGAGTGACGGGGTCGATGTTTGGCATGTCCAACACATCCAGACCATCCCAAGGAGCAGATATGGAAGCCACGCCCTACGGAATCCTGCACTTCTTCCCGGGAGGCACAAAGGACCAGTACGAGGCCTCAATTGCCGCCACTCACCCAGGCGAGGGGCGCCTGCCCGACGGTCAGATCTTCCATGCCGCAGGCGCTTCTGCCGGTGGTTGGACGATCATAGCCGTCCATGAGTCGAAGGAGAGCTGGGAGAAATTCCGTGACGGCACCCTCCTTCCCCTGATGCAGCAGGGCATCGAGGGCGGATTCGCATCACCGCCCGAAGAGACAGTCATCGATCTGTACAAGATCATGCCCTAGCGATTCAGGCCTGAGCTTGACCCTGCCGCAGTGGAACTACCGCCACACCTCCAGAGGGATGAACGTGGAGTGGACCTCTACCCGCCGTCGAGGTTCGCCAATGGGCTGGTCGACTCCGCTGGTGTGTCTCGTCAGGCGGCCACGGAAGTAACCCCTGCCGAGACTGCCATGTAGGTGGTGCCGCCGCGGAGCATGGCCCAGAGGACGTTGAGGCGGCGCCGGGCCAGGGAGAGCATGGCCTGGACGTGAGTTTTTCCTCAAGACGTTTTCGGTCGTAGTAGGTCCGGGAGCGGGGCCGCTTCTCAGGGCCGAGAACCCGGAGAGGTAAAAGACGCGGAAAAGCCGTCGGTCGTAACGTCCGGGCCGGTGGTGGTTGCCGGTGATCCGGCCGGAGTCCCGGGGTGCCGGGGCCAGTCCGACAACGCCGGCGTGTCCTTATCGGGCGATCATGTCGCGTCTCTCAATTTAATGAGTCGTCCGGCCACAGCAACAAAGCCAATACCCGCCTCCCCTGGGTAGCCACCCTACAACGGCCACGGAACCACCGGTCAACAACATAAGGACAGCACCACGGAAAGCACCAGCAGGACCGGCGCCAGGACGGAGCGCAGCATCAGGATGAAGAGGATCACCACCAGGACCACGGTGATGATGATCACCAGGTCGCGCTGGGCGGTGGTGTTGGTGTCCAGCGCCGTCGCGGTCACACCGCCCACCAGGGCCCCCGGATCCACCCTCTTCACTTCCTCGCGCAGCGCCTTGACCGCTTCCTCGGCTTCAAGCGAGTCCGCAGCCGAGTCCAGCGTGGCGTTGATGAGCACCTTGCCCTCGCGGACGTCAGGGGCGCTGGAAGTGCCGGGGGCTCCGGTAATGGGCACCGAACCCTGCGCCAACAGGTAGGCTTCGTCCACGGCGTCGGCCGCCTTCACGGTGTCCAGCACTTCCTGCGCCTTGCCCTGGTCTGCAACCACGACGGCGGGGCTGCCGCTGCCGGCGTCGAAGTGACGCACCAGCGCGTCCTGGCCATCCACGGCATTGGACGCGGTGAGGATGACGTCCGTCTGCGGGACGCCGTCGGCCTTGAGCTGCAGGACGCCTGCGGAGGCGGCCACCAACAGCAGGACCGAGGCAAGCCATATCCGCGGCCGCCTGGCGACCAGGGAGCCGGTGGCATGCCACAATCCCTCCTGGCCCTCCAGCCCGGTGACAAGTTCCGGTTCGCGCCCGTCCACAGAAACCAGCTTGGGAAGGAAAGGCCAGAAGGCCGCCCTCCCCAGGAGCGCCCTCAACTGACCGCCGCCCTGACGCCCGGCAATAACAGTTAGGGCGGCACGTTGGGGGTAGCGTTTGGTTATGAGTGCGCAGCAGCCTGAAGATGACGTTTACACCCACGGCCATCACGAATCCGTGGTCCGCGCCCATGCGGCCAGGACTGCCGAAAACTCCGCCGCATTTGTCCTGCCGCACCTCGCGCCGGGAACAAACGTGCTTGACGTCGGCTGCGGACCAGGCACCATCACGTGCGACTTCGCCGCCGTCGTAGCCCCCGGCAAAGTGACAGGTCTGGACAGGTCGCCGGATATCATCGCCCAGGCACAGGCACTGGCGGTCGAGCGCGAGGTGCCCAACGTAGAGTTCGTTGCCGGCAACATCTACGACCTGGACTTCGAGGACGATACGTTCGACGTGGTTCACGCCCACCAGGTGCTCCAGCACCTGACAGATCCGGTGGAGGCATTGCGTGAGATGCGGCGCGTGGCAAAGCCAGGCGGCATCGTTGCCGTCCGCGACGCCGACTTCCACGGCATGAGCTGGTACCCCGCCATTCCAGAGCTGGACGAATGGATGGAGCTTTACCAGAGGATCGCACGGCACAACGGGGCGGAGCCCGACGCCGGGCGGCGGCTGGTCAGCTGGGCGCAGGCGGCGGGGTTCACCGACGTCGCCCCCAGCAGCAGCAACTGGCTCTACGCCACCGGCCAGCAGCGCCGCTGGCAGGCGCGGGTGTGGGGCGAGCGGGTCCTGCATTCGGCCTTCGCGGAGCAGGCCCTGGAATACGGCTTCGCCAACCCCGCGGACCTCGCCCGCATCTCCGCCGGCTGGCACCGCTGGGGCTCCACGGACGACGGCTGGTTCCTGATCCCGAACGGTGAGGTCATCGCCAGGGCCTGAGTTGCAGGAGCCCTTCAGGCGGCACGCCATATCCCACAGACAGGCACGCGTAAGATTGCGGGGTGCAATTTTCCCTTTGGCTGGCCCTCGCAGGCGCCGGCGCGCTGATCAGTTTCACCCCAGGCGCCGGAGCCATCAACACCATGAGCAATTCCCTGAACGCCGGCTTCCGCCGCTCCATGTGGGGAATACTCGGCCAGCAGGCAGCCCTCGTGATCCATGTGGTGATCGTGGCCCTGGGAGTCGGCGTGCTCGTGGCCAGCTCGCCCGTCGCGTTCAACGTGATCCGCTACGCCGGTGCGGCCTATCTCGTGTACCTGGGCATCAGGCAATTCCTCAGCAAGCCCAGCGTGGAGGAACAGCAGGCTGCGGTCCTCCGCAACGAGCCGGCCTGGTCCATCTTCCGGCGCGGTCTCTGGGTGAACCTGCTCAACCCAAAGGCAATCGTCTTCTTCCTCGCCTTCATGCCCCAGTTCATCCGTCCGGACCAGCCACTCCTGGCCCAGTACGCGGTGCTGACGGCAACGATCGTGGCCATCGACATCCTGGTCATGTGGTTCTTCTTTGCGGCGGCAGCCCGCTCCTTCCAGCGGTTCACCCGTACGGAACGCGGCCAACTTGTCCTCAGCAAAGTCTTCGGGATCCTCTTCGTTGCGGTCGGTATCTTGCTCGCCTTCATGCACTGACCGGACAGGCCTCAACGTTGTTACCTACCCATTTCCAGCCAAGTCATGCTTCTTTACAAGCCAGTCAACTTTTATGAATACGCATCTAGCCAACCCGGCTGTTAGCGCTCATGCTTAGTTCCATGAACTCAACGTCGAGCCCATACCGCGTCATCGCCGTCTGCACCGGAAACATCTGCCGGTCGCCCATGGCCGAGCTCATGCTCACCGCGGCACTGGAGCGGGAGGGACTCGACGGGCTGGTGACCGTGGACTCGGCCGGAACCACAGGGTATGAGGCCGGCAGGCCCATCGATCCCAGGGCAGCCCGCAGGCTGGCCGCGGCCCAACTTGTGTCAGACCGGCACGTCGCCCGCGAATGGGTTCGCGAATGGTTTCAGGAGCGGGACCTGATCCTTGCACTGGACATCGACCACTACGCATGGCTGAGCGAAGCGGCGCCCGACCAGGAATCCCTGTACAAGATTCGCATGCTCCGCAGCTTCGACCCCGCCATGGCCGGCCTCGATTCCCTGGACCAGGGCATCGAGGATCCCTGGTATGGCGGGCATGCGGACTTTGACGCCGTCTGGCACCAGATCCACGCCGCCCTGCCCGGAATTGTGGACCACATCAAGTCAGCCATGCTGGGGGAGCCGGCAACTTCAGCGGCAGGCTTACTGAAAACGGTACGCTCTACTGCATGAGCCCAGCCCCCGTCATCATCGCTATTGACGGGCGTTCCGGCGCTGGGAAGACCACCCTCGCCGTCGAACTTGCAGCCCGGCTGCGCGTCCACCACAAGGTTTCCCTGTTCCACCTCGAGGACATCTACCCCGGCTGGAACGGCCTGGCGCCCGGCATCGAACGCTACGTCTCCACCGTGCTGACGCCGCTGAGCCGCGGGGAGGCCGCAGCATGGGTCAGCTGGGACTGGGAGAGGCACTACGACGGCGATGCCCGGGTGACGCTGCCCGCTGAGATCGTCATCGTGGAGGGCGTGGGCGCCGCCGCCGCCGAAGCGCGGCCGTTGCTGAGCGCGGTCATCTGGGCCGAATCCCCGGAGGACGTGCGCAGGACCAGGGCGCTCCAGCGTGATGGCGCAACCTACGAGCCGTACTGGGACCAGTGGGCATCGCAGGAGGAAGAGTGGCTCGCGGGTGATGACGTCCCCGGCCACGCCGACCTCCGGGTACGGAACCCGGCCGACGGTTCTGCACCCGGAGACATACTCCAGGTCCTCCCCTACCTCCCCCGGCTGGCACCTGCCCTGGCGCCGGAGCTCTCCGCGCGCCACGGGATCCGCCTGCGGTCGGAGCGGCTGGAGGTCCGGCCGGATCCCGCCAAGCTGTTCCATGCCCTGTATGCCGGCTCCGCCAATGCCGTCTGGCTGGACTCCTCGAACGCGGACACAGCCGGAGCGCACCAGTCCGGAGCAGCGGCATCCAGTGCTTTGGAGCGCAGCCGCTTCAGCATCATGGCGGACGACGGCGGCATTCTCGGCCAGTCCGTAACGCACCACAGGGGCCGCAGCCTCGTCCGTGCCGGCTGCGCAACCGCCACGGTGGAAGGACCTTTCTTCCGCTGGCTCGGCACCGTCTGGGGCGCCCGCGCCGTCGACAATCCTGAAGGGTATCCCGGCGACTTCATGCTGGGTTGGCTGGGTTGCCTGGGTTACGAGCTCAAGCGCGAAACCGGCGGAACCGACCTTCCCTCCAGCACGCCGGACGCCGCCCTGATCTTCGCCGCCAGGGCGGTGGTCCTGGACCACAAGGAAGGGACTGCCTGGCTACTGGCACTTGACGCTCTGGATGCGGACCAGTGGATTGCTGAAGCGCGTGGGGCCGTGGCAGCCGCGGAACCGGCGGCGGTGGCCGGCGGCAGCACCGGCGTCGTACTTCCGGCGCCGCCATCCTTCCGCAGCCGGGACAGCCGCGGGGCGTATCTGGAAAAGGTCGCCGCCGCCCAGCATGAGATTGCGGAAGGCAACTCCTACGAGGTCTGCCTGACCACAACCCTGTCGGCACGCGCACCGGTGAACGCGCTGGATTCGTGGAGCACCTACCTCGCGCTGCGCGGCAGGAATCCCGCTCCCTTCGCCAGCTACCTGAGACTGGGCGGGCTCACCGTGGCCAGCACCTCGCCGGAGCGGTTCCTGAAAATAGCGTGCGACGGCGGCATGCGCGCCGAGCCCATTAAGGGAACCCGCCGGCGGGCGGGCGATCCGCACGAGGACCGGCAGCTGCGGGAGGACCTGGCTACCTCGCTGAAGGACCGGACAGAGAACATCATGATCGTCGATTTGCTGCGGAATGACCTCAGCCACTTCGCCGTCCCGGGCTCGGTCACCGTGAGCAGGCTGTGCGCCATCGAGAGCTACGCCACCGTGCACCAGATGGTCAGCACCATTGACGCCCGGCTGCTGCCGGGATCATCGCGGGCCGAGGCGGTGGCTGCCTGCTTCCCTGCCGGCTCGATGACCGGAGCACCCAAAATCAGCACCATGGCGATCCTGGACCGGCTGGAGGGCGGGGCGCGCGGCGTCTACTCCGGCGCCATCGGCTATTTCTCCCTTAACGGGGCCACGGACCTCGCCGTCGCAATCCGGACCCTGGTAATCAGCGCGGAAGGTGACGGCACCGCCGAGCTGACCCTCGGCATCGGCGGCGCCATCACGTCCGATTCCGTCCCGGAGGAGGAATACGAGGAGATCCGGACCAAGGCGTTCGGCGTCCTCTCAAGTCTCGGCGCGGAGTTCCCGGAAGATTAGGACAGCTCCAGTTTCACGGTCAGCCGCGCCGGGCAGGCCTGTCAAACTTCCACCCTTCGGCCTTGAGCTGCGGAATAACCTCATCAACGGCTTCCACGGTCTGCGTTCTGTCACCGCCGCCATCGTGCAGCAGCACAACCCCGCCGGGCCGGATTCCTTCACGGAGCCGCCGGACCAGCTCCTGCGTTCCGGGCGGCTCCCAGTCACTGATGGTCAGCTGCCAGCCGAGCGGCTGCATGCCCAGTTCCGCGGCTACTTCCGGCGTTTGCCCCCAGCTTCCGTACGGGGCACGGAAATAGTCGATCTTCGCATCCGGCAAGGCTTCCCGGATGGCCGCGCTGGTTTCCAGCAGGTCCGCCCTAATGGCCTCGGCGCTCCATTCCGCCATGTTGTCGTGGTGCATGGTGTGGTTGCACAGCAGGTGGCCCGCCGCCGCGATCTGCCGCACGATGTCGGGGTGCTGCTTCACATGGTCGCCCCAGAGGCAGAATGTCGCCTTGACGTGGTGCTTGTCCAGGACTGCCAGCAGCTTGGGAGTGGTCACGGGGTGTGGGCCGTCGTCAAAGGTCAGGCTGGTGTACTTTCCGTCGTGGCGGGTGGAGTCGACAATCGCGGAAGTTGCCTCGTCCGCCTGTGCTGCCGTTGCCCCGGCGAGTCCCCCGGGAACAGAAGCACCCAGGGCGAGAACTGCCGCCGCAAGGGGGAAGGCTGCCTTACGGAGGGAAACTGGGCGGCGAATCGGTAGCGTCATTGCTTTCCTTTCTGTCATCATGAGCCCCGCCGCGTCCCTGGGCACGGACTACGGCGCGGGAATCACAAAGATTTCCGGTAATTTCCGGAACGAGCTCAGCGTAGAGTCCCGCGCGGGCACCGTCAAGGGTGCGGCGGGAAACGATGGCTTTGTTTCAGAGAGGGGCTGGCGGCAGGATTAGTGGCTTGCCGGTGCGGCAGTGCTCTCCCGGACCACCAGCCGGGTGGCCAGTTCCACTCGGGGACTCTCGGGGCCTTCGCCCTGGAGCATCCGAAGTACCGTGCGGGCGGCAAGTTTGCCCATTTCGGCCAGCGGCTGCCGGACGGTGGTGAGGGGAGGCGAAGCCCAGCGGGCTTCAGGAAGATCGTCGAACCCTACAACACTGATGTCCTCGGGCACCCGCAGGCCCTTCTTGCGCACCGCTTCGTACACTCCGAGGGCCATCTGGTCACTGGCGGCGAAGACCGCAGAGGGCGGCTCCGGCAACTCAAGCAGGCTGCAGCCGGCGCGGAAACCGGACTGGTAGTCAAAGTCGCCCTCCATGGCCAGCGCTGGATCGAAAGCAATACCCGCCGCATCCAGGCCCGCCCTGTAACCGTCCAGCCTTGCTCGGCTGCACCACAGTCCAGGTGTACCGGCGACGAACCCGATGCGGCGGTGGCCGGCCGCTGTCAAATGCTCTGTTGCGCCCACCGCTCCCGTCCAGTTGGTGGCGCCGATGGTGGGCACGTCCAGGTCGGGCACGCCGGCAGGGTCCACCACTACCGCAGGTACCTGCAGGCGCTGGAGTTCTGCGCGCAGGAAGGAATCAAGGTCGGTGGTCACCAGGATTGCCCCGTCGCTGGCCCTGGCGCTGACGTTGTCGAGCCACTGCCGGGTTGAGGTGGGGCTGGTCTGGCGGTGGATGGCGGACACCACCGTGGAGACCCCCGCCTCATTGGCAGCTTCCTCCACGCCGCGGATGATCTCCACGGCCCAAGGACTGTCCAGGTCGTTGAATACGAGGTCGATGAGCCCGGAGCGTGCTTCCGGACGTGCTCCCCGCCGCTGGTAGCCGTAATCCCTGAGCAGCGTTTCCACGCGTTCACGGGTCCGGGGGGCAACATCACCGCGGCCGTTGAGCACCCGGGAAACAGTGGGCACAGATACACCTGCCTCGGCGGCGATGGCCGAAATAGTGACTGCCGGGCGGTGACTTTCCTGCACGCATTCCTCCTGGTCCGCTGCAAGTATAGGCCTTTCCAGCACGGTGGACGGATTCAGTTTTGTCGAAACTCTTGACGCGCGCTCCGAAATATTCCTAACCTACTTCTACGCGACTTCCGGAAACTTCCGGAAGTCGCTTTCTCGGCCTCATCCGCCGATTTACTCAGTACCTCAAAGGAGAGCTCTTCATGAAGGTTGCAAAACTCGTCGCCGCCGCTGCACTGGCGTCGACCTTTGTCCTCCCGACGGCCTTGCCCGCGATGGCAGGCCAGGATGGCAAGCCGCAGCCCCCCGGCCTTGCAAAGCAGGACACCCTGCGCTGGGCCGCCCCCAAGGACGTCCGGATCGGCACGGCAGTTGCCGGCGGCGGGCACCACGACACCATGCCCTACGCCAACCCGTTCACCTCTGATGCCCAGTACCGCCAAGTGCTGGCAGCGGAATTCAGTTCCGTCTCCCCTGAGAACCAGGCGAAGTGGGAGTTCATCCACCCGCAGCGGGACCAGTACCGGTTTGCGGAAATGGACGCCATCGTGGAATTTGCGCAGCAGAATGGACAGGTGGTGCGCGGCCACACGCTGTTCTGGCACAGCCAGAACCCCGCCTGGCTGGAGCAGGGGAACTTCAGCAAGGAGGAACTCCGTTCCATCCTCAAGGACCACATCACCACCGTGGTGGGACGGTACGCCGGCAAGATCCAGCAGTGGGATGTCGCCAACGAGATCTTCAACGGCGACGGAACGCTGCGCACCGCCGACAACATCTGGATCCGGGAGCTCGGGCCGGAAATCATCGCCGATGCCTTCCGCTGGGCCCAGGAAGCCGACCCCAGCGCCAAGCTCTTTTTCAACGACTATGGCGTGGAAAGCATCAACCCCAAGAGCACGGCCTACGTCGGCCTCATTTCGAAGCTCCTGGCCCAGGGAGTCAAGGTGGATGGCTTCGCCGTCCAGGGCCACCTGAGCACCCGTTATGGTTTCCCTGGGGACCTGCAGGCAAACCTTCAGCGTTTTGAAGACCTCGGCCTGGAAACGGCCGTCACTGAGATCGACGTCCGTATGGACGTTCCGGCCGGAACCAAGCCTACGGACGAGCAGCTGGCCAAGCAGGCGAGCTACTACCAGCGGGCCTTGGACGCATGCCTGAACGTTGAGGGATGCAAGTCCTTCACCATCTGGGGCTTCAACGACAAGTACTCCTGGGTGCCTGTCTTCTTCGGCGGCGAGGGCGAGGCAACAGTGATGTGGGAGGACTACACCCGCAAGCCTTCCTACTACGCACTGCAGTCCACCCTTGCGGCGGCAACCCCGGGCGGGGAACAGCGCTACAGCCAGCACCCGGCCTACCAGCGGTAATAAGATCAACAGCAGATAGTCAAACGGCCCGGAACCTTCTGGTTCCGGGCCGTTTTGTCTAACCCTCCAGCCCGTACACGCTGAAGGCGAGGGCATGCGACTGCCCGGGCTCCAGGACAACGAGGTCCTGCCCCGAATTAAAAGCATCAGGCGGGCAGGTCATCGGCTCCACGGCAAGTCCTTTGCGGCCGCGCAGCTCACCCGAGTAGAGCTGCAGCCAAGGCGCCTGAGCAGTGGCCGACCGCACCACGGCTGAAAGCTGCAAGGCAGGGTTGCGCAGGGTGACGTCCCACTCCCCCTCGGGAAGATCGGTGAAGGCGTGGTCCAAGGACTGGGAGGCAATCTTCCGTGCCGCCGAAAAATCAAAGTCTGTTCCCTGGCTGTCAAGGAGTCCGGCAGGCCGCAGCTTCTCGTCCGTCAGGAGCACCTTGCGTGCCCGGAAGCCCAATTCGCAGTTGGAGATATCCTCGCCTCCTACCGTGACGTAGGGGTGGGAGCCGCAGCCATAGGGTGCCGGCGCCGTGCCGCAATTTCGGGCCTCAAGCTCAACCCCCAGCCCTGTGGCAGCGTCCAGCACGTAGGACGCCGAGAGGGCCAGCTGGAAGGGATAACCGGGTTCGCCCCGCAGGAGGTGCGTCAGGGTCACGGAGGCCGCAGAGCGCTGCTCCACCAGCCACTCGCTCCACAGTGCAAGCCCATGCAGGGCACTGCCGGTGGCTGCCTCGTTGACGGGCAGCTCATAGGACTGCCCGCCGAAGGCATAGGACCCGCCCGCCACCCGGTTCGGCCACGGCATGAGGGTCTTTCCCGCATATGCCGGGGGCAGCTCAGCGGCCGGGAAGGGAAGCACCAAGTCCTTGCCCTGGTACGAGAGGTGCTGCAGTCCCGCACCCACAGTAGTGACTGTTGCCGCATAGTCCCCCGCGTGGAGGGTGATGAGCTCACCGTTGGGGTTGGCGATAGGTGACATCCGGTTCCTTTCAGGAGAGGTGTTGGTAGGCATCAGCTGGCGGGCCCTGCGGTGCTTTGGCGGACAACGAGCGATGTTGCAAGGTCGAGGCGCAGATTCTGCGGCCGCTCGCCTTCGCGCAGACGCAAGACCATCCGCGCCGCCTCTTCGGCCATCTCAATCAGGGGCTGGTGCACCGTGGTCAAGGCCGGGCTGGACCAGCGGGCCACCTGGAGGTCGTCGTATCCGACGATGGACAGCTGATCCGGAACGGACACTCCCAGCTGGCGGGCCGCATCGAGCACCCCGAGCGCCTGCAGGTCGCTGCCCGCGAAGATAGCACTGGGGCGGTCCTTCATCTGCAGCAGTTCCAGCGCGTGCGCGCGGCCGCCGTCAACCTGAAAGTCGCCGTACCTGATGAGCGAGCGGTCCAGCGGAATGCCCGCGGCGTTCAGGGCGGAGCTGTAGCCGTCGATCCGCGCCAGCGAGCACATCATGTCTTCCGGTCCCGAGATGGCGGCAATGCGCCTGTGCCCCAGTTCAATCAGGTGCCGGGTTGCCATCATTCCCCCCGCCCAGTTGGCTGAGCCGACCGACGGAACATCGGGGGCCGGGTCGCCGGCCGGGTCGATGATGGCGAAGGGAATGGAACGCGACTCCAGTTGCTGCCGGTACTCAAGCGGCAGGTCGGAAAATACCAGGACCACGCCAGCGGGGCGCCGCGCCATGACACCTTCCACCCAGCCGGCAGCCGGAGCTTTGCGGGTGCCGCTTTCCGTCAGCACCACGCTCAGGCCGTTGGCCTTGGCGACATTTTCGACGCCGCGGATGATCTCCAGAGCCCATGCGCTTTCAAGTTCGGGAAAAACGAGCTCCAGGAGCGCCGATTTCGAGGACGCATTCCTTCTTTTGTACCCGTGCTCCTCCAAAAGCTCCTCAACTTTCGTTCGCGTTTTCCGCGAAACATCTGACCGCCCGTTGAGGACCTTCGAGATGGTGGAGAGGGATACGCCCGCTTCCTCGGCCAGTTGGGCCAGGGTCACGCGCGTATCAGATGGGGAAACAGGGCTGGTCATGGACATCATGATAGCGAGAGTTTCGATAAATGTAACGCAACTTAGCGGAAGTCTTGCGCGTGGCCCACGGCACACCTAGACTGTGATCCGTAAAACAACTTTCGATCTAGGTATCGAAACTTTCGAGAGGCGTTCAAGGATGAACAAGCATGGATGGGTGGCCCGCAGCCTTGCAGGCGGCGCGGCTTTGGCCCTCGGCCTGACTATGGCCGGATGCTCAGGAGGGAACGGCGCAGCCAGCCGGCCCGAAAATGAAATTCACATCGCGATGTACGGCGACGCTGGCAACACCGTCGAGCAAAAGATCATCGACACGTTCAATGCAACATCTGAGGTCAAGGTTGTCCTGGACAAGATTCCGGGCGCCGAGTACCAGTCCAAACTGCAGACCATTATCGACACGCCCACGGCTCCGGACATCTTCTTCAACTGGGGTGGCGGCAGCATCAAGAACTTCGTTGATGCCGACCTGCTCCTCCCGCTCGATGACTTCATCAAGGAAGATCCGCAGCTGAAGGACGCCTTCCTGCCGTCTGTCTTTGAGACCGCAGTCATTGACGACAAGGCCTATGGCATCCCCATGCGTGGAACGCAGCCAGTCATGCTCTTCAATAACTCCAAGGTGCTTGCCGATGCAGGCATTGCCAACCCTCCCGCCACATGGGACGAACTCCTCGAGGACGTCAAGATCCTCAAGGACAAGGGCATCACCCCAATCGCCCTGGGCGGCGCGGACCGTTGGCCTACCCTGATGTGGGTTGAGTACGTCTACGACCGGGTGGCCGGTGAAGGCCTGTTCCAGAAAGCCCTGGAGGGTGACACCAGCGTTTGGGAGTCGGAGGAAAGCCGCAAGGCCCTGGGCATGCTCCGTGACCTGATTGACGCAGGAGCGTTCGGCACGAACTTTGATTCCGTGAAGTTCACCGACGGCGGTTCACCCGCCCTTCTTGCCAGTGGCAAGGCGGGCTTTGAGCTGATGGGCTCGTGGGAGTACTCCACGCAGCAGAGCAGCGACCCTGCGTTCGCCGCCGAGGTGCTGGGCTACAGCGAGTTCCCCAAGATCGAAGGCGGGCTCGGTGACGAGGACAACCTGGTGGGCAACACCAACAACTTCTACTCAGTGCACAAGAACACGCGCTACCCGGAAGCCGTGCGCGACTTCCTTAAGCTCATGTACTCGGACCAGTTCGTGCAGGAACAGGTGGGCATCGGAAACCTGCCCACCACCAACAACACGGAAAAGTTCCTCGACAAGGCAGCAGACCCTGAGTACGCCAAGTACCAGTTCAACCTGGTGAAGGAAGCCCCGTCCTTCCAGCTCTCCTGGGACCAGGCCTACCCGCCGGAAGCAACTGTCACCATCCACACCGCCGTCGCCCAGTTCTTCAGCGGACAGATCGACGAAGACGGCTTCATCAAGGCCATGCAGAGCCTTTAGGAAACAACTATGACGACGACGCTTGCACCACGCAGGCGCCCGGCACGCCAGGGTGGCCCCGCTGAGGGCCGCCCTGCGAGCCGGGGCGGCTCCTCCGTGGGCCGCCCCGGCTTTGTCTGGGCCCTTCCTGCCAGCATTTTCTTTGCACTTTTCGCGCTGGTCCCGCTCCTGGCGGTGGCCGCGCTCTCCTTCACCAGCTGGAGCGGCCTTGGCGACCCGAAGTTCGTCGGGCTCAAGAACTGGGAAGCCCTCTTCGAGGACCCGGTCATGCTCCAGAGCCTGTGGCTCAGCCTGCTGTTCATCGTGCTCGGCATCGTCACGCAGACCCCGCTCAGCATTCTGCTCGGCGTCTGGGCTGCCGGGAACCAGAGGAACCGCGCGATCCTCAGCGCCATCTACTTTGTTCCGCTCCTGCTGTCCTCAGCCGCCATTTCCGTTCTGTGGCGGGCACTGCTGGACCCCAACTTCGGAATTCCCGGCCAGATGTCCTGGCTGTTTGGAGACGGCAATGTCCTCGGCACGCAAACCGGTGCCATCGCGGTGCTGATCTTCGTGGGCATGTGGCAGTTCACGCCGTTCCACACCCTGATCTACCAGGGTGCCGCCCGGCAGATCCCGCCTGTCCTGTACCAGGCTGCTTCAATCGACGGTGCCGGCACCGTCCGGCAGTTCTTCAGCATCACGCTGCCGCAGCTGAAGAACAGCATCATCACCTCGGTGATCCTCATGGTGGTCGGCGGCCTGACCACCTTTGAAACCGTCCTCATCCTGACCAACGGCGGCCCGGGAACCGGTACCACCATCACCGCCTTCCACATGTACCAGGAAGCCTTCCGGCGGTTCGATTTCGGCACCGGCAGCGCCATTGCGCTGGTACTCGTGGTCATCTCCACGGCCATCTCCTTCGCTGTGGTCCGCCTCTCGGGTTACGACAAGATGCGCAGTTCCCTGGAGGGGCTCTAAATGAAAACACGTCCGAATTACCTCGCCGGCATCGGAGCCTTCATCTGGCTGGGCATCGTGGCGGTTCCGCTGTACGTGATGCTGTCCGCGACCTTCCAGACGCGTGCCGGGTTCGGCGACAACGGGCCGCTGTCCCTGCCCACCACGTTCACCCTCCAGAACTATGTGGATGCCGTCACCAGCGGTTTTGGCCGCTACTTCCTGAACACCATCATCGTCACGGTCGGCGTGGTGGGGCTCGTCCTGCTGTTGGTGCCGCCGCTGAGCTACGCGATTGTCCGCAGCCAGAGCCGGGCCGCTTCAGCCATCTTCCGCCTGTTCCTGCTGGGCCTTGCCATCCCGGCCCAGGCCGTCATCGTTCCCGTGTTCTACCTCATTAACACTGTGGGCCTCTATGACAACCTGTTGGGCGTTATCCTCCCCACCGCGGCCTTTGCCCTGCCGATCTGCACCATCATCCTGAGCGGGACCATGCGGGACATCACGCCTGAGCTCTATGAAGCCATGGCAATGGACGGCGCAACCCCCGCCCGTTCCTTCCTGCGCCTGGTCCTGCCACTGTCCAAGGGCGGCCTGTCCACCATTGCCGTGTTCTCGGCGCTCCAGGCCTGGAACGGCTTTCTCTTCCCGCTGATCCTGACCCAGTCCGAGTCCACCCGGGTGGTCACGCTTGGCCTGTTCAACTTCCAGACCCAATTCGGTATCAACATCCCCGGCCTCCTGGCCGCTGTGACCCTGTCCATGGTGCCCGTACTCCTCGTCTACCTCTTCGCGCGCCGCGCGCTTGTCCAGGGCCTCATGGGCGCTGGCGGAAAGTAATCATGACCGAAACCACGACCCACAGCGCCCCGTGGCGCGACACCGCGGCCACGGCCCAAGAACGTGCGCACAGCCTCATTGACGCCATGACCCTCCGGGAGAAGACAGGCCAGCTCTTTGGAGTTTGGGTTGGCGCCTCCACCGAAGGCGGAGAAGTGGCGCCCCACCAGAATGAGATGAACCCTCCCGTCGACCTGGATGAAATCCTGCCGAACGGCCTGGGACAGCTGACGAGGCCGTTCGGGACCGCGCCCGTCGACCCGGCGCTCGGCGCGCTGTCGCTCCAGCGGACCCAGCAGCGCATCGCCGCAGCCAACCGTTTCGGTATCCCCGCTCTGGTGCATGAAGAATGCCTGGCAGGCTTTGCCACGTGGCAGGCCACCGCCTACCCCGTACCACTGGCCTGGGGCGCCACGTTCAACCCGGAACTCGTCCGCACCATGGGCGCCGCGATCGGCAAGGACATGCGCTCCGTGGGCGTGCACCAGGGCCTCGCGCCCGTGCTCGACGTCGTGCGTGACGCCCGCTGGGGGCGGGTGGAGGAAACCATCGGCGAGGACCCCTACCTGATCGGCACCCTGGCCACCGCCTACATCCAGGGGCTGGAGAGCAGCGGCATCATCGCCACGCTGAAGCACTTCGTGGGCTACTCCGCCTCCAAGGCCGGCCGGAACCTGGCACCGGTGTCCGTTGGCGCCCGGGAGCAGGCCGATGTCCTGCTCCCGCCCTTCGAAATGGCCGTCCGTGAGTCCGGCGTCCGCTCGGTGATGCACGCGTACACGGACATGGATGGCGTCCCCACAGCCGCCGACGCCTCCCTGCTCACCGGTCTCCTCCGCGACACCTGGGGTTTCAGCGGCACTGTTGTGGCCGACTACTTCGGCATCGCCTTCCTGAAGAACCTCCACGGCGTCGCCGGTTCCCTCGGTGAAGCCGCAGCCGCCGCGCTGGCCGCGGGCGTCGACGTCGAACTCCCCACCGTGCACGCCTTCGGCGAGCACCTCATCGCGGAGATCGAGGCAGGGCGCCTGCCGGAAAGCATGGTGGACCG
The DNA here is from genome assembly GCF_005796185.1 of Pseudarthrobacter sp. NamB4. Taxonomy (GTDB): domain Bacteria; phylum Actinomycetota; class Actinomycetes; order Actinomycetales; family Micrococcaceae; genus Arthrobacter. The sequence goes on from NZ_VAHM01000018.1 coordinate 25,259, forward strand.
CGCGCTGCACCGGGTGCTGGTGCAGAAGATCGAACTGGGCCTGCTGGACGAGGGCTGGTCGGCGGTTCCGCCTGCCCTGGAGAGCGCCAACACGCAGGACAGTGCGCGCCTGGAAGGCAGCATCACGCTCGATACCGTGACCAACCGGAAACTGGCAGCCCGGATCGCCGAGGAATCGATCATCCTGGCCAGCAACAACGGCATCCTGCCGCTGCAGAACCCGGCCCGTATCGCCGTCGTTGGGCCCAACGCGGACAACACCCAGGCCTTCCTGGGCTGCTACTCCTTCCCCGCGCACGTGGGCGGACAGCACCCGGACGTTCCGGTCGGCATCGAGCTGCCCACCGTAGCTGAAGCCCTTCGGGCCGAGTTCCCGGGCAGCGCCATCTCCGTCACCGCCGGCTGCTCGGTGGACGGCACCTCGACGGAGGGATTTGGCGACGCCGTTGCTGCCGCCGGCGAAGCGGACGTCGTGGTCGCCGTCCTGGGCGACCGGGCAGGACTCTTCGGAAGGGGAACCAGCGGCGAAGGCTGCGACGTGGAATCCCTGGTGCTTCCCGGCGTCCAGCAGCAACTGCTGGACCGGCTGATCCAGACCGGCAAGCCCGTGGTGCTGGTGCTCCTTACCGGCCGCCCGTACGCTGTGGGCTCCGCCGCCGAAGAAGCCGCCGCAATCGTCCAGGCATTCTTCCCCGGCGAGGAGGGCGGTCCTGCCGTAACCAAGGTCCTCAGCGGCCGCGTGAACCCCAGCGGCCGGCTGCCTGTCAGCATCCCTGCCCGGCCGGGCGCGCAGCCCTCCACCTACCTGGCCTCCCGGCTGGCCAAGGCCAGCAGCGTCTCCAACATCGATCCAGCCGCTGCCTACCCGTTCGGTCACGGCCTTAGCTACACCACTTTCGAGTGGAGCGGGCTGTCAGTGGACGGACCCGCAGCCATCCCCACGGACGGCGAAGCAAAGGCCAGCATCGCCGTCACCAACACCGGTGACCGGGCAGGAACGGAACTGGTCCAGCTGTACCTCCACGATCCCGTGGCGTCGGTTGTCCGGCCCGAGCAGCGGCTCGTCGGATATGCCCGCGTTCCCCTCGAGCCGGGTGAATCCGCCCGCGTTGCCTTCACGGTACCGGCCGACGTCGCATCCTTCACGGGACGGGACGGCCGCCGGATCGTCGAACCAGGCGACCTCGAACTCGGCTTCGGCGCCTCCAGCGGAGACATCCGCCTGAAGGCGACGGTCGCCCTCACTGGAGAAACCCGAGTGGTGGACCACAGCCGCAGGCTGCACTGCGGCGTCGAGGTAACACCCGGTACCTGAACCTGACATCCCGGCCGGGGCGCCCTTCCGGCGCCCCGGCCGGCCGCCCTCCACTTTCTATTGCGCAGCCCCCAGCAGATCCACGAGCGAAAGGACACCAGATGGACAGCGCCCCGCATCGCCTGACCGTTTCTGCAACGACCCGCTCAGAGGCGGATGAGAAGCTCAATGCCTCGGTCCGGCAGCTCCGCGCCCTCGCCATGGAAAACCCCACCAGGGGTATTCTCGTGACAAAGTGGGGTGCCGGGCATTTCACGGTCGAACTCAGCGACCAGGTGCCCTATGGGCAGACATGGGAATCCGTAAAACACGTGGACTCCGCCAGTTGAACCGCTCAAGCCACGCGGCGGACCCCCACCATCAGTGCTTCCATACGAGTTAGGTTTGCCGCGTGACGGACACTCATCAATCCCCGACTGCCGGCCCCCAGGCGCCCCGCTCCATCAAGTACGTCCTGATGCTTGGCGCCCTTGCCGCGCTTCCCGCGGTCACGACGGACATGTACCTGCCCTCGCTGCCGGCGGTGGTGGCGGATCTTGAAACCACGCAGGCGGCTGCCCAGCTGACGCTGTCCGGAACCCTCCTTGGCGCCGGGATAGGCCAACTGGTCATCGGCCCGTTCTCGGACCGCTTCGGACGGCGGCTGCCGCTGGTCATCGGCATCTCACTGCACGTGGTGATCTCGCTGCTGTGCTCCATTACGCCCAACATCGAGACCCTCACCGGGCTGCGTGTCCTGCAGGGCTTCTTCAACGCTGCGGCCGCCGTGGTGGCCATCGCCGTCATCCGCGACCGTTTCGCCGGCGCGGCCGCGGCCCGCCTGCTGTCCCGCCTGATGCTGGTGATCGGCGTCGCTCCCCTTTTCGCCCCGACCGTGGGCCAAGCCGTGGCCGGACTCTGGCAGTGGCGCGCCGTCTTCTACGTACTGGCACTCATCGGGGTCGTCCTGGTAGCCATCGTATGGAAGTTCATGCCTGAAACGCTGCCTGCGGACAGGCGCAGCCCCGGCCGCCCGCGGCACGTCGCCGGCGCCTACTGGTCTCTCATGCGGGACAAGCACTTCATGGCGCTGGCCGTCATACCGGGCCTGGGGCTCGCCCTGATTATGAGCTACGTGGTGGGCTCCCCCTTCGTCTTCCAGGATGAGTACGGCTTTACCGAGCAGCAGTTCGCCCTCGCCTTCGCGCTGAACGGCGCAGCGCTGGTCCTTTCGGCGCAGCTCAATGCCGCCCTGGTCCGGAAGTTCCCTCCCGTGCGCCTCCTGCGGACCGCCGTCCTTGTCCAGTTGGCCGTTTCCGTGCTTCTGCTGGCGGTGGTGGCCACGGGTGCCGGCGGCGCCCTGGGCCTGATGGCAGGGCTGTGGCTCGTGCTGGGTGCGCAGGGAATGATTCCAGCCAACGCCTCCGTGCTGGCCCTGCACAACTACGGGCACATGGCCGGGACCGCGGCAGCCGTCATTGGTGCCCTGCAGTCCGGCGTGGCCGGTTTGGTGAGCCCCCTGGTAGGACTGCTGGGCGGAAACGCGCTGTCCATGGTGGGCGTCATGATCGGCAGCTGCGTCCTCACGGTGATGGTGCTGGCAATCGGAACGCCGGCCTACCGCAGGGGCGGCTGGCCGGAGCACGGAAACCGCAGCGATGACGAGCGGGTGGCTGCCGAGGACTAAGTCCCGCGGCTGGGAGCTACTGCACCGTTGCCGTCAGCCTTGCCACGTTGTCCACGTAGCGCGCCGCAAACGGGCGCTTGCGCCAGACGGGAAGTTTGAGCTCGTGCGAGATGTCCCGGTACGTGTCCTCCACGGCTCGCATCTTGGTGACGATGTCCTCGCCCAGCAGCATCACGGACACCTCCAGGTTCAGCGAGAAGGAACGCATGTCCATGTTGCTGGAGCCCAGGACCGCCACCTCGTCGTCGATTGTGAAGTGTTTGGCGTGGAGCACGAACGGGGCCTTGTAGAGGTAGATCCTGACACCGGCCTCCAGCAGGGCCTCGTAATAGGACTGCTGCGCGTGGTGGACCAGGAACTGGTCGCCCTTCTCGGACACGAACAGCTCCACCTCCACGCCGCGCTGGGCAGCAGTGGTGATCGCGTAAAGCAGGGAATCGTCCGGCACGAAGTACGGGCTGCAGATCGAGATCCGGTGCTGGGCCGAATAGATGAGGGTGTTGAAAAGCCGCAGGTTGTTTTCGGTGATGAACCCCGGTCCGCTGGGAACCACCTGCGCGGTGACGTCCCCCGGCTCGGGATTCGCCGGGAGCTGCAACTGGTGCTCCAGCGACTCGTCAGTCTCGCTGAGCCAGTCCGTGGCGAAAACGACGTTCAGCGTGGTGACGACCGGCCCGCGCAGGCAGGCCATCAGCTCCACCCACTCCCGCCCCGCCTTACGGTGGCGGGGATTGTTGTAGGAGGGCTCAATCAGGTTCTGCGACCCGGTGAAGGCGATTTCGCCGTCGATCACCATGATCTTGCGGTGGTTCCGCAGGTCGGGCCGGCGCCACTGGCCGCGGATGGGCAGGAGTGGAAGCATGCGCTTCCACTGGATCTTGCCCGCCCGGAGCCGTTTCAGGAGCTTCCGGTAGCCCTGGACGCGGAGGGTGCCGATGTGGTCGAACAGCACACGCACTTCCACGCCGCGCTCGGCCGCTTCCTCCAGGGCGGTGAGAAGCTCATCGGTGATGTGGTCCGTGCTCATGATGTAGAACTCGGCGTTGACGAATTTCTTGGCCCTCCGCACCGCCTTGGTCATGTCCAGGATCGAATCCGGGTATCCCGGGATCAGGTCCACGGAGTTTCCGTCCACCATGGGCAGGGACCCGAGCCGCCGGTTCAGTTCCCCCGCTGACTTCACCCATTCAGGGCCGGGGTAGTCGCTTTCGACGTCGGCAAGCGAAGATAACCCGGCCCGCACCCTGTCGTTGACCAGCTGCTGCTGCTGCCGCCGGCGGCTGGACAGCCTGAAGTTGCCAAACAGCAGGAACAGGATGATCCCCAGGAACGGGACAAAGAAGATGCCCAGCAGCCATGCCATGGCCGTAGTGGGCCGCCGGTTTCCGGGGATGATCCCCACAGCCAGCACCCTGATGACCAGGTCGGCTACGCCCAGCAGCACCACAACCCACATCGGCGCGGTACCGGCAAGCGAAAATGGCCATAACACGAAAAATAACCCCCGGAGGACGGGCTCCCGGCGGACTGTTCCGGCCGGGGCACTCTGCCCAGCTTATCCGTGGCACGCCGCACTAAGCTGGAGCCATGACCTCTCCAGCTCCCGTGGTTCTCGTTTTCCTCGACCCCGCCTTCCCTGACGGCCGGCTCGCCGATGCCTCCAAACCCCAGCTCCTGGTGACAGATCAGGGCGCCACCCGGGGGGATGGCATCTTTGAAACCATGCTGGCTGTGGCCGGGACAGTGCGGAAGATCCAGGCGCACCTGAGCCGCCTTGCCGGGTCTGCAACGGCACTCGACCTGGTGATTCCAAGCGAGGAAGAGTGGCGCCGTGCCATTGCAGCGGCCCTCGCCGAGCACCGGCTGCAGCATCCGTCCGCAGACGCTGCAGGGGATGAACTCGTGGTCAAGCTGGTGGTGACCCGTGGCGTGGAGGGCGCGGCGTCGCCTACCGCCTGGGTGCAGGTGTCGCCTGCGGGGGCAGCCGCGCGGCGCCAGCGGGAGACGGGCATCGACGTGATATTCCTGGACCGCGGCTATGACAGCAGCGCCGCCGAGCGCGCCCCCTGGCTGCTGCTGGGCGCCAAGACCCTCTCCTATGCGGTGAACATGGCCGCGCTTCGCCACGCCCACAAGCAGGGAGCTGACGACGTCATTTTCATCTCCTCTGACGGGCGTGTGCTAGAAGGACCTACGTCCACCGTGCTGTTGGCCCACGTTGAAACGTCCGACGACGGGACGTCCGTTAAGCGCCTTGTCACACCGCAGCTGGACAGCGGCATCCTGCCGGGAACCTCGCAGGGCGCATTGTTCACCGCGGCGAAGGCCGCGGGCTGGGAACTCGGTTACGGCCCGCTGGAGCCGCAGGACCTGCTGGACGCAGACGCCGTCTGGCTGATCTCGAGCGTCCGCCTGCTGGCCCCGGTCAACCGCATTGACGGCCAGGAGATTGGTACGCCCTCAGTGCAGAAGGAACTGACCGCCGAACTGAACGAACTGTTTGCCGGCATCCGGTAAACGCCGTGGACGCCCGCGCGGTTTGTGGCCCGCAAGCCGGCCCACCGTCATCGGCCAGGAGTTCCCAGCATTCGTCAGAGGTCAGGTTGCCATTCGGCTGCGTCTGCGGATCCATGAACCACGCTTAGGGGCACTGGCCCGGGCGGCCTGGTCCCCATCGAAAGCTGGGCTTCGAGTCCGGACAGCAGGATGGTCAGCCCCTGGTCCAGTTCTGCGGCCCCGTCGTATTTCGCGAGCGCCGGGGCCAGCGCCCGGAGCCGTGGGAACTCCTTCGCGGGAAGCCGGTGCAGCCCCAACCGCAGCAGTACTTCGTTCTCCTCCGGGTCAACCACGAATTCCTGCAGTTCGTTGAGGATGTGGCCGTAGAGGAAGCCGTAGTAGGCCCGGTAGACGTGGAGCGCCCCATCCGGGCTGAAGCCTGCCTTGATGAGGAGGGTGAGGATCTGCTCGAGAGGCCTCAGGGTGCCCAGTGGCCGCAAACCCAGGGGGATATCCCTGCTCAGCCGGGGCTTTCTGGCAGCCCCCGCTGTGGCGGGCAATTTTTGGGGGCCATGGTTTCCGTCCTGGGGCGTTGCGTCGGCGAGGCAGCGACTATAAGTCCATACGCTTGCCGGATCTGCAGTCTACGGGTAAAGTCTACAGTGTAGATGCGGAAGTGAGACCGCCGTTAGTCCCCCGATCTGAGGGGCTCTTATAACACTCCATTGCCCCGTGCAGGGCATTTGAGCTTGGCTGCTGTAGCCGAACGGCGGCACCACCGCACCTAGCGAAGGGAAGCCCTCATGGCGAATTCGCAGTTTGACCTCTTTCTCCAGGAAGCCACCTACACTGACCCGGCCTCGGAATGCAGCCTTGACCGGGACCGTCTTTACGGCCTGTACACCAGCTGGTGCTTCATCAACCAGCACCAGCCGGGCCGTGAGTCCGTGTTCTGGTCCGCCATGAATCAGCGGGTCACGCCTGGGCACAATGGCCTGCGCATGAAGGGCCCGGCTGCTGCCGACTACATCCTGGCCAGCTACCCGGGGCTCGTGTAGGGAAACTGGTGAAATGATCGGCGTGGGCCGCTGCCTTCCAAGCATGCGGCCCACGCTTTTCCATTGACCGCACAACAACAGCGTCAGGTGGGAATGATCCGGAAAAGGAACCTGGTCCGCACCATGGCCCAGAGGAGTCCGAGCACGAGCGCGTAGCCGAGTGTGTTGATGAGAAGGTCCCCCTGCTGCAGTACCGGGATACTCGCGACCACGGCGATCAGCACCACGTGCATGATGAACACATGGAGGGTGGCGCGGCCCAGGGGGATCAGGAGCCAGCCCACGGCCCGCTGAACCGGTTTCCGGTAAGCAGTGAGGAAGGCGTAGGCGGCCACCGCCACCTGAGGTGATGCGCCGTCGTCCGTTCCTTGGGCAAGGCGCGGGCCAAGGCAGCTTTTGCGTTCAGTTACGCAACATGACGACGGCGGCGGTGCGGCGTCCGGCGCCAGGTGTTACTTTTTGGGGGAGTAATGAGTACCGGCGCCAAGCCCTGACTGGCCGGTCGGCAACCCTCCTTCCACGGCGGGGTGCCTCAGGTGAGTACTCGGCACATCGACCCATTCGAGCTGCAAGCGTGAGAGAAGGAGATCCGTCGTGTCCGACGCACCCGCCCTTGACGAGAAACTGTCCTACCGCCTGATCAGCGGCGCAGACAACCGCGAGTTCTGCGAACGGATCTCGAACGCCCTGGCCGAGGGTTACGTGCTGCACGGCAGCCCGGCAGCAACCTTCAACGGCACCAGCGTGATCGTGGCGCAGGCGGTTGTCCTGCCGGCAGCTATTGCCTCGGCGGACGCCGCCGTGGCGAACGCAGTTGACGACCTTGACTCCGCGGACGACGACCTCGAGTTCGACGGCGAGGGCCACGCATGAGCTACGCCGGAGACCTGACGCCGCAGGAGGCCTGGGAGAAGCTCGAGCAGGGCGCCATCCTGGTGGATGTGCGCACCGAGGGCGAATGGGCCCACATCGGCATCCCCGACACCAAGGCCACGGACAACGATCCCCTGTTTATCCAGTGGACCTTCCCGGGCGGCATCCCCAACCCGGACTTCATCAAGGACCTGACCCTGCAGGCTCCGGAAGACCCAGCCACGGAACTGGTTTTCCTGTGCCGCTCGGGCCAGCGTTCCATCGCTGCCGCCATCGCCGCAACGCAGGCCGGCTTCACCTCCTACAACGTCCTGGAAGGATTTGAGGGTGAGCCTGACCGCTACGGCGAACGCACCGTCAACGGCTGGAAGAACCGCGGCCTGCCGACCAACCTGGGAATGAATTAAGTGACCTTCAACGAAGACGCCGCCGGCTGGAGCCCAGACACCCAGGCCGTCCGCGGCGGACTGGACCGTACCAACTTCCAGGAAACCAGCGAGGCCATTTTCCTGAACTCGGGTTTCGTGTATGAGTCCGCCGCTGCTGCCGAGCGGGCCTTCACCGGCGAGGACGAGCGTTTTGTCTACTCCCGCTACGGCAACCCCTCCGTGGCCACCTTCCAGGAGCGGTTGCGCCTTTTGGAAGGCACGGAGGCATGCTTTGCGACGGCGTCCGGCATGTCCGCCGTGTTCACCGCCCTGGGTGCCCTGCTGGCTGCCGGCGACCGCGTGGTGGCTGCCCGCTCCCTGTTCGGCTCCTGCTTCGTGATCCTCAACGAAATCCTGCCGCGGTGGGGTGTGGAGACGGTGTTCGTGGACGGACCCGACCTTGAGCAGTGGCGCGAGGCGCTCTCCAAGCCCACCACCGCCGTCTTCTTCGAGTCCCCGTCCAACCCCATGCAGGAGATTGTGGACATCGCTGCGGTCAGCGGACTGGCGCACGCCGCGGGCGCGCAGGTCGTCGTCGACAATGTCTTTGCCACTCCCCTGCTGCAGCGCTGCGGCCAGCTCGGGGCCGACGTCATCGTGTACTCCGGGACCAAGCACATCGACGGCCAGGGCCGGGTGCTCGGCGGCGCCATCCTGGGCACGAAGGACTTCATCGACGGCCCGGTGAAGCAGCTGATGCGCCACACTGGCCCGGCGTTGTCCGCCTTCAATGCGTGGGTTCTGACCAAGGGGCTGGAAACCATGTCCCTGCGCGTGAACCACTCCTCCGCCACCGCCTTCCGACTGGCCGAATGGCTGGAGCAGCAGCCAGCCGTGAGCTGGGTGAAGTACCCGCTCCTGAGGTCGCACCCGCAGTATGAACTCGCGGCGAAGCAGATGAGCGCCGGCGGTACGGTGCTGACCCTGGAGCTGGCCCCTTCCGGCGGACGCTCTGGCAAGGAAGCGGCCTTCGCGCTGCTGGACGCCCTGCGGATTATCGACATCTCCAACAACCTGGGCGATGCGAAGTCCCTTATCACCCACCCGGCAACCACCACGCACCGCGCCATGGGTCCCGAAGGCCGGGCCGCCATCGGGCTCACCGATGGTGTGGTGCGGCTTTCCGTGGGCCTCGAGGACGCCGACGACCTGATCCGCGACCTTGAGCAGGCACTCAAGCAGATCTAGCCGGTTTTGTCCGGCGCTGCTTCCTCCGGCGCTATGTTGTCCAGCCGTGCGCTGTCCGGCTGGAGTTCCAGCCGGACGTCGACACTGTCCCCGGCTTTGATGCGGGCTTTGTCCCTGACCGCCTTTTTCACCGGCAACAGGTAGGAGCCGGCCTTGGTGTCCGGGAAAAGCGACGTCTGCCAGGTCTCGCTCCCGATTTCCGCTGTCACCTTCACCGACCCGAAGGCTTTGGTGCCGGTGCCTCGCTCGGCGAGGTGGTCCGCGATGTCGTCTGCCACGTGGGGCGGCAGCGTGAGGAAGTGCCAGGCGGCCTCGCCCGGGTAGAGCCACAGTTCGGCTGTGAATGCGTACGACGGCGTCACGCGCCGAGTATCGCACGTCGCCTTTTTGCGCCGCTACTGGTTGGTGGTTGAGCTTGTTGAAACCCGTCTGACGCCTGCCCTCGTAACCGCACCACCGCTAGTCAGACCCCTTGGCATGCCCGGGGTATGGAAAGCTGGATCTCACCCACCGGCCGAGCATACAAAAACGAACACCAGGATTGGGACCCACCCCGCTGGCCACCCGGGATGCTGCTTGGGCAGAGAAGTCTCCTGGAAGAGGCGTTGCGGGAGAGGCTGTCCGCCTTGAAGCCTGCCTTCTAGGGCTGCCGCACCCGGATCAGCTCCGGAACGGCTGCCACCTCAGAAAGGTCCAGTGCGTCCCGCATCGTGATGTTTACCGCGTGCCGCACCACTGCGCCGAAGCCGAAGTCGTCCGGCTGCGCGGCCAGGGCCTTGTCCCGCACACGGCGTTGTTCCGCCGCCCCAGTGCCCCGCGCGATCACATCCTCCACGCCATGCCGGGTGAGGGCGAGCTCGCCCTGCTCGTCCAGGACTGGGGCCAGGTAATCCACCAGGGACCGGACAACATCCGCGGCCGGCGCGGGCCGGAAGTTCCCGAAATCCAGCAGTTCGCCACTGAGTCCGGCGCTGCTTGCCTGCCACGATGCCATCCGCAAAAGCACTGTGGGCACGGGGGCCGGATCGATGCCGTCGCGCCACTCCCGGCTTGCCGTTTCCACCAGCGCGCGCACCAGGATAGCGATGAGCGCCGCATCCTCTGCCCGCAGACAGACATCCGCCACCCGGACCTCCACCGTGGGATGATTCCGGGACAGCCGCGCATCGAAATAGAGCATCCCTTCGTCCAGCATCACTCCGCTGTCCAGTAGGCGGGTGACCACCCGCCGGTACGCGGGGTGCGTCCCGTAAACTCCCGCCGGACCCGAGGTGGGCCAGCGGTTCCACGCCTGGGTACGGTAACTCTCAAAACCAGTGGGGACGCTGTTCCAGAAGGGAGAGTTGGCGCTCAAAGCCGTCAGCACGGCGAGCTTGTCCCGGATACGGTCCAGGACCGCTACCCCTTCCTCCGGCGACTCGATGTAGGTATGGACGTGAAAGCCACAGGTTAGCTGCTCCTGCGCCGTGAGGCCGAACCGCTCCAGCATCAGGGCGTACCGGGGATCCGGCGTCGTATGGGTCATGGACGCCAGCGGCGACGTCGCAAGCGCAGCCACCCTGGCACCGTTCCTTCGGGCTGCCTGGTCTGCGAGCGTCCTGCCAGCGCGGATCTGGTCCAGCAGCACACCATACTCCAGGCAGGGCCGCGTCTGGGTCTCAATCTGCTCAAGCTTGAGCTCGGCACTCAGGCCCATCTTCTCGTCGTCGTAAACCGTCTTGTCTTCGGTTTCCAAGGCGTGTTGATCCGGCGCGTGATCCGTTGCCGTGCTGTGCCCCGAGAGCAGGGCGTCAGCAAGGGCAAGAGGCTCCCCCGTCTCCGGATCAACAATCAGGAGCTCTTCCTCGACACCGAAGGTTCGCATACTGCAATTCTGCGTCAGATGGAGGGTTTTTGGAGGCAGCTAGGCCTTCATGACGAAGCGTGAAAATCAGTCCTGGAAATACTCCACTTTCGCCCCGATGGTGTTCAGCCGTTCTGCAAGGTCCTCGTACCCGCGCTCAATGACGTAGATGTTCCTCAGCTCCGACACTCCCCGCGCGGCAAGCATTGCCAACAACAGGCATGCGGCCGGCCGAAGCGCTGGCGGGCATCCCACCTCGGCTGCTCGCCACTTGGTGGGTCCGTTCACGTAGATCCGGTGCGGGTCCAGGAGCTGCACCTGGGCTCCCAGCCGGTTCAGTTCCGTAAGGTAGATGGCCCGGTTCTCGTACACCCAGTCGTGGATCATGGTTTGGCCCTGGGCGTTTGCTGCAATGACGGCGAAGAAGGGCAGGTTGTCAATATTGAGCCCTGGGAAAGGCATCGGGTGGATCTTGTCCTCCGGAGCGCGCAGCTCGGAGGGCTTGGTGGTGACATCCACCAGGCGGGTCCTGCCGTTGCGGGCCATGTACTCGCCCGAGATCTCCAGCTGCTGGCCCATCTGACCCAGAGTGGCAAGCTCAATTTCCATGAATTCAATGGGCACGCGCCGGATAGTCACCTCGGAGTCGGTGACAATGCCGGCCGTGATCAGGCTCATGGCCTCGATGGGGTCCTCGGAGGGGAAGTACTCAATATCCTCGTTAATGGAGGTACGCCCGGTGATGCGCAACGTAGTGGTGCCCACACCTTCGATGGTCACACCCAGCATCTGCAGGTAGAAGCAGAGGTCCTGCACCATGTAGTTGGGGCTGGCGTTCCGGATGACGGTTGTACCCTCGCGGTGGGCCGCGGCCATGATGGCGTTCTCGGTGACAGTGTCTCCGCGCTCCGTCAGGACAAAGGAGCGGTCGCGGGTATCCGCGGGCGGTGCCTGGACTGAGTAAAAACCAGCGGTGGCTTCCACTGAAAGCCCGAACTGGCGCAGCGCCTGCATATGGGGTTCAACGGTGCGGGTGCCAAGGTCGCAGCCGCCCGCGTACGGCAGCTGGTACTTGGCGGATTCATCCAGCAGGGGTCCCAGCAGCATGATGACGCTGCGCGTGCGCCGGGCAGCCTCAACATCCATGGCCGCCAAGTCCAGTACGGCTGGCCGGCGAAGCTCCAGGTCAGTGTCGTTGAGCCAGGTGCACTCCACACCGATGCTGGAGAGTACCTCGACAATCCGGTTCACTTCTTCAATCCGTGCGAGGCGGCGGAGAATGGTGGTTCCGCGGTTGATGAGGCTGGCGCAGAGCAGCGCAACTCCGGCATTCTTGCTGCTGTTGACATCCACCGCCCCGGAGAGGGTGCGGCCGCCTTCCACCCGCAGGTGGGTCATCTGGGGCTTGCCCACGTTGACGATGCTCCGGCCGAAGATGGTTTCGAGGCGCTGGATCATTTTGAGGCTCAGGTTCTGCTTGCCCTGCTCCATCCGGGCCACTGCGCTCTGGCTCGTTCCCAGCTCGGCAGCCAACTGCCCCTGGGTCCAGCCCTTCTCGCTCCGGGCATCCCTCAACATGGCGGCAACGTGCTCAGTGGTTTCCTGCGTCATGCTCCAATTTATATCATAAATGATCTACTTGTCATCAACCCTAACCCCCATGGGACTACCCTGGCGATCATTTACCCGCTACATGCGATAGAAATAGGACCTTCGACTCCTTGACCTTGCCGCAAAAGGGGCGGGAAACTGGAGAGTACGTTCTTGGTCCAACGGCAACGGAGGCAGCATGCGCCGCACCCGTTCCAGTCCGGCACCGCCCACAGGATTTGCGCTGTGGCTGGTCTTCCTGCTGGTGCCTGCCCTCCTCCTGCCCTCCGGCTTCCCCTCCTTTGCGGCACCCTCGCCCGGCGAAGGGAAACAGACCGTGCTCGGCAACGACATCTCCTGGCCGCAGTGCAGCACAGACTTCCCCACCGGTCAGGCCTTTGCCATTATCGGCGTCAACAACGGCCTGGCCAACAACACCAACCCCTGCCTGGCAGAACAGCTCAGGTGGGCGGAGGACTCGGCCGGGCATCCGGAACAACCCACCGTGTCGCTGTACGTGAACACTGCCAACCCTGGCGCCGCCGGCTCCTGGTGGCCGGACAATGACGAGTATCCCCCCGGCCGGGCGGTCCACAACCCTTACGGCCCCTGCACCCGCGGCGACTATGGCAAGGCCTGCGCCTACATGTACGGCTACGCAAGGGCCTACGACGACGCGTACCACCGCGGGGTCACCAATCCCGCCGGCTATCTCTGGTGGCTGGACGTAGAAACCGAGAACACCTGGTCCGGCACAGACAAGGATGCCAACCGGACCGTCCTTGAAGGCATGGCGGACTTCTTCCACAGCATCGGCGCGAAGGTGGGGATCTACTCCACCGGGCAGCAGTGGGAACAGATTGTTGGAACAGTCAACAGTTCAAGCAGCCTGTACTCCCTGCCGAGCTGGCTGGCAGGCTCCCTGAACGCCTCGGGTGCGGCCAGCGCCTGCTCGAAGGCACCCCTCACCGGCGGCGGCAGGGTGGCGCTCACCCAGTTCGTCCTGCAGGGTTTCGATTACAACTACCCCTGCCCATAACCCGTCCGGACGTCAGCTGCCCAGCCACACCGTATTCCACGTGCCAAGGGCCACCGCAGCAACAACCGCCGCTGCCGCCATCACCACACCCCCGGCCAGCACCCACGCGTCCAGCGCACTGTAGGTTGATTCTCGGGCCCACGTCCGCCCCCCCCCGCCGAAACCGCGTGCCTCCATGGTCACCGCCAGCCTCGAGGCCCGGCGGATTGCCTGCACCAGGAGTCCGAAGCTCTGGCCCAGGGTCGCTTTCACCCGCTGCAGCACACTCCCACGGGAACCCACCCCCCTCGCGCGGCGGGCCATGCCGATAATCTGCCACTCCTCGGCCATCAGGCCCACCAGACGCATGGCAGCGAGCGTACCCAGCACGAAGCGGTGTGGAAGGCGCGCCTTCTGGGCCAGCGCATCGGCCAGGTCGGTGGGGTCGGTGCAGCTCATCAGCAGCACGGCGGGCAGGGCGATTGCCAGTCCGCGCAGCATGAACCCCACCCCCAGTTCCAGCGAACCTTCGCTCATGGTCCAGATGCCGACGTCGACCAGCACCCTTCCGCTGTCCGGCGCCAGGATGGAGGTGCTCCAGCCGCCGATGGCAGCGGCGACGATAAGGGGCCAGCCGCGCTGCCACAGCAGCGTCAGCGTGAGGCCTGCCAGCGGGAACATCAGGAGTTCGAAGACCAGGGCCACCGAGGCTGAAACCCAGTCGATGGAAAGTGCCAGCACGGCAGTGATGAGGAAGACGGCGGCAAACTTGCTCAGGGGATTGGCGCGGGTCAGCAGGGCCTGGCTGCCGCGCAGATTCAGCTCCTGCCTCATGGCGCCACCTGTTCCGCGGGTGCCAGCCTCAGCTCGGTTCCGCCCAGGGCAGCCGTGAATTCGGCGTCGTGGGTCACAGACACTACGGCGGTGCCGGCGTCCAGCAACTCCGCCAGGAAGGAGGCAAGCTCAGCCCACGTGATGGCATCCTGCCCGAACGTGGGCTCGTCCAGGACCAGAACCTGGGGATGGGCGGCCAGGACCGTTGCCACCGAGAGCCGCCTTTTTTCCCCGCCGGAGAGTGTGTAGGGGTTGGCGTCCACCAAGTGGGTGAGCCGGAGCCGTTCCAGCAGTTCGTCCACGCGCTCCTCGCCATGGCCCAGGTGCCGTGGACCAAACAGCAGTTCGTCAAGGACTCTCCCGGTGACGAACTGGTGCTCCGGCTCCTGGAACACCGTACCAATCCGCTCGATGAGCTGCTCGGCTTTCCATGTGTAGGGATCTATGCCGGCTCCACGGCTCAAGCCAGTGGTTGCCGAAACCCTGCCGTCCACCGGCTCCAGCAGCCCGGCAAGAGTCAGCGCGAATGTGGATTTTCCGGCACCGTTCGGCCCGGTAACGGTCAATGCCTGCCCCGCCCGGACCTGGGCTGTGATGCCCTCCTGCACGGGCACCGGCGGCAGTTTGCGGAAGCCGCTGCGGCGCGGGCGTTCGCGGGATACTGCCAGTTTTTCCGCGGCGATCAGGAGGTTTCCCGTTCCCTGGGCAGGGCTGGCCGCACGCATGCGCGTTTCGGGGACGTACCCGGGCAGCCAAACGCCGGCGGCAGCGAGCATGGACCGCGCGTCGGCAAGCACCTGGTCCGGCGGGCCGTCCAGCAGCACGGCGCCGTCCGTCGCACTGCCCGGCTGCAGCACCACGATCCGGTCCACCAGGTCCTTCCATACGGACACCCGGTGCTCTATCACCAGCAGCGTGGCACCGGTCTTATCCAGGCAACGGGCTACGGCGTCCCGGACTTCCAGGACGCCGGCCGGATCCAAATTGGCCGTGGGCTCATCAAGGAGGATGAGCCCCGGCCGCATCGCCAGGATGCCGGCGAGCGCGAGCCGCTGCTTCTGCCCCCCGGACAGGGCCGACGTCGGATGGTCGAGCGGCAGGTGGGATAGTCCGACGTCGTCCAGCGCCTCATGCACCCGGGCCCAGATGGCGCCGCGCGGTACCGCGAGGTTCTCGGCGCCGAAGGCGACGTCGTCACCCACCCGGGAGAGGACCACCTGGGTCTCCGGGTCCTGCTGCATCAGGCCGGCGCGCCCCCGCTGCTCCCGGGGGTAGGCGCCGTCAACCAGCAGCGAACCGGACTCATCGGAGTCGCCGGCCTCACCGTCGTCGTTAGCATCTCCCAGCACCCCCGCCAAGGCGTGGAGGAGCGTGGACTTCCCGGCGCCGGACGGGCCGAGGAGCAGCACCCGCTCCCCCGGCCGGATGTCCAGGTCCAGGGCACGGATGGCAGGCCTGGCGCGACCGGCATGCCGCCAGCCCCAGCCCCGCGCGCTGATGGCAGCCGGCCGCGCCGCGACGGAGGCGCCGTGATGGGACGTCGCCGTCATCAGGAGAAGACGGGCTCCGTTGCCGCCTTGCGGGAGGCAAAGGAGCTGAGGACGCCGGTCCGTGCCAGGCCGCGGGTGGCGACCCAGGACAGGGCGCCGGCGATGACTGCTCCGGAAATCATGGTGAAGACGATGTAGGCCAGCTTGTCCCCGCCGGAGTAGGCGATGTTCCAGCCCCACGGCGCAAAGGAGTCGTTAAGGCCACAGAAGAGACCGGCCGCGGCGCCGGCCAGCAGCGAGACCGGCAGGTTGAACTTCCGGTAGACGAAGACGGCGAAGATGATTTCCGCGCCCAGGCCCTGGACGAAGCCGGAGAACAGCACTGACGCCCCGTACTGCGAGCCCATGAGGAGCTCGCCGGTGGCCGCGACGGCCTCGCAAAACAGTGCCGCGCCGGGCTTGCGGATGATCAGCATGCCCAGCACCGCGGGGATCATCCAGCCGCCGGCGATCAGGCCGGTCAGGGGCGGGTAGACGGCGTTTATGGGCGCGGACACGGCCGCGGCACCTTGGGACCAGGCCCAGAAAATGACGCCGCCGGCGATGGCGATGAGGGCCGCCACCACAATGTCCACGACACGCCAGGACTTGCTGGTGGTCTTCTTGATAGCTGTAGTTGCCATGTGATCCTCCTGAGGAACAGGAGGGGAAAGCGCGGCAAAAGGCAGAGACTGCCTGATGCCGGACTTCGAGAAACTCGACTCCCTTACGCCGGTACTAACCGGATCAGGTTCGAGGGTCTGCGGCTGTCCGCACTCTCAGCGCCCACCTGCGGTCCCTGGCCTGGCCAGTTCCGACGGCGGCGCTCCCCTGTCGTTGAATGATTCTGTCGGTAATGATTCGCCCTGTTGGGCGTGGTCCAGTTTACATCCCAGGAGGAGTAGATTGTGGGCCATGACTGCCAATCTGCCGGATGTGACCGGCTACGATCCCGACTCCGATGCCGCGCAGCCGGAGGGCTCGCTGGAAGAACTCATTGGCCGGATCGAAGGGGAAATCCACGAACTGCAGTTTCCCGGGTTCTCCCTGGACGACGCCCTGAATCTGGGGCTGCTCCTGGTCGAGCTGGGCAAGGAACGCACGCTGCCCATAGCTATCGACATCACCAAGGGCGAGCAGATCCTTTTCCATGTTGCCCTGCCCGGCGCCACCCCGGATAACGGGCACTGGATCCGGGCGAAGCAGCGGACAGCGGCCCGGTACGAAGTCCCTTCGCTGCTGGTGGGCCTGCGCGGCCGGCTCCGGGGCGGCAGGATCGAGGACGAGGGCTGGTTCGACGAAACCGTCTATGCCGCGCATGGCGGCTCCTTTCCCATCTATGTCACCGGGGTGGGGGCTGTAGCCACCGTCACCGTTTCCGGGCTTCCCCAGGTGCAGGATCACAACCTGGTGGTGGAAGCCCTGCGCGAGGTCCTGCAATCCGCAGCGGCTGACGGCGCACAGTGAACGGCGGGCAGGCCGAGAACCCGGTCCGGGCGGCGCTGGACAAAGCCTCGGAGGAGATGATCTTCATCGGGCCGGACCACCCCTACTACCCCTTGCTGGCGGAGCTGGTGTCCGCCGTTGGAAAGTCCTGGCAGCAAGGGTATGAGCACGGCCGCCGCGGCGGTCAGCATGCAAACCCCTATGCTTGGAACAGTCCGGAAAGGTAGCTCCTTGGGAAACAAATACCAAGGCTGCTTAGCATATATTAGTAATCATGCTTACTATGTTGTCTCCCGGTTTTTGAGGAGTACAGGACATGGCAGCCAGCACCGGACTGAGAGTCGCGCGGACGGGCCTGCAAAAGGCCGCACTCGGAACCGGCGCCGTCTTCTGCCTGGCCGGCATCCTGGGATTCATTCCCGGCATCACCTCAAACCTGGAGTCCCTCACCCCGGCCGGGCATGGCTCCGGAGCCCTGTTGCTGGGACTCTTTCAAGTTTCCGTTCTGCATAACCTGGTCCACCTGCTCTTTGGGGTTGCCGGCGTCCTGATGGCGTCCACGCACGCACAGGCCAGGAACTTCCTGGTCTATGGCGGCGTCATTTACCTGGTCCTGTGGCTGTACGGCCTCCTGGTGGGCGACACCACGCCCGCGAACTTCGTCCCCGCAGACAATGCAGACAACTGGCTGCACCTTTCCCTGGGCCTGGCCATGATCGCCCTGGCCGTCATGCTGGCCCGCGGCCCGGCACCCAGCAGAAACACCGGCAGCAGTACCGCGCCTGCCACCAGCTCTTCCCCACCCGGCACCCGTGGCCGTTGACCCCTTTCCCCAACCCCCGGACGTCAGGGAAGACGTCCGGGACCGGCACCACGCCACACCTGAAGGAGCATCATGAAAATCCCAAAACAGCGGGGCCCTGTCAGCACCGCCCTGTTTGGCGTTCTTGCTGAAGCACCCGGCACACAAGCCAAGGGACTTGAAGGGCTGCAGCGGCTGGTGGCCGCCCAGCTCGCAGCGAGCACGGACATCATTGCCGACGACGACCTCCAGCTGGCGCTGTTCTGCCTTTACGAGCTCCACTACTCCGGGCTTGAGGGCGTAAGTGACGAGTGGGAGTGGGTACCGGAACTCATCAGGGTCCGGCAGTTGCTCGAAACGCCGTTCGAGGCAGCCCTGCGGGACGCTGCCGCCGAGGCGGCCGGCAACCTGGAGCTGCCCCCCGCCTCGGGGCTCACCAGTGATGCCGTGGCAGACGTGCTGTTCGGCCTGGCGGCGCGTGACGGCGGTCCCAGCCTCTCCCGCTACGTGGCGAAGAAGGCCACGCTTGAACAGCTCAAGGAATTCCTGATACATAAGTCCATCTACCAGCTAAAGGAAGCGGACCCACACACCTTCGCCATCCCCCGGCTCTCCGGGCGTGCGAAGGCCGCACTGGTGGAGATCCAGGCCGATGAGTACGGCGGCGGACGGCCCGAGCGGATGCACAGCGCGCTTTTCGCCCGCACCATGCGCGGCCTGGGCATGACTGACCACTACGGCGCCTATGTCAATGACGTCCCCGCCGTCTCCCTGGCAGCAGTCAACCTGATGTCCCTGTTCGGCCTGAACCGGCGCCTGCGTGGTGCCATCACGGGACATCTGGCCATCTACGAAATGACGTCCTCCCAGCCCAACCGCCTGTACGGCAACGGCTTCCGCAGGCACGGCTTCGATGCTCAGGTGACCCATTACTTCGATGAGCACGTGGAAGCCGACGCCGTCCACGAGCAGATCGCAGGCCGCGACCTGGCCGGGGGCCTGGTGGAGGCCGAACCCGGGCTGCTCAATGACGTCCTCTTTGGCGCTACCGCTGTCATGGCCATCGACGGCAGGCTGTCAGCGCACATCCTGCAGGCCTGGGAGAGCGGCAGGACGTCACTGAGAGCGGCAGTACCGGCGGCAGCATGAGCGCCGTGCCGCACGACCAGCCATTGGACGAGCCGTTGGACCAGCCGGCGGAGTACATCCTGCCGCTGCGCTGGACTGACGATGCGGACCTCCCGGAACTGGTTGCCTACCTCCGGCACCTCACCGGCTGGATCGCGGTCACGGTGGTGGACGGCTCACCCCCCGCCCTCTTTGAACGCCACCGTGCGCTGTTCCCTCCTGCCGTCCGGCATATCCGACCGGAAGCAGGCACTGAACCAGGCCGTGAACCAGGACCCGCGCCGCGCGGAGGCAACGGCAAGGTTGCCGGGGTGATGACCGGAGTGCGCGCGGCCTCGGCGGAGCTGCTGGTAATAGCCGACGACGACGTGCGCTACACGCGGGAGTCCCTCGCCGCCGTCGTCCATCACCTTGGTTGGGCAGAGGTTGTGCGGCCGCAGAACTACTTCGATTCCCTGCCATGGCACGCCTGGTGGGACACCTCCCGGACCCTGATCAACCGGGCCTGGTCGGACGACTTTCCCGGGACGCTGGGGGTCCGCCGGAGTGCGCTGCTGGCAACCGGCGGCTACGATCCCGTGCTGTTCGAAAACCTCGAACTGATCCGGACCATTAAGGCGGCAGGCGGCCGGGAGAGAATCCTTCCGGACCTGTTCGTGGCCCGCAGGCCGCCCAAGGCACGGCATTTCCTGAAGCAGCGCGTCCGGCAGGCATACGACAACTTCGCCCAGCCGCGCAGGCTTGCCGTGGAGCTCGCGCTGCTTCCACTGCTTGTTGGCGCAGCCTGCCTGCCCGCGCGGCACCGCCGGAACGCCCTCCTGGGCCTGGCCGCCGCGCCCGCAGTCGCCGCCGAGGTTGGCCGGCGGCGGCACAACGGAACTGCGGTCTTTCCGCTGGGTGCGGTACCGTTCGCCCCGCTCTGGGCCCTGGAACGGGCGGTTTGCATGTGGATTGCGCTCGGATACCGGCTGGCCGGAGGCGTACCGTATGCGGGAACCAGGCTCAAAACGGCAGCCCATCCGCAAGCCGAGCTCCGGCGGCGGCACCACGGCAAACTCGCTGGAACGGGCCAGCGGGATGAACAGGTTTCCACCAGCACAACAGAGCAGGAGCAAGCATGAACCAGGAACCACCAGAGAGCTCCATCGTGGTCTGCCCGGACGGACCGCTAATTGTGCGCGGCGACTTCGAAATCGTGACGCCTTCCGGGGAGCCGGTTCCCCGCGAGAGGAAGACAGTAGCGCTGTGCCGGTGCGGGGCTTCGGCCATCAAGCCGTATTGCGACGGTACCCACAAGATGATCAAGTTCCGGACGGAACCGCCCTCCCCCTGATTCGCCGCCTTGTGCCACCTGCCCGGCTGCTGTGCAGCTAGGCTGGGTGCAGTCCGTTTACCGCCCGCAAGGAGTACTAGGAATGAATTTCTTCATCAAGCTGCTCGGCACCGGAATCAGCCTCGGCGCCGGCTTCCTCGGTACCAAGATGGTCAACACCATCTGGGAAAAGACCACCGGACGGAAGCCGCCCACCGGCAAGGACGAGGATGTTCCCACCAGCCTGCAGTCCGCGCTGACGTTCGCGCTGATCTCCGCTTCAGTCAGCACCATCATCCAGGTCCTGGCCAACCGCGGCACCCAGCGTGCCATCACCCGGTTCGCCAAGACCCAGGACATCGTCTAGGGCTCACTGCAGGACGGAGATCAGTCTCCCCGGCCGCCGTCGGAACCGTCCTCCCGGGCGGCCCTGGCGGCGGCTTTCTGCACCACGGCCTCCAGCTCATCCGAGGTAAGGAGCTCGCGGTGCAGGTGCTTGGTGCGGTAGCCCGCGCGGCCCACCATGTGGGCGGACACCGGCACGGTGAGCAGCTGGAAGATCCAGGCCACCAGCAGGACGGGCCAAACCCACCAGGTGCGCATCTGCAGCCCGATGGACGCCAGGAGCAGGAACAGGCCCAGCACCTGCGGCTTGGTGGCAGCATGCATCCGGCTCAACAGGTCCGGGAACCGCAGCAGGCCGATGGCCGCACCCAGGGACATGATGGCGCCAACGATCATGAATACCGCGGACAGCATGTCCACCCAGGCATCCGGGCTGGTGCGATCAGGATTCATTGGGCTGCTCCCTCCGGTCTGCCACGAACCTTGCCACCGTCACGGACCCGATGAAGCCAATGATCGAGATGGCCACCACCAGCATCAGGTTGTTCAGGTGCCGGTTGACGGCCATGTCAACGCACAGGGCGCCGCCCAGGATGGCCAGCAGGACATCCGTTGCCAGTACCCGGTCCAGCAGGGAGGGTCCGCGGGAGATCCGCACAATCGCGCCGGCCGCCGCAAGCGAAAAGATCACGGCGGTTACCACCAGGACAATGTTCATCATGCGGTAGCCTCCATACGCAGGGTTTCCAGTTCTTCCTTGGTGCCCATGATCCTGATCAGCCCCGCCTCAATGGACCGCACTTCCTGCTTCAGGCTTTCAACGCGCTGCGGAGAGCTGATGTTCAGGGCGTGCAGATAGAGGGTGGAGGTTGAACGGTCCACCTCCACCACCAGTGAACCTGGAATCAGGGAAATCACGTGGCCGGTGGCCGTGACCATCAGGTCCTGCCGGCTCCGCAGCGGCACAGCGACGACGGCGTTGGTCACCTTTGGTCCGCGCGCCACCGCGAGGTAGAGGAGCTGTGCGCTGGCAGCGGCAACCTTTCCCAGGAACACGAGCGCAAAGGGGATGGCGTAGAGGATGTTGAAGCGGCCGCTGAGTTCCACCGGCGGAAGGTAGAACAGCCGTGCCACTGCCACGGCCAGCAGTGCTCCGAACAAGAGGTTGCCCGGGCTGAAGTCCTGCCACAGGGCTCCCCAGACAATCACCAGCCACACCAGGAGCGGCAACTCCTGGCGGAGCGAAATCCGACGGCGGCTCATCGCCCTCCTCCCGAGGTCAGGGCCGGCGGCACCACAGTGTCATCACCGAGCACGGCGTGGACGTAGGCGGACCTGTCCAGCATGTCCTCCGCGGCCTGGTCAGAGACCGTGAACAGCGGTCCGGCAAAAACAGTCAGGGCTATGCCGAGCACCACCAGCCCCGCGGTGGAGCCAACCATGGTGCGGGGCAGGAGGGTGACAACGTCCTGATTGGCGGCGTTCCGTTTTGCGCTGTTCCGTTTTGCGCCCGGCCCGACCATGGTCCGGGCAGCAGGTGCAGCAGGTGTAGCCAGCAGCACAGGGTCCGGATGTTCGGCGTCGGAGGGCCTCCGCCAGAACGCGCGGTTCCACACCCTGGCGATGGCCAGCAGGGTCAGGAGGCTGGTAACCACGCCGCCGATCACCAGGGCGTAGGCCAGTGGCGTGCCAAGTGCGATGCCGGCCTGCATGAGGCCCACTTTCCCCAGGAAGCCGGAGAACGGCGGGATGCCGGCCAGGTTCATGGCCGGCACGAAGAACAGCAGTGCCAGCAGCGGCGACAGCTTGGCCAGGCCGCCCAGCCGGTCCACGGAGGAGCTGCCGCCCCTGCGTTCAATCAGGCCTGTCACCAGGAACAGGCTGGTCTGGATGGTGATGTGGTGTGCCACGTAGAAGACCGCGGCGCCCAGCCCTGCAACCGAGGACATGGCCAGGCCGAACACCATGTACCCGATGTGGCTCACCAGGGTGAAGGACAGCAGACGTTTGATGTCGCTTTGCGCCAGGGCACCCAGGATTCCCACCACCATGGTCAGCAGCGCCGCCACCATCAGCGGCGTGTTGAGGGAGTCACCGGGGAAGAGCAGGGTTTCCGTCCGCACCATCGCATAGACGCCCACCTTGGTGAGCAGGCCGGCGAACACCGCCGTGACCGGCGCCGGCGCTGTCGGGTAGGAGTCCGGCAGCCAGAAGGACAGCGGGAACACAGCGGCCTTGATGCCGAACGCCACCAGCAGCATCACGTGCAGGAGCGTCCGGGTGCCCTGGTCCAGCTCACCCAGCTTGATGGCAAGGTCCGCCATGTTGACGGTTCCGGTGGCTCCGTAAACCATGGCGATGGAGATCAGGAACAGCACCGAGGACACCACGGACACCACCACGTAGGTGACGCCGGCCCGGATGCGGGGTCCGGTGCCGCCCAGTGTCATCAGCACATAGCTCGCCGTCAGCAGGATCTCGAAGCCCACATAGAGGTTGAAGAGGTCGCCGGAGAGGAAGGCGTTGGACACCCCGGCCACCAGGATGAGGTAGGTGGGGTGGAAGATCGACACCGGTGCGTCCTGGTCGCCGTCGGCCATGCCCTGCCCGGTGGCATACACCAGCACGGCAAGGCTGACCGCCGAGGAAACCACCAGCATCAGGGACGAGAACTGGTCCACCACCAGCACGATGCCCCACGGCGGCAGCCAGCCGCCGATGGTCACGGCAACCGTGCCGCCGTCGCAAACGGAGGCCAGCAGGAGGCATTCCAGCAGGAGGGTGAGGGACAGCAACCCGATACTGACGGCACGCTGGGCGCGTGAGTGCCGGATCAGCAGGAAGGTCAGGGCGGCGCCCAGGATGGGAAGTACGACGGCGAGCGGGGCCAGGGATGCGAGGTTCACCTTCCGCCTCCGTCCGGACGTGGGGCAACGTTCGCAGAGCCCGGTTTTTCTTCTTCGACTGCGGCTTCCGCAGGCATTTCGCGGCCGCCGGCCATGACGGTGACCGGGAACTCGGACGTCTCGGCGGGGATCACGGCGTCATCCTCAGCATCGAAGCTCGGAGTTTCCGCCACCCGGAGGTCTTCGATGTCAGCCTGGATCTCATCGCGCCGCGCCAACACCCAGGTGCGGTAGATGATGCCGAGCATAAAGGCGGTCACGGCGAAGGAGATGACGATGGACGTCAGGATCAGTGCCTGTGGGAGGGGATCGTTGTAGTCCCCCGCAGCGGGGTCCTTCGAATACAGCGGGGCCAGCCCGGCGTACCCGCCGGTGGCAAGGATCAGCAGGTTGGTGGCATTGGCCAGCAGCATTAGGCCCAGCAGGACCCGGGTCAGGCTGCGTTCCAGGATCAGGTAGATGCCGCACGCGTACAGCGCCCCCATCACGATCAGCAGTGTCAGGTTCACGCTCATGCTTGCCCGCCCTTTGCGGTGGTCCCGGCTGTGCTGCCGCTGAAATCCTGTCCTTTGGCTGCAGAGGCGGGGAATGAATCAAGTACAGATTCCTGCTGCCCGGCCGGTCCCTCGCCGTGCTCGGCGGCCGACCGCTCTTCAACGTGTTCGTCGATCTCGGCCCCGAGGCTCCGCAGGACATCCAGCACCAGGCCCACCACCACGATGTACACGCCGATATCGAAGATGGTGGAGGTGACGAACTTGATGTCCCCGAACACCGGAAGCCAGAGTTCGATGATGGCCGTCTGGAACACCTGGCCACCCAGCAGCAGCGGCACCACCCCGGACGCTGCCGCAACGGCCAGCCCGATCCCCAGTAGAGTCCCGGCGCTCACCGGGGTAGCCTCGCTCAGCTCGAACCGCCCGCCCGCGAGGTAGCGGATGGTCAATGCGAGGCCTGCGGTGAGGCCGCCGGCGAAGCCGCCGCCTGGGAGGTTATGGCCAGCCAGCAGAAGGTAGAGCGAGAAGATGATCATGGAGTGGAAGACCAGCCGGGTGACCACCTCAAAAATGATGGACCGGCGTTCCGGGGCCAAGGTGCGGCCTGCCACGATCCAGGCGTCCCGGGCCGCAGCGGCGAACTTCCGGCTGACGGCCAGTGCGGCGGCATCACGGGAACCGGGATTGGCCAAACGGTAGCGGCCCACCGTTCCCTCCGCCACCGTGGCGGCATTCTTGATCCGGTCGCCGCGTCCGCGGATGAAGATCAGGCTCGCAACGCCGGTGGCTGCGAGGGCCAGGACCGTGATCTCGCCGAACGTGTCCCATGCCCGGATGTCCACGAGCGTCACGTTGACGATGTTGAGTCCGCCGCCGCCCTCGTAGGCGAGGCGCGGGAACTCGAGGGAGACCGGTATGGCGGTCCGGGCACCCATCGCGTAGATCGCGGCGAACACCATGGTGACGCCGAAGCTGAGGCCGATGATCACGCGGACTACCCGGTATTTGCCGCCGGTGCGGTCGCGGAGTTCGGGCGGCAGGCTCCGCAGCGCCAGGACGAAAGCCACCAGGATGATGGTCTCCACCAGCATCTGCGTCAGCGCGAGGTCCGGGGCGCCCTGCAGCGCAAACATCAGGGCGATGCCGTATCCGGTAACTGAGACCATCAGGACCGCAAGGAACCGCTTGTTGGCCTTGACGGCCGCCAGCGCGCCGATCACGATTGCCGCACCCACCACCAGCTGGAGCGGGGAATTGGGGTCCACCAGGTAGATGCCGTCCGGCAGTGGTTTGCCGGCCAGCAGGATGGCGGACAGGGGAAGAATGAAAGCGACACTCAGGATGACGGCGAGGTAGTAATACAGGGAACCGCGCTGGGTGCGGCCCGTAATCCACACCGCCACGTCATCAAGCGCACCGATGGTGTACTGGTACGCCTTGTCCCCGTCCACCCACGGCGGCACCAGGGACTGCACCCGTGAAACGGCGTCGCGGCCAAAGTACATGGCCAGGCCCAGCGCGAAGGTGAGGGCGGTCAACCCCAGGGCAGGAGTGAAGCCATGCCACAGCGCAAGGTGGCCGGCCTGGTCAGCGGGCGTGCCGGCGTCGGAATCGGTGGAGGCAAACAAGGCGGCGTACGGCTGGATCCACCCGTCCACGGGAACTGGCCACACGCCGTAGATGATGGTCAGGAGGCTCAGGACGGCGGGCGCGGCGAGGAAGGAGGGCCTGATGGCCCTGAAGGGCGTGCGCTCCACGCCGGGTTTGACCGCGAAAGCACCCCACATGAAGCGGGCACTGTAGGCAAAGGTGAGGACGGAGCCAATGACGATCCCGGCAAGCACCACCGTTCCCCGCGATCCTGCCGCAGGGTCCGCCGCATGGTGGACGAACGCCTCCAGCACCGATTCCTTGGCCACGAAGCCGCCGAGCAGGGGTACGCCCGCCATGGAGGCGGCCCCGATGCCCGCCACGACGCCCAGGGCCCGGGACGACCTGAAGACGCCGGAGAGCTTGCGGACATCGCGTGTCCCTGACTGGTGGTCGATGATGCCCACCACCAGGAACAGGCTGGCCTTGAACAGTCCGTGGGCCAGGAGCATCGCCAGGCCGGCGAGCGCCGCATCGGGGGTGCCCAGGCCCACCACCATGGTGAGGAAACCAAGCTGGCTGACGGTGCCGTAGGCCAGGATGAGCTTGATGTCAGTCTGCCGCAGTGCCCGGTAGCCGCCCACCAGCATGGTGGCGAGGCCGAGCCCCAGCACCACCGGCTGCCAGTAGGCCGCCTCGGAGAAACCTGGAGCGAGCCTCGCCACGAGGTAGATCCCGGCCTTGACCATCGCGGCGGCGTGCAGGTAGGCACTGACGGGGGTAGGGGCCGCCATGGCGCCGGGGAGCCAGAAGTGGAACGGGACCAGGGCGGACTTGGTGATGGCGCCCACCAGGATGAGGACGACGGCGGCACCCACCGCTGGCCCCGTGGCTCCGTCAACCAGGGCGGGCGCCTGCTCCAGGATGGCGGAAATGCGGTAGGTTCGTGCGGCGTGGCCCAGCATGATGAGCCCCACGAGCATCGCAAGCCCGCCGGCGGTGGTGACCATGAGCGCCTGAAGCGCGGAGCGCCGTGCCGCCAGCCGGGTCCGCGCGTACCCGATCAGGAGGTAGGACAGGATGGTGGTGAGTTCCCAGAAGATGAACAGCAGCAGCAGGTCATCCGCCACCACCAGTCCGAACATGGCGCCGGCAAAGGCCAGCAGCTGGGCACCGAAACCGCCGAGGTCCTGGTCTCTTTTCTTGAAGTACCTGGCGCAATAGACCAGCACCAGGGCACCGACCCCAAGCACCAGCAGCGACATGACCCAGGCCAGGGCGTCCATCCGGAAGGCGAACTCAAGCTGGAGGCCCGGGATCCACGGGACCACCTCTTCAACGGCACCCTGCTCCGAGTAGACCGGACCATGCTGGAACAGCAGCCAGGCAAAGGAGGCGGCGGGAACAGCAGCGAGCGCGTAGAAGGCGTTCCGGCCCCAGGCCCTGAAGAGGAAAGGCGCCAGGGCAGCCACCGAAAAGTGCACGGCAAGGACTGTAATCACTGGCATCTCCGCAGCGTCAGGGTTTCGATTGTCAAAAGTTGGAGCAGGCGGTTCATTCGTTAGGTCCGGGAAGGTTCAGTTTATCAAGGCTTCTGTATCGCTTCCGCCGCCAATGTTGTATCCTTTCCTGCTTTCCCCGGCCTGACTGGCCCCGGTTCCGCCGGGTGTTCGCCGCCGCGGATACGATGCTTCCTATGAACAGCGCCAGCGCTCCCGGGGCAACGCAGCCGTCCTCGGAGCTCGAATCCGGGAATCAGGCAACCAGCAAGGGGCGGGTCCTGGCATGGGCTTCCTGGGACTGGGGCTCGGCTGCCTTCAATGCGGTGATGACGACGTTCGTCTTTACCGTGTACCTCACTTCGAACGCTTTCGGCGCCGAGGACCAGGCATCGGCAGTCCTCGGCGGCGCCTTGGCTGTTGCCGGCCTTGCCATCGCGCTCCTGGCACCGGTTACGGGTCAGCGCTCGGATGCCGGCGGCAGGCGAAAGCTGTGGCTGGGAGTCAACACGGCAGCTGTCGCCCTCCTGACGGCACTGTGCTTCTTCGTGTTCCCGCGGCCGGAATTCCTGCTGCTGGGCGTGTCCCTCATTGCGCTGGGCAACGTGTTCTTCGAATTCGCGGGCGTCAACTACAACGCCATGCTGGCCCAGGTCTCCACGCCGCGGAACATCGGCAAAGTCAGCGGGTTCGGCTGGGGCGCCGGCTACCTGGGGGGCATCGTTGCCCTGCTGATCGTCCTGCAGCTGTTCGTCCAGCCCAGCATCGAATGGTTCGGCGCCTCCACAGAGGACAGCCTGAACATCCGGCTGGTGGCCGTGTTCTCAGCCCTGTGGTTTTTCATCTTCGCCCTGCCGGTGCTGTTTGCCGTCCCGGAACTTCCCAAGGCACCGCAGGCCAAGCGGCTCGGGATCCTGGCCAGCTACGGGCTGCTGGTCCGGCGGATCAAGGCGATTTACGCCACCAGCCCGCACACCATCTATTTCCTGCTGGCGAGCGCCGTCTTCCGGGACGGGCTGGCGGCTGTTTTCACGTTCGGCGGAATCATCGCTGCAGGAACCTTCGGGTTTGAGCTGTCCCAGGTCATCTTCTTCGCCATCTTCGGAAACGTGGTGGCCGCGGTGGGGGCGGTCATCGGCGGCTTCCTGGACGACCGGATCGGCCCCAAGCGGGTGATCATCGGTTCGCTGGTGGGCCTGCTGATCGCCGGCACGGTCATCCTGGTCCTCGGCAACGGCGACTACGTCTTCCTGGGCATGGCCTGGCCGGGCAGTACCACGTTCTGGGTCTTCGGACTGTTCCTTTGCCTCTTCGTAGGCCCGGCACAGTCATCGTCCCGGGCGTACCTGGCACGGCTCGCGCCGCACGGCGAGTCAGGAGAACTGTTCGGCCTGTACGCCACCACCGGCCGCGCAGTCAGCTTCCTGGCACCGGCCCTCTTTACCCTCAGCATCACCCTGGCCACGCCCTTCGTGGCACCCGGTGAAGCACAGCGCTGGGGCATCCTGGGCATCATGGTGGTCCTCCTCGCCGGCCTGCTGGTCCTGCTGCCGGTGAAATCGCCTGGCCAGGCTCCCATTGCGGTGGTTCCCGCGGCTTGAGCGGCCGCAGGCTTTTGGGGTTGAAACGCTTTTTCATGCGGCGGGTTTCCTCTACCCCCTTGACCGCCTTTTGTTATCGATCACATAATGGAGCAGTCAGAGAATGAATCCTTTCAAAAAGTCTCAACGATGAGGAGTACCAACCCATGGGCCAGTCCTTGAAACGTCCCCGCGCGGGGATTATCGGCACGGGCGGCATAGCCCATGCTCATGCAGAGGCACTGAAGCTTGCAGGGGCGGAACTGGTGGTTGCCGTGGATATCGACCTCGGCCGGGCCGCCGCGTTCGCCGGGAAAACGGGATTCGCCGGCACCGCTCCCAGCCTGGCCGCAGCCGCCGAAGCGGGACTGGACCTGGTCGCTGTCTGCACGCCGCCGTCGTCGCATGCCCCGCTGGCCCTGGAAGCACTCGCACTCGGCCTGAACGTGGTGCTGGAGAAGCCACCGGCGCTGTCACTGCGGCAGCTGCAGGAGCTCCAGGAAGCCGAGCGCACCACCGGGAAACGCGTCAGCTGCATTTTCCAGCACCGCTTCGGCACGGGTGCAGGCAAGCTGGCGGAGCTGCAGAAGTCCGGGGCCCTGGGCAATCCGCTGACGGGCTTCTGCAATACGCTGTGGTTCCGGAACCAGGAGTATTTTGACGTACCGTGGCGCGGCCAGTGGGACATCGAAGGCGGCGGACCCACCATGGGGCACGGCATCCACCAGTTCGACCTCCTCCTCCATCTGTGGGGTCCGTGGCAGGAGGTGACGGCCTTCGCAGGGAGGCTCGCCCGCCGCACGGAAACGGAGGACGTCTCCACTGCGATCGTCCGGTTCGAATCCGGAGCCCTCAGCACCGTCATAAACTCCGTCATTTCGCCCCGGGAAACCTCCCAGCTCCGCTTCGACTACGAGCACGCCACCGTGGAACTGGAGCATCTCTACGGATATGACGGGTCACACTGGAGCTTCACCCCCGCGCCCGGCCAGGAGCACCTGGCGGACCTGTGGGCGGACGGCCGGGCGGACGCGCCCAGTGGCCACCCCGCACAGTACCAACGGATCATCGAGGCCGTCAGCTCCGGAACGGTGCCGCCGGTCACGCTGGCAGACGCCTACCCCACCATGGAACTCGCCGCCGCAATGTACGCCTCCGCCATCACAGGAAAAACCGTACGCCGCGGCGAAATCACCGAAGGAAACCCGTTCTTTGACCGTGCCGACGGCCGGCTGGAACCATGGAAACTGGAAACGAGCCACGCATGAGCGCCACCCCCGGAACAACTGCTGCCGAAGCCCCCGCAAACCAGCTCACCTGGACGGACGATGGAGCCGCCGTCGTGATTTTCCTTGACGGCGTGGACGTACTCACCTACACCTACGCTGCCGACGATCCCCAGGAGGAATCGCCCAGGCCGTATTTCCACCCCGTCCGCACCAGGTCCGGCGATCTGGTCAGCGCCTATCGCCCGCACGACCATGTGTGGCATAAGGGCATCGCCTGGTCCCTGCCGCACCTGGGTGCGGACAACTTCTGGGGCGGCCCCAGCTACCGGCGCGGCCAGGGCTACCAGTGGCTGCCAAACAACGGCGCCATGCGGCACCGCGAGATCATTGAGGCAACGCACGACGGCGGCGCGTTCGCTTTTGCCCACACGCTGCGGTGGATCACCCACCAGGGGTCGCTCGTGGTCGAGGAGGAGCGGTCCTTCCAGGTTGTGCCGGGGACGGACGGCAGCTACACCCTAGTCTTTGCGACTGAGATGACCAACGTCTCCGGCGAAGAAATCCATATTGGCTCCCCCACCACCGAGGGGCGGGACAATGCCGGATACGGGGGGCTGTTCTGGCGCGGGCCGCGGTCCTTCGCCGGCGGGACCATCATCGGGCCCGGCGGCGCTGCGGGCGAGGAACTCCGCGGCCAGCGGGCGCCATGGCTGTCCTTCGTGGGGCAGCATGACGAAAACTGCCGTTTCTCCACCGTGGTCATGGTGGACGATCCGGGGAGTGCCCACCCGGAACCCGAGTGGTTCGCCCGCTCCGATCCGTTTGCCTGCATGGGCCCTGCTCCCTTCTTCAGCCAGGAAGTCCTGTTCCCGGCAGGATCAACCCTGCGCTTCCGCCACGCCGTGGTCGTTGCCGACGGGCAGTCCGACGCAGCGCGGGCTGAAGCCCTGGCCACAGCCGCCCGTGAAGTACTGGCCGGCACAGCAGGGCGGCGGGCAAACAGGTGAACCGCACTGCCTCAGTTCCAGGTTTTCCGGGCGGCACTGCTGTCAGCGGACTGCGGGTCTACGACTGGGAGTCCGACGACGGGCTGTGCGGGGGTTCGCCGCACCTGCACACGGTGTCTTCCGAGGCCTACCTGGTCACGGCCGGCAGGGGCGAGGTGCACACCCTTTCCATGGCAGGCGCCGAGGAACACAGCCTGGCGGCCGGAGCCCTGCTCTGGTTCAGCCCCGGCACCGTTCACCGACTGGTGAACACGGAGGCCCTGGCCCTGACCGTCATCATGTCCAACGCTGGGCTGCCCGAGGCCGGAGACGCGGTCCTGACATTTCCCCGCCACATCCTGCAGGACCCGGACCTGTACGCGGAGCATGCTGTCCTGCCACGCGATGTGGAGGAGCCCGCTGTGTCCGCGGCCGCCCGCCGTCGGCGTGACCTTGCCCTGGAGGGATACTCCGAACTGCATACGTCAGTGCTCCGGAATGGCCCTGGTGCCCTGACGGAGTTCCACCACGTCGCGGCCCGTCTGGTCCGGCCCCGCGTGGAACGCTGGAAGGAACTGTGGGAAGCGAACGTCCTGGCCCAGGTCAAGGCGACCGGGCAGGCACTGGAGGAGCTGGCCGAGGGATCAGCTGCATCCTTGGCGGGCGCAGCCGTTGCACGCGGCGGCCGGCGGACCGGCGAGGGGTACGGAATGTGCGGCCGCCTCACCACCTGGGAGGACGCGCGGCTGTGAAACCCCCGCCCGCCGGCGCCGGGCCGGGCCGAGCAGCCACAATTTACGAAGTCGCCCGGCTCGCGGGGGTCTCGCACCAGACAGTCTCCCGGTACATGGCTGACCCTTCCAAGCTGAAGGCTGCGACGTCAGAGAAGGTCGAGCGGGCCATGGCGGAACTGAACTACACGCCCAACCTCACGGCCAGATCACTGCGGACCAGGTCCACCTACCGCCTCCTTGCCCTGGTGCCGGGTGCCTCACCCTACTTTCCGTCCAGGATGCTGACCGGGGCCGCCGCAGCCGCGCAGGACGCAGGGTACCACCTGGACGTCGTCGCCCTTGAGGGCAGCGGACCGGACAGGACGGAACGGCTCCGCAGAATTCTCGACGGCGGTCCTTTTGCAGGAGCGCTCTCCTTCGTTCCCCTTGCCGGAACCGATCTCCTGCAGGCGCAGGAACGGATCCCGGTAGTGGTTGCAGGGGAATATGACGACCAGATGCGCGGCCAGGGCAGGATGTCGGACGGTTCCGCGGCAGGGTCCATCGTGGCGCACCTGGCCGCCCTGGGACACCGGCGGATCGCCCACATCGCCGGCCCCCAGGAATGGCCGGCAGCGAGGAACCGCCTGCGGGTCTATCGGCAGGCGGTTCAGGAGGCCGGGCTGGAGGACGGCGGGGTGGCTGAAGCGGAATGGAACGCAGCTTCCGGCTACGCGGCGGCGCAAACCCTCGTGGCTGACCGCTCCATTACCGCCATATTCGCCGCCAATGACCAGCTGGCCGTCGGGGCTATCCGTGCCCTCCACGAAGAAGGCCGCAGGGTCCCTGACGACGTGAGCGTGGTGGGATGGGACGACCATCCGGAGTCTGCTTTTTTGGTCCCCTCGCTGACCACCGTTCACATGGATCTCGAGGCCCAGGGAAGCCATGCCATGAAGCAGCTGCTCGCGGCGCTGAAGCCCGGCAGAACCCCTCCGCCGGAACCTGGAACCGCGGGCATGCGGCTGGTCCTGCGGGAATCGTCCGGCCCGGCCCCAAGGGCCCCGGGGCAGACTAGTCTGGAAGCATGAACGTGGATGAGACGAACCTTCCGGGCCTTGGCCGGCGGAAGGACTTTATGACGGCTTCGGGCCGCCGGATCGGCGTCGTGGAGCTGCGGGAGGGCCAGACGGAACTTATCGTGTCCACCTGGGATGATCCCGATACCTGCCAGGCTTCCATCCCGCTGACGGCGGAAGAGGCGGCAACGCTGGGCAACCTGCTGGGCGGACAGCACCTGGCCATGAAACTGTCGGAGGAGCACAAAGATGTTCCCGGCATCGTCACCCGGCAATTTTCCATCACGCCGGACTCCCCGTTCCAGAACCAGCCCATGGGAAAGGCCTGCATCCGCACCCGCTGCGGCGTTTCCATCGTGGCGATCATGCGTGAAGGTGAGGTGCTGCCATCGCCGGGGCCCGACGTCGTCCTTCACACCGGTGATCTGCTGATAGCTGTCGGTACCCAGGAAGGTCTCGATACGGCGGCCGATATCCTTCGTAACGGATAAGCGCAATGGACCCGTTGGCCCTGACCCTCATTGAACTGGGGGCCGTTGTGTTCTGCCTCGGCCTGTTGGCCAGGCTGGCCGGACGGATCGGAATGTCGCCAATCCCGCTGTACCTTCTCGGCGGGCTCGCCTTTGGGGCCGGCGGGATTATCAAGCTCGAGGGTATGCACGAGTTTGCGCATCTTTCCGGGGAAATCGGCGTTATCCTGCTGCTGCTTATGCTCGGTTTGGAATATACGGCCGCAGAGCTCTTCACCGGATTGAGGAGATCCTGGCAGGCCGGCGTGCTTGACCTGGTCCTTAACTTCCTGCCGGGCGCGGCTCTTGCCTACCTGCTGGGCTGGGGCGGGGTAGGAGCCATGGTGCTGGGCGGGGTCACCTACATCTCCTCGTCAGGAATCGCAGCAAAGGTCATCACGGACCTGGGCCGCATCGGCAACCGGGAAACCCCGGTGGTGCTGTCCATCCTGGTTTTTGAGGACCTGGCCATGGCCGTCTATCTTCCGGTCCTCACCACCATCCTTGCCGGGGTCAGCTTCCTCGGCGGCCTTACCACCGTCGGCATCGCGCTGGCCGTCGTCAGCCTGGTGCTGATGGTGGCACTGCGCCACGGGCACCAGGTGTCCAAGGCTGTCCATAGCGAAAACTCCGAAGTGTTCCTGCTGAACCTGCTGGGTGCCGCGCTGCTGGTGGCCGGCCTGGCCTCAGCCATGCAGGTTTCCGCGGCAGTGGGCGCCTTCATGCTCGGGATCGCAATCTCAGGCGCGACGGCACACAACGCCACCCGCATCCTTGAACCGCTGCGCGACCTCTTCGCCGCCATCTTCTTTGTGGCGTTCGGGCTCAATACCGATCCCTCATCCATTCCTCCGGTGCTCGGCTGGGCCCTGGTGCTGGCGGTCATCACCGCCGCCACCAAGATGGCCACCGGGATCTGGGCAGCGAAACGCGTGGGCATTGCCAGGCCGGGCCGGTTCCGTGCGGGGGCTACTTTGATTGCCCGCGGCGAGTTCTCGATCGTGATCGCCGGGCTGGCAGTGGCGTCCGGAGCGATACCCGGCGAACTCGCTGCCCTTGCCACCGCCTATGTGCTGCTCCTGGCCGTCACAGGCCCGCTCGCGGCACGCTATGCGGAGCCGCTGGCCAAGGCCGTGCTGCCGGCTCCGAAGGTGGCTGCGAAGGCCTGACCACGCAGGGGCGCTTCGGCTGTCCGCTGCCCGTTCGCCGACTGCGGAAGTCCTCCGGGGTCAGATACCTGTGCGGTGGAAGTTCAGGTGGCTGCGGCTGGCGGTAGGCCCGCGCTGGCCCTGGTACCGGTTGCCGTATTCGCCTGAGCCGTAGGGGTACTCCGCAGACGAGGAAAGCCGGAAGAAGCACAGCTGGCCGATCTTCATGCCGGGCCACAGCTTGATGGGCAGCGTGGCCATGTTGGACAGCTCCAGTGTGACGTGGCCTGAGAAGCCGGGGTCAATGAACCCGGCAGTGGAGTGGGTCAGCAGTCCCAGCCTTCCCAGGGACGACTTCCCCTCCAGGCGGGCTGCGATGTCATCAGGCAGCGTGACGGTTTCAAAGGTGGAACCGAGGACAAACTCGCCCGGATGCAGGATGAAGGGCTCATCCTGCTCCACTTCAACGAGGCGGGTCAGCTCCGGCTGCTCCTCTGCCGGATCAATGTGTGCGTACTTGTGGTTGTCGAACAGGCGGAAAAACTTGTCGATCCGGACATCCACCGACGACGGCTGGACCATCGCGGGATCGTACGGCTCGAGCACGATCCGCTGGGAGTCTATTTCGGAACGAATATCGCGGTCAGAGATCAGCACCGTCCCAAATTACCGTATCGGTTATCCACAGCCGCATTCTTTCGTTGTTGCTGGTGCCCAGTGGGGCTAGTGTTGCTTCAGTGATTCAGGCGCCGGATGGTCTCCCGGATGGCCCAACAGAGCTGGGGATGTTTGTGAACAAAAAGGTCGTGCCCTCTTTCATTGGCGTGCTCTGTGCATTGGCCCTGGCCTCCTCCGGGGGCACGGCTCCCCTGCCCCCTGCCGGAAGCGGGCTTGCCACGGCTTCCGGCGCCAGCAGCGTTGCCTTGGCTCCTTCCGTTGTCCATGACGACGGCGAATCCTCCTCCGGGGCAGGCGCCACCGGACCCCTGCTCACCCCCGCCGTGGAACCGGATATCCGCCCGGCCTCACCTACGGTGCCCTTGGCGACCGCTGCTGGGCCCGAAACGGCACCGGAACCGGCCACCCTTGAGGCTCCTGGCGCCGGCGCAACCACCAACGCCGCCGGGGCAACGGCACCAGCGGCGCCTACCACCGCCCCCGAAGCCGAGCTGGCAGAAACAGGACCCGAGGTCCCCTCCATTCCGCCGCTGTGGGCCCCGGACGAGGAACTGGTTTCCCCCTCTACCTCCCGGCAATCCGTTCCGGAGTCTGCAACTGCCGTTCCCGCCCCGGAGGCGCTGGTTCCGCTTAATAATGCGACCGCCGTCCTTACCGTATTCAACAAGATCAACGAATACCGGGTGTCTAGGGGCCTGAACCCGGTCAAATACAACAGCACCGTGGCGGGGCTGGCGCAGGAATGGTCGGACAGCATCGCCTCCCGCGAGGTGATAGAGCACCGCGCCAGTTTCTGGACCGATCCGCGCGCCCTGAGCCCCAACAACGGCGCCGGCGAAGTCATCGCCATCCGCACCGACCGGGATGCGGCGCTGCTGGTGGAATGGTGGAAGGGCTCTCCCGGCCACAACGCCATGCTGCTCGATCCCCGCTTCAACGTGATGGGCGCCGGGATCAGCTATACGGACAGGACGTACCAGATCTGGGGTGTGGTCAACTTCTTCGGCTATACCGCCCTTCCTGCAGGCACGACGGATTCCCCCGGCGGCAGCGCTCCCAGCACCGCCTTCCCGCCACCGGCCCCCACCATGTGCGATGCCCCCGTGCGTCACATGCCGCCCACGCTTGACCTCTCGGCCGCAGCCATCAAGGGGCCAGGTGACCTGGTGACGGTGGACTCCACCGGGCAGCTCCTCGGCAGGGCGGCCACAGGGGCGCGCACTTTTGGTGCGGCCAGGGTGATCGGGTCGGGCTTCGCCGGCGCTAAGGAAGTCCTCACCACGGACTGGGACCGTGATGGCGCCTACGATCTCCTGACGCAGTGGACCAACGGCTCCCTTACCCTGCACCGGGGCATAGCCGGCGGAGGTTTCCAGGCGCCAGTGACGCTCGGCAACGGTGGGTGGGAAACGCTGACCCTGGCAGTGGGGGGCTGGTGCGCCAACAACAGGATGCCCCAGCTCCTGGCGCTGGACGGCGCCGGGAACCTCTACCTGTACCCCAACAAGGGCACGGGCGACTTGTCCGCCCGCACGTTTGTGGGCTCCGTAGGGACTGCCCGGAAGCTGTCCATGGTGGATTACGATGCCGACGGCTTCCAAGACGTCCTGGCCCTCCGGGCTGACGGCTCAGTCCAGCTCTACCGCGGCTGGGGAACCACAGCCCTGCGCGCAGAGGCAAGGCCCACAGTGGCCACCGGATGGGGAGACGTCACCGGCATCAGGGCGCTGCGGGATGTTACGGGGCTGAACTCCACCGGGCTGGGGCTTCGGCGGGCCTCGGACGTGGTCCAGTACTGGGACCTGTCCTCAGGAAGCCTCGCCTCGGCGTCGAACATTGCGGGTCCCTGGGCGGGCCAGCGCCTGGCGCAGTAGGGCTTGCCCATTAAAGGCTGGAGCGGCAAGGCGGGAACAGCGGGGACGGGTCAGTGAGGCCGGAACAGCAAGCTGGCCAGCTGGCAGCTAAATCGCCGGCTGGAGCTCTAAGACGTCCTTGAGGCGCTCCAGCTCGGCTACGTCAGAGCTGACGCTCCGCTGCAGCATCCTGTTCAGGAAGCCCAGCCGGTTCAGAAAGCCGAGCTTGTCAACGAAGCCAAGCGGCCCCTCCGGGCGGGCTTCCAGGGCAAACCGGACCCGGGTCCCCGAGGCCTCGGTGCTCAGATAGTAGCCGCCCGTCCGGTGTGCGGGGCCAGAGACGACCGTGAACTGGATTTCCGCACCGGGCCGCGCCTGGGTAATTTCCAGTTCTGCCGGGATGCTGAGCCCCGAGCGCCCTGCCACCATCTTCCGGTAAACCGCGCCCTTGGATGCCGCGGCTCCCTGCACCAGCTTGACGCTGCGGACGCTGTCGCGCCATAGCGGAAGGTTTGCCGCATCCAGCAGGTACAGATACACAGCCATGGCGTCCCGCCGGATGAGGACCTCGTGCTCTGCGAATGCCATCGGAATCTTTCTGTGGTTGACGTGGGCCTGCCGCGGCAGCTGCATCCCCCCGGCACCACAGCTACCCGGATCAGGTTAGCCAGCGCTCCGCACGCCCACCTAGCCACAGCCGGGGACGTTATTGAAGAGTTACTGCATGACGCGCCGGCCGCAGTGACACGGAGCGGCTGAAGGGGTGGTGGGCAAACCGGGCAGACTTCTGCGCTAAGCTATGTTCTGCCCCTCCACAAGGGGGGCGCTGCGGCTGTAGCTCAATGGTAGAGCGCTAGCTTCCCAAGCTTGATACGCGGGTTCGATTCCCGTCAGCCGCTCCACGCCTGCTGTTCCTCGGAGGCTAGGCAGCAACCCGGCGGATGATCTGCACCGGTTGCCTGCGGTCCTTGAGGTTTACCTTCAGCAGCAGCGAGCCCTTCCGTGCGAGGATCACCGCCACCGTCAAAGCCGCCAGGGCCGGCACCCCGCCGGACACCAGCAGGGCCAGATGGGGGTGGCGTGCTCGGCGATCCAGCCCAGCATGGGCCCGCCGATGGCCTGGCCGCCGATCAACACCATGGTGTAGAGGCTCATCACCCTGCCCCTGATGCCCATATTGGTGCTCACCTGGACCAGCTGGTTGGACCCGGTGAGGAACATCAGGCACCAGAAGCCGGACAGCACCATCACCGCGCCGAACACCGGCATCGACGGCGCCAGGGCCGCAAGGCACAGCATGGCACCGTACATTCCTGCGCAGAACACCACCGAGCGCAGCCGCAGCTGCCTGCGCCGGGTGGACGCGACTGCACCTGTCAGTGCGCCAAGCGCCACCAGGGCGTTCAGGAGCCCGTAGCCGCCGGCGCCCGCCTCGAACACATGGTCGGCGAAGGCGGCGAGCACCACTGGCAGGCCCATGGCGAACACCGCGATGAAGCCGGCCATAAGCCAGGGCCAATAGATGGTGGGCTTGCTGAGCGCGTACCGCAGGCCCTCACGGAGCATCCCCTTGCTCTTCGGTGCCGGTGCGCTGACAAACAGCTGGTCCTTCCGCAGGATGAGCAGCATGGCAACCGTGGAGCAGCAGGCGAAGGCGTTGCCGGCGAACGCCCATCCGGCCCCCACCGCAGTCAGCAGCCATCCAGCCAGGGCGGGACCGATCAGACCGCCGAGCTGGAAGGTGGTGGAATTGACGCTGATGGCGTTGCGGAGATAGGCAGGCCCCACCAGTTCGTGGACGAACACCTGCCGGGTCGGCTGGTCAAGGACAGTCACCAGGCCAAGCACCAGTGCGATGACGTAGACATGCCACACTTCGACGACGCCGCTGAGCGCAAGGGCCGCGAGCGCCGCCGCCAGCACTGCGGCCATGCTTTGGCACAGGATCAGGATTTTCCGCTTGACGAACCGGTCGGCGATCATGCCACCCCAAGGGCCCAGCAGGAGGGACGGCAGGAACTGCAGCGCCACGGTGATTCCGACAGCGGCGACGGAACCTGACAGTTCCAACACCATCCAGTCCTGGGCGATCCGCTGCATCCAGATCGCGATCACTGCGATGAAGTGCCCAATGGCGAAGATGCGGAAGTTGGGCACCTTGAGCGAGATGAAGGTGTGCTTCCACGGCAGCCGCTCGCTGACGACGGCGAGGGGCTGGGTTTGGGGGTGCTGGGCTGAAGGGTCTGGCTGGGCTGGAGCGCCCTGCGGTGACTGAGGGCTTTGCGGCGCTGAAGGGTCTTGTTGCGCTGAAGGGTCCTGCGGTGCTGGACGCCCTGGCGGCGCAGATCCTGCGGAGTCGATGACCGGCTGGGTAACGGTTGCCGATGAAGGCGGTGGAGGTGCCACAGGTATGTCCTCACAGTGCGTGCGGTCCGGAATGCCCTTAACGCTAGGCTGGGCATCACGAATTATGGAGACGTATCGTCCCTATAACTCCTATTGCAGAGTGCAATGCCGCCGCGCCCGTCCCGATGCCTCCGGAGTCCCAATGTTTGAACCAACCCAGTTGCGCTCCTTCCTTGCCGTTGCGGAAACACTCAGTTTCACCAAAGCGGCAGAACGGCTTGGTCTGGCGCAGCCAACGGTTAGCCAGCATGTGCGCAAGCTGGAGGCGGCGGCCAAAAGGGTCCTGGTCAGCAGGGATACCCGGGATGTGCGGCTGACCGACAACGGGGACGCGATGGCCGGTTTTGCCCGGAACATCCTGGCCGCCCACGACTCTGCGTCCCGCTACTTTTCGGGGTCTGCGATGCGCGGAAGGCTCCGGTTCGGCACGGCGGATGATTTGGCCATCACGGGTCTGCCCCGGATTCTGCGGGAATTTCGGCAGATCTACCCGCAGATCAACCTGGAGCTGACGGTAGGCCAGAGCGACCAGCTGTACAGGAAGCTCGATGCAGGCCAGCTCGACCTGGTTTTCGTGAAGTGGGTCGCCGGCGCAAAGGACGGGACGGTGGTCCAGCATGACTCGTTCTCCTGGGTTGGGCTGGAGCAAACCACCCTGGACCCGGGGGCTCCCGTCCCGCTGATCGCCTACCCGTCACCGAGCTTGAGCAGGAAGCTTGCCATTGATGCCCTTGAGTCCCATGGCAGGACCTGGCGAATCACCTGCACCACGCGGCAGATCAGCGGTGTGCTCGCGGCAGTCAGGGCGGGGATCGGCGTAGCGGTTATGCCGTCGTCGCTCGTTCCCGAGGACCTGAAGATCATCACCCGGCGCTTTGACCTGCCGGCGGTGGGCGATGTCGACTTCACCCTGATCCGCAATCCGCTGGCCAACGCAGAAGTCATTGATGCCCTGACGCAGTCCATTGTGGGCCGGACCATTAACCGCCCAGCATAACGCCGGTATCAGTCCGTTGCGTGCAGCGACAAGCAGTTTTCCATTGATTGCGGAAGGTTGCATCACTTATGCTGATTTTCCCAGGGTCAAGCAGCTGGCCGTTCACCAACACGAGCGCGCTCCTGAATGCCAGGACCCCAGCTCGGGACAGGCAGCCAATGACGACAGCCAAGAATTCCCACTACAGCCCGGCCCATTCCCGCGCACACACCACCGCGCGGCCGCTTGGCACCCGCAACGCCAAGCTCGGTGCAGGCATAGCCACCACCGATTCCGGATACATCGGCAAACCCACTTGCGACAGGTGCCGGACTGACGAATTCGTCTACCTCGAGTCCTACATCCCCCCCACCTACCGGCGTGACGGGTCGGTAGCCGCCCTGGGCGAAGTCGCCTATACCTGCACCCGCTGCGAGGATTTCTCGGCCCACAGCGTTCCGGTTACATGGACGCCGCCGGGGTGGTACCTCGGCTGATCTCCGCAGGTCTCATTCCGCGCAGCCAGCGTGGACCCTGACAACAGAAGGCCGGGCCCTCACCGAAAGGTGACGGCCCGGCCTTCTGCTGTGGTGTCCGGGGACTGGATTAGATCAGCGCATCGGACAGGTGGTTGGGGGTTCCGAACCGGTGGGCGGTGATGCTGACGGCCTGTTCGTGCAGGAACGGCAGCAGCTCCACGCGTCCGGCTTCGGTAACCGGGTGGGCGTAAATCGCCATATCCGGGCAGCCGCCGGTAGCCCTGGCCAGCTCAGCGGAATCCCCACCAATCAGGCGGATGCGCCCGTTGGACAGCTTGCCCGCCGAGGCGCGGCGCCCTGCGGAAGCCAGCCAGTCGGCGTCGGACTCCACCGCCACCTCAATGTCCAGCGCGGTGAGCACGGAGCGCAGCTGGGCGGGAAGTTCGACGGCGGTGGACACCGTGAGTTCCGAGCCGGCCAGCACGCCGGCCGCTGCCGTCCGGACGAGGTGCGCCAGCGGCGCACCTTCCGAGAGGCGGACGGTGACCGGCAGGCTGCGGTAGCGGAAGATGTTGCGTTCCGCGCTGAGGCCGGACACGTCCTTGGCGGTGCCGAATTCCTCGGCCCAGGCCTCGGCGTCGGACGCCAGGGCGCGTTGGACGGACTCAAGGTCGGCGGGCTCGAGTGCGGGGCCGGCGGCGTTGAGGATCCGGCGGACACCAGGGTGCGTGACGGCGGCACTTGCAGTGCTGCGGGAGGAGACCCAATCACCCAGGCCGGCCAGGTAGTTGGGTCCGCCCGCCTTAGTGCCGGCACCGACAGCGGACTTCTTCCAGCCGCCGAACGGCTGGCGCTGCACGATGGCGCCGGTGATGCCGCGGTTGACGTACAGGTTGCCGGCCTGGATGCTGTCCAGCCAGATGCCCAGCTCCTCGGAGTTCAGGGAGTGCAGGCCCGCGGTGAGGCCGTACTCGATCTGGTTCTGGATGGCGACGGCCTCTTCAAGGGTCTCCGCGGTCATCACGCCGAGGACCGGTCCGAAGAATTCGGTCAGGTGGAAGTAGGAACCGCGCTTGACGCCGTAGCGCACGCCCGGGCTCCAGAGCTTGCCGGTCCCGTCCAACTTCTTTGGCTGCACGGCCCAGTTCTCGCCCTCGCCCAGGGTGGTGAGGGCGTTGAGCAGCTTGCCGTTGGCGGGCTCGATGATGGGGCCCATTTGGCTGGTGGGATCCTGCGGGTAGCCCACCTTCAGGGAGGTGACGGCGTCTATCAGCTGGTTGTGGAACCGCTTGGACTTGGCAACGGAGCCCACCAGGATCACCAGCGAAGCGGCGGAGCACTTCTGGCCGGCATGGCCGAACGCGGAGTAGGCCACGTCCTTGGCCGCGAGGTCCAGGTCGGCGCTGGGGGTGACAATGATGGCGTTCTTGCCGCTGGTTTCGGCCAGCAGCGGCAAGTCCTGGCGGAAGGACCGGAAGAGCTCGGCGGTCTCGTAGCCGCCGGTGAGGATCACGCGGTCCACTGCCGGGTGGCTGATCAGCTGCTTGCCGAGTTCCCGTTCGCCCAGCTGCACCATGGTGAGCACGTCGCGGGGCACGCCGGCTTCCCACAGGGCTTCGATCATTACGGCACCGCTGCGGGCGGCCTGCTTGGCGGGCTTGATGACGACGGCGGAGCCGGCGGCCAGTGCCGCGAGGGTGGACCCTGCCGGGATGGCGACCGGGAAGTTCCATGGCGGGGTGACAACGGTGAGGTTGGCAGGGATGAACGTCGCGCCGTCGACCCTGTCCAGCTTGCGCGCGGATTCCGCGT
The DNA here is from genome assembly GCF_005796185.1 of Pseudarthrobacter sp. NamB4. Lineage (GTDB taxonomy): Bacteria > Actinomycetota > Actinomycetes > Actinomycetales > Micrococcaceae > Arthrobacter. Next base: position 68,070 of record NZ_VAHM01000018.1, read on the forward strand.
AGTAGTGCGCGAAGTCAACCGCCTCGCTGACCTCGGGGTCGCCCTGGTCGATGGTCTTGCCGGTCTCGCTGGCCATGACCTCGAGCAGGTCAGCGCGGCGGGCCTCCAGGACGTCGCCGGCGCGGTGCAGAATCTCGGCGCGTTCGTCGCCGGAGAGTTCGCCCCAGGCCTTGCCCTTTTCAACGGCGGTCTCGATCGCCTTGTTGAGCATCGCCTCGTCGTTGATGAAGGCAGCTGCGACGGAGGCGTTGCCCAAAGTGGAAGACGGGACGCGCTCCAGAATGGCCCGGCCCCAGTCGCGGTTGGCAGGCAGGGACGGATCGGTGTCCGGGGTGTTTTCGAAGTGGTCATGCGGCATCGGGACCGGCGGCAGGCTGCGGTTCTGCTGGCGGTTGGCCTGCGGGACGCTGTTGTCCAGCGCGGCGAGGGAGGCGAGGAAGCGCTGCTTCTCGCGCTCGAACAGGACCTCGTTCTCGCTCAGTTCGAACACGGCGGACATGAAGTTGTCCTGGCTGGCGCCCTCTTCGAGGCGGCGGATCAGATAGGCGATGGCGACGTCGAACTCGGACGGGTGCACCACGGGGGTGTAGAGCAGCAGCGAACCGACGTCCTTCTTGACGGCCTCGGCCTGGCCCTGCGCCATGCCCAGCAGCATTTCGAACTCGACGCCGGATTCCACGCCGCGCTGCTTGGCCAGGAGCCAGGCGAAGGCGATGTCGAACAGGTTGTGGCCAGCGACGCCGATCCGGATGTTCTTGATCCGTTCCGGATGCAGGGAGTAGTTGATGACGCTCTTGTAGCTGGTGTCGGAGTCCTGCTTGGTGCCCCAGGTGGCCAGCGGCCAGTCGTGCAGGGAGGATTCAACCTGCTCCATGGGCAGGTTGGCGCCCTTGACCACGCGGACCTTGATGCCGGCGCCGCCATTGGCGCGCCGCTCCGCGGCCCAGTCCTGCAGCCGGATCATCGCGGAGAGGGCGTCCGGGAGGTAGGCCTGGAGCACGATGCCCGCTTCCAGGTTCTTGAACTCGGGCTTGTCAAGGATCCGGGTGAAGACCGCGATGGTCATGTCCAGGTCCTTGTACTCCTCCATGTCCAGGTTGATGAACTTGGCCTTGCCGCCGTCGCGTGCGAAGGAGGCGGCGCGCTGGAACAGCGGGGTGAGCTTTTCGACAACATGTTCCACGGCTTCGTCAAAAGCCCAGGCGGAGTGCGGGGCGACGGTGGAGGACACCTTGATGGAGACGTAGTCCACGTCCGGGCGGGCAAGGAGCGTGTGGGTGCCCTCGAGCCGGCGGGAGGCTTCGTGCTCACCAAGGACAGCCTCGCCGAGGAGGTTGACGTTGAGCTTGATTCCGTCCTTCCTGATCTTGGCGATGGCGGGGCCCAGCTTGGCGTCGGTGGCGTCCACGATCAGGTGGCCCACCATTTCGCGCAGGACCTTGCGGGCAATCGGGATAACGACCTGCGGGAGCACCGGGGCCATGGCGCCGCCGACCTGCACTGCACGCCGCATGTACCACGGGAGGAAGGCAGGGACCTTGGGTGCGAGTGCTGCCAGGTTCCGTGCGGCGACGTGCAGGTCCTCCGGACGGACCACGCCGTCCACAAAGCCGACGGTGAATTCGAGCCCGTTGGGGTCCTTCAGCACGCCGGCCAACTGCTCGGCGGAGGCGTCCACGGGGACCTTCGAGGCCTCGGTCAGCCAGTGGCGGACCAGTGCCACTGCTTCATTGGCCAGGGCTTTGGCCTGGGGGACGTCGACGTCGACAGCCTGCTGAACGGTACCGGTGCCAACTGCCGGTTCCATTGCTACGTGGGTCATGGTTTTTCCCGTACTTTCTTGTTTTCGAGAAGGTCTTTCCACCAGTATGAGCTTCCACTCACATAAGATAAAGCGATCTTTTCTAAGTAATACAGGTTAGAAAAACCAAATCTTTCTTACCGTCCGCGCCTCCCCTGCCACCTTCCCTGCACGGGCCCATCTCAACCCCGACGCCCCATCACTCCCTGCATCTAATCCCCAACGCCCCACCACCTCCCGCGTGAAATCCGGGGCTGCTTGTGCACCTCAATAAGAAACGAATGAACCCTCCCCCACGCGTGGTGGAAGAGGGTTCATCGGTTTGGTGCGGCAGCTGATGGGGCGTCCGGGGAAAGTGCCCCGCAGGTGACGGGGCGTCCGGGGAAAGTGCCCCGCAGGTGATGGGGCGTGCGGCGGGGTCAGCGGAGGGGGCGGTGCATCTCCACGAGCTCCTCGTGCCTCGGGCTGTCGGGGTTCATCAGCGAGTGCTTCTTGCCGTAGAAGAAGTAGATCGCCAGGCCCATGACCAGCCACACCCCGAAGCGCGCCCACGTCTCCCAGTGCAGCTGGAACATCAGGAACGCGGATGCCAGGACGCCGAAGGCGGGGATAAACGGCATCAGCGGCAGGCGGAAAGTGCGCGGTGCGTCCGGGCGCTTGTAGCGGAAGATGATCACGGAAACGCAGACGACGACGAACGCGGCCAGGATGCCGATATTCGTCAGGTCAGCCACTTCCTTGATCGGGAAAACGCCGGCCAGGAACGCGGAGCCGACGCCCGCAATCCACGTGACGCGCTGCGGGGTGCCGTGGCGGTCCGTCTTGGCGAACCAGCCCGGCAGAAGACCATCGCGGCTCATGGCGAACCATACGCGGGTTACGCCCAGGAGGAACGTCAGCATCACGGTGAGGATGGACAGCACAGCGAACACCGAAATGATTGTGGCGATCACGGGCAGGCCAACCCCCGTGAAGGCCGAGGCGAAGCCGGCCGTGGGATCGATGTCCTTGTAGTTCTGCATGCCGGTCAGCACCAGAGTGGCGGCCACGTAGAGCAGCATGGCGATGATCAGGGACAGCACGATGGCCTTGGGCATGTGTTTCTTGCCGTCTGTGGCTTCCTCGGCAGCGGTGCTCATGGCGTCATAGCCGAAGACCGCGAAGAAGACGGTGGCCGCACCGGCGAGGACGGGGCCAAAGCCGCTGGGCATGAACGGGTTGTAGTTGTTGGTGTCGATGTAGAAGACGCCCAACCCGATGATGAAGAGGATCAGGAGGACCTTGATGGCCACGGCCACGAGTTCGAACCGGCCAAAGGCCTTAGTGCCGCGGGACAGGATCCAGGTGACCAGCAGGCAGACCAGGATGGCGGGGATGTTGACGATGCCGCCCTTGCCCTCATCCGGCGTCGAGGTCATCCAGGCCGGCATGTTGATGCCGATGCCGGACAGGAACGCGTCGAAGTAGCCCGAGATGCCGATGGCCACCACGGCCACGATGGCAATGTACTCGAGCAGCAGGTCCCAGCCGATGAACCAGCCAACGATTTCGCCGAGCGCCACATAACCGTAGGTGTACGCCGAGCCGGCGCGCGGGATCATGCCCGCGAATTCGGCGTAGGACAGTGCGGCCGCCGCGGAGGCGAGGCCTGCGATCAGGAAGGAAATCAGCACCGCGGGCCCCACCCCGGGTGTTCCTTCGCTTCCGGCAGCCACCAGGCCGGCCAGGGAGAAAATGCCGACGCCGATAATGCCGCCAACGCCGATTGCGGTCAGCTGCCACAGCCCGAGTGACTTGAAGAGGCCGCTGTGCTTATTCTCTTCTTCAATGTCGTCTATGGGCTTGCGCCGCATGATCGACTGGGTCATATCTCTAGTGCTCATCAGGAACTCCTGCTTGGGGTGCGACCCCGTCACGGCGCGCGAAGAATCGCTTGTGACGGGGGTAACTCGGTCCCAACAGTATGCAAGCGGGGTTGCGTTAGATAAAGTGACTACTTCTAACCTATATTCGTTAGTTTCAGTTAGGAATTCCCCATGCTCGACGTGCGCAGGCTGCGCCTGCTCCGGGAATTAAGCATCCGGGGAACGCTCGCAGAGGTGGCGGACGCCCTCCAATACAGCCCGTCGTCGGTCTCCCAGCAACTGGCACTGCTGGAGAAGGAAGTGGGCGTGGAGCTGCTCCGGAAGACGGGCCGGCGGGTGCAGCTGACCCCTCAGGCGGAGGTTCTGGTGGCGCACACCGCACAGCTGCTCCAGACCATGGAGCAGGCCGAGGCGGACCTGGCGGCATCGCTGACCACCGTGACGGGCACTGTGCGGATCGCCGTTTTCCAGTCGGCGGCGCTGGCGCTCATGCCCGAAACCCTGACCCGTATGGCCCGCGAGTACCCCGAGGTCCGGATCGAGATGATCCAGCGCGAGCCGGAAACAGCGCTTCACGAAACCTGGGCACGTGACTTCGACCTTGTCATCGCCGAGCAGTACCCGGGCCACGCCGCGCCGCGGTACCCGGAGCTGGACCGGATCAGGCTGACCACCGATGCGATACGGCTGGCCGTTCCACCGCAGTCCGACGGCGGCCCGGCCATCCGCTCCATCGAGGACACTGCGCACCTTGCCTGGGTGATGGAGCCACGCGGCGCGGCGTCAAGGCATTGGGCCGAGCAGGCCTGCCGGAGCGCAGGTTTCGAACCGGACGTGCGCTTTGAGACTGCGGACCTGCAGGCGCAGATCAGGCTCATCGAGTCGGGGAATGCCGTGGCGCTGATGCCGGACCTGGTGTGGACGGGACGCGGCACCACCGCCCAGCTGCTGGACCTGCCCGGCAAGCCGCACCGCACCATCTTCACGTCGGTCCGGCGCTCCAGTGCCAAGCGGCCGGCGATTCTGGCCGCCCGGGAAACGCTCGCTGCCGCGGCGCAAGCGGTGGCAGCGGCGGCGGATAACGACGGCGGATGAGGGCCGCCGTCGTGCCCTAGCTGCTGAAGGTGGCTCCGGTCCTCCCTGCGCGGCGACTCCCTGCTTCAGTGCGCCGGGACCGTCCCTGCGCGACTGTTCCGTGCGTCACTGCGCCGGTGCGCGCCCGGCGCTAGACTGATGCCGTTATGAATCGAACAATGTTCAAGTCCAAAATCCACCGGGCCACCGTCACCCATGCTGATCTGCATTATGTAGGCTCGGTCACCGTTGACCTGGACCTGCTCGAGGCGGCCGACATTCTGCCCGGCGAACTCGTCTCCATTGTGGACGTGACCAACGGGGCCCGCCTGGAGACGTACACGATCGCCGGCGAGCGCGGTTCCGGCGTCATCGGCATCAACGGCGCGGCGGCGCACCTGATGCAGGAAAACGACATTGTCATTCTGATCACCTACGCGCAGATGACCACCGACGAAGCGAAGGCCTACGAGCCAAAGGTGGTCCACGTGGACGAGAACAACAGGGTGGTCCAGCTCGGCAACGACCCCGCCGAGGGCCTCACGCCCGGTTTGCTGCGCCCCCCTTTCGCGCTTAACAACGCCGCACTGTAACCGGAGCGTGAGCCCCGCTCCCCCGCCCCGCCGTGCCCTGCGGGATCACTTCCTGGAAGCCACACCTTGCTAGGGGTACTCGCGGGCTTCTTCGTGGTGTGGTGCATCATCCTGGTGGGCTGGTTCGTGGGCCGGCAGAACATTTTGGGCGCCAACGCCCGCCAGGTCCTGAGCTCCCTCACCTTCTTCGTGGCCAGTCCCGCCCTGTTGTTCGAAACCCTCAGCAAGGCCCGCCTCGCCGAGGTTTTCGCAGCTCCCCTGCTGGTGGCGGCCGTGTCCGCCGTCGCCACCGCCGCTATTTTCTTTGTCATCGCCAAGGTCTGGCTTAAGCGGTCGCTGCCGGAAGCGCTGATGTCCTCCATGGCGGCGTCGCTGGTCAACTCGGCCAACCTGGGCATCCCGGTTGCGGTCTATGTTCTGGGCGATGCCAGCTATGTGGCGCCGCTGCTGATCTTCCAGCTTGCCTTCTTCACGCCGCTGTTCCTGATGATCCTGGATTCAAGCACCAGCAAGCACCGCACCACGCCGCTGAACTTCATTGTAATGATCCTGCGGAACCCGATGATTGTCGGTTCGGCCCTGGGGCTGCTGGTGGCCGGCACGGGTTTCAAGGTGCCGGAACTGATCATGGAGCCCATCCATTTGATCGGCGGTGCAGCGATTCCGGCCATGCTGATCGCTTTTGGGATGAGCCTGAACGGCAGCCGCCCGCTGCAGGCTTCGGAGGCCCGCCGTTTGGACGCCCTGCTGGCCAGTGGGTTCAAACTGGCGGTCCAGCCGGCGCTTGCGTATGTTTTTGCCCGGTTCGCGCTGGGACTGGAAGGCCATATCCTGTTTGCCGTCGTGGTGACCGCTGCCCTGCCCACGGCGCAAAATGTCTTTGTGGCCGCGAGCCGCTACAAAACCGGCCTCACCGTAGCCAAGGACACCGTGCTGATTACCACTGTGGTGGCCGTGCCGGCGATGATCGGCGTGGCGCTGCTGCTGACCTGACCACAGCTTCTGGAGGGCTGATGAATACTGTTCTGGACACCGTGGTGATCGGCGGCGGAGCCATGGGCTCGGCTGCCGCGTGGGCTTTGTCCCGCCGCGGCCGGCAAGTGACGCTGGTGGAGCAGTTCGGGCCGGGTCATAAAATGGGAGCCTCCCACGGCACCACGCGCAACCTGAACCCGGGTTACCACCAGCCGGAATACGTGGCCATGCTCGCCGAGGGACTTGCCCTGTGGGACGAGCTGGAGCAGGAAAGCGGCGAACAGTTGCTGGCACGTACGGGCGTGGTCAATCATGGACCGGAGCCGCGGTTCGCCGCGGTCGCCGCTGCCTTGAACGAGGCCGGCATCCGCACCGAGTTCCTCTCCCCTGCCGAGGCCGGCGAGCGCTGGCGCGGGATCCGCTTCGACCAGCAGGTCCTGCACATGCCCGACGGCGGCCAGCTCAACCCGGACGCTGCCCTGCCGGCATTCCAGCGGCTCGCCGCCGCCCGCGGAGCCGACATCAGGCACCACACGAAAGTGGTGGATTTCCAGGTGGACGACGGCGTCCGGCTGGTTTTCGAGTCCGCTGCCGGTACCGAGGTGGTGACTGCAGCCCAGGCAGTAGTGACCGCCGGCGGCTGGACGGAGAAGCTGCTGGGCGGTGCTTTCAAGGGCGGGGCGCTCGAGGGCGCCGGTGACGCGAAGCTGCGGATTCCACAGCTTCGCGTCACCCAGGAGCAGCCGGCGCATTTCCGGATCGCAGACGACGGCGCGGTCTGGCCCGGCTTCAACCACTACCCTGGCGCTGGTGCCAAATACCGGAACTGGTACTCGCCTGTCTACGGGATGCACACGCCCGGCGAGGGGATCAAGGCCGGGTGGCACGGGGTGGGTCCGGTGACAGACCCGGACCTGCGTTCCTTCCTGCCGGAGCCGGTGCAGCTCGCCGCCCTGCAGGATTACGCCCGCACCTGGCTTCCCGGAGTGGACCCGGACGCCTTCGAAGCGGTCAGCTGCACGTACACCACCACTCCGGATGAGGACTTCATCCTTGACCGGATCGGGCCTGTGGTCATCGGCGCAGGATTCTCCGGCCACGGCTTCAAGTTCACGCCCGTGATCGGCCGGATGCTCGCGGACCTGGCAACGGGCACCCGCCCGGCGCCACAGATTTTCCGCGCGGGTCGCTAGCTGCACACGCCGTTAGCGACCCGGTCAGTCGGCGAGGCGCCCTTAGCGCGGTCTTTCCTCCACTTCGGTGAGGACGGGCTTCCCGTCTGCACCGCCGTCGTCCGCGCTGCCGCCGTCGAGGGCGCTGCCACCGTCGTCCCTTCCGCCGCCGTCCTCCCCGGATCCCGTGCCACCAGCGCGGACGGCGGGCATGGCCAGCACCGCCGCAACGGTGAGCAGGCCCGCAACCGCGGCGGCGAGGAAGACGGCGCCGGACGCGGCCACCACGGCCGGCCCGTTGCTGTCGCCTCCCCGCGTGCCGGAGTAGATTGCGTTGGCCACCGCCCCGAACACGGCCACCCCCAGGGCGCTGCCGATGGAGCGGGCGAACATGTTGGTGCTGGTCACCACGCCGCGCTCGTGCCACGGGACGCTGGACTGGGCAGCGATCAGGGTGGGGGTTGCCACCAGGCCCAGGCCGAGTCCGACGACGAAGCAGCCGAGGGCGACCAGCGCCACGTTGGGCGCCGCTGACGTGAGGGTCAGCACCAGCAGCCCCGCCACGGTGACGGAAATGCCGATCAGGGCGGTGGACTTGAATCCAATCCGCAGGTAGAAGCGGCCGGCCTGTGAGGCGCTGATGGGCCAGCCGAGGGTCAGTGCCGCCAGGGCCAGCCCGGCAACCAGGGGGGACGTGGCCAGTGCACCCTCCAGGAAGGTGGGCACGTAGGACGTCAGCCCGATCATCACCGCCCCGACACCGAAGGACACCAGGGCAGTGGTGCCGAGGAGTCGCCGGGATATGACCCAGGACGGCAGGATCGGTTCGGCCGCCCGCCGCTCCACCAGCAGGAACAGTGCCAGGAGCACCGCGCCCACCGCGAAAACCGCGATACTGACGGGCGAGTCCCAGTCCCAGGCCTGGCCGCCCTGGAGCGCGCCGAGGATCAGCAGGCCGAGGGAGACCGCCAGCAGGCCCGCGCCGGCGTAGTCCACGCGGTGCTTCGCCCGGTCCACGTTCTCGTGCAGGGTGCGGACCAGCATCCACCCGGCCAGCAGGCACAAGGGGATGTTGACCAGGAAAATGCCGCGCCAGAAACCCAGGGAGGCAAAGATGCCGCCCAGGCTGGGGCCCACCACGGAGGACGCCGCCCATACGCTGGCCAGGTAGCCCTGGACTTTGGCGCGCTCCTCAAGCGAATAGATGTCGCCGGCGATGGTGATGGAGACCGGCAGCACTGCGCCCGCCCCTATTCCCTGCAGGGCGCGGAACGCAATCAGGGCCGGCATGCTCCAGGCGATGCCGCAGAGGATGGACCCGAGCAGGAACAGCCCGATGCCGGCCAGGATGATGGGCTTGCGGCCCATCATGTCGGAGAGCTTGCCGTAGATGGGCACCGAGACGGCCTGTGCCAGCAGGTAGGCCGAAAAGAGCCACGGGAAGGACTCGAATCCGCCCACGTCCCGGACGATGGACGGAACGGCAGTGGCCACGATGGTGGAGTCGATGGCCACCAGCCCGGTGGCCAGCATCAGGGCGATCAGGATGGGCCCGCGGTCGGAGCGGAATCCTACGCCCGCTGCTTTGGCCGTTGCAGCCTGGTTGCGGCCGCTCACACCCGGGCCAATCCGGCCGCCTCGGCCAGCATTTCGACGGAGCGGAGCCGCTCCTCCGTGCCGGGGCTTTGGTGCGCCACAATGAGTTCGTCGGCGTCGGCGTGCTTGCCAAAGCCGTCCAGGTAATCGAGCACGACGTCGGGCGTCCCCACTGCGGAGTAGGTCATCATCTGCGAGACGTGCTGGCCTTGGGGGGAATCGAGGATCATGTCTGCTTCGTCGTCGGTGAACTCGCGGCCGCCGCCGAAGAACAGGGACACCCGGGCGCGCATGGTCGCACGCAGCATGGCCTGGGCCTGAGAGGCGGAATCGGCGGCAATGACGTTGACCCCCGCGATCACATGCGGCGCATCCAGCTGCGCGGAAGGCTTGAACTCGCGGCGGTAGAGGGCCACCGCATCCTGCAGGGCGTTCGGGGCAAAGTGCGAGGCAAAGGCGTACGGCAGCCCAAGCTGGGCGGCAAGCCGGGCTCCAAACAGGGACGAGCCCAGGATGTACAGCGGCACGTTGGTGCCCTTGCCCGGAGTTGCCTCAACACCATGGATGCGGGTGGGCCCGGTGAGGTAGCCCTGCAGTTCCAGGACGTCCTGGGGGAAGCTGTCCGCGGACATCGGGTCGCGGCGCAACGCGCGCATTGTGTTCTGGTCGCTGCCGGGGGCGCGGCCCAGGCCGAGGTCGATCCGGCCCGGGTGCAGCGTTTCCAGTGTCCCGAACTGTTCGGCGATGGTGAGCGGGGAGTGGTTGGGCAGCATGACGCCGCCGGCCCCGAGCCGGATGCTCTCGGTGTGCGCGGCAACGTGGGCAATCAGGACGCTGGTGGCCGAGGAGGCAATGGAGGACATGTTGTGGTGCTCGGCGTACCAGACGCGCCGGTACCCCAGCTTTTCCGCGCTCTGCGCCATGGCCACGCTGCCCGCGAAGCTCTCCGCCGCCGTCTGGCCTTTGCCGATGGTTGCCAGGTCAAGTATGGAAAGCGGAAGAGTCACGTCTAGTGCCGGCCTTTCAAAAAAGTTGCGTAGTTTTGCTTCGCCGGGTCACGGCGCGCACGAAGGGCATAACGACGGCGGCGCCCGGCTTATTTCTGTGATCTGCGCAAAACTCAGCAGGCTGATGATGTTGCCGCCCCTGTGAGCTAGAGGCAACGAACCAGCTGGAACTGTCCGAAATCATCGACCTGAAGGACCTGGGAGCCGTCCACCGGCTCGGCTTCGGCGCCATGCGCATCGTCGGCGAGGGGGTCTGGGGCGCGCCCGCGGACCGCGCCGCCGTGGACGTGATGCCCCGCGCCGTTGAACTCGGCGTCGACTTCATCGACACCGCTTATTCCTACGGCCCCAACATCAGCGAGGAGATCTTGGCCGAGGCATTGCATCCGTACAGTTGACCCTGTTCGCGGCGGACAACAAGACCCTGATCGGCAACGAGGTGGACATTGCGTACGCCGTGGGCGAGACGCTGGGGCTGGAGATAGAGGTGCTTCCGGTGGCGTGGGCGGACTGGCTGCTGGGCGTTGAGTCGGCCAAGTACGAGGCCGTGCCTCTTGGCTGGCCCTTCAGTCCGGCCGTGCGGACCTGACGTTCGGGCCCACGCCGCTGCCGCCTACAAGGCAGCGCAGGACGCCAGGTCAAAGCTGTGGGCACCCTCAACGGCGGCTGGCCGCGCACCGCTGAGATCGCGTTCACCACCAAGAAGGACAACGGCCTGGCCGTCGCTGCCCAGGCTGCGCTGATCGACAACGGCACTACGCCAAGATCCTGGACCGCTGGGGCCTGTCATCGGAGGCAATCCATAAGTCCGAGCTGAACCCGGCAGGCCTGCCCAAAAAGTAAGCGGTCTGCCGACGAAAGGTCCCTGCCGGGAAGCAGCCCGGCAGGGACCTTGCTGCCTGGTGTCCAGGCGGCGGACTGCTACTGCTGTACGTCCCCGTCCAGCCCGCGGAGGTGTTCAAGCCGCTGCCGGGCCAGTTCAATATCGGTGGAGTTGACCAGTTGGGCCTTGTCGGGCCGGTCTGGAGAGCCTCGCAGCTCGCCGCTGTTGAGCATTCCCAGTACTTGGTTGACGTCGATGTTCAGCGCTTTGGACGCCTGTTCAATGGTGAGGTAACGGTGGTAGCGGCGGGTCATGTCTCACTCCCGGTGGTTTGCAGCTCGAGCGCCGAAATAAAGCGGCCCTGCTGCTGAACCGGGGGAGCCCTGTGCCAAGCCATGCAAGCTCTTAGTCAATGGTAGAGCGGGAACAGCAGCGCGGGCCACTGAGCCTCCATTAAGGTGCTCGGACCGCCCATGCCTTGAACTACTACAGCAGCTGCTCCCACACCGTCAGCTGGAGCCTGACCGTCTCCAAGGAAGCAGTCCCCACGGAAGGGTCGACGACGGCACTCACCTCGCCGCCGTCGTCGTCCCTTCGCGAACCAGCCGGACGCATCAGGCCCGGACCGCCTCGGCCGCTGTGCGCACCGGCGTCTCCAGCCCAGGTTCTCGCGCAGCGTGGTGCCCCTGTACTCCGTGGGGTAGACGCCGCGTTCCTGCAGCTCCGGCAACAAGGTGGAACCCGTGAACGTCTCGTCCACACGGGCCGTGCGGGACGTGACGAACCGCCGGATGGACCGAGGCCCTTGTCCTTGGCCTCCGCCCGCCACTGGTCGGCCAGCTGCCGGGCCTTCGCTCCATGGAAGCCGCTGCCGCGCGTCTCCGAGGTACCGACGCAAGGGCCGCGAGCATGGTCTGCACCGGTCCGCACCAGCCGGAGACCAAACACCTCTACCTCACCACCGGCTACCAGCGGCAGTTCGACGTCGAGGCCGAGCCGGAGACGCTGGGCATCCTGGCGTTCACCAAGGAGCTTACGGCGGTTCGAGAAACTGAGGCGCCGGGTACCTCGGTTCCCGGAGCGGGCGCCGCTAAGCTGGCGGGATGGCCGGGAAAACCACAGCAGAAAAGCTTGCCACCATCCAGAAGGGCTACACCCTGGAGGGCGCCACCATCGAGCTGGGGGCTGCCATCATCGACGGCGAACTCCGCAAGGACGCGCCCGTGCGGCTGCCGCTGGCCATGATGAACCGGCACGGGCTGGTGGCCGGCGCCACGGGCACTGGCAAGACGGTCACGCTGCACATGATGGCCGAACAGCTCTCCGCCTCCGGGGTGCCGGTGTTCCTGGCCGACATCAAGGGCGACCTTTCCGGGCTGGCCACCGCCGCCGCCGGCAATGAAAAGCTGGCGGCCCGCACCGAAAGTATTGGGCAGCCTTGGCAGGGGAAGGCGTTTCCGGTGGAGTTCCTGGCGCTGGGCGGCGACGGCAACGGGGTGCCCGTGCGGGCAACGGTATCGTCATTTGGCCCCCTCCTGCTCTCGCGGATCATGGAGCTCAACGACACGCAGGAATCCAGCCTGCAGCTGGTGTTCTATTTCGCTGACAAGAATGGCCTGGAACTCGTAGACCTCAAGGACCTCCGGGCGGTGATCCACTTCCTCACCTCGGCCGAAGGGAAACACGCCCTGGAGGAACTGGGCGGACTGTCGAAGGCCACCGCCGGGGTCATCCTGCGCGAGCTTGTCAGCTTGGAGGCGCAGGGACTGGAGAAGTTCTTTGGTGAACCGGAGTTTGATACCGCCGAGCTGCTCCGCACCGCACCTGATGGCCGCGGCGTCATCACCTGCCTGGAGCTGCCCACCCTGCAGACCAAGCCCATGCTGTTCTCCACCTTCCTGATGTGGCTGCTCGCTGACCTCTTCGAGGACCTGCCCGAGGCCGGCGACCTGGACAAGCCCAAGCTGGTGTTCTTCCTGGACGAGGCGCACCTGCTGTTCAATGGCGCCTCCGACGCCTTCCTTGAAGCCATCACCACCACGGTCCGGTTGATCCGGTCCAAAGGCGTGGGCATTTTCTTCGTCACGCAGACGCCCAAAGACGTCCCCGCCGAGGTCCTGGGCCAGCTGGCGAACCGGGTGCAGCACGCCCTCCGCGCCTTCACGCCAGAGGATGCCAAGGCACTCAAGGCAACGGTGTCCACCTTCCCCCTCAGCGACTACGACCTTGGAGAAACCCTGACCTCTGCGGGAATCGGTGAAGCTGTGGTCACCGTCCTGAACGAGAAGGGCGCCCCTACACCTGTGGCGCACACCCGGCTGAGGGCACCGGAATCGGTTATGGGCCCCAGCGACCAAACCGTGGTCAGGAGCACCGTGGCCGCCTCCGCCCTGCTGCCGAAGTACGGAACCGCCATAGATAATCCCTCCGCCTACGAGAAGCTTTCCGGGAAGCCGTCCGCCTCCACCGGGCCGGCGGTGACCCATAAACCGCCCGTTCCCGCCGCTGGGGAGACCCCCGACATCGATGAGGAGGCCCGCCGGATCGAAAAGGAGATCCTGGGCCGGCCGAGCAGCAGGCCTGCTGCCGGGCCAGACGAGCGGCGGCGGACCCGGGCCGGGGAGTCCCGCCCGTCACGCTCCTCGGCCGACGATCCCATGGCTGATTTCGGCGGAGTGCTGGGCGGCGCGCTCGGTGGCGGCCTGAAGAGCATGGCCAGGTCCATCGGCACCCAGCTCGGACGGGAGCTGATGCGCGGGGTGTTCGGCACCTCGTCCCGCCGGCGCCGCCGCTGATTCCGCCGGGCTCCTGTTGCCGAAGCTGGCTCTTGCCGCCGCCCGTCCTGGCCACAGGTCTGACTGAGGCGCCGCCGTCGCGTCTTTCCATGTCCGTTCAGCCTGCCCGCAGGCCACCCAACTTTAGGGCGATCCATCCCAACGTTAGTACTGTAAGGAACGTGCAGATGAGTCAAGCGTTGGTGAGGATCGCGGCCGGATGGCTGCTGGGACTCATGCTTGCCGTCGCCGGCGCCGTGGTTGCGGTGAACCTGGTCAACAACACGGTGGCCAGTCCGCAGCAGCCCGTCCGCGAATACCTGGACGCGCTGCAAAGCGGCGACGGCGGGAAAGCACTGGGGCTCCTGCGTGCAACCGTCCCGCCCAGCAACGCCGCCATGCTCGACGGGACAGCCCTGCAGACTGCCACTGCCCGTTTTGGGAACCTGGAGATCGGCGAAGCGGAGGAACGCGCCAACAATCAGGTCATGGTGCCCATGGAGTACACCATTGCCGGCAGCCGGCTCCGCACCGAGTTCCTGCTCCAGAAGACCGGAACCGAGTGGATTTTCTTCAACACCTGGGCCTTCGTCCCCTCCCGCCTGCCCACGTTGGACATCACCGTGGTCAACGCCAGCGAAGCCACCGTCAACGGCGTACCCGTGAACATGCCGAACGGCCGGAACTCCTTTGCGGTGTTCTACCCCGGCGAGTACGAGGCCACCGTCAACGGACAGTACTTCTCGGCCGCCCCCACCCGGGCCACTGTCACCGCGCGGGACGTACCCGTTGCGCCGCTCAACCTCCTTACCCAGGCCACGGACAACCTGAAAAAGGACGTGGGGGCCAAGGTGAAGGAGTTCCTGGACAACTGCGCCGCTGTTGCAGTCAAGGAACAGCGGCTCCAGCCCGACTGTCCCTTCTACTACGCCAGCAACAACAGGGTTCAGGACGGCAGCATCAGGTGGACCGTCACCGAGTACCCCAACGTGTCCATCGAGCCCTTTGACGGACGCTGGGTGGTGGCCCCCCTGGACGGCAAGGCCAAGGTGGAAGCCCTCCAGCAAAACCTGTTCACCGGCGCCTGGTACCCCCTCAACGAAGAGGTGGACTTCAGCTTCACCACCCGGCTGGACGTTTCCGGGGACACGGTCAAAGTCACGCCGGTGCTGAGTTTCTAGGCTTTCGCTCCACACTGGCCCGGTTCTCGAGGCAGCAGGTGCAGAACTGGCCCGGTTTCAACCCGCACGGGGCTGTAAACCGGGCCAGCTGGACAACAAGGGTCGCGTCAGTCCATGCCGCGCAGGTCCAGCACCAGCTCAGTGTCGCCATCACCCTGCAGCACCACGGGGATGCCCCAGTCCTGCTGGTAGAGGTGGCAGGCAGCGTGGTCCGGAATCTCGCCGTCTTCAGTTTCCGGGCCGTCGCAGGCCGCAGCCCGGGCCGTGATGTGCAGAACGCCCTCCGGCACCTCGGACGACAGCTCCAGCGTCCGGAGCAGCCCCACCGAAGTCCCACCGCCGGAGACCAGCAGCTCAGGAGGCGTGGACGAGATCTTCAGCTGAGTGGGATCGCCCCAGCGGTCGTCCAGTTTCTGCCCGGTGGGGGCGGTGAAGCGCACGGTCAGTTCCAGCGGGCCGGGGGCCACGGGGCTCTTGGGCCGGTGGGTCTGGACCGCACCTTCATCCACCTGCTGGGCTTCCTTGGGAATGGGCACGTACACCAGCTGGTGCTGGTTCGCCTCAACCACCACCAGCAGCGGCTCGGAACCGGCCGACTGCGTGTGGTCCACGATCACGTCGGACGGTTCCAGGAGGCCGCGCGCCAGCGTGGACACCGTGCCGGAGGTGGGATCGTAGCGGCGCACGGCGCCGTTGTAGGTATCGGCGATCGCCACAGAACCGTCCGGCAGTACCGTCACTCCCAGCGGGTGCTGCAGGCGGGCCTCTGCGGCCGGGCCGTCCCGGAAGCCGAAGTCGAACAGGCCCTTGCCGATGGCGGATTCAACGGTGATGGCGCCGTCGTCGTCAACAACGAGCTTGCGGAGGGCCGACGTCTCCGAGTCTGCCACCCAGATGCTGCCCTCAGCGTCCTCTGCCAGGCCGGAAGGCTGGGCGAACCACGCTTCGTGCGGGGCGCCGTCGAGCAGGCCCTCCAGTCCGTTGCCTGCGATGATGGCCACGGCACCGGTGAGGGGATCAAAGCTGAAGATCTGATGCGTTCCGGCCATGGCGATCACCACGGCGTTCAGCTTGCGGGACCAGACAAGGTCCCACGGCGAGCTCAGTGCGACGTCCAGCGGATGGCCGCCAAGTTCCCCCGTGAAGCCCACCGCGTCCTCATCCACGCGGGCTGGTCCCGCCTCCAGCAGCCGCTGGACACCGCTGCCGGCAAGCGTGGAGGCTTTGCCGTCTGCGAGGGAAAGGCCGCGGAGCCGGTGGTTGACGGAGTCGGCAATGACGACGTCGTAACCTGCCCTGGATGCCACGTCTTCCGGCAGGAGGACCAGACCTTGGGGCTCGTTGAATTGGGCCACGGCAGAGTCACCGGCTGCAGGGCCGTCCCCGTAGCCCTTGGTGCCCGAGCCGAACGTGCCCAGGACAGTATGGAAGTCTGTGCCCAGTTCCACCAGCCGGTGGTGGCCCGTGTCGGTCACCAGCCAGGAGCCGCGGGCGTCCGGAGCACTGAAACCCCGCCCGGGCGGGAGGAAGAGCGCCTTGCCTGGGAAGCGCAGGGTGCCCGAGGTGGGTTCAGGCGCGACGTACGGACCGGAACCGCGGTGCAGGGTGCCCTTGGCCTCGTGCTGGGCAACGAGCTCGGAGATCAGCACGGCCAGCCCGTCTGCGTGGCCTTCGCCGGAGAGGTGCGCAACGATGTAGCCCTCGGGATCAATGACCACCAGGGTGGGCCAGGCACGCGCGGTGTACGCCTTCCAGGTCTCCAGCTCGGGATCGTCCAGCACGGGGTGGTGGATCTCGTAGCGCTCCACGGCCGCGGCGAGCGCCACCGGGTCGGCTTCATGCTCGAACTTGGGCGAATGGACGCCCACGGTGACCAGGACGTCCGAATACTGTTCCTCGAGCGGCCGCAGTTCGTCCAGGACGTGCAGGCAGTTGATGCAGCAGAAGGTCCAGAAGTCGAGCAGCACGATCTTGCCGCGCAGCGCCTCAAGGTCCAGGGTTTTGCCGCCGGTGTTCAACCAGTTACGGCCCACCAGTTCGGAGGCTCGGACCCGGTGGTGGGTACGTACGGTTTCGCTCATCAGCGTCCTTCCAGCTTGTTTCGTTCAGCCAGCCTGGCGTCGCGTTCGGCCAATTTGGCAAACATATCGTTGTAAGCGGTGAGATCGGCGTCGTTATTCCTGTCAGCTGCGCGGTCCACCCGTTTTGTTTCCCGCTGGTCGGAACGGGACCACATGATGGCGACGCCGATCGCCACCAGGAGGGTGGGCACTTCACCGATGCCCCAGGCCACCGCGCCGCCTGTTTGCTGGTCTTCCAGCGCGGATTGTCCCCAGTCCCGTCCCAGGTTGCCGAAATAGTCGGCAGCGAGGAGGTTGCTCCCACCCATGATGGCGACGCCGAAGAAGGCGTGGAAGCCCATGGTGGCCAGGAGCAGCAGGAGCCGCATGGGGTACGGCGCCCGCCTCGGCAGGGGATCCGTGCCGATCATGCTCAGGACGAAGATGTACCCGGTGAGCAGGAAATGCACAATCATCAGCTCGTGGCCAACGTGCTCGCGCATGGCAAAGCCGAACAGGTCAGAGTAGTAGAAGAGGACAATGGAGCCGGCGAAGTTCGCAGCAGCGAACAGCGGGTGGGTCACCAGTTGCGAGAACTTCGATTGGACGAACACCAGCAGCCATTCCCGCACTCCGCGGGAACCGTCCCGGCGGGCAGGCAGTGCCCGGAGGGCGAGGGTTACCGGCGCCCCGAGGACCAGGAAGATGGGTGCCACCATGGTCAGTGCCATGTGGTCCACCATGTGTGCCGAAAACAGCACACGGCCGTAGACCGACGGCGGGCCGGACGTGATGTAGGTAAGCACCAGCAGGCCGATGACCCAGTTCGCTGAGCGGAACCACTGCCACTTGTCACCGCGCTGGTGGACCTTTGCCACGCCCAGGAAGTAGAAGACAAGCCCGAACAGCGCCACGGCGATCCAGATCCAGTCCAGGCGCCACTCGGTAAGCCACCTTTCAGGCGTCAGTTCCGGGGGAAGCTCGTACCCGGTAAGGATGAACGCCGGGGAGGCATCAGGGGCATAGGTGGTGGGCTCAGGCGGTGCGGAGCGGCCCAGAGCGACTGCGATGCCGGACGTTGCCCCCATGACCAGGAATTCCGCCAGGACCAACTGCCACAAAACCCGGCGTGAGGACATGGTGGAGCCCGTGCGGCCCAGCTGCGGAATAACCCACTGCCGGTGCATGAATCCGATGCCGCCCAGCACCAGGGTGGCCGCGGACTTCGCCAGGATCAGCTGGCCGTAGGGCGATCCAAAGAGATCGCCCCAGTTGGTGATCCGGATGCTGGCGTTGATGATGCCCGATGCGAAGACCAGCACGAAGGCGAAGCCGGCAAGGGAGGAGAACCGGCGCAGGGTCGGCTCGGTGATGTCCGTTGCGGCGGCGGCCTTGGGGCCCGTGAGGATTCCCGAGAGCAGGGCGAGCATGATGATGCCGCCCACCCAGGTGCTTACT
This sequence comes from Pseudarthrobacter sp. NamB4, assembly GCF_005796185.1. Taxonomy (GTDB): domain Bacteria; phylum Actinomycetota; class Actinomycetes; order Actinomycetales; family Micrococcaceae; genus Arthrobacter. The sequence continues at coordinate 86,449 of NZ_VAHM01000018.1, forward strand.
CCTACCAGGTGCAGGCCCAAGGAGTTGATGGCTCCCTCGTGGTCCGAGGAGCTTGAGGAGTGGCCGATCAGCGCCGTGGGCACGAGCCCTGCGAAGGCAAGGATCAGGGTCAGCGCGAGTCCGCCGAGCGACCTGACGCCAAACAGGGCAGTGGTGACCACTGCGGCAATGATCGTGACGGCGAGCCACGCCCGTCCGGTGTCGATGTCAGTCATGAAGAAGACCAGCGCCTGGGTGAACTCGGGGTCGCCGGAAAGGCCTTGTCCGGCCACGTCCGAGTAGGTGAGGACCAGGACGGCGATGGCGGACAGCGTCCACCCCGCACCTGCAGCGGAGGCGACGGCCAGGGCACGGGCGAAGGCAGGATGCTCCGGTCCCTCATCCCGGGCGGCTTCCCTGCCCCGGCTGCGTGGGGACAGGCTCTTCGGCAGGATACCGACGGCAAAGATCAGGCCGCCGATGACCGTTGCCAGCGAGACATTGTGGATAGCCTTGCTGACGGGCAGGCCCCAGCGGACCAGTTCTCCAGGATCGGAGACGGCACGGGCGCCGGCGGCACCCGAGAAGATCAGCGCCGCGGCGAGGCCCAGGAACAGTGCCGCGAGGCCCACCAGTTGCCAAGCCGGGGGGATTCCCAAGGCACCGTTGCCCTTACCCGGCACCCCGCTGCCCCGCTCTCCCTTGCCGGGAGCGGACTGGGGCCGGGTGGAACGCGGTGTTGCGGCAGAAGACACCATTCCATTGTCCGCTACGCCTGCCCGCGCCGCGAATCGGCTCAAAGCAAAAGGAGCGGCAACCCTGCGGTTGCCGCTCCTTTGTCCGCGCCCGGCGTCGATCTAGGGCGGCGCCGGGGGAAAAGCTTACTTCTTGTTGGAGACAGCAGCCTTCAGCTTGGAGCCGGCGGTCAGCTTCACGCTGTGGCCTGCGGCGATCTGGATGGTCTCCCCCGTCTGCGGGTTGCGGCCGGTGCGTGCTGCACGGTCGGTGCGCTCGACGGCGAGCCAGCCCGGGATGGTGATCTTCTCGCCCGCGGCGACAGAAGTCTCGAAAACCTCGAACAGTGCATCGAGGACGGAGTTGACGGCTGCCTGGCTGGTGCCGGCCTTGCCCGCTACCTCTGCAACAAGTTCACTACGGTTCTTAGCCATTTATGTCCTCCTGGACGGTCATCATTCTGGAGCCTGCACGCGGCGTGCGTACAAGCCACTGTTCGAAAACTTACCAGCTTGGACACCTGCGGTCCGCAAATTCCGCGTGTTTCCGCCATTTTTTGAGCTTAATCACCGGGTTATTCGGGTTTCCCGTCCCCAAATCCGGTCCCCAGCACACGCTCTATCACTTGATGCTGCCTTTTCCGGGACGCCCTATCACTTGATGTCGCTTTCCCCCCGACGCTCTATCAGTTGGTGTGGGGTTTCGCCGGACGCTCTATCAGTTGGGGTGGGGTTTCGCCG
>NZ_VAHM01000019.1 GCF_005796185.1 Pseudarthrobacter sp. NamB4
GGGGGAAAAGCGACATCAGGTGATAGAGCGTCGGGGGAAAAGCGACATCAGGTGATAGAGCGTCGGGGGAAAAGCGACATCAACTGCGGGAGGGTCCGAAGCGCAGGGTTGGGGCAGGAGTCGGTAAGCATTGCCCCAGTTCCCCTGATTCCGGCATTTTCGGCCGGTGCAGGCCACTAAGCTCGTCTTTGGCGTCAGCGGCTATGGGGGCTGACGCCCCTAAACTTCGTGCCCACAACCTGGGGAACTACATGTCCGGCTATACGTCCTTGCCCGAAACTACGCCTGCCTTCCGCACCCGGTGGACGGCTGCCGTCGTCCTTTCCGCGTTGCTGGCCCTCGTCAGCGGAAATCTGCCGGCTGTTGCTGCCGATGGCGCCACCACGGCCGATCCGTCCGCCGCCGTCGAGGCCGCGGACCTGCTGGAGACGCTTCCGGTGAAGGGCCGCGCGCCTAAGACGGGCTATGAGCGGTCACTGTTTGGTCCCACATGGGCGGACGTTGACCAGAACGGCTGCGACACCCGCAACGACATTCTCCAGCGCGACCTGACAGACATTACGTACACCAACAGCGTCCCGTGCAAGGTACAGTCGGGAGCCCTGGCGGACCCCTACACGGGCACAAGCATCAGTTTCGTCCGCGGGACAACCACCAGCAGCGCCGTACAGATCGACCACGTGGTGGCGCTCAGCGACGCGTGGCAGCAGGGGGCGCAGCAGTTGACTACGGAGCAGCGGACGGCGTTCGCCAACGATCCGCTGAACCTGCAGGCCACGGACGGTCCAACCAACCAGCAAAAGGGCGACGGCGACGCCGCCACCTGGCTGCCGCCTAACAAGGGTTTCCGCTGCGAGTACGTCGCGCGGCAGGTTTCCGTGAAGGCGCGGTACAGCCTGTGGGTGACGCAGGCCGAGCCCGACGCGATCGCGGGCATCCTGGCCGGCTGCCCCGGGCAGCAGGCGCCGGCCGCCGTCGAACCTGCCGCCCCTGCGCCCGTCTACTACGCCAACTGTGCAGAGGTGGTGGCTGCCGGAGCAGCGCCCCTGCACGCGGGCTCCGCCGGCTACCGCTCAGGGCTGGACGGCGACGGCGACGGCATCGCCTGCGAGGGGTAGCGCGACCGGCGGCGGGCTCCACATGCCGGGAAGGGGGCGTTGAGAGGGTCAGAGGCCGGGCTTGTTGATGGGCTTGTCCAGAGCAAGACTGATGGTCTGCCCCGGTGCCAGTTCCACGGTCGGCAGGTCAGTGAACTCGTAGCAGGTTCCGCCTGTGCCGGTGAGCGGGCCGTTAGCTGCCCGGAGGTCGGTCACGCTGAACCGGAAAGAGACCTGTTGTTCCGTGTCGCCGGGCGCCGTGGTGTAGGTGAGTGGAATGCCTTCGGCGTCGGCTGTACATCCTCCCAGTCCCACAGACAGCACAACAGTCACTACTGCAGTTCCCCAGCCCAGCACAGACGCTCCGCTGTGCCCGAAACACCGTTGATCTTTTCCACCATTACGCCCCACAAAAAGCCTCGGCGACGCCGGAGCGCAGTCCTCGTGGACCAAAGCGGGCAGAGTCCACGAGGGTCTTGCACCGCACTCCGTCGCCGGGAGGCCCTGGCACGCTCTGTTTCTAGTCACAATGAACGCCCGGCAGAGTACCTCGAATGGTCTATTCCGTAACAGCCACCGGAACCGTCTTGCCATTGTGAACTGCAGGAGTGCTGCGGCGGCGCCAGTAGGCGGCCAGCACCGCACCGGAAACGTTATGCCAGACCGAGAAGATGGCGCCGGGCAGGGCCGCTTCCGGGGTCAGATACTGCCGCGCCAAGCCTGCTGCAAGGCCAGAGTTCTGCATGCCGACCTCAATCGCGGTGGTACGCCGGGAAGGAACCGGCAGCCGGCACAGCCGCGCTGCGGCATAACCGAGGGCATAGCCCAGTCCGTTGTGCAGGATGACTGCTGCGAGAACCAGCAGGCCGGCTGCGAAGATCGCCTTGGCGCTTCCGGCCACCACCGCGACCACGACGACGGTGATGGCGAGTACGGAAATCCAGGGCAGTGCGGGCAGCACCCTGTTGACCAGACGGGGCAGGAAGAGCCGGATCACGAGTCCCAGCAGCACAGGGAACAGCACGATCTGGACGATGGACCATGCCATCGATCCGGCGTCCACCGGCATGTACTGGCCGGCCAGCCACAGCGCCAGCACCGGAGTCAGCAACGGGGCGATCAGTGTCGAAACGGTGGTCATCGCCACGGACAGGGCGACGTCGCCCTTGGCCAGGTAGGACACCACGTTGGAGGCGGTTCCACCGGGGCAGCAGCCCACCAGGATGACTCCCGCAGCCAGCGCCGGCGGCAGCCCGAGTGCGGCCGCTACCAGCCAACCAAGGAAGGGCATGATCGCGTACTGGGCCACCACGCCGATCACCACGGGGACAGGGCGCTTGGCAATGACGGCGAAGTCAGGGGGCGTCAGCGTCAGCCCCATGCCGAACATGATGACTCCCAGGAGCGGGTTGATCCAGGCGCCCAGCCCCGTGAAGGCGGTTGGGGCGGCAAGCGCTACGGCTCCTCCAGCGAGGATAAGAATCGGGAAAAGCGTGACGGCGAGGCGCGCGTTGCGTTCTTCGGCGGCAGACGCGGTGGCAGGTGTAGATAAAGAAGACATGACTACCGGAATATCACAGTGAGTGCTGGCTCTCGGAATCAGCCCAGGTTCATGACACGGGCAACGCCTTGCCCGAGCGGACCTTGAGCAGCAGCCAGACCGTCCGGGGGAGTGACCACAGAAGCGCCAGCCCGAGCACCGGCACCAGCATCACCCCGACATCGGGGAACTGGCGGATGATGACCGCCAAACCGGTGTCGAACCTTGCCGGAGCGTAGATAAAGCACAGCCAAAGCGCGAAGGCGTCCAGGGCAAGCGCTGCCAGGCCCACAACCAACAGTCGCTTCCTGCCCGCATTTCCGCGCGGCCTTGCAAGCAAAACCCGAAGTGCCAGCCACAGGCTGAGCAGCTCCGCGAGCAGCAGCACCAGCGCCACCGCCCAGCTGTACCGCTGCAGCCAGTCCTCGTGCACCACCGCCGGGATAGGCTCCTGGCCATGCAGGATCCGCAGGATGTTGGTGTCGATGGACTTCAGCCGGGACGGGGCGGAGGTGTCGTTGGCATTGATGACCAGGGCGACTCCCAGACCGGATGACGGCACCATCGCCAGGTAGGTGTGCGAGTTGCCCCACTCGCCCTGATGCTCGGCCAGCAGCGGCAGGTTCGCACCCGCTCCGCCAGCGCTTTCAGAGGGTGGGACGGACTCGACAAGGGGCCGGGTGAACCATCCCATGGCGTACATCTTGGATCCGTCCACCTGCACGCCGGGCTCCAGCATGGTCCGCACGCTCTCGGGCTGCAGGAGCCGGCGGTCCCGGTACTGACCTTCATTCAGCAGCATGATCAGTTCCTGGCCCAGATCATTCGCGGCGGCATACATCGTGCTGGACGGCATCCCGGTGGTGGGTGCGGGCACCTCCGTCTGCTGCCAAAAGCTGCCGAACCACCGGGAATGGCCTGCCGCGGCACCGTCGACGCGGGCAGCAGTGCGGGTGGGATGGCTGTTGGTCATGCCCAGCGGCTCGAAAACCTCCTGCCGCATGTAGTCCCCGAACGGCTGGCCGCTGACGGTCTGCACCAGGAGGCCGAGGATGTTGAAGTTGGCGTTGGCGTAGCCGAAGGATTCGCCCGGCGCACCAGCCAAAGGAGAGCCCGCCAGCGCCCGGACTCCTTCATCCAGGGCTTCCGGGCCCTCGGCGAAGGAGCCTTCGAAGGCAGTGTCCTTGGCCGCCATCCCGCTGGCTTGGTGCAGCAGGTGGCGGACGGTGATTCGGGACGCGCGGCTGTCCCGCAGGGTGAACCAGGGAATGAAGGTCTGCACCGGCTCGTCCAGGCGGAGCCTCCCGGCCTCCACCTGCTGCATCACGGCGACGGCGGTGAGGGACTTGGTGGTGGACGCCAGCAGCACAGGCGTGTCCGCGGTCATCGGCCGTCCGGAATCATCTGCCCTGCCGAAGGCTGCGGAGTGCACCCGGACACCGTCTCTAACAACGACGACGGCGGCACCTGGCAGGTCCATCTCCGCCATCTGCTCCCGCACGAAGTCGTCCGCCGCCTCGTACGCCTGATCAGGGCCTGCAGAAGGTGCAGCCTCCCGCGCTTCCATTGCGGCCGCCGTCGGCACCTGAAGGCAACCGAGAACCATAAGGCACAACAGGAAACAGCGCGTTAACCAGGAAATCCTCCGCATGCCCGCACCTGCACTTAGCCGACCGTCCCTTCACGCTATGGCCAGTGCAGGCGGAAAACAATGCGGAGGATCCCGTAAGTGGTTAGGAAACTACATATGCCTTGGGCAGCTTCAGGCCGCGTTCCTCCATCAGGGTGCGCAGGCGGGTGGGGTAGTCGGTGATGATGCCGTCCACGCCCAGGTCCATGAGGCGTTCCATGTCGGCGGTGGTGTTCACGGTCCACGGGATGACGGGCAGGCCGAGTTCGTGCGCTTCTGCGATCATTTGCGGGGTGACGGAGCGGAACGTGGGGGAGACGACATCGTAGCCTAACGCAGCTGCGGCCTTGGGGAGGGAACCGTCGTAGTCGTCGATGTCGATGCCGCCGAGGTTGGGGCTGGCGCCGGGCTGGCCGACACCCATCCAGGCGTCGCCGCTGGAGAGTGCCACGAGCGGCAGTTCGGGGGCGAGTTCCTTGCTGAGGTTCAGGGAGGACCAGTCGAAGGACTGCAGGGTGGTGCGGTCCGCCATTCCCGAGGCCTGGATCTCGGCCACCACGGCGCGGGTGAGTGATTCCATCCCGGCGCCGCCGATCTGGCTGCTTTCCACCTTGGTCTCGACGTTGAAGCGGACCTTGTGGGCGGCTGCGTTGCGGACCAGCTGGTAGACGTCCTTGAGTTCGGCGATCCGGTTGCCCTCAATGACGTCCTGTTCCGGGTAGCCGGCCAGCTGCGTATAGCCGCAGTCGAGGGTCTTGATCTGGGCGAGGGACAGTTCGGCCACGCGGTCGCCGACGTAGGGGAATTCGGGGTCGCCGGCGGTGGCGGGTGTGGTGTCGATGCACTTTGCGGCCTGGATGGTGTCGTCGTGCCAGACGATCACTTTGCCGTCCTCGGCCAGGTGGGTGTCCAGTTCCAGGGTGGTCACGCCCAAGGCGAGGGAGTTCGCGAACGCGGCCAGGGATTCCTCGGTCCATTCGCCGCGGCCGCCACGGTGGGACTGCAGGTCGAAGGAGCCGTTGCGCTCGTTCACCTTCAGGGCTGAGGTGGCGGCGCCGGCAGCGTTCGACGACGGCGTTCCGGCTTCGGGAGCAGGGCTTGCGACGGCGGGGCTCGCCATGGCGGCGATGAGGGCGGCGGCCGCCGCGGCGGTCAGGACTGTGCGCATGGGTGGTTTCCTCCAGCAAGAAACAAGGGGCGGCCTGTCGGCCGGTGACCCGTTCACCCTAGGGAAGGGAGGTTGCGGCTTGGTGTGCGCAGTTGAAGGGGAGGTTAACTGGAGGTGATGGTGACCGTCCCGGCATCGCCGTCCACGGTGACCTGCTGCCCGCTGCTGCCCGCTGCTGATCCGCTGCTTCGCAACCCCATGCCAAGGACGGCAGGGATTCCGTACTCCCGCGCCACGAGGGAGCTGTGGCTCAGCGGGACCACCGACGTCGGTCACCACAGCGGAGGCCATCGCGAACAGCGACGTCCACGCGGGGTGGTGATACAGGCCACCAAGACCTCGCCGGGCTGCATCAGGGGGAAATTCTGCGGGCCGCGCAGGGCCCGGGCCGGCGCGGTGACCCGGCCGGAGCTCGCCCGTATACTTGGACCGAAAGGGGGCCGTGATTAGGTAGCCAGGCGTATTGACTGCCTGTTACGGGGGGAATAGCGTCTGCCCTAACGGGGCCACACCCCCGTTTCTCACCGAATGAGGCGCAAGGGAAAGACCATGCCGAAGTATCTCTTTGAGGCAAATTACGTGGGTGACGGTATCAAGGGGCTCATGCAGGAAGGCGGCACCAAGCGGCGTGAAGCTTTGGAGAAGGCACTCAGCTCTGTAGGAGGATCGCTGGAGAGCTTTTACTACGCTTTTGGCTACTACGACGTCCTCGGCGTTTTCGAAGTGCCCGATGACGCAAGTGCTGCAGCGCTGTCGCTGCTGATCAACTCCACGGGCAACGTCAATGTCCGCCTGAAGCCGCTGCTGACGGCGGAGACCATCGACGAGGCGGCCAAGAAGACGCCGTCTTACCGTGCACCCGGACAGTAGGGGACAGAAGGACACTTTTTGGCACCTTGCCAGCGGGCCGCCGTCGTACATTACGACGGCGGCCTGCCGGCACCGGCGGAAGGATCGCCGCCGATGATTACTGCCCCGAAGTGACAAAAGTGCCGTAATGGTTACGCCATGCCATGGAGCGGCCGTTAGCATGATGTAAGAGAGACGCTGGGGGCTGTCACACATATCGAATTCAGGGCGATGCAGCCCGCCCTGGATGACGTGCTCAATTATTGGGGTGTTTTCTCATGTGGCGTGAGCCAATCAGGCGGCGAACCCGGGAACTTCTGAGGGAGTTTGTAGACCGGGCAGATGAACTCGTAAGAACCCAGGAACATGTGGAGGGGCTGCTCGGTGCCGTCGTTTCCCTGACGGAGGACCTTAGCCTGGAGGCGGTGCTGGACCGGGTGGTGCAGTCAGCGTGCGAACTTGTCGGCGCGCGGTACGGAGCCCTGGGCGTCATCGGCGATGACCAGCAGCTCAGCCACTTCATCACCGTCGGCATCGACGAAGAAGGGGCCCGGGTGATCGGTGACCTTCCCACCGGCCACGGCGTTCTGGGGCAACTGATCCGCGAACCCAAATCGTTGCGCCTCCATGACCTGGGCGAACATCCCATAGCGTCAGGTTTCCCGGCCAAGCATCCGCCGATGAAGACGTTCCTGGGCGTGCCGGTCCGGGTACGGGATGAGGTCTTCGGGAATCTTTACCTGACTGAAAAATTGGACGGCGTCGATTTCACGGCCGAGGACGAGGACCTGGCAGTGGCCCTTGCCTCTGCCGCCGGTGTGGCGATCCAGAACGCACGGTTGTTTGAGGACAGCACCAGCCGCCAGCGGTGGCTGGAGGCGGGAATGGAAGTCAGTGACAGCCTGAAGGCCCAGCCACGGTCCGATACCGAGAACCTGGACATGATCGCGGAGCGGGCACTTCACGCGTCGGCCTCGTCGTTGGCACTCATTGCCTCGGTGGCCGGGGACGGAAGCATTAGATGCCGGACATCGGTGGGGGCCCAGGCGGTGCCCGGCGGGCAGGAACTGCCCGGCGGGCCAGTGCTGGCTGAAGTGCTGGCGACGGGGGAAACCAGGGCGCTGACGGATCCGCTCGAGGTGTTTGACACGGCGTCGGCTGAAAAGCTTGGGCCGGTCCTGGTAGCAGCCCTGGGCAACAACAGTGACGGCCACCGCAACAGTGTATTGATCCTGGCCCGGCCTGCCGGTGGCACCCGCTACACGGACGTGGATGTTGAATCGAGCACTGTGTTCGCCTCCCGGATAGGCCTGACGCTGGACCTGCTGAAGGCGAACCAGCTGCGGGAAGAACATGCGTTGTTCATCGACAGGGAACGGATCGCAAGGGACCTGCACGACCTGGTGATTCAACGGCTGTTTGCGGCGGGGTTGAACATCCAGGGCCTGCGCCGGTACGCCTCGGACCCCCTCTGCCTTGAGCGCATCGCCGGTGTCACGGAGGAACTGGACGGCTGCATCCGCCAGCTTCGTGACACCATCTACTCGCTCCAGGCGCGGGGGTCCGACCAGGAACTGTTCAGCGGCCGCGTCCTCCGCGCCGTCCAGGAGACTGCCAGCGCCGCCGGTTTCCTTCCACGGATCCAGCTCTCCGGCCCTGTTGATGATGCTGTGGGACCGGAGATTGCCGACCAGCTGCTGCCGGTACTGCACGAGAGCGTCAGTAACGCGGTCAGGCACTCAGGGTCGGAGGACATCTACGTCCTGCTTGCGGCACAGGAGGACGAGGTGGTGCTCACCGTCCGGGACAACGGGCGCGGCTTTGAAGACCCGCAGCGGGTCAGCGGCTTGGACAACATGAGGAGCCGGGCCTCCCGTTTGGGGGGTACCTGCGTCATCCAGAGCTCTCCGGGTGAGGGCACAAGCGTGACTTGGTCAGTGCCCACGGCATAGGAGGGCCGCGCTGTCAGTGCAACGACTCCCGCATGATGCTGCTGCGTTCAGCGGGGGTGAGCTGGCGAAGGCGCCGGAAGCCCAGTTTCTCCAGTACGGAGGACACACAGGTGGCCACCGCCGTGTCCGGCAGCACCATCTCCTCCCCGATCTGCCGGTTGCTCAAGCCGCGGGCCATGTAGGCGAGTACGTTGCGCTCCTGCATGCTCATGGCTCCCATCCACGGGGCAGAAGCAGTTGCGCAGAGACTCTCGGCGACCCTTGCCCGGACCCCCGCACCTATCAGTGACCGGCCCAACGCGGCACTGCGGATGCCGTTGAACAGTTCGTTGTTGTCCCCGATCTGCTTGAGGACGTACCCGGACGCGGTGGCCAGGACCGCTGCCCGCACAGCGTGCTGTACATCCCAGCCGGTGAGGAGCAAGCATTTCACTTGGGGTGCAGTCGAGCGCAGATCACGGCATACCTCGATGCCGGTGCCGTCCGGCAACTGGTCATTCAGCAGGGCGATGTCCGGCTTCAGGGAGGCGATAAGGCGCAGGGCGTCTGCGGCTGATCCGCTTTCGCCGGCGATATCGAAGCCCTCCTGCTCGAGCAGGTCCCTCAGGCCCTGCCGGACCAGGCTGTGTTCGTTGACGATGAAGACCCGGACAGGCTGGACCGGGGACCAAACCGTGTGCGGGGGTGTTGCTGGTGTTTCCATGAAGACGCTTCCATCGGCTCGATGCCCTCCCCGGCCGCTTCTCTTCCAGCTGCCGCTCCTACGAAAGGAACCTCACTACATCATCCAGCACGCCACCCTCCCTCAGCAGGGCCGAAAGTCCGGATGCCCGTTAGCCGCGTGATGAGGACATGGCTGACTGCGCCCGTTCAGGCCGCCTTCGGCTGGGACCGGGCGAGGAAAGCCTCCAGCGCCTCAAGGGTGGCGTCTGCATCGCTGAAGGCCGGGTTGTTATAGGGATGCAGGCGGTGCAGCAGGCCGCCGTTGTACTGGAGGCGACGGCGGGCGGTGCTCACGGCGCGGCTGGCATACGTTACGTCGCCGGCGTGGCGAACCAGGGGGAGGGCCAGCCCTTGGATCGAGCTGAGGGCGACAGCGAGGACACTTGCGTCCATCTGGTGGCCCGCGGCGCGGTGGTGGCGGAGCTGGGCGGCGAACCCGTTCCAGACTTCCCGGGCTGCAATCCGGGCCACTTCCGTGCGTGCTTCGCCTTCCGGAAGCCCCTGGCTGGTGAGCTGCTCATGTAGGCACTTGAACCGGGTGGCGAGTTGTTCCGCTCGGGCCGCAGCTTCGCTGCCGTCCGATTGTGTGCGGTTGAAATTGGATGGGTGCAGGAGCATCGCCCTTCGGCGCGCTGCTTCCGCCTGCGAAGTCATGGCGGTGTGGAGCGTGAGAATGTCAGCGGGCATTCCGATCCTTTCACAGGACAGCCAGACCGGTGTCCACGTTGACACCGGCTGACGTGCTTTTTCGATTCATCCACGACGGAACGGGGGAGTTGCGCATGGAAAGCCGTTCCGGCCTCGCAACGTGAGGACCCGGACGGCGCCTCTACAAGAATGGCAAGAGTCATGAACCCGTCTATAGGGCTGAAAGTCCCGGACTTGATCCAACTCGCCAAGTAATTGTTCCGGCGGCCCCGTCCACCGTGATGCTCTGGCCGTCGCGCAGCCGGTGGTGCCATCCGGAACCACCACCACTGCGGGGATACAGTATTCCCGGGCCACCACCGCACCGTGCGACACCACGCCGCCCATCTCCGTCACCAAAGCGCCTGCTGTTATGAAGAGCGGTGTTCAGCCGGGATCCGTGGAAGGAGCCACCAGGATTTCCCCGGTTCAAGGTGGGCGCCCGCGGGATCCAGGACCACCCTGACTTTGCCGGTGGCGGTGCCGGCCGAGGCCGGAGTGCCCGTAAGGAATGACTTTTCTGCCGGTTGGCCACCTCTGATTCCACTGTTGCCATTCCACTGTTGCCACCGTGCCGCGGCAGCAGGATGATCGAAAGTGTTGGGCCCCCGCCTCTCAGGCGGGCTGGAAGAACGACGACGTGTGCCCAGCTAAGCGAGCGAGGCGGCGGTGAACGGGCATGACAGAGCACAGCGGGCAGACGCGGCGGTTGCAGGTATCTGACGTAAACGTCGTCAACAGGCGCACGCTGCGGAAGGCGCTGGGCGGGACCATCGTGGGCAACACGATGGAGTGGTACGACGTGGGCGTGTTCGGCTACCTCATCACCACCATGGGTCCGGTGTTCCTGCCGGAGGCGGACAGGGCCGTGCAGAACCTGTTCCTGCTGGGGACCTTCGGCGCCACCTTCATTGCCCGGCCGCTGGGCGGCATCTTCTTCGGCTGGCTGGGTGACAAGATCGGCCGCCAGAAGGTGCTGGCCATGACGCTGATGCTCATGGCCGTAGCGACGTTCGCCGTCGGCCTGCTGCCTGGCTACTCGGTGCTGGGCATCTGGGCGGCGGTGCTGCTGGTTTTCCTCAAGCTGGCGCAGGGCTTCTCCACCGGCGGGGAGTACTCGGGAGCCACCACGTTTGTGTGCGAGCATTCGCCGGACCGCCGCCGGGGCTTCTACGTCAGCTTCCTGGACATGGGCAGCTACCTCGGCTTCGCCGCGGGCGGACTGGTGGTGTCCATCCTGCAGCTGACGCTGGGCCAGGAGCAGATGGAGGCGTGGGGCTGGCGGATCCCGTTCCTGGTGGCCGGCCCGCTGGGCGCCGTGGCCGTCTACTTCCGGATGAAGATCGAGGAGTCGGCCGCCTTCAAGGCCACGCTGGAAGCCGAAGCCGTGGCGGCCAACCATCCCGAGACGGGGGAGGAGCTCCGCCCTGTTGGCCCAATCGGCATTCTGAAGGCGCATTGGCGGCCGATCCTGTTGGCCATGATCCTGGCGGCTGCTGCCAACACGGTGGCCTACGCCCTCACGTCCTACATGCCCACGTACCTGACCACCAACAAGGGGTACAGCGAGGTGGAAGGGACGCTGCTGACCATCCCGGTGCTGGTGGCGATGGCGTTGTGCATCCCGTTTACCGGGCTTCTCTCGGACCGGATCGGCCGCCGTCGCGTGCTGTGGATCGGTGCCTTGAGCACCGTAGTGTTCGCGGTTCCGGCCTTCCTGGCGATAGCGGCGGGCAGCCTCCAGGCAACGATTTTGGGCCTGGCCCTGCTCGCCTTCCCCGTGGCGTTCTCGGTGCCGAACCTCGCCTCGGCTCTGCCGGCGCTGTTTCCCACCGAGCACCGCTATTCCGCCATGGGTATCGCCTACAACCTGGCGGTGGCCATCTTCGGCGGGACGGCCCCGTTCATCATCGCGGCCCTGATCGGGCTGACCGGCGACGACATGGCGATTGCCTACTACCTCATGGCCGTGGCCGCCGTCGCCGCGGTGACCATTTACTTCCTGCCCGAATCTGCCCGGCGGCACCTGCCCGGGTCCATGCCGAACGTGGAGTCCGAGGAAGCGGCCCGGACGCTGGTGGAGACGCAGGACCACAACCCGCTGCTGGACGTGGAGACGCTGCCGTTCGAGGAAAGCTTCGAGATCGCGAGGGCGGAGCACAAGAGTGGGCCGGGAAAGCCGACGGTGATGTAAGTAAGGGCGTTCGACGGCGGCACTTGTCCAAGTGCCAAAGTCAGAACCCAGGCCTCGTCCAGGGGGTCGGTGAGCGCGTCCACCTCGTCGGCGAAGGCGGGCCTTCCCTGCAGGCTCAGCGGAGACCCCACCAATACCAGCGCCGCCACCTTTTCGGGATGTCCGGCGGCGAGCTGCTGGGCCACGTAGCCTCCGCTGGAGGAACCGACGACGGCGGCCCGCGGCAGGGCGAGCGCGTCCAGGATGGCGGCGGCGTCCTCCGCCTGCTCCGCCTGCTCCGCCAGGGAGTAGCCGTCCCCGGGTTTGTCCGCCTCACCGTGCCCGCGCAGGTCCGGCGCGTAAACGCGGCAGCCGGTGAGCCGGGGATCAGCCGGTCGAAGCTGCGGCGGGACTCGCCCCAGGCGTGAAGCAGCAGAACTGGCGGCGCGCCGCCGTCGTCCTCTCTGTTGTCTTTGCTGTTGTCCTGGACGAGGCACGGCACGGTGATGCCGGTGCGGAGGCGGAGGTGCCGGATATCGGCTGCTTCCATGGTTTCAGGGTACGCCGGGCACAGGTCTTGAGCGGTGGGGATTTAGCGCCATACAGTGTCTGCCTACGACACACTTCAGGAGAGATGACATGTCCCTTGTCCGCGTGCATAACTTCTCGGTCTCCCTCGACGGCTTCGGCACCGGTGAGGGCCAGCAGCCGGACGCCCCGTTCGGCCACGCAGGACCGCGGCTGCTGGAGTGGGCCTTCGAGACGCGGACCTTCCGCGCGATGGGCCTGCACGGGGAATCGGAAGGATCCTTCGGTGTAGACGAGGCGTTCGCCAGCCAGTGGGGAACCGGGGTCGGCGTCGAAATCATGGGCCGCAGCAAGTTCGGCCCCCAACGCGGGCCGTGGGAGGACGAGGAGTGGAAGGGGTGGTGGGGCGATAACCCGGTGTTCCACACTCCTGTGCTTGTCCTGACGCACCATCCCCGGCCGGTCCTTGAAATGGAGGGCGGAACAACGTTCCATTTCGTTGACGCGGACCCCGTCTCTGCACTGGAACAGGCCCGCGCCCTGGCACCCGGCCTGGACGTCAGGATCGGCGGCGGCGCCAGCACGGTGCGGCAGTTCCTCGAGGCCGACCTCATCGACCACATGCACATCGTCCTCGTGCCGATCCTCCTGGGCAGGGGTGAACGGCTCTGGGACGGACTCGAGGGGCTCGAGGAACGCTTTGACATTGAAGTGACCCCTTCGCCGCAAGGGGTGGTGCACCTGGTCTTCACCCGCCGCACGGCAGGAGGTGAGTGATGCTCAACGACAGTGACCTTCTGCGGGTGCTGCGGCGCCACTGGGAGTACTCCGGCAAGGACGAGGACATCGCCCACGAGATCTACCACGACGACGCAGTACTTGAGTTTCCCCAGTCCGGCGAACGGTTCGAAGGGGTGGAGAACTTCCGCGAATGGCGGCGGCAGTACCCGGCGAAGCTCAAGTTCCACACCCGGCGGATCACCCACCGTGAGGACCTGGTGGTGGTCGAGAACTTGATCAGCTACGACGGCGCCCCCTGGATGTACACCGTCAACATCCTGGAGTTCCGGGGCGACCGGGTCGCGCACGAGCGGATCTACATTATGGACGGCTGGGATGCGGCGGAATGGCGGAAGCCATGGCGCGCTACGGCGCCTGCGGACCCGCCACCGCCGGCTCCTTAGGAAAGCGGGCTCTCCAGATCTCAGGGAAAACGCGAGGCTGGTCCGTCGGCGGTGCACCTCACCCGCCCGGATTAACATGCGGCGGAAGGAGTTCCGTTCTTCACCCCTAAAAAGCTGAGCCAGACGCTGATCAATGCCAGCTGGCCAGCTGGCGGCTCAGGTATCCGGCTCACAGGCAGGTTCCAATGTTTTGGGGATGAAAAAAGACCACGTCCTGGTGGTCTTAGGTGGAGTCTTATTTCAAAGGGGAAATTTGCGCTTCATGATCTGATCGAAGGCATTCCGGACGGCACGGAGGCTTTCATCAGCATCGCTGATCTGCTGCAGCTCTCTTTGCATGGCAAGAATTTCTTCATAACGGTTATCCTCCGCCAGGTCCATGGGAAGGTATGGCCTGCCGTACAAATCAGCGTTGATGGCCTCGGAAAGTAGTGCATCGGCTAGGGCGCCGAGCACGATCACAGCTGCCCGTAGCCCAAACATGCTTTCCAAATCCTCGACGCGAATGCCCGGCGACCGTCCTGTGGAGATGGTGCCCCAGCCCTTTTCAACGGGCAGGGACGCCAATTCCTGCAGGCTCAGATCCGCTTCTTCGAGTGGCACCGTAAGGGAGCCCACCAAATGTCGACTGTCGGTGACAACTTCCAGGCGATCGCCGAGCATGCCCCGAACCACAAGGGGATACATGTTCACCTCAAGGAGCGGAAGTCCGTGCTCATCGCGTCGCTCCCTCTCTTCCCTCTGTTAAACAAGGGTCACCAAGCTCCGTGACAGCTGCAACCGTTCGCAGGCGACCCCTTCACCTCGTAAGCCTTGGGCAGTTTGAGGCCGCGTTCTTGCAGGAGGGTGCGTAGGCGGGTGGGGTAGTCGGTGATGATGCCGTCCACGCCCAGGTCCGTGAGGCGTTCCATGTCGGCGGTGGTGTTCACGGTCCACGGGATGACGGGCAGGCCGAGTTCGTGCGCTTCTGCGATCATTTGCGGGGTGACGGAGCGGAACGTGGGGGAGACGACGTCGTAGCCTAAAGCAGCTGCCGCTGGCCGCTCATCGGCCGGGTCTGCTGGCGCTGCTGGGAGGTTCACCAGCGGCTGAAAGGCTCTCAAACGGAGAGCGTCAGCGCCCCATTGACAGCCCCGAGGACCGGTGGGACGCTCAACTCATGTCCCGCGGGAGAACGGCGCGCTTCCTCAACATCCAGCCTTTCGGCATCGAGAAGGCGGCCGCCGCTGCAGGCCATGACCCTGAAGTCCTGCGGATGGAGAACCTGGACACGGACGTCGCCCCACCGCCGTCCGCCGTGGCAGTGACCCGGCAGGCTGTTGGCCGCCGGGATGCGAACAGCTGGCTGCCTTTCACCGGGCTGGGGCAGTTGCGCCAAGTGGTTGCGGATCAGCTCAGCGCCCAGACGGGCCGCACTTATGACCCCGTCACGGAAGTAGCCATCACCGGCGGTGCGCTCGCTGGCCTGCTCAGCGCCCTGCTTGCCACTGTCGATCACGGCGACGAGGTGGTGGTCACCGATCCGACGTACGCGGGGTTCATTAACCGCATCAGGCTCGCCGGCGCCACCCCCGTCTTCGTGCCGCTCAGGGTGGTGGACGGCCGCTGGCGGCTGGACCTGGACCGGCTTGCTTCGGCTGTCACCCAAAAGACGCGCGCCCTGCTGCTGATGAGCCCGTCCATGCCGTCCGGGCATGTGTTCACCGATGCCGAATGGGACGCCGTCGCCGAAGCCTGTTCAGCGGCCGACTGCTGGTTGCTGTACGACGCAGCCATGGACAAAATTCTTTTTGACGGCCTGCGCTCCCGCCACCCGGCCTCCCTGGAGCAGTTGGCGGAGCGCACCATCACGCTGGGCGGCGTGTCCAAAAACTACAGGATGATCGGCTGGCGCATCGGCTGGGCAGTCGGGCCCGCAGAGGTGATGAGGGACGTGGCGCTGGCGGCAACGTACAACACCACCGTGGCCAGCGGTTTCGGACAACTTGGCGCGGCCGCCGCGCTCACGGCTTCCCGGGACGGGGGCGACGGCGTGGCTGCCGCGGTGGCCGACTGGCAGGCCCGCCGGGACCTGATTGTCCGGGAGCTGGCCGGGCTCCCGGTGGTCAAGCCCGACGGCGGGTGGTCGCTCCTGGTGAACGCGGGCGCCCTCGGACTGAAGGCGCCCGAACTCTCGCAGCGGCTGCTTCAGCACGGGCGCATTGCCGCGACGCCGATGACGGAGTGGGGACAGCACGTGGCACCGGAGTACGTCCGCCTGGTCTATTCCGCAGAGCCGCTGGAGCGCCTGAAGGGAATCGGGGAGCGGTTCGGCGCAGCGCTGCGCTGAGCACCTGGGAGCCTTCGTCAGCCAGCTGCCTGGATCAGGAATCCTGGTTTACGGCAACCACGATCTTGCCGCGGGTGTGCCCTTTCATGTTGGACCGGAAGGCATCAGCGGCTTTTTCCAGCGGAAAGACCTCGGCAACTTCCACCCGCATCTTGCGGCTGTCGACCAGGTCGGCGAGTTCCTGCAGGTCGGTCCCCACCGGCTTGACCCACATCCAGTCGCCGCCGTGCTCTTCCACTTCACTGTCGGCGATCGAGGCATGGCGGCCTCCTTCGGCCAGCACGGCCAGCGTCGCCTCGAGGTTTCCGCCTACGAAATCGGCAACGACGTCCACACCGTCAGGTCGCAGTGCGCGGACGCGCTCTGCGAGCCCTTCCCCGTAGGCAACCGGCTCGGCTCCCAGGGAGCGGAGGAACTCGTGGTTCTTCTCCGAGGCAGTGGCAATGACATCGGCACCGAGGGCCACGGCGATCTGGATGCCCAGGGAGCCCACGCCTCCGGCACCTCCGTGGATCAGGACAGTTTCGCCGGACTTCAGGCCCAGCCGGTTGAGGACCTGGTAGGCGGTCAGGCCGGCCAGCGGCAGGCCCGCAGATTCGTTCCACCCGAGCGAGGCTGGCTTCCGGGCAAGGAGCCGCTCCGGCAGCGCGATGTACTCGGCAAAGCTTCCACCGTGGACGTAGTCCTTGCGGCCGTAGGCGATGACCTCGTCGCCGGGCTGGAACTGCCGGGCGTCGATTCCCAGCGATTCCACAACCCCTGCTACATCCCAGCCGGGAATGGCGGGAAACTGCAGATCCATGACGGCGTCCAGGTACCCGGCCATGATTTTCCAGTCCACCGGGTTCACCGCGGCTGCCTTGACTTTGACCAGGACCATTCCCGGCCCGACTTTCGGCATTGGCTGATCGCCGAATTCGAGGACTTCCGGGTTTCCGTATGAGCTGTAAGTGATTGCCTTCATGCCTGGCACAACGGCACAGTCATGCTTAGCTATTCCGGATCCCTCATGAAGTGGCGAACAGCACGGGGAGATAGGCTCCCCGGCCATGCAGGCATGCAACGACGGCCTGCCGCGCAGAATCACGATCACTCATCCTGGGCCAGCCCAGGAGAAGCCGAAGAACAGCACGACGCCGAGGCTTTGCGGGCCGAGAAGGACGCCATCAAGGCCGCTGCCGCGGTGGAAGCGGAGCAGCAACCCCTACGCTGACTACACTGACGGCCATCCGGATGGCAAGGGTGGCCGTGAGTTTATGTCCGGTGAACCAACCGCTGACTAGTCCGGACTGAGGTGAACCGCATGATGCATGACAACGAAAACGGAGAGGCCCTGCACGGAGCACGGAGAGGTCATCGCCCGGGAGCTCCTGCACAGCTTCCTGCCCCTGGCGAGCCCCTTTGATGAGCATCGCCTGATAGCGGACCTCGAGACCTGGACCACTCTTGAAGGGTGGTTTGGTGACGCCGGCAGCCTTGAGGTCTGGATACGCGGCTCAGACCTTCCGCCGGCCGGTTTGGGAACGCCTGGTGCCTCATCCGGACGGGCTGAACCATCCCCGACCGCGGGCATGGTCAGACTGGAACACGCAGTATCTTGGCGAAGTCCGCGGCGTGGGTAGCAGGCCACCAGTGGCCGGCCTTCACTTTCGTCACCCTGAGCCTAGGAACCCAATCACTCAAGCCGTCGATCAGGTTCGGGGAGACGAAAGGGTCCTTGACCGGAACAATCACATGGACAGGAACCAGTACCCGACGCGGCGGCTGGCGGCTGGACTGGAAGTTTTCCCGGTAGAGAGCAAGCCCGCGGATGGGATTGTTGCCTACCTCGCGCCCGGTGGCCCGCTCGTAGGAGCCGGTAAGGAAAAGACGCCAAAGCGCTTCGGGCAACAAGGGAATCTGGAAAACGGCAATGTACGAGCTGCGCAGGAGTTGTCCCAATAGCTGTGCCCAGCCACGCGGGTGCCGCAGCCTGCCACGTATCCACCAGGAAAAATGCTGCAGGTCCGGCCCGGACACGCTCGTGAAGTGGCTGATCCTTCCGGCGGCACGTGGGTCCTGGACTGCTGCCCACGCCTGAATGGACCCCCAGTCGTGGCCCACGAGGTGCACGGGCGGGGCATGCGTTGCCGCCAGCACGGCATACAGATCATCCACCAGAACCTGCAGCGCAAAGCTCCCGGGCTTGTCGGTGACGGATGATGATCCGGCATTGCGGGTGTCATAAGCGATGATGTGGCATGTTTCCGCCAGCTCCTGGATGAGCGGAAGGTATAGGCGGTGGTCGTCCGGGTAGCCATGAACCAGGAGCAGGGTGGGGACGCCGGCTACCGGCTCCGGGCCGTATCTGAATACCGCTAGTTCCGCCCCCTCGGTTACGACGCTCAAGTGCCTTTCATTCCAGCTCATCACCGGCAAAGCCTATAGCTTTACTGTGGTCACCAGCCCTTACTGAGAGGCCGGGGGCGTCCTATACTGCGGAAGAGCGAAAGCTACCCCGCCACCGCCGCCTTGGCTGTCTGCGACGCCTTCATCCACTCGCTCAGCCACGGCGCTCGGACCGTGGACGTGACCCGGCAGTCAGCCACGAAGGTTCCCTTGGCGCCGGCGTGGATCCAGTCCTGAAGCACGGACAGGTCACCAAGGGACCGGACCACAGCAGACTCCGCACCCAAAGCCCGTGCAACACCGCTGAAGTCCACCTCGGGAATCAGCATGGGCTTCTCGGTCAGGCCTTGGGATCCATACTGGTGGATCTCGGCCCCGTACGCGGCGTCGTTGTAGATCACCACGACGGCGCTGCGGCCGGCGGCGATTAGCGATTCGAGATCTGACAGGCCCATCAGGAACCCGCCGTCGCCCGAGGCCAGCACCAGAGTGCGGCCCTCTTCTAAAGCCCGGGCTGCCCCGACGGCGCTCGCAAGCCCCAGCCCAATCGTCTGGTATGCGGTCCCCACCATTACCAGGTCCTGCGGCCGCGGGACGTTCCAGTACATGGGCGCCCACCCGATGAAGTGCCCGCCGTCCTGGACCACCGTGCGGCGCTCCGGCAACACGGCATCCAGCGCCGTGGCCAAGGCGCGCGGATCCAGCCGGCCGTCTGGGGTCTCAGCCGTGCCCGGATCGTGGCCGGGTCCGGAAGCGAGTCGACGGCGGGCTTCCGCGCGCCAGCCCTCCGCCGCGGCTTCACCATTAAGCAACGAAAGGATGCGTCCCGCAGCGGACTTCGCATCCGAACGGACAAACAAGTCCACCCGGGGGTTGGTCGGCTCCACCGCGGTGTCGACCTGGATGACCGTGCTGTCCGGGCCGAGCAGGTGCCCGAACCGCATGGTGAACGGGCTCAGGCTCGCCCCGGCCACCAGGACCACGTCGGCCTCGCCCATGAGCCCGGCCGCGGTGTCGGTGCCGAAACCGCCCGCGACGCCCAGGTACCCCTCGCCTTTGAGGAGGTTGAGCGCCAGTGCGGTTCCGGCGGTCAGTGCGCCGAGCCGGTCGGCGAGTTCGAGGAGTTCCGGGCCGGCGCCGGCGAGGTGCGCGCCCCGGCCGGCCAGGATCAGCGGCCGCCTGGCATCGGCGAGCAGGCGGGCAACCTGCCCAAGGCCGCCGTCGACGTCGTCCGTCACCTTTGCTGCCAGCGGCTCGGGAAGTTCTTCGTCCGCAGCCTCGAGCGCGGCGAGGTCGTAGGGGATGGCCAGCACGACGGCGGTGCGCCGGGTGAGTGCGTACTCCAGCGCCTGCCGGGTGATGGCACCTGCGGCGTCGCGGGTGACGGTGAAGGTTGTCGCGCCGAGGCCGGCGGCAATGGCCGCCTGGTCGACGTCCCAAGGTCGGGCGCCGCTGGTGGGCGCGTCCCCGGTGACCAGCACGACCGGGATCTGCGCCTGCACCGCTTCGGCCAGGGCGGTGAGCGCGTTGGTGTAGCCGGGGCCGTAGGTGGTGGTGCCGGCAGCGAGGCGTCCGGACGCCCGATAGTAGGCGTCAGCCGCAGCGATGGCGGCGCCTTCATGCCGGACGGGGGAGAAGCGCAGGCCCTGCTTCTCCGCGGCGTCCAGGAAATAGACATTGCCGTTGCCCATGACGCCGAAGACGTCGCTGACATAGCTGCTGAGAACCTGTGCCACCCGGCCGGAGACGGTAAGTGAAGTCATGCAGGAATCGTGTGGCCTGCATCCCACATTTGCAATACCGCTTGTTGCTCCTGGGACTTTTGGCAGTAGAAAGAGCTCAGGGTGACAATTTGCCCATGTGTGGTGCGCGTCACCCGCGCTTAGTCCGTAGTGCGGGATTCCTCCTCGGACAGGCGGCTGATGAGCCCGTCGTAGCGGGGCGGCATGAGTTCCATGACGGAGATGGCGGTGCTGGTCCGCTGGATCCCGTCGATCTCCAGGATCTGGTTGGTGATGCGGTAGAGGTCGGCGGTGCCGCGGGCCACCACCTTGGCCATGAGGTCCGCGTCGCCGGTGGTGGCGTGCACCTCGATGACCTCCGGGATCGCGGCCAGGCCGTTTTCTACCGAGCCGAACCGCGTCTGGCTGATTTCCAGGGAGAGGAAGGCCATCAGTTCGTAGCCCAGCGCGGCCGGGTCCAGCCTGCGGCTGAAGGAGCGGAGCGCGCCGCTGCGCTCCAGCCGCGCCAGCCGGGCGTGGACGGTGTTGCGTGCGACGCCGAGTGTCCGGGAGAGTGCCAGGGCGCTGGCTTCGGGGTCCTTGTCCAAGGCAAGGATGATCCTGCCGTCGAGGGAATCGAGGGTGCGAGAGTTCGCGATGGTCATATTTTCACCACAGATGCTAGAAGTTGAGCAAAAGTCCCAATGGCTTGAGCGTATCTTGCGATGTGCGCCGGGTCACAATCATGATCGGTCTTCATGACCCCCGATCAACTCCTGGCTGCACCCGCAACCGCGCTGCCCACCCTCCGCGGCGCCGTCACCGGCCTTCCGGCCTACGTCCCGGGCCGGCGCAGTGCCGGTGCGGACATGGCCGCCCTCGCCAGCAACGAAAGCCCACGAGCCGCTGCCCGCAGCCACCGCTGCGGTGGCTGAAGCGGCCGGCAGGATGAACCGCTACCCGGACATGGCCGCCGTCGAACTCCGCGAACGGCTCGCCCGGCACCTGGGCGTCACCGCCGCAGAGGTGGCGGTGGGACCTGGGAGCGTGGGCGTCCTGCAGCAGATCATCACCGGACTGTGCGACGCCGGGGACGAGGTGGTGTTCGCGTGGCGCTCCTTCGAGGCCTACCCCATCCTGGTGGAGCTGGCAGGCGCCCGACCGGTCCGCATCCCGCTGGCCGACGCCGAGGGCCATGACCTCGACGCCATGGCCGCTGCCGTCACCGCCCGCACCAAAGTCATCCTGCTGTGCACGCCGAACAACCCGACCGGCGTGCCGATCAGCCACGACCGCCTCGAGGCCTTCCTGCAGACCGTCCGCTCCGACGTCCTGGTGGTGATCGATGAGGCCTACGTGGAATATGCCGACGGCGGCAGCGGCCCCGACTCCCTGGCGCTTTACCGCCGGTTCCCCAACGTCTGCGTCCTGCGCACCTTCTCCAAGGCCTACGGGCTCGCCGGCCTGCGCGTGGGATACGCCGTGGCCGCCCCGGCCATCGCCGAGGGGCTGCACCGGACCGCGCTGCCCTTCGCGGTGAGCGCGCTGGCTCAGAAGGCGGCCATCGCGTCGCTGGACGCGGGGGAGGAGATGGAAGCGCGGGTGGCCGCCGTCAGGCAGGAGCGCTCGCGGATGGCTGCGGAGCTGGAAGCCCAGGGCTGGAAGATGCAGCCGAGCCAGGGCAATTTCCTGTGGATCCGTGCAGATGAAGATCTCCTGACGAGGCTGGTGGACGCGTTCGACCGCGCCGGCATTATGGTCCGGGCGTACCAGGGCGACGGCGTGCGGATCACCGTCGCCGACCCCGCCTCCAACGACCGCGTGCTCCGGCTCCTCCAAGCCCACGCGGCCTGAAACTTAACTGACCTTCAACCCCAACCCGTTCCACCAACACATTAGAGGAATCCTCATGGAACAACAGACAAAGACGTCTGCCTGCGCGCTCGGCGCGGCCCTCAAACCCCGCCAGCTCACGATGATGGGCCTGGGAAGCGCCATCGGTGCGGGCCTCTTCATCGGCTCCGGCGCAGGCATCCAGGCTGCGGGCCCGGCTGTACTGATCTCCTACCTCGTGGCCGGCACCCTCATCATTTTGGTGATGTGGGCCCTCGGCGAGATGGCCGCCGCCAACCCGGACAGCGGTGCCTTCTCCGTCTATACCGCCAAGGCGTACGGGCCGGTGGCCGGTGCGACAGTGGGCTGGCTCTGGTGGCTGCAGCTCGTGGTGGTCATCGCGGCCGAAGCGCTTGGTGCAGCAGGGCTGCTGGCCACCATCTTCCCGGCCCTGCCGGTGTGGCTGATGGCCTTCCTGTTCATCGTGGTGCTCACCGCTGTGAACCTCACCAGCGTGAAGAACTTCGGCGAGTTCGAGTTCTGGTTCGCCCTGCTCAAGGTGGCGGCGATTGTCGGGTTCCTCCTGGTGGGCGCTGCGCTGCTGTTCGGCTGGCTGCCGGGTGTGCAGTCGCCGGGCCTGTCCAACTTTATGGGGGAGGGCTTCGCGCCCGGTGGCTTCGGCGGGATTGCCACGGCGCTCTTTGTGGTGGCGTTCGCGTTCGGCGGTACCGAGATCGTGTCGGTCGCGGCAGCCGAGACCGCGGAGCCGGCACGCAGCGTGAAGAAGGCGGTCCGGACGGTGCTTTGGCGCATCCTGGTGTTCTACATCGGTGCGATCTTCATCATCGCGGCCGTCGTTCCCGTGGGCTCGCAAGGCCTGAAGAGCCCGTTCGCCGCAGTACTGGACGCCGCGGGCATGCCCGGCGCGGCCACCGTCATCACCCTGGTAGCAGTGGCTGCACTGCTCTCGGCACTGAACGCAAACCTCTACGGTGCTTCCCGCATGGCGTTCTCCCTAGCGGAGCGGGGCGAAGCACCACGGTTGCTTGCCTCGGTGTCCAAGGCGCAGGTCCCGGTTGTGGCCGTATTGGCCAGCGTCGCCTTCGGCGTTGTGACGGTGGTGCTGGAGCTGGCGTTCCCCGAGATGGTCCTTGGCGTTCTGCTCAACATCGTGGGGTCGACGTGCCTGCTGGTGTGGACGTCCGCGCTCCTGGCCCAGCTCGCGCTGCGCCTCCGCGCCGACCGGGAGGGAACGGCGCTTCCCCTGCGGATGCCCGGCTTTCCGTGGCTCACGTGCTTTGGCCTGCTCATCCTCGCGGCGATCTTCACGGTGGGCTTCATCGGCGAGGACTCCCGTCCACAGCTCCTGAGCACCTTCGGACTCGTGGCGCTCCTGGCGGTGGCTAACTGGGTGAACCACCGGAACCGGAAGGTTGGTGGCCGAGTTGAAGCCACGGACCGTGTGAAGCCCCCGGTGCTCATCGACTGAGAGCTAACAGGAATTGGCCGGGCTTTCGCTGCCCAGAACCAGACGATAACTGAACCGGCAGAGGCGGGCCCCGACAGGGGACCCGCCTCTTGTCACCGGCTGGCGCCCAGTGCCGCCCATGCCTTGTTCCGCCGTTCGGCAAGATCCCCGCGGGCCTCCAGGGCATCAGCCAGGCTGACAGCCACAAAGCGGGTCGCCGTTCCGGGCGCCGCCCGGGCAACCAGGTCCATGTCGGCGCTGATGACCGTGCCGACCATCGCGTATCCGCCGCCGGAAACGGCATCGCGGTGCAGGATGATCGGCTGCGTACCGCCGGGAATCTGGATGGACCCCACGGCGTATCCTGCGTCCACAATGTTGGAGGGGTCCGAGCCGGCACCAAAGGGCTGTTCCCGTTCCTTCCATTTCACGCCGGGGCCCGAGTAGCGCAGCCCCATTCGGTCAGCCACCGGAGTCACCTTCCATTCCTCATTCAGGAGATTTCCCAGGCCTTCGTCCGTGAGGCGGTGGTCGTACAACCCCAGCACGATCCGCACTTCCTGCTCCTTGGCATAACCGGGCCGGAATTCCTCCGGAACGGTGTCGGCCTGGGGAAGTTTTCCACCTAAGAGGGGAGCGCCTACGGGGACGACGTCGCCCGCCTCAAGCTTCCGGCCCTTGAACCCGCCGATCCCGCCGAGGCTGTACGTGGAGCGGCTTCCGAGCACCTCCGGGACGTCTATGCCGCCCTGGACTGCGATGTAGTAGCGGGTGCCGCCCTGGATGACGCCGAAGGAGAGCTCATCCCCGGCTTTGAGCAGCAGGCGGCTCCACTGGGGCCGCGGCTCACCGTTGACCTTCACCTCCACAGGGGCGCCCGTGACGGCGATAACCACGTTGCTGTCGGCGGTCACCACCGGGCCAAGGTAGGTGCACTCAAGGACCGCTTCCCGTGCCGTGTTTCCCACAAGGGCATTTCCGAGCTCGGCAGAATACTGGTCCATGGAACCGCTTTGCGGGATGCCCACGTTGTAGTGGCCCGTGCGCCCCTGGTCCTGGACAGTGGTGGCCAGGCCCGGGTTTCCAATTTCAAATGCCATTGAGGGCCTCCATGAGTTGGCGGTTGTTCCCTTCGGGGTCTGCCAGGGCTTTGGACAGATCGAAGGTCACGGGCGCCTGGCGGTAGCGGAAAGTGCCGGCGGAGATTTCCGTCTGGATGCGGTTGTACTCAGCTTCCGTCACTGGCTTGAACTTCACGATGTCACCGGGGCGGAAAAACACCATGAAGTCCTCGAAGTCCGGGAGTGCCTGCGCCGGGTCGAAGATCGGGGCGGCCGCCACGCCGAACATCTGGTAGCCGCCCGCACCCCGCACCGAGTAGATGCAGCCGAAGCAGCCGCCGTGCCCAACAGTCAGTTTCGGAGTGTCGGTCCGGGGACTGAGATACTTTGGAACCTCCAGCTGTTTGTCGCGGTCCACCAGCTGGAACAGGAATGGCAGCCCGGCCACGAATCCCACCATGGAAACCAGCCACGGCTGCTCGTGGTGGCGCTGGATGAACTCCGCCCTGTCCTTCAGATTGTTCACTTTGGCGGCGTAGTCAAGGTCGCTGCCTTCAGGCTCCTGGTGGAATCCTTCCCGGAACCGCTGGGCCACTTCTGCCGTGAACGGGTCCTCGTACCAGACAGGAACTTCAACGATCCGGGTCTCAAGGACGTGTTCGTGGTGCTCCAGGATGTCACGCTCTATGTCCCGCACCGCCCTTTCCAGTTCTTCCGGTGGCAGGACGTCGGGATCGAACCGTACCAGCAGCGACGCGTTGGCGGGGCAGATGTCCACAATGCCGCCCAGGCGTGCCTGGGACAGCCTGCCGGCAATCGACATCACCTTGAAGTTCGCCGGGAGGCTCATTGCCTCCGACACCTCGACGAACAGGAACTCATCCCCGCCCCAGGTGTAGCGCGCACCGGGAAGGACTGCCGCTTCGCTGGTCATTTCGCCCCCAAAAGGTCAGATGCGGTTTCGATGAACTTCGAGTGGTGGCTGACCTCCGCGAATTCGGCGCGGGCCAACAGCGCTTCATGAACCGGGATGGTGGTCTTAACCCCTTCGATGCGGGTTTTGTTCAGGGCTGCCAACATGGCGGCGGTTGCAGCCTTCCGGTCCGAGGCGTGGACGATCAGCTTTGCCAGGAGGGAATCATAGTAGGGGCTGACAACGGAGCCTGCTTCCACCCCTGTGTCCACGCGGATCCCCTCACCCGAGGGCCAGTCCACCGAACGGAGGACACCCGGGCTGGGAAAGAAATGGTGGTTCGGGTCTTCGGCATTGATGCGGCATTCGATCGCATGGCCGTTGAACCGAACGTCGTCCTGCGAAATGGACATCGACCCTGTAGAGGCAATCAGCAGCTGTTCCCGGACCAGGTCGACGCCTGTAATTTCTTCTGTGATCGGATGCTCCACCTGGATGCGGGTATTCATTTCGATGAAGGCGGCCTCATGGTTCGCGGGGTCGTACAGGAATTCCACCGTGCCGGCCCCGCTGTACCGGCATTCCCGGGCGAGTGCGACGGAGGATTCCCGGATTGTTTGCCGGACGGCGTCCGGAAGATCGGGAGCAGGAGCCTCTTCGAGCACCTTTTGGGAGCGCCGTTGCATGGAACAGTCACGGTCTCCCAGATGGATGAAGTTCTTGCCGTCGCCAAGGACCTGTACCTCGACGTGGCGGGCATGCTCCACGAACCGTTCGAGGTACACCGTTGAATCACCGAAGACCGCCGCGGCCTCCCCGCGGGCCATTTCGATCGTGGCCAGGAGCTCGCTTTCGGCGTGCACAAACCGGATGCCGCGGCCGCCGCCTCCTGCGGAAGCCTTGACCACCAGCGGGTAGCCGATGCCGCGGGCAATATCCACAGCGTCTGCATCGGGGTCGAGGGGACCGTCAGATCCCCGTAGCACGGGGACGCCCGCCTTGGCGGCGGCCTCCCTGGCCAGGGACTTGTTGCCCATCATGTCGATGGTGTCCGCGCTGGGACCCACCCACGTCAGGCCGGCGTCGGAGACCTTCCTGGCGAAGTCGGCATTTTCTGAAAGGAAGCCGTAGCCGGGGTGGACGGCGTCGCATCCCTGCTCAAGCGCGGCCGCCACGAGGGCGTCCTGGTTTAGGTAGCTCGCGGCCGCCTGGGCCGGGCCGACCACCACGAAATGGTCCGCTGACCTCGCGGCGAGGGATTCGGCGTCGGGCTCGCTGACTGCCAGGACCGTCTCGATGCCCATCTCCCGCGCGGTCCGGGTAACCCGGGCCGCGATCTCGCCGCGGTTTGCGATGAAGAGTTTCATGCCCGCCGCTACCCTTCACGGATGATGACGAGGGAGTCACCTGGATTGACCATCTCCCCCTCGTTGACTTCAAAGGATTCGAGGGTACCCGCGACGTCGGACTGGATCTCGGTGAACTGCTTCATGATCTCCACGATCCCGATGGTCTGGCCCACCTCGATGGTGTCGCCTTCGTTGGCGAAGGGGGGTTTGCCCGGTGCCGGCTTGCGGTAAAAAACTCCGGGAAGTGGGGAGACGATCGTGGCCATGTTCTGCTCGCTTTCAGGAGTGGGTGGGTCAGTTGGCTTTGAGGGCGGAGCGTACTGCAGAGGCGACGGCGACGGCATTGGGAGCGTCGGAATGCACACAGATGCTTTGGAACGTGATGCCTAAAGGTGTTCCGTCAACGGCAAGGACAGGTTGGCCTGCCACCGCGCGGCTGACGCGTTCGGCTGCGGCGCTTGGGTCGGTGGGTTCGGGACGCCGCTTGATGAGAAGTTCCCCGGCGGGACCGTAGTTGAGGTCCACGTACAGTTCGGCGATGAAGTCCACGCCCATGGATCGGCACACCGATTCGTGGGCAGTGCCGGCCAGGCCGAAAAACGGTACGCCGAACTGCTTCGCGGTTCCGGCTGCCGCCTCCATGAGCTCTTCGTCGCCCGCCAGCATGCCGTACAGGGCCCCATGCGGCTTGATGTGGTTGAGGGTCAGTCCGTTTTTTGCCAGGAAGGCCGTGAGCGCGCCCGTCTGGTAGAGGATTATGGACTCGACCTCCTCCGGGGTCAGGACCATGCGGCGGCGGCCGAATCCCATGGGGTCGGGGAGGCCGGGGTGGGCCCCAACCGCTACCCCGTGTTCCGCCGCGAGGGCTACCGTGCGGTTCATGACATCGGGGTCTCCGGCGTGGTAGCCGCAGGCGACATTGGCGACGTCGATGATGTCCATCAGGGCCACGTCGTTGCCGAACTCGTGCAGGCCGAAGCCCTCGCCCATGTCGGAATTAAGGAGCACTTTGCGGTTTGTGGCTTCTGTCACATTCGCTTGCATGAAGCAACGGTACTCGCGGTGGTCACCGCTGGGAACCCTGCTGATCCGGGGAAGCGCTCTGTTCAACCACCGCAACACCCGGGCTGCCCCTATCTGGCACGGACCTCTGCCGGTGCACGCGAGGCGCTGCTCTCGCGGACGCGGAGGGTGGGTTTCAGTGCAGCCGGTTCTGGCTGTTCGCCCCTCAGGACGCGCTGGATGAGGTGTACCGCCGTCCTTCCAATATCCAGCATCGGCGAGTGGACGGACGTCAGGGGAATCGGAAGCTCAGCCGCCAGGGAAGTGTCGTTGTATCCCACCACTGCGACGTCCTGTCCAACCGTGAGGCCGTGGGAGCGCAGCTCGCCCATCGCCCCGATGGCGGCAAAATCGTTCACCGCGAAAAGGGCGGTGGGGTGCGGCTTGCCGCTGGTCAGAATCCCTTTGGCAGCCCCGCGGCCACCTGCCGTATCAAACCTGGACCACACGACGTCGTCGTCCGAGATCTGGCCGCCCAGGGAACGCCACCTGCTGATGAAGCCGGAGGTGCGGTCAACGGCGGTGCTCGCATAGGGCTCACCGGCAATCACCGAAACACGGCGGTGCCCTTTTTCCCACAGGTGCTCTGCCACCAGTTCGCCGCCCAGCACGTCATCACACGTGGCCGACGGGTACTCCTGAACACGGCGGTTCATCAGCACGAACGGAACCTTACGGGCACTCAGTTCCTGCAGCAGGCTGCCGTCCAAGTGCGCATCACCGATGATCAGCCCGTCCACCCGACGGGCAAGCATGAGGTCAATCTTGCGCCGTTGCTCCTCGGGATCGTCACGGGAGTTCATAACAAAGGCCGAGTAGCCCATCTCGGCTGCTGCTTCATCGATCCCCTCGTACATCAGGGCCAGGACGAGGTCCGAAAGCCGGGGGACGATGACGCCAAGAAGTTTGGTCTGCCGGGTCCGCAGGCTTGCGGCCTGCGGGTCGGGGGAATAGCCCCGCTTGCGGGCCAGCTCGCGGACGCGCTCCGCCGTGGCCTGCGACGCTGCCCCCTTGGCCACGTCGGATCCGGAGTGGAGGACCCTGGAAACGGTGGAAGGGTGGATGCCAAGCTCCCTTGCCAGATCCTTGAGCGTGACCGTGCGGCCCCCGTTGACTTTGCCCATGGTGTCATCTCCCCTGCCAGCTGTGGTCACTCTAGCCCAGCTCCTCCTAAGCAGCCTTCCCGGGCAGCCTTGACGTGACCTGGTTCACATCTTATAGTCAATTCGCAGAGCTTACCCAATCGTTTGGGTAGAAGATCTTCCAACAGGCGTCAAGGAAGATCGGCAGCTTCAGGCTTAAGCAAATGGCCATCGCCCGCGAACCCGCCCGATCCATTGGGTGTTGAAGTCGAGTCCACGGAGCTGACATGACTGTTGCGGAAGCCCATGTGGTGCTGCTGGCCACCGGCGGCACCATCTCGTCCCGTTCTTCGCTGGCGGGCGGACCAGCGGTGGCCACAGACACCGGGGAAGAGGTGTTCGGGGCGCTTGGCTCGCCGGTTTCCCACCCGGTCAGGGTCCTGGATGTGTTCCAGAAGGGTTCATACCTCCTGACCTTCGAGGACATGGCCAAAATCTGCGCCACGATCAAGGAAGTCCTGGGTGACCCCCGGGTTCTTGGGGTGGTTGTGACCCACGGGACGGACACCATGGAGGAGACGGCGTTCCTTGCCGATCTGACCCACGGCGACGAACGGCCTGTGGTCTTCACCGGTTCGCAGCGGGCTGCGGACTCGCAGGATCCCGACGGGCCGGCCAACCTGGTTAAGGCCATTGCCGTCGCCGGTTCCAGGGACGCGAGGGGGCGGGGCGTACTGCTCTGCTTCGCGGGAACGATTTTCCCTGCCCGCGGTGTCCGGAAGAGCCAGACGGTACGGCTGGATGCCTTCTCGAATCCGGATTTTGGGGCACTGGGCCAGGTATCAGCCCAAGGAAAAGTTGCGATGGTTGTCCAGGGCAGCCGGCCTGCACCGCTTCCCTTACCGCCGGCGGGCAGCAGCTCGCCCCGCGTGGACCTCGTCGCGGCCTACCCCGGTGCCGACTCGGTCCTCATGCATGCGTCCCTGGAAGCGGGGGCGGCAGGAATTGTCCTTCAGGGCACCGGCACGGGCAACGCCAACCAAAAGCTCTGTGCCGAGGTGGCTGCCGCGAAAGCGGCCGGCGTCGTGGTGGTCACCAGTACCCGGGTCGAAGCGGGACCGGTGGTCCCTATCTACGGTGCCGGCGGCGGCGGTGAGGACCTTCGTGCCGCCGGAGCCATCGGGTCAGGGCTCCTCCGGCCATCCCAGTCGCTGATCCTGCTCAGCCTGCTGCTGAGACTCCACTTTTCGCACGAGCGCATCGCGGAAGTCTTCGCTGAAAGGGGGAGTCCTCCTGAAAGTTCCCACTGACGTTCCAAACCTCCAGATCTGCCCCAATTGAAAGGAAGTTCCGATGACAAAGGATATCCAGGTCGCCTTCGGCGTGGACGTTGACGCGGTCGCGGGAATGCTCGGCTCCTATGGAGGCGAAGACTCCCCATGCGACATCTCCCGTGGACTGTTCAGCGGTGAAGTCGGGGGACCCCGTCTCATCCGGCTGTTTGAGAAGTACAACCTCCCCGCCACCTGGTTCGTGCCGGGCCACTCGATCGAGACTTTCCCTGACCTGACGCAGATGATTGTCGATGCCGGGCACGAGATGGGCGTCCATGGGTACTCCCACGAGAATCCGATTGCCATGACGCGGGAGCAGGAGACCGCCATCCTGGACCGCTCGATAGAACTCATTGAAAAAGTGTCCGGCCGCCGGCCTACCGGCTACGTGGCGCCGTGGTGGGAATTCTCGCCCGTCACCAACGAGATCCTTCTTGAACGGGGCATCAAGTACGACCACTCCCTGATGCACCGCGATTTCGAACCGTACTACGTCCGCGTTGGCGACTCGTGGAAGAAGATCGACTACACCAAGGACGCCGAAACCTGGATGGAGCCGCTGGTCCGCGGCGAGGAAACCGACCTGGTGGAGATTCCGGCCAACTGGTACCTCGATGACCTTCCTCCCATGATGTTCATCAAGGCGGCGCCGAACTCGCACGGCTTCGTCAACCCCCGGGACATTGAACAGATGTGGCGTGACCAGTTCGACTGGGTGTACCGGGAGATGGATTATGCCGTTTTCACCATGACCATCCACCCCGATGTTGCCGGCCGGCCGCAAGTGCTGCTCATGCTGGAGCGGCTGATTGAACACATCAACTCCCACCAGGGCGTGAGTTGGCTGACTTTTGATGAAATTGCCGATTCTTTCCTCGCCCGCAGCCCCCGAAAGGAAAGCACGTCATGACTACGCAGCAGACGGACGTCGATCTGTCTCAGCCGGGACCTGGTGAAAAGCGCAGGTTCCCTGTATTCACCAAGCGGCAGACTACTACTGCCACTGTCCTTGCCTTGTTGGCCTGGACTGTCGCCGTTTTCGACTACGGACTTTTCGGCACGCTTTTGCCCGCGATGCAGGAGGAGTTCGGCTGGAGCGCACCGGAAGCGTACGCGATCAACACCTGGATCGCCGTCGGCACAGCCATCGTGTGCTTCGGCATCGGCCCCGTCATTGACAGGCTGGGACGGCGCAAAGGCATGATGGTCACCGTAGGCGGAACCGCCGTCGTCTCCGGCCTGACGGCACTGATCCCCACCGGCATTCCCATCCTGAGCAACACCCTGCTCGTTATTGTCCGGTCCTTCGGAGGCCTTGGGTTCTCCGAACAGGCCGTCAACGCCACCTACATGAACGAGGTTTACCAGGTCACCGAGGTCCCCGACAAGCGCAAACGGCCAGGCTTCCACTACTCCTTCATTCAGGGCGGCTGGCCGCTGGGCTTCCTGCTCGCCAGTGCACTGGGCCTCCTGCTGCTCCCCGCCCTCGGCTGGCGGGCCCTCTACCTGGTCGCCACCATTCCGGCCGTGGTCATCGTCTGGCTCATCGCCAAGAAGCTCAAGGAGACGCCCCAGTTCGAGCTGCACCACAAACTCACCGAACTCGAAAAGAGCGGCAAGTCAGGGGAAGCCCACGCACTTGCCCACGCCTTCGGCGTGGAGCACTCCTCGGCTGCCCCGCTGAAGCGCATCTGGGAACCGCACCTTGCCCGTAACACCGTTGTCTTCTCGCTGGCCTGGATCTTTAATTTCTTCGGCATCATGATCTTCAGTGTCCTTGGCACCTCCGTGCTGAAGAACGCCAAGGGCGTGGAGCTCGAGCAGGCGTTCTGGATGCTGATCATCATCAACCTGCTGGCCTACTTCGGCTACGTCTTCCACGGCTGGATCGGGGACAAGATCGGCCGCAAGCGGACGATCATCGGCGGCTGGATCCTTTCCGGTCTTTCCTTCGCCCTCATGCTCAGCCCCCTCGTCACCAGCCCGTTCATGATCATCCTCACCTACGGCGCCGGGCTGTTCTTCTTGGTTGGGCCCTACGCCGCGATCCAGTACTTCATGGCCGAGTGCTATCCCGTGAGCTGCCGCGCTACCGGCACCGCCTTCATCGGCGCCATGAGCCAGCCCGGCACCATCCTTGGCGGTGCACTGTTTACAGCAGCTGCAGCAGCCGCGGG
Organism: Pseudarthrobacter sp. NamB4; assembly: GCF_005796185.1. Classification (GTDB taxonomy): domain Bacteria; phylum Actinomycetota; class Actinomycetes; order Actinomycetales; family Micrococcaceae; genus Arthrobacter. Next base: position 32,249 of record NZ_VAHM01000019.1, read on the forward strand.
AACCGGCGCTGCAGCCCTGTGGGTTGGCGCGGCCGGGACGCTGTTCTCAGGACTGCTGATGATCGCGGCCAAGCCCCCCGTTGAAGCCCTGCTCGAGGACCACCCCCATGACGTCCCCTAGCAAAGTTGCGATCATCACCGGTGCGGCGAGCGGCATCGGCCGTGCCCTGGCCGTCCACTACGCCCGCCATGATGTCGTGTCAATCATCGGCACCTTTCCTGGCGACCCGCACGACCCGGAGGAAACCCTCCGCCTGGTCAAGGAGGCCAACGGAGAGGGGGTGATCCACGAAGTGGATGTCCGGAGTACCGCTTCGGTGGACGCCCTCGCCCAGCGGGCGGTGGATGAGTACGGACGGCTGGACTACGCCATCGCCAACGCCGGGATCCTGCGCAATTCACCGCTGGGGGAGATGACGGATGAGCGCTGGCACGACATGCTCAATGTTGACCTCACCGGGGTGCTGCGCACGCTGCGCGCCGGTGCGGAGAGAATGACCGACGGCGGCGCGCTGGTTGCCGTCTCCTCCATCGCAGGGGGGGTGTACGGCTGGGAGGAACACGCCCACTATGCCGCCGCCAAGGCCGGCGTCCTGGGCCTGGTCCGCAGTGTGGCCGTGGAACTGGGTCCGCGGCAGATCCGCGCGAACGCCGTCATCCCGGGACTGATCGAGACACCGCAGTCCCTGGATCCGGTGAATTCGCTGGGCCCCGAGGGGCTGCAGCGGGCGGGGAAGGACATTCCCTGGGGCAGGGTGGGAAAACCGGAGGAAGTGGCCAGCGTGATCGGGTTCCTGACCTCCGATGAGTCCCGCTACATTACGGGACAGGCGCTTGTTGTGGACGGCGGGCTTACCGTCAAGATGCGCGCCTGACGGGGGAAAGACACCATGGACGCATCAACTCAGGCGGGTCATCACGCTTCCGGCAGCGGCCGGGCGGTGGTTGTCACCGGCGGTTCCAGCGGGATCGGCAAGGCCATTGCCGAGGCTTTCGTATCCAACGGGGACAGGGTCGCCGTGCTGGACCGGGCCGGAGGGAACGGCACTATCCGTGTGGACGTGGCGGATGAAGCCAGCGTGCGGGCGGCCTTCGCCGAGGCACGGGACAGGCTTGGCCGCGTTGACGTGCTGGTGAACAGCGCCGGCCTGCTGACGGAGTCCCGACTGGAGGACATGTCGCTGGCCATGTGGAATGAGACCCTCACGGTGGACCTGACCGGTGTGTTCCTGTGCTGCCGGGAGGTGGTGGGGGAGATGCGGCAGCGGAAGTGGGGCCGCATCATCAACATCGCCTCCCAGCTGGCCATCAAGGGCGGTGTGGGACTGAGCCATTACAGTGCTGCCAAGGCCGGGGTGATTGGTCTTTCCAAGGCCCTTGCCCTGGAAACGGCGGCGGACAACGTCCTGGTGAACTGCATCGCCCCGGGTCCTATTGAGACTCCCTTGGTGGAGGGCATCTCGGAAAGCTGGAAGGCCGCGAAACGCGCGGAACTTCCGCTCCGGCGCTTCGGGATGCCGGCGGAGGTAGCGCCTGCCGCCTTGCTGCTGGCCAGCGATCCGGGCGGCAACCTCTTTGTGGGACAGACGCTGGGGCCCAATTCCGGCGATGTTATGCCGTAAGGAGTGTGAGCGGAGATGTGCGGCGCCTGCGGAAGGACTACCGTAGCCGACCCCGCCTTGGGGCCGGTACGGACCATGCGGCAACATCTGATCGTGGCCGCAACAGTGAACGCTTTATGCTCCGGAGTCCCCGGAACGCCGAAAGTTAAGGCCCTCGCTGATGGATGGCTGACCTACGGACCCTCCGGGGCGTCCCGATTGTGCCGCACAGTGCAAGAGTTGTGGGCAGATGTCATAGGTTGTTGTGCCGATGTGCCCTCCCTGCGCGCACTGCTTGAGCGGCAGGTGAGCTACGCGGAGCAGGCCGCCAACGCCGGCCTGCCGGCCCGGACGGCCCTCCTGGGCAAGGCACTTACTGCGCTCGCCGTGGAAGAGGCCCTGGAATGAAACTCCCTTCCGCACGCATTCATCGCACAGCTCGCCCTGCGCCTTGCGCCGACCGCGAGGGAACGGAGCTTCCCCTGAGGATAGCTACCTTCCCCTGGCTCACGCGCTTTGGCCTGCGCATCTTCGCGGCAATTATCACTGTGGCTTCATCCGCGAGGATTCGCGCCCTCAGCTCCTGAGCTCATTCGGACTCGTGGCGCTTCTAGCGGTGGCGAACTGGTTGAACCGGCGTTCCAAAAGAGTTCCGGCCGTTTTCGAAGCTGCGGACGGCTACAAGCAGTCAATGCTCATCGACTGAACTAGGTGCTTTCAACCCTTCGAGGGTTAGCTGCAGAAAGGGGCGTCCGGCTTTGGCGGACGCGCCCCTTCACCCTATTTGCCGAGCTGGCTCATGCTGGTGTTGTGCAGGCGCATCACCCTAAGAAATGTACCCCACCACGTCCACGATGACGTAAGTTGCGCCGGCGGACGTGTTGCGGATGGTGACTTTGCCATCGGCACCGATGAGGACGACGGCGAAGTTGGCGACGCTCTGGCTGCGGTTGTAGTTGACGTTCGAGGTGGTGGGCAGGGTTGTGCCGCTGGGGTAGGCGGTCAGGTGCCCGTAGGCCGTTGGCACGGTCGCTGTCAGGTTGACCATCGCTGCTTTCGCCCCTGCCGGAATGGCGTTGGCGCCTGCCAGGCTGACGCCGACGTCCTGGCCTGCCCTTACGGGTGCGGCGGTCTGCCGTGTATCGAGCAGACGATTGGGGGCTACTGCCTGGAAGGAACCGGGAGTGGTGGCGTCGCCCTTGCGGAAGTACCCCATCACGTCCACGATGATTCCGACGGGTCCGGGGGAGGTGTTGGTGATGCTGATTTTCCCGTCCGCACCGACCGGCACGATGGCTAGGTTCGGTGTGTCGCCGGTTGCCAGTCGTAGTTGACGTTGGATGTAGCGGGACGGGTGGTCCAGCTGGCGAACGCAGTCAGGTGCCCGTAGCCGGTCCTTTCACCTGTTGCCGGTGATTGGACCCGTGCCGCGGTCAGGTTCACCAGCACGGCTCCGACGTCCGCGGGCAAGCTGGACAGGCCAGACAGCTGCACATCGGGCTGTTGCCCTCCAGGAGTGCCGCCGGCGCCTCGGCTGTCGGCCGCCCGGAACGGTGTCAGCGGCTGGTACGCGCCACTGTCCGTCGGCGTTCCGCCGGTGAAGTAGCCCGCGACGTCGGCAATCAGGTGAGCGCTTCCCAGTCCTTCATTGCTGAGGCTGACGTAGTTGGGGACAGTTTCCTGCTCGTCGTAGTTGACGTTTGAGGTGCCAGGCTTCGCTTGGCCGAAGGGGGCGGCATAGACGTTCCCGTACGACGACGGTTCCGCCACTGTAAGGTTCAGGGCCACCGCACTGGCACCAGCAGGGATACCCGCCTTCCCGGCGACATCGACAGCGAGGCTCTTGCCGGGCCCGACGGGGAACCCGGACCGAGTGTCCAGGATCCGGGTGGGGGATACGGGTGTGAACTTGCCCGCTGCGGAGGCAGTTTTGAACGTGGTCGTCCTTTCGGTGGTGCCGGTCAGGACGTAATCGGTGCGTGCCTTCGCGGTCACGCTGACGCGTCAACGTCACCCGTCGGCGTACCAGTGCGGAGCCAGCACAAGGAACGCTGGAAGCCAATGCTGCGGCGACCAACACCCACCCGGAAGGGCACCAGAAATGCCCTTGCAATCGGATGATCGCAGGGCCTTCCTCAGCGTTTCCAAGAAGTCAGAGGAACCACTACAGCCATCCCACCAGGGCAAGCAGGCGAACCAATCGCAAACGCGGAAATGCAGGTATTGGACAAACAACGCCTCGCCTTCGTCGTGCCTATAGTGGCATTGTGGATCGACCTCGTGGCTCACTGCAGTAGGGCAGGCTCCTCCTCAACAATTGGAGGAGGATCAGGCGGCAGCTATAGAGGGCCAGCAATGCTTCCTCCCACCTGCGGATCGGGGGTAACGGACGTGGCTCCTGCTGCACTAATGTTTCTGCGGGAGTAGGTGTTTCGGCTGATTCCCCTGAGGGGTGTCCCGTCGAAAGTAGCCAAAAATACACAACATCAGGCCTACTGCAACCGCTGCCCTAGCAACCGCTCGTGTAATCATGTCAACCAATCCATCCCTTGTGAGGAACCATATGGAGTTATTGGAGACATCGTGTGACGTCATCCGCCCGTGATGTCACATAGCGAAATGAACAGAAGCCGGACTGCTAATGGCAGAAGATGCGCCCCTGAGTGGCCCTGGGCCTACCCTCTAAATAGCGCGGTGCAGCACTATAGGACGAGAGAATTAGGGGGTGGCTGAGGGTTGACGTGCGCACCGGGTCGGCTTAATCTCAAGTCGTTAACTCAATTCCTAGTGGAACCCGCGCAGTTGCGAGTCGTCCATGCACTGCTGATGACACAGAGGATGAGTCAAGACGCCGAAGTGCAGATGACTCAGACGTAGACGTGTCTCCGGCTTCGAACATCCCTTGGGGCTTAAATAGGAATCGCCATGTTAGAAATTGCCTTGGGAATATGGGGTAAGGTGCCTCCCGTGGCTCGTCCAACGAATCCGAATTTGGCGGCGGTCATAGGGCTAATTTTCGGAGGAATAGGGCTGGGAATTTACTTCCGCAGCGTCCTAGATTTTCTAGTCCCCGTAGCTATAGCGCTGATCCTCGCAGTCGTCATCGGAGACGTCGGTTTCTGGGGTGGTGTCGTGTTGGCCGCTATTTACGGGTACATGCGGTCATTGGAATCCAATGAGCGATTGGCGCATCCAAAAAGCGCTCCAAACATGCAAGCCCCCTAAGGTATTATGAATTTTTCTAGTCTAATCGGCGCGCCTTAGCGCGCCCCAGAGTCCGTTGTCTACGGCGTAGCAGCAGGAAAGCGCCGGGTAGCAAGTATTGCAGTCATCGTGCCTTAGGCCCGGCCCTGCGTCAGCCCCATAAACATCGTCCGGTGCAGGATGTCCACGTGCTTCCGGGAAACCTCGACCGCTTCCTCAACCTTGCCGGCGCGGAGGGCGGCCACCAGCGCAATGTGGTCGTGGTTGGACTTGTGGAGTTTCTCGATGGGGTAGGGGATGAAGTAGTCGTAGAGCTCGGCGAGGGTCTCGTGGTAAACCTCGACGGGGGTCCCCATCCCTGACGCCGTCCCCACCAGCTGATGGAACCGCTCGTCCGCCTGGTGGTAGACGGACCAGTCCGTCGCCTCGGCCATGTCCCGGGTCAGCCGCTCCAGCTCATCCAACTGTGAAGCGGTGGCATTGACCGCCGCGTAGTGCGTCACTGCGCACTCGAACAGCAGCCGCCGATCCACCAGCCGGTTCACTGCCTGGGACTCAGCCGGGGAAGCCGAAAGCGACGCTAATACATCAGAAGGCGGCGCATCCGCCACAAAGGTTCCACCGGCCCGCCCACGGCGGCGGACCACCACACCCTGCTCCGCCAGGCTGGCAAGAGCGCGGCGGGCAGTAATCGGGCTGACCGAAAGACCCAGCGCCACATCCTCCTGGTCCGGCAGCCGCTCACCCGGCTTCAACAGCCCCAGCGAAATTGCCATTCCAATCCGCATCCGGACCGCGTCCATGGCGCTGCGGCGCTCCATCCCGGGCATCCTGCCGGCACCAAGGCGGGCGGGCTCGGCGGTGTCCTGCAGCTGACGGGTCATATCCGCTACCTTACGGGCCACGCCGCCCCCTTTCCTTTATTAGTTCATTCTGATCTAATATAACCCGGATCACACCCCAACGCGGAGACAAACCCATGCAACGCATCCTTCCCCTCATCGCTGTCCAGGCCCGGCCGCGGCTCATCGGCGAACCTGTCTCGGCCTTCGCCGACGAGGTCAAGAAAGCCCTCGAAGCTCAGCCGCACAGCAAGCTAGTCGTCTTCCCCGAGCTGCACCTCTTCGGCGATGAGGACCCGGACCTGCAAAGAACCGAATCCTACAAGCGAGTGCCGAACCCTTGGACGGCCCACGGGTCAATGAACTCAAACAGCTCGCCAAAGACCTCAACATCTGGCTGGTCCCCGGCAGCGTCTGCGAACGCGGCCCGGAAGGCCAGCTGTTCAACACGCAACTGGTCCTCTCCCCGGAAGGGGAGCTGGCCGGCTACTACCGGAAGATCTTCCCGTGGCGCCCGTTCGAGCCCTACGACCCCGGCGACCGGTTCACCACGGTGGACCTGCCGGGCATCGGCAGGGTGGGCCTGAACATCTGCTACGACGCCTGGTACCCGGGGGTGTCCCGCCAGCTCGCCTGGATGGGCGCCGACGTGATCCTCAACGTCGTCAAAACCACCACCCCGGACCGCAAGCAGGAACTGATCCTCGCCAAAGCCAACGCCATCGTGAACCAGGTCTTTATGGTTAGCGTCAACTGCGCCGGCCCCACCGCGACTCCGTCCTGCCCAAGGCAGTGTTCGGCCGGCTGAGCGAGAAGTTCCACACCCCGGTGGCGAACCTGGTGGTCACCGGCATCGTGGGCCTGATTGCCATCTTCCTGGACGTGGCCACGTCGACGTCGTTCATCAACTTTGGTGCCTTCACCCGCCTTCACGCTGGTGAACGCCGCGGTGGTGTTCCACTACGTGCGCCAGCGCCGGGCCGGGCAGCAGCTGAACCCGGTGTCCTACGTGGTGGTCCCGGTGATTGGCGCCGTCATCTGCGCTTACCTGCTCTCCCGGCTGGACAGCAACGCCATTACGCTAGGGGTGTCCTGGCTGGTGCTGGGCGTGCTGGTCCTGGCCCTGATCACCCGCGGCTTCAAGGCCTCGCCGCCGGAGATGACGGCCACGGAGAAGGCAACGGTCGAGGCAGCCGCCTGAGTTCTGGTTAGTTTGGTTCCGGCTGTTGGGCCGAGGGAAGGAAAGTTCGTGAAGATAGCGCTGGGGCAGCTGGAGTCGGGCGCCGACATCCAGGCCAACCTCGCCGCGATCGACCGGTTCGCCGCCGAGGCAGCGCGCGACGGCGCCTCGCTGGTCGCCTTCCCGGAGTACGCAACGTACGAGAAGAAGAAGGTGGACGCGACGTTCCCGGAGGTAGCCGAGCCGCTGGACGGGCCGGTCTGCCGGGAGCTTGCAGCCACCGCCCGCCGCCACCGCATCGCGCTGGTGGCGGGCGTGGTGGAGACCTCGGAGGAGCCGGGCAGGGCGTACAACACGCTGGTGGCGTTTGGGCCCGACGGCGGCCGGCTGGCTTCCTACCGGAAGATCCACCTTTTCGACGCGCAGGGGTTCGGGGAGTCCGAGTTCATCAAGCCCGGCGGGTCCCTTGAGCCGGTGGTGTTCGAGCATGGGGGAGTGCGGTTCGGCCTGATGACCTGCTACGACCTGCGGTTCCCGGAGCTGGCAAGGTCATTGGCCGACGCCGGTGCGCAGGTCCTGCTGGTCTGCTCGTCCTGGGTGCCGGGCGAGCACAAGACGGAGCAGTGGCTGGCGCTGAACGCGGCCCGGGCGATCGAGAACAGTGTGTACGTGGCGGGGGTGTGCCAGTCGCTGCCGGTCTCGGTGGGGCGGAGTGTGCTGGTGGATCCAATGGGGGTTGTCGAGGCCGACCTTGGGTTGGAGCCTGGGGTGCTGGCGGTGGAGGTTTCGCTGGAGACGGTGGAACGGGTGCGGGAGTCGTTCCCGATGTTCCGGCAAAGAAGGTTGTGAGGGCATTACCGTTCTGGTGTTTGCGCCTTCACGTTGAATGCCTTGGCAGCTCGAGGAGCATGCTTCCCACTAGGGTGCGCAGCCGGTGGGGTAGTCAGTGATATTGTTGTTCACGCCCAAGCCGGGATAGAAACGAACGCAAAGGTATGTTCTGGCGTCTTAAGAAATTGTATGCTCCCTGTATTCCTCTTGGCATTGGTGATGTTGCCGATGTCGTCGGTCGATAAGGGGCGGGCGTGAAGCGTTATAACTCTCCACCAAATTGGCCAACTCCGCCCCCGGGTTGGCAGCCTCCTCCTGGCTGGCGGCCCGATCCAGAATGGGGGCCGCCACCTCCCGGTCATGAGTTTTGGATCGAAGATTCAGATGTTTTTGGGCCGTCTAACCAACGTGGCAAAGCAATTGCAATCACTGCCCTAACCGTCGGTGGTATCGCCTTGCTCCTCTGCTGGGTTCCAGTAGTCAACAACTTGGTCTTTGTCCTTGGACTTGCCGCCGTTGTGTTAGCTCTCGTTGCATCAGTAGTGACGATCGGAGCGCAGTCCAGTTTCCGTGGAATGGCGATAGCTGCTGTTGCTGTCAGCATCCTTTCTGTCGTTGGTGTGCTTGCCAGCCAGGCCTATTACCAATCAATCATCAGCGATGCCTTTGGGGTCTCTAAGGATGAGATGGGGCAGCGCCCCTCCGCGATCACGTCGGAGAGTGGCCCTCCCGCTGGCGAAGCCAGTCCTTCCGCAAATCCCTCGGAACCTGACGCTGGTACTGCCAATCGACCCTTTCCGCTTGGGACGACGGCGTCAATGGGCCCGGATTACGAAGTCACAGTGGTCGCGGTGAAGCTTGACGCTACTGCCGAGGTCTTGGCAGTGAACCGTTTCAATGGCCCACCCGAGGGCCAATATGTCTTGGTCCAGTTACAAGTGAGATATGTGGGAGTGGGCGAAGGAAACCCATGGATTGACCTCTCGCCGACTTTCGTCGGCTCAGATGCCAGACAGTATGACGCGCATGAATGTAATGCCGTGCTTGCACAAGCGGCGATGGAAGTCCCCACCCTCGAAAATGGTGGCAAAGCAACCTACCAAGTTTGCATGGACGTACCCGTGGGAGCCACAGACGGGGCCAGAATTTTCGTGGAGAGGAGACTGTCCTTCAGCGACAAGGCGAGGGCTTACTGGGCCCTCTCCTGACCAGGCCAGTCAGGGCTTGTTGGGCAGTTCTTTCGGCGGCGCACGGCTAGTAATTCTTCGGGAGAAGCCGTTCTGTCGCCTGTTGCTTCACGTGGTCTCAAGCGGGAACCTACCCCAGGACCGCGCAAGCCTTGGGCAGTTTCATTCCGCGTTCCTCCATAAGCGTGCGCGGGAGGGTGGGCTACTCGGTGATGATGCGGCCCACTCCCAGATCCCTCAAGCCCATACACGACTCGGGTTGCAATACCTTGAGGTCAGGAGATGGAGCTGCCTGCTGCCATCTAGCGATTCGGAGGCATCAGGGTGCCGGCGGGCCGCGATGCTGTCACTCGACACTGTCCCTAACCGAGAGGGGTTTGGGTAACTCCCAGACCCGGGCAAATTCGTCAGCAACGAGGGGCCAGACTTCGCGCAGACCGTCTTCGACCGAGTTGATTACTTCGGCCAAGGGCGGGAAGACGACGAATTCGTGCGGGATGACTCTGCCGGCCGCGTCCTGCCATCCCGAAGGATCCGGGAATCGGAGAGCCACTGTGTCGCCGACGCGGCGAAAGGCTTCCGGCTCGCCCTCAACGTCCGAGAAGGCCTTGTCGTACTCTATGAGCGGATCCGGGAAGCCCCCATCACGAAGGAACCGGAAACCCCACATACGCCCGCGGGTGGCCCAAATGAGCTTCATCTACGGCTCCTCAACAGGGTCTGATCCGTTTCACCCTGCGTCAAGTCCATTTTGAAGCGCGTTAGCGTGGCCGTAAGGTAGTCGCGTCTGGCGACGGCCTCGGCGTTGATTTCGCGCAGTTTGTCCGCGGCGAGGTTGGCAGCGTCCTTTACGACGTCGGGACCGACAAGCTTCTGTAGAAAACCAAGGGGGCCTGGCAAGGTGCCCTTACCTCCAATCAAGACTGCGGCAAAAGGTCCGGCGGCGCGCAACAGATTCTCGAGTACCTTGCCTGGGATGTGCAGCGCCTCAGCCCATTTGGTGTGACGCTCGAACGGGAGCACGGCGGCTAACGGCAGGATAAGGTCCAAACCAACGCGCTTGGCCACCTCAATCTTGCCCGACTCGAACTTTGCGGATGAAAGAAGCACAAAGTCCTCCCCCACTGATAGGGCCCCGTTAGCCTCGACAAGCCCAGCGATGACTTTACGCAATTCATCGATATCGTCGGAGGCCTTTTCAATAAGAAGATCACGGAACTTGAACACGTCTAGCTCTGGCAGTAGATCGGACTTCGAAAGCGCCAAGATCCAAATGCGGGGGAACTCAACGAGAGGTTTACCGTCCTCCAATAGTTCACTCTTCAAAGAGAGCAACCCGTTACGAAAGTTGGTGAATAATAACTTAAGGTAACGCTCTTCTTCGCCGGAGTTGTCCAGCAGCCGTTGACCGTCCACCAGCAAAAGTGCGACATCGGAACCCAACAAAGCCTTGAAGGTGTCAATCCTGCGTTGGGCCTCCTCAGGACCGCTTACGTCCTCCTCAAACCACTCCCCGGGGTAGTCGTGCCAAACCAGGCGCAAGGCGTCAAAGGGTTTAGCTTTCATCAAGTCGGCGTCAGCCTCATCCTTGAGCTTCAAGGAGAAAGAGTAAGAAGTACCAGCGAAACGGGTGGGCTCGGGGAGTCGCGCCGAATTCCTCATCCCGAGGTAGTTCCGGTGCAGCCGGTTGCCTTGGCCGACATCATCGGGCAGAACATGGAACAGGCTCTTCTGAAGGTATCGTGGCTCCTGTGTCGCTCCATAGAACGAGGAGAGCATGACGGTTTTGCCACTGCCGCTCTCACCAAACACCGCAATGTGCTGCTCCAGAGCTCTGTTCAATTCCATATGACGAGCTTACGTGAGCGACCATTCCTCCTCCCGCAAGTGGCCCCCTTGTCGTCCCGATCGTTGTAACTTTTAAGCTGGCTTTCAGCCGAGTCACTTTGTGAGCTCAAAGCCATCGGAATGCTTGTGCCCATAGGACGTGACACTGAACGATTACTTCCCGCCGGCGCTCCAGCCAACCCTGAGAGTCGGCGGTAGCTAGTTTCCGTGGGGTATTTGTCGCGATCCTCTTGCCTGACACTCTCCACAACTGCTTCATGGTGCCTATGTGGACTTGTTGAGTATCGTCAAAGCGCTTGGCCCATGTTGCAAGACCGAGTGCGATAACTGAATTGCCTCGCCGAAGCACTTTGGAATCTAGGGAGACACGGAGGGGCACTCTATCCTCGTGTTCCTCATCACCTGGATGAGGAGGAGTCGGCGGCAAGGCTCCTGGCTATTCGCGTTATCCATCTTCTCATTGAAACCGTCTGGTGATCGCAGTGCAGAGCTGCGATCAGCGCTGAAAAATCCGCAAACGCGGACAGTACGTCGTGGACTCGATCCGGACAGTGTTCACGCAGTTCTGCCTGGGCTGGAATTCACGCCCTCGAAAGGAGGCATAAAGACCCAAGCGCGTCAAACCGCTCTTGATCCCCACGCCTCATGGTTACAAAAAACGCTTTGGCGGTTAAGAACTTTTTGTAACTGGAGGAATGTCTGGTGCCTCGGCTAATTTCCTTGCATGACTGAGGACAGAAAGACAAAGAAGGCAGCTGCGACGAGGAAGTGCCCGGTGTGCGGGCAGGAGTCCTGGCGCATCATTTACGGCATGGTCATGCCTGACGTTATGGAACAAAATCCGAAGGCGGAATTCGCGGGCTGCGTTATTGTCCCCGAAGTGCGCATCTACCCTGCCACCGGAAAAGTCGAAGGCAGCATTGCCAAGTGGGCATGCCAGAACCCTGAGTGCCGCCACCGCTGGTGGTAGCGGCACCTCGGGCTTCACACCTCGCTGACCTCGTAGACACTTCCCAACGCGGGGAAATGGATAAGCGTCCGCACCACTGGCTTTCCTGTCGCAGCCAACACCGCATTCCGGTACGCCGCCATTTGGCCTAGATATTTATCGCGGACATGGCCTTCGGGGTCCTTGCCCGGGTAAGTCTTATGGTCGACGAGTACGAACCCTTCTGGTCCTTCCAGCAGCAGGTCAATCCAGCCCTCCATCACTTGGTTTTCTGGCCGCCACCCGATGGCAGCCTCACGATGCCGAACCCAGCCAGGGAACTCGGCGTCGAGATAGGTCTCAAACCTGTCGCCGGAAGTGACCAACAGTGAAGGGTCAACAGTGTCCGTCACCTGCCAGCGTGTGACGATGCGCTCGGCCAGGTCCCTTTGTTCCGCCGAATTCAGCGCTGAGAATTCCGTTCCAAGATAAGCGTGAACGGCACTTCCTACTGCGCCCCAATCATCGGACCCGTGCTCGGCAAGCGGGGCGCCAAGTTCCGCAACGGGACTCACGTTCGCTTCATGCCCGGCCGAGCCAAGGGAGGAAGCCGCGAACCTGGCTGGCATCCCCTCAACACTGGGAAAAGTCGACGGCGCGTCAGTAAAACCTGGAGTCCAGGAAGCAGCGGCAGGGACGGCGTCCATCGGGGCAAGCTCTTCGACATGCGTGGGGAGGCTTTCCCCGTTGGCCACCTGCATGACACCATCGGCACTGTCGTCGTCCTGCTTTGACCACGACACCAGGGAGGCGATGCCCAGATTGTTCAGCAAGTCCGGTTTCCCGTTTTTAGCCGTGAGGATCGTGGTCTCGATTGCACGGGTCATGCCAACGTACATGAGGCGAGACATATTGCGGCGGTCTCGTTCCTCAGCCCGCAGCGCCACGTCACTCGCTGTCCCCTTGGCATCCAAAGGCGAGCCTCCATACGGGAAGGGGGTTGGCCAGAAGCGGATCCAGCGGCCTGCCAAGGGCTGCTCCAAGTCAAAGCTGCCTTCCTGTTCTACAGCTGCCCCAAAGGCCGCCAGTCGCAGGTCCTTGTCCAGGCCTTCCATCACCACTACAGGCCACTCAAGCCCCTTGGCCTTGTGATACGTGAGGACGTTTACAACTTCAGGTCCAGAATTCTCGGCAGATTGCTGCTCCTCCGAGCTGAAGAACGTGAGGAAGCCGCGCAAGGTGGCCGGTGAGCGCAAAGCGAGACAGCGCTCGTAGTACGTCTTGATGACGCCGCGGACCGCGTCCAAGTTCCTCAGACGAGTGGCGGGGGAGGACCAGGCAGCAATAAGCCTCGGGATTCCCAGCGCTGCAACCACAGCTTCGAAGATCTCCGTAGGTGTAGCCAACCCTGCCCGGTCACGCAGGGCGTCGAGAGTCTTGATTACAGGGTCTTCGTGCCACGATTCGAGCACCGGAGCTGGGTCGGCGGCAGCCAGCAACTCCTGCTGCCAATTCCCATAGGCCGCGTGGCTGGGGTGGAGTGCCACGAGCTCGGCGAGTGCAACAGTGTCATAGCCATCTGCGACATAGGCCATGCCAGCCCGGGCAAGTTGCACCTCGCGCGCCTGGGAAAGTTTGCGTGGGTTGCGGCTGGCGCGGATACCCAAGGCATCGAGAGCCTTGGAGATAGATTCAACGTCCGCATTTGACCTGGCCAGAACGGCCACGTCTCCCGGGCGCAGCTGAGGTCGGCGTCCCAGCAACGAGGCTATCCCTGCCGCCGTTGCCTTCAACCGTTCGCCGTCGTTGGTCTGGCGACGGGTCCACGCCTCAAGGGTGCCGGGCGACCACTGCGCGTGCGCCGCCGGAAGCTTAAGGTGGACGGTTTCGGACGGCATGCCGTGCTGTTCGAAAACAGGTTCAAAAACGGCATTGCTCAGATCAACCACGGCCTGATGGGAGCGCCATGTCTCGGAAAGCTGCTCCCGCCGGCTAACCTTGCCAACCACGGCCTCCATAAGCTCGGGATCAGTGCCGCGGAACTCATAGATGGCCTGCTTGGGATCACCCACCCACACGGCTTCTTGGACGAGTTGGCTCAGCTGCAGGAAAAGTTCCAGCTGTAGGGGGCTGGTGTCTTGGAACTCGTCAACAACCAGAAACTGGACGCGCTCGGGGAACGAGCGGCGGAACGCTTCGTTTTCGCGTGCCAGCCTCAGAACAAGGGTCTCCTGGTCCACGAAATCCATGAGGCCGTGGAGTCGCTTGAAGTCTGAATAAGCCTCCAGACATTCAGCGGCGCAGCGGAAAATCAGCCGGATGTATTGCTCCAGGTCATAGTGGAAGGCGGGGTTGGAGAGAAGTCCCTCTTTGATGGCGCCGGTCGCCGGGGCGAAGAGAGTCCTAACAGCGGAGGGCGCAGCAGATCCAACGACGCCACGCCAGCTTTCCCAAGTGATGGCGGGGACTTCACCTAGGGAAGCGATCCTGTGCAGGATCTTCGGAACGTGCTCGGTGAAGGCGGCGGACGTAGTGGACACAGGCTTTCCGGCGGGTGTTTTGCCGTCGCGCGCCATGGCCTCTAAGTCAGGAACGGTGTTGCGAAGGTCGAGCAGCCACTTCTCCCGTTCATCGAGACTGGGCTCGTCGAGCAGCTCCCGCAAGCCAGTCCAGGATCGCTCTGCGCAGGCATCCAGCTCCGCGGCATCCAGAAGGTTTGTACGGGCAGCGTCAACAACGGACCGGACCATGTCCTGCCAAGTCTTGGCGTCGCGGGCACCGTTGCCGTCGGTGCCCATTCGATGGGAGATGGGAAGGATCGCCGGGGCGTGCTCAGCTAGGACCTCGTCGGTAGCAAGGTTAAAAATGCTGGCGAGCTGCTCCTCGCCGATCATTTCAAGCGCAGGGGAGAGGCCGGCGTCGATTGCGTGTTCCTGCAGCAACTGGCCGCACACACTGTTCACCGTGCCGATTAGGCTCGCCGGAAGCTCTTGGGAAGCCAGCCGCAGTGCAGTGGCAGCATCGGCGTCGTCCGTTACCTCCGCCTGTTCAAGAAGCCTGGCGGCGATACGCTCACGGAGCTCGCCCGCCGCCTTCTTGGTAAACGTCGTGGCCATGATGGCACCAGCCGGCAGCCCGGCCGAAATCTGGTCAACGATTTTGCCCGTCAGAGTGTACGTTTTCCCGGTGCCGGCGCTTGCCGAAACCATGGTGACGTTGTCCAGCAAGTTCATGAATAGTCCCCTTTGACTCCACAGAGCGTGCCGAAATTGCAGTACGTGCAGTTCGGCTTCCTGTGCAAGCGTTCTTGTTCGGCAGCCAGGGCGGCGGCGCTAAGCTCGCCTTCCGCCAGCACGTCCTCCACCCGTTGCGTTGCAGTGATCCGCCCGGACAGCACTTCGTCCACGGTGAACTCAACGGCCCGAATGGCTTTGCGCCAGAGCTCGGGCGCGTCTTGGGCAGCCTGCAGTGCGGGGCCAAATTCCGGGTGGGCGGACGCGAATGTGCCCTGCTTGAGCATGAAATACGCGGCCGGACTCTGGGGCGAAACGTCGCCGTCGTTCAAGGCCCACTGGTACAGGGCTAGCTGAAGAGCTTCGCCCTGCTGCACGTCCTCGCGGAGGTACTTTTCGGAGTTGGTCCATTTGAGGTCGACGACAGCGGTTCGGCCTGCCGCATCAATGCCTACAGCGTCTACTCGGCCTTCGACCGCAACAGTAACTTCCGACCCGCCCGCTATCAACGACAAGTCCTTGCTGAAAGCCTTCTCCATCTCCTGAAGCACCACGCCGCCCCGCTGCAACTGCTGAAAGAACATGAGAACGGTGGTTTCGATGGTTGCACGCACTCCGGCCAGCCGGTGCTTTTGTCCGGGCAGCAGCAGCTCCGACGCCAGCTCGGGCAGCAGCCGGTCGATTACGGTCTTAACCTCCGCCAGCTGCGGAACGGCCCGATGTTCCTTCCGAAGCCTTTCTTGGAGTACTTCGACGACCTTGTGGGCGAATATCCCGAGCATCTTGTTCCCGGTGGGGACATCCGCAGCGTCCGGCACCCGAAGGTGTGACTTGTGTTTGAGGACCCATGCGAGTGAGCAGCCAAGCAGCGTGGACAGCTGGGTGTAGGAAATGCGTTCTGGCAGGAGTGCCGGGTTTGGAGCTACCACGTGGACAGGGAGGGGTGCTGTGGCGCGGTGTGGACTGACTTTTACGAGCTGCGAACGGCGGCCAGCTAGGGACCAGTGGCCGGTGCTATCTGTGAGATCAGCGGGGGAAACGGTGATGGCGGCGAGGCGATCTGCCATGGTTTGCGCCTTAACGCTTTGTTGGGCGGCCACCAGCGCCTCTAGGAGCGGGTTGCCTTCCACGCGTTCGCCGTCGCGTTGCTGAATCTGCACGAGAACCAGATTTTTGGTCCGGGTGGCCCCGGAAAGGGTTTGGGCAACCTCAAGGGCACTCAGTTCTTCACGAGACGATAGATGAACGCCCACCAACGCGAGAGTGTCCACGTCCTGGGCGTCCCACCTGCGAGGCCGCGGGGCACCTGCATTCTGGAATCCCCACCAAAGCACGTGGTCGACCTCATCGGTGAGCTCGGCCAGATGGCCGAGCCGGAGCCAGGGGGAGGCTTCAGCCGCGACCAGGGAGATGGCGGTCGGAGAGATCACTGAGGCTATGATTCGGCGCAGGTCCCGGCGGGACACGCGGGTGAGCGGTGCGGTCAGTGCGAGAATCCGCTGCAGCAAGGCCGCGGTACTCTTGGCAGTCTCATCGATGGCGGCACGGGCACGTAGCCGTGCCGCTAGCCATTCGCTTCGCTCCGCCAGCTCCGTCCCGCTGACGCCCTTTTCCTCAAGGAGCAGCCCGGTACTGAACATCTGGTCCAGGATCAGCGCCAGATCCGGGCCGAGTTGTTCATCGCGTTCGATGTCGGCAACAGCGGCCTTCCAAGCATCCCCTCCGATTCCGGGCTCGGCCCTGAGCGCGCCCAGCAGGAGGCGCGCTGCAGCCCGACGCACGGGCGAGCCCGGCAATGTGAGGAACTCAGCGAGGAGTTGGATGTTCGGTGGCCCCCAGATCACTTCAAAAAAGAGGGGAATGAGTTGATCCTGTGGGCGCCACACTGATGGCGTGCCGGCGCCCACCGCAGGCAGACTGTGCTCAGCCAGAAAGTGGTCCAGAACGGCGGTGCTGTCGGAAGCCACGACGGCGGTGCTTTCGTTCCCCGCTGCTGAGATCCACCGCGCGCTGTTCTCAGCGGCTTCCCACTCGGTTTCGGCGGTGAGCAGTGTGAGCCTTAGTTGGGTGTTCGCAGTCACTGCTTCGCTGACTTTGATTCCCCGGCTCCGAAGTTTGGCGATAATGACCTGCCAAATGTGGGGAAAGCTGCGCTCGGCGTGCTGAAGTATCAGCTCGTTTATGCCAAGCGACAAAGGCGAATTAAGCGCTGTCACCAGCTCTGCGACGTCGTCCGCCAGCGAAGGTGCGAGCTGCCCTGGTGCCTTCTCGGCAGCGGCAAGTGTTTGAAGCAACGGGGAGCTGGCTACGCCGCCTGTCTCCGCTTCGGGAAGCTCACCGCTCCAGCCGTTCGAAACGGCGTCATCACGGGCTGCGAGCAATTCCTGGGCAGTGGACCAAGGGTCCACCTCAAATGAAGAGTGGAACCACGCGTCGGGGGAGTCAATTGACTGGAGACGGTTCATGTACTGACTGACCCGCTCAGCGTGCCCAGTGTCAGGGCGGGTGATTCCCAAGCGCGTCTGCAGGAGCGCAGTAAAGTTCTTCCTACCGACGCGGATGTGATTAAGACCCGGTTGGGTGTAGGCCCAAGGCGCCCGGTCCAGATGCCACCCGAACTCGATCTTCATTTTTCCCCCATGCTTTGACTGGTGGTCGTTTCTACCACGTTAGAGGCGGGCTCTGACAACTCCGTCTCATCCTCTGCACCGGCTCCTGCTGAGGGAGCTTCTTTGCAGGTGAACAGGAACTCTTTGAGGACCTGTGAGCGAGAGGGGTGCCGCAACAGTGTCATGGTCTTCGATTCGATCTGGCGGATGCGCTCTCGCGTGACGCCGTAGACCCTGCCGATAGCATCGAGAGTCTTCTCCTCACCGTCGTAGATGCCGGAGCGCATTGCAATGACGCCGGCTTCCCGCTCTGTCAGGGTGTCAAGGACCGCGTGCACTTGGGCCTTGAGCTGTTCCTTGGCGATCTGGTCAAGAACATCAACGTGCCAGGGATCGAGGAGCTGGTCCGCCAACGGCTCGAGGCCGCCCCTGCCGTCCGGTACAAGGTAGTCCAGCGAACGCACAGGCTGGTCCAGTGACAGAAGATGCTCCACTTTTTCAGCCGACTGATCAGTGAGTTTGCCGAGTTCCTCAAAGCTGTATTCGAGGCCCTTCCGGGCGGCGTCACGCTGAATTGCCTGCACCTTATGGATCTGCTCAACCATGTGGACTGGGAGCCGGATAACCCGTGACTGGTCGGCCAGCGCCCGGGTGACAGCCTGCCGGATCCACCACGTCGCGTAAGTCGAAAACTTGTAACCCAGGGTGTAGTCGAACTTGCACACGGCCCGATGCAACCCGATATTCCCCTCCTGGATCAGGTCCAGCAGGTCCATGCCCTGATACACGTACTTCTTGGCGATGGAGATGACCAGCCGGAGGTTCGCCTCGAGCAGGGCGTCCGCGGCGCGTTCGCCGAGCAAGGCAATCGTGCGGAGTTCCCGGGATTCTTTGCGGCCACGGGCGCTGCCGTCCGCCAGCAGGTGCGCAGCATAGAGGCCAGCCTCGATGTCTTTCGCGAGTTCCACTTCTTGCTCGGCTGTCAGCAGGTCCGCGCGCCCTGCCCGCTGTAGGTAGTCCGAAACCCCGTCGTCGCTGAAGCCCTCGAGCCCCTGGAGTTCCTCCAGCCAGCCGGAGTCGTCGAGATCAAACGATGTCGGTGCGCTTTCCTCCTCCACAGAAGGCTCCACCACCGGCGTAGGCGCAGTGCCGCTCTCCGGTCCAGTGCCGTTCCCAGGCGTGCCCGCTGTCGTCCCGTTAGTCTCGGGTCCTGAAACCTCTTCAGATTCGACGTGGCGGAGGAACTCCTGCAGCCCTTCCAGGTCCGTCTTGATGTCGAAGAACCCCACGTTGCGTGCGAACGGCAGCACCTTGCCCAGGAATTCCTCGCCCTGGACGTCCGGGTCCTCCACTGTGCCCTTGGAGTAGAGGACAACCAAGCGGCCGGGCCGTCCGTCGGCCTTCTTGCGGATGACACGGCCGAGCCGCTGCACCATCTGCCGCTGGCTGCGGTTGGCGGCAACGATGATCCCGAGGTCGGCCTCGGGGACGTCGATGCCTTCGTCGAGGAGCCGCGGCGCGGTCAGAACTTGTGATGCGCCGGTGCGGAAATCCTCCAGGCCCTGCCGGCGGTCGTCCTTGGCCATACCACTGAACACTGCAGAGGCCGTCGAGCCGAGGGACGTATACAGCTCCTGCGCCCGCCGCGCGGAATCCTGGGTCTGGGTGAAGACCAAGGTCCCGTTGGACCCATCAACCGTTTCCTTCAGTGCTGCCAGCGCCAGGTATTTTGTCTTGGCTTCGGCCAGCAGGTTGAGCCGCGAGGACATTGCCCGCATGTACCGGCGTGCGATTGTTGCTTCCCGGCTGGGCGAGTCCGAAGCGGCCAGCGTGGCCACCGCTGCAATGAACTGCGGGAAGGGCCGGCGGGGAATGCCTGCGTACGTCTCAAGGTTTCGCGCCGCCTCCACCATCACGGCCGAGAACTCGTCATAGTCGGTCTGTTCCGCAGGGGTCAGATCAACGCCAACCAGAGCGATGTCGAACGGGGCGATGACTTGGTCCTTCAGCGCGCGGTCGTACCAGAGGTTGTAGATGACGCCGCCGAAGTAGGGTGTCAGGAGGTTCTCGTGCTCACCGTCCGCCCTTTCAAACGTGGCCGTCAGCCCAAGCCGCCAGGCGTACCCCTCCTGCAGTGCACCGGTGAACATGGGTGCCGCATAACGGTGGCATTCGTCAGCGATGATGAGGCCGGCCTTGTGGGTGCGGAGCGACTCCCGATTGGACGCCGAGTGAACGATGGCGACGAGGATGTCGACGTCGTCGAGGGAATCAGTCCGGCCGTCGCCGAGGACACCACGCCGTGCAGCGGGCAGGTCCCGGCGCAGGGACACCAGCCATTGGCGCTGCAGCTCGGCCGTTGGCACCAGGATCAGGACTTTGATGCCTTGCCGGACGGCTTCAAAAGCGGCGGCGATTCCAACGCGTGTCTTGCCGGAACCGGTCACCGCTTCCACCACACCGCGGCGCGCATTCGAGTGCCATGCCTTCAGAGCTTCCTGCTGCCAGGGGTAAAGAAAAGCGTAGTCATACGAGGCAGGTACCGCCGCGGGCGGGGCCGGAACGGGCATCCGCGGAAGCGTTGCAACCGGGTAGGGCCCGGCGTCGGCTAGTTCTGGCATTTCATCCCCCATTGGACGGTTCTCATCTGGTGCCTGAAGAGTATTGCGGGGCACCGACAATTTAGGTGAGCAGCGCCACTAACCGTTTTCCAGCGCAGGATTCCACGCCTGGCTCCGGGACAGCGCGAGCTTGAGTTCGCGGCCGCCGGCCTGCTCCAGCAGCCCGGAATCACCCACAACAACCAGCAAGCTCCGCGCCCGGGACAAGCCGACGTAGAGCTGTTCCCGTGCCCTGCTCATGTCCTTGAACCCGTTGATGCAGAGGACAACTACGGACCGCTCCAGTCCCTTGAATCCCAGCACATGGCCGTAGAACTCACCGGTGTTGGCGTGGAAGTCCCGCCAGTATTCCTCGGTGGCATCGCGCTTGAAGTAGTCCAAATGGATGGGGTGGCGGTCCTTGGTGGTGAGGAGCGCGATCTGGTTGTTCGCCCAGCCCTCGTCGATTAGGGCATCCACACAGTCATCGGCGACCTGCAGCGCCCCCTCGGTTGGGCAGTCCACGAACCGCACCGGCAGGCCAGTGCTGCCTCGGGGTGTGAAGTAGTCGCCGGCGAAGGGTTTGAAGGTCTCGGCGATCTTGCGGGTGTTGCGGAGGTTGTCGTCCACGTGGATGGGCACCAGGGTGGCCATCGGGCCATTGGTGAGGTCCGCCGTCGCGCCTCCCCACCGCTGGTAGACGTCCTGCCGGTCATCCATAAAGGCGTACACCTCACCGGCGTCGGGGTCGGTGGTGCAGGCGAGCAGCGCGTCCCACCAGAGAGGAGCGAAGTCCTGCGCTTCATCGACGACGATGGCGTCCAGCCGCTCGTGCGGGTCCATCTCGGCCGCAAGCTCCTTGAGAAGGCGGGGCATCTCGAGGTCGAAGTAGTCCTGCCCCTTGCCGTCGGGAACGCCGAGCCCGCGCACGTACTCGTGGAACTCGCCCGTAAACACCGGCTTCGCCTGCCGCCGCCATGTTTCTACACGGTCCTGAAGGTACTGCCCCAAACCTTTGTTGTAGCAGAAGAGGCCCACTCGCTTGCCCTCTTTGCTGAGCATGCGGGCTTTTTCGACGGCGAGCCAGGTCTTTCCGCTGCCGGCGCCGCCGGTGAAGCGGATCCGGGGGAGCGAGCGGGTGGCCTGAAGCAGCACGGACTGGCGCTCGGTGAGATGGTCCTGCGCTGCCTCGTCCTCCTGGGATGCGGTGGAAGGTACGACGGCGGTGCCCAGATTTCCGCCCAGCTTGCGGACGACGCGTTCCAGGAAGGCCGGGGCAAGAGGGGCGGCGCCGCCGCCTTCGTTTTCAATTGCCTGGCGGACGAGCTCCGCGGGGGACTTGCTGTCATCTTTATCGAGGATGAGTGACCGGGGGCAGCCGGCCATGGTCCAGTTCCGTGGCACGTCGGTATAGGGCAGGCTGACCATGTAGGCGCAGCGGCTGCTGATACGTGAACCTAGCTGGATCTCAAGCCAGTCCTTGAGCGCATGAAGTGAGCTCTGTGACTGCGCCACGGGGCTTTGGATTCTGCGCTTCTGGTTCCGGTCCGACTGGTACCACTGCCCGTCCATGACGCTGACCTGGCCGCCCTTCACCTCGATGGCAGCCATGCCAACGTTGGGCCAGAGGACCAGCAGGTCAATCTCGTACTCATTACGGCCGTCGCGGACCTGGACCGAGTGGGCCAGGACGCAGTCATCGGGCAGGCTGTTCCTGAGAGCAGTCCAGACGGCCTTTTCCGCGTGATGTCCTTCGCCGAACTCCGGTTCTTCCGGAATGCACCTCACCGCGCCCCAACCTTGGTGTCCTGGAAGGCGGGCAACCCAATCTGGGCGCGGATATCAGCAAGGTCCTGCGTATTCCGGTCGATCTGCTTCATCTGTTTCTTTTCGATGATCGAGGAAAGAATGCGATTCGCGATCGCAAAGCCCACCAGCGCAAAGGATGCCCAGCCGGCGGCGATAATAAATTCCGGCATGGTGAGGAACGCGTTCTTCAGGGCAATGACATTATTTAAGTTGCCCGTCAGGCCGTCCAGGATGTCATTCAACGTGTCGGTGACCGGCTGGAAGAAGGGCCCTGCAGACAGTTCAGGGCTCTGAAGCGTTGCATCTCTACCGACAGACCAGCGCGGATCCATGAGGTGCGCAAGGATATAGAAGACCACCGCGAGATTGGCCGCCGCGAAGGCCGCAGTACCTGCAGTGGCGGCGGTGATCAGCCTGGCGGCGATTGTCAGGGGAGTGGACACACGGCTTCCGAGTAAAAACAGGAAGCCGACAATCACGGCAACGGACAATACGAGATTCCTGAACGTGTCTACGCTGGCTCCGCTGAGCATTTCCATCACGGGTATCAATCTTTCCACTGCTGCGCATTTGCACGCGCACGGTTCTTAGGCTCCGGCCACCGCAGCGTGGTGTTGCTCCTCGCTGAGTTCAGAAGATGTTTCAGATCATATTTGTATCAGCACGGCCCGTCATTATCGGATTCATGGTTCGCGTCACCAGAAGTTGCATAAATGGAGACTGTCCCGGCGGCCCGAGGAAAATCCCGGAATTGCGGGTTGGATGTGGTCTGCAAGGGTTCGGGCACCTGAGCGGTTCCCCCCCGGTGACGCGAATTCGGTGGAGTGAGCGGGTGAAAGTTACGACGGCGATGTCCAATCCTGACGAACGAGCTCGGTGGGCGACTTGGCGTCCGTCTGGTCCAGGCGACACGAAGGGGGGTTTGTTCGACCCACGAGGTCAGCGCGGCTCAAGTAAGCGACGGCGCTTCTCCTGGGCAATGTAGGCCAGCGCCTTGTGGAGCTCCACGTCATACAACTCCGTAACCAGCGTTACGCGTCGGCCGCATGCTTTCAAAAGCACCATTCGTGCCTCCTCGGCACCACTCAAATGGAGCGCACGAAGCCCGGCCATGACTTGTTCGACCTGCTGTGCATTCAGCCGTTGGTGTTGAAAAACCAGCCTATTGTGCCCCCGTATCAAAAACTTCGTAGCCATCTGCCATTTGGTTCCTCCAAGTATTTCGAGGCATCTTTGCGAGCCCTTGAGAGCATTATGAATACGAGGTCCGACAATTGTTGTGAGGCAGTGTCTGTTCCTGGCAATACACTTTCTTCCAGCCTTCAACCGTGATCGGAGCCTTGCACATGAATGACCGCCCCGTAATGCTTGGGACTTTGCCTGACGGCGGGCGTCTCCACCTCTGTGATGCGGCTGAACGTTGGCCGGCAGGCGGAGGAATTCTGCTGATCCGCGGTCAAGCTCCAGCGACGACGGGAAGGACATACCTCGACGACATCATCAGCCAGTTTTGCCGTACCAGTGCGACGCACGTTATCGACCTCGTCGGAGGTGACTATGGATGGATGTTGGAAGGCATGAGGACACTTTCCAGATCCATGGGGGAAGCCTGTATGAAGGTCGGCGAGATTTTTGGGGGAATGCATGAGGATCCGCGCGGTACAACTGTCATCGTCAACGGCGCTGAGTTACTCCAGGCTGATGCCCATTCATACTCATCCCTCCTTGCCGAAAAGCTCGACTGGCTAATGTCTCACCCCCCTCAAGGGGGAGCATCGCTGGTGCTGGCTGGTCGCGACTTGGACATCTCCAAGCTTCTTGTCGGTGGTTTAGGCGATGCCTGCCGGATTCAGTTCGGCAGTCGCAACCAGACGGATACCACTCAATACCTGCTCGGCGACCTGAAGGATGCTGTCATTCCTGATGGAACGGCAATTTATGAAGGGCCCGTCGGATCCCCGTCAACCTTTTTCAATCCCGTTCTAGGACCTGATGGCATAGTCGAGGGGCATGCGTTTCTGGAACTGCCGATTGGGATTGAAGAGGTCAAGTTCTCGACTGCCTGGGCGCAAAACCTAGTGGTACGGGGTGGTTCACGTCCCGGAAGGTCGGAATTGATCGCAGCGATGGCCATGGCTGCGCAGGAATCTGGAGTTCCTACGTGGGTAGCCGCGTCCGCCCCGGATTCCGCATTCAGCACCAATTGGCGACATCATCGGGAGGCTATGTCGACAGGAGTCGTGCAGGCGCGGGAACTCCTGCGGCTAGTTTGCGATCAAGTTTTCCCACGCCTCGATGCTTGTCGAAGGCTGGGCACTAAAGACGTAAGGGACTTTCGGGTTCCTGCGGACTTGGCACGTCCCATCGCTATCTTCATTGACGATCTTGATGCCCTTACAAAAGGGAGCGCAGACAAGGCTGTAGTCGAGGAGTCGGCTAAGGCCGTAGAAACCCTGACTGGATTTCTTGCCAAGACTGCCAGTCAGACTAACGTCTCGCTGGTTGTGGGCACTGCCGGCCGTGGAATCGCGCCATCGGCTGACGTTGGCTGGCTGTGGAACGGTGCCGCCCAGTTGCAGCTGGCTTCGTCCACGTCCGATCACGGCTCTGATGACACGCCGATGTATTTTGCTGCACCGGGACTTCCTGGCGTCGCGCTGCAAAAAGCAAGGGTGTAGCAAGCAGGCACTTACGCCCATCTTTTCCCTTCACCCTAGGACGCATTCCGCAGCGTCTGGACTTCGCCTTCCAGTGCCCGTTCTATTGTGACGCCACCATCCGGGCCTGGTCCGGCCGGGAACTCACCCGTGCTCCAGCGGAGTTTGTTTGCGTCCTGGCAGCCCCGCCCTTGTCGGAGGCCGCGCACGATCACATGTCCTGCCTCACCAACCGGGACCCGCTCCTTGCGCCAGTACGGAATCTCTTCATCCGGTGCTGCCCAGTCATTGTTCTCAAAATAGCGCCTGTTGATGGGCCACTCAGCTGCCGGCAGGTACTGCTCAGACACTATTTCGCACCACACACCGTCGGCGCTCGGCGTGGCCTGCGCATAGGGCCGAGTAGTGATCTCCTCATTGCCGTCGTATTCGATGCGCAGAAAGCTGTTCCATGGCATCTTTGCCAATAGTTGGCCGATGAGTTCGCCTGCTTGGTGCCATTCCTCGGCCTCGCGCCGAGATTTCGCCTCGTTGATGGCCAAGCTTTCATCCTCAGCTCCAAATGGAAAGCCCCAGTAGAACTCGTGAGTGTCCGGCTCTTGGTCGGCTTCTTCCTCTTGGGGGAGTATGGCTTCGATGGCGGCTTCCCAGCTACCGTAGCGACGGATGAGCTCTACGGCTGAGGGATGTTCTTCTCCCACGGCGGCGGCCGCGATGATCCACTGGTCGTAAAACCCGATGTCCATGGGATTCCCGAATTGCATGCATTCCTCGGTGGAACGGTCGAGGACGTCCAAGTAGTCCAGATCTGTGAAGCGGTGGTCACTGGACAGAAGTCGCAGTCCCACCGAGTTCAGCAAACTTTCCCAGGACCCGTGACCATAGCGTGCACGCAAGGTTCGTCCCGCAACGGGCCAAGGATCATCTGGGTCGTTCGTAATTAAACCAAGGCGCCTCGACGCTGCCTGCATAGCGCTCTCGTAGTCCTCGTGAGAAATGGTCGTGATTGTTCTAGCTCGGATAGCAAGAGCTGTAGTTTCGATGACGGCTAGAATCTCTGCCATGCGCCGATATGGCAAGCGTGAATTCAGAATTCTCCGGAGCTCCGACACCGCGGTGAGGGACATCTTTCCCAAGGCCAATTGGTAGTCCGGTTCTATTTGGTGGTGGACTCCCGCGAGATAAAGCAGGCTTAGCTTGTCACCAACCCGCCGTGCCGGGATCTCCTCGACCGGTTGACCCCCGGGAATGCCCGGGATGTGCAGCAGCTCCGCGGCGGTCGGGATGTCGATGGAAATACCAAGTGCTTTTAAAATTTTGGGTATTTCATCGCGATCAATTTCCGAGGCGTGGAGCCGTTCAACCATTTCCTCATTGGCGAGCAGTACCTCGTTGGTGGCCGACGCGCGCCGTCGAACCGCGCGTGAGCGCTCCAACTCGTCGCTTGGGCTAGTTTCCGCCATGATCAGGAGGCAGACCTCTTCAAGGTCGCACTCCGCCTCCCTGGCGATCGCACGGAGGGGATCGCCCTTCCTATACGAGTCCATAAAGTCAGACTCGATTATCCAGTCTGACGGCACACGAATGCCCACATGGTGCTGTTCCTTGCCGACAATTTCCCCCAATGCTTCTCGCCTACCCCTTCACCGAGCGCAGGGCATCAGCCCAGGTGCCGTAGATGTTCCTAACCGACGCCCCGGAGGGGCGGGAGCGGCCAGCGGCCAGCTCGTGCTTCACCCAGTCGTCGTAGGCGGCATACGTCGCATTCGTTTCGGCTGCTTTGGCGTAAAAGCAGAAATCACTCACCGCATCGTCATAGTCTTCGCGGGTGAACTTCAGCAGCCCTTTTGATCGGCCCTGCTTCGTGGTCCCGATCCCCATTGCTTCAAGGGCCTCGTTCCACCCGCCAAAGCGCTTCATGACGGTTTGCCGGGTGGGCGGCCACGGGAAAGCCCCCTGCTTGGGAACGAGCCCCAGAGCCACCACGAGTTCCTCGCGCAGTTCCTGGTAGCGGGCACCGGTGATGCTTGCACTCGGATTCTCCACTACGTGCTTTCGGGCAGCGCCGATGACCCCCAAGATGGTGGCCACGTCCTCAGGGGAAACTTCGGCCGATTCCAAGGCTGCACGGACTTCGCTCATGAGGTTTAGGTCCAAGTTCACAGCTGCCCACCCATAGTCCGGCGTAAGGTTCAGATTCGATCCCAGGAGGAACCAAATGCCGGCCGCCACCGCCTCTTTGGAAAAGATGTCATCGGGCTGGGACTTGGAGAAAACGATGTCCGACGCCCTCAGGGCTTCCTCGGCCAGGTCCACGTCGATCGCCGGGTATAGGGCCTGCAGCTTCAGCACGGCATCTGGCCGGGTCACACCACGCTTCGCCATCTGCCGGGCAAGTTCTCCATACTCTGTGAGGAAGGCTTCGTGCGCCGCGCGGGTAGCGGCCTCTCGTGCCGCAATCCGGTTCCTACGAGATTCCTCCGCATTCGTTCCGCCCACTTTGGCGATGATCTGCCGGACCCGCTCGCGGGTGATGCCGAAGCTCTGGCCGATGGCGTCCAGCGTCTCGCCGTCGGCGTAGCGCTCAACCATTGCGGCATCGCGCTGCTCCCGGCTGAGTTCAGGGGTTGTTGTCATGGTCATATTCCTATCAGCAGGCTCGGACATTACTCGGCAGCGGCAGCCGTGGCTTTGGTGGGCGCGTGATGGCCGGCAGCCTGCGAATCTTCGAGAAGGCGCAGAAACAGCGGATTTGGCCGGGCATTAGGCAGGGCCCGCCGCACGTCCTCCAACGCCTTTATCGGAGAAATTCGAGCAACACGGGCGCCATACAGGGCCGCAACAGTAGGGGTGCGGGACTCCGCCCGGACACAGTGCAGCAGTACGGTCTTGCCTTCCGCCCGGAAGCGTTCGACGGCGGCCGCCGCCTCCCCGAGGACAAAGGCGGCATGTGCGTTGTCGCCTTCAACAGCCGAGTCGACCACCCAGAAAGTGGCATGGTCTTCCCGCGCTACGCCCGGCATATCCAGAGTGCCCAGCCGGCACAACGACACCGCGGCGTCGATGCCCAACTCAGCCACCCGCTCCAGTGAGCCGACCCCGCCCAGCCACACGCCGTCGTCGTGCGGATGCCGAACCAGGGAGTCCGTGCGGCTCTACATGCTGTAGTCATGCCGTTCCGCCCGCGGCCAGGACAGGTGCCGGCGGCCCTTGCCCCGGCCCAGTTCCATGCCCAGAACCATCAGGTCACGCGCCCGCATCCCCGGCCAGCCGCGCAGCCGCCGGCGCCACTCGAAAGGCACGGCGGTGTAGCCGTAAGCAGCTCCCAGCAGGCCCCCGGCGATGGCGGCAACGGTATCGGTGTCGTGACGGTGAAGTCAGCGGCCTGAACTTCGCGGCCGGAGGCAAGAGCCAGCCGCCTGGCGGCAGCGATCACCGAACTTGTCTGCACACCCACGTCCTTCGCCTCCGCCGCCCAAGCGGTCCACGCCCGAACCACGCCGGTGAGGGCCGCGGGTGAGGAGGTGCCGCCGTCGGACGCGGACTCCAGCAAGGCCTGGGCGATCGGGATGGCCATGGAGGTGTCGTCGGTCCACTCGGCCGGTGCAAATCCGAACGGGCCGCCGCCCTTCATGCTGACTTCGGCGCCGTCCGGCAGCGGGGCGCCGAACTCGTAGCCGGCTCCGAGGGCGTCGCCGGCGGCCATGGCGACGAGGACGCCGGCGGCGCGGTCATTCTGCAGGGGGTTCAGTTTCATGCCATCTCCATCAGTGGGTGGTGGGTGTTCCAGCCGGCCAGGTGGGCGAGCTGGGGCGTGCGCTGGGGGAGTGCGACGGCGATGCCGGCGGCGGTGACCGCCCCGGCGGAGCGGGTGACGTTGCGGCTCCGGAGGGAACCGTGGTTCTGTATCTCCACGGCCGCGGCGCCGCCGTCGAACGTTCCGAAGTCCATCGCCTGCACGCGGGCGGCGAAGTCGCGGGCGCGCTGGCCGGGCATCGGCCCGGAGGCCAGCGCCTGGGTCGGCAGGAGCTCAAGGTCCAGCAGCTCGGACTCGACCAGCTGCCGGTAGTGGCGGCGGAAGAGCGTGTGCGTGCCGAAGACCTCGAGGAGCAGCGGCTGCCGGGCCAGGCCGATCACCACGCCGCGCTGGCCCTCCAGCGGGTCGGGCGCGTCCGCGGGGCTGAACCGGTTCCGTTCCTCCTTGTTGTCCTGGAACCAGTCCATGTGCTGGAGGAGGGAGCTGGTGGCGGAGGCGCCGCGGGCGGCGTCGAAGCGGCGGACCCGTTCCCAAATGCGGTCCTGCCGGTCGCCACCCCGTTGCCCGTTCATACCGCTGGCAAGCTCGGACCACACGTTCAGCGGCGCGCGCCGCGCCTGCCGGCGGTGGCTGTGCTGTCCCGCTTCCCAGCGGCCGGCCTCGACGCAGAAGGTGTCGATGTCGCGGCTTTCGCCCGGGCCGAGGACGACGTCGCTGGCGCAGGTCCGGTGCTGCTGGCCGCCTTCGAGCAGCTCCCCTTCCAGCAACAGTGCGGGGCGCGGGCCGTTGTTGGTAACGGTAAGGCGGGACACCTGGGCACCGCTGGCGAGTTCGGTGACGGCGACGTCGGCGTGTGTGCCGGTGCTGATGCCAAGGCTTCCGGGGCCGGAGGTCCAGACGGGGAAGATGCTGAGCGGGCCGAGGCTGCTGCCGGAGCCGACGTGGAGCTGGGGAACTTTCATGAGAACCTCCTAGTGATTTATCGCATTTCTGCGCTAATTGGATCCAGTATGCACGTGTTGCTTCTTTAGCGTAAGACTGCGATAAATGGAGGTGTGAAGGATTCCAAGAACAGCCCTGGTCAGTCCCTGCTCGATTACCCGCGGCCGTCGGTGGCGGTGGACACCGCGGTGCTGACGGTTTCGGAGGGGAGTGTGTGCGTGCTGCTGGTCCGGCGCGCGGAGGACCACCAGCACGGAAAGTGCGCCCTGCCGGGAACATTCCTGCGTGAACGCGAGAGGTTAGCGGACGCGGTGCTGCGGTGCCTGCGGGAGAAAGCCGGGATCTCCGGGCGGGTGCCGCGGCAGCTGCACGTGTTCGACGAACCTGGCAGGGATGACCGCGGCTGGGTGCTGTCAGTGGCGCACGTCGACGTGGTGCCGTTGGCCGTTTTGGAGGAGGCGTTGAAGTCCGACGGCGTCCGGCTGGCTTCCGTGACCGGGGAGCCGGAGCTGATCGCCGGGCTGCCTTATGGGCATGCGGACATCGTGGCGAAGGCGGTGGAGTGGCTGCGTGCCGCTTACACGGAGGAGCCTGATCCCGGGGCGCTTTTGGATGAGCCGTTCACCCTGAAGGATCTGCGCGAGTTGCATGAGGTGGTGGCTGGCGCGCCTTTGATGCGCGACACGTTCCGACGGTTTATGGAGCCGAAGCTGACCGGGACCGGACAGATGTCGGACGGGACGCGGGGGAGGCCTTCGCGGTTGTGGAGGCGGGGCGGTGAATAGCGAAAGCATACACAGAATAGAATATAGACGCGCAAGATTTGCTCGCTTCTGAGCTCCTGTCGTCCTAAAGTGGCGAGCGAAGACAATTCGTGGCCGTCGCAGATCCCTTTAGGAGCAGTGTGAAGCTTTCTTCCGCCCATGCAAATTCATTAGCCGCCCACAGTTGGTGGCTGGCGTCTGAAATTGTGAGAAGACACAAGAATTTAGAACTCATCACGTGTGTTGAAACGCTGGGATTAGACCAGACCTTGGGAATTTTCGACAGCAGTTCACGCAATTTGCTTGCCTTCCTGTCCCGCGAGATTCCTAATCGAGCAGTTGTCGACGGCAATGGAGAACAATCCTTGGGCGTTCGGCTGGGACAAGATTCTTGGTATGCCAGCCCGAGATGCCGTAGCCACAATTGAGCGACAATTGCTGATCAACGTTCCAGACCACGCGCTGACGACCACCGAGAAAACCGTTGTTTATAGGCTCTTGGCAAAGTTGATCGCTACCAATGTCTGGTCCAGAGACACCTGGAGGGCTTTTTCCTGCAGTTACTATGACGCGCAGGAGCGGGACTTCATACCTAGCAATGCACTGGAGGAATTTCCATCTGCCATCGACAAGTTCGAATTCGTTTACGGGCGCGGAGGTCAGGCTCCGGCAGCTGATGGGTTCTGGCTCTTATACAAGAATGGCAACAGCGTAGCGGCCTTTGATGATGACGGCTTTGTCCACTTTCCTGATGATCGGCCCCCTCTTTCCATGATGCATCGCTTCGATACCCTGCAAAGAAATGTTGGTGCTCTCGCGGTAAGCCTCGAGGGTGAACTATATGCCGTGAATGCTTGATGGGTGCGCGAGAATCAGCTTTCCCCACTATCCTTTTGCGTCTCCACGGAACTCCAGGCCTCGACTTGCACGAATCTCTATTCATGATGGCATCTCGGAGTTCGCGTCAACGATTTCCTGCGCGACAAACCGACCCCCTGAACGCTCGTTTCTCGGGTTTCTCGACGCCCGCTCGAAGGTTATCAAACCGAGGCCCTGAGCCGGACACGCCACTCGGAGGAAAAGCATGTGTCGGTTAGGGCTGCTTGGCGCCATCGTGATGACGAACGTGTCTGCGGGGTTGAGCGCTATTCAACTGCGGTTGGGTCGTTTTGACTCTTCCACTTCCCCTGATTCAGCTTCCATCAACAGCGCACGGAGTCGCGAGTTCCTCTGCCTAGGATGCGCGATCGATCGCATTCAGCCGTGCGGTCCTGAACCCACATCCTCGGCGTAGCGTTCCCCCTGGTGCCATCTCCCGCTTCTCCATTTAAGGCTTCCGTGTGATGAGGAAAGGAGGTCACCAGATCTATCACACATCAACCTTCACGGCTGTTCCTTCAGCTCGTAGTTGCTGTCAGGACGGAAGCCAAGACTGGCGAGGGCCCCGTCAATAACTCCCCAAACCTCGGCCGTTGCCTCTGATCTGGGTCTTTTGGCGAGTGCCAGAAGCTGCTGCCGAAGTGTACTTTCGTCTTGCGAGAGTCCGCGGTTGTAGGCGGGAGCCAGTAGGTAAGAGTGGCTCTCAGTGGCGTAAGCCGCCAGCATGTCTAAGAAGATCTCCAGCTCCCTTCCCGCGGCGGCAAGGGCAGTCTGAGTCGAGTTCTGTCCGGAGCTCGTTTCCGACGCGCTGTTGGACATCGACAGGAGGTCCAGCTTGCCGTCCCAGACGAGTTTCTGCAGCGGCTCTTCAAAGAGCGATAGCACCGTGCCCATTTGGTGATTCTTGGAAGCATCGGTGGGGAGTGCACGCCTGACGTCGTGGACGATTTCATGGAAGTGATCGTCCGCAAGGCCGAAGCCGACAAAAAGCAGATGATGCGTCAACAAGTGTGCTTTGACCAGCGCTGAAAGCGCTTCTCTGTTGCTCTTGTAACCAAGGTAGTCATCCCGGGTAAGTACGATACTTTCCGGCTCGCTGACTGATCCGTGCAACTTCAGCAACCAGTCATTGCCGACTGCAGGAACGTCTTCCGGCAATACCGTACGTGGCCTTTGAGCGTCCGCGCAGGCAGTCTCGAAGAGCCTGTCGTAGTTGAGTGTAATGGCACCTGGCGAGGGCAGGGTGGCAAGCAGAGCAGGTGCCAAGCCGTACCTGGGCAAGTCGACAGCAGCTGCTACGGCCTCTCCAAAGGCTTGCCTGGAGCCATGCTGATCGGTGTAAAGCTGCTCCAGAACGCCAGCTTGATCCAGAACACTCATACGCTGGAAGGCGGCTGCTTCAGTCGCTGTAAGTCGGATACCTGTCCTGAGCTGGTCGAGGAGCTGACTCCAGCTAGGTGCTCCCGCGCTAACGCTGACGCCGGCGCCCAGAAAAGGAACCAGGTGTCCCGCTTTGGCCTTCTCACCGAGAGACCGGGCGCGCTTATGCAGCCGGTCACCAAGGGAGGGCCAGGTTGAGGAATTTCGTGCTTCGCGACGCAACTTTTGGGCCAATGAAAAGGCAGCCTTGTCTCTGAGTACCAGGACAATGTCGACCCCGTAGGTCGAGGCCAGTTGCGTGGAGGAGTCCAAGATGGCGCGAAGTGCAGCGCCAAGGTGGTTTCCCGCACCTCCTCCGGCGGCACCAAAAAATGGCAAGGCCAACAGTCGGTACGGACGATGTTCCGGGCTTGGAACAGCAGCTACGGCACTACTTACGAAGGCTTCAAGTCGTTCGGCGACTGCGTCATGTTGCCAGCTCCCATCATCGGGGACGGCTGTCATGACTGGTAGTGGTTCTGCTGAGTCCCAGGGTGCGATCGGCTCAGCTAACGCTCTGCCATTGCGGAAAGTGCCGGAGGCAGCCGCGCTGGCTAAACGACGTAGGTTGGGATGCGCAGCTAACCAGTGCTGCTCGATGCGGATGCTTGAGTCAGTAGGAAGCAGCCAAGCGTCACATTTTAGATTTAGGATGTCGGCCATTGCTACATATATGTGGGGTTGTGTCATGGGCTTTGTTTCTTGAGGGCGATTGCTGAATCAGAGATCATGAGCGCGGTTCAATTCAATGCATTTGCTGGCTGACATGATGAGCTGCTCTTTCTACATTGCTACGGATCTGGTCAATGCCGACTACATCCCAGAGGAAAGGACCGGTCGACATACGTACCCTCTTATATAGTCTGCGGGCAAATTCAGACCGAGCGCCATTCCCTTTGTAGTTAAGCACCACTTCGGCCACCACACGGACCAACCGTCGATTGCGGACGAACGCAGTCCTTTCGAATAGACCCACGAGCTCGTCCTCGCCGAGAATCGGGCTGCCTGCCGTTAGCAGATCACCTAGAATTTCTCGACGCAGCCAGACCCGCCTGAGAGTGTTTCGAGGAGTGCCCAAGCATCGTTCGTCCGACAGGTTAGGAAACCTCTGGTACAAAAAGTCAGGGAACAGCATAAGAGAGAGGAAATTCCAAACATCCTCACTGGCGGCATCGGCGGGGACTATCTTCAAGCTGCTATGCAGTATGGTGCCCAGCCGGCTATCGTACGACGCTGAGCTGGTTCCGACTATGCGATTCTTCCAGTCCTCCATCTCTAGCGAAACTTCTTCCCGAATCGTCGTAAGTCGATCAGTAGAAACGAGTGTTCCTGTTGCAACAGGAGCGGAGTTAGGGTGCTGGAATTGAATCAAGTCAGCAAGGCGCTCCGGGTCAAGTTGAGAGACCTCACGAATCTCCGCCAAGCGAGAGAGCGAATGTCCCCTCGAAAGACGTGGATAAACGTAGAGCATTACTCTCCATCCAGTTGTTGCAGGTAGCCGAAAGCGGCTTGCATTCTGGTCTCGAACTCAATGGGATCACTCGTGATCATGCGCGCAACCGAAGCTAGGTCCGCTTTGAACTCGTGCTTACAAAAAGAGGCAATGACGTGTCCTATTGACTCCGGGTCGAACTCCCGTGACGCGTCAAATACAGACCTCTCTTGGGACGCCACTTGAAGTATCAAAGACCGGACTATGTCCACTCTCAGTGCCGAGCGAATTAGCGGGGCATTTGCATGCTCATTGTCTAGCGCGACCCGGCCGGCGGGGTGGGCGGTGTTGACGAACAGACGTGCCGCTCCAAGAAAGGCGTCATCCAAGTCTTCGTAGGTGAGGTTCATAAGCCACGGTACGCCGGACGGCAAACTACCGGAGAAATCTAGGGCCTCGGTGGGAAAAAGGGAGCCCTTTGCCCCGAGCTCAAGTTTCGATACCTCCGAGGAGGCCAACCGGGCACCCGTACGGGAGGCGATAGTCGGGTCTGGGACAGTAGGAACGTCATGGCCGAGTACCAAGTGGAGTGAGGCTGAGATCTGCGATGCGTACTGGCCTGGTGGTAAGCGGACATCCACTGTGTAAGCGGAACCCTTATCCTCGGAGAGGAACAGACTATTGGTTGTTCGAACTAAGGTTGAGCTGCACTCAACCTGCGCCACCAGCAGAACGTGCTCAATTGAGAGAAGGCCCGTACTGCGAAGCAGTTCGGCTGCGTTGATCACCACCTCGCCGCGAAGAGTGCAATCGGTGCTAAAATCCCACCCCTCGACAGAAGTCGTCACCTCACGAAATTCTGAGCCAGTAGATATGCGCCAAGGTCTCCAAACCAGACATGATGGCGCTGCTGTCCGATGAGGCATCATTCGAATTTTGGAGGGCATCGCCTAAACCACCCTCACTTCGATGTCCAGTGCGATGTCCGCAGGGAAATCGATGGTTAGTAGGACTTCTGTTCCCGACGGGCACTGATAAGAGAACCCGGGCACGCCACCGCCAGAAGCAGAACCCAAAGGGCCCGGTGACCAGTGCACTTTCAGATCGGAGCTGTCAAGGGACTCGTCACCTCCATCTGAGACGGCGCTGACGTCAGCCGCCAGACATACAACCTTGTCATTCGGGTCTTGCGCTGTCATGGCCAGCACTGCCCTTACGGATGCCGGGACAGGGGAGGCAACAAGCTGACGGTCGGAGACTGTTACCGTCGGGCGGATGGACTTGACTCGCTTGCCCCGACTTCGAGTGGCCGCACGCGTTAGCGGATCTGGTACTCCTCCCAATGCGACCAGTATCCCGCCCAAAGCCTCTGCTAGTCCGACTGTCGGCTGCGTGATCATCTCGCCGTGCTCATACCGGTCAGTCGAAGGCGCGACGAAGGAGCGAGTCAGTTCACGGAGGCGAGTAAATGCGACTTTCACCTCGCTCTTCTGGCGGCGATCCTTTAGGGACTCGATAACCCAGTCGTCGTGGGCCGGTGGTTCGGACAGCGCGAAGGAGTCGTCCGCCCCTGCCACCGGGCGAAACACCCCGGCCCACTGGTAGCCAGGCTGATCCAGGGCCCAGCCCTCGTCGTAGCGGACGACAAGTTCAGCCGCATGACGCATTAGACAGACGTGATGTGACCCGCCGGGGATAGGGTTGACCTCCGAGGAACCGTCGTCTTTTTGGTCGAACAAGACAAAGCGAGTCATGGCCAAGTGCCCTAGCAGCTTTCGAGGGCGCTGACTCCAAACTTCTTCAAGGGAGACAAGCCCGGAGGCGGGGAGTCCGTTTCCCGTCTGCGCGGTACGAACCGCCTGAAGACATTCCACGTAGGCGCTTAGTACTGGATGATTCGAAGGGGCCGGGAGCGGAACATTTTCGCCATTCAGCTGAACTTGCATGGTCATTGGTCTCAAGCCATCGGAGGTAGGCACGAACTTGGGCCACAAATTCCAGAGTGCAGCTTCTGCAATTTTGGCTGCGTACTCGGCAGGGCTGTCACCTCCCAAATCAGGGTCGACAATTAGGATCGAGGTTCCGGTGTCTTCGACTTCGAAGTTGGTACTGAAAGTTGCCTCGCCCAGAGACTTGGCAGCGTGACCCAAAGCAGGCTCGATACCTTCGTGATCCGTGGGACTAGTGCCCCACCAATGTCTTCCCGTGTAGCGGTTCCTCGCATCCTCGTAGCCTCCTCCGATGGCGGACCCGATAAGTCTGTCTTCGATGCCGCTTGCAGTTCTGCACCGTGACCAAATTAGCGTGGTGCCGCAACGGCTGAGGAGGTATCCAACGGTCTTGCCGAATCCGTATGTGCCGCCCCCAAGGTGCACATCCCGGGGGGCACCAATATTGAAGATGAGGTCTATGAAGTCTGTCGGTTCTAGCGGATCGATGGGGAGGTCATTGCGAACAGGACCACCCAGTCCCTTAGTGCCGCGATCACTAACTTCGAGGACCCACAATTCTTGTTGCGCCAAGGATTCATTTAGTCCCAGAACTTGAGGTGAACCGGTGAAAATACGGTCCCGAAGAGCCGTTTGCTGCGCCAGCGAAAGTTTTCTTAAATTGATAGTGAAGTCGATAGAGTCTGCTAGGCGGGCATCCCAGCTATTCTGGGCTGTCTCTCGCACCAGTAGTGCGATCGGGTCCAGCTTGGGTTGGCCCAGCAGCTTCTTGGCTCCGTCGCCGATGATGTCACCTGGGCCGCAGACCTTTGGAAACCACTTAAGCTTCCCAGTATTAGTATCAAGAGAATTTTTAGCCTCTCGGCGGGCTGTGAGGAGCGTTCGGGGGCTGGTGTCCGCTCGAGGAAGTCGAAAGTCAGGGATGGGGCTACCGGTTGTTTCGTCACTTTTCACTTTTTTGACGGACATTCCAGGGTCGGCACTCATTTTAGGGTTTGCGGCCGCATCGCGGATGGGAAAAGCGACGGGATTCCTACGTCGCTTGGCCGCAGCTGACGCCTCCTCAACCGCTTCCTTGAAACTCATTCCTGCATCAAAGGCCGCCTTGGCGAGTTGCCAATCGTCACCCCCAGCAGACATTCCCGCAGCTCGTAGATAGGCGGCAAGAACAGTTCCAGGTGTAACTTTCGATCCGTAGAAATGGGATTTTACAGGAGCTAGGGCTTCAAATAGCTCGCGCTCAGTCATCCCAGGCAAATTTCTTCTCCATCTCCATCCGCTCCTCAGCTGTCAAAACAACACCAGCGGTATCGACTGAAAGGTCGTATTTCACTCGTTCCACACCTACGAGACGAGACTTCTGCAGGTCGCTGCGTCGGAGACCAGGAAAATTTTCGGTAACTAGCCAGTAGCGAATGTTTTGCAGGGAGAAAAGCGCGGTGTTGTTTTTTCCGGATTCGAATACATGTCCATAATCAGCAACCTTTTGTATCAATTTGTAGCTAGGGACACCCAACTCGATTAACGAACGAATCCGATCGTCAACCGTAGGCGCTGAAGTGTCGGGCCGAACGTGTACGACTGCTAAATAGAGCGTGTTCGCGGTAAGTGGATCCAATTGTTCAAGGCTGCTGATGGTGACCTTGCTGCCATCTTGACTGGATGTCGATTTCACCTCCAGGGACGTTCCGCCTAAGGCGAAATCATGTAGGGCAGCGCTGGGGCCCACCCAGCTTTCGAGCGCGGCGACTGGCTCATGACGGGCAAGACCGGCGAGAACGTCGAGTTCGCCAATTAGTCCGATAAGTGACTCGCGGCTGAGCTCGACTGAACCTCCGCTAAAGAGGGCTCGCCAATCGTCCAAAGTCGCCTTGACTGTGGCCACTGCCGCGGTGGCGCCGTCTAGTCGGTCCATCACATCAGCACAAAGCCGCTCGAAGACGTAGGACAGCGGCAATTCTGTACATGTGAGATCCAAAAACCTGCCTTTGAGTCCCATATCGATAATGCCGAAGCGGAGTGTCCCAGTAGTCTGACCGTTAGGGAGGACTGTGTCTTTTGGCACTGGGATAAGTAAGTGCCGCAACCCGTCTGGGTCCATCCCGATCAGGACCGGACCGATCCCTGGCACATCCTTAAATTGTCGTGTCAGGATCTGCGTAAGTTGGTGCCTCGCATCCGCTTGCAGGTAAAAAAACCCCTCAGCGAGGGCAGAAGCGGTTACGCCGTCAGCCATGAGAAGTCATCATCCTCAGATTCCTCGTTGTCCGCAGGAAATTCATCGAGGTCGCCTTCAGGCACTTCCCAATCTGTACGTACCACGTAGTAGTTTCCGTCTCGCTCATCAGCAACTTGTTCCTGTCCAGGAAAGACGACACCAATTGCGACCATCTGTCCCTCGACGTTCATTGGCTCTCGGGTGGGTAGCGAACCCGGGCGAGGTTTTCGCATAGGTACAGATCGGCCGCTCACGACATGAATTGTCAGTAAGCCATTACCGTCAGCGTGTTCCTGACGGAGGTTCCGATATCCTGCCGCATTTAGCTCGGAAGACGAAGGAACCAGGTCAGGTGGAATGTCCGCCACCCAGTCGCTTTGGGACAAGAGGGCTTTGATGTTTGCCTGTCCAGGCTGTGAACTTATAAGGGGGGCACGGTTGATAGCGGGGATTGGCTCCGGCAGCCCTAGCGCCAGCTCGCCTAGGTCTGCGCTATTGGCGTCGTCCCTGCGTCCCATTACGGCGACGTTCCACTTGGTGTGGGCAGCCACCGTCTCCAGCCACTGCACGATATGGTCGCCATGCATGTTGTGTTGGCTGCGGTGGACTTCGTAGTCACGGAAAAAGTCAGCGATCACGTGCGCTTCAATATCTTTAGCCAGCCAAGCTGCAGCTTCGGGCATCGGCACAACGTTTGCCTTGATACGGCCAATCAAGCTGACCGTAGCCTCCTGGTTGTTAGATATCGTCTTTGGGTTTTTATCCAAGATGAAGGTCTGGAGCCTTTGCCCGGTGAAGGAGAGGCTTGCCGTTTCAGCATGAACTAGCTTGTTGCGAGCTGTTATTGCCAAGCGCCCCGGATGTGCGCGAACTCTCACACCCAAGTCGCCGGGCGTCAGGCCCATCTCAATCAATTGCGCGATTTCCCTGCGAAGCTCAGTTTCAATCAGCCCGAGGAACTCGAAATCATCGCGAAGTTCCATTGGCATCCAAATGCGGGGCAGGTCCTCATATCCGGGTCGGTATCCAAACCACCTTGCCATTTGGAGGAGGGTGTCGTAGTTACTGGAAGTCCGTAGGAAATACGAAACAACCAGTCCCTCAAGCGTGAGGCCTCGCGACAAAGTTCCGCCGCCAACGGCGATGACGGTCTCAACTAATGGGTGGCCCTCATCGTCCTTGCGTTCATAGTCCAAGCGGTCTTCAGATTCGGAGTTGTCCACAACAACCCTGCACGACATAAGCACTTCCATTAGGTGCGATGAAACTGCATTCCATGAGGGCATTTCACTGCTCGCAACTTCCGCGGCGCGTAAATGCTCGTTGAGCCATGCCTCTTCGAACTGTGCAAGCTGACCCAACTCCGCATCACAGATGAGCGATTTCAGGAGGGATTGAATTTCGTCCCTCATGCTGAAGTGCGGATCGGTGAAGTGGGTAGTGTGGACCAGCATGGAGCTGTGTTGATCCGCCTGTCCACGAGCCCTGCGTATCGCTGTAGCAACAATGAACCACGTGATAGCGTCCTCAAGGCTCTTAGGAATGGAAGCTTGAAAGTCTACGCGCTCCTCTTTTTTGTGCGGTGGCCGAAGCAGCTCCGAGTCTTCGTCAGGTACGAACCGGATGACGTCCATCCCATCGTCGACTTCACCATCTTCACCAGCTGTAGAACTTCCAAAGAGCTTTTCTGCTCCAAAGTATGCAGCCGGCTTCGGCAGACTCATGATGAAGTGACTTGGATATAGCTCTCTTTCATCGCTTGGGTCCATAAACACGTTGGCGAAAGGTGTGGCGGTGTAGCCGACATACGTTCCGGTAGGAATCTCTTGCCAAATTTCACGGATGAGCTCGTTGATCTTCGACAGCTCATCGCTTTCGGCTTTTGTGTTCGGTGTTGCTTGATCGGCTTCATCATCAAGCAACAGCACGGGGCAACTCATTCGAAGCTCAAGAGGTACGGCACGCAACCAGTCGCGCAGGGCCTCCAATCGTTGCCGTTGCTTCTTCACCACCGCCGCGGTGTGGACGCCGTTCTTCATAAGAGCGGAACCGCTTGCGGTATGCCCGAAATCGGCATCCGGGGTTGTAAGTTTGTGCCAGTCATGGCCGCCGAGAAGGTCCTTTTCCAGCCTTACCTGAGTCTGTCTGCGGAGGTTGTTGTGCATGCCCGCTAGGACGATAAACAGCTGGTATCCCGCATCAGCGGCTTTACTCATTACCGCAGTGTAGTTTGCTGTTTTTCCGGACTGCACATATCCCAGGACAAGGCCTTTTCTCTTGCTGCCCTTGGTTCTCGGGTTGGCGAGTCTGGAAACAATCTGATGGCTGCTTGCATCAATATCCGGTATGACAGACGCCAGTGACCCAGTAGATAGGGTGGCCCTGTACGCAGGCCAAA
Organism: Pseudarthrobacter sp. NamB4; assembly: GCF_005796185.1. Taxonomy (GTDB): domain Bacteria; phylum Actinomycetota; class Actinomycetes; order Actinomycetales; family Micrococcaceae; genus Arthrobacter. The sequence continues at coordinate 72,536 of NZ_VAHM01000019.1, forward strand.
ACCGGTCACCCTCTTCGACACCGGTGTACCACTGTTCTTCGTCTTGTCCTGGCCTCGTGATGGTGCCATTGCCTAGGGGAGCATTAAGCTCTAACTCCTGACGGATGGATTTCAGAACGTCACGTATCACGCCCTTTACCTGCTGGCTGCCGCCCATGCCTCTCAGCAGAGTCCGGGCGGCTTCCTGCAGAGTCATCCCGTCCTGACGGACGTGACGCATTATTATCTGACGAATGTACTGCGGATTCATGTGACTCCTGTTTAGGTGCAAGCAGTCTAGATTCTAGGTCCAATAATTGAGATTCCAGGTCATTACCATTCAACCCTGAAGTTCGCCATAGCACCCATACCGTCGCGGCTCGGAATTTGTATGCATCAGCCGGTAGCAAAGTCCTTTGCGTGCCCGTAACGTCAGCTACCTCGGTTGGAGCCGAGAAGTTCCAGCATCTCTGCGACAACCTCACCTATCTGCTTGGACAGCAAGGGAGGTACAGCGTTTCCCACTTGATGGAACTGCTGAGTACGAGGCCCTTCAAAGAAGTAGTTGTCCGGGAACGACTGAAGGCGCGCGGCTTCCCTCACCGTCAGACTGCGTCCCTGCTTGGGGTCAGGATGGATGTAGTAGTGGCCATCTTTGGAAATGTGGGACACCACGGTCGTAGCCGGAGCATCCCACACTTGGACTCTGAACCGGTCAGTGAACGGTGTCCCGTCCTGCCCAATATTGTTGTGATCGGGGTGAAGAGCGGCAGGCAGGTCAGTGTATTTTGGGCTCTTGCCTAATCGCTCGGCGAGTTCTGCTAAGACTCGGTAGCGTGCAAGATCAGAAACCATATGAGTGCGCGGCACGTGCTGCACGGGTGTTTTTAGACGGGCTTCATGAACCCATGCTTCATATGCATCCACGGCCAAGGTTCCAGGTTTTATAGGCTCTGGATTCGACGGCAGTGGGAAAGAACGGATCTCGGCCAATGCCTCGGCTTGAATTGAGTTCCAGTCTCGCTCAACTTTCGGTTTTCTCGGGGAGATCTGCGTACGAACGCTAGGCATGGTCTGGAGCGCCGCGCGAACCGTAACTGGGCCGTCAGCCTTCTTGAGGACTCTTCGTGGAACCTGTGCTGCAACGTCCGTCCTAATGCCGAGAAGAATCACGCGGTGACGCTTCTGCGGGACTCCATATTCCTCTGACCGGATGATGAAGTCCGAAGGGTCCAGATCGTGCGGATCGGCGTCCACAACTAACGAGCGAATCTCATACCTAGCACCGCTGGGGAGGCGCTTGAGGTCACCGAGAATAGTTTGGAACATACTACTGTCGCCGTTTTTCGACGAGAGAAGCCCCTTGACATTCTCCATGACAAAGATGGTCGGTTTAAATTTGCCCAAAATGTGGAGATATTCGCGGTAGAGAAAGTGTTTATGGTCTGAGGCGAAGGATTCGTCTCCAGTCCTGCGAGACCTCCCGGCAAGAGAATATGCCTGACAGGGTGGACCGCCGATAAGAGCCCAGTGTCCACGCTCGTTCTCTGGCCCGAGCTGTTGGGCGATGAAGTCGTCCACCTCCGGGCGGTTAGTCTCACCAAGTTCGACTTGATAGACGTGGGATTTGGCGGCCAAGTACGCCTTCTTAAAGTCACCCGTGAGAACGGAATACCACGTTTTCCTACCCTCGATGTAGTCAAAGTAGGGGCGCAAATCGCCTCCCGATCGAACAAGCTCCCGGTAGGTTGCGCGCAGTCGCAAGGTTTGGCATGCAAGGGTGTCCATCTCAAACGACGCTAGTGTCTTGTATACGAAGTTCCCGTGTTCATCTCTCACACTGGAAAATCCTTCGTTTAAGCCTCCGGGCCCCGCGAAGAGATCAATAACTGGAAACACATGCACTCCTTGATATCCGACACTCCAGGATACCAGGCCCTGCCGACAATCTTCCCATGAGTCCAAGCGGCAGCTCTCAAAATCAAAGGAAGGGTGGTAGCGGCTTCGTGTGCACCATCCAGCGCGGGTGAGATCACGGCCCCAGACCTATGGGAATGATTGCCACTTGAACCTTGGGCGCCTCCGACGACGCCGACCTCAGCCAACTGGAATGGAAGCGCGGCAACTACATCACCGCCAAGCTCGGCGCCTTTTACACCCGAATCGACGCCCGTGCCGCCAAGGTGATCCGCGAACTCCGCGACAGGGTCACCAACACCGACCACATGCGTGCCATCGGCTTCTGCGTCTCGGTTCAGCACACCCGCCTCATGAGGTGTTCAACAGGGCAGGCATTGCCTCCGTCGCCGTCGCCGGTTGCACCGGGCGCAGCTGGTCCGGGACATCGCCTCATGCCCCGAGACCGAGCTGGAGGCCTATCTGGAGCGGTCGGGAAACGACGTGAAGACGGTCTACCGGTCCACCAGGGCGGTGACTTCCACAGACGCCTTCTTTGTCACCCTGAACAAGGACGACAAGAAGCACTCGGCGACGACGATGCACAAGGGGTATGCCATCAGTCCTGAGCTGTTCCAATGGGACTCACAGAACGCAACGTCTCCGACGAGCCCGACGGGGCGCCGCTACCTTGACCACGCCTCGTAGGGTTCAAGTGATCTTCACAAGGGACACTGCCCACGGCGAAACGGGGCTGACGGTGCCGTACACCTGTCTCGGGCAGGTGGACTATGTGCAGCACTGGGGCGAGAAGCCGATCGCTATTACCTGGAACCATGCCCGCCGATGTGTATGCCTCAGCGGCGGCGGTGGCGCAGTAAGAAGTGAGCTGATCCTCAGCAGTCAGCGCTTCAGGGAAACAGTAGAAGGACCACACGGCCAATACGTGCTGGCGCCAGGCGGTGCCATATGATCTGATTCATCGGTCTCGGCCGGTTCTTTGTTGCGTTATCGCCGATGGGGGCTTTTGTGTCTACGACTTTTGATCAACTTCTCGATTCCTACCGTGGTCTTGCTGATTCGGAGCGGATGAAAGGTAGTTATTTTGAGCAGTTGATTGAGCAGTATTTGGAACACGATGGGGTCCAGGCGCCGCAGTACACGAATGTCTGGTTGTGGCGTGACTGGCCCGGCCGGAACGGCAAGCCAGACACTGGGATAGACCTTGTGGCCGAGCGAGCGGACGGCGGGTTCACGGCCATTCAGTGCAAGTTTTACGCCGAGACCCACACCATGCAGAAAAGCGACATCGACTCGTTCATCTCGGCTTCGGGCAAGGAGCCGTTCACCCACCGGCTGATTGTGTCGACAACGTCGAAGTGGAGCCCGAACGCAGAGGAGATGCTGGACAGCCAGCACATTCCGGTTCAGCGCATCGGACTCTCCGATTTCCGCCACTCCAACATCGACTGGTCCACTTATGAGCTGACGGACCCTTCCAAGGCTCCGAGGCTGCACGAGAAGAAGCAACTTCGGCCGCACCAGCACGAGGCCGTCACGGCAACGATGAAGGGGTTCATCGATAACAACCGGGGCAAGCTGATCATGGCCTGTGGCACAGGCAAGACCTTCACCGCCCTTAAGATCGCCGAGCGGTTCGCCGAGATGGAGGGACACGCCCGCATCCTGTTCCTAGTCCCCAGCCTGGCGCTCATGTCCCAGTCTCTTAAGGATTGGTCGGACGAGACCGAACAGCCCATGCATGCCTACGCGGTCTGCTCCGACGTGAAGGTCGGGCGCCAGAAGAACTCGGACCTGACAGATGTCGCTATCCACGACCTCCAGATCCCGGCCACCACGGACGGCAAGACGCTCGTCGAGGCCATGGGGAAGAATGAACTGGACGAGGGCATGACGGTGGTCTTCTCCACCTACCAGTCCATCGACGCGGTCGCCCAGGCCCAGCAGGCCGGGCTGCCCGACTTTGACCTCATCATCTGCGACGAAGCGCACCGCACCACCGGCGCCACCCTGGCCGGCACCGAGGAATCGCACTTCGTCAAGGTCCACCGCAACGACGTCATTGCCAGCGGCAAGCGGCTGTATATGACGGCCACCCCACGCCTCTTCAACGACGACACCAAGAACGCAGCCATGGAGAAGGACGCCATCCTGTGCTCCATGGATGACGAAACCATGTATGGCCCGGTGTTCTACCGGATCGGCTTCGGCGAAGCCGTCACCAAGAAACTTCTAGCCGACTACAAAGTCCTGGTCCTCGGTGTCGAGGAAACGCAGGTGGTTTCGTCTTTCCAGGACCAGCTTGCCGATTCCAACATGGAATTGAATATCGACGACGTCGCCAAGCTCATCGGTTGCTGGAACGGTCTGGCCAAGCGCCGCTCCGGTGCCCACGAAACTTCGTTCGGCAATGACCTCGCCCCCATGAAGCGGGCCGTCGCGTTTAACCGCGACATCAAGTCCTCCAAGCTGGTCGAGTCCGAGTTCGAGGAGCTCGTGCGTGTGCACCTGACCAATCTGGAGAATGACGATCCCACTGATGACCTCAAGGTCCAGGTGAAGCACATCGACGGCGGCTTCAACGCGGTTGCCCGTGCCGAACGCTTGGACTGGCTGAAAGAGGAGATTAACCACGACGGCGGCAAGCCCACCTGCCGGATTCTCACCAATGCCCGCTGTCTGACCGAGGGTGTGGACGTCCCTTCGCTGGACGCGGTGTTGTTCCTGAACCCGCGCAACTCCATGGTGGACGTGATCCAGGCCGTCGGACGCGTGATGCGCATCGCCAAGGGCAAGCAGTTCGGCTACATTGTGCTGCCCATCGCTATTCCAGAAGGCATGTCTACATCCGAGGCGCTCAAGGACAACACGCGCTATAAAGTCGTCTGGCAGGTCCTCCAGGCCCTCCGTGCCCATGACGAGCGTATGGATGCGTCCATCAATCAGATCGAGCTGAACCACAACGCGCCCGAATCCATCGTTATCGAAACGGTGGACCTGGCGCCAAGGAAAAAGAAAGGTCCGGGCATTGGCGACCCGGAACACGTCGAGCCCGAGGACAAGGACTATGAACAGCCGACGCTGCAGTTCCCCGTAGACGATTGGAAGGACGCCGTCTACGCGAAGATCGTGGACAAGTGCGGTAACCGGATGTACTGGGAAGACTGGTCCAAGGACATCGCAGAAATCGCCAACAAGCATATCGTCCTGATCAACAACCTGCTCGAACAGGCCGACACCGCGCACCGCAAAGCCTTCGATGACTTCATCCAAGGCCTGCAGGAGAACCTGAACCCGGACATCGACCAAGCCCAGTCGGTCGAGATGCTCGCCCAGCACCTGGTCACCAAGCCCGTCTTCGACGCCATGTTTACGGACTCGAACTTCACCGAACATAACCCGGTGTCCCTGGCGATACAGAACATCCTCAACCAGCTGGACGACCATTCCGCATTCGAGAAGGAACGCGCCGGCCTGGAGAAGTTCTACGACTCCGTGCGTGCCCGGGTGAAGTCCATCGACAACGCCGCGGCCAAGCAGAAAATCATTCTGGAACTCTATGACAACTTTTTCCGCAACGCCTTCCCCCGGGTCGCAGACCGCCTCGGCATCGTCTTTACCCCCGTCCCAGTGGTGGACTACATCCTCCGCTCCGCGGACGCGGCACTGCGGCTGGAGTTCGGGAAGTCCCTCTCCGATGACGGCGTTTCAATCCTTGAACCCTTCGTCGGCACTGGAACGTTCGTCACCCGTCTGCTGCAGTCCGGGCTGATTAAACCGGAGGACCTGCACCGCAAGTACACCGAGGAACTTTTCGCCAACGAAATTGTGTTGCTCAGCTACTACATCGCCGCCATCAACATCGAAACAGTCTTCGCCGAAGAAGCCTCTCGACTTGGCATAAACCACGGCTACGTGCCGTTCGATGGCATCGCATTGACGGACACATTCCAGCTCAACGAGTCCGACGGCCAAGTTGAATCCACTGTGTTCTTCCCGGAGAACTCCGAGCGGGTAAGACGCCAGAAAAACGCGCCTATTCAGGTCATCGTAATGAACCCGCCGTACTCCGGCGGCCAGGAGAGCGCCAACGACGACAACCAAAACCAGGCATACCCTGTCTTGGACGCCTCCATCGCGGGATCGTACGCTCGGCACTCCTCCGGAACGAACAAGAATAGTCTCTACAATTCTTACATCCGCGGAATTCGCTGGGCATCCAACCGGATCAAAGACGACGGTGTCATAGCCTTTGTCTCGAACGGCAACTTCATCGACGGAAATACAGCCGATGGCCTCCGAAAAGTCTTCGCCACCGAATTCAGCCGCATCTTCATCTACAACCTTCGAGGCGATCAGCGGACGTCAGGGGAACAGTCTCGCCGTGAAGGCGGGAAGGTCTTCGGATCCGGATCGCGCAACAAGGTGGCAATCGCCATCCTGATCAAGAAGGCCTCCCACTCCGGCCTCGCTGACATCCGGTATCGCGACATCGGGGACTATCTCACTCGCGAACAGAAGCTTGACCTCTTGGCCATCGAGCAGTCGCTCGAAGGAACCGAGTGGGAAACGATTACACCGAACGAGCACGGCGACTGGGTTAACCATCGCGACGAACGCTATGACCTATTCCAGCCGATGGGCGACAAAGCGACGAAGGGAAAAACTGGAACACCCGGGATTTTTTCGACCTTCTCATCTGGATTGAAGACGAACCGAGATGCGTGGTGCTACAACTTCAGCAGGGATTCGCTTGAGGTGAGAATGAGGGGAATGATCTCGTTCTATAACGAACAACTTGCATCCGCCGAACCCAGCAACGACCCCACCAAAATCGCTTGGGGCGGGAGTCTCAAGGAAGATCTCAAACGAGGCAAAGCGCATTTCTATTCCGAGGAGGCCGTGCGAAAGTCCGACTACAGGCCGTTCTGTAAGCAGTTTGTTTACTTTTCGAGCACCATGAACGAGCGCCAGTATCAGTTGCCCCGGTTGTTCCCCACGCACTCTCACCCCAACTTGGTTATTACGACTTCCACGGATTACCGCAAGGATTGGTCGGCTCTTATCACGTCAATTGTCCCCGATCTGTCTTTTGTAGCGACGGACCAGTGTTTCAGCCTCTACACCTACGAAGCTGTTCCCGACGGCGAGTTGCCACTGGCGGGCGGTTCCGCCGTCGTCGTCGATGGGTACGTTCGCAAGGACAACGTCACCGACATGTCGCTGTCCACCTACCGCGGCTTCTACGAAGACGCGGCCATCGGCAAGGAAGACATTTTCTATTACGTGTACGGCCTGTTGCACAGCCCCACATATAAGGAGAAGTACAAAGCCGACCTGATGAAGATGCTGCCCCGCATCCCGAAGGTCAAGGACTTCTGGGGCTTCAGCAAAGCTGGACGCGCCCTGGCTGACCTCCACCTCAACTATGAAACAATCGAGCCCTACGCACTCGAGGAGATCGTTCAAGGCGAACCTGCCGGCGACCTCTACGACTTCTACCGGGTGCGTAAGCTCTCCTTCGGCGCCCGCAAGGACCGCTCCCGGATCATCTACAACTCGCGAATCACATTGGCCGGCATTCCGGACGAGTCCTTCGACTACCAGGTCAACGGCAAGTCGGCGCTGGAGTGGATCATCGACCGTTACCAGGTGACGACCCACAAGGACTCGCAGATCACCAACGATCCCAACGACTACTGCCGCGAGGTCGGCAACCCCCGCTACATTCTGGACCTCATCAAGCGCATCGTCACAGTGTCGGTGGAGACCAATAAGATCGTCGCAAACCTGCCCGCCCTGGACATCGCTGAGTAGCTGTAAAGCTAACTGCGCCAGATCCGCAACATCGAAGAGGATGTAGAGCTCATATGTCTGAAAGCACCGGACCAAACCGGCGAAAGCGCATTCGCGCGGTCATGGAAATATTGGCCGCACACCCCGAGGGAGTCGCGAACACGAAGGACGCGGACGGGATCTTCCAACTCGCAATCGAACGCGTTCCTCTCAGCCCCGCTGAATCTATGACCAATCCGAGCAACCAACTCCGCGGATACTCAAGTTTGTCTTTCGACTCCATCGGCCTGGTCGTGGCAGGGTGGATAACCAAGACGGACGGGATCTGGCGCATTACGCCCGAGGGGGTCAAAGCGCTCGACCTTTACTCTGGGGCAGACGAGCTGTTCGGGCAGATGACCAAGTTGAGTGCCGCCCAGACCGCGGCCCGAAAGGCTAATCGCGCAGAACAACTCCGAACGGTGCTGGTTTCACGGAACCCTGCTGAGGAAGTTTTCCGGACCACGAGTGCGCTATTCGTGCAACAGGGTCTTCGCGACGGTACGTCTGTATTCGACCCAGACCGTGACGTTTGGACGGTAGAGGCAATCTCGGAAATCCGGCAGAGGTTCATCGACGCTCCTGACATGGGCGAGGGGACGTTCGTCGAAAAGGTTCGCCAGCAGTTTGCGGAAGCCTCCGATGACGCTCGGCTGCTGATGGCCGAGCTCGTCACCTGGCAGGTGCTTCCGGCGGTAGACCGAGCCATCGGATTCGGAAAGAAACGCGAACGGATCTCTGCAGTTCTGCAGACCATGGACGAGCCCGTTGCCATTCCTGAGCAGGTTCTCAGCGGGCTCAAGAATGGCGTAGTTATGCCCGGCCAAGCCATGAACAGCAACACCTTCCAAGCGATGGTGGTCGTCATTTCGGTGGTCGAGGCCTATCTGCAGGCAACGGTGGAGACGCAGCAACGAGTGCTGCAGGATCCATGGGCTTGGAAATCCTTCGTCTTCGGCGTGAAAGGCCACAACTTCCCGACACAACGAAACGCTCTGCTCTACATGGTCCATCCGGAGACGTTCACGGATAGCTTCTCCGATGAGGACAAAGGTCTGATACGCAACGCGTTTATCAGTCATGACGCAGATTCCACCGGGGATGTTGACCGGGACTTGTTTAGCATCGGCCTGCGCATGCAGCAGGAGAGCGGCAAGCACATCGACTTCTATGACGAGGAGCATAAGCCGCTGTGGAAGAAGGGGAGCAGCCCGAGGCCCAACCATGCTGGTGAAGTCGACGGCGAAGCAGCGGAACCGCTGCCGGCACCCGGAAACGAACGGATACCCTTCCCGCAAGCAGACGTTGCCCTGAGCGGCAGGGTGTTCATCAACCAAGAATGGCTGCAGGACTCGTTGGATTTGCTAGAGTCCAAGCGCCAACTGATTCTTTTTGGCCCGCCCGGCACGGGCAAGACGTTCGTCGCCCTTGCCCTCGCCGAACACATCGCACGCGACGAAGCCGAGCTTGTCCAGTTTCATCCGAGCTACGCCTACGAAGACTTTTTCCAGGGGTACCGTCCGGTCACCGTCAATGGCACGCTCAGCTACGAGCTCAAAGACGGGCCGCTTCGGCGGATCGTGGACAAAGCCAACAGGGCCAAGCACCGGAACTTCGTTCTCGTCATTGACGAAATCAACCGCGGCAACCTCGCCAAGATCTTCGGCGAGCTCTACTTCCTGCTGGAATATAGGCACCGGAAAATCAATCTCCAGTACAGTGCAGAAGCATTTGAGCTGCCGGACAACCTCTTCATTATTGGCACCATGAATACCTCCGATCGTTCCATCGCCCTTATGGACGCGGCGATGCGGCGCCGATTTGCCTTCCGAGAACTCCACCCGGCGCACGAACCTGTCAGCGGGGTGCTTAGCGCCTGGCTCAAGGCGCACCAGCACAACGAACTTGGCCAGGAGCCCGCAGCGCTGCTCGAGCAACTCAACAAGAAGATCAAGGATGCGGCTTTCAGCATCGGACCTTCCTACTTGATGCCGAAACGCGGAGAACTCACCCATGAAGTCCTAGACCGGATCTGGTCATCAGAAATTCTGCCGCTTCTCGAAGAGCATCACTACGGCGAGGGCAAGGATGTGTTGAGGCAATACCGCATTGAAACCCTGCGGGCGGAGCGTTCCGCCTCGGAAAGTGCAGCCCCAAAGGACGCGACGGGTGGGACTATGGCACCGGCCGAGGCGGAATAGTCTTTGCCGATCTTCGAACTTCGTGAAAGCGCCGCCAGCCAGACCTTAGCGTTGCCGGACGGGGTGGGTCGTGCGATTAATGCCCTAGGGATAGCTACCGCTCTTCCGGAAGGAGGCGGTCAGTGGACCGTGTCCGCAGTATCGAAAGTCGGTGTGATCGCCGTCGGGACAGACGAACTCAGCATCCGGCCGAAGATGCCGATATCTCGGCTGTTTTATCTCATGGGGTATTCGCAGGCACCCGGCTATTGGCGAGACGAGGATGTGACCCTTTCCGCTGATGACGAGCTGGCCAGTAGCATTGCCAGCTCGTTCATCCGGCAGGTCAAGAAAGCGACCGTTCAGGGGTTGCTTCAGGGATACAGGCCCGTGAACGAAGGCGTACCTATGATCCGGGGCCGGCTCGACGTGGCGGCCCAGATTGGACGCCGTGCCGGCCTTCCCCTGCCAGCGGAGGTCTCGTATGACGACTACACCGTAGACGTCGCAGAAAACCGCCTTTTGCTGTCGGCGGCAAAGACACTTCTGACGGTTCCGCGTATCCCTGAATCGAACAGGCAGTCCCTACGGAAGCTGCTACTGAAATTCGATGGCGTGGCAACCATTGCCCGTGGGTCCGCGCTTCCGGAAATACACTTTACCCGCCTGAACGCCCACTACCGACCGGCTGTTGTTCTGGCGCAGATCATTCTTCGCCATGGTTCATTGGAGCAGCCTTCGGGAGAGGTCGGAGCCAGGGCGTTCCTCTTCGACATGTGGGAAGTCTTCGAGGACTTCGTTTCGGTGGCTCTCCGCGAGGCCATGGGTTCGAACGACGGAAGGATCGATCTGCAGTACACGGGCAAACACTTGGACGTCGGCGCCAAAGTCTCCCTGCGCCCGGATATTGTCTGGCACAAGGATGATGTGGTTCTGGCCGTTCTGGACGCAAAATACAAGGCCGAGAAGAACAAGCGATTCCCGAACGCCGACTTGTACCAGATGCTCGCCTACTGCACGAGGTTTCAAATGAAAGCTGGGCATCTCGTTTACGCTAAGGCCGAAAATGCGGAGCTCTCGCACCAGATCGACGGTGCCGACATCCACATATACAGCCACGCCTTGGACTTGGAGGCAAAGCCGGAACAGCTGCTTCAGCAAGTCCGGAATCTTGCGACAAAAATAATCGAATATTCAAAAGGGGCGTGCTAGCACTTTCGTGACGCCAGGTATGGAGCATAGTGCTGGCGCACTACTCGGAACATCCTTGACAGGTTCAGGGCGTTCTTGCAAAGGTCCAGCAAACCGCTGGGCCTTTTGCAGAGAGACGCGAGCTCCAATGTCACGAGACGTTGCTGGTTCGTCCACTAGATGCGACTTCATATTGAGTATGCACTGGATTCAACACTCACACTCTAAAGGAGACGGAAACAGTTGGACGTATACCTCCGGAGCATCGATCGTCGGTGGCGCAATGAACTTCACGACGACATGGTCAAAGTCCAGGCATTCTCCCCTTACCTGACGTCCCGGACGGCAGATTCAGTTCTGGGCGGCGTAGGGGAGGGAGTATGCGAGATTTACACTCTCTTCGAAACGGACGTGTTTGCCTCCGGCGCGTCCTCCTTGCCCACGCTAGTCAAGCTTATGGAACAAGGGCACCAGCTTTTCCACCTTCCCGATCTTCATGCAAAAATCATTCTCGCCCCTGGAGAGTTTGCCAGCATCGGTAGTCAGAATTTGACCAGCCGAGGCACGCGAAACAAGGAAGCAACCGTCGCGTTCCAAGATCCGGCAAATTTGAAGGAACTCGAAAAGAACATTCAGCCGTGGTTGCTGGAACGCGTCCCCATAACGCCTAAAATGATTGCCGACATGGAGGAACTGCTTCCACCTATACGACGGCTTTACTTGGCCGCACAAGCCGCGGCAAGGCATGCGGACTCGGAAATCCTTCGCAGGCGCGAGCAACGCGATGACGAGCATTCACAGCGCCTGCAGCTATACAAGGAAAAGGTTAGACGACTCGGCCTCGTTGTCACAGCCGTCAAGCGAGCGCCGAAATCGCCTCAAGTGTGTTACGGCACAGTAAAACTCATGGAGTCCGAAAAGTACTCGTGGGAATCGCGGACTTACTCATTCTCCAAAACCAATAGTCTCGTCGTTGGCCGCGAAGACGACCTTACACTCTGGTGGCTAGATGGTAAACGTATAGATCTGGTCCCCCGGAAGCGTTACCTCTGCGTCCACCAGAACGGCAGAAAACTGGGGTGGGCAAGAGTTGGAAAAACTCGGATCACGTATATCGGGAAGGGCGTCAGACGAACTGAGCCAATCTGGATGGCGGGGCAGCGTTACGTCCTTAGTTTCAACGCTGATTGGTCTCACCAGTCGGCATATGGACGAAACGCGACTGTCAAAATTAGTCATTTGAGCGGGAACCCTGTTTGTGTTGTCAGCATTTGGTTCAGCATTGACGATGTTCTCCTGCTCCATGCTGAGGCCGCAGAGGGGGGAACACTTCCCGACACGACAAAGTCGGCGATGGTCAATTGGGTCCGGGAAAATCCCACCGACTTCCGCAGGACGGTCCTGCCCCACTTCGTCTCACCGTTCCTCTACGAGGAACGCCTAAACGGCGTTCAAGCCACTGACTTTTTCGGTCCACTTGGGAGCCGCTACAAGCTTGGGTTGCTTCAGGCCGACGGAAATGCAGTCATCACTGTCGAATCAGTCTAACTTGGCCGGGGTTCCAAAGCATTGTACAAAAGACAGTGCTTCGTTTTTGACTTCTGCAAGCTGTTTGCCCTCGACACCGGACCGACTACTGCTAGTTCTGATATCCGCCTCGACGTCCTGGTCCAGGGCCAGGCCCACTCCACTGTCGGCAGACTGCTATTAGCCATCGCCCCCGTCGTCGCGGGCTGGCCGGCAACGTAAGCGCCGAAGGACCGGTGCCCCCAGAAGCGCCGGACACCGGAAGTCGGCAGGGTGTTGATGCCCGGCGTGGTGAGGGTTTTCGAACCCGCGCAGTCCGTGCGCAAGTGAACCTGCGGTGGAGCCGGCGTCTAGCAGGATGTTCTCTCCGGGCTGGATCACGGACCCGGCCCAGCGGGAGATTGCGTGCTTTTGCTCGAACGCCTCGCCGGTGCGCTGCCGCAGCGAAGCTTCCGGGTGCGCGCCCAGCGCCATCGCCCCGCCGTAGGTGTAGGCCAGCCGGCCCTGCGTGTTCAGGAGCGCGAGATCGCGGCGGATGGTGGACGCGGTCACCTCGAACTTGACGGAAAGTTCCTCCCACGGAGGCCAGGCGGTGGTGAGGGCGAGGTGGTAGATCTCCTCGCGCCGCGCGTTTGCGCTGAGCGTTCCCGGTCTCCTTCCCTGGGCATGGTGGTTGCAGTGCTACCCTTGCTAGTCCCGGCCCCCACAAATTCCGCGGGTTACACGGCCACGGACGGCCGGGTGACCATTTCCGCCGCTTGGTGCAGCGCCTCCACCATTGACCGGGAATCGGCGATCGCGTTGCCGGCGATGTCGAACGCGGTGCCGTGGTCCACGGACGTGCGGATTACCGGCAGGACCACGTGATGTTCATGCCCGCCCCAATGCCCAGCACCTTAGCTGGCCCGTGGCCCTGGTCGTGATACATGGCCACCACCAGGTCGTAATCGCACCGGCCAGCCCGCAAGAACAGTGTCCACCGGCAGCGGGAGACCGCGTTACTCCCGTCCGCCTGCGCCAGCTTCACGCCCGGCTCGATCTTCTCCGCTTCCTCGCCCTGACCGAACAGGCCGTTCTCGTGCGCGTGCGGCTCGATGGCGCACACGCCGATCTTCGGGTTCGGGATGCCCGCCCGGACAACGCCTCGTGGCCGCGGCAGGTGGCATGCGGACGGCATCCATCAGCCCGATGTGCTAGCTCCGATTTTCCGCTCTGCGCACCAGTGAC
>NZ_VAHM01000002.1 GCF_005796185.1 Pseudarthrobacter sp. NamB4
GCTAGTGGCCTTCATCGCCAAAATCATCCTTGGAGATGCGCATGAAATCTCTCCGCCAGCCGACCGACCCGAGCAGACCCTCGCCTCGCATCGCAAGATCGCGGACGCAACCACAATCAGGACGCCGAAGGCGCAGCCGAAGCGATGCTCGCACGAGCTCGTATCCCACGTGGAATCGCTCCGTTAGCGCCTTAGGCAACCTTCTGAACACTCAACCCTCTGGCTCGAAAGCCCTGTCTGCAGTTTGCGGGGTGACCCCTTTGGAGCCTTTCCCCGTTCTGGCAGAAGCCGTTGTTCTTGACCCATAGCCTGCGCAGCCGACTTTCGAGCAGCCATGAGCGGGGTTAATCCGGTTCAACGGTCGGGTGCTGGGAGCTGTCGTGTACCTGAACCGGCAGGAGTAGCGATTGTTCTTCGTGGCAGGTGAGGAGTAATTGTCAGGTCGGGGTGTAATCAAACACTAGGGACTAGGAGCGTAGTTGACCCAGTGAATTCGTCGCTCAAAGGGAGGCGCTTAGCTGTAAGCGCTGAACCGGGCTACTGCGACTAATGCGGCTAGCACCCCTAGTACCAGATTGATGGCGAGTTTGGTATTTCCCGTCGTCGTGTGTGGGTGACGGCGGCGCCGGCCATCAGTAGCACAAGTCCGGTGGCCGCGGCGGGGACCAGGACGGCGGCGATCTTCAGGAGTGCCGGCAGGACAAGTCCAATACGCAGCTTTAGCTTTACATAACGTTATCGGGTCTCGGTTCAGGCGGGGGAGAGCCCCTAGAGAAGAGTGCTATTGCAACCCGGTTGCCGGCGGGCGGGGCGTTGCGACGACCTCTTCGATATATTCCTTGGCCTTGTCATCCAGCGGCGGGGCGGCGTTGCCCGACACATCGGCGCGACCTGCCTTGACCTTCTGGAAGACGAGGCTGCCCAGGACTGCCAGCACTGCGAGGGCGAGCAAAGGTAGCAACGCGGATTTCGATTTTTTGGCCATTCCCGAATCCTACTCGCGCCTCAGCCTTTGCGCCTTCTACCCGGTTGGGAATTCGCGGACAAACCTTTACGGACCGGCTCCCGCTCGGCGTCGGAGCCGGCAGGGTTGCAGACACCCGGGTATGGCGGATCGGGTTCCGTCCTGCTCCGTGGTCCTGGAGTGGCTGGGAATGGGCGACCAATGGCAGGTTTCCGTGCCGATGGGATGACCTGCACGGAAACTTCCGCAGTGTCTAGGCCGGATCCAGCCTCCTCGCATGTCTCCTCAGGTTCTGGCCGGGTTCCGACTCGATGCCAGGTTTGCCTCAGATTGACGGCGGGGATGTCCAGGAAGGCCGGGTCAAAAGGCTCATCCGTGCCGGTCATTTCTGCCACCCAAGCGGAGCATTCTTCGTGTTCCGGGTGGGAGGCATCGGCGAGGGCATCCATGATTTCTTCGTAGCCAGGGAATCCGCCGGAGTCTTCCAACGGCCCGCGGCGGACCCCGTCGAACAGCAACGCCGGCGGCACGGACGGTTCGACGGGACGGGGGCTCATCAGCTCAAGCCGGTGAAGCCAGCTGTCCCCGAAGTCATACTCGTAGAATGCTTCACCGGCGCCCAGTACGGGCAGCTGATCCAGGGAGCAGTCCTCCTCAGGCCTGTCTCCCGGTTCCTCACAATCGTGCGCGGGGAGCCACTTCGGGAGTTCCGGCACGTCGCCAGAATCGAATACCTCATCGAGAAGCAAGCCGCCCGTATCGACGTGAAACTCAATGCCGGGGATCCGGACCGGAGTCTATTTGACCTGGCAGCTTATGACCCCAGTTCCCCTGCGCATGACGAAGTATTGGGGATTTTCGTCATTTGGAGTCGATATTTTGGTTCTGCTTCTGTTGCAGAGGGTCTCCGCTGCGATTAGTCAGTGAGGGTGTATCAGCTCGTTCCCGTTACTCCAGGCGATTCACGTTAGTGGCGAATTCCGGTTTCGGTGCGTGCGACGTCTTCCCTTGCCGGGAGTTCGGGGTTTGCGAAGGCGTTGGAGGGCGCCTTGGTCCGCGCGTGGGTGACGTAGAGGGGAAGCGCGGTGAACAGCAGACCGCCGACGAGGTTGCCGAGCACTGTCGGGATTTCGTTCCAGACCAGGTAATCGAGAATGGTGAACTGGCCGCCGAGCAGCAGACCCGACGGGAACAGGAACATGTTAACGATCGAGTGCTCGAAGCCCATGAAGAAGAACAGCATGATCGGCATCCACATCACTATGACCTTCCCGGGGACGTCCTTGGCGATCATGGCGCCGGCCACGCCGATCGACACCATCCAGTTGCACAACATTCCACGGACGAACAGCGTCAGCATCCCGGACGCGCCGTGCTCGGCATAGCCGAGCGTGCGCCCCTCGCCAATATGACCGATGGCGACACCGACCTCGTTCGGCGGGATCGCGAAGCCGTAGGTCACGACGACCGCCATCAGCAGGGCCACCATGAACGCTCCGATGAAGTTCCCGACGAACACCAGCCCCCAGTTGCGGAGCACGCCGCGGACGGTCACCCCGGGTCGCTTATCCAGCAGCGCCAGGGGTGTCAGGACGAACACCCCGGTCAGCAGGTCGTAGCCGAGCAGGTACAGCAGGATAAACCCGACCGGGAAGAGGATCGCCCCCGCCAGCGGGATGCCGGTGGTCACGCTCACCGTGACAGCGAACGCGGCCGCCAGGGAGAGCAGTGCACCGGCCATCGCCGCGCGCACCACCGTGTCCCGGGTGGACATGAATACCTTCGACTCACCAGCGTCGATCATCGTCGTGATCAGATCACCGGGCTTCACATAGGACATAGGGATAGGCTCCGGGGGTCGAACTTCTTATGCGGTCCGGGCTGGGCAGCATGGGAAGACAGTATCTGTGCGGTATTTCGGTCGAGTTTCCTCAGGGGCCATGCCGCGTTACTTTTTGCTCACCCTTTCGGTCGTTCACTGTGAGAAGCCGGCCCTGTCCTTGCGTCGGCAACCCCTACATGCGTCTGCCGTTACTTGCTGCTCAGGACATCCAGATACCGCCAGACAGCACGGGATGATTGGACGTCAAGGGCCACATCAACTGCTTTTGGCTCGTCGCCTCCCCTAGCGCGTAATGCAGGGTTGTGTCCGTCACGGTGATCCAAGCCAGACACGGCGGGTTTCTAAGACTCACACGTCATTCTTTCGCCGACTGGTATAGACCCCAACAACTCCAGCTATCAGAACGTCCGCGCCTAGGCGCTCGGGCGGGCGCACAATAGACTCCTTTCTGCCGGCGATTACGGAATTCGCCGGGAGACGGTGTAACAGTAACCTTCGCCAAGCCCAGTTGACCTTAACCCCTCCCTTGCCGCTGTCGGTGACGCCAGGAAACTCCCAGCATGTTGGACGATCAGTCTTGACAGGAGTCGGGGGGTCTTGTCCTCAGAGGTGGTCAAGAAACGAAATCCTCGCTGACATTCTTATCACCCTGTTGACCGGGCCGCCGTAGGATCAAGCGATCAGGCAACGGGGTGTCACCGCTACTGGAAGGAGCTGTCTGTGAGGGGTGCCAGGCACTATCTGCGGTACGGCGGGCAGGACGCGTCATGACAGCGCCCGAAGCCAGCCCCAACAAGCCCTGGCCAGCCGAGTCCGGGACCTGCTGATCTCATATAAAAACGTGCGTGAAGTTCGTATGTTCGGCGGACTGTCTTTCATGGTGGATGACCGGATGGTTGTAGCGGCCGGCCGTGATGGTGGCCTGCTCGTCCCTACTAACCCTGCCGCACATCAGGCCTTGCTGGATCGCGGCGGACGGCCGGCTTACATGGGCAGGGACCGTCCCATGGGCCCCGGGTGGATCACCGTACCGCACGAAAAGTTACGGGACGCTGCCGCACTCGCGTTTTGGCTCCAGGTCGGTATCGACTCCCGCGACACATCACATTGAATGCTCAGTCCGAGCGGTCAGATGCTGTTGACCGGGTTTTGTTGAGGAGTGTTGAAGGAGCTCGCGCAGCGCGCGGCGGTCCACGGTGGTC
Organism: Pseudarthrobacter sp. NamB4; assembly: GCF_005796185.1. Lineage (GTDB taxonomy): Bacteria > Actinomycetota > Actinomycetes > Actinomycetales > Micrococcaceae > Arthrobacter. The sequence goes on from NZ_VAHM01000002.1 coordinate 4,010, forward strand.
AGCCCGGTCAGGTACAGGCATGCCTTGCGGCGCGGTGCTTGCCAATTCGGCCCATGAGGTCAGGCCAGCGCTCTGAGAAGTCGTTGATGAGGTAGATCGTATGCTTCGCTGGCCCGGGCGCGAAGGCGAGCCAGGGAGCGCGGCCCCCGTGGCCGCTCTCGTATCGGTACTCGTACTGGCCGAAGCCGATGATGCGGCCGGCCCATACTACAGGCTGTTCACCGCTGACCTCGGCCAGGAGTGCGAGCAGTTCGTCAGCCTCGACACGGCGGGGCCCGGGACCCGGTCGAGTACCTCCTCAATCGGTTGATCGGACGGTGACATTGCCGGGGGCTTCGCTGCCATGGATCTCCTCGCTAAAGGGCTGAACTTGGCCACAGTCCTTCCGGACATGCCTGTACTACCCCTATGTGAGCTGCAGTTTCTTCCATCCTACTAACCTGTAAGCGCTGGCTGGGACCCTGTGGGGCCGGGTATGGCAGGATGCTGGGCAGTGTTAATAAAAATTTATCCAGTCAGTGTCGATCCGGAGCTCGCCTGTTCGACGCGATAGTAGAAGGACGCATCAGGCGTCCTCAATACGAAGGAAAAGAACCGTGAAGTTCATGCTGATTATGCGCGCTACCGATGAGGCGAAGAAGGCATACGAAACCGCCGATATCGAACAGATCATCAACGCGATGGGCGCCTACAACGAATCCCTGATGAAGGCCGGGGTGCTGCTCGCCGGTGAGGGACTTTCCGATGACATGAGCGAATCGTTTGTTGTCGATTTTTCGGCCGAGCAGCCCATCGTTACCGGCGGTCCCTACGGGGAAACCCACGAACTGTTCAACGGCTTCTGGATTATCCAGACCGCCAGCAAGGAAGAAGCGGTCCAGTGGGCCAGCCGCTGCCCCCTGGGCCCGGGCAGCAAACTTGAAGTCCGCCGCGTGACCGATATGAGCGACTTCGAAGACTTCTCCGACAACGAGTTCCTCCAGAAGGAAGCCGGATGGCGCGAGGAACTCAACCAGCCTTAAGGCCATAGATGCCTGGCGCCGCCGGGAGCGGCTCGACGAACGTTACCGCGAGATTGCCCAGGACCTCAGGGAGATGACCGAGGACCAGTGGCAGCCGATCCCCGATGATGTGCTCCGGCTGGTCTTTACCGCCTGCCACCCCGTGCTCTCCCGTGAGGGGCAGGCCGCGATGACGCTGCGAACCGTTGGCGGCCTGAGCAGCGTGGAGATTGCACGGATGCTGCTCGTTCCCGTCGCCACCCTCCAGCAGCGCATCGTTCGGGCAAAGAAAACTCTCGCGGCCGCTCAGGTGCCCTTCGACACCCCTGACCCGAACGAGTGGAACGGGCGCCTGAGCGCGGTACTTGCCGTGCTGTACCTGATCTTCACCGAAGGCTATGCCGCCACAACGGATGACCGGTGGATCCGGACCGAGGTGGCCAACGAAGCGCTGCGCCTTGGCCGCGTGCTGGCTGGCCTGCTGCCGCGGGAACCCGAAGTCCATGGGCTCGTGGCGCTGATGGAGTTCCAGGCGTCCCGGTTCGCCGCGCGCGTCAACCACGACGCAGCCCGGTCCTGCTTCCCGACCAGGACCGTTCACGCTGGGACGGGACGCAGATCGGCCGCGGCGTTGCTCCCTTGCACGTGCCGATGCGCTCGGATGCGGAAGGGGGAACTACTGCCTGCAGGCTGCCATCGCTCAATGCCACGCAACCGCCCACAGTTTCGAAGAAACCGACTGGAACAAGATCGTGCTGCTCTACGAGGCTCTCGGACGCCTGGCCGGGGCCCGTCGTCGAACTCAACCACGCCGTAGCGGTTTCCATGGCCACCGGACCTGCCGCCGCCCTCAAGATCGTGGACCGCCTCGTTGCCGAGGGCGCCCTCCGCCGCTCACACTTTCTGCCCAGCATCCGCGCAGAGCTGCTCACCAAGCTCGGAAGAACCAACGAAGCCAAAGCCGAACTGCTGAAGGCAGCGGCAATAACCGCCAACGACCAACAAAAAGCAGTCCTGCTCGCCAAGGCAGCCCCCCTCTAAACCCACCCGAGGGGAATGCACCTGAAACCCGCGATAGCTCCCGATTGTGGGCCAAGATGGCTGCATGAGGAGTGATGCCATCTGGCGTAACGTTGATCTGGAACGCAAGGTCTTGGCAGAGCAGCTTGCGCCGCTCACAGCCGATCAGTGGGCCTCGCCGTCGCTCTGCCAGGGGCTGTCGGTGCGGGAGGTCCTCGCGCACTTGACGGTCAGCGGATCATTGCCGGCGTCGCGGTGGCTCCTGGGCGTACTGCGCGCCCGGTTCGACTTTGATAAGCAGGTGGACCAGCGGCTGCGGGAGCAATTGGGCAGCACCCCCGCTGAGACGCTGCAACGCTTCCGCGCGACCGTGGGGAGCAGGACAGCCCCTCCTCTGCCCCGGCTTGCCCTGCTGGGCGAAATGATCGTGCACGGTGAAGACATCCGCAGACAACGTTCTCGGATGCTTTGCGCCCTCCCTCTATTCGAAGCGTGTCGCGGCTATCACCTCCGCATTGCCCGGGCCACTGATTCGACGCTGGAAAGCGACCACGCAGCAGCCAGGATCACCGCTCCTGCGGCTGCTGAAACAGCCATAATCGAAGCCCTCATCACATACGTTCGGAAACCGGTACGTTCCCCTCAAAAAGGGACGTCGATCCGGCAGTCCTGAAGCTCGGCAGTTGGCTGTGCAACAGACGACGGGAATCCCGACAGGGCGTTCTCCGTGACGAGTACCGCACCCGGCTGGAACTACTACCCGGATGGGACAGTCCTGACGGCAAAAACGCAGTGAACATCAGCATTGGGCAACAAAGCTTGAAGCCCTGGCTGCATTAATGCTCGCCGGAAATGATTGGCCCCGTAATGGAACCGGCGAAACCCAGGAGGAACGCGCCCACGGTCGTTGGGTGGGGGACACAGCGGAATCGTTCCAGAGTGTTACCTAAACGTAATATTACGCCCTCGGATTTCGCTGATCTTTCGCTGTTAGTCTGACTCCGCCGGAGCGAGGACCGTTCCAGCCATGGTCAAAGGGGGGAAACATGGCGCGGTCCGTTATGCGCTCAGCAAGCATCGGAATTGCACTCGTGGTGGCGACAGTCGCCCAACTTATCAGTCCTGCGGGACCGGCTTTAGCGACACGCAGCCTTGCAAGCGGGATCGCTGCAGTGGCCACCGAACCGTTCACACTCAACAGCAAGGGCATCAAGGAATCGCTGGTTGCGTCTTTGGCTCCGGTAGCTGATGCGACGCCGGGGCCGGAGCGGGTCGAGAGCGTCGCCAGGACGGTCGCAGGTTATGTCGACGGAGTGCGGTACAGCCAGGACTTCGACGGTCAGCAGGCCTACCGCGATGACCTGCACCTGGTATCCCATTTGGACGGCGCCGCACGCAAAGCAGCTGATCCCGCAGAGACAGAGGTTCTGTCCTCCGCGCTGGCTGATCTTCTGCTCGCGGGTCGTCTCACCGCCGAGACTGCGGTCAGTGACGCCCGGACGGCTCTCTCGCCCCCGGCGCCTGGAACGGCGTCGGCCGAGCAAGCCCGGGCTGCCGCAGAACGTGACCTCGCCGCCGCAGAGCATGCACTTACCCAGGCACGGAACGCCCTGACCAAGGACCAGCCGGTCGCCGCCGAAACACACTTCGGCAAGGCCTGGCGCAGCGGCACCGACGCGCTGGCCAACCTCGGCATCACCTATGACGGCGACCACGACGGTGATGGCATCCCCGGCCGAGCGGAGCTCAGCGTGGGTGGATCACCGTTACTTCTGGACACTGACGCCGACGGCCTGCTTGACGCCTTTGAATTTAACGCCATGGCGGGTTTGGCGCTGAACAATGCCGACACCGACGGCAACGGTGTGCCCGACGCAGCGCAGGACCATGACGGTGACGAACTCAATGCCGCCCAGGAACAAGCGGCAAAAACATCGCCCGTGAACCCCGACACGGACGCCGATGGCCTCACCGACAACCTCGAATCCACATACGGCACCGACCCGTTAGTTGCCGACACCGACGGCGACACGCTGCCAGACGGTGCAGAAATTCGGGGCGGCACAGACCCGACCAGCCCCGATACTGACTCCGACGGTGTTTCCGACGCCGATGAACTCCTCTCCGTCAGGGTGCAGGGCCCGGACGGGGCGTCTGCTGTAGTAACCGGAGCCGACCAGTCGGCGCTGAGAGCCAGGATCAGCGCAATACCCGCTGAAGACACCCGGACGGGTGTCGCCGGACGCATGGGAGGGGCTTTTGAATTCGAGTCACCCGGTGAAGGCATGGTCACGGCGGAGATCACCTTGCCTTTCGACGCGTCCACGATGCCCGCGGGCGGGGCTGCCGAGCGGGCAAGGGTTTTCTGGCTGGACGAGACTGCCAACGCCTGGGTTCCCGTAGCCAGTGACCAGCGCGTCGATGCCGCAGCCAAAACGGTGAGTGTGACGGTAGATCACTTCTCCACTTACGCTGTCTTTGACATCATCAACTGGAACGCGACGTGGACGGCCAAGGACAACCCCTGCCGCGTACGGACAGACGGTGGTGGCAGTGACGTAGTTCTCCTTGACCTCGCGCTGTCCATCGACTCCTCCGGCTCCATGGCCTGGAACGACCCCCAAGGTCTGCGCAAGGACGCCGCCAAAAACTTCGTCGACGCGTTGCTGCCTGAAGACCGCGCCGCCATCATCGACTTCGACAGCTTCGCCCGGGTCCTGCAACCGCTTACCACCAACAAGGACGCGGTCAAGAGCGCGATCGACCGCATCGATGACGTCGGCGGCACCAGTATCTCTGCCGGCGTCAGCGCTGCGAACAACGTCCTCGCCAACAACAGTGACGCAAACCGGGGCAGGGTCATGATTCTGCTGACCGACGGCGACGGCACCTGGAACAACTTCTACCTGACCCAGGCCAAGCAAAACCTGATCACCATCTACACGATCGGTCTGGGCAGCGCAGTGAACTCCGGCCTGCTCAACACGATCGCCACCGAAACGGGCGGAAAGTACCACCAGGTCGATAACGCAGCAGAACTCCCCGAGGTCTTCCGCCGGATCAGCAATGACACAGGTGGCGACGAGGGTGTCATGAGCGACTCTGACAAGGACGGTCTCAACGATTGCGTCGAAGTTCAGGGCGCCTACAGTCCTGGCACTGGCCTCCGCTACGTTTCAGACCCGTTCGATGCCGACACCGATGGCGACGGACTGGCTGACGGCCAGGAAGTCCTGACACTCGGTAACGGCGTCGGGATCCCCACCGCGTCGGATACCTTCCAGGTCCTCTCAGACCCCTCAAACGCCGACACGGACGGCGATGGGTTTCCTGACCCTGCCGAAGTTGACGAAGGAACCAGCGCCTGGCGTGCCGACTCCGACGGTGACGGACTCAGCGACTCCGACGAGTTGAGCTGGGCCACTGATCCGCTGGCCAGCGACACCGATGGTGACGGCTACACCGACGGACCCGAGGTAGCCGATGCCAACGCCGGCTTTAGCCCTGTCGTCTTTGACGATCCGCTGACTCCGGATGAATGGGCCAGTGAGTTCGCGAAAGGTGCAGCGCTCGGTGATGCCGGGGACGGCACCACCGTGCCCTACCTGATGGGAACGATCAGTTCTTCCGCAGTCAGTTTCATCCCGGTAGTTGGCTGGATCGCCGGCGCGATCCTCGACCTGCGCGATGCCATCGCCAATACGGTGAAAACCGACTGGGTGGCGGCGGGCATGTCGCTGGCTGGAATCGTGCCCTACGTCGGGGACACCGCCAACATCATCGCCAAGGTCACGAAGTTCCTTGGTCGCAGCGCTCACCTGCTCGATGAAGTCGTTCCCGCCATCGCGAAACTGGATGATTTCCCCGCCAGCGCCCGTGCCGACATCATCGCCGGAATCAACAGCAACTGGGACGCTCTGCGCAAAGCATCCCCGAATATGGACGAGGCAAGTTTCCTGCGCCTGGCCTCATCGAGGCAAGGTGCGGACCACATCGTTGCCGCCCTCAACCGATCAAAGGTGCAAGTCGGCGCTTCTCTACCTTTCGTCACCCACTGGCGAGAAGCAGAGAACGCTGTCGCCGGCCTTTTCGGTGTAGGGGCCTCACAGCGCCAGCTTTACCGCCAGGCTCCGGGTTTTCCGTTCGGAAGGTACGCCGACATGATCGACGCTGGTGTCATGCGCGAGGTAAAGTCCGGCTTCGTCCCCTTCCGTTCCAGCGTGGTACGCCAAATTGAAAAAGACGCCGCTATCCTGGCCGACACCCAAGGGATCAACGGGCAAGTCGCGCAAGCCGTCTGGCACTTCGTTGGTGGCAGGACAGGCTCCCTGGGTGCCGACCCTCGAGTGCTGCAGTTGCTCGAAGATAGGGGCATCGCCTACGTTATTCACCTACCATGATTGATTACCTGAATATGTCTGTGTCCCAGGCACAGTCCGCCTTCCAAGAGTTCCTCGACGAGCGGGAGGCAGCGCTTGAGCGCCTAAGAATTCGTCTCCTTGCCGATGGGCAGAACCCGGCAGTCCTCCTGGACGGAACGGTGGACAGTCTGGTTCCTCTGTGGCGCTGGATCGTATCGCGGCTTACGGGGCCGCGATACGAAGGTGCAACGGATCCGGGGTCGGTAGCGCGAGATGCCTGGCCGTCCTGGGAGCGGTACACGAGGGAAGAAGAACGCGTCCTGTCGCTGGAATCCCTGGCCCTTCTGGACGGACTGGTCTCTTACCTCGCGGTCGTGGTGCGCACGCATGCGCCTACGGCGCGATGGGAGATCGCCCGGCACCGCATCAAACGCTACGCAGCCAACAACCACCCGGTCCTGGTCAGCGGCAGTGGCGAAATCCACAACTTTCTGCCCGGAATTCCCGAGTCGGAAGCACGCGCCCTCCTCCTTGGGCTCCGAGAAGTACCAGACGACGTAATCGCCCGCTACGCGCGCACCCTAATCGACGGGCTGAACGCCGCAGACAGCGGCGTCGATCAGGGCTCCAACGCCGGGGATGAGCCACTGCTCGAGGTCGAGGACCTGGGCGGGGACGAACTCAGGGGGCGCGAGCTCGAGGTGTCCCTGCGGGAGGATATCGCCCACCAACATTCACCGGTGGTTGGCCGGCTGGTCAAAACGCTGGCCAAGCAGGAAGGAATAACCGGCGTCGTGCGGGAAGACCGCGAGATACTCCTGGTTGCTACAGGGAGCTGGACCACGGAACAGCTTGAGCGATGGATCACCCGCTACCTCCAGGACAACATCAACAGCTAACCCTGCACCCCCCGGCCCCGTCCTCATCGTTAAAGAGCACAGGCGGGCGCGAATCTTCCAGTGGCAATCCGGATCATGCTCCCAGAGCAGCCTGCCACCCTCCTTGTAAAGATGGTGAGGCGATGCAGGAACTTCCCCACGGTGTACGACGGCCGGCAGCTCATGTGCAGGAGGGGCCACTCAGGGCGGCGGGACGTATCTTGTCGACCGCGGCTGCGGCGGCAACGGCGGTACCGGAAAGCTCTGGAAGAAGGTCATGGTCATCCCGCGTCCGCTGGCGGCGACCGACCAGAGGAACAGCGGCGCGAGCCGCTGTGGATCCCCCAATCCGTCCCAACCACGCCAGTCTAGCCCTGACCGTAGGGCCCATACTCCTAGGGGCTTCGGATGACCAGGTTCTGATCATTTCCGTTGCACAACCCTAGGGTTTGGAGGCGGGCGAATTCCAGTGGTGCCTGCAACACCGGATTAGTTGACTGGGTTCGAGACTAGCTCGGCGAGGACTTCTGCGGGCGTTCGGTAGCCGTGTCGTTTGCGTGGTCGGCGGTTGAGTTCTGCGGCGACGTTTTCGAGGATTCCGGGTCCGTGGAAGGACAGGTCGGTGCTTTTCGGGAAGTACTCGCGGAGGAGCCCGTTGGTGTTTTCGTTGCTGCCGCGCTGCCAAGGCGAATGTGGGTCGCAGAAGTAGATCGGCATACCGGTCGCCATCGAGATCTCCTGATGCCGGGACATCTCCGCTCCTTGATCCCAGGTCGTCGAGCGGCGCAATTGCTCGGGCAGGCTATTCATCGCGGTGATCATGGCATCGGCGACGGTGCGGGCGGTGTGGTCCTCCGGCAGATGCAGCAACATCACATATCCGGTTGTGCGCTCGACAAGGGTCCCGATCGCGGACTTCGAGGCCGTCGAACCGATGATTAAGTCCCCTTCCCAATGGCCGGGAACGGCGCGGTCCTCGACCTCGGCCGGCCGTTCAGAGATCATCACCATCTCCTGGAACCGTTGCGGGCGATGACCCTCCGGCCTTTGCGGGCGCCGACGCACCCGCCCGGACCGCAGCGCCGCCGCAACTTCCAGGCGCAAGGATCCGCGGCCCTGGACATAGAGGGCCTGATAGATCGTTTCGTGTGACACCTGCATCTCCGGAGTCTCCGGATGCTCCACCCTGAGTCGGCCAGAGACCTGTTCCGGGCTGAACCGGTCGGTGAGCATCTGTGGTGACCTGTTCCCGTAACGCTAACCCGTCCAGCTTCCGCGGCTTCGGCCTGCGGGCACGAGCCCACGTCTGCTCCTGCGCGAGCGATGGCGAATACCGGTCACTGACGCGGTTCCTCGCGATCTCCCGGCTGATCGTCGACGGAGCCCGGCCCAGGAAGGCGGCGATACGACGCACTCCATGACCCTGGGCAAGCTGGAAGCCGATCTCTTCCCGCTCACGCAACGACAAAAGCCCTGCACGGGGCACACTGAAATCCGGAAGCGGCGATGGCAACACCTTCTGATGGTCGCTCAACCACCGGTACGCGGTTGGACGCGACACCCCGGCGGCCCGCGCCGCTACAGATACCGCCAGCCCGGCATCCAGCCCTTCCCAAAACGCTAAACGAACACTCAACGGGCGACCACGGTCTGCCCATCGACGACACCCCACAGAATTCAGGGCGTTGCACTCACCACCTGAACTCGCCGTTCGGGACTATCCGAATAACGGTGTGTGGGGTCCGGTCTGATTCGAAAGGAGACGGCCGTGTCAGAGTCCACGACCGAGATCGCAGGGGTGATGATCGATCCTGTGACGGGAGAGATCATCGATCAGAAGGAACTTGCGGAGCGCTTGCTCGCGCAGGCCAAGGAACAGGGCGTGAGCCTGGTAGGCCCCGGCGGACTGCTGAACCAGCTCACGAGGAACGTACTCGAGACCGCGCTGGAAGCGGAACTGACCGAGCACCTCGGCCACGAGCACGGCCAGACACCGGTCGCAGCGAACATGCGGAACGGCACCAGGTCAAAGACCGTGCTGACCGAGATCGGCCCGGTCGAGATTGAGGTGCCCCGGGATAGGGACGGATCGTTCGAGCCGGTAATCGTTCCCAAACGGAAACGGCGTCTGGACGGGATCGACCAGATCGTGCTCTCCCTCTCAGCACGGGGGCTGACCACCGGGGAAATCGCCGCGCACTTCGAGGAGGTCTACGGGGCCAGGGTCTCCAAGGACACCATCAGCCGCATCACGGAGAAAGTCTCCGCGGAGCTGACCGAGTGGTCGTCCCGGCCGTTGGATCCGTTGACGCGGTCGTGGTCAAGGTCCGTGATGGGCAGGTGCGCAATACCCCGTTCTACGTCGTCATGGGGGTCACCACAAGCGGGGAGCGGGAGATTCTGGGCATCTGGGCCGGCGACGGGGGTGAGGGTGCCCGCTTCTGGCTACAGGTATTCTCCGAGCTGAAGAACAGAGGCGTGGAAGATGTGTTAATCGCCGTCTGCGACGGACTCGAGGGCCTGCCGGAGGCGATCACGACCACATGGGAGCGAACAATCGTGCAGCAGTGCATCGTGCACCTGATCCGCAACAGCTTCCGCTACGCCGGACGCCAACACCGCGACGGCATCGTCAAGGCACTCAAGCCCGTTTACACGGCGCCGTCCGAGCAAGCGGCCAAGGACCGGTTCGCCGAGTTTACCGCCGAATGGGGCCAGCAATATCCGGCGATCGTGCGGCTCTGGGAGTCCTCCTGGGCCGAGTTCGTGACCTTCCTGGAGTACGACGTGGAGATCCGGCGGGTGATCTGCACGACGAACGCGATCGAGTCGATCAATGCCCGCTACCGGAGGGCAGTCAGGGCCCGCGGGCACTTCCCGAACGAAACCGCTGCCCTGACATGCCTCTACCTGGTTACCAGATCCCTTGATCCCACCGGCGGCGGCAGGGCACGCTGGGTGATGAGGTGGAAGCCCGCACTAAACGCGTTCGCGATTACCTTCGCGGGCCGGTTCGAAAGAACCACTCACTAATGAAAACCGGCCGGACCCACACACCGTTTATCGGACAGTCCCCGGGGAAGAGCCGCGGCCCGCACGGTGCCCCTGCTCAAGTAGCAGGGACACAGTGCGCGAGCCGTTAGGGCTAGGAGATTCTCCGCTTGCGGAGCATGAGCAGTCCGGCGCCCAGCAGCAGCAGGGCGAACGGAACGAATGAGGTGTCAACGCCGGTGTTGGCTAGGGCGTTGCCGTTGCTGGTGGTGCTGCGGTAAGAAGAGTCGGTGGTGATCACGCCAGTGACCGAGGTGGAGCCTGCGCGGGTCACAAAGGTGCCGCTGTTACTGGAGGTGCCGGTGACGGTCGAGTCGTCGGTGGTTTCATTGCTGTCGGCGCCGCCCTTGTCCGTACCGCCGATGTCCGTACCGGGGTTGCCGTCTGTTCCGGGATCAACAGTGCCGTTACCGCCGGTGCCGGGATCAACGCTACCGTTGCCTCCTGTACCGTTGTCAGGGTTTTCCGTGCCGGGGGTTTCGTTGCCCGGGTTCTCGGTATCGGTACCTTCGTTGCCGCCCCCGATACCTAGGTCGAGACCCAGCTCAACGCCCGCATCTACTCCGCCGCTACCGCCAGTGCCCAGGTCAACCACTGCGTCAACAACGGTGCCTGTGCCGCCGGTGGTGCCGTCGGTGCCGTTACCGCCAATGGCCAGGTCAACCACTGCGTCAACAACGGTGCCTGTGCCGCCGGTGGTGCCGTCGGTGCCGTTGCGACCAAGGTCCAGGTTGACGACCGTGTCCACGACCGCGCCTGTGCCGCCGGTGGTGCCGTCGGTGCCGTTACGACCAAGGTCCAGGTTGACGACCGTGTCCACGACCGCGCCTGTGCCGCCGGTGGTGCCGTCGGTGCCGTTACGACCAAGGTCCAGGCTGACGACCGCGTCCACGACCGCGCCTGTGCCGCCGGTGGTCTCGTCGGTACCGGTGCCGCCTAAGTCGAGGTCGACGACTGCGTCCACGACGGTGCCGGCGCCGCTGGTGGTTCCTTCGCCGGTTGCCAGGATGTTGCCAAGACCGAGTGCGGCATCAGCGGCGACGGTTGCATCGGCGATACCTCCGTCGGTCACACCAATGTTGTTAATACCGAGGTCGGCTACGGCTGCGGCTGCGAGGTCGGTGGTGTTGCCCTGCTCGGTTCCGGTGAGGGTTCCGGCGCTAAGCGCGACGTCCACTGCGGCGCTGAGGGCAGTTGATTCAGGGCTGCCGGCGCCGCCAAGGTTGGTGAGCAGGGTTGAGTCTGCGGACGCGGCGATCAGCGCGGATGCGGAAAGGTCGGGTCCGGTGGCGGTTTCCGAAGCGTTTGCGGCGGAGCAGCCGAAGGCCAGCAGTCCGCCGGCAAAGAGGGTGCCGAGCAGCCCCTTGCGAAGGGTGGAATTCATGATGATGTCTCCTGACAATTAGTTGAGGTGGGGGCGCTGGTTAGCTGCCCGTAAAACCCGTACGCCGCCGGATAAAGGGCAGCAGGGGACTCAACTAGTCAGGAGAAGAACCGGGGTCGTATGACACTGGCGCAGGAGTGTGCTCAGAGAGCTCACCGGCCTGGGAAGAACCGGGCAAAGGAAGGTGAAAGTCAAAGGGGTTCAGCCAGGCTGCTGAACCGGAACCACCGGCGGCCGAGGACGCGCCGCTGCCGGTACCGGAAATCCCGGGAGCTGCCGGGGACGGTCCGGGAGAAGGTGCAGGATCAACCGCGCCGGCCGATTGACTCGTCACGGAAAGTGCCATGCTCGCTGGCCACGGGGAGGTGGGCCCGGCTGCGGGGCCGCTTCCGCCCGAACGCGTATCCGAAGACTGCGACGAGGTTTCAGCCCCGGAGTCGTCCAAGGATGATGCTTCTGCGGCCGCTGGAGATACCGACCCGTTGCCCTGCGCGGTGTCCCCGGTGTCTGCCGTTGATCCGGAGTCCGTCTCTGTACCCTCTGCAGGAGCAGAATCGGGGCGGGCAGGAAGCCCGCCGTCATCCCCGACCTGCCCCGGTAGGGCAGGCGCCGGTACGGGCGTCTTACCGGTCACCAGGTCGGTGACCGGGTCCAGGACAGGTTCCAGGTCCGGGACCGTCTCGGCTACCGGTGGCACAACCGTTTCGACAACAACAGTGGTCGCGCCATCGGCGAGCTGCGCGATCGGCGCTATGACAGTGAAGACGGTGCCTGCCGGCACCACCTGATTGATGATGGGCACGGTTGAGACGATGTCATCTGCCAGGCCCGCGGCGGAGCCGACCACCGGCTGCAGCAATCCCGACGGCTGTGTAGCGGCTGGAGCCGCAGGGACAGGGCTTATTGCCTTGTCCGACAGCGTGGAGACGGAGCTGGTGACGCGACCCAGCAAGGCTGAAGTGTCCGAAAGAGTGTCGGCCGACGCGGCCGTGGAAGAAAAAGTCAGCCACGTAAGGGTGGCAGCACCTCCCAACAGAACAGGACGCAGGGCACGCCACGGCGAACGAGACCTAGCCACGCGCATCACCCCCCGGTGCAGTTCTGAGACGCTCGAAGAATAACCCAACACCTTGGATAAAGTCCACAATCGCTCGCCGTCACCCGGACCGGCGCGACCCCATGTCGAAGCCCCCGCGGGTCTTCCTGCCCATCGCCGCCGGGCGCAGGACGTTGCTGTCTGGGCAGTGAGAAGCCCCGCAGCACGGGGGAATGCGCGGGGCTTCGGGTCGCTGCCCCGCCAATGGGGGAAAGGCGGAGGAGCTGCCTCCCAAACTAATAGAAAGCCTGCTTACTTTTCAACTCTGGTTCCGGCTCTTCTCCAGGTTCAAGCGTTGCCGGTGATGGTCCGTGAGGTGGAAACAACTCCAAGGAGGGTAGCGCTGCCAAGAGGAAGGGATCGCCCCCTTTACCTGCTCCTATGACAGGGAGCAGGTAAAGGGGAACCAGGTGCTAGGAGATCCTGCACTTGCGGAGCAAGACGAGCCCGGAGCCCAAAAGGCTTGGTTATGTGACGATGAATCTTCTCGAGGCGTTCTAGCATGGTCGGAGGTACACCTAATGGGGGAGAGAGTGTCATGGGGCCGATAAAGACCGTCGAGGGTAGAACGGAGAAGGGCGAATCAGTAGTTGCTGGTTCGTTTCCTCGAGTTCCTGGGAAGCAAAAACGATCCTCACGGTTGAGGAAGCTTGAGTTGGCGATTTTGCTGGTGCTGGTCGTCGCGCTGGCGCTTTCGGCTACTCCGTGGCCTTCGGCCATGCTGATCCGGAGTGTCTTTCAGCGCGGGGCACAGGCGACCATCGACGAAATGACGCCGTACGTTCCGGATGCACCGCTGCAAACCCAAGCCGGCGTCGTGTACAAGCCAGGTTCCACCTTCGATGTCTTCAGTCCGGCAGGGACCATCGCACCACTTCCTACTGTGGTGTGGATTCACGGTGGCGCTTGGATTTCCGGAGCCCAGCGAGATGTGAATCCGTATCTCCAGATCATCGCGGCCGAGGGTTACACCACCATTGGCATGAGCTATCCGGTCGCCCCTGAGGCCAGCTACCCCACGGCTGTGCGGGACATTAACGAGGCTCTTGCCTACATCAAGGCCCATGCCGCGGAGCTGAACGTGGACAGCAGCCGCATCGTCCTGGCCGGTGACTCTGCCGGCGCGCAGCTCGCGAGCCAGATGACCACCCTGACCGTGAATCCCGAGTACGCCAACTTGATGGGAATCCAGCCTACGCTGCAGAAGTCAGATCTGGCGGCCACCATCCTGCATTGCGGTGTCTACGACCTTCGGGCCATGGCGGATCTCAGCGGCATCGCAGCCTGGGGTTTCAAGACATCCCTGTGGGCCTATACGGGCACGAAAGACTGGTCCGCTACCTACGCTGGCGCGACCATGTCCACCATCGACTTCGTGACCGACGACTTCCCGCCGACCTTCATCAGCGGCGGCAACGGTGACGGGCTCACGTGGTTGCAGTCTGTTCCCTACAGCAACCGGCTCAAGGACGCCGGGGTCCCAGTGACCGAGCTCTTCTGGCCCGCCACGCACGAGCCTGAGCTGCCACACGAGTACCAATTCCACCTGAACTTTGACGAGGCACGCAAGGCGCGGGACAAAACCTTCGACTTCCTCTCCACACACGCGGGACGGAAGCTCTAGAGGATCCGCTGGTTCTGATCGGAATGGTTCTCGCCCCACCGTCATATGGCTGGCCCAAATCCTCACTGCCCTTCATCGGCTCTCCCGTCACAGCATGACATTCCACGCGCCCTGGCCGAGCCGGAGGCCATACTTCACGGGAAGCCCTGGAAAGGAGGAGACAACAGTGGCTCGGACACGCACGAAGCACACTGAGAGGTTTCCTGCATCTAATGCACGTTCCCACGGTCTACGGTCAAGTCGTACTAGGCCACCGACTCACCGGCACCCAGGGTCGCTACACCGTCAGCCGCATCTCCGAACTCACTTCGGACCACGTCCGACTTCCAGGAGAGTAGCGGAATGCGGCAAGGCCACTACAGCTGCACGAACCGAAGCAGCCCTCCCTAGCCCGGCAGTGCCCTGCGCGCATTTCAACGCCGATACAGGAAGAGCTGATTTTGACAGTTAAACGTGCGGCAGAGCTACCCGATGTCGCTCAGCGCCAAACTGTCCAAGCTCAGCGCTTCAGTTACAGTCCACAGCTTGTGGTCCGCCCAGCCCAAGCTTCGTTGGCTCTTAGAGCCCGTCTACTAGCACTTTGGCAGGAGGAATCGCAGTACATCTTCAAACATTGAGACCAATAGTAAGTAGGCTTATTGTTGGACGCGGTGTCCAGCAGTGTGGCACGGTTCTTCGGGCGGTGAGCGTCTCATTGCAAGGGCTCTGGGCGGTGAGGCGTTGAAGTCGGGGCACCTTTCCGGTCATTCCGCAGCCACCGATAAGTAAGGACACGGATTCACCTGGCTATGCGTCGAAATGGGTCCGGACGCCCGGGTCTGCGGTCAGTGATGAGACTACTGATGCCGCAACATCCCGGAGCTTTTCGTTGCGCGAATTGGAAGCGATTTTCAGGATCCTCATCGCGGATTCCTGGCTGCATCGGTTTTGTGCCATGATCGCGCCAGCTGCCAGGTCGATGACGGTGCGTGATTCCAGGGCAGCTGCCAGGTTGGTTTTGGCCTCGGCGAGCTGGCTGATCCGTACCGCGAGCCGGAGAGCTTTTGACGCATGGTAGGCGTAGGATTCGACGTTTTCGATGTCTTCGCCGGTAAATCCATGGGAGCGGGTGGAGTACATGTTCAGACCCGCTTCGGCTTCCCCTTCAAGGACCAGCGGTACCGACAGGCTGGAACCGACTCCCTCCGCCAGGGCGGCCGCCCTGTAGCCGGGCCAGCGGCGTTCCTCGCGCAGATCAGGCACGTGGATGACGGTCTGTTGACGGATGGCGGCCAGACAGGGGCCGTCGCCGGCGCTGTATTGCGTTTCATCGAGCCGGACTGCGCCCTTTTCGCTGCTGGCAACCGTCGCTGGTTTCTTTCGCCGCATCAAGGTGATGCTGCAAAAGGCAGCGGCAGGGTCAGATAGTGTCAGGGCCGTAAAGTCAGCGAGCTCGTCCAGCATCTCCTTCACGTCCTTGGTGCCCAGGACAAGATCCTGAAGGTGATCGACGAGCTCGGACGGCAATGGATGTGTTCTTTGGGCCACCATGGGCCTCATTCCTCTTATGCCCAAACAACAACCCCTTGTCGGGGGGACACTGGAGGACTGCGAAGCCGAATAAACGGCACTGCATTGAGTATGCGCCCCTGCACCGCTAATAGATAGCGGCCTGCGGGGCCTGTTTGCCGGGTCTCACGTCCGGTCAATGATCCTAGCCGCAGCAAGAAATCCAATACGTCCGGACTTGCCGACAAAAAGTCCGCGGGTTGGGGGACGGTTGGGCTTCCGGTTCGACCTTCCCCTCAGCCCCGTCATCCCGGGCCGGTTGCGTCGACAAAGGTCTTTCAGGGCAGGGGTTTTGGGTGCGGTCCTGAGAGTTGTATGGCCAGGCCCGAGAGCAGGATGCTCAGTCCCTGGTCAAGCTCAACCTCACCGTCGTACTCGGCCAGGACCGGGCCCAGTGCGCGCAGGCGCGGGAACTCTTTAGCCGGCAGGCGGTGCAGACCAAGGCGGAGGATGGCTTCGTTCTCGTCAGGGTCCACGATGTATTCCTGGAGTTCATTGAGGATGTGTCCGTAGAGGAATCCGTAGTACGCGCGGTAGACGTGAAGGGCATCAGCGGGAGCGAAGCCGGCGCCAATAAGCAGGGCCAGTATTTGTTCGAGGGGGCGAAGCGTACCCAGTGGACGCAGTCCCAAGGGTGTGGACAGGGGCCTGGTGACCAGCAGGGGCACGACGTTAGGGTGGCGCAGGGCCAGGAGCCGGAGGTCGTGTGCGATCCGGCGCAGCTGAGCCTGCCAGTCCGGGTCATCAGGGAAGATCGCCAGTTCGTTCAGCACCATCTCGGTGACGCCATCCAGCAGGGCGGCGCGGTTGGCGGCGTAGCGGTAAAGGCTCATAGGGTCGCGCCCCAGTTCCTGACCCAGACGGCGCATCGTGAGAGCATCAACGCCTTCAGCGTCGACGAGCTCCAACGCCGCCGAGAGGACGACGTCCCTGCTCAGTCGCGCTTTTCGGGGTGCTGGTCCGCTGGGGATGTTTTTGGGGGAGGCCATAGGGGAACCGTCCTGTTTCTTGCGTCAGGCCCACCCCTGCCACGGATGAATAAGCTTGCTTATCAAGTAGTCTACGCGTAAAGTCTACAGTGTAGAGAGTTGTTGACATGGTTTCAGTAAAGGGATCAGAGTTTGCATAGCCGTTCAGGCTGCTCACATCACCCAAGGAGAACCATATGACTAGTCAGACCCACAACGGTCACGCCACTACCGTTGTCCGGAACGCCAATGACATCAAGATCTCAACCCGGACCCTCGAATTCGCTGTCTACGTCGCGGCGGTAATCGCGACGATCATCACCGCTGCAGTCGTTGGGGACGACGCAAGCGAGAACGGCGTCGATGTCTTCAACGCCAACGACGCGATGCAGTACATCACCTGGCTCACCGTCGGCCTGATGATCGCCCGCGGCCTGGCGAAGGCCGGCAACCGCGTACACGACAACCACGCCTAAATCCCGCTTCCCGGCAGTGCCGGGCAATGCGATCCTGGCGCAGCATCCTGAACTGGTGCTGCGCCAGAGTCATCTGTTTCACCTACGTATTAGCCGGCCGGGGCATCACAACGGCGAGCTCTGGCCAGTACACCCAGTGTCCCGTGCAAGGCATTTGAGTTTCAGGCCGCTGTAGCCCAACGGCGGACATCTGCACCGTAGTGAAAAGAGCCACCCATGGCACATTCACAGTTCGACCAGTTCCTCAGCGAAGCCACCTATTGTGACCAGGAGTCGGAATCGACTCTGGACGGAAACTGCTTTTACGGCCTATACACCAGCTGGTGTTGCCTGGCTGGCAAACTCCCGCGGTCCGAGCAGGCCTTCTGGGCCGCCATGAGACAGCGCGTCAGCCCCGGCCAGTGCCTGAAAATGAAGGGCCCCGCCGCTGCCGACTACATTCTTGCCAGCTACCACGCTCTGGTTTGACCCTCCGGCCACGACCCGATCTGGCCCACATTATCCTGCCGCTGCCTGACCACGACGGCGGTCGCTGCCGGCACCGTTCCCGCTATGGAACTGCCCGCTAAAACCTCCGCCGGCCCGGGTGGTCGGCGGCACGATCACCAAAGGACCAATCATGACGAACAGCCCTCACAACGACCCATTCGCCACCGACGAGACAGGGATCGCCGCCGGTATCGAGACTTTTGATCTCACACCCGAAGGCCTCGCCGGCACCCCGGCCCACGAAGAGGACTCCGGAAGCATCGTCCATACCGGAAACAGCTAAACCGTCCCACTCAGTGGCGAGCCCCTACTGCTGACCAGCCACCGCAGCGACAACCCCCGAACCATATCTGGATGAATCAACAAAAAGTACAGAACCACGGAGCGCGTAATGAGCACTACCCGGATCTTCAAATCAATTGTCGTGATCTTCAACCCCAACAGCACTGGGGATGCGCCCAGACTCGCTGAAGAACTCAAAGCCAGCCTCGCGGACTTGCTTCCATACTCAGTCGACATCACCCTTCAACCCACTGCCCACGCTGGCCATGCGGTCGAATTGGCCCGTGAAGCAGCCAACGGCGGCAGTAGCGTGCTCGTCGTATCCGTCAGCGGAGACGGCGGTTATAACGAAGTCGTGAACGGCGTGATGCAGGCGGGCAACCCGAACGCAGTATGTGCCGTGAAAGCAGCAGGCAACGCCAACGACCACCGCCGGACCACCCGCACCCAACCGCTCGAGGCAGCAATCGCCAGCGGCAAGGTGCGGCACATCGACCTGCTGAAGATGGCAACAGGCTCGAATCCCGGCGCTCTTGCCGAATACGCCCACTCCTACATCGGGTTCGGCCTGACACCCGTCATGGCCATCGACCTGGAAAAGGGCAGTAAAGGCGCCCTGAAGGAGATGTTCTCCGTAATCCGCACCTTTTCGAAATTCAAACCTTTCGAGATCCGGCAAGAAGACGGCAAGCGACGCAAATTCGACAGCATCGTCCTGGCCAACATCGCCGAAATGGCCAAGTACGCCACCCTCAGCGAAGCCGACGACGCCGCCTCGGACGGGAAGTTCGAAGTCGTGATCTTTCCCCACCGGTCAAAGTTCCGCGTGCTGCTAACCGCGCTGCGGGCCACCACCCAGGGTTTGGGAAACCAGCCCAGCGTCAGCAGCTACCGGTTCACAACCCTTAAACCCATCCCGTACCAAATTGACGGAGAAGTGAAATCCCTCAAGAAAAATACCCCGGTCACGATCGAATGTGCACCGGCCGCCCTCGCAACGCTAGGGTAACCGCACGGCGCACCCAGAAACAAACCCGCCCCAGGGGGTTACTGGTAACGGGCAGCCCCGCAAAAAAGGTTACACCGGGCCCGAACTCACCAGATCTGTCCTGGCGCTCCAGCGGCCTTTGCCGGGAGTGAGCCAGCCCCGCAACGGCTTATCGTTGCGGGGCTGGTGATAGGTACCCTTGCCCGGCTCATCAAGCCCGGCAAGCAGAATTTGAGCTTTGTTGCCACGCTCGTACTTGGGCTGGCCGGGTCTGTCATAGGCGGGGTCATCGCTAACCTGCTCGGCACGGGCGATATCTTCGAACTGAACTTCCTTGGATCTATCGTGGCGGTGATTGCGCGTTCTTTTCATCGCCGTTGCGGAAGGCATCTCGGGGCGTAAGGGCGTCCGCCGGTAACGAGTTCCGCCATTCCCGTCACGTCTGCAGTTGGTTGACCGCTTTCTCCTAAGCGATTCGGTGTCTCGAAAGCTCTGCGCTTCGAGTAACCAGGGATATGAGAGGTCCGTAGGCGTTGCAGCTGGGGCGCCCTGCACGGAATGTCCTCCGAGTCTGCGGGCATCATGCGAGAGTGCTGAAGCTTTCGGCTAGGTCTTTGGGGCCTTGGACGATTATTTGGTCGTCGTCGTACAGAACCGTCTGCGCGGTGGTGTGTGTCCATACACCACCGGGCCTTTTCACGGCGACGATGGTGATGCCGTACTGGTCCCGCAGACCCAGGACACCGAGTGGGCGGTCCCGTGCCTGCACGGGCGGCCGGGTGCGGACCATCACGAAGTCGTCCTCGAATTCTACGTAGTCCAGGATGGAGCCCCGGACCAGGTGGGCCACGCGCCTGCCCATGTCGTGCTCGGGCCGGATGACGTTCTCCACTCCCAGCTGGCCGAGGATCTCGGCGTGCG
Organism: Pseudarthrobacter sp. NamB4; assembly: GCF_005796185.1. Taxonomy (GTDB): domain Bacteria; phylum Actinomycetota; class Actinomycetes; order Actinomycetales; family Micrococcaceae; genus Arthrobacter. The sequence goes on from NZ_VAHM01000002.1 coordinate 24,097, forward strand.
GTTCACTGATGGCCTTGGCCCAGATTTGCGGGTGCTTGAAGGTGAGCAGTCGGGACGTGGTGAGGATGCTCGCCTCCAAGTCGGTGCCGATGCCCACCACAACGCGGTCGAACTCGTGAACGGAGAGCTGCCGCAGCACCTCTTCCTTGGTGGAGTCCGCCCGGACCACATGGGTGAGTAGACCGTTGTAGGACTGCACGATTTCCTCGTTGCTGTCGATGCCCAAGACCTCGGTGCCCTGCTCCTCCAGTTCCAGGGCCAGGGCGCCGCCGAACCGGCCCAGGCCGATCACTGCGACGGAGTCCGCTTGCGCCACACGCCCGGCTCTGCGGGAAAACAAGTCCTTAGCCAATGAGGGGCCTTTCCTTCGGGTATTCGTACATTATGGGGCGGCTTCTCACGGCCAGGGCGGTGCCCAGGGTAACCGGGCCCAGACGGCCGATAAACATCAGCAGGATCAGCACCACCTGCCCGGCGGGAGGCATCCCGGCGGTAATCCCGGTGGAGAGGCCCACGGTGGCGAACGCGGAGACTACTTCGAAGAGGATCCGCTCCTGCCCGAAGTCCGTGATGAGCATCAGGAACATGGTGGACACCACAACCAGGGCGATGGCCAGGAGCACCACGGTGATGGCTTGCCGGTGCACGGCGCGGGAGAGCCGCTTGCCGAAGATGTTCACCGCGGTGCCGCCGCGCAGCTCGGTGGCCAGGATGAAGAACAGTACGGCGAAGGTGGTGATCTTCAGCCCGCCTGCCGTGCCTGCGGGGCCGCCGCCGATGAACATCAAGATGTCCATGCCCAGCCAGGACACCGGGTGCATCTGCGCGATGTCGGTGCTGTTGAAGCCCGCTGTGCGAGTGATGACAGACTGGAAAAATCCGCCCATCACACGGTCAGCAGGAGCAAGACCGCCCAAGGTTGCCGGGTTGCTCCACTCGGCCGCGGTGAAAAAGGCCGTGCCACCGGCGAGCAGGACAACGGTGCCCAGGAGCACCAGCTTGGTGTTCATGCTCCAAAAGATGGGCCGGCGGTACTGGCGGCGCAGCTCGAAAAGTACAGGGAACCCGAGCCCGCCGATAATCACGCCGGCGGCGATGGGAAGGAGAATCCACGGGTCGCTGCCGAAGCCCATGAGGTTGTCCGAATAAAGGGCAAAGCCGGCATTGTTAAACGCCGAGATTGAGTGGAAGACACCGTGCCACAACGCCTGGCCCAGAGGGTAGCCATAGCCCAACAGGAACCGCAACGTCAGCACCAGGGCCAGCAGTACCTCGACGATCAGGCTGATAATGAAGACCCCCACAAGGACCCGCCGGACGTCGCCAAAGCCAGTGCTTTTGGTTTCAGCTGCGGCCAGCATTCGGGACCGCAGGCCCAGCCGCCGGGCGGTCAGGACGCCCAGCAGGGTGCCGAAGGACATCACCCCGAAGCCGCCGATCTGGATCAGCCCCAGGATCACTACCTGCCCGAACCCGCTCCAGAACACCGGGGTGTCCACGGTGATCAGTCCCGTGACGCAGACCGCAGATGTCGCTGTGAACACGGCCTCCAGAAGTGAGGCGCCGCCGGCGCCGCTCTTTGCGACCGGGAGCATCAGCAGCCCGGTCCCCACTGCGATGGCCGTCGCGAACCCCAGGACAATCAGCTGTGCGGGATGCCTTGGCACCAGACGGCGGCCAAACCGTTGCAGGGCGGACAGCTGCTGATCCTGGAAAGCAGCAATGGAACGGCTGTAGCCGGCGAGGACCAGGCCCGGCTTTGGCCTCCTACGTTCGGGTTGGGGGCTTCGCTGGTAAGCCTTCACGTGCATAGGCGTCACCGTACCACCGCCCGGACTCCACCCAATACACCGTCGACGTGCTCCAACAGGGGATTCGTTGCCCATCGTCTCACCACTGAAACGCAAGTCCGGTTTTGCGAAATATAGCAAGGGTACTTACTAAATATTAGTAACCATGCTTAGTATTGCATCAGTGCTGGTCATCCCCAGCAGTTGACCGCGAAGGAAAGAGAGCATGATGACGGAAAATCAATGGACCAACGTCACCGGGTCCTCATCGCAGGACCCGGAGGCGACCACCATCATCGAGACGACCCCGTCCGCTACGCCTGCCTCCGGGTCCAAAAAGGACGCAGTGAAGGAGGAAGCCTCCAACGTGGCAGGGCATGCCGCCACCGCCGCGCAGGGTGTAGCGCAGACTGCGAAGGAAGAGGCCGCCAACGTCGCCTCCGAGGCGAAGTCCAGCGCGAAGGACCTGTTGTCCCAGGCGAAGTCGGGCCTGTCGAGCCAGGCCGGCACGCAGCAGCAGAAGGTTGCTGAGGGTATCCGCACCGTCTCCAGCCAGCTGCAGACGATGGCTGAGGCCCCTGAGCAGCAGGGTCTGGCCAGCGACCTGATCCGGCAGGCAGCCCAGCGCACTGAAACTGTGGCTTCCTGGATCGAGAACAAGGAACCGGGTGACCTCCTGAGCGAGGTGCAGCGCTTCGCCCGCAACCGTCCCGGCACCTTCCTGCTGCTTGCCGCAGGCGCCGGTCTTCTGGCCGGACGGCTCACGCGAAGCCTCGCTGCCGGTGCCGCGGATTCAGGAAGCGGCGCATCCCAGCCTCAGCGGCAGGTTCCCGCCTCGCAGGCAGCTGCGCTGCCGCAGGAAACGGGGTACGCCACGGGCAGCGGGACCGGCCTGTACGAGGAGCCGGTTGTCATCGGCGCAGCAACTGCTTCCACCACAACTCTGCCGTCCGGCACGGCGGAAGAAATGCCCCTGCGGTTTGAAGATGACCTGTACCAGCGCGGGGAAGGACGGCACCTGTGAGTAGCCAGGTTCCTGAGATGCCGCCGAGTGAGGCGCATCAGAAGGCAGATAACGCTTCCCTTGGTGACCTGCTCGGTGAGGTTACCCGGGACCTGTCCACGCTGATGCGCCAGGAAGTCGAGCTCGCCAAGGCAGAGGCCAAGCAATCCGCCACCCGGGCAGGGAAAGGCGGCGGGATGCTCGCCGGGGCCGGCGTGGCAGGGCACTTCGTGCTGCTGTTCCTGTCGCTGGCGCTGATGTTCGCCCTTGGTGCGCTGATGCCGCTGGGCTGGGCAGCGGTGATCGTCGCCGTGATCTGGGGCATCATCGCCGCCGTCCTGGCCTCGATCGGGCGTAAGGAACTCAAACAGATCAAGGGCATGCCCCAGACCGGCGAAACACTTTCTGAAATTCCCCCGACTTTGAAACCAGGTGAGGTAAACCGATGAGCGATAACCCGGATGCAATCCGTCAGGAAATTGAAGAGACCCGGGCACGCCTGGGCACCAACGTGGACGCGGTCGCCGACAAGGTCACCCCGTCCAACATCGTCCAGCGCCAGACCGACAAGGTGAAGGGCAGCGTCAAGGACGCCGTCACCGGAGTGAAGGAGAAAGTCATGGGAGTAGCGGATACGGCTACCAGCACCGTCCAGGACAAGGTCTCCACCGTTCAGGACAAGGTTTCCTCCGGCACCAGCAGCACCGGGGGCTCCGTGCACAGCACCGGCGAGTCCCTGCATGGAGCCAAGGACACCGTCGCACACAAGCTTTCTGACGCCGGCACCGCGATTTCCCAGGCACCGGGCCAGGTCAAGACCGCAGCCCAGGGAAACCCCCTGGCCGCCGGGCTGATCGCGTTCGGCGCCGGGATGCTTCTTTCGGCCCTGATCCCGGCCGGCACCAAGGAACGCCAGGCCGCGGAGCAGCTCAAGACAGCAGCTGAGCCCCTGGCCGGCAAGGTCAGCGAGGCCGCCAAGGACGTGGTGCAGGACCTGAAAGAACCTGCCCAGGACGCGCTGGGAAGCGTCAAGTCCACCGCCGCTGACGCCGTCCAAAACGTCAAAACCGAAGGCCAGAACGCTGCCAGTGACGTCAAAGACCGGGCTGCCGATGCCAAGGACAACGTCCAGAACACGTGACCGGTCAGGACAAGGGCCCGAAGCCGCCGCACCACCGGGTGCGGCGGCTCACGGACCCGGACCAGCAACCCCTCCCCGGCGGACCCCGGCACATGAAAGCCGTCCCCGGCCCCAGACCGGGACCGCAACAGTGGGCCACGCACCGGCTAGTCAGCATCGCGGCCCGTCTTTACGAACGCCGAATCAACCGCAGGCTTGCCCGGCTCAAACTGACCACCTCCGCGCTGGACGCGCTGGAGGCCGTGGCGGAACTTGAACCGGCCACAGCCACCGACGTGGCGGCGATGCTTTACGTGAGCAGGCAAAGCCTAGGCAAAGTCCTCAGGCGGCTCCAGTCGCTGGGGTATCTGAGCAAGGAACGGGGCAGGGACGGCCGCAGCGCCTACCTTCACCTCACCGAGGAAGGACGTGCCGCCCTTTCCGCGGCCGAAAACCTCATCGGTGAAGAAACCAGTGAGGCGACGGGCACGGACTTCGCGGAGGAGGTCCTCTTCCGCCAGCAACTGGAACAACAGATCCGACATTTGCGGAACGCAGAATCAGGCACTGCCACACGGCACAGGACGAGGGAGCGGCAGGCACGAACCGTTTCATCTTTCCGCCACGGGCAGGAACACCACACGAAACACAACAACGAATCAGGAGCACCCCTATGACTACAACAAACCGCACCACCGGCCCCAAAACCACGCTTCAAAAAGCAGCCCAGGCAGTAGGCGCCGTCTTTCTGCTGGTCGGCGTCCTCGGCTTCATCCCGGGCATCACCAGCAACTACGAAGCGCTCTCCTTCGCCGGACACGGCTCCGAAGCACTCCTGCTGGGAATCTTCCAGGTCTCGATCCTGCACAACATCGTCCACCTGCTCTTCGGCGTTGCCGGGATTCTCATGTCCCGCACCCACGGGCAGTCCCGTAACTACCTGCTCTACGGCGGTGTCATTTACCTCGTCCTGTGGCTCTACGGCCTGATCGTCGGCCACGACACCCCCGCCAACTTCGTCCCGGTCAACACCGCTGACAACTGGCTGCACTTCGTCCTCGGCGTCGCCATGATCGCCCTGGCCATCCTGCTTTCCCGCAACACCCGCACCGCGGGTACGACCACCCGCTAAACCCCATTCCCATCCCCGGAACTCCCCTCGGGAACGCTGCACCATGGATGGTCCGCCCCTCATCTCTGAAGGGCGGACCATTTATCGTTTGCAATGCCTCCTATCAGACGCCGAAGCACAGGCACCCGGGCCTGCTCCTCAGTGATATGTGATGGAGCATGAAGGATCAGTTGATTGTCACGAAGCCTGCGAACGATGCGTAGCTGCAAGGGCCGCGAGGTCGCGGATCCCCCGATGTTCCCGCGTGGGATGCGGAGTTTCCTGTACTTGGTGAGGCCTCGCCAAGGGTTTCCTTGATGGCACGGGGACAGGAAATTTTGTTGTTCGGCGCAGTCTTAGTCCATGCTTCCTTTGCGGCCAGTGAACATCCGTCCCAGTTGACGCGGTTACTACCATGAAAACACCGGGCTGTAGGGACATAGGGACACTCAGAAACACCAGGCGGTTAGGCAAAGCAGATTGTCCAGCGTTAGGACTTATTGTTTCAATCTTGAGTTTCACCACCTCTCTGCACTGCCCTCTTGGACTTGACACTTCAAAAACTTACGGCCTGATCGATTTCGAGGTGGTCGCACTCGGAGATCGTGCCGCTAACGGGTTTAGCATCATGGCATGTCGAATATGTGGAAAGAATTTAAAGCCTTTGCCATGGGCGGCAACATGTTTGATCTCGCCCTGGGCTTCATCATCGGCACGGCCTTCGCCGCTCTCGTTGACAGCCTGGCCAACGACATTCTGCTGCAGTTCGTTGCGGCGATTTTCGGGGCTCCGGACTTCAGTCAGATGAGCTTCACTGTCAACGACGCCGAAATCAGATACGGCAGCTTCATCACCGTGCTGATCAGGTTCCTGCTGCTGGCCCTGGTGCTGTTCGGGATCGTTAAGCTCCTCAAGCGCTTTGGCATGGGCAACTTCCGCGCCCAGGGCCAACAGGAATGCCCCTACTGCAAGGAATTCGTGGCCATCGACGCCATCAAGTGCAAGTACTGCACCGCCGACATCGACCCGGGGCAACTGGAGGAAGAAGACATTGAGCTGCTGAAGAAGCGTGAAGGCTGGCAAAACCCCAATGACGGCATCGCCTAACCCGGCCTCATAAGTCCGGGAGGACGCGTCCAGCCGCCTCGCCCTACTCACCCCTGCCAGCGCGGCAAGGTTGCTCATCGTTCGCCAGGGCCTGGCCATGGCGCCGGTCGGGGCTGTCTCGGGCCGGCAGCGCCTCCATCTACAACGATCCACGGATCCATACTCAGTTGCGGCTAATGGGAGCTCAATCGAAACGCCGATAACGGATGCCGCCAAGCAAACGGCCAGTGTCAGGATGGGGCGTGGTCTTTGCTGACAGCTGCGGTCCCGGCACCGCGTTCTCGCGGCTCCTAACTGTCGGAGAATGCGCTATCGGGACAGGATGAGGTCAAGCACCCCCGGAAACCTTGTCACCCCATCTTCTGCCATGAAGGTTCCGGCTTCCGGATGGACCTGCACTCGCCGCCTGGAGGCGCCTGGCGAGGTCATTCGTCGCTGCTGGCGGAACAAAAGGATCCGTTTCGGAGCGGATTACCGTTCGCTTGCGGATGCTCCCTGCCACGCGTTCAACGTCCACACCTGTTGCGAGGTATTGATCCAGTTCCGGCAATGCATCCAGCGGTTCAATGAAGCCGGCTACCAGGACAAGACCACCGAGTTGCCATGGCTCGGGGAGGGCTGCCAGGACCCGTAGTGCGGTGATCGCACCGAGAGAATGGGCCACCATCACCGTTCTCGCATCCGGTACTCGAAGCGCCGCTTTCACAGCGTTCTCCCACGCTGTCGTCTCGGGATCGTCCGGGTCAGGGAGGGGAACAATCGTGACGTCTATGCCCACGGCTTGAAGTTCACCGTAAAGCCAGGGAAACCAGTACGCGTCCGGCCCGGACTCGTGCCCATGGACGATGACGACACGCTGGACGGACCGGGATCGATTCGTCGTTCATCACGCAGACCTTACCAGCGCTCCCAGCGAACGATCCCCTGCCGGCCTATCCCACGCATCCGAGGTCTGCGATCAGGCGGCTGGGTCCCGGTCCTCGCCCTTGATAAAGACCTGCACGGCCACGACGTGAGCGTCTGTCAGGCCCTCGTCGGGGTGCGGCTTTTCCAGCAGCACGGGGTGGGCGTATTGGTGGGCCCAGTCGTGCACGTCAGGCCCTAGCTCGTCGTCGATCCACACAATGGCGTCCCAGTCTCCATCGCCCTCGGCTTCCATTTTGTTCAACCATCTGGCGACCGACCCCAGCTTTGGCGTCTGTTGGTCTTCATCCCCAGGCTCCGGCGCTATCGCCACCCGAAGCGGATTCACCTCAAGCTGCAGCTGCGCTTCGAGGTGGTCCACAAAATCGTCAGGTGATGTGGACACCCAAGCGATCCTCCCTTTGTTGGCGAGCCGGCGCACCAGGGCAATCTTCAAATCGGAGAGTTGAGGATTTTGGCCATCGGAGCGCTCGTCAGGCTCAAGCTTCGGGTTCAGCACGCCGTTAATGTCGAGAAGGATGATCGGTTTCATGAGCGAGACACTAGTCCGTCTCCACGGCTGACGGTAGCGTCCAGTGCCAGGCTGACGCCGGTGAAACCCTACTCCGTACACATGGGCTCCATAGCCACCTCACCGGTTACCGCCTTCAACCCGAAGCAGCCATGCAGGCAGGCCGTTCCGCACTGACCCAGACCGCCTCTTGGATCCTGACCGCGCTCAGGATATCGCGGACCACCTCTTGGATCCTGACCGCGCTCAGGATATCGCGGACCACCTCTGCGCCGGCGATCTCATGAACAGGGTTTCGGCCTCAGTTAGATGGATCCTCGGAGACCGTCCATGAAGTCGCGCCTATAATGCGCAGACGATGGAAACAGAAATACCCCGAGAGCGCATTGCCTCCCTTGAGTAGCTGAGGACTGACGGGGTTTGCTGCCGCTGGACCGTTGACGGCAGTAGGGACTGAGCCCAGCAGACAGAAAAAGGTGCCACGCCCCGGATCACCGGTGTGCGGCACCTTTCTGTTCCATCACCAGAAGTGGGCCACGTCCACTATCAGCCGGGAACCGGACCCGGGCCCGTCCAGGGTGAAGACCCTGAAGGGCAGCCGGGCACGGACGCACGGGCCAATGCTGGTGGAGCCCTCGAACCTTGCGGCGTAAACCACTTGCCGGAAGGTCTGGTAGCCGGCCACGTTGGACAGCTCGGCCTTCGCGGCCGGGTTGTAGGTGAGGTTGCCGTTGCTGTCATATGAGGGTGCGTTCACGGTGACCTGCAGGCGTGCATTGCCGTAGACCGGGATCCTGAAACCGGTGCCGTCCTGGATGATCTCCGGGACGTACCGGACCGTATAACCCTTCACAGGGCCACTGAGGTCGACCACCATCCGGTCAAAGCAGGACTGCTTTCGGTGAAGACCAGGCCAGAACCTGGCCTTCGGGCTGGCGCCGCTCATTTTGGTCCAGCGTGCTGACCCGCACGTACCCAATGCGCTGACCTGCCATGGCCACCTCCAACCCTCAACGTGTGTGTTTGAGTTTGGGGGTCACAGTGACGTACGTCAGGGCTTGCGCGCTGGTCACAGAACGGTCTGTGTTGCGACTCCCGGCACGGTGCAACCGAGTCAGGTAAGTTGCTTTCATAATCACAACCATTGGCGCCCTGTAGTTCGTCGGACTGGGGCTGATGTCCGAGCTTCATGCGGCGGCTCGGCGGCTGCGGAAACTGCCCGCTCAGGGGCGCGTCTTGGGCGCGCATGTTGGGAAGTTCCTCGTGCTGGCTCAACAACGTCTCCTTGGCAGGGCTTTCTCCAGCTACACCAGTGCGGGATAGCTGCTAAGGATGTAGTCCGCGGCAGCCTCGCCCTTCATCCGCAGTCCGTTGTTTTGCGGTTCGATGCGGCTCTGCATTGCAAACCAAAACATCTTTTCTGGCTGCGGCTCCTGGCAGGTGACGTGGCACCAGCTCGTATACAGGCCGTACAGGGCATCGGGTCCCAGGCTGGCCCCGGACCCCGGGTCGCAGGTCGTGGCATCTTGAAGGAACTGGTCGTACTGCGTTGCGGCCATGGTGGCTCTTTTCGCTGCGTGCGCGGGTTGCCGCCGTTTGGCTACAGCGACGACGCCTCTTGCCGGGCACACGGCAAAGACGGTCCTACACGTGCGATTCGTGGCCGCAGCGAACACGGATGGCTAAGGGATGTCGTTTTTCCTGGAAAACTTGCCGAGGCAGACAGCCGGCCGGAACGCAATCCAATGCCCGCCTCCACATCCGCGGAGCTGAGCTAAGCGGCAGTTGGGGGAGTGGAGCGCATCTCAAACCCCCTGGGCCAGCGCGGATGAGCTGCCCTCGGTTATGCCGAGGTCAAGGAAGCGTCCGAACGGTGGAAGTGTCGGCGGCCTGCCCGACAGGCAGCCGTGATCGAGAAAAAGGCCCTTTATATGTCTTAGCGTCTTTATTGGCCCGCCCCTGGTGCGCGGAGCTGCACGCGTCTTCTGTCCTCGCGGGCGGCGTCGAAGGCTGGCTTTCGTTCCGCAGCGGATGCCATGAAAACCTCCATCTAGTCACCTCTGATGACATCGCTGGTTGCGGCGAGCGCGCTGTCCCATTGACCGTGACTCATTCCCCGCATATTGTTTAGGCAATAAACTAAAACGGCGGCCTGAGACTTATCACTGAGGCTGGCGACGGCGCAACCTGAAGCTGCCCGGTACCTACCCACCCTGTACCAGAGCAGCAGTACGATCTAGGAGACATCATGAAGGTCCTCATCACTGGTGCCCATGGAAAGGTCGGTCGGGCCGCTACCCAGGCAATGATCGACGCCGGGCATGAAGTGCTCACCACCGACCTCACGCGTCCCGGCTTCGAGCGCAAGCCTGAAGGCACCCCGAAGTACATGATGGCCGACCTTACCGACGCGGGGGAAGCGTACTCTGTCATCCGCGGAGTGGATGCCGTGGTACACATTGCTGCGATCCCGGAGCCCACTGGTCATCCGCCCCACGTCGTATTCCAAACCAATCTCATGGCGACCTTCAACGTTCTTGAGGCCGCCATTCGATTTGGCGTAAAGCGCTTCGTTTACATCTCCAGTGAGACTGTCCCGGGGTTCTTTTTTCCCGAGCGCGATTTCCTCCCTGACTACGCACCCGTGGACGAGGAGCACCCGATCCACCCGCAGGATCCCTACGCGCTCTCCAAGCACTTCGGCGAGCAGCTCATGGACGCCGCAATCGCCCGCTCTGACATCCAGTGCATCTCCATTCGGCCCAGCTGGGTCCAGTTCGAGGGCAACTACGAGACAAACCTCGGACCGCAGGTCCGAGACGCGTCGGTCCTCAGCCCCAATCTATGGAGCTACGTCGACGTCTACGACCTCGCCGACGCTATCGTGTTGGCCACGGAGTCAGACCTCCCCGGACACGAAATCTTCTACATCGCTTCCCCTGACAACGTGGGCGGCCATGACTTCGCCGAGATCCTGAGCAAGTACTACGGTGACAGAATCGAGTTACGCGGCCTTGACCGTGCCGATGCTTCGGGCATCTCCAGTGCGAAAGCCCAACGAATGCTTGGGTGGACGCCGAAGCGGTCCTGGCGCGACTACCTCGACGCCGAAGGACATATGATCAACCGCTAACCTTCCTGGCGGGAGATCCTACCGGGCTTTTCCAGTGGATTCCTATTGCACGAAACCAACCCAACCAACGGAAGAAACCGATGATGCCCCAAACGCAAGAAATAAACGTCCCCACCGTAACCCTCAACAACGGCGTCCGGATCCCGCAGCTCGGATTCGGCGTATTCCAGGTCCCACCGGAAGAGACTCAGCGCATTGTCGAGGATGCCTTGGAAGCTGGCTACCGCCACATAGACACAGCTGCCGCGTATCGCAACGAGGCCGGCGTCGGGGCAGCAATTGCTGCGTCGGGGATCCCTCGGGAGGAGGTCTTCATAACGACCAAGCTGCGCAACGGCGAGCAGGGCAACGCAAAAGAAGCGTTCCATAACAGTGTCCAGGCTCTAGGGGTCGACTACGTGGACCTCTATTTGATCCACTGGCCCGTACCGTCCCAGGGACTCTTCGTTGAGGCATGGAAACAATTGGAAAAGCTCTACGCTGAAGGCCAGGTCCGCGCCATAGGCGTCTCTAACTTCCTCGCCGACCACCTGGACATGCTCCTCGCCGGGTCGGACGTTGTTCCGGCCGTCAATCAGATCGAAATTCACCCCACATTCCAGCAGGAGGAATTGTCCGCGAAAAGCCGCTCCCTTGGCATCGCGGTTGAGGCGTACAGCCCCCTGGGCCAGGGCGCGGACCTCATGGCATCCACAGTCAAGTCACTTGCGGGTAGGTACGGGGCCACCCCGGCCCAGATATTGCTGGGATGGCACCTCGCACAAGGCACGATCGTCATCCCGAAGTCAGCGGATTCTGCACGCATGCGGGAAAACTTGGAATCCGTGCGTCTGACGCTCACTCCGGCCGAGATGGCAGACCTAACGGCCCTGGAGTCAGGCGCCCGTGCCGGCGCGGATCCAGCCCTAGCCGCGCACAGCCAAATGTAAGCGGCGGACAACTAAGTGGGGTGTCTTTCAAGGAGATGGGGCGCTGTATCTCCGTCTATGCTGATCACAGTTTTCGGGTAAACGTAGCAGTCTTTACCATCTGGGCGACTGTCTGTGCTTCAAATGGAAGTAATACTGCAAAGAACTTTTCGGATCACACTGAAAGGAATACCAACGTCTAAAGAACTCATTGGCGAGTCCTCTCTTAATGAAGTTGGAGAAAAGACGTGATGTGGGTGGAACAAGCCAACCAACCGATCCTCACTGCAGTTACGATTGAGATTCCACCCCTTTAAACCTTTGGTTTGCTTGGGCCGAAAGTCCTGCTCTACGGGGGGCTGGGGACCAAGGCGAGATGGGGGCAATGGATAGGAATGAGTCTGGCTTGGGCCTCCGTGGGCGGAATAGCGGCTTTAATGATGCTAGGGCCAGTACGGATATCTCTAAGCGTGGCTGTTGCTGCGGTCATGTTTCTGACCCGGCACCTACTAATCGAGTGGGCACTCAAGGCCGGCAGGGGACCGGGGCCGGTAGCTGTGCGATTGGCGGTGGCGGACCGCTATGAAGACATGTAGCTCGCCGAAAAGCGTTACGAGGAAGCATTGGCTGCTCATGAAAAAGCATTTGGTGTCGAAGCCGCACGAACCGCGCAGTTAACTTCTGCCGGAATGGGACTTAGCCAGCGGCGCAGTAGCAGCCATCGCCACCTTTAGTTGACATAGGTCGTGGTCGGCGCTTCTAAATGCGGCTTGCTGATTTCACGCAGGCATTCTCCGAGCGCTGACTGAATGTGGGACGCTGGGGCGAGCTGACGACGCACTGATCGCGATCATGCTGCCTGTCGGAGGATTCGCGCAGGCCGCGCGCCGCATGTGATGGGCTGAATCGACGTCGGCTTGAAGGTCATAGTGGGAGGATCTCTAGGATTCTCTATTTCCCGTGGATAGTCTGGGACAGGACGCCACCCTACGCGAGGGTCAGTGAGAACGTGATTGAAGCAGTTGCTGCGGTGATGGGCCGCCGGAACAATGTCACCATACTCGGCCGGGATGATGGGCCTGTGATGATGTTTGCCCACGGTTTCGGCTGCGATCAGGCTATGTGGCGGAAGCTGCTGCCCTATTTCGTTGATGATTACCGGCTGGTGCTTTTCGATCATGTTGGTGCAGGACACTCCGACATCAGCGCCTACGACTGGGAGAAGTACGGCTCCCTGAACGGGTACGCGTCGGACCTGCTGGAGATTTGCGCCGCCCTTGAACTTGAGGACGTCATCCTTGTGGGCCACAGCGTCAGCACCATGATCGCCGTGATCGCCGCTGCGCAGGACCCCAACCGTTTCTCCCACCTTGTCCTGCTTGCTCCTTCACCCCGTCATACGGATGACCCGTATGACGGCTACGTGGGCGGGTTTTCGCGGGAGGACATCGAGGGCCTGCTGGCAGCCCTGGACAGCAACTATTTCGCCTGGGCCGCGGCCTTGGCGCCCTTGGTCATGGGCAACCCGCAGGAGCCGGAATTGGCGGAGGACCTGCGTCTCAGCTTCTGCCGGACAAATCCGTCCATCGCAAGGCACTTCGCCGGGGTAACTTTCTTTTCCGACACCCGCCCTGAACTGAAAAAGTTGCACACCAACTGTCTGATTCTGCAGTGCTCCGACGATCGGCTTGCTCCGCCGGAAGTGGGCGCCTACCTGCACAAGAACCTGGAACACAGCACCCTGGTGCAGCTTCAGGCCACGGGGCACTGCCCCCACGTCAGCGCTCCGGAGGAAACGGCCCGGGCGATTCTGCACTATCTCGATACCCGCGGCACACCCCAACTGGACAAATAGAACCCCTAGGCGCTGAAAACGTTCTGGAACAGGCCTTGAACTCCACCGGACAGTACCTGCGCCACGCCAAGCGGGGATGATTTGCGCCCCTCGCTTCCCTGGGCAGCACCAAAGTGACTTTTCATTACTCAAGCCGAATGTGTTCCGCGTCACATCCGATTGCTTCGCCGCCGCTCTTCCGACAACCCTTGCATCACCTGATTTTTAGCGCTTGTCGGCGCGTGCCCAACGAAGGAGCACCACCCATGACTGACGTTCTCTGGTTTTCTGACCTTGGCCTGTCCGATCTCGACCGAGTCGGCGGCAAGAACGCATCGCTCGGAGAGATGGTCCGGAACCTTGCCTCGGCGGGGGTCAAGGTTCCGGACGGTTTCGCTACGACGGCTGACGCCTACCGGCGTTTCCTGGCCGAATCCGGGCTGGACAGCCGGATCGAGGACATTATGGAGGGCCTGGACAGCGGCGATGTGGCCGCGTTGACCCTGGCCGGAAAGCAGATCCGCGACCTGATCCGCAGCACCCCTTTCGCTCCTGGGTTCGAGGAGCAGATCCGTGCCGCCTATGACCGGCTGACGGGCCAGCACGGCGGGGACGTGTCCTGGGCGGTGCGCTCCAGCGCCACGGCGGAAGACCTGCCGGATGCTTCCTTCGCCGGGCAGCAGGAGACCTACCTGAACATCCGGGGCGTGGACAATGTCCTGCTGGCAATCAAGGATGTCTTTGCCTCGCTCTACAACGACCGCGCCATCGCCTACCGCGTGCACCATGGGTTCACGCACTCGGAAGTGGCACTCTCGGCGGGCGTCCAGCGCATGGTCCGTTCCGACGTTGGCGCATCCGGCGTGATGTTCACGATGGACACCGAGTCGGGCTTCACCGACGCCGTTTTCATCACCTCGTCCTACGGCCTGGGCGAGGCCGTGGTCCAGGGCGCCGTGAACCCTGATGAGTTCTACGTCCACAAGCCGGCGCTCGCAGCCGGCCGGCCGGCAGTGCTCAAGCGCGGCCTGGGCGAAAAGGCTGTGCAGATGATCTACACGGAGTCCGAGGAGGTCGGAAAAACCGTGGACTTCGTCCCCGTGCAGCCGGACCAGCGCCGCCGCTTCAGCCTCACGGATGAGGAGGTGGAGCAGCTGGCCCGGCACGCGCTCGCCATTGAGGCGCACTACGGCCGCCCAATGGACATCGAGTGGGGCAAGGACGGTGTGGACGGGGAGCTGTACATCCTCCAGGCCCGGCCCGAGACCGTCGAATCCCGCAAGGCATCCGGCACCATCTCCCGCTACACGCTCACCGAGCGCTCGGCAGTCCTGGTCGAGGGCCGGGCCATCGGCCAGCGCATCGGTGCCGGCCAGGTGCGGGTGCTCAGCTCCATTGACCAGATGGCCTCCTTCCAGACGGGCGACGTCCTGGTGGCCAACATGACCGACCCCGACTGGGAACCGATCATGAAGAAGGCCGCCGCGATCGTCACGGACCGTGGCGGGCGTACCTGCCACGCAGCCATCATCGCCCGAGAACTCGGTATCCCGGCCGTCGTCGGAACCGGCAACGCCTCCCGGGTCCTGGCCGACGGCGCACCCGTCACCGTCTCCTGCGCGGAGGGTGAGGCAGGCTTCGTCTACGAGGGACTGCTCGACTACACGCTGCAGGAAACCAGCCTGGACACCATGCCGCCGGCGCCGGTCAAGATCATGATGAACGTCGGAACCCCCGAACAGGCCTTCAGCTTTGCAAAGCTGCCGCACCACGGCGTCGGCCTGGCACGGCTCGAATTCATCATCAACCGGCAGATCGGCATCCACCCCAACGCGCTGCTGGCCGTGGCCGGGGAGATCGCACGGCCCGCCTCGCTGTCCGACTACACCGTCCGGCAAATCCGGGAAAAGATCGCCGCCTACGACGGACCGCGGGACTACTACGTCAAGCGTCTCGCCGAGGGCATCTCCACCATCGCCGCGGCCTTCGCGCCGGAACCTGTGATCATCCGGCTCTCGGACTTCAAGTCCAATGAGTACGCCAACCTGGTGGGTGGTCCCGCCTTCGAGCCCTCCGAGGAAAACCCAATGATCGGGTACCGGGGCGCGTCCCGGTACCTCTCGGAATCCTTCCGCAAGGCCTTCGAACTCGAGTGCGAAGCCTTGAAGTTCGTCCGCAACGAGATGGGCCTGACCAACATCAAGATCATGGTTCCGTTCGTCCGCACCCTGGACGAGGCCCGCGGCGTCACCGAGCTCCTCGCCGCCAACGGGCTTAGCCGGGGTGAAAACGGGCTGGAAATCGTGATGATGTGCGAACTGCCCGCCAACGCCCTGCTCGCCGACGAGTTCCTGGAGTACTTCGACGGCTTCTCCATCGGCTCCAACGACCTGACCCAGCTCACTCTGGGACTTGACCGTGACTCGGCCCTGGTGGCCGAAGGGTTCGATGAGCGCAACCCTGCCGTCACCAAGCTCCTCGAAATGGCTATCGCCGCCTGCCGCGCCAAGGGCAGGTACGTCGGTATCTGCGGCCAGGGCCCCAGCGACCACCCGGACTTCGCGGAGTGGCTGCTGGAGCAGGGCATCAGCTCCATCTCGCTGAACCCGGACGCGGTCACCGAAACCTGGCTCCGCCTGGCGCGCACGAGCACCCGCACCGGCAACCGCTCCGCCGTCTGAATGACCGAAACCCAGACGGACACCGTGGGGGCGGGCAACCCGTCCGCCCCCACGGTGTTCTTCCTCTCGGACAGCACCGGCATCACGGCAGAAACACTCGGCAACACGCTGCTCACCCAGTTCCCCGGCCACCCGTTGGAGCGCCGGACCATCCCGTTCATCACCACGGTGGAGCAGGCGCACGAGGTGGTGGCTGTCATCGATCAGCTCGCTGCGGCCGGGCCGCGGCCGATCGTCTTTTCAACCGCCGTCAGCCAGGACGTCCGCTCCGTCCTGGCCCGCAGCCGAGGCCACTTTTTCGATCTGATCGGCGCCCACCTCGGCCAGTTGGAAGATGCCTTGGGCTCCTCCGCCAGCGGCCAGCCCGGCCAGGCCCACGGAGTGGGCGACGCCGTCCGCTACCAGTCGCGGATGGCTGCCGTCGAATATGCCATTGAGCACGACGACGGCCAGTCGCTGCGTGCGCTGGAGCGCGCTGAACTGATCCTCATCGCCCCGTCGCGCTGCGGCAAAACCCCCACCACCATGTACCTGGCGCTGCAGCACGGCATCCTCGCCGCCAATTTCCCCCTGGTGGAGGAAGACTTCGCCAGCCTGTCCCTGCCGAAACCCCTGCTGCCCTTCGCCAACAAATGCTTCGGGCTTACCTCCCAGCCCGTCCGGCTCAGCCAGATCCGCCAGGAACGCCGTCCCGGCAGCACCTATGCATCGCTGAACCAATGCACCTTCGAGCTGCGCAACGCCGAGGACATGTACCGGGCCAACAATGTGCCCTACGTGAACTCGGCGTCGATGTCGGTCGAGGAAATTTCAGCCACCGTTCTCCAACGGATGCAGCTGCACCACTAGGAGGCTTCCTGGGCCTGCAGCGCGTCTACCTCCGTGAGGACGGTCAGTTCCACGCTTGCCGGGCGCTCCACCGTGCTGTTGATGCTGACGGCCGCACCGCTGCGCGCCGATTCGAGGACGGACTCCATGACCTCCAGCGCGTGGTAGGCGAGGGCGCCTCCCGCGCGGGGCTCGCTGCCGGCAGGTGTGGCGGCGAGGTCAGCGATTCCAAACCCGCGTCCGGCATCAACATAGCCGGCCGACACGGGAAGGGTCTCCCACGCATCGGCACCCAGCGAGAACAGCTCAACGTCACCGTCAAAGTGGTTGGGGTCCGGAACCACCAGCGATCCGCGCTCGCCGTGGATCTCGATGTTCGGCGACTTGGACTTCACGGCGTCGAAGCTCATGAACAGGGTGGACATCGCACCGGAGGCATGGGTCAGGACACCAGTGACGTGGGAATCGATGGTGACGGGAATCTTTTCACCCTGGCGCGGCCCCGAACCGATGGTCCGCTCGCTGCGGGTGTGGCTCGCGGCACCCACCACCGACACCACCGGGCCCAGGAGGGTCACCAGGGCGGTCACGTAGTACGGGCCCATGTCCAGGAGGGGTCCGCCACCTGGCTGGTAGTAGAAATCCGGGTTCGGGTGCCAGCGCTCATGGCCGGGGGTCACCATGGTGGCGCTCGCAGAGATGGGCGCGCCGATGAGGCCGTCATCAATCGCCTTGCGCGCCGTCTGGAGGCCGGTGCCAAGCACCGTGTCAGGAGCGCAGCCGACGACGACGCCCGCCTCCCTCGCTGCGTCCAGCACCTGCCGTGCCTCCTCAGTGGTGGCGGCGAGAGGCTTCTCGCCGTACACGCTCTTGCCCGCTGCGATCGCCTTCAGCGCCACCTCAGCATGCGCCGCCGGGATGGTCAGGTTCAGGACCAGTTCGACGTCGTCCGCGGCCAGGAGTTCTTCCACGGACACGGCACGGACGCCCTCGTACTGCTCCGCCACGGCCTGCGCGCGCGCCGGATCCAGGTCCGCGACCGCCACGAGATCGATGTCATTGAGCTTCCGGAAGTTGGCGAGGTACTGCGCGATGATGGCGCCGCAGCCAACGATTCCTACTTTCAACGGCTTGCCCACAGCAGGCCCCTTTCAATGATGGTGCGGACGTTCTGGTCCTGGAGGACTTCGACCCTGTGGCCCGGGGTGGCGACAAATATCCGGCCCTTGCCCCACTGGCGGGTCCAGATGGCGGGGGAGGTGACCTCGCGGTTCCAGGGGTCCCACTCCCGGACCTTCTGCGTGGTGGTGGCCAGGACGTCGATGTAGTCGTCGGAGAGGACCCAGTACTGCTCGGTCACCAGGTCAAAGTCCTCGATGCCCTTGGTGATGGGGTGCTCGGCCGCTGCCGGCAGCATGTTCACCGTGTAGGGCACATAATTGTCCGACTGCTCGCCGGTGCACTCGTCCGGGTGCTTGCCCGGGTGGCAGGCGAACTGGCCACCGATCAGGTGCAGGTAGTCGGAGGTGTTGCGGTAGGAATCGGCAATGCCGCCGTGCCAGCCGGCCAGGCCGGTGCCGTTTTCCACGGCTGCCCGCAGTCCGGCGAACTCGTCCTTTTCGATGGTGCTCATGGTCATGCACTGCATGATCAGGTCCACCCCGGCCATGTAGTCGGCGTCGGCGTAGATTTTAGGGGATTCCTCCACCCTGACCTCGTAGCCCTGCTCCTTGAGGTAGGGGATGAACTCTTCAGTGGCTTCGACTGGCTGGTGTCCGTCCCAGCCGCCGCGCACCACCAGTGCTGATTTGTTCTGGCTTGTCATTGTTTCCTCTTAGGTTTATGTATTCAGCGCGTGCTGAAGGCGGCATCGAAGGCAGCTGCAGGCGGGGCAATTTGGGCAAGTTCCTGCACCATCGCCAGTGCCTGCGGTGCACCGATGAGCCGGTCCATTCCGGCGTCTTCCCATTCGATGCTGGTGGGGCCTTCGTAGCCGATGGCGTTCAGGGTCCGGAAAATCCGGTTCCACTGCACATCGCCGTGCCCGGCAGTCACAAAGTCCCAGCCCCGGCGCGGATCCGCCCAGGCCAGGTGGGAGCCCAGCCGCCCGTTGCGGCCGTCAAGCTGCCGGATGGATTCCTTCACGTGGACATGGAGGATGTGCTCTGCGAAGTCCTGCAGGAACATCACCGGATCCAGGTCCTGCCAGATGAAGTGGGACGGATCAAAATTCAGCCCGAAGCTCTTGCGGTGCCCGATGGCCTCCAGGGTCCGCTTTGCAGTCCAGTAGTCGTAAGCGATTTCGGACGGGTGGACCTCCAGGGCGAAGCGGACCCCCTCCTCCTCAAAGACGTCCAGGATGGGATTCCAGCGGTCCGCGAAGTCTTGGTAGCCGGCGTCGATCATTGCCTCGGAGGCGGGCGGAAACATGGCGACGGCCTTCCAGATGGAGGAGCCGGTGAAGCCTGTCACCGTTTTGACGCCCAGCCGCGCAGCTGCCCGGGCGGTGTCCTTCATCGACTCCGCGGCCCGGCGGCGCACACCTTCGGGGTCACCGTCGCCCCAGATTTCCGCGGACAGAATGCCCTGGTGGCGTTCGTCAATGGGGTCGTCGCACACTGCCTGCCCGGTGAGGTGATTGGCGATCGCGTAAACCTTCAGGTTGTTTTTCTCGAGGATGTCCAGCCTGCCCTGGAGGTAGTTGTCGTCCTCGGCGGCGCGGCGCGGGTCCAGGTGGTCGCCCCAGCAGGCGATCTCAAGTCCGTCGAAGCCCCACTCGCCGGCGAGCCGGGCCACTTCCTCGAAGGGCAGGTCGGCCCACTGGCCGGTGAAAAGTGTGATTGGTCGTGTCATCAAGTCTCCTTGGTTGTGCTGAAGCTGGGCGGCCTGGCTCAGACCTTCTGCCACTGGCTGGCATTGGCGGCACTGGATTCCACCGCCGCGAGGACCCGCTGGACCTGCAGGGCGTCCGCGAAGGATGGTTCCGGCTGCCGGCCCTCACCGATGGCCGTGACGAGGTCCACCACCTGGTGCGTGAAGCCGTGCTCGTAGCCCAGCCAATGGCCCGTGGGCCACCAGTTGCCGACGTAGGGGTGCTCGGGCTCCGTCACGTAAATCCGCCGGAAGCCGGCATCGGGGGATTCAGCGGCGTCGTAGAAGTTCAAGACGTTCATGTCCTCAAAGTCAAAGGCCAGGGAGCCCTTGGTGCCGTTGACCTCCAGGCGCATCGCGTTCTTCCGGCCCAGCGCGTACCGCGTTGCTTCAAAGACGCCTATGGTGCCCGTGGAGCCGGTGCTGCCGTCGAACTTTGCGCTGAAGATCGCCGCGTCATCAACGGTGACCGCTCCACGGGGCGCGTCACTGCTGATGTCCCCGTGGCCGCCGAGCCCCACCATTTCGCCCGCCAGCGGCCGCTCAGTGACAAACGTTTCGAGCAGTGCGGACACGCCGCTGATGTTCTGGCCCGTAACCCACTGGGCCGCATCAATGCTGTGTGCTCCGATGTCCCCCAGCGAACCGGACCCGGACTTGCTCTTGTCCAGCCGCCAGGTCATCGGGGCGTTGGCATCTGTCAGCCAGTCCTGCAGGTACTGGGCCCGTACGTGGCGGATGTCGCCGAGCCGGCCCTGTTCAACGAACCGCTTGGCCAGTGCCAGCGCAGGGGTGCGGCGGTAGCTGAAGCCGCACATTGACCTGATGCCCTGCTTGGCGGCAGTTTCCGCCGCCAGTGTCATCCTTTCCGCTTCCTCCACCGAGTTCGCCAGCGGCTTCTCGCACAGAACGTGTTTGCCTGCCTCAAGGGCTGCGATGGCAATCTCGGCATGGGTGTTGCCGGGCGTGCAGATGTCGATGAGGTCGATGTCGTCCCGCTCGAGCAGGCGGCGCCAGTCAGTCTCGACAGATTCCCAGCCGAGCTTGTCGGCCGCGGCGCGTGCACCCTCGGCGTTGCGGCCGGCGACGGCGGTGAGCTCCGGCTGCAGCGGCAGGTCGAAGAACCGGGGCGCCGTGCGCCAGGCGTGGGAGTGGGCTGCACCCATGAAGGCATAGCCCACCATGCCAACCCGCAGGGGCTTTGCGGTGGTCATATGAATGTTCCTTTCTATTTGCTGAAGCCGGCGGTGAGGCCGCTGAGCAGCTGGCGGCGGCCGACGACGTAGAGCACCAGGATGGGCAGCGTGCTCAGCATCACCGAGGCGAGAACGGCCGGGATGTTGACGCTGTACTCGCCCTGGAAGGTCCACAACGCGAGGGGCAGGACGCGCAGGTCGGGGCTCTGGGTGAGGACTAGCGGAAGCAGGAACCCGTTCCAGACGTGCAGGCCGTTGTAGATGGCGACGGTCACGATCGCCGGACGGGTCAGCGGGAGGGCCAGCCGCCACATGATCTGCCACTCGCTGCAGCCGTCCAGCCGCATCGATTCGAACAGTTCGTTCGGCACGTCGCGGATGAAGTTGGACAGGATCAGCACCGTCAGCGGGATGGCGAAGGCAATGGACGGCAGTATCAGAGCCAGCAGGCTGTCGTACAGGTTCAGCCGGATGATCATCAGGTAGATCGGAATGATCGTTGCCTGGAGCGGAATCGCCAGGCCCATCAGGAACATCCCGTTGACCACTTTGAGGAACCGGCCGCTGCCCCGGACGATGGCGAAGGAGGCCATGAACGAAATCAGCACCGCGGGGGCCACGGCACCGATGGTGACGATGGCACTGTTCATGAAGTACCTGGCGAAATTCGCCTCAATCACCAGCTGGTAGTTCTCCAGCGTGGGCGAGGTGGGAAGAGCCAAAGGGTTTTGGCCGAAGTAGCCTTCCTGCGTCTTCAGGCTGGTGATCACGACGTAATACACCGGGATGATGATGATGGCCAACCAGAGCCAGCCGCCCAGCCCTGCAGGGATGTTGAGCCGCCGCAGCCTGGAGCCCAGGCCGCGTGTGCGGGCTGCGGAGTTGGCGGGCGAGCCGGCCCTGGCTTCCTCCGTGCTGGTGTTCAAGACGGTACTCACGCTACAGACCTTCCAACTGGCTGCCCTGCTTGTCCTTGCCTCCAAGGCGCTGGAGGAGCAAGGCAAGGGCAAGGCCGATGACTACGAGAATGACGGCGATGACGCTCGCCGGGCCCATCAGGTTGGCCCGGAAGCCCCGCAGGTACATGTCCAGGGCCAGAATCCGGGTGGAGTTTCCGGGCCCGCCGCCGGTGAGAACGAAGATCAGGTCGAAGTACGTCAATGAGCCCACCACCATCAGGGTGGACGAGGTGATGATGGTGTACTTCAACTGGGGCAGGGTGATGTGGAAGAACTGCTTGATGGTACCCGCGCCGTCGATCTCCGCAGCCTCGTACAGGGACTTCGGGATCTGCCGCACGCCGCCCTGGTAGATCAGCGTATGGAACGGCACGAACTGCCAGGCGATCACAAAGATGACCAGGCCCAGGGCCAGGTGCGGAACACCCAGCCAGTCCTGTGCCAGGAAGGGCAGTCCAAGGCCGGTGGCAAGGCCGAAGTTCGGATCCAGCAGCGCCTTGAAGGCAATGGCCACCGCAGCTGAGGAGAGCAGCAGGGGCAGGAAGTACAGCACCGCCAGGGCGGCCCGGTAGCGCTGGCTTCCTGCGGTGAAGACCCCCAGGAGGAGGCTGATCGGAGTCTGGACGAGCCAGGAGGCGATCATGATCAGGAAGGTCAGCCCCAGGGCGTTGTACAGCCCTGGGTCCGCGAGCACCGAGAACCAGTTGTCCATTCCCGCCAGCCCGATGGAGCCGATGCCGTCCCAGTTGGCGAAGCTCAGGATGAACACGCCCGCCAGCGGCACCACGGCGAAGACCAGGAAGAAGAACAAGGCGGGCACGGTCAGCCACGCAAGCGCGGCCTTGCGCTTTTCAGTCTGTTGGGACTCGCCCCTGCTGACAGCAGTGCGGGGCGAAGTGGAGACAGTGTTACTCATTTTCCGAGGGTGGCATTCATGTTCTCGGCGAACTGCTGCGGGGTGATCGACTTCAGGAACAACTGGTCGATGTTGTTCAGCAGGGCCTCGGCGGCGGTGGGGCTGAGAGCCTGGTCCCAGGACTGCTGGAAGTTCGGTGCGTTCTTGGCCAGGTCGTAGACGAAGTTCAGGAACTCCTTGTCCTCGGACGTGTTCAGCTTGTCCTCGATGCCGTTGACAATGGGAACGGACCCGGAGGCGATGTAGGTGTCAATGACCGTCTCGGTCAGGATGCCGTCCTTGAAGAACTTCTTCGCCGACTCCTTCTCCTGGTCTGTGGCCTTGGAGGAGATTGACATGTACTGCGCGGGGTTTCCGACCCCGTTCTTGGGGTCGCCCTTGCCGCCGGCAACGGTGGGGAAGTGGACGAAGCCCAGTTTTCCGCTTTGGACGAAGTTCTGGCCGCCCTTCTTCATGGCGCCGTAGGTCCAGGAGCCGTGCAGCATCATGGCTGCCTTGCCCGTGAAGAGCAGGGCCTGGTCAGCGTTGGAGTCGGCGGCGATCGAGGAGAAGCCCTTGATAAAGCCTTCCGCTGAGACGAGTTCCTGAATCTTGGTGCCCGTCTCGATGACCGCCGGATCCAGCCAGGCATCGGGCTTGCCTTCGAAGATGGCGTTGAAGACCTCGTGGCCGCCGATGCGGTCCAGCAGGTATTCAAGCCACATCATGGAGGTCCAGCGTGACTGGCCACCGAGCGAGAAGGGGGCGACGCCCATGTCGTTGAAGGTCTTGACCAGCGACATGACGTCGTCCCAGGTCTTGGGCGGCTGTGCGCCTGCCTTTTCGAACAGCTCCTTGTTGTAGAACAGGACAATGGGGGCGACGTACTGGTTGGGCAGGGCGTAAATCTTCCCGTCCACGGTTGCTGCGCCGAAGGAGGACGGGAAGAACTTTTCCTTCAGGTCCTTGTTCTCCTCAAACCAGCTGGTCAGGTCCTCCACCTGGTTTGCCTCGGCGTAGGTCTTCAAGGTGCCGCCGCCCCAGCCGTAGATGATGGTGGGGGCCTGGCCGGCACCGATGGCGGTCTTGATCTTGGTCTTGTACGCGTCGTTCTGGAAGTACGTCACGGAAATCTTGTTGTCCGGGTTTGCCGAATTGAAGGTGTCCACGGCCTTCTGCATGGTGGTCTGGTTCGGCTCGCCGGAGAGGTACCACATGCTGGCGCCCCCGCCGCCACTGGCCGTGCCCGGTCCGGATGTCCCGCAGGCGCTGGTGGCCGCGACGGCGAAGGGGGTGAGGGCGGCAAGTGCGAGGAAAGAGCGGCGGGAGGTCTGGGGCTGCTTCATTGCTTCTCCATCTGGAATTTGCTTCTTTGCAAGTATCGGAGCCGTGGCTCCGCTCCACTTTTCGAAATATTTCGAACCTGTGGTTTAGGTCACTCTCTAAACTAAAGCCGCTTAAACCGCCGCGGTCAAGAGGAAGCGCGCACAATTTTTGGTCAACCTTTCAGCGACTCGAACCCCTCTTGACGCTTGAAGCAGGCATGGACAGAATGAGATTTCCGAAAGATTCGAAAGATTGCGATCGCGAATGACAACCAAAACGCCACACCGGACCAAGCCGACGCTCGCCTCGGTGGCGCGGCAGGCCGGCGTCTCGGCGCCCACAGTTTCCAAAGTGGTGAACGGCAGGGACGATGTTGCCCCTGAAACCCGGGCCCGCATCCTGGCCGCGCTGGAGCAGTCCGGCTACCAGTCACCCCAGCTGCGGCGGCCGGCGGCGGATACCGGCACCGTTGTTGAGGTGGTGATCGACGTGCTCGACTCGGCCTACATGATTGAGGTCCTCAACGGGATACTGCAGTTCGCCGCAGGCGCCGACGTGGAGATCCTGGTCAGTGTCACTGGCCGTGGGAACCCCAGCCTGCCCAGCCCCGAGCGCCGCGCCCAGCGCATGCTGGACGAGGGCAGGGCGGGGATGATCGTGGTGACCTCCGCTTTCAGCGAGGCGCAACTGCAGGCGTTCCGGCGCCGCAAGATTCCCGTCGTCGTCATCGATCCGCTCAACCCGCCTTCGGCTGATGTGGTCAGCGTGGGAGCCACTAACTGGGCCGGCGGCAAGGCCGCTACGGAACACCTGCTGGACCTGGGGCACCGCCGCATCGCGTACATTGGCGGAATCGAGAACGCCGAGTGCAACCAGGCGCGGCTGCATGGCTACATGGCGGCCCTGATGGCCCGCGGCGTCACGGTGGATCCGCGGTACATCGTTTCGGGCGGCAGGTTCCGGCGGGAAAGCGGTGTTGCCGGGTTCCAGGAGCTGCTCAAACTTGACCAGCTGCCCACGGCAATTTTTGCGGGCAGCGACACCATCGCACTGGGCGTCCTCAGCGAAGCCGGCCGCCATGGTGTCAGGGTTCCCGAGGACCTCAGCCTGATCGGCTTTGACGGCACCAAGCAGGGCGCCGAATCCGTCCCTTCGCTCAGCTCCGTAGCCCAGCCGCTGGAGGAAATGGGGCGCGCGGCACTGCGGTCAGTGCTGCGCCAGGCCGACGGCGAATTCCCCGATTCCCACCGGGTGGAACTTGCCACCCACCTCATAGTCCGCGACTCCACCGCGCCTCCGGCAACCGTTGACTAGAAATGAAGCCGCAACGATGAAAATCACCAATCTCGACACCGTCGTCGTCGATTTTTACCGGACAAACCTCATCTTCGTCCGACTGAACACCGATGCCGGCATCACTGGCGTCGCCGAGGCAACCCTTGAGGGACAGGAACACGCCGTCCTCGGCGCCGTCGCGATCCTTGCCGACGCCGTGCGCGGCAAGGACCCCACAAGAATTTCCCAGATCATCTACGAACTTAACCGCGATGCCTACTGGCGCGGTGGGCCCGTGACGATGACAGCGCTCAGCGCCCTTGAAATGGCGATGTGGGATGTGTCCGCGCGCGCCCTCGGTGTGCCGGTCCACCGCATGCTGGGCGGGCAGGTCCGGGACAGGGTCCGCGCCTACGCCAACGGCTGGTTCTCAGGAGCCACATGCCCGGAGGACTTCGCCGAGGCTGCTCTGCAGACGGTTGCCCAGGGTTTCCGCGGACTCAAATGGGACCCCTTCGAAGCGGCAGACCTCACGCTCGGGCCGGGCGACCTGCACCGGATGCTGGAGCCTGTTGCCGCCGTCCGGGACGCTGTTGGCGATGATGTGGAGCTGTTCATCGAAGGGCATGGCAGGTTCGACGTCCCCACTGCCATCCGTGTGGCACGGGAACTTGAGCAGTTCCAGCCGGTGTTCTTCGAAGAGCCGTGCCCGCCGGACGGGATCGACGCGCTGATTGAGGTCCGCTCCAAGTCTCCCGTGCCGATTGCGGCAGGGGAGCGGTGGTTCGGGCGGAGCACTTTCGTCCCCGTCCTCGCCAGGAACGCCGTTGACTTCATCCAGCCGGACGTCACCCACGCCGGCGGCCTGCTGGAACTGTCCTTCATCTCCACTCTGGCCGCCGCCCACTACATACCGTTCGCACCCCACAACCCCAGCGGCCCCCTCAGTACTGCCGCAACCCTGCAGCTTGGCGCCGCGCTGCCCAACTTCCGGTATCTGGAAATCATGGCCACCGACGTGCCCTGGCGCAGTGAAATATCCAACGAGCGCCTCCAGCTGACGGAGGACGGCGACGTGCTCATCCCTGAAGGTCCAGGCCTGGGCATCGACCTCGATTTCGACGCGATGGCCGAGCACCCTTTCACGCCCCATCCCATGCGGATCTTCACGGACGCCGTCGCCGACATCCGCCCGCCGGACGCTCGCTCCTACTTTAACCTCGAGCCCGTGTGGGGCTAGCTGCCGACGGCCAGGAGCCGTTGGATCTGCTCCGCGGCGTCACTGTCCGGAGCGGGCGTATAGACCACGATATGGAGATCGGGCCGGTCCGAGGGCGAGACCTGGTGGTGCTCCAGCCTCAGGACGCCCACTGAGGGGTGGCGGAACAGCCGCTCGCGGGATTCGAAGCCCAGGATGTCGTACCGGTCCCAGCCTTCCTTGAACTCCGGGCTCGTTTCCTTGAGCCGCTCCACCTGGTACGACACGTCAGGATCGCCGAGCCTCTGCCCGGCTTCTGCCCTGAATTCCGCCAAGAACCGCCTGCTGGTGACGTCCCAGTCGGGGAGCAGTTCCTTCACATACGGGTCGGTAAAGACGAGCCACAACAGGTTCCGCTCGGGTGCGGCGACCTTGGCGATGTTGGGATACAGGGCGGCGTAGGCCCGGTTCCACCCCATGACGCTCCAGTCCGGGGCCAAGGCGAAGGCCGGATTGGGGCCCAGGGCGTTGAGGAGGCGTTGGATGTGCGCCGGCGCATCGGCAGCCTCCGGACGCGCAGAAACAGGCGCAGAATAACCGCCCAGCGACAGGATGTAGGAACGCCCGGTCTCCGAAAGGTGCAGGGTCCGGGCCACGGCCTCCAGCACCTCGCGTGAAGGCCTGATGTCCCGGCCCTGCTCAAGCCAGGTGTACCAAGTGACACTGACTCCGGACAGGAAGGCCACTTCCTCCCGCCGCAGCCCCCGTTCCCGCCGTCGGGCCACCGGCGGCAAGGCGTACTCGGATCTCAGCGCCTGGTCGCGGCGTGCCCGCAGGTAAAGACCCAGTTCCTTGCGCTTCTCGCCCGCCTCTTTCACGTTCTCCAACACTAGTACCGTGGTACTCCTGCTACTAGTATCAGCACTGTCTTCCGCTGGCCGGGCAGGAACGGCAGGATCGGTACCATGCCTCCTCTTCGTTCACGCACTGTCACCCACGGCCGCAACATGGCCGGCGCCCGCGCACTGCTGCGCGCCTCCGGCGTCGCCAACACGGACATCGGCAAGCCGATCATCGCCGTGGCCAACTCCTTCACGGAATTCGTCCCCGGCCACACCCACCTGGCCCCCGTGGGCCGGATCGTCTCCGATGCGATCCTCGCCGCCGGCGCCGTGCCGCGCGAGTTCAACACCATCGCCGTGGACGACGGCATCGCCATGGGCCACAGCGGCATGCTTTATTCGCTGCCTTCCCGCGACCTGATCGCCGACTCCGTGGAGTACATGGTCAACGCACACTGTGCCGACGCACTGGTCTGCATCTCCAACTGCGACAAGATCACCCCGGGCATGCTCATGGCCGCGCTGCGCCTGAACATCCCCACCGTGTTCGTCTCCGGCGGCCCCATGGAAGCCGGCCGAGTGACCCTGACCGACGGCTCCGTGCGCTCCCTGGACCTGGTGAATGCGATCGCCGACGCCGTGGACGAGTCCATCTCCGATGAAGACATCAGCCTCATCGAAGAGAACGCCTGCCCCACCTGCGGCTCCTGCTCCGGCATGTTCACCGCCAACTCCATGAACTGCCTCACCGAGGCCATCGGCCTGTCCCTGCCGGGCAACGGCTCCGTGCTTGCCACCCACACAGCGCGCAAGGCGCTGTACGAGAAGGCCGGCTCCACCGTCGTCGAGCTGGTGAAGCGCTATTACGACGGCGACGACGACTCGGTGCTGCCGCGCTCCATCGCCACCGCCAAGGCCTTCGACAATGCCATGGCCCTGGACATCTCCATGGGCGGCTCCACCAACACCATCCTGCACCTGCTGGCCGCTGCGCAGGAGGCGGGCGTGGACTACGGCCTGGCCGAGATGGATGCCAAGTCCCGCCAGGTGCCCTGCCTGGCCAAGGTGGCCCCGAACGTCGCCAAGGACAAGACCTACTACATGGAGGACGTGCACCGCGCCGGCGGCATTCCCGCCCTGCTGGGCGAGCTGAACCGCGGCGGGCTCCTGCACAAGGACGTCCACTCCGTGCACTCCGCCGACCTGGACGGCTGGCTGGATGACTGGGATATCCGCGGCGGCAAGGCCAGCAAAGAGGCGAAGGCCTTGTGGCACGCCGCTCCCGGCGGAGTCCGCTCCTCCACAGCGTTCTCCCAGTCGAACGAGTGGACCTCCTTGGACACCGATGCGGCGGAGGGCTGCATCCGCTCCGTGGGACACGCCTACTCGAAGGACGGCGGGCTGGCCGTGCTCCGCGGCAACGTGGCCATCGACGGCGCCGTGGTGAAGACTGCCGGCGTGGACGAGTCCATCTGGACCTTCGAAGGCCCGGCCGTTGTGTGCGAGTCCCAGGACGAAGCCGTGGAAAAGATCCTGAACAAAACCGTCAAGGAAGGCGACGTGGTGGTCATCCGCTACGAAGGCCCCAGGGGCGGCCCGGGCATGCAGGAAATGCTTTACCCGACGTCGTTCCTCAAGGGCCGTGGCCTGGGCAAGAAGTGCGCCCTCATCACCGACGGCCGCTTCTCCGGCGGCACCTCCGGCCTGTCGATCGGGCACATCTCCCCGGAAGCTGCCTCCGGCGGCACCATCGCCCTGGTGGAGGACGGCGACATCATCAGCATCGACATCACGCAGCGCTCCCTCCAGTTGCAGGTTTCCGACGAGGTCCTCGCCGAACGCCGCGAAAAACTGGAAGTCAACGGCGGTTACAAGGCCAAGAACCGGGACCGCCAGGTATCGCCGGCCCTGCGCGCCTACGCCGCGATGGCCCTGTCTGCAGATAAGGGTGCGGTGCGGGACGTGTCACTCGTGGAGAGCCTCGTCTAAGGCTGCGCGCCAGCACCCTACTTCTTCGTCAGCCGGTACCGCTCGATCTGCTTCAGCCGCCGCAGCAGGCTGTCCCGCCGGGGGTGCGGGACGGCGTCGGCCGGTTCCGCGGTGAGGTCGATGTGCTTGGTGCCGTACTGCCACAGGAGCAGGTCATCGAGCAGCCGGTCCGGGCCGGGGGAGTAGCGGTGATCCAGGGCCTTGCGGACCTCGGTGATGCGGTTGGCGCTCAGGAGACCGGCCAGCTGCATGGTCTGCTTGAGGCCGTGGGCGGCGAGGAGTTCTGCGGCCCAGCCCCAATCGTCGTCCACCTTGCGGTCAACGTGCGGGAGCAGGGTGCGCCAGACGTCCCGCACGCGGTTGGGGGTCAGCGGTGCTGCGCCTTCGCCGTCGGCGTCCCAGAAGCTGCGCACTTCCTCGTAGCGTTCGTGGAGGTCGGCGAAGGCGGTCTCCACCGTTTCCAGCATGGCCGCGGTGGCCGTGAACTGGCGGTCGAAGTGCGGCGTCCAGGCCCGGGGGTCCTCGGCCTTGAACCGGATGTCATGCTCGATCTCGCTCCAGGCATGCGCGAAAATGGTGCGGATCTGGCATTCAAAAAAGTAGCTGCCGTTGGGCACGGCATCCGGGTTGAAGACCTGCTGGTACTCCTTGACGGCCTCGTTCTGGATGGTCCGCAGGATCAGGTGCCGGCTGGAGTAGCCGTACGTGCCGGACTCGATGGAACCGATGTCCTTTTCCCGGTCCCCGCGGCAGTCGAAGAGCTGGCGCTGGCGCTTGATGATGTTGGCCACGGCGGCGTTTTCGGCCGGGAGCTTGGTGATGACGCGGATGCCTACCATGTCGTTCAGGGTCCGGAACGGGTCCGGGAACTTCAGCAGCCGCGGCCCTCCCGGTTCCAGCGGTTCTTCGGTCCTGGAGATCTTCTCCTTGAATGATTCCACCGTTTTGGTCCGCCCGGTGACGAACAGCGGCGTCACCTCGGTGTCCTTGAGCATGTCCCGCAGGATCAGCAGGACATCGCGCGTGACCAGCTTCAGGGCAGGGCGGACGCGCGCGTAGATCTCCACGTTGTGCTCCACGGACTCGCGGAGTTTTACGTCCAGGCTCTCCCAGTTACTCGGCATGCTCCCAGCTTACGGCCGGGCAATGACAGAACGACGGCGGGCGGGGCCTTCAGTCCGCGGCGGCAGCGGTTGAGCCGCGCACCACCAGTGAGCTCTCCAGCGTGACCGCCGTCTTGTCCAGCGGCTTCCCCTCCATCAGGCGGCGCAGCTGTTCACCGGCCCGCAGGCCGAGTGGAGTGGCGGGCAGGTGGACGCTGGTGAGGCCCGGGTTGCTGGTGGCCGAGTAGGGGAGGTCGTCGAAGCCGGCCACCGCCAGCTGCTCCGGGATCTTCACTCCGGCCACGCGCGCTTCCTGCAGCACGCCGTAGGCATGCGTATCGGTACAGCAGACGACGGCGGTCACCCCCTCGCGCTGCCACTCCGGCCAGGCGGCGGCAAAGGCGGAAGCTGCCGAGCCGACGTCGACCGTGGTGCTGATGATCCGGTCCGCCGCCAAATGGAGGCCGTGGGACGCAGCCTCGTCCAGGAAGGCCTGCCGGCGAAGGGCGAACGTTTCGGTGCCGGTGACGCTGTCCACGTACGCCGCCTCCCGGTGCCCGGCCCCAGCCAGGTGCGCGGCAAGCTGGCGCGCGCCGCTTGCCACGTCCAGGTTCACTGACGGTGCATACCCTTCCAGCCCTGGCGCATCCAGCAGCACCAGGGGCGACGGCGACGCAAGGTCTTCGAGGAACCCTGCGTTGGGTGCGTCCACCAGGAGCCCGGCCGGACGCAGGGACATCAGCCGGCGGACGTCGTCGGCCTGGGGAAACTCGCCCGCGTCGGTTACTGACAGCAGCAGCTGGTACTGCGGGCCGAGGGACTCGCGCACCCCGGCGATCACCTTGGCGAAGAACGGGTTGGAGATGTCCGGGGCCACCATGACCACGATCGAGCTCACGCCCCTGGCGAGCGAACTGCCTATGCTGTCCACTACATAGCCCAGCTCGGCGATGGCCTCCCGCACGCGCGAGATGTTGTCCTCGGAGACGCGGCCGGCTGTCTTGCCGTTGGCCACCAGCGAGACTGTTGCTACCGAGACGCCGGCGCGGGCAGCGACCATGGCTGCCGTGACGCGCCGGGGGCGCGCCCGGTGCTGCAGCTGTTCCCCGGAATCCATACTTCGATCCTAGTCGCCGCCGAATGCCGTCAGGGAGCGCAAGGCATCAAGCGTTTGACGTGCGCAAACACGGGAGGGGGAGTTAAGCGTTTGACGTGGGCCACGAAGCCCTGCCATGATGACTCCCGGAATGTTGAACCCCTGCCCCCGGCAGGCCCCAATGACGTGGAGAACCATCGTGGAACCAAACCACCAGCCCGGAAGCCAGCCGGCTGAACGCAGGAAGATCATCCTGGACTGCGACCCCGGGCACGACGACGCCGTGGCCCTGCTGCTCGCACACGGCAACCCCACTATCGATCTGCTGGCAGTCACCACCGTGGTGGGCAACCAGACCCTCGAAAAAGTCACCCGCAATGCCCTGGCCGTAGGCACCATTGCCGGCATCACCGGCGTCCCCTTCGCCGCCGGCTGCCCGCGCCCCCTGGTCCGCAACATCGAAACCGCACCGGACATCCACGGTGACAGCGGCATGGACGGCCCTGCCCTGCCCGAGTCCACCATCGGGCTGGACCCGCGCCACGCCGTCGACCTCATCATCGACACCGTGATGGCCCACGAGCCGGGCACGGTCACCCTCGTCCCTACTGCCGGCCTCACCAACATCGCCCTGGCCGCACGCAAGGAACCGCGGATCGTGGAGCGGGTCAAGGAAGTGGTCCTGATGGGCGGCGGGTACCACGTGGGCAACTGGAGCGCCGTGGCCGAGTTCAACATCATCATCGACCCCGAGGCCGCCCACATCGTCTTCAACGAGAAGTGGCCCGTGGTGATGGTGGGCCTGGACCTCACCCACCAGGCACTGGCCACTCCGGACGTGGTGGAGAATATCGCCGCCATCGGCACCACGCCAGCAAAGTTCGTCACCGAGTTGATGGATTTTTTCGCCCACACCTACAAGGACGCCCAGGGCTTCGACCACCCGCCCGTCCACGATCCCTGCGCCGTGGCGTACGTGATCGACCCCAGCGTCGTCAGCACCCGGAAAGTGCCCGTTAACATAGAACTGCAAGGCGCACTGACCCTGGGCATGACCGTGGCCGACTTCCGCGCCCCCGCACCGGAGGACTGCCATACCAGCGTCGCCGTGGACTTGGACCACGAAAAGTTCTGGAACCTTGTCACCGACGCGCTGGTCCGGATCGGCGAGCCGGGCAGCGGTGACACAAACACCGAAGGCAACGCGGCCGACGTCGAACGCCGGCAAAGTGCCCGCCTCACCGTGGGAGGGGCCAAGTAATGTCTGTCACCGTTATCGAAACCAAGGCCGGCCGGGGCAATGTCACGGCCCTGATGACCGCCCTGCTGGCAGCCTGCGTGGCCTTCCAGCTCAATGCCTCCATGCTCAGCCCCGCCCTGGTCACCATGGGTGAGGAACTGAAGACCGACCAGGCCGTCATCGGACTGTCCCAGACCTGGTTCTTCACCGCGGCCGCCCTGTTCTCCCTGTTCCTGCCCCGCCTGAGCGACATCGTCGGCCGGAAGAAGGTCCTCGTGGGCATGATGGTGCTGATGGGCGTCGGCTCGGTGATCGCCGCCATGGCCCCGGACGTCACCTGGCTCTTCGTGGGGCGCATCATCCAGGGGGTCAGCGGCCCCACCGTTCCGCTCTGCCTGATCATGCTGCGCTCCGCGGTCAGCAACCCGCGCAAGTACGGCACGCTGATGGGCCTCATCACCGCCGTCAACGGCGGCGTGGCAGGCGTCGACTCCTTCGTGGGCGGCTACCTTGCCGAGCACTTCGGTTTCCGCAGCATCTTCTGGCTCATGGTGGTTTTCGCCGCCGTCGCCACCGCGCTGATTGCCTTCCTGGCCGCTGAGAGCAAGCCGGGCGCCGGCACCCGCATGGACTGGACCGGCGTGTTCTTCATCGTCGTTGCTGTCGGAGCCCTCCTGACCGCGCTCAATGAAGGCGCCAAGCTGGTGGGCGGATTCTCCTCCCAGACCCTGATGCTGAGCCTTGCCCTGGTGGCCGTTTCCGCCGTCTCCTTCGCTGCCTTCTGGCGGACGGAAAAGCGCGCCGCGCAGCCGATGGTGGAAATTGTGCACCTGCGCCAGCGCTCCACCTGGGCGCCGCTGCTGACCACCACCCTGACCATGACCGGCATCTTCGCCGTCATCAACGGCATCGTTCCCGCCTACGTGCAGGCTGCCGGCGGCTTCGGCGTGGGCCCCACCGACATGTCGCTGATCATCCTCACCCCGTACGCCCTGCTCGGCTGGCTGGTGGGACCGCTGAGCGGCAGGCTGGCCCCCGTCCTCGGCTACACGAAAGTGCTGCGGATCGGTCTCCTGGGCAGCGTCGCCGCACTGGCCGTTATTGCGTTCTTCGGCCTGGACAGCCTGCCGATGATGATTGCCGGCACGGTATTGCTGGGCATCATGTACGCCGGTACGGTCAACATCATGCTCAACGGACTCGGCGTCGTCCTCTCGCCGGCGGGGAACCCCGGCTTCCTGCCCGGCATGAACGCCGGCGCCTTCAACCTGGGCGCAGGCCTGAGCTTCCTGGTCCTGCCCGCAGTGCTGGTGGCGACGGCGTCCCTCGGCGACGCGAAGGCCTCCTACCTGACCGTTGTGGTCGTCGGCCTTGCCCTCACCGTGGCCGCGTTCGCCGCCTCGCTGCTGATCCCCAAGCCTGTCGAAGCCGAGGTGGCCGAATGAATGCCGCCCCGCCCCAAAGCCGGGCGGCGAGCCCGGGCCGGATCGTCGTCGTCGGCTCACTGAATGCGGACCTCACCATCTACTGCGAACGGCTGCCGCTGCCCGGTGAGACGGTTCACGGCAACGGGTTCGCCGTGAACCCCGGCGGCAAGAGCGCCAACCAGGCCGTGGCCGCCAGCCTGCTCGGCGGGAAGGTCAGCCTGGTGGGCGCCGTGGGGGACGACCCCAACGGCGACATGCTGCTCTCCTCCGCGGCGCGGGCCGGCGTAGACGTGGGGCACGTCCGGGAGTCGCATGAGCCCACGGGCGTGGCCGTCATCGCCGTGGACGCCAACGGCGAGAACAACATCATCATTTCCGCCGGTGCCAACGGGACGCTGTCCCCGGCGGACGTGGCAGAGGCGTCGGACGTGATGGAGCAGGCCGCCGTCGTGTGCCTCTGCCTGGAGGTGGACATGGAGACGGTGCTGGCCGCCGCCCGCGCAGGGCACGACGCCGGCGCCACAGTCTTGCTAAACCTCTCGCCGTACGCGGAGGTGCCGGAGGAACTGACTTCCCTCACGGACGTCCTGCTGGTCAATGCGCACGAGGCAGCGCTGTTCCTCGGTGAAGGGGCAGCCGTTCCCGGGGCCGACGCGCCCGACACCGAGTGGGAGCAGGTCCGGGTGCGGTTTGCGGAGCGGGGGATCCGGCAGGTCCTGGTCACACTGGGGTCCCAGGGCTCGGTGGTGCTGGATTCGCTGGCTCCGGAGGGTTCCCAGGTCACCCGGATTGCCCCCACCCAAGTAAAAGCAGTGGACACCACCGGGGCAGGTGACGCCTTCACCGGGACCGTTGCCGTCCGCCTTGCCACCGGGGACGCCCTGGCCGGTGCTGCCGCCTTCGCGTCGGTGGCAGCAGCACTGGCCACCACCCGGAAGGGGACCCAGTCCGCCTATCCGGAATCGGCCGACGTCGAACGGCGCCTGCGGGCCTAGGAAAGCGTCCGCCGCCCGATCAGCCTGAGCGCTCCCTTGACCAGCCTGGTGTACCTCTCGTTGGTTATGCCGGGCGGTGGTCCCACCGGGACGAGCCGCTGCTCGGCCACTGTTTGGGTTTCGGTGTACTTGAGGATGCCCTCCCTGCCGCGGCGCCACCCCACCCCGAAGTCCTTCATCCCGCCCACCGGGGCATCGGCGCGTTGAGCCGCGACCTGCCGCTCTCGGCTTGGGCCAGGTCCAGGATGTCCGCCTCGCGCTGCAGGAGCAGTGTGTGGAACTGCCCGACGACGGTGCGGCGCCGCCTGAGGGGAATGGTGACCCCCTCCCGCTGGGCTGCCCGGGCAGTGGCAATGGTGGCGGCGACGTCTTCCGGGTACAGACGGGGACTTCCCCGATAGGACTGCAGTCCATGGGAGAAAAGGATGAGCTTACCCGGCAGTAGCTGTGGGCCTGCTCACGAAGGCCCTGTCACGCCGGTTCACAGTTTCAGGGGGTGCCGGTAATTAAGTTAGGCTTACCTTGCCAAATTGACATGCGGTCGCAGTACCGCCCGTGTGAGAAGAGCCCCCCTGTGCGCCCTCGTCCCTTGATTGCTGCCGCTGCAGGCCTGACCGCCCTTACGGCCGCCCTGACCGGCTGCGGCATCATCGGTGGACAGCCCGCCGACCTGCAAATCTACTCTGCCCGCCATTACGACCTGGAGGGCGCCTTCGGCCAGTTCACGGACGAGACGGGCATCACCGTGGAGTTCATCAGCGGTGACGACGCCGAACTCCTCGAACGGCTCAAGGCAGAGGGTGAGGACAGCCCTGCGGACGTCTTCATGACGGTGGACGCCGGCAACCTGTGGAACGCCGCGCGCCAGGACGAACTTGCCGCCGTCGACTCTCCAGTCCTCAAGGAAGCAGTGCCGGAGGACCTGCGCGACGCGGAAGGCCGCTGGTACGGGCTGGCGATGCGCGCCCGCACCATCACCTACAACCCGGACAAGGTTGACCCCGCCGGGTTTGACGCTGCAGACACCTATGCCGGCCTGGCCGACCCCAAGTGGAAGGGCCGGCTCTGCATGCGCGACGCCACCTCTTCCTACACGCAATCCCTCGTGGCGAGCCTGATCGACCTCCACGGCCGCGAGAAAGCCCTGGAAATCGCCAAGGGCTGGGTGGCCAATGACGTGCAGATCATGAGCAACGATGTGCTGCTGCTGGAAGCCATCGACGCCGGAACCTGTGACGTGGGAATCAACAACCACTACTACCTGGCCCGCACTTTGGAGGAGAAACCGGACTTCAAGGTGGACCTTTACTGGGCCAGCCAGGAAGGCGCCGGGACACACGTCAACATCTCCGGAGCCGGTGTGGTGGCAGGCTCGGACAACGCCGGGGAAGCGCAGCAGCTCGTCGAATGGCTGGCCACCAAGGGGCAGAACGCCTTCGTTGACGCCAACCACGAGTTCCCGGTCAACCCGGCCGCAGAACCCGAGCCGGTTATTGCGGGCTTCGGGGAGTTCAAACGGATGCCGCTGAACGCTGAAGCCTACGGCGACCTCAACGCGGAGGCCGTCGACCTGCTCGCCGAGGCCGGATACAAGTGACCGAAACGGCCGTCCTGGCCGAAGCGGGGACGCCGAAGCGCCGTCCCCGCCGGTCGGCCGGTGCCGGCCGTCCCGCCTGGTCAGCACTCGTGGTCCTGGTGGCCGTAGTGGTTGCCATGCCCGTGCTCGCGGTGGTCCTTGACGGCCTGCGCAGCCTGGGCAGCACCACTCCGCCGCGGGACCTTCCCGGGATGGTGCTCACCACCCTGCTCCTGATGCTCGGCGTGGCCGCGGGCTCGCTGCTGGTGGGCGGGGGCCTGGCCTGGCTGGTGACCGCCTACCGCTTCCCCCTGCGCAACGTCTTCGTCTGGCTGCTGGTCCTTCCCCTGGCCGTGCCTGCCTACATCCTGGGATTCGTCTTCCTGTCCGTGTTCGATGTGTCCGGGCCGGTGCAGACAGCCCTGCGCGCGGCATTCGGCGCAGATGTCTGGGTGCCTGAAGTCCGTTCGCTGCCGGGGGCGATCCTGGTAATGTCGCTTTCCCTCTACCCGTACGTCTACCTCCTGGCACGCACCGCGCTGATTGAGCACACCGCCGGCACCTACGATGCCGCACGGACCCTTGGTGCAGGGCGGGGCCGGGCATTGCGCCGGGTCCTGTTGCCGCTGGCCCGGCCGTCGCTGGCTGCGGGCATGTCCCTGGTGATGATGGAAACCCTGACCGACTTCGCCACTGTGCAGTACTTCAACGTCCAGACCGTTTCCGTGGGCGTCTACCTGGTCTGGAAGGGCACCTTTAACTTCCATGCCGCAACCCAGCTGGCCGTGCTGGTGCTGCTGTTCGCCGTCGCCGTGCTGGCGGGCGAGCGGGTCCTCCGCGGCCGGGCACGCTACCACCGGCAGGGCAGCCGCGGGCAGGGCCTGCAGCCCCAACAGCTCGACGGCGGCCGCGGGTGGGGAGCTGCCGCTCTTTGTGCGGCGGCCGTCAGTACAGGCTTCCTGATCCCGGTGATCCAGCTGCTGGCATGGGCGGCCGGGGGAGCTGCCAGGAATCCGGGCTTCCTCGCGGATCCCCGCTTTGGCGAATACATCGTCAACACGCTCCTGGTGGCCGCAGTCACTGCTGCTGCCTGCGTGCTCATCGCCGTGGCCGTGGGACACGGAGTGCGGCTGAGCGGCGGCAGGTTCGTCTCCTCCGCGGCGCAGCTGACGACGTTCGGTTACGCCGTGCCCGGTGCCGTGGTGGGTATCGGCGTGTTGATCTCCTTCGCGGCCCTGGACGACGCCCTGGAAGCAGCGGGCGTTCCTGGCGGTACCGGGCTGCTCATCACCGGTTCCGTGCTTGGCATCCTGTACGCCTACGTGATCCGGTTCCTGGCGCCCGCCTACCAGGCAGTGGATTCCAGCTTCGCGAAGATTCCGATGACCCTCACCTTCTCCGCCCTGAGCCTGGGCGCCGCACCCCGCCGGATCCTCGCACGGGTGCACGCACCCCTGGCCAGGTCCGGGATCGCGGTGGCCCTGATGCTGGTGGCGATCGACGCCGTCAAGGAGCTGCCCATCGTGCTGCTGCTGCGGCCCTTCGGGTTTACCACCGCGTCCGTGTGGGTCTACGAACTGGCGCGCGAAAACTTCTGGGAGAAGGCCTCGCTGCCCGCACTGGTGATCGTGGCAGCCGCCATCCTCCCGGTCCTGGTCCTGGTCCTGCAGGCCCGAAGTGTTGAAA
The DNA here is from genome assembly GCF_005796185.1 of Pseudarthrobacter sp. NamB4. Classification (GTDB taxonomy): domain Bacteria; phylum Actinomycetota; class Actinomycetes; order Actinomycetales; family Micrococcaceae; genus Arthrobacter. The sequence continues at coordinate 62,721 of NZ_VAHM01000002.1, forward strand.
CCTCTGGAAAGGTCCCGGCATGAGCATAAGGGCAGACGAACCCCGTTCCGGCGGGACCGGCGGCGTTCCGGCAGCGCTGGTGTTTGAAGGCGTAAGCAAACACTACGGATCGACGTTGGGCGCTGACAGCCTCGACTTCGTCATACCGGCCGGCGAGCTGGTGACCCTGATCGGCCCCTCGGGCTGCGGGAAGTCCACAACATTGCGCCTGGCGGCAGGGCTGGAACGGCCGGACCAGGGCGTCATCCGGGTTGCCGGGGACGTGGTGGCGGACAAACGCCGCTTCGTGGAACCGGAGAAGCGCCGGGTGGGACTGGTGTTCCAGGACTACGCGCTGTTCCCGCATATGACCGTGGCCCAAAACGTGGAGTTCGGGCTGGACCGCCTGACCCGCGGTGAGCGCCGCGCGCGGACCGGGGAAGTGCTCGACCTGGTCCGGCTGGGCCACCTCTCCGGCAGGTATCCGCATGAACTCTCCGGCGGCGAGCAGCAGCGCGTGGCGCTCGCCCGTGCCCTGGCGCCCCGCCCCGCCGTCGTACTCCTTGACGAACCGTTCTCCAGCCTGGACGAATCCCTGCGCGCGCAGGTGCGCCGGGACACCGTGGCAACGCTCAAGGAGGCCGGAACCACCGGTGTGCTGGTCACCCACGACCAGACCGAGGCGTTGTCCGTGGGCACCCGCGTGGTGGTCATGCGGGGCGGCGTGATCGAACAGGCGGACACCCCGGAGAAGGTGTTTGAACAGCCGGCCACCCGGTTCGTTGCCTCCTTCATGGGCGATGCCGACTTCCTCCCCGCCCACGTGCACCGCGCCCTGCTGACCTGCGAGATCGGCGTGGTCTCCACCGTCCCCGGCTGGGCCAACAGCGAAGCGGACGTGGACGTGGTGCTGCGGCCCCACGAGGTGGCACTGCAGCCGGACCCAAACTCTCCGGCGCGCGTGTCATCCGTCGAGTACCACGGCGCGTTCGTGCTCCACTACGTCACGCTCGCCTCGGGCCGCACGGTGCGCTCCTGGCAGCCGCACACCGTGCGCCACCCCATCGGCACGCCCGTCGCTGTGACTGTAGCGGCAGGGACCACCCCCACCCTGCTGCTGGGTGACCGCGCCATCACCTCGCCGCCGCCGGGCAGCTCCCTGAAGCCGCGCCCTTCCGTACCCCTTCAGCTCAGTTAGGTACCCCCATGCTTATCCTTCCCATCCTGGTGGCGCTTTGACCGCGCAGCCGGAGCTGGCACGCATCGCGTTCGCGGACCTGGCCCGCCACGGAGACCGCCCCGCGGTCTACACCCCCGACGGCGTCCTCTCCTACCGGGAGCTTGCCTCCTTGGTGGACCACGTCGCCGCAAGGCTCGGCACCGGCCGCCGGCTCGTAGTGCTGGCCGCGCGCAATGACCTGGACTCACTGGTGGGCTATCTCGCGGCGCTTTCGGCAGGGCATCCCCTGCTGCTGGCACCGGCGGACAAGCCCGACGCCCTGGCATCCCTGATGGACGCCTACGACCCGGACGTGCTCCTGCGCCCGGGCGACGGCGGCGGCATCCCCCTGCTGGAGGAGCGCCGCCGCGGGACCCGGCACGAACTGCATCCCGAACTGGCGCTGCTGCTGAGCACCTCCGGGTCCACCGGCTCCCCGAAACTGGTGCGGCTCTCGCAGGCCAACCTCACGGCGAACGCCGAGGCGATAGCCGAGTACCTGCACATCGGACCCGAAGACCGGGCCGCCACCACGCTCCCGCTGCACTACTGCTACGGCCTGTCCGTCATCAACAGCCACCTGGTCCGCGGGGCCGGGCTGGTGCTCACGGACCTTTCGGTGGTGGACCCCTGCTTCTGGGACCTCTTCCGGGAGCGCCGGGCCACCTCCTTCGCCGCCGTGCCCTACACGTTCGACCTCCTGGAGCGGGTGGGCTTTGCCGGGAAGGACCTGCCGCACCTGCGCTACGTCACCCAGGCCGGCGGGCGGCTGGCGCCGGAAAAGGTGCGCTTCTGGGCGGAAACCGGGCAGCGCCGCGGCTGGGACCTCTTCGTCATGTACGGGGCAACCGAGGCGACTGCCCGGATGGCCTACCTGCCGCCGGACCTCGCCGTGGACCATCCTGAAAGCATCGGCGTGCCGGTGCCGGGCGGCACCTTCCGCATCGAACCTGTGGAGGACCTGGCGGACGGGGAGCTGGTGTACACCGGCCCCAACGTCATGCTCGGCTACGCAGAGCAGCCGGCGGACCTGGCGCTGGGCAGGGAAATCCACGAACTGCGCACCGGCGACCTCGCCCGGCAGCACCCCAACGGGCTGTACCAGGTGGCGGGCCGGCGCAGCCGGTTCGTGAAGATCGTGGGCCTGCGCGTGGACCTCGGGCAGGTGGAGAAGATCTTCGCCGAGATGGGAATCACCGCCGCCGCGGCAGGATCCGACGACGGGCTGGTGGTCGCCGTTGAAGGCGACCACGACGGCGGAATGCTCGCCAAAACCCTCGCAGGCGCGATTGGGCTGCCCCGCGCCGCCGTCGTAATCCATCCAGTGGAGGCCCTGCCGCGCCTGGCCACCGGCAAGGTGGACTACCCGGCGGTCCTCCTGCTTGCTGTGGGGGCTGCTTCCGCCGCCCCCGCCCCCGCGCCCGCCGCCGCTGCCGCCAGGACAGCAGCGCCCGCGGGGGCTGCCGAGGGCCCCGCTCCTGCCGGCCCGGCCGCCGCCGGCACGGACATCCGGCGCATCTTCATGGATGCCCTGGAGTGTTCCTCCGTGGCTGACGGTGACACCTTCGTCTCGTTGGACGGGGATTCCCTGTCCTACGTGGCGGTCTCGGTGCGGCTGGAGCAGGTCCTGGGGCAGCTGCCGCCGGACTGGCACCTCATTCCCGTGCAGGAACTGGAGCGCCGCCGGAAGCCGAAGCGGCGCCGGATCGTTTCCTTCCTGGAGACGTCGATCGTAGTGCGCGCCGCGGCCATCGTGTGCATCGTGGCCACGCACGTTGAGCTGTTCATGTTCCAGACCGCCCACCTGCTTTTCGCGGTGGCGGGCTACAACTTCGCCCGGTTCCAGCTGGCAGAAGCGCGGCGGCCCAGGCTGCGCCGCCAGCTCCGCGGCGCCGCCCGTATCGTAGTGCCGTCGGTGGCGTTCATTGCCCTGGCCTACCTGCTCACGGACCATTACACGGTAGCCAACATCTTCCTGCTCAATGCCATGGTGGGGCCGCAGGAGGTGACCACCCAGTGGCACTTCTGGTTCGTGGAACTGCTGGTGTACATCCTGCTGGCCATGGCAGCGCTCATGGCCGTGCCGTGGGTTGACCGGTGGGAGCGCCGTGCCCCATTCGCCTTCGCCTTGGGCCTCGTGGCCATCGCCCTGCTGGCCCGCTACGACATCGTGGACCCCGGCCTGCCCAAGCCTCCGCCGGTATTCTGGATCTTCGCGCTGGGCTGGGCACTCGCCCGCGCCCGCACCCACCTGCACCGGCTGACTGTCTCTGCCATTACCCTGCTGACCCTGCCCGGCTTCTTCAACAGCACCGTGCGGGAGGCCACCGTGGCCGCGGGCATCCTGCTGCTGGTCTGGGTGCCGGCACTGCCCGTACCCGCCGTCCTGCGCAAGGTCACAGGCTGGCTTGCCGCGGCATCGCTGTACATCTACCTGACGCACTGGCTGGTTTACCCGGTCCTGCTGCCAATCAACCCGGTCCTGGCGGTGGCGGGTTCGCTGGTGCTCGGTGTCGGTTACTGGGCTTTGTGCCGGTGGCTGCCCGGTGCTGCTGCGGGAGCGTGGGCCAGGCGGGGAGCGGCTTTGCGGCGAACCCCTGGCTCTTCTGCGGCCCGCAACGCCAGCTGAATGTTCTGTACCTAAAGCCCCGGCTGCTGCACGCAGCCGGGGCTTTTTGCTGCCCGGCGTAACACAACAACGGCCCTTGACCGTGAGCGCCGTCACTGCTTTACTAAATGAATCCCGTTCATTTAGCGGATGTGGCGGTTGCGCCTGAGCAAACATCGGAGCCACCAGCAAGGTAGCGGCCAACAAAGGCGTGGCCGCCTTTTTGCCACCGCCCGGTCCTACGGGCGGATGGCCAAGGCATTTCCGTTTGGAGGCTCCGCCTACACCTACGCGACGCGTTCATTCGGCGCCGGTTTCGGCTTCCTGGCGGGATGGTCGTTGCTGCTCGACTATCTGCTCCTGCCGATGATCAATTATCTGCTGATTGGCATCTACCTCAACGCGGCCTTCCCGGCCGTTCCCGCATGGCTGTTCATTGTCGTTTCCATCGTGGCAGTGACTGTGCTGAACCTCGTCGGCATCACGGCCGTGGCCAGGGCGAATTATGTGGTGGTGGGACTCCAGGGCCTGTTCATCGTGCTGTTCGTCGTCCTCGCCTGCGTATCGATCAGCGGGTCGGGCACTGTGGATCTCCTGGCTCCCTTCAGGGGAGCAGATGGCGCCGGAGGCTTCCCTCCGATCATGGCCGGCGCTGCCATCCTCTGCTTGTCCTACCTCGGTTTCGACGCCGTTTCCACCTTCGCAGAGAAGGCGAAAGACCCGCGGCGGACCATACCCAAGGCCATCATGCTCACCACTGTCCTTGCCGGCCTTATTTTCCTGGCACTCGCCTACATAAGCCACCAACTGCTGCCGGTGGGGACTTTCGCCAGCCCGGATTCCGCCGCCATCGAGGTCGTCGGGGCCGCAGGCGGGAACCTCCTCGTCGCATTCTTTACTGCCGCCTACATCGCAGGAAGCCTCGGCTCCGCCTTGACCTCCCAAGCCTCTGTGTCACGCATCATCCATTCCATGGGCAGAGGCCGGGTCCTTCCCGCGGTCCTGGGACAGCTCCACCCCCGGCTTGGCACCCCGGCGGTCCCGATCATCCTGACCTCAGCGGTGGCGCTGCTTGCCCTGGTCCTTGATCTGACAACCGTCACCTCGCTCATCAGCTTCGGCGCACTCGTCGCCTTCTCGGTGGTCAACGTATCCGTCATCAAGCATTACTTCATTGATCAAAACCAGCGAGGGCCCAAGGGTGTGGTCAACAACCTTCTGCTGCCCGGCGCCGGCCTTATCCTGACAGTTTGGCTTTGGACGAGCCTGAGCGGACTGTCCTTCTCGCTTGGCCTCTCCTGGGCGGGGCTTGGGCTCGCGTACCTGGCCGTGCTGACGCGCGGCTTCCACCGGCCCACGCCTGCCCTGGAACTCGAGGCCGCCTAGCTGCCCGCTGTGCCGTGGGTGCCGATTGGCCCTCCAGCTAACGGCGGTCCCCTCGGACCGGCAAGGACGTGGCTTGCCTGGTCGCTGTAGTCTCGGCACATGCGGCACCGGTATCAGTACGGCGAAGGTTCCAGCCAGTGGGGCGAGCTTTTCCTGCCGGAACTGCCTGAACTGCCCGACGGCGGGACGCGCCAGGGGGTTGTAGTGGTCATCCACGGCGGATACTGGCGGTCGCAGTACGGCGCGGAGTTGGGGGAGCCGCTTGCTGCTGACCTGGCCTCACACGGCATGGCTGCGTGGAACCTTGAGTACCGGCGCGCGGGGAACGGCGGGGGCTGGCCCCATACCTTTTCCGACGTCCTGGCGGGGATCGACAAACTGCGGGAACTTGCCCCGGTCCATGGTTTGGACCTGGCGAAGGTGGTGGCGCTCGGCCATTCGGCCGGCGGACACCTCGCCGTCTGGGCTGCTGGCCGGGACCGGCTCCGCGGCTTGGGGCTGGACGCGGAGCACCACAAGGTCGGGGCCAACACCGACGGCGTCCGGCTTACCGGGGTGGTAAGCCAGTCAGGCGTCCTTAACCTGGCCGACGCTGAAAGGCTCAGCCTCAGCAACGGTGCCGTGGGCAACCTGCTGGGCGGGCCGTCGTCGGAATTTCCAAGGAGGTATCGGTACGCGGACCCCATGGCGGCGCTGCCGCTGGACGTCCCCGTCTACGCCGTGCATGCTGAGGAGGACGAGGACGTTCCGCTGGCCATGTCCGCCACGTATGTGGACGCGGGCCAGGCGGGGCGCGTTCGCCCCCAACTGGTCATGGTGCCGGGGGACCACTTTGCCCTGATTGATCCTGGAGCCCAGGCCTACCGGACGTGCCGCGAACTGGTGCTGGAACTGCTGGCGAAGACTGCGCCCACAACGGCGCGGACCACCCTGCCGTAGCATGACGCCCATGGACATCCCCTGGTCAAGCGGCACGTGGACACATCCCCCTGTTTCTGCCGTTGAACTCGGTGCAGATTTGCTGGTGACGGCCCGGGAGGGCAGCGACGCCTGGCGCTGCACGTCGTACGGCTTTGTGCACGACAGTGAGCACGCACTTCTGGTCCCGTTTCCGGAGGGCTCCGCCATGGAGGTGGAGTTTACGGCGGAGTTTTCGGAGCAGTTTGACCAGGCCGGAATCTTCGTCCGGCTGGCTGCGGACAAGTGGGTCAAGGCGGGCGTCGAGTTCGCGGACGGAGCCTGCCAGCTGGGGGCCGTAGTCACCAACGGGCACTCCGACTGGTCCCTCGCCCCGGTCCCCGGATGGAAGGGCAGCCGCGTGCTCATCCGGATCAGCCGTGCCGGCGATGCGCTCACCATCCGGGCAAGGGCAGATGACGGACACCTGCGATTGGTCCGCCTGGTCCCGCTGCATCCTGCCGCTGACGCTTACGCCGGTCCGTTCACCTGTGCTCCCACCAGGGCTGGACTGACAGTTCCCTTCCATGCCTGGCGCGTGTTAGAGCCTGACCGCGCCCTGCACTAACGTCATTCAGCGTCCGCGGAAGCGTCACGGGCTCCGCCTGACCGGGCCTCTTCTGGCAGAGTATGACCATGCTCACTGTTATTGGCGAAGGCCTTGTTGACGTTGTCCAGCGCGCTTCCGGCATCGAGGCCCACGTGGGCGGCAGCCCGCTGAATGTGGCGGTGGGCCTGGCCCGGCTGGACCACCCGGTGCAGTTCATCGGCCGGTACGGCCGGGACGCCTACGGGGACTCCGTGGCCGCGCACCTGCGCGCCAGTTCCGTGATGCTTCCGGTCGGCCCGGACAATCTTCCCACCAGCGTGGCCACCGCGCTGATTGACGACGACGGCGCCGCCACCTACACCTTCGACCTCGCCTGGGAGCTTCCCGGCATCGCCGACCGGCTCGCCTTCATGCTGCAGGGCACCACCCTGCTGCACACGGGCTCCATCGCCACAATGCTGGCGCCTGGCGCCACGGAGGTGCTCGCCGCCGTCGAATATGCCCACCCGCGCGCCACCATCAGCTTCGACCCCAACTGCCGGCCCAGCATCATCTCCGACGTTGCGTATGCGCGGCGGCATGCGGAAAAGTTCGTCTCGCTGTCCGACGTGGTGAAGGCGTCCGACGAGGACCTGGCATGGCTCTACCCTGACATGGACGTCCTCGACGCCGCCCGGAGGTGGCTGGAGCTGGGCGGCCACGAGGGGCCGGCCATGGTGGTGGTCACGCGCGGAGCAGAAGGGCCGTGGGGAGTCTGCCGGGCGGGTGAAGCGAAGGTGCCCGCGCCGAAGGTTGAAGTGGCTGACACTGTGGGCGCCGGTGATTCCTTCATGGCTGCCCTGCTGTCCGGTCTGGTGGACCGCGGCCTGGACGGCGCGCAGAACCGCAAGGACCTCCGGGAACTGCCGGCGGAGGGGCTGGGGGAGTTGCTCGCCCATGCGGCCCGCGCTGCCGCCGTCACCGTGTCCAAACCGGGGGCGAACCCGCCCACGCGGGCTGAGCTGAACGGGCATCTGGAGGAGTAGCCCGTTCCTTGCCCGTCGACCCTCTCTCAGTCAATGGGCGTTTAACGCCATCGCTCTCTCACTTTCTGCTGGAAAGTGAGAGAGCGATGGCCAAAATGGCGCATCAACTGATAGAGCGTGCTGGGCGGGTTACTCCTGGCCCAGTCCCGCGGCCGAGGTCTTCTCGCCGGAGACACTGTTGAGGGCCCGCAGGTCGAAGATGCCGCTGATGTCTGCCTGCTGGGTGGTGCCGGCAGTGACGCCGTCTTCCAGGAGCTTGTTGTAGGTGCCGGCCAGCGGATCCACCGTGAAGACGATGTTCTTCAGGGACCGGTCGATGACGTCCGCCTTCAGCTCCGCACCCGCTGCTTCCTTGAGGGCAGCGTTGATGACGGTGGCTTTCTCGGAGTCCGGTGCGCTGTTCAGCCACTCCACCGACTTCACATGGCCCTTCAGCAGCGCCTTCACTGTGTCCGGGTGCTCAGCGGCGAACTTCTGGTTCACGATCAGGATGGTGGTGGGGAACTCACCCGGCTTCCCGGACAGCGAGCCGTCCCACAGGTCCTTTTCGTCCACCAGCACCCTGGCTCCGGCCGTCAGCACCAGGCGCGAGGCCCATGGCTCAGGCAACCACGCGCCGTCGAGCTTTCCATCCTGGAACAGCTTCAGGGTCTGGGCGTTCTCGGTCGGGTTGATGGCGACATCACCACTGCCGTGAACGTTGGTCTTGTAGCCCTGCGAGGTGAGCCAGGCGCGGAGCGCAACGTCCTGCGTGCCGCCGAGTTGCGGCGAGGCGACCGTCTTGCCCCTGAGTTCCGCCGCGGAGCCGATCTCCGGCTTCACCACCAGCTGGGCGCCGCCGGCGGCCGCACCCGCGATGATGTTGATGGACTCGCCCTGGCTCTTGACGAAGGAGTTGATGGCGGGGTTCGGGCCGATGTAGGTGGCGTCGATGGCACCTGCGTTGAGTGCCTCGATGGCGGCCGGGCCCGCGTTGAACACCTGGGTGCTGAGCCTGGTGTTCCCCAGCTCGTCGGCGATGTAGTTCTGGCTCACCCCCACCAGGGCGGGGGCGTGGGTGACGTTGCCAAAGTAGCCGAGCTTAAGTTCGACGGCGGGATTGCCGGCGGGTGCTCTTTCCGCGGCAGGTGCCGTGCCCGGGTTTGCTGCGCTGACGGCGGAAGCGACCGCGGCGCCACCTCCCACGAGGGCAAGCAGGGCAGCCGTGATGCCGATCTTCTGGCCCAGGGAGCGCCTGGGTTTGTCGGACTGTCCGGCAACGATTCGGGTGGAGCTTGTCTGGTTCTGCGGACTCTTGTCCTGGGCCTTTGCCATGGGGGATTCCTTTGCTGGGGGCGGATGCTGAGTCGAGAGTACGGAGCCGCCGGCAGCCCGACAATCATCCGGGTAGCAGAGGTTAACGGGACGACGCGAAGGCTCAACGCGGCGTAGCGGAGCGTCAAGAAACTTCGCAGGACGTCTTGTTTCTGCACCCGCTGGCGACGGAGGGCGAACTCGTTGGTTACCGTCCGGATGGTAAAGTTTGGTGCTGCCCACCGAGTCTGGGCTGATGGCTGGATCGGCGATGGAGACCGGGAATGAAGCAGTGGTTGTGCCTGGGCGGAGCGATCATCACGGAGGTCAGTGCCACCTTGGCCCTGAAGGCGGCCCTCGAAGCGCCGGGCTGGTACGTTCTGGTGGTCTTCGGATATGTCACCGCGTTCTTCCTGCTGAGCGTATGCCTGCGGCTGGGGATGACCATCGGCGTCGCTTACGGGGCATGGGGCGCAGGTGGGGTCACCGCCACCGCGCTGCTTTCTGCCAGCATTTTCGACGAGCCACTCACGTGGCTGATGGGTTTCGGCATGGCACTCATCCTGGCCGGCGTCATCACTGTTGAAGTGGGCTCGCAGAAGGCCCACGCCAGGCAGGAAAGCGGGCAGGCATGACCTGGCTCTTCCTCACCCTGGCCATCCTTACCGAAGTTGCCGCCACGATGTCCCTGCGCGCCTCCGAGGGGCTGAAGAAGAAGCTCTGGCTTATCCCCATTGTGGCCGGCTACGTCAGCGCCTTCTGCTTCCTCGGTTTGGCGCTTGCCGAAGGGCTTCCCCTGGGAGTTGGTTATGGCATCTGGGTGGCGTGCGGCGTGGCGCTGACAGCAATCGCCAGCAGGATCCTGTTCAAGGAACCGCTGACGCCAACCATGGCAGGCGGGATCCTGCTCATTTCCGCGGGAGTGCTCATCGTAGAGATCGGCGCCAGCAACGCGCATTAGCGGCACCGCCCCCTAAGCCCACTGGCAGGCGGGGCGGGATGCACCGGCGCCGCTTTCACCATAGGCTGGCCGGGTGGATACAGGCACCGTAAACACCCGCGAACAGGGCGAGCAGGTTGACAGGCAGTCGCGCATTCTTGAAGCAGCGCTGGAACTGCTGTCGCGCCACGGGATCTCGGGTGTCAGCATGCGCGCAGTGGCCCGCGAGGCGGGAGTCGCCCTCGGCCTCGTGAACTACTACTACGAGGACAAATCAAGCCTGATCCGTGCGGCACTGCACAGCGTCGACAAACACGACCTCGCATTGGTGGCGCAGGATCCCGGCCTGCCCCCGGAGGAGCAGTTGCGGAATGCCCTTCGCCGGGTTGCGGGTCCGGAACTCCTGACCACGCGGTACCTGTCCCTGCGCCTTCATCTTTGGGCGCTCGCGAGGGCGGACGAGGACTTCGCCCTGATCAATGCGGCGGCGTTCGACCGCTACCTGGACGGGCTCGGGGCCCTGATCGGGAACGCCAGGCCGGAGCTGTCAGCCAAGGAATGCAAGGAGCGGGCGGCCGACATCGTCGTCGTTCAGAACGGGATGTGGCTAACCGCGCTCCTCGGCGTGGACAAGGAATCCATCCGGCGGAGCATCGCCCGCACCGAAGAGATCGCCTTCGCCGCATAGCGGCCGGCCGCCGCCACTCTTCCGGGGCGCCGGCAGTACACCATCCTTTTCATAGGGCCCACCCCATGGCCCAACTCCCTGTCACACTCGGGCGAAAGCGCGACATCTTTGAAGGCCGGGAGCACATTCCTGCAGCCCATCACGGGACCCATGTTTCGCCGTCGTAAATTTTGAACGTTTGTCCAGTTTTCCTATTGAACACTCGTTCAAGTTGCACTACTCTCCTTGGATATGACCTACGCCACACCAGGGAATACCGCGGATTCTCCGGCTAACACGGTCAACCTTTCGCTTCCGAAAGAACGACGACCCGCCCTGGGCCACTGACCGGCACCAGGTAGAAGGAGAGTTTGCAGCATGACTAAAACCCACTACGACTACGTCATCGTCGGCGGCGGCAGCGCGGGTTCGGTACTCGCCAACCGGCTGAGCGAAGGAGGCCAGAGCAGCGTCCTGGTTCTCGAGGCGGGGCGGAGCGACTACCCCTGGGACCTGTTCATCCAGATGCCCGCCGCGCTGACCTTCCCCAGCGGTAACCCGCTTTACGACTGGCGCTACCAGTCGGATCCCGAGCCGTACATGGGCGGCCGCCGCGTTGCCCATGCCCGAGGCAAGGTCCTGGGCGGCTCCAGCTCGATCAACGGCATGATCTTCCAGCGCGGAAACCCCCTCGACTACGAGCGCTGGGGCGCGGACGCCGGCATGGAGACCTGGGACTTCGCCCACTGCCTTCCCTACTTCAACAAGATGGAAAATGCGCTGGCAGCGGATCCCGACGACGAGCTCCGCGGGCACGACGGCCCCCTGGTCCTTGAGCGGGGCCCCGCCAGGAATCCGCTCTTCCAGGCGTTCTTCATGGCCGCCCAGCAGGCCGGCTACCCGATGACCGACGACGTCAACGGCTACCGCCAGGAAGGCTTCGCCCCCTTTGACCGCAACGTCCACAAGGGCCAGCGGCTCTCGGCCTCCAGGGCGCACATCCGGCCCAACTCTTCCCGGAAAAACCTCACGGTCCTGACGCGGGCCCTGGCCACCAAGGTCAACTTCAAGGGCAATGTGGCAACGGGTGTAACGTACCGGCGCAACGGCAAGACCCACCAGGTGAACGCGGGTGAGGTCATCCTGGCCGGCGGAGCCATCAACACGCCGCAGCTGCTGCAGCTCAGCGGCGTGGGCGACGCAGCACACCTGAACTCGCTGGGCATCAACACCGTGGCCAACCTTCCCGGCGTCGGCGAAAACCTCCAGGACCACCTCGAGGTCTACATCCAGCACGCCTGCACCGAGCCGGTCTCCATGCAGCCGGCCCTGGACGTCTGGCGCATGCCGTGGATCGGCATGCAGTGGCTCTTCGGCCGCAAGGGCCCGGCAGCCACCAACCACTTCGAGGGCGGCGGCTTTGTCCGCTCCAACGAGGATGTTGCCTACCCCAACCTGATGTTCCACTTCCTGCCGGTTGCCGTCCGCTACGACGGACAGAAGGCCGATGCGAAGCACGGCTACCAGGTGCACATCGGCCCCATGTACTCCGACGCCCGCGGCACCCTGAAGATCAAGTCCACGGACCCAACGGTCCACCCGTCCATGGTGTTCAACTACCTGTCCACGGACCAGGACCGGCGCGAATGGGTGGAGGCCGTCCATGTTGCGCGGGACATCCTGGGCCAGTCCGCCATGTCGCCGTTCAACGGCGGGGAGCTTTCCCCGGGCCGGTCCGTGCAGACGGACGCCGAGATCCTTGACTGGGTTGCCCGCGACGCCGAAACGGCACTTCACCCGTCCTGCACAGCGAAGATGGGCCCGGATTCCGACCCCATGGCGGTGGTCAACCCGCTGGACATGACAGTCCACGGCACCAGCGGCCTGCGCGTGGTGGACGCCTCCGCCATGCCATACGTCACCAACGGGAACATCTACGCGCCCGTCATGATGCTTGCGGAAAAGGCCGCCGATCTCATTGCCGGCAAAGCCCCCCTGGCGCCGCAGCACGCAGAGTTCTACCGGCACGGGGTCAGCCCGCTCGAGCGTAACGCCGTCGCTGCCCCGGCAGGCAGGGCTTAGGCATGATTGATGCACAGGAAAAGGAGCAACCATGACCGCCACCGTTGAGCAAGTACACCAGGCCGCGGAAGCGCAGGACACCGTCAAAGGCCTGTACGTCGACGGCGCCTGGCAACAGGCGTCCGACGGCGGAACAACAGTCGTGCGCTGCCCGGCGGACGGGAGCGAGGTGGCAACCGTTGCCTCGTCCACGCCGGAGGATGCTGAGAGGGCCATCTCCAGTGCGCGCGAAGCGTTCGACAGCGGCCCGTGGCGGCGGCTCACCGACCTTGATCGGGGCGCCGTCCTTCTCCAAGTAGCAGACCTGCTTGAACGGGACAAAGCTGAATACGCCCGGGCCGAGGCGCTCGACACCGGCAAGCGGCTGGTCGAAGCCGAATACGACATCGACGACATCGCCGCATGCTTCCGGTACTACGGCAAGATCGCCGGCCTCGATGCCGGCCGGGTGATCGACACCGGCCGCCCGAACGCCATCAGCAGAGTGGTGTACGAGCCGCTCGGCGTCTGTGCCCTTATCGCCCCGTGGAATTACCCGCTCCTGCAGGCCGCCTGGAAGGTGGCCCCAGCGCTCGTTGCAGGAAACTCGTTCGTGCTCAAGCCCAGCGAGCTCACGCCCTCCACCGCCATCCTGCTGATGGAAACCCTCGCGGAAGCCGGGGTTCCCGCCGGGGTTGCAAACCTGGTGACGGGAAGCGGGTCGCGGGTCGGTGGCCCGCTCAGCTCGGACCCGCGCGTGGACCTCGTTTCCCTGACCGGAAGCCTGGCCACCGGCCAGACCATCATGGCTGCCGCCGCAGAGACGGTGAAACGCGTCGCCTTCGAACTCGGCGGGAAGAACCCCAACGTCGTCTTCGCAGACGCAGACTGGGACGCCGCCGTCGACAACGCATTGACTGCCGTGTTCCTGCACTCCGGCCAGGTTTGCTCGGCCGGGGCCCGGCTCGTCGTCGAAGAGAGCATCGCCGAGCGCTTTGTGGCCGAAGTGGTGGAACGGGCTAAGAAGATCCGGATGGGCGGACCGTTTGATCCGGAGGCCGAGACGGGGCCGCTCATCTCCGCCAAGCACCGCGATCAGGTCCACGCCTACGTCCAGGCCGGGATTGCCGAGGGCGCCGAGCTGCTGTGCGGGGGGTTCATCCCGGACGAGGGACCGCTCGCGGACGGCTTCTTCTACCCGCCCACGGTGCTCGGCAACTGCCGCTCCGGCATGAGCGTGCTGCAGGAGGAATCGTTCGGGCCGGTGCTGACCGTCGAGACGTTCCGGACCGAGGACGAGGCCGTGGCCATCGCCAACGACACGGAGTACGGGCTGGCCGGGGCGGTGTGGACCTCGGATGCCTCCAAGGCCCAGCGTGTTGCCGGAGCCCTCCGGCACGGAACAGTATGGATCAACGACTATCACCCGTACGTCCCGCAGGCGGAGTGGGGCGGTTTCGGGAAGTCCGGCATTGGCCGGGAGCTCGGCAGCGCGGGACTCAACGAATACCGCGAGGCAAAACATATCTGGCAGAACGTCCAGCCCGCGCCCAGCGGCTGGTTCGGTTCACCTGCCGGTGACGCCGGGGTGGGGGCCATCGGCTAGCAACAGCATTCGGAGAACAGCCGGGCGCCGCACGCGTGGCGCCCGGCTGCCGATACCAACCGCGTCCAACGGCGGCCGCGGGGCATCACCATCGTGCTTTTCTCATCTAGGAGTTCGGATGTTGGAACCCAGCAAGAGTACTGATTCAAGTGGCATGGACGAGTTCGGCTATGCCCAGACCCTGGACCGCAGCATCGGCAAGTTTGCCAGTTTCGCGGCCGGCGTCAGCTATATTTCCATCCTCACCGGCGTTTTTCAGCTGTTCTACTTTGGCTTCTCCATGGCCGGACCGGCCTACGCCTGGTCCTGGCCGATCGTCTTCGCCGGCCAGCTCATGGTGGCGCTCTGCTTCGCCGAGCTTGCCGGGCGCTATCCCGTGGCCGGGTCCGTCTACAACTGGGCCAAACAGCTCTCGTCAGGTACGTTCGCCTGGCTGGCCGGCTGGCTGCTGCTCATTTCCTCGATCGTGGCGCTCGGGGCCGTGGCCCTGGCGCTGCAGCTCACTCTCCCCCAGATCTGGTCCGGTTTCCAGATCATCGGTGACGGCACCGGCACGTACGATTTCGCCCTCAACGGCGTCCTGCTCGCCAGCATCATGATCTCCATCTCCACCCTTATCAACGCCTTCGGCGTCAAGCTGATGACCAAAATCAACAGCATCGGCGTCTTTGTGGAACTCGCTGCCGCCGTGCTCCTCATCCTGGCCCTGGCCTGGCATGTGGTGCGGGGCCCGGAAGTCCTTTTCAGCACCGCAGGCTACGGCATGGACCACGACCTCGGCTTCTTCGGGGTGTTCCTCATCGGTGCCATGGCCTCCGGGTACGTGATGTACGGCTTCGACACCGCCAGTTCCCTGGGCGAGGAGACCAAGGACCCGAAAAAGACCGCTCCCAGGGCCATCCTTCGGGCAATCACCGCGTCCTTCATCCTCGGCGGACTGATTCTCCTCGGCGGGCTCCTGGCCGCCCCGGATTTGAACGACCCCAAGTTGGGAAGTGCCGACGGCGGGCTGCAGTACATCGTGCTTTCGGTGCTGGGAGGCCCGTTTGGCAAGGCCTTCCTGGTGTGCATCGTGGTGGCCGTGTTCGTCTGTACCCTCGCCGTCCACGCCGCCGCCATCCGCATGATGTTCGCTATGGCGCGGGACAACAACCTGCCCTTCAGCCGCCAGCTCAGCAGAGTGCATCCCGAGCGGAAGACGCCCACGGTGGCGGCCATCGTCATCGGACTCATCGCCATCATTCCGCTGATCGTCAACGTATCCCAGCCCGCAATTTTCACCATCCTTTCCAGCATCAGCATCGTCCTGATCTACCTGTCCTACCTGCTCGTCACTGTCCCGCTGCTGCGGCGGCGCTTCCTGAAGAAATGGCCGCTGTCCGACGAAAGCCACGGAGAGGCCGGATTCAGTCTCGGCAAGTGGGGTGTTCCAGTTAATATCGTCGCGGTCCTGTGGGGCGGAGCCATGACGCTGAACCTGGTCTGGCCCCGGCCGGAGATCTACAACTCAGTGCCGCCGTTCGAGTGGTACCTGCAGTGGGGCGGGGTTCTCTTCGTCACCGCAGTCACCGTGGGCGGCGCACTCCTGTACCGCCTGAAGATCAGGCACCAGACGGGCGTCCTGGCCGAGCACGCAGCCGCGGCAGTTCGGGGAGATTCCGAGGTACCCTCCGCCCCATCGCAGGCTGATGCTCCCACCCCGCCCGTATCGGCGCCTGGCCCTGCCGCGGTCTCGCAGTCGGTGATGGACGTGGCGCGGTAGGTCCCAACCCGCAGGCACCCTGGACGAGCGTCCCTTCGCCAACCCTCCCGGGCGAAGGGACGCTCGTCGTCGTGCATCTTTACCCGAGCTCCTTGGCAGGACCTGATGCAGCTTCGACGAGGGGGAGCTCGCCATTGGGCGATCGTCCCCCTGCGACGCTCTCCCACTTAACGTCGTTTTTCCGGCAACCCTCTCCCACTTAACGAGGGTTTTCCGGGAACCCCCTCGCCCCGCTGAACAGCCAACGGCAGGCCTGTGGATAACTTCTGCAGCGTCATACGGTCTCGGGGCACAATGCCAGCATGCGAAAGCAAGTCTTGCCCCCGCCCTTGGCGAAGGCTCCCTTCACCTTCAGCTCTGCCACGGCTTCCGGCCTCACCGCGGACAGACTCCGCCGCAATGATGTGGTCAACGTGGGCCGGGGTCTTTACCGCCCCGCGGACTGGGACTTCGATCTGGAAGGCGCTGCCAGGGCGTTATCCGCTGCATCTCCCGGAGCCTGGATCTCGCACGTGACCGCGGCACGGCTCCGGTGCCAACTGCTGCCGCCGTGGCTGGCGGAGTCCACAGAGCTGCATCTCAGCAAGCCGCGTGCGCTGCCGTCGGTCCGCCGGAAGGGAATATTGGGGCATACCGTACTGGCTCTTGAAGGTGAGGTTGAAGAGGTTGATGGCATCAGCCTGAGCACCCGGTCCCGCACTTGGCTCGATCTGGCACGGATGCTGCCGCTCAATGATCTGGTGAGCATGGGTGATGAACTGATCCGTATCCCGCGGATGGATTTCGAGGGAAGGACGCAACCCTATGACACCTTGGCGGGACTGCGCATCCTGGTGGGGCGCCACCCGAATCTCCAAGGCATCGTCAGGGCCCGCGAAGCGTTGGAGCTGATGCGGGTGGGCGCCGATTCTGCCCCGGAATCGCTGCTCCGGCTGGCTATCGTCAGCGCGGGCTTACCCGAACCGGAACTTCAGGTGCCATTGCGCACCGGAGACGCGAGGTCACCGTCGGCCGATCTTGGCTACCGTCATCGACGCCTGGCAATCCAGTACGACGGCGGACATCACCTCGGAGAGGCACAGATGTTCAGCGACAGGAGACGCGACAAGGCCTTCGAAGCCGCTGGCTGGACGGTGCTTGTATTCGACAAGGAAGACCTTGCCGACGATTTTCAGCGTGCAGTGCAAGGAATAAAACGGGCACTGCGGAACGGCTGGCTTGACCATCCACAGGCATCAGGGTTTGCCAGCGGTTAAGCGGTGGCAGAAATCTCGTTCAGTAGCCCCCCTTAAAGCCGTGACGCTCCCTCGCCGTTGAACTGGTCACCGGGGTGAGAGAGCGTCGCTGGAAAAGCCGCGTTAAGTGAGAGAGCGTCGCTGGAAAAGCCGCGTTAAGTGAGAGAGCGTCCGTGGGGGAGGGCGGAATCAGCGGAGGACCACCGTGCGGTTGCCCTGCAGGATCACCCGGCCTTCGCAGTGCCAGCGGACCGCGTTGGACAGGGCCTTGCACTCGGTGTCGCGGCCGGCGGCCACCAGGTCCTCGGGCCCGTAGGTGTGGTCCACCTCAACCGTCTGCTGCGAGATGATGGGTCCCTCATCCAGCTCGCTGTTGACGTAGTGTGCGGTGGCCCCAACGGTCTTCACGCCGCGCGCGTACGCCTGGTGGTACGGCTTGGCCCCCTTGAAGCTGGGCAGGAACGAGTGGTGGATGTTGATCGCCTTCCCGTCCAGCTTGCGGGTCAGGTTGTCGCTCAGCACCTGCATGTAGCGGGCCAGCACCACAAGCTCCACGTCGAACTCGTCCACCAGCTCCAGCAGCCGGGCTTCAGCCGCAGGCTTCGTCCCAGGGGTGACCGGCACATGGAAGAACGGGATCCCGTGCCACTCCACGAGCGCCTGGTGGTCCGTGTGGTTCGAGACCACGGCCACCACGTCCACGGGCAGTTCACCAATCCGCGCCCGGAACAGCAGGTCATTCAGGCAGTGCCCGAACTTGGATACCATGATCAGCACCCGCCGCTTTGAGCCGTGCCGCTCCAGCCGCCAGCGCATCCCGAAGCGGTCGGCGACGGGACTGAAAGCGGCCCGCAGCGTGTCCACTGTTGAGGCATCGCCGTCGGACGCAAAATGCACCCGCATGAAGAAGTGCCCTTCGGAACGCTCGCCGAACTGCTGGTTGTCGATAATGTCGCACCCGTGTTCCAGCAGGAAACCGGAGACGGCGTGGACAATGCCGGGCGACTCGGAGCAGTCCAGCGTCAGGACGTGCTCCACGGTGGTCACCGGCTGGGAAACAGGGGTTTCAGTCTCAATTGCAGTCATGGCTCAGCACTCGATTACGTTGACGGCAAGGCCTCCGCGGGAGGTTTCCTTGTACTTCGTTTTCATGTCGGCTCCTGTTTCGCGCATCGTTTTGATGGCTTTGTCCAGGGATACCTTGTGGCTGCCGTCGCCGTGCAGGGCAAGGCGTGCCGCGTTGATGGCCTTGACGCTGGCGATCGCATTGCGCTCGATGCAGGGGATCTGCACCAGCCCGCCCACCGGGTCGCACGTCAGGCCCAGGTTGTGTTCAATGCCCACCTCGGCGGCGTTTTCCACCTGCGCCGGCGTCCCGCCCAGCACCTCGCAGAGTCCTGCGGCGGCCATGGAGCAGGCGGAGCCCACCTCGCCCTGGCAGCCCACCTCGGCACCGGAGATGGAGGCGTTGATCTTGAACAGGATTCCGACGGCGGCCGCGGCCAGCAGGAAGCGGACTACACCGTCGTCGTTGGCGCCGGGGACAAACTTCAGGTAGTAGTGCAGCACCGCCGGGACAATCCCCGCCGCACCGTTGGTGGGCGCGGTGACGATCCGCCCGCCGGCGGCGTTCTCCTCGTTCACGGCCAGCGCGAACAGGTTCACCCATTCCATGGCCCGCAGCGGGTCCGTCTCGCCAGTGTCCGCGGCCAGGGTCTGGAACAACGACGGCGCGCGGCGGCGGACGTTGAGCCCGCCGGGAAGGATCCCTTCCGCAGTGCAGCCGTTGTGCACGCACTCACGCATCACCGCCCACAGCTTCAGGAGTTCTTCGCGCAGTTCCGCCTCGGACCGCCAGGACAGCTCGTTGGCCAGCATCACGTCCGAGATGGACATGCCCTCGCGGCTGCAGATGGCCAGGAGTTCGTCGGCGGTGTTGAAGGGGTAGGGGAGGATGGTGGCATCTGCCACCACGCGGTCGCCGGCGTCGGCGTCCCCATCAACCACGAAGCCGCCCCCAATTGAATAGAAGCTCCGTTCGCTGAGCACGGCACCGGCATGGTCCAGCGCACGGAAGGTCATGCCGTTCGGGTGGGCCGGGAGGGACTTGCGCCGGTGCAGCACCACGTCCTCGTCCCAGTTGAAGTCCACCCGGTGGTCGCCGCAGATCCACAGTTCAGCGTCGAGCGCGGCGGCTGCAACCTGGTCATCGGCTGTGGAGGTGTCCACCGTTTCGGGGTCCAGGCCCTTGAAGCCCAGGACCACGGCCTTGTCCGAGCCGTGGCCCCGCCCGGTGGCGCCGAGCGAGCCGAACAGTTCGGCCTGGACCCGGGTGGTGGAGCTCAGGTGTCCGTCGCCTTTCAGTCCGTCGGCGAACAGCTTCGCTGCCCGCATCGGGCCGACCGTGTGTGACGAGGACGGCCCGATGCCAACGGAGAACAGGTCGAGGACGCTGAGTGCCATGTCAGGGGACCTCTGGGGAGGCGTACTCCCGCATGGCGTCCAGGAGCCAGCGGCCCAGGAAATCGGCAAACGAGGCACGGGGGAAGATCCGGAACGACTCGTCGCCGGTTTTCCAGAGGACGGCCGGGATGTTGCCAATCTCTGTGGACAGGGCCGTGCCTGCCTGCAGGACACTGGGGTGCAGGTCCAGGGAGCAGCCCTTTTCCAGAACGGCCCGGGCCCGCGGACCGCTGAGTTCAAAGGTGGTGCGGTTGGCGGAAAGATCTACCACCTGCCCAGCGTCGCCGCCCAGTGCCTCGCGCAGTGCCTGGATCAGGTCACCGCCCAGGGACTCGTGGGCTTCGGTGGGCGCCACCACCAGGAACTCCTCGGGTCCGAGCCACAGGACCGAAGTGTCCCCGGTCCCGCTGACGCTGCCGCAGCCTGCGGGCAGGCCGCCGGTGACGGAAGCCACGCGCTGACCGGCCCCGCTGTTCCGGTTGACCCGCAGGCCCACCATGGTCAGGAACGGCACTTCACGAAGTTCCACGACGCCCCGGACAGAGCCGGCTTCGAAAGCTGCGCCGAGCGGTGCTGCCGGGCTGACGCGCAGGGAGAGGTTCTTCTGGGCGGAGTTTGCGGGTGCTGCTGTTTCAGCCATCTTTGCGGGTCCCTTCGGGGTCAAAAAGTACGGTTTCGGCGACGACGACGTCCACGAGCTGGTCGCCCGCGGCTGCCACCAGGGTCTCGCCGATCCGGTTGCGGCCGTTCTTGATCAGTGCCAGGCCGAACGACCGGCCCAGTGCTGCGCTGTGGTAGCTGGAGGTGACGAAGCCTTCCATCGGAACCGGGCCGTAGGCCGGGTTGGTGGAACGGCCCTTCTCCACGAGCTGGGTGCCTTCGGGCAGCCTGAATCCGCCATCTACCGGCAGGACGCTCACCAGATGCTTGCGGTCCCCGCGCTGTGCGTCAGTGCGGGAGTAGGAGCGCTTGCCGATGAAGTCCTTGGCCTTGGAGACGATCCATTCCATGCCGGCATCCTGCGGAGTCACGGTTCCGTCGGTGTCCTGGCCAACGATCGGGTAGCCCTTTTCGGCGCGGAGCACGTGCATGGTTTCCGTGCCGTAGGGGGTGATGTTGAACTCGGCCCCGGCGGCTGCCACGGCTTCCCACGTGTTCAGTCCGTACCAGGATGGCACGTTGATCTCGTAGGCGAGTTCGCCGGAGAAGGAAATTCGGCAGACCCGGGCGCGGACGCCGGAGGCCAGGGTGGTTTCTCGGAAGGTCATGAAGGGGAAGGCTTCGGCTTCCAGCCCGCCGTTGGCGGCCAGTTCCGGCGCCACCCTGGCGAGGACCTCGCGGGACTTGGGTCCGACGACGGCAATGGTGCTCCACTGCTCCGTCACCGAGGTGCAGTGCACGTCCAGTTCCGGCCACTCGGTCTGCAGCCATTCCTCCAGCCAGTCCAACACCTTTGCGGCGCCGCTGGTGGTGGTGGTCATGAAGTAGGTTTCCTCGTCCAGGCGCAGGGTCACACCGTCGTCGAAGATCATGCCGTCAGGCGTGCACATCACGCCGTAGCGGGCCGAACCCGGGGCGAGCTTCTTGAACGCGTTGGTGTAGATGCGGTTCAGGAACTCGCCGGCATCCTTGCCGCGGATCTCGATCTTGCCCAAGGTGGTGGCGTCCATGAAGCCGACGGATTCCCGGACGGCGGCGCACTCGCGCAGCACGGCCGTGTCCATGTCCTCCCCGGCCTGCGGGTAGTACCAGGGGCGCTTCCACTGCCCGACGTCCTCGAACAGGGCGCCCTTGGCAACATGCCACGGGTGGATTGAGGTGACGCGGGCGGGGTCGAACAGCTCGCCGCGCTGGCGTCCGGCCAGTGCCGCGAAGGCCACCGGGGTGAAGGGCGCGCGGTAGGTGGTGGTACCGATGTCACCAATGCCGCGGGAAGCTTCGCCCGCGGTCCGGAGCGCAGCAGCAATCACGCCGATCGCGTTGACGCCGGAGGTCTTGCCCTGGTCGTTGGCGGTGCTGATGGAGGTGTACCGCTTGATGTGCTCCACGGAGCGCATGCCCGCTCCCGTGGAGCGCAGTACATCAGCTACAGACTGGTCGCGCTGGAAGTCCACGAAGTGGTGGTGCCACTCGTCCGGGGTGCCCTGCTCACCGGGGACCAGCCACAGCTGGCGCGTGGGAGCGGAGGCTTTCGGCTCACCCAGCGGAGCAGGTTCGACGCCGGTGCTGAAGCCGGCTGCGATCGCCGCGGAGGCTCCCGCAGAGACACCTTCGGCGAGGCAGTCGGTCAGCCCAAAGCTGCCGCGCCCCGAACCCACGATCTGCTGGTTGGGGACCACGGTGCTGGGCACAAAGGCCGCCAGCTCGTCGTCCCAGCGCAGCTTGCCCTGCCGCTGCGAGTGCAGGTGCACCAGCGGGCTCCAGCCGCCGGACACAGCCAGCAGGTCGCAGGCGATCTGCTCGATGCCCGAGGTGAGTTCGCCGTCGTCGTTGATGCTGCGGACGGTGATCCCGTCCAGCCGGCCCGTTCCGTCAGCGGAGGTGTTCGCCACTGCGCTGCCGATCAGCACGCGGGTGCCGGCCTCGACGGCGGCGGCAGCAACTTCGGTGAGCTGCGGACGGGCGTCCACCACGGCAGCGATCTTGACACCGGCAGCGCGAAGGTCAGCCGCCAGGGCGTAGGCACTGTCGTTGGTGGTGCTGATGACCACGCGCTTGCCCGCGGCCACGGCGTAGCGGTTCAGGTAGCTGCGAACGGCCGAGGCGAGCATGATGCCGGGACGGTCGTTGTTCTCGAACACCAGCGGGCGTTCGTGGGCGCCGGGGGCCAGGACCACCTGGTTGGCACGGATGTGCCAAATGCGTTGCCGGGAAACGCCCGGGGCGGCAGGGGAGGACAGGTGGTCGGTGCGGTTCTGGACGGCGATGACGTAGTTGGCGTCGTAGGCGCCGAAGGCGGTGGTGCGGTTCAGGACGGTGGATTCGGCGCCCGAAACGAGCTCCGCCTCGACATCGGCCACCCATTCCAGGGCCGGCTTGCCTTCGATGGTCTCCGCCAGTTCCGGGGACGTGGAACCGGAGAGGAGGGATCCGCCCAGTTCGGGCTGGTCATCCAGAAGCATCACGCGGGCGCCGGAGCGGACTGCCTCGCGGGCGGCGGCCAGGCCGGCGGGGCCCCCGCCGATCACCAGGACGTCAGTGTGGACGTACTTTTTGTCGTACTCGGCGCGGTCCTCGGCCGGGTCCAGCTTGCCGAGGCCGCTCAGGAACTCCGCCTTCAGGCCGTCCACCAGGGTGACGGTGGTGGCGGGGAGCATGGACTCGGCCACGTGGCCGGGGAAGCGTGGCTGCACCTTGACCAGCGCATTGGCTTCCTCCACGCCGGCGGACAGGATGCCGCGGGGGCGGTCCTCGTAGAGGGAGCTGCCCGCGGCCACACGGCCGTTGGCCAGCAGGGCGGAGGCGAGGGTGTCACCCGGGTGGCCGGTAAATTCTTCGCCGTCCACAGTGAAACGCCAGGAGATGGTGCGGTCGATGCGTCCGCCGGCGGCGAGGCGGGCGTTCTGGGAAGTCGCGGGATTCTGGGGAGTCACGGGGTTGCTCCTTCCGGGGCGGTGGTGCTGGAGATGCTGGTGGGGGAGCTGCTGGTGCCCGAGATATCAGGAGAAGCGCTTCCGGTGGTGGTGCTGTCAGCGGCGGTGCTGGCAGTGCCGGTGTCGGCGGTGACCTTGCCGGCGGCATCGGGACGGGGTGAACCCATCGGGTAGATCGCCTGGATCTCGTAGGTGACCGTGTCCCGGAGCATGTTGAACCACTGGCGGCAGCCGGTGCTGTGCAGCCAGCGCTCGGCGAAGGCGCCCTTGGTGTTGTCGCGGTAGAACAGGTACTCGGCCCATTCGCGGTCCGTGAGTTCATTCGGGTTTTCCGGGTAGGCCACATGGGCCTGGCCGCCGTAGTGAAACTCGGTTTCGTCCCGGGAGCCGCAGTTGGGGCAGGAGATGAGCAGCATGTGCGTCTTCTTTCTAAAGAGCGTCGGGCAGCTAGTGGGCGACGGCGGCAGCGCCGTGTTCGTCGATCAGGGCGCCGGTTTCGAAGCGCTCCAGTGCGAACGGCTTGTTCAGCCTGTGCGGCTCGCCCGTTGCGATGTTGTGTGCGAAGGTCATGCCGGCAGCCGGAGTGGCCTTGAAACCGCCGGTGCCCCAGCCGCAGTTGACGAACATGTTCTCCACCGGGGTGTTGCCCACGATCGGGGAGGCGTCCAGCGTGGTGTCCACGATGCCGCCCCAGGTCCGGAGCACGTGGGCCCGGGCAAAGATCGGGAACAGCTCGACGGCGGCAGCCATCTGGTGCTCGATCACGTGGAAGGAGCCGCGCTGGCCGTAGCCGTTGTAGGAGTCCACGCCGGCGCCCATCACCAGTTCGCCCTTGTGGGCCTGGGAGACGTACACGTGCACGTGGTTGGACATCACCACCGTGGGGTGGACGGGCTCGTGCAGTTCGGAAACCAGGGCCTGCAGCGGGTGGGACTGGATGGGGAGCCGGAAGCCTGCCATTTCGGCCAGGACCGAGCTGTGGCCGGCGGCGGCGAGGCCCACCTTTTCGGTGTTGATGGTGCCGCGGTTGGTCTTGACGCCCACCACGCGGTTGCCGTCCTTGACGAAGCCGGTGACTTCGCAGTTCTGGATAATGTCCACGCCCATCTCGTCGCACTTGCGGGCGAAGGCCCAGGCCACGTGGTCGTGCTTGGCGATGCCTGCGCGCGGCTGGTAGGTGGCGCCCATCACGGGGTAGCGAATGTTGTCGCTGATGTTCAGGATGGGGCAGAGTTCCTTGACCTGCTGCGGGTCCAGCCACTCGGCGTCGACGCCGTTGAGCTTGTTGGCGCCCACGCGCCGCATGCTTTCGCGCACGTCACCGAGGGTGTGGGCCAGGTTCATCACGCCGCGCTGGCTGAACAGGAAGTCGTATTCGAGCTCCTCCGGCAGGATCTCCCAGAGCTTGAGGGCGTGCTCGTAGATGGCGGCGCTCTCGTCCCAAAGGTAGTTGGAGCGGATGATGGTGGTGTTCCGGGCCATGTTGCCGCCGGCCAGCCAGCCCTTTTCCAGAACGGCGATGTTGGTCATGCCGTGGTTCTTGGCCAGGAAGTACGCGGTAGCCAGGCCGTGCCCGCCGCCGCCCACGATCACAGCGTCGTAGGAGGACTTGGGCTCGGGGTTGCGCCAGAGAAAGTCCGGGTGCTCGGGGAGGAGATCTGCGCTCACTGGGCCGCTCCAATCATGTCTGCTTCAAAGGCGGCAATCTCGGCGTCGCCGTTGAGGTGGGGGTAGAGGGGGAACTGTTCGGCAAGGGCCGTCACCCGGGCGCGGAGTTCGACGGCGGTGTTCCCGTCCAGGGTGCCAGCGCCGTCGGTGCGGTCGCCCGCAGCGGCGATGAGCGCCGTCGCGATAATGTCCGCAACCTCGGTGAATTCCTTGGCGCCGAAGCCGCGGGTGGCAAGCGCCGGGGTGCCGATCCGGAGTCCGGAGGAGACCATCGGCGGGCGGGGGTCGAAGGGGACGGCGTTGCGGTTCACGGTGATGCCGATCTTGTGCAGGACGTCTTCGGCCTGCTGCCCGTCCAGTTCGGAGTTCCGCAGGTCCACCAGGACCAGGTGCACGTCGGTGCCGCCGTTGACCACGGAGATTCCTGCCGCGGCAACGTCGTCCTGGAGGAGCCGTTCCGCCAGGAGCTTGGAACCCTGCAGGACGCGTTCCTGGCGTTCCTTGAACTCCGCGCTGCCGGCAAGCTTGAAGGCTACGGCCTTGGCGGCGATGACGTGCTCCAGCGGGCCGCCCTGCTGGCCGGGGAAAACGGCGCTGTTGATCTTCTTGCCGTACTGCTCCTTGGCGAGGATTACGCCGCCGCGCGGGCCGCCGAGGGTCTTGTGCGTGGTGGTGGTGACAACATCGGCGTACGGGACCGGGTTCGGGTGCAGGCCTGCTGCGACGAGGCCGGCGAAGTGTGCCATGTCCACCATGAGGTAGGCGTCCACCAGGTCTGCGATGCGGCGGAATTCGGCGAAGTCCAGCTGGCGGGAGTAGGCGGACCAGCCGGCCACGATCAGGCGGGGGCGGTGCTCGAGGGCCAGGGCCTCGACCTCGGCCATATCGATCCGCAGGTCCGATTCGCGGACGTGGTAGGGAACCACGTTGTAGAGCTTGCCGGAGAAGTTGATGCGCATGCCGTGGGTGAGGTGGCCGCCGTGGGCCAGGTCCAGGCCCATGATGGTGTCGCCCGGGTTCAGCAGGGCGAACATGGCGGCGGCGTTGGCCTGGGCGCCGGAGTGCGGCTGGACGTTGGCGAACTCGGCGCCGAACAGCGCCTTCACGCGGTCGATGGCCAGCTGCTCCACCACGTCAACGTGTTCGCAGCCGCCGTAGTAGCGCTTGCCCGGGTAGCCCTCGGCGTACTTGTTCGTAAGGACCGAACCCTGCGCCTCCATGACGGCGGACGGGGCGAAATTCTCGGAGGCAATCATTTCCAGCGTGGACTGCTGGCGCACCAGCTCCTGGGCGATGGCCTGCTGGACCTCGGGATCGACTGCGGAAAGTCGCTCGTTCAACTGCTCAACCACGGATGCTCCTTTGAAATACCACTTGTTCAATGACTGATATATCAGTGTGAGAACAATGGTATGATTACGGTCACAGCAGAGTCAATAGCTGGACCGAAAGCGGCTGGAAGCTACCGCTTTGGACTTGAGCGGGTTTCGAAGAACGGAGCGTTGCCTTGAATGCACTTCTTGCCCTGGCCCCTGCGGAGGAGGAAGCCCCCTCTCAGGCGGAGGCCGCATACCGGCAGCTGCGCGACAAACTGATCATGCTGGAGATCCGCCCGGGTGAGCCCATCAATGACGGCCAGCTGGCGGCGGAGCTGGGCTTCAGCCGCACGCCGGTGCGCGAGGCGATCAAGCGGCTTGAGGTGGACCACCTGGTGGTTTCCTATCCCCGCCGGGGCACGTTTGCAACCAATGTGGACTTCACGGAGCTGGCGGACGTGTCAGAAATCCGGGAACTGCTGGAGCCCCTCGCCGCCCGCAGGGCTGCAGACCGCGCCAATGAAAGCATGCGCCGCGAACTGTTGAAAGTGGCCGACGCTATTGCCGGCATCGATCCGGGCACGGGCGAGTCGCGGGACCTGATGCGCTATGACCTCATGGTGCACCGGCTGATCTACAAGGCGGCAGCCAACCCGCACCTGGAAGACACCCTGATCCGCTACGACAACCTGGCCACCCGCATCTGGTGCGTGGTGCTGGACAAGGTTCCCTCCGTGACCGGCCACATCACTGAACACGTGGACCTGCTCAAAGCGGTGGCGGCCGGCGACGCGGACAAGGCAGGAGAGCTCGCCCTGCACCACGTCACGAGCTTCGAGGAAACCATCCGCAAGATTCTCTAGCCGCCAGGACGCTCCATCACTTCCCGGGGCTTTTACCGGAACGCTCTATCACTTACTGCCGCAAAATCCAGGACGCCCTCTCAATCGATAGGAGGCGGGTCTAAGACTGCTGCAGGACGTGAAAGAGGGTTTCCTTAAAGGCCGCAGCAAATGATAGAGGGATCGCCAAAAGGCCGCAGCAAGTGAGAGAGGGTTTCAGGCACGACGGCGGCCCCCACGGAAGGCGGGGGTCGCTGCGGTTGCGGGAGGTCCGGGGCGCTGGAGCTAGATGATCGCGGCCTTCAGTTCCTTGGCGGCGAGGGCGGGATCGTCGGCGCTGTAGATGGAACCGCCGACGACGGCCACGTCAGCACCAGCGCGCTGCACGGCTTCGATGGTGGAAAGGTTCACGCCGCCCGCCACGGAGAACGGCACGCGGGCTTCTTCGCCGGCGCCCAGCAGTACATCCAGGTTGTAGCCGGGCTTCGCCTGCTCGTCCAGGCCGGCGTGGAACTCGACGAACTTCGCGCCCAAGGCACGGGCTTCCTTGGCACGAGCCACCTTGTCCGCAACGCCGATCAGGTCCACCACAATGCCCTTGTTGTGGGCCTTGGCGGCCCTGACGGCGCCCGCGATGGTGGAGTCGTCGGCGCTGCCGAGGACGGAGACCAGGTCAGCGCCGGCGGTGAAGGCGATTTCGGCTTCCAGTTCGCCGGCATCCATGGTCTTCATGTCCGCGAAGACAATCTTGTCCGGGTGGGCGGTCTTGACGGCGCTGACGGCGGCCAGTCCGGCGTTCTTCACCAGCGGCGTGCCCAGTTCGATGATGTCCACGTACTCGGCGACTTTGCCGGCCAGGTCGAGGGCGGCTTCGACGGTGAGGACGTCCATGGCTACTTGCAGCTTCATTCTATTTCTCTTTCAGGTTGGGTAGTGCGGGTTTGGAAACGGGTAGGTGGGGACGGGGAATTTATTCGAGGTTGGCGTGGCGCTGCCACAGGTCCTCCGGAGCGGCGGCGTCCTCGTCCCACAGGCTCTGGAACACTGCCTCCGTGGTGGCAAACAGCGCCTGCTCGAACAGACTGCCGGAATACTGCCGGGTCACTGCCGAATTGTGGTCCGTCTTCTGTGCTGCAGGGATGAGCACTACGGCGGCGGCCGCTACGGCGAGCGGGGAACCTTCGCTGGTGGTGTAGGCAGCCACCCGGGCTCCCTGCGCGACGGCGGTTTCCGCAGCTCTTACCACCCCGGCCGTGGTGCCGGATCCGGAGGCCGCGAGCAACAGGTCGCCGGCACGGATGGCCGGTGCGGTGGTCTCGCCCACCACGTGCACCGTCAGGCCAAGGTGCATCAGCCGCATCGCCGCCATCTTTAAAACCAGGCCGCTGCGGCCTGCGCCGGTGACGAAGATCCTGTCCGCCAGCCGAAGCTCGGTTACCAGGGAAGCCACCTCTGCCGGGTCAACGCGCTGGAAAACGTCGCTGATCTCGTCCAGGACAAGGATGCGGTTGCGGTCAAAGGCCCTGCCCGTTCCGGTCAGGGCTGCCCCGGCCAACGCAGCCGGATCTGTTTCTGCAATCGTGCTCATGCGCCTACCTCCTCGGACGTTGTGACCCTCCAATGCTCACCCGTCCAATGGGTGGGTCCAACGCCGCCACCGGGCAGTCATACCCGCCCGAAAGGGTAGGTGTGGAAGCCGGTGAACTTACAATGGGCCGGTGGAACGCCCTAACACAGCCCTGCTGGGAGCAATCGCAGCCTTGGCCACTGCGCCTTTGATGGACATCGCACGCCTATTGCGGGAAGCCCTCAGCCCGTACTGGGAATCAAGCGCCCTGGTGATTTTCACCGAGGACTGCACCGGACGGCCGCAGAAGAAGGCCGGTGCCGAAGCCGTCATCAGCCGCGTGTCGATTGCGGAACTGGACACCATCCGGGCCTTGCTGGCAGATGGGGAGGACGGCACGAAATGGTGCGGCGAAGCCATCTTTGGCGGTGACCGGCGCCCCGTCCTTGCCCTGTCTTCGCCCACCAACGCCCTGTTGGTCCTCTCCAACCCGCAACCAGTTCCGGACTTCACCACCCCAGCGGACCAGCAGTGGATCTTGCGCTACCTCTGGACCCTCACGGCCGAACGGATCCGCGAAAAGGTGGCAGATGCGCCGCCGTCGTACCTCATTGAATCCCGGGCCGCCTCGGCGGAGCGCCTGCGCGTGACGGCCGAACTGGTGGACCAGCACTCCACCACCCTGGAAACGATGCTTGCCGCCCTCAGGTCGCCGGCGCTGGCCGATGCCGCCGCCCGCACGGCAGCGACCGACATCGCTGCCAAAGCTCTGGTGGGCCTGCGCACGCTCAGCGACCGCACCACTGACCTGGTGGAGGAACCTGTGGCCTCTGCCTTCCAGCGCCTGCGCGAGGACTTGCGCCCGCTGATGAACTTCAGCGGGATCGACGTGCAGTTCATCGAACCGCCGGTCAACGGGAGGGCGCTTCCCGGCGAAGTGGCGCACGCCGCCCGCGCGATTGTCCGTGGCCTCCTGCTGGCGATGGTGGACCAGCAGGGAGTGCGCCGGATCCGTACCCAGTGGGATTGCGACGGCGTAAACCTCCTCATCAACGTGCGTGACGACGGCCCGGGCGAGCTTACCCCGTCCGCACCTGCAGTGGCACGCCTGGTCCAGCGCGTTGAGGCGCTCAACGGCAGCGTGGGCGTGGAGGTGATACCCGGCTGGGGTGCCGACGTCGCCGTCGTGATTCCGCTCGACCCGCCGGCCCGTCCGCTGGCAAACGCGGCTGATTGGAACCTGGGGGAGCGGGAACTGGAGGTGCTGCAGCTGCTGGCCGCGGGCCAGCGGAACCGGAGCATCGCCGCGAAACTGCACATCAGCGAGAACACCGTGAAGTTCCACCTCCGCAACCTCTATCGGAAGATCGGCGCCTCATCCCGCACCGAAGCCATGGCACTGGCCCACAGCAACGGGCTGCGTTAACGCGCCTAATGCAATGTCACCTCCGTCACAATTCCCGGTCTAGGATCGGAACCGTGGAGTAACCGGAGGCTCCCTCGGAACCTCGTTGCAAGAGCGCGGGCCGCAACCTACTTGAGAGTATGAGTCATGGCTTCGAACAATGAGCGCGAACCCGACGTCGACGCGGAAGCGGGCCAGCACGGCGGCGTCCAGTCGGTGGACCGTGCCCTCACGGTGCTGGAAATCCTTGCCCGCGACGGGCATGCCGGCGTGAGCGACATCGCTGAGGAAATGGGGATCCACAAGTCCACCGTCTCCCGGCTGCTGGGTTCCCTGGTGGGCAGGGACATGGTCCAGCAGAACAGCGACCGCGGAAAATACCAGCTGGGCTTCGGCATCCTGCGCCTGGCGAGCTCCATTCCCGGGCGGCTCAGCCTGGTCCGCGAGGCCCGGCCCGTGCTGGAAGCGCTGGCGGAGGAATTCAAGGAGACGGTAAACCTTGCCGTCCTCCGGTCCAATTACGCAGTGAACGTGGACCAGGCGATGGGCCCGTCCACCTTGGCCACCTATGACTGGGTGGGCAACCTGACCCCGCTGCATGCCACCTCAAGCGGCAAGGTCCTGCTGGCTGCACTGCCGGCCGAGGAGCGGGACCGCATACTGAAAGAGACCGGCCTGCCGCCCAGGACTCCGCGGACCATCACCAACCGCAAAGAGCTTGAAACCCAGCTGATCGACGTCGCCCGCGAGGGCTACGGCCTGGTGCGGGAGGAGTTCGAGATCGGGCTGACTGCTGTTGCCGTCCCGGTCTACAACCACCTTGGTGCCGTGATCGGGGCCATCAGCATCTCCGGCCCGGCCTTCCGCTTTGACCCGGAGAAGACACCGGGACTGATCGAAGCCCTCAAAGACGCGGGGCTGCAGGTCAGCGCCAGGATGGGCTACACCGGTGGCCCCAAAGGCGTCAGCTTCCGTGGGGGAGGATAAGGAAGCTGCGAACACCAGGACGCCCCACGACCGCAGCCCTCAAAGGTCCTCTTCTTCCAGCCGCTCCGTGAGGATCCGGTTGGCGTTGACCTGCAGGATGTTCAGCGACTCCTGAATCAGGGGTGAGGCGATGCTGCCCCTGCGCACCGCGGCGACAATGCGGCGGGTGGGTCTCGTCCTGCCGGTGATGCGTAGCCGAACCACGTTTTCGGCACCATGCAAAGGCGCCAGCCGGGGCAGCAGGCCGACGCCCAGCCCCGCACCCACGAACGCGATGTGGGTTTCCCATTCAACGGCTTCATGGGCGATCCGCGGTGTCACCCCTACTGCCGTGAACGCCGCGGTAAAGAGGGAATGGTAGGTGGAACCGGCGGCCTCCGTGATCCAGGGTTCCGATGCCAGCTCTTCGAGCGTCGCTGTTTCCCTTGATGCCAGCGGGTGGTCACCGGGAATGATCACGTCCAGTGGATCATCGAGCAGAACCCTCTGCTCGAAGCGCGGATCGTCCTCACCGTAACTGTCGGACTGCATGGCGACGATGACTGCAAGGTCGATCCGTTCCGCGATCAACAAGTCGAAGCAGCGGGCCGGATCAGCCTCAAGAACCTGCACCTCCAGCAGGGGGTGTGTTGAGCGCAGGGTGGCGGCGAGCGGCGCGAGCAACTGGGCAGCCGCAGAGGAGAAGCCGCCGAGGCCAAAGTGGGACTGCACCTGGTCACCAGCCGCCATGGCTGCGGCGCGCAGGCTCTCCCACTGGGCAATGAGGGGATCCGAACCTGCCACCAGGAAGCGCCCGGTGGCGGTAAGCCGCACGCCCCGGCCGTCTTTCGTCAGCAGCTGCATTCCAAGCACGCGCTGGAGCTCCCGCAATTGCGCGGAGACGGCAGAAGGAGAATAGCCCGTCAGCTCCGCGGTCGCCCCTATGGTGCCGCACCGGCCGAACACGCGCAGTGTGATGAGCCTTGGATCGATCATGCACCTATTGTGCATGGTTATCTTCTAAATTTTGCGCTTTTTTT
Organism: Pseudarthrobacter sp. NamB4; assembly: GCF_005796185.1. GTDB lineage: Bacteria > Actinomycetota > Actinomycetes > Actinomycetales > Micrococcaceae > Arthrobacter. The sequence continues at coordinate 94,869 of NZ_VAHM01000002.1, forward strand.
GCAGCCCCTGTGACCCTAATCTCATCACTACAAGTTCTTCGACCACGCCCGCCCCGCACCCAAGCACCCGTGGTCACCACGCAACACCCACTACCCATGCCTCCCGGGAGGAAACCCATGACCGCTTCAGTGAACGCGCCCCTCAATACACGCGGAAAACTCGCTGCATCATTGCCTGACGAGCAGCTGGCAGAAATCACCGCGTTGTTTCAGTTCCGGCGCACCGGCTACTCCCTCGACGCCCCCTTCTACACGGACCCCGCGATTTTCAAAATCGACATGGAGGCCATTTTCGGGCAGCACTGGATCTTCGCTGCCAGCACCGCCGAACTGCCGGAACCGGGCGACTACGTCACGGTGGACTACGGGCCCTACTCCCTGATTGTGCTGCGCAACGACGACGGCGGCGTCAACGTCCTGCACAACGTGTGCCGCCACCGCGGTGCCCGTGTCCTGACCGAGTCCACTGGCTCCACCGGTAACCTCGTCTGCGGCTACCACTCCTGGACCTATTCCCCGGAGGGCAACCTGATCCACGCCTCCGCTCCTGGCGAAGCCAAGTTCGACAAGAACTGCTTTGCCCTCAAGCGCGCCCACGGCCGCGAGGTCGCGGGACTTATCTTCGTCTGCATTGCGGATGAACCGCCGACGGACTTCGACGAAACCGCGAAGATCTTTGAGCCCTACCTGGCGCCCCACGATCTCTCGAAGACAAAAATCGCGTACCAGCAGAACATCATCGAAGAGGGCAACTGGAAGCTCGTCATGGAGAACAACCGTGAGTGCTACCACTGCGACGGCCACCCCGAGCTCGCCTGCTCCCTCTTCCCCACCTGGGGCCTGACGGAGGGCCTGATCCCGCCCCATCTTGAGGAAGTGTGGGACCGGAACAAGGAGGCCCAGTCCTCGCTCGAGGAGCGTTGCCGCCGCTACGGCCTTCCCTACGAAGTGGTCGAGCAGCTTGACACGCGCATCGCGGGAATCCGCATATCACGGGAATCACTCGATGGAGAGGGCGAATCGTTCTCCGCCGACGGGCGCAGGCTTTCCAAGAAGCTGCTCGGTGACTTGCGCGACTTCCGCCTTGGCCGCTGCTCCATGCACCTGCAGCCCAACAGCTGGTTCCATTTCCTCGGCGACCACGTCATCACGTTCGGTGTCTTTCCCATCAACGAACACCAGAGCCTCGTACGCACCACCTGGCTGGTGGCTGACGACGCCGTGGAAGGCGTCGACTACGACCTCGAGAAGCTCACCTACACCTGGAAGCAGACCAACCTGCAGGACAAGGCGTTCGTGGAGCTCTGCCAGCAGGGTGCCGGCAGTCCCGCCTACGAGCCCGGTCCCTACATGAAGAGCGAATACCAGGTCGAGGCATTCATCAACTGGTACGTGCAGCGCGTGCAGGAGCACTTGGCATGATTGAACTCCTGACTGAAACGGCAATCCAGGAACCACAGCGTATTCGCGGTCTTGAGATGCCGTGGAACAGGGTGATGGGAAGCACCGAGACGCCCGCCCGGGCGGCCCGTGCACTGGGCCCATGGCATCCCCAGGAGTTTATGGCCGAATGCGTCGAGACCGTTCCCGAGGCCGGCGCCATGATGACCTTCGTGTTCCGCCGCTGCGACGGTGCGCCCCTGGCCTTCCGTGCGGGCCAGTACGTGAACGTCGCATTTCCTGTGAATGGCGAGGACCAGGAACCGGTGGACCGCAGCTACTCGCTGTCCAGCTCGCCCACCGAGCCGTGGACCTTCAGCATCACCGTCAAGTGCGACTCCACGGGACTGGTCTCGCCATGGGTGCACGAGAACGTCAAACCCGGCACAGTTCTTGAGATGCTGGGGCCGGTGGGAGCATTCCACCTGCCCGATGCCGACCGCCGGGCCCGGTATCTCCTGCTTGCCGCCGGCGCAGGCATTACTCCCATCATGTCCATGGTGCGGACCATCCACTCCCTGCCCGGACACGCCGATGTTGTGGTGCTCTACCACGGCTCGGATGCCGGGGGCTTTGCCTTCCACCGGGAACTGGCCTATATCGCTTCCGTGGACTCACGCATCAAGGTCCACTACTCCCTGGGCGACCGCAGCGTACCGGAGGGGTGGGAAGGGCTCAGTGGAAGGCTGACCGCGGCGATGCTCGAGGAGGTGGCCCCCGACGCCAACGGCCGCCAGGTGTACGCATGTGGTCCCGAGGGTTACCTGAACACCGCCACCGAGCTCCTCCAAAAGGTGGGTGTCGACGATACTTCCATTTACATGGAATTCTTCTCGGGAGACCGCCAGACGCTCCTTGAATACCAGGCGGAGGTGGCATTTGCAGCCGACGTCGCGGAGGAGATCGCCGACGAAATCGCAGAATCCGCCGAGGACTATTTTGAAAGCCAGCCCGCCGCGTTCGGACTCTACGAGCCTGGCTATGATGCCGATGGAACTCTAAAGGCTTCAGGGCTGCCGCTGGAAATCGTCGACCCGGACGCGCCCGGCTCCGACCCCTCCGCCGACAGCTCCACCACGGAGCCGGAAGCCGGTGCCCCTGATGCCTCGAGCTTCCAAACGGTGGGATCAGGCAGCCTCACCATGTCCTTCATGCGTACCGGCATCAATGTGCGGATCGAGCCCACCGAGCATATCCTCGAGGCGGCCCAGCGGGCGGGCGTCAGGATTGGCGCGAACTGCAAGGAAGGCATGTGCGGCTCCTGCAAGGTCGTCAAGCTTTCAGGGGAGGTCGAGATGAACCACCAGGGCGGGATCCGGGCACGGGAGATCTCTGCAGGCAAGTTCCTGCCCTGCTGCTCCACCGCGCAGACGGACCTGGTGATCGATGCCTGACCCCTGTTCCGGCCCACTGTCAAAGTGAAGCCGACTCTGAATACTGAATCCCAGGAAGTTCAACCTTCCGCCCGGTCTGGGGACGCCGGAGTACAACGCCCATGAATTCAAACCAAAGGACTTGACATGGCTTTGAACAGCGATATCCGCCCGGACAATGACGTCCGGGCCGAACCAGATCTCCAGCCCGCCAACCACAACGCGGAGGCCGAGGTGGAGAACACCGAACAAATCATGCAGGAACTGCGCCAGACCCGCGCTGAGCAGGCTGTGGCGGAGCGCCGCAACCGAAAGCTCACCCTGGACAAGGTCACCTTCGGCATCACCGGCATCCTCGCCGTGGCCTTTGTTGCCTGGGGCTTCCTGGGCCGGGACAGCCTGTCCGCCACCTCAACGCTCGCCCTCGACTGGGTCATGGAGTACACCGGCTGGCTCTTTATGGTCCTGGCCTCATTGTTTGTCGTTTTTGTTCTGTGGCTCGCCTTGGGCAAGTGGGGCAACATCCCGCTGGGCAAGGACGGGGAAAAGCCCGAGTTCCGGACCGTCTCATGGATCGCCATGATGTTCGCGGCCGGCATGGGCATCGGCCTGATGTTCTACGGCGTGGCCGAGCCGCTCTACCACTTCATCTCCCCGCCGCCGGGAACCGTTGACGGACGGACGCCCGCGGCCATCCAGACTGCAATGGCCACCTCGATCTTCCACTGGACACTTCACCCATGGGCCATGTACGCCGTCGTGGGAATCGCCATGGCCTACGGCACCTACCGCCTGGGCCGCAGGCAGCTGATCTCGGCAGCATTCACGTCACTCTTCGGCATCAGGACCGTCGAGGGGCCGGTAGGGAAGTTCATCAACATCCTGGCAATCTTCGCCACGCTGTTCGGCACGGCGGCCTCCCTCGGCCTGGGCGCCCTCCAGATCGGCAGCGGCCTGACTTCGAACGGCTGGGTCGGTGAAATCGGCACTGCTGTCCTGGTGTCCATCGTGGCCATCCTGACCGCCTGCTTTGTGGCCTCGGCGGTGTCCGGCATCAGCCGCGGCATCCAATGGTTGTCAAACATCAACATGGTCCTGGCAGTGGTCCTTGCGCTCATTGTCTTCATCGCCGGGCCCACGCTCTTCATCCTCAACCTCATCCCGGCAGCCGTGGGCGACTACGCCGGGGACCTGGCCGCGATGGCATCCCGCACCGAGGCCGTGGGGGACGAAGCCCTGCGCACCTGGATGTCCGGCTGGACCATCTTCTACTGGGCCTGGTGGGTATCATGGACACCCTTCGTGGGCATGTTTATTGCCCGGATCAGCCGCGGCCGCACCATCCGCCAGTTCGTGACCGGCGTCCTGCTGGTTCCCAGCATCGTCAGCGTCCTCTGGTTCGGCATCTTCGGCGGAACCGCCTTCAAGGTCCAGCAGGACGCCGACGCGGCCAACCAGCCCGGACTGGTGGCCATGACCGACGGGACACCGTCCATCGACTTCGACGGCGCACTGTTCGACCTCGTGAACAACCTGTCCATGCCGGGCTGGCTAACCGGAGCGGTCATTGTCCTGGCCATGGTCCTCGTGGCGATCTTCTTTGTCACGGGCGCAGACTCGGCATCCCTGGTGATGTCCTCCCTGAGCTCCAACGGTTCCGCCGAGCCGAAGCGCGGCCTGGTCATCTTCTGGGGCCTCCTCACCGGAGCGGTAGCCGCCGTGATGCTGCTTGCCGGCGGTGACAAGCCCTCCGAAGCCCTGTCGGGACTCCAGCGCATCACCATCGTGGCGGCCCTGCCGTTTGTGCTGGTCATGCTGCTGCTGTGTTTCGCCTTGGTCAAGGACCTGCGCCGGGATCCGCTGTCCCTGCGGCGGCGGCTGGCGGACTCGGTGGTGGAGCGCGCCATCCGCACGGGCGTGGACCAGCACGGCGGCGCCCAGTTCGACCTCGTGACCAAGCATGAATGCGGTGAACGCTGTTCAGAGGACGCGCCCTGCCCCGGCGGTTCCAGTACGGCCGACTCCACCGCAGTTGATTCCATTTCGGCGGATTCCGCCGTCGCCACCAAGCCCACCCCCGCACCCTAGGAGCAAACCATGACCACAGTCCTCGAAGGCCGTCCCACCGGCAACGCGACGGCGGAAGTCGGCGCCGTCCCCAGCGTCCGCAGTACCGGCACCGCACAGTACGTCCTCACCCTTGCGTGCCCGGAGCGCCCCGGAATCGTCCGGGCGATCACCGCATTCCTCGCTGATCGCGGCTTCGACATCGTTGAACACCAGCAGTTCGATGACCACATGAGCGGCAAGCTCTACCTGCGCACGGCCTTCACTCCGGGAGACAAGGAAGTTTCCGCGGAAGGCCTCAGCGCAGAGTTCGCCGCCATTGCCAATGAATTCGACATGGAGTTCGCCATCCACGACGGCCGCCCCCAGCGCGTGCTGGTGATGGTCTCGAAGTTCGGCCACTGCCTCAACGACCTTATCTTCCGCTGGCGCGCCGGCAGCCTGGGTGCGGAGATCGCCGTCGTGGTGTCCAACCACGAGGACCTCCGCCCCATGGCGGAAGCCGCCGGCCTGCCGTTCATCCACGTCCCGGTCACCGCGGACACCAAGCCGCAGGCCGAGGCGCGCCTGCTGGAACTGGTGGAGGAGTACCAGGCAGACCTGGTGGTCCTGGCCCGCTACATGCAGGTACTCTCGGACGGCCTCAGCCAGACCCTCCGTGGCCGCGCCATCAACATCCACCATTCCTTCCTGCCCGGCTTCAAGGGGGCCAAGCCTTACCACCAGGCCTACGACCGCGGCGTGAAGCTCATCGGTGCCACCGCCCACTACGTCACCGCAGACCTGGACGAGGGCCCGATCATCGAGCAGGAAGTGTTCCGGGTGGACCACAGCCTGGACCCGAATGCACTGGTCACTGTCGGCAGGGACGCCGAATCGCAGGCGCTGTCCCGCGCAGTCAGGTGGCACTGCCAGCACCGGGTCCTGCTGAACAACACCCGCACCGTCGTCTTCCGCTAACGCCAAGCCAACAGGAGAAATACCCATGAGCGCATCACCACGCGTTGTCATTATCGGCGCCGGCATTGTCGGAACCAACCTTGCCGACGAACTCGCCACCCGGGGCTGGACCAACATCACGGTGGTGGAACAGGGCCCGCTGGAACTTGCCGGCGGCTCCACCTCTCACGCGCCGGGCCTGGTGTTCCAGAACAACCCGTCACGAACCATGACCGAATTCGCCACCTACACGGTGAACAAGCTGCTGGCCCTGAGCAAGGACGGCGAGTCCTGCTTTAATCAGGTGGGCGGCCTGGAGTTGGCAACCACCCCCGAGCGCCTGGCCGACCTCAAGCGCAAGATGGGCGTGATGACTTCCTGGGGCGTCGAAAGCCGGATCGTCGACGCCGACGAATGCGAAAAGATCTACCCCCTCCTGAACACCGGCAAGCTCACCGGCGGCCGCGAAATCCTGGGCGGCCTGCTCATCCCGACGGACGGCCTGGCCCTTGCCGCCCGTGCGGTGCAGCTGCTGATCGAGCGCTCCAGCGAGCGTGGCGTGACTTTCCTCGGCTCCACCACGGTCACCGGCATCGCCCAGGAGGGCGGCAAGGTGACCGGCGTCGAAACCGGCAACGGACTGATCCCGGCGGACATCGTGGTGTCATGCGCAGGTTTCTGGGGCCGTGAACTCGGCAAGATGGTGGGGCTGGAAGTCCCGCTGCTGCCGCTGGCCCACCAGTACGCCATCAGCACCCCCCTGCCCGAACTCGCGGGCGTCAACGAACTCCCGAAGGGCGCCAGCAAGCCGATCCTGCGTTACCAGGACAGGGACCTGTACTACCGCGAATGGGGAGACCGCATCGGCATCGGCAGCTACGCCCACCGCCCCATGCCGGTGGACATGTCCGCCCTGCCGAAGGTCGCCGCAGAGGAAATGTCAGACCACCGCATGCCCTCCCGCCTGGAGTTCACCCTGGAGGACTTCCTGCCCGCCTGGGAGGACAGCCAGGACCTGCTGCCGGCACTGCGCAGCTCCGCAATCCAGGACGGCTTCAACGGCATTTTCTCCTTCACCCCCGACGGCGGCCCGCTCATGGGCGAGGCACCCGACCTCGAAGGCCTGTTCGTGGCCGAAGCCGTCTGGGTCACGCACTCGGCCGGCGTGGCCAAGGCAATGGCGGAGCTGCTGGTGGAAGGCCGGTCCCGCACGGACCTGCACGGCTGCGAGCTCACCCGCTTCGAAAAGGTCCAGACCTCCGACGCCTACGTCAGCGAGACGTCGCAGCAGAACTTCGTGGAGATCTACGACGTGATGCACCCGCTGCAGCCCAGGGAATCCCCGCGGGACCTGCGCGTGAGCCCGTTCAACGTCCGGCAGAAGGAACTGGGAGCGTTCTTCCTGGAATCCGCCGGCTGGGAGCGGCCGCACTGGTTCGAGGCCAACCGCGGGCTGCTTGAAGAGCTCCCTGCCGAGTGGCGGACGCCGGAGCGGGACTCCTGGTCCGCCCTGTTCTCGTCCCCCATCTCGGCGGCCGAGGCGTGGAAGACGCGTACCGCCGTCGGACTTTTCGACATGACGCCGCTGAAGCGGCTCTCCGTGGTGGGCCCCGGCGCGCAGGCGCTGCTGCACCGGCTCAGCACGGGCAACATCGCCAAGAAGCCAGGTGCCGTGACCTACTGCCTGCTGCTGGAGCACGACGGCGGCATCCGCAGTGACGTGACCGTTGCGCGGCTGGCGGAGGAAGACTTCCAGCTGGGCGTCAACAGCAGCGTGGACTTCGACTACCTCCGCGCGGAGGCCCGGAAGCAGTCCGCTGCCGATCCAACCCAGTGGGTGCATGTCTCCGACATAACCGGCAGCACCTGCTGCATCGGACTGTGGGGGCCGCTGGCCCGCGAGGTGATTGGCAAGGTCAGCGCCGACGACCTCACCAACGACGGCCTCAAGTACTTCCGCACCAAGGAAATCTCCGTGGGCGGCATCCCGGTCACCGCCATGCGGCTCTCCTACGTGGGCGAGCTTGGCTGGGAGCTCTACACCACCGCCGAGTACGGGCTGAAGCTGTGGGACCTGCTGTTCGAGGCGGGCCAGGAGCACGGCATCATCGCTGCCGGCCGCGGCGCCTTTAACAGCATGCGGCTTGAGAAGGGCTACCGGCTGTGGGGCACGGACATGACGTCAGAGCACCACCCGTACGAGTCCGGCCTGGGCTTCTCCGTGGCCAAGGACAAGACTGGCTTTGTGGGCGCCGAGGCCCTGGCTGAGCGCAAGGAGCAGCCCGCCACGCGTGCGCTCCGCTGCCTGACGGTCGACGACGGCACCTCCATCGTGCTGGGCAAGGAACCGGTGTACGTGGCCGGCGAAGCCGTTGGCTACGTCACCAGCGCCGCCTACGGCTACACCGTCCGCAAGCCGATCGCGTACGCCTGGCTGCCGGCTTCGGTTTCCGAAGGCGACGCCGTGGAAGTGGAGTACTTCGGCAAGCGCATCGCCGCCACCGTGACACCTGAACCGCTCTTCGACCCGGGCATGGAGCGCCTCCGCGGCTAGTCCCGAGCCTGTCAAACCAAAAACCGGGGGTCGCCGAAAGGCGGCCCCCGGTTTTTCATTCCCTCGAAAAGCGCCATGCCAAGGGGTGGCTGACCGGCGGGTGGAATACCGGCCGGACCAGGACGGGACCTGGCTCACCGCTTATTTGCCCGCTGACCAGGTGTCCGCGATCTGTAACCGGCTGACTGCGCTCTCCCCCGGCATGCAGGGACCTGACGAGGCCCGCACCTTGACCCAGCTCAGGGCCGACAATTTCGCCTCCGCTCTCTTCACCGGTAGCGGTAGCGGCGACGGGACAGGCGCAGGAACCGAACCTTGCCCTTCGTCGTCGATGCGTGCGCAGGTGCTCGTCACCGTTCCGGTGTTCGCCCTTGTCGGCCTGACCGACGAACCCGCGATGCTGGACGCTTCGGCCCCATCCCGCCCTCCATGGCACAGGACCTCGTCACCAACGGTGCCGAGTCCTTCCACCGGGTCCTGGTGGACCCGAGGGACGGGGCACCATTCTAGATCGGGCGCACGAGCTACCGGGTCACCAGGCCATGAGGAACCGGCTCAGCATGCGGGACGGCAAATGCCCCTTCCCCGGCTGCAACAACAGCTCACTGGACAACGAGGCAGACCACCTACTTGCCTGGCACTACGGCGGAACCACCGGGCTGGATTCCACCCACCGGCCCCCACTACAAAAGCGAACACCAGGACTGGGAACCACCCCAGTGGGCCCGGAACAGCACATGCTGCCACCGGCGGCCGACCCGATTTTGTCTACATCGGCCGCTCGCCAGGAGAAAAAGCAGTGACCGGATCCTGCACGCCCCGCCCGCCTGATGGGCGCTGCGGAATATCCAAGAGCCGGACCAGGCCGGCCTCACTCCTGCGCCCCTGGTCTTAAGGTGCTTATCCGCGAGCCTTGGTGGTGCCGCGACTGCCCCTTGTCCTTGGCTTCGCTCAGTGGTTGGCTGGTGGGATGGCTGATGAAGAGGTTTACAAGAACATTCCGTCCGACGAGCACCTGAGGCAGGATGTCGCGCCGGAGTCCGAGGGAGAACCCCAGGACGCCCCGGACCCCGGTTTTACGCCCGGGCAGACCAACGCCGGACAGCAGGTGTCAGGCCTCGCGTCGGCCACCGGCTACGGTAAGGACCTGGATCCCGAGGCGCAGCCCCACGGCAACAACCCCATTTAGCAGGGTTCCTCAGGGGACAAAAACGAACGACGGCGACATCCGGCACCTGCCGAATGTCGCCGTCGTCATGCCGTCTTAGGGGCCTGAACGGCTGTCTGTTACCTGGCTGCGGCAGGCTCCAGTTCTTCGGATGCAACCTGTCCGGCCGTTTCGGCAACGTGGGGGACGAAGCGGACGAACATGGCTTTGAAGCCGGGGGTGTTGGATTCGCGGGCGACGTTGTCTTTGTGGACCAGGACGTTGGCTTCGGGGAAGTAGGCGGCGGCGCAGCCTTTGGCGGTGGGGTAGGCCACGAGGCGGAACTTGTCGGCTTTGCGGTCGTGCCCGCCGAAGGTGCTGATGACGTCCACGAGGTCGCGGTCCTGGTACCCGAGTTCTTCGAGGTCTTCGGGGTGGATGAGGATGACGCGGCGGCCGCCGGAGATGCCGCGGTAGCGGTCGTCCAGGCCGTAGTAGGTGGTGTTGTACTGGTCGTGGCTGCGGATGGTCTGGAGCACCAGGTGCCCGGCCGGCGGGGTGAGGTATTCGAGCGGGCTGACTGTGAAGCGCCCGCGGCCGATGTCGGTGTTGAAGGAGCGGGTGTCCCGGGGCGGGTTGGGCAGCACGAACCCGTTCTTGGTCCTCACGCGGGTGTTGAAGTCTTCGAAGCCCGGCAGGACGCGTTCGATGTGGTCGCGGATGACGTCGTAGTCCTCGGCCATGGCCTTCCAGTCCACTGAATGGTCCGGGCCAAACGTGGCCTCGGCCATGCGGGCCACGATCACGGGCTCGGCGAGCAGGTGCTCCGAGACCGGGGTCAGGCGGCCCTGAGTGGAGTGGACCACGGACATGGAATCCTCCACGGAGAGGAACTGGGCGCCTTTGGGGTGTTTGTCGTCCTTGTCCGTCCGGCCGAGGGTGGGCAGGATCAGGGAGGTGCGGCCGTGAACGATGTGGGAGCGGTTGGGTTTGGTGGAGATGTGCACGGTCAGCCCGATCCGCTGCATGCCTGCCTCAAGCGTTTCGGTGTCTGAGCAGGCGAGGGAGAAGTTCCCGCCCATGGAGACGAAGACGTCCACTTCGTTGCGCTCAAAGGCCTCCATGGCCTCCACGGCGTCGTAGCCGTGGTGCCGGGGGGAGGTAATGCCGAACTCGCTGTCCAAAGCTGCCAGGAGCCCTTCCTTGGGTTTTTCCCAGATGCCCATGGTCCGGTCGCCTTGGACGTTGGAGTGCCCACGGACGGGGCAGGCGCCGGCGCCGGGCTTGCCGAAGTTGCCCTGCAGCAGCAGGACGTTAACCATTTCCTTGATGGTGTCCACCGAGTGCGGCTGCTGCGTCACGCCCAGCGCCCAGCAGAAGATGGTGGCCTTGGACTTGATGAGCATCCCGGCTACGGTCTCGATCTGGGCCCGGGTAAGGCCTGTGGCCTTTTCGGTTTCGGCCCAGTCCAGCTCCGCCCGGGCTTCCCGGTAGGCATCGAACCCGTCCGTCTGCGCGGCGATGAAGGAATGGTCGACGACGGTCCCCGGGTGCCGCTTTTCCTCTTCAAGGAGCAGGTGGCCGAGGGCCTGGAACAGGGCCAGGTCCCCGCCGACCTTGATCTGCAGGTATTCATCGGCCAAAGGAGTGCCGCCGCCCACCACGCCGGAGACGGTCTGCGGGTCCTTGAAGTTGAACAGCCCCGCTTCGGGCAACGGGTTGACGGCGACGACCTTGCCGCCTTTGTCCTTGCATTCCTTCAGCGCGGACAGCATGCGGGGGTGGTTGGTGCCGGGGTTCTGGCCCACCACGAAGATCAGCTCGGCGTCGTGGATGTCCTCCAACGACACGGTGCCCTTGCCGATGCCGATCGTCGGGTTCAGGGCCGAGCCGGAGGATTCGTGGCACATGTTGGAACAGTCCGGCAGGTTGTTGGTGCCGATGGCCCGGGCGTAGAGCTGGTACATGAACGCGGTCTCGTTCGCGGTCCGCCCGGAGGTGTAGAAGACGCACCGGTCTGCGCTGGTGGCGCGGACGTGTTCGCCGATCAGCTCGAATGCATCGGCCCAGGGAATGGGTGAGTAGTGGGTATCGCCGGGCCGGATCACCATTGGTTCGCTCAGCCGGCCCTGGTTCCCCAGCCAGTACTCCGTCTTGGTGGAAAGTTCGGCGATGGAGTGCCGGGCCCAGAACTCCGCACCCACGGTCCGAAGGGTGTTTTCCTCGGCCACGGCCTTGGCGCCGTTTTCGCAGAATTCGGCGGCCTTGCGCTTCTTGTCCGATTCCGGCCAGGCACAGCCCGGGCAGTCGAAACCGCCGCGCTGGTTCAGCCGCAGCAGCGACTGGGCGGTGCGGGCCACGCCCGCCTGCGCCACCGCGCGCTCGAGCGCGACCATCACGGCCTTGACGCCGGCGGCTTCGGTCTTGGGCTTGTGGACTTCAAGGTTGTCCTCGTTGATGTCCTCCACGGGGGCGGGCTGTTTCCCGAACTTCATTGTTCCAACTTCCTTACCGGCATAAATTGATCGATTCCCGGCAAAGGCGCGCCGGGCTCTCCCGGCGCGCCCCTGCTGGCACTCTGTCCCCTGCGGCTGAGCCTGCCGCAGGGCCTGCTACTAGGCGACCTTGGCCAGGGTTTCCTGCTCGGCCGCGATGGTGGTGTTGTCCCCGTGCCCGGTGCGCACCACAGTCTCCGGCGGAAGGGTGAGCAGCCGTTCCCGGATGGAGGCGAGGATGGTGGGGTAGTCGCTGTAGGAGCGGCCTGTTGCGCCGGGACCGCCGTTGAACAGCGTGTCGCCGGTGAACACCGTTCCTTCGCTCTCAAGGTAGAAGCAGGTGGAACCGGGGGAGTGGCCGGGAGTGTGGATGGCCCGCAGCGTGGCTCCGGCCACCTCGAACTCGTCGCCGTCGGCCAGTTCCCGGTCCGGCTTTGCCTCCGGGTAAACCTGTTCCCAGAGCACCAGGTCCTCGGGGTTCAGGTAGATGGGGGCACCAACGGCCTCCGCAACCTCGCGGGCGGCGCCGATGTGGTCGTTGTGCGCGTGGGTCTGGAGGATGGCCAACACCTTCCGGTCACCAACCCGGTTGATGATGGCCGTGGCGTCGTGCGGAGAATCGATGATCACGCATTCCTTGTCATCGCCCACGATCCAGACGTTGTTGTCCACGTCCCACGTGCCGCCGTCGAGCGAAAAAGTGCCCGAGGTGACCAGGTTCTCGATGGTGACCGCCATTAGAGCTCCACCACCGAACGCAGGACCTTGCCCTCGTGCATCTTGTCGAAGGCTTCCTCCACCTGGTCGATGGTGATGCGTTCGGAGACGAAGGCGTCGAGGTCCAGGTTGCCCTGCTTGTAGTGCGAGACGAGCATGGGGAAGTCGCGCGAGGGCAGGCAGTCCCCGTACCAGGAGGACTTCAGTGACCCGCCGCGGCCAAAGACATCCAGCAGCGGCAGTTCAAGCTGCATGGCCGGCGTCGGGACGCCCACCAGGACCACGCGGCCGGCGAGGTCGCGGGCGTAGAACGCCTGCTTGTAGGTCTCGGGACGGCCGACGGCGTCAATCACTACATCGGCCCCGTTGCCTCCCGTGAGGCCGCGGATGGCCTCGATGGGGTCTTCCTTGCTGGAGTCGATGCCGTGCGTGGCGCCCAGGGACCTGGCCATCTCCACCTTGTTGGCGTCGATGTCCACGGCGATGATGGTGGTGGCACCGGCCAGCTTGGCGCCGGCGATCGCGGCGATGCCCACGCCGCCGCAGCCGATTACTGCCACGGACTCGCCGCGCTTGACTTCACCGGTGTTGATCGCGGCGCCGATGCCGGCCATTACGCCGCAGCCCAGCAGCCCGACGGCAGCAGCGTCCACCTCCGGATCGACCTTGGTGCACTGCCCGGCTGCAACCAGGGTTTTTTCAGTGAAGGCGCCGATGCCCAGCGCGGGGGAGAGTTCGGTGCCGTCCTCGAGGGTCATCTTTTGGGTGGCGTTGGCGGTGTTGAAGCAGTACTGGGGCTGGCCCTTGGCACAGGCGCGGCATTCGCCGCACACGGCACGCCAGTTCAGGATCACCCGGTCACCGGGAACGATGGAGGTGACACCCTCACCCACGGCGGAGACAACACCGGTTGCCTCATGGCCCAGCAGGAAGGGGAAGTCATCATTGATGCCCCCCTGCTTGTAGTGCAGGTCCGTGTGGCAGACGCCGCAGGTGAGGATGTCCACCAGTGCCTCGCCCGGCCCCGGATCCGGCACCAGGATGGTCTCCACTGACACCGGAGCGTTCTTCTCCTTGGCAATGACTGCCTTGACTTTGTGAACCATGAGCTGGTGTTCCTTTCCTAAAACCCCGGACCGTGCGGCGGTACCCGAGGCGGTCCCGCTGCCCGTTTCAACAATCTCATGCCACCGGTCCGGGCCGCGGCGGCGTGCTGGCGCCATTGCTTATTGCGCATTACACAACAAGGCGCACAAAGCGCGTACTCGAAATATGTCAGTCGTCACAGTGGGTGTCAATAGCGGGGGCAAGTACTACGTCCCGCAGGGACTTGGGCATGCGCACTTTGACGTTGTAGCAGGGCGCAGTGCGGCTATGCATCAGCCTCGGCGGAGAGGCGCCTGCGCAGGCCGGCTTCCAGCTTCCGGCGCGCCGCCACGTAGACTGGCAGGATGCGGTTGGTAGCGAGTGACATCGACGGGACGATCCTCGGACACGACGGAAAAATCAGCGACCGCACTGTCCGCGCCTTCCACGCGGCTCGGGACGCCGGCGTCGAACTCGTCTTCGTGACCGGCCGGCCGCCGCGCTGGCTGCACCCGCTGCAGGACCAGCTGGGGCACACGGGGACGGTCATCTGCTCCAACGGCGCGGTGGTCTGGGACCTGGAAACAGACCAGCTGGTGTCCGCCAGAACCCTGAGCCTGGACGCCGTGCTCGAAGTCCGCCGCGTGATCAAGCAACTGCGGCCGGCAGCATTGTTCGCTGCTGAAACACTAACGAGGTTCCACCTCGAGCCTGGCTTCATCGAAAACGAATCCAGCGAACTGCTGTCCGAATTCACTCCCGCCGCGCTCGCCGACACCCTCCCCGGAGACGATTCCGTGGTGAAGTTCCTCGCCATTGTCCGCGAAGGCACTCCCGACGACTTCCTCGCAGAAGTGGCTCCCGCCGTCGAACACCTCGCGGCGGCCACCCACTCCTCGCCCGGGGTCCCCATGCTCGAACTTGCCCTGCCCGGTGTCAACAAGGCCGTCACGCTGGCTGAATACGCCGGGACCCTGGGAATCGGCGCCGAGGATGTGGTGGCATTTGGGGACATGCCCAACGACATCGAAATGCTCCGCTGGGCCGGTCACGGCTATGCCATGGCCAGCGGCCATCCGGAGGCGATCCGTGCGGCGGGGCAGCAGGCGCCGCACTTTGATGACGACGGCGTGGCCCAGGTTCTGGAGGCCAGGCTGGCTTCGTTGGGGGTCAGGTTTCCCTGACCTGGGCCGGCGGCGCGCAAAGCCCCGCCATTTACACAGCTTGCGCTCACCTTGCGTTCACTTTCGCTTCCTAGCGTTGAAGGCGGAGAGGCCAACCTCTCCTTTCCGGCTCAAGGGGTAATGATGGCAAGAAAAGTGAAGCTTGGAACCGAAGCGCCGCTCCGGCAGGCAACACCCGCTCCGCACTGGAAGAAACTGCGGCAGGGCGACCGCGTCCGCGTCGTCCTCGCGCCGGGCTTCGAGGCCAAGGGCCTGGTGGACGCCCTCACCGCGGACCATGCGGCTGTGTGGATCGATTTCGACGGCGGCCGCGGACGTACGCTGCTCCACTGCAGCGACGGCGTGGACATCATCCCTGAGGACAGCTGACGCTGCCGGGCCTGCCGGCGCCTCGGGTACGCTCACAGTGTGAGCCTGCCGTTTTTCGATCACTGCGCCGGTGACGGGTCCCAGCTGCCCATAGCGATGGCCCACCGCGGGTTTTCGGGCGAGGGGCTGGAAAACTCCATGGCCGCGTTCCGCGCCGCCGTCGGCCTGGGCTACCGGTATCTCGAGACGGACGTCCACGCCACTTCGGACGGCGTGGTGCTCCTCTTCCACGATGACACCCTCGACCGGCTCACGGACGGGCGCGGTAAGGTTTCCGACCTGCCCGCGGCTGAGGCAGCAAAGGTCCGCATAGGCGGCAGCGAGCCCATCCCGCGGCTCGATGAGCTGCTCGCGGAACTGCCCGACGTCCGGCTGAACCTGGATGTCAAGGACTGGAACTCGGTTGCCAGCATCGCCGCGGTCATCGAGGAGCACCAGGTGCATGACCGGGTCCTGGTGACCAGCTTTTCCGACCGGCGGCGGCGCGCGGTGCTGAAGCGGCTGAGCCGGCCGGTCGCGGCGTCGGCCGGGGTGGGGTCAATCGCACTCTTTACCCTGCTGGGTCCGGTGCTTCCTCGGACTGTCTTCCAGTGGCTGATGCGCAGAATCCTCCGGGACGTCCACGCGCTTCAGGTTCCGGTCCGCCGCGGCATCGTCAAAGTGGTAACGCCCGCCTCCATCCGGCGTGCGCATGCCCTGGGCCTGGTGGTCCACGTATGGACCGTCAACGAACCGGAGGAGATGCACCGGCTCCTCGAGCTGGGCGTTGACGGGCTCGTCACGGACCGCGCGGACCTGCTACGCGAGGTGCTCGTTGAGCGGGGAGAATGGCCGCACGGCTGACAGCTGCGCGGCCGGGCAGGAACCGGCTGCTTCGCGCTGGACCTTGTTCGTTGGGGTCCTGCCCTGCCGGTTCCTCTCCCGGCCTGCCCTTCCTAGCAGTTCACCTAGCCCCGGCCCGTGCTGGTGGAAGGGTCCTGGTCACCCTCGGTGGGGTCCGCACGCAGTTCATCCGGGTTGCTGTCGGGCAGGCCGGCCGAGCCAGATACCCCGCCCGGATCCGCCCCTGCCCCGCCGGAAGGGGCGGATGCGCTGCCGGCCAGGCCGCCGTCGTCGTCCAGCCCGGCGCTGCCCTCTCCCGCGCCCCGGCCTTCCGTGCCGCTGCCGCCGTCAGCCTCATCGGCGTCCTGATCCCCGCCAAAGGGGTTTTCGGAAACGGGGCCGGGGGCCGCGCCGGTCTTGAGCCCCGGAGCCTTTTGCTTCTCTGCCTCCATGGCGTTGGATCCCTCACTGAGGGAGGAATGGACCTCTACGTCGTCATGGGGATCCGTGGGGTCAGGAACATTCATCTTCTCTGTGGGCTTGGATGTCCCTGCCAGGTCTTCCATGGCGTTTTCTGCTGCCTTGCCGATGCTGTCGCCGATACCCATGTGACTGCTCCTTCCGACATTGTGTTCCGGGCACCCCAGCGGACGCGCGGAACATTACCCTCCAGAATTATCAGCATGCTTACAATTAGTCCAGAGCCGGGGCGTTGAACCGCGGCCGGACAGGAGGGACGAAGTCACCATGAGCAGCTACCACCCGGAAAATGATCCGGCCAACCCCGACCAGCCGGGCAAGGACCCAGCCGCCGGCAGGCCGGATGGCAAGGAGTCTGCAAGTTCGCCGAATCCGGACCCTGCCGAAGGCAACGTCACAGGGCTGGAGCCGGGCGGGGGAGTACCTCCCGGCGAAACGCCGCCAGCTGAAGACCAGATGAGCGGGGACCAGGGCCACAGCGAATAGCGCCAGTGCCGGGCTCTGGCGTACTGCTGCGGACCGACCGCGTCAGCTTTGGTCGTTCGTGTGCGGAGCGGCCGAGCGCGAGGTTGCCGCCTGGGCGGCCGTACCGGCCTGCCCGGGTCCCGCGAGATGCCGCTGGAGCCCGTCCACATCCAGCCGGGTGTCCCAGCTGGTCCAGTCCTTGGGCATGACGGAGGGCCTGCCGAGCAGGTAACCCTGCCCGGCGCTGATCCCCAGTTCGGTGAGGACTTTAAGCTCGCCCACGGTCTCTATGCCTTCTGCCACCAGGGTGGTCCCGATCTGCTCGGCAAAGTCCACCAGGCAGGCCGCCAGGGCACGCTGGATCCCGTCATTGTCCACGTCGCCAATGATGTTCCTGCCCACCTTCAGGAAGTCCGGCCGCAGGTGGACCATGCGGCTCAGTGCGCCGGCGCCTGAGTGGGTGTCGTCGACGGCGATCCGCAGGCCTTTGTCGCGCAACGGGTTGATGGCGGAAATGAACTGCGCATATTCCTCGTCCTTGACCGTCTCCGTCAGTTCGAGCACAACACGGCTGATGGGAAGCTCGATGTGCTCGAACAGTTCCGGCAGCCGCGGGTCCAGACACGACGCCGGTGAGATGTTCAGGGAGACGAACAGGTTTGTGGGGAGGTGCTTCGCTGCCGCTGCGGCGGATCCCAATGCCGAAAACTCAAGGTTGGCACGGAGCCCCACCGCAGCTGCCTCGGCGAACCAGAGCTCCGCGGCGGCGCCGTCATCGCTGACGAACCGGGACAACGCCTCGACTCCCACCACGGTTTTTTCTTCCAGGCCGTAGATGGGCTGGAAGGCCGTCATGAGCATGTTGTTCTCAAGAAGCGCGCTGATGCGGGACACGCTGCGGATGGCGTCGATTTGCTCGGCCAGTTGGGGCGGAAGAGCTGCAGGGGTGAGGCGCATCTGCCTGGCGCTTTCCAGCGTTTCCACCGTATTGGCGTCGCTTTGCCGGGTTTCCAGCAGGTATTCCAGCAACGCCCGCTCCGGGACACCCGGATTTTCATCCAGCCTGTTGCTCAGGCGCTGCCGGACCGCCGCTCCGGACGGATCCGCGTCCGCCAGCACAGCGGCGATTATTCCCCATGCCTGTGTTCGAACCAACATTAACTACGCCCCCAGTTGACGAAGTAATGACCCAATGGCCCATTGCTGTTCAATTTCTAAACGCCTTTAAATTCCGGTGTCGCTGCTGAAACCTGTTTTCGCGGCGACGAAAACCAGACACCGCACGTTGATCGTATATCGCAGGATACAAAAGCGCAGTAGTTTCACTCCTGCTCTCTGGCGCTTTCCGGTTTGGCAGCCAGCAGTTCCGGTATTTGCTCCGGTGGAACGGGCTTGCTGAAGAAGTAACCCTGCGCGCTGAGGCAGCCCAGGCCCCGAAGGATCTCGGCCTGCTCAGCAGTTTCCACCCCTTCCCACACCGCTTCCAGCCCGCAGGCCCTGACGAGTTGCAGGACCGCTGCCACCAGTGCCGGGTGGCTGGAATCTGTTCCCAGTCCCGTGATCAGCGACCGGTCCACCTTGACCCGATCCACGGGAAGCCTGCGCAGGTAGCTGATGGACGAGTATCCGGTGCCGAAGTCGTCGATCTCGATGCCCACGCCCAGGCCGCGCAGCCCGCCCAATGAATACCGGTCCAGCTCGTTGCCCTTCACGATGGCCACCTCGGTCAGTTCCAGAACCACCTGCTCCGGCCGCACCCCCGTCTCCTTCAGGACAGCCCTGACATCCTCGATGAACTGAAGGCTCTGCAGGTCTGTGGCCGAGATATTGATCCTGACTGAAAAGCTACCGTCCACCACGGAAGCATCAAGCCAGTCCCGGAGCTGGTGCACGGCCGTCCTGAGTACCCAGTTTCCGAGCTCGGAAATCAGGCCGGCCTCTTCAGCGAGCGGAATGAACTCATCCGGCATGATGAAGCCGCGGCTGGGGTGGTTCCAGCGGACCAGGGCTTCCACGCCTTCGATGCGGCCGGTGCCAAGCTCCACCACCGGCTGGTAATGGAGCATCAGGCCGCCGGATTGAATTGCACCGCGCAGATCCTCCACCAGCTGGCTGCGGAGCCTCCGCACCAGCAGGAGCCCGGGTTCGAAGCGGTGCAGCCTGTTTTGACCTTCTGCCTTGGAGGCATACATCGCGACGTCGGCCTCCATCAGCATGTCCTCGGGGGTCTTCCCCGCGCCGCCGCAACTGAGCCCCATGCTGGCCCCGCAGCGGACGCTGCGTCCCGGCACGTCGATGGGCTCGGCCAGGGCTGCCAAGATGCGGTGCGCCACAATGCCGGCCTGATCACATGAGGCGCCAGGCAGGACGATCGCGAACTCGTCGCCGCCCAGGCGCGCCACGACGTCGGAGGCACGGACTGCGCTGCGGATTTTCTGCCCCACGATGGACAGGACGTGGTCCCCTGCTGTGTGGCCAAGGCTGTCGTTGATGGATTTGAAGGCATCCAGATCCATCAGCAGGAGGGCGGGGCTGTCGCCGGACCCGCCGTCGGCGTCAAGCGCACCTTTCAATGCCTCGAGGAGGGCGGACCGGTTGGCCAGGCCCGTCAGTGGATCCTGCATGGCCATCTTCTGCATTTCCAGATGGGCTTCGTGCAGGAGCTGGGTCCGGACCTGGACCCGCTGCTCGAGCTCTTCGTAGATAATCTGCAGGTCCTCTGCCAGCAGGTTGGTGCCCATGATGATGGCGTCCAGTTCATCACGTGCCGGGGACACCTCGATCCGGGAGCTGAGGTCTCCGGATGCCAGGCGGACGATGCCTTCGAGGAGCTGGGAGAGCCGCGGGTCGTTATCCGCAAACATCGGGTTCCGGCATGCGTTCAGTTCTCCTGGCTGCGGTCGGCGCCCAGGGGAAGGCTTACTTTGACGGTGGTCCCCGCACCCAGCGTGGAGGAGACGTCTATGCGGCCGCCGTGGCGGGACACGATGTCCTTGGTGATTGCCAGCCCCAGGCCGGTCCCCGGAATGGCTCCGGACATGGCGTTGGAGGCACGGTAGAACCGGGTAAAGACGTGGTCGATTTCATCACTCGAGATGCCGATTCCGGTGTCCGCCACGCTGACGGTGGCCCATCGCGTGCCGTCGGCGGCGGCATGGGACTCGCTGCCCACCTCAATCCGGCCGCCGCTGGGGGTGAATTTGATTGCGTTGGATACCAGGTTGGTGAACACCTGCTGCAGCTGCACCTCGTCGGCAAGAATCTCCGGGTCCTCCGGGACGGCGTCCACGGCGATCGTAACGTTCTGCAGCGTAGCCAGGGGCCGTAGCGCTGCCGCCACCAGGTCCAGGGTTTGCCCCAGCCGCACCGGCGTAAGATGCATCAGGCTGTCATCCAGCCCGCTTCGCGAGACACTCAGCATGTCCTCGATGAGGATCCGCAGCCGCTCTGTGTTGCGCACCACGATGTCCAGCATCTGGTGGACCTCGGGGGAGACCGGCTGCTCGGTGTTCTCCTGGATCATGTCCAGGTAGGCCATGATGGACGTGAGCGGAGTCCTCAGCTCATGGTTCACGGTGGCCAGGAAGTCGGTCTTGGCCTTGTCCAACTGCTGAAGCTGTTTCACCACCTGCTGCTGGCTGCTAATCAGGTGGCTTTGGATAAGGCCATAGGCGGTATTGCCTGCCACATGCTGCATAAGCCCCAGTTCCGCGCCCGTCCAGCTCCGCTGCTGCTCCAGCATCGCGATCACGATGATGCCCAGCGAGGAGTTCCCCTCGCCCATGGGCACCGCCAGGGATGAGGCGGCGTCCGCGATGCCGGCTGAAGGGGCCTGTCCCGCGGTCGGCTCCTCCGCCGTCGACTCTTCCGCTGCCGCGGATGAGGACGTCTCCGCCCCAGCCCACAGCAGGTCCGCCGTCTGCCGGGCATGCTGCTCGTCCGGCAGCGAAGCGGGAGTAAGCGGCCTAAGTCCGGGCCTGCTCCAGGATGCATTGATGCGTGGAACGCGGTCATCCTCAAAGGTCGCCAGCCAGACATAATCCGCCTTGAACGTGCGGCCGAAGCCCGCCACCACGTGCCGGGCTATTTCCTGCGGATCATTCGTTGCCCGCACCGCAGCCGAAACCTGCCGCAGCTGCTCACGGAGCGCCTCGGTTTCCTGCCGGGCGGCCTTGCGGCGGGCCACCATGTCTATCAGGGCATTGGCACGGTGGACGAGTTCCCTGGGCGGCGGCGGCTTGGCGATGCAGTCGTGGATGCCGGAAGGCTGCATGGCTGCCAGCTCCGTGGGGTCGTCGAGGTCCACCACCACCAGTAACGGCGCGGCGGTTTCAACGGTGGACAGGGACGTGTCAACTACGACGACGGAAGGCTCCGAGGCTGCCAGCACGGCAGCAAGTGCCTCGGCATCTTCCGCACACAGCACCCGGTAGCCGGCATCCCGCAGTGCCTGGGCGTTTGTTGCCAGCCGTGCGCCGTCGGGGTCTGCCACGACGGCGGTGCGGGGCACGGACAAGCCACCAGGCATGTCAGCTGTCACAATGCCCCCTTCCCTCCCAGTTGACTACATTCTAGGGGGATACAGTGTGGTCGGCTTCACGAAAGTGGCAGGCAGGCACGCCGTCCGCAATAAAGGGCGGCCGTCCAGTTCCCGCTGGATCGGGCACATATATTTGATCCGTGCCCTCCCCAGCGAAGCCTTCCCCCGCAAAATCGGCCTTTTCCGCCCTGCCGAAGTACCTAATGATCCCCAAACTCATACGGTTGGCCCGTTCTGCCCCCAAGGACCGGCCACTGGCGTGGGACAGGTACTGGGCGGGGATCCGGGGAACCGGCTCCGGTGATGAAGTTTTGTGGGACTCAGGCACTGACCATGAGTTCCTTGGCTACAAGGACGTGCTGGTGCGGTACCTGGACCCGGGGCTGCCCGTGGTGGACGTGGGCTGCGGACACGGCAGCTTCACCAGGGCGTTGGCGGAAGTCTTTCCCGAGGTCATCGGAGTGGATGTCTCCGCGAACGCTGTTGCCCATGCCAGTGCCCAGGCTGCGGCGGACGGCACGCCGGCCGGTGGGAGCGCGGGCTGTATCCGTTTCGAGGCCCGGGACATGACCCGGCCGGGCGCGGCGGAGGGGCTGGCCGGCGAGGGCGGTGCGAACGTCTTCATCCGGGGTGTGCTCCATGTCCTGGACCCGGCCGACCAGGCGGCTCTGGTGGAGAACCTGCGGCTGCTGACCGGCAGCCGGGGCACAGTCTTCCTCGCCGAGACCAACTTCCAAGGCAACCCGGTGGAGTACGTTTCCCACCTTGGTGCCACCGCACGGAAAATCCCCGCCCCGCTCGAGCGCGCCATCCGCGGGCTGCCCATGCCCGGTCATTTCGGGCCGGAAGAGCGCTCGCGGGCTCTTCCGCCGGAAACCTGGGAACTCCTGGTGGACGGTGAGGTCGCCATAGAAACGCACCCCTTGACGGGCATTGACGGGCAAAGCCGGGTGCCGGGGTACTTTGCGGTGCTGCGCCCGCGGGCCTGATCCTCCGCCCCTGCCTGTGCGCGCCTGCGGGAAGCCGCCGAAAGCCCGGCGAGCCCTTGACAGGGAGCCCGACCGGGAGGCTACATGGTAAGTAGACTTACTAGTTAGAGCCCCAGGGGAAAGGACGGGCATCCATGGCGCAGGACAAGGGCAACAAGAGCCGCGGAGCTGAAGCGGACCGGGACGAAGAGGACCTGGGCGCCGGACCCGACGAAGGCAAGGTGCGGACCGGGCCGGAGTCATCCAAGTCCCTTAAGTACTCACAGGAGGTCACCTCAACGGAGGACGAACCCGAGCGCGAGGGCCGCAGCCTGGTCACCACGCACCACGAAGTGATCCGGCAGTGGGCCGAAGAGCGCGACGGCGTTCCGGCCACGGTGGAAGGCACCGAGCACGGTGACCACCTTGGAGTGCTGCGGATCGACTTCGGGGGCGATGACGACAAGCTCCGCCACATCAGCTGGGAGGAATGGTTCGAAACCTTCGACGCCCGCCAGCTGAACTTCATCTACCAGGAACAACGCAGCGACGGCCAACAGTCAAACTTCTTCCGGCTCGAAAACCCCGGCCGGGAAGACGCCTAAGCCGCAACCGTCCAGCCGCCCCAGCCCAGCACCGGCCCACCCGTCGGCGCCGCTTCACCGACGGCGGACGCAGAACATACAGGAAGTGCCATGCGCGAACTCATCCCCTCCGGCGACCTCCGCGAGATGCTGCTGCCACCCACCTACGGGCGGCACATCACCCGGTCCACGGAGTTCACCGTCCTGTCAGTTGAAATCTGGGCCACCGGCCTGGTGGTGAACATCCACCTGGCATCCGGCGGCGGTCCGGAACCACGCATCATCCTCCAGGACCACTTCGGCACAGAGTATTCATTTCGGGATTCCGCCACCCTCGGATCCCGGAACCTGCAGGTGTTCACCCCCTCGGTGCCGCCTGGAACCAGAAGCCTGACGGTGAGGTCGGCTGATGATCCGAATGGACGACAGGTAGTAACCTTCGCCGTCCCGCTGAGGGCCGTGCCAAGCGAACTGCAGCCTTCACAGGACGGCGGCTATCCGCCGCCTGAGCTCCGCCGCCCTGCGTGACAGGTCCGGTCCTGACGCGGCATTACCAGCGCAGCCATAACCGGCCCGGCCACCAACCCGTACGCACCATCGAGCCCCGCTAGTTCAAGGAGAGGTTGACACCATGCAGGACACCGCAGGATTCACTCCCAGCACCGCCATCGTCACCGCATCGGACTCCGGTATCGGCAAGGCCACCGCCGTGGCCCTCGCGCGGGCGGGGATGGACGTGGGCGTCACCTGGCACTCGGACAAGGCGGGGGCGGAAGGCACGGCGGAGGAGATCCGCGGGCTGGGGCGCAAGGCCGTGGTGCGGCAGCTGGACACCACCGAACTCCGCTCCGCCGGCAGCGTGATTGAAGAACTGGCTGACGAGCTGGGCGGCGTGGACGTTTTCGTCAACAACGCGGGCACCGGCGAGAGCACCAAGTTCCTGGACATGGACATTGACCGCTGGACGGAAACATTGGATACCAACCTCAACGGGGCCTTCGTGTGCCTGCAGGCGGCCGCCCGCCGGATGGTCCGGGCCGGCAAGGGCGGGCGGCTGATCGCGGTTACCAGCGTGCATGAATTCCAGCCGCGGGTGGGATCGTCCGCCTACGACGCCTCCAAGCACGGCCTCGGCGGACTCATGAAGACGCTGGCCCTCGAGCTTGCGCAATATGGGATTACTGCCAATACCGTTGCCCCGGGCGAGATCGCCACCCCCATGACCGGGCAGGAGGACGAGGATCCAACGTCCAAGGACAGGCCTGGCGTCCCGGTCGGCAGGCCCGGTGATGCCCGGGAAATTGCCGCCGTGATCGCGTTCCTCGCCTCGCCCGCCTCCAGCTACGTCAACGGCGCCTCCTGGCCAGTGGACGGCGGCATGCTCCAAATGGGGCCGCAGGCAGGGTCGCACATCACCAGCCACGAGTGGCGCGAGGGCTAGAGGCTATCCCGCACTCGACGCACTTCCCGCCCGGATTACGAACTCAGCAAACGCTTTCCAGGCGGCTGCTGGCATGATGGTCGCATGCGCATTCTTATTGCTCCGGACAAGTTCAAGGGTTCCCTGACGGCAGCCGAGGCCGCTGCGGCCATCGCCGAAGGCGCGCTGCGGGTGTACCCGGACGCCGTGGCCACGCAGTTCCCCATCGCCGACGGCGGCGAAGGCACGCTCGAAGCGGCAGTGGCTGCCGGTTACGAGGAGCGGCTGAACGCCGTCGTGGGACCGATCCTGGCGCCCCTTGGAGCCGCATGGGCCCTGCGAAAGGATGACGGCGGAAGGGTCACCGCCGTCATCGAGACGGCGCAGGCCTCCGGCCTTGCGGACATGGAGCCTACCCCGGAGAACGCCCTCCGCGCACACAGCTATGGCTGTGGACAGCTGATCGCGGCTGCCCTGGACGCCGGGGCCACGGAGATAGTGCTGGGACTCGGCGGATCAGCGATGACCGACGGCGGCAGCGGTGCCCTGCGCGCCCTGGGCCTGAAGCCGCTGGACTCCGCCGGCAACGTGGTGCCCCTCGGCGGCGGCTCACTGGCCGACGTCGTCGCGCTTGACGCCAGCGCCCTGGACCCCAGGCTTGCAGCGACCACCTTCCGCATCGCCGTCGATGTCCGCAACCCCCTGTATGGGCCGGCGGGCGCGGCGCATGTCTTCTCCCCGCAGAAGGGCGCGGACCCGGACGCGGTGGAATTGCTCGACGCGGGGCTGCGTAACTGGGCGTCCGTTCTCCGCGAAGCCACGGGCCGGGACGTGAACGTCCCGGGGGCCGGCGCCGCCGGCGGGTTCCCGGCCTCGTTCCTTGCCTTTACCGGCGCCACGCTGGAAGGCGGCTTCGCGCTGGTGGCCGGGCTCACCGGCTTGGCCGCGCAGCTCGGCACGGCGGACCTGGTGATCACCGGTGAGGGCTCCATGGACTCTCAGTCCCTGGCCGGAAAAGCTCCCATCGCCCTGGCTGACGCCGCCCGGGAGCGCGGAATTCCCGTGATTGTGGTGGCCGGCCGCATCCTGGTCACGCCCGAGGACCTCGCGGGACATGGTGTAGTGGCCGCCGCGCAGCTGCTGGACGTGGCACCCAGCCCGCAGGACGCCCTTGCCAACGCCGCCAGGTACCTGGCCTGGGCAACAAGCCAGGTACTTGAGGGCGCGTAGGCAGCTAAACGATGGTGGTGTTGCGGCGGCGCCGCCAAACCAGCACCACTATCAGCGTTGCCAGAGCTATCCCGCCGATGACCCAGGGGGCGAAGTTGAGCCGGGTGGACTCATTCTGTGCCGATTCGCCGGTTCCCGGGTTAGCCGGGCCCGTGGAGGCGGTATCCCCGGGAGAAGGCGTGGGAGATGAAGCAGTCATCGCCCACGCCCCTCCGGAGGATCCCGACCCCGTCTGCACAGCGGCCGTTGCGGAACCCCCGGCCGGCGACGCGTGTGCCGCCCCCAGCGGCAGTGCCGGCGCCGAGATGATCAGCAGGGCAAAGAAAGCACTTCTCAGGATGTTTCTCATACAATTTTCCTTTCGTTGGGAGCAGACCCGGGACTGACCGGGGTCACTTCTGTTTCAAATTGGCTGGTGCCGCCTCTGCTGCAGCGCGCCTGTTCAGGTGGATGGGGACGAAAACCAGGAAGATAACCATCACTGCCATCAGCGCTCCGCCGGCGGTGATCCCTGCCGAACGTCCGGCCGTCACGTCAAAGACCAGGGCTGCCGTTCCCGCGCTCAGCAATGCGATGCCGGCAAGGGTCAACTTGGCGATGGTGTCTCCGCTGGAAACCAGTGTTTCCTTGAGTCGCTTGCGGAACAGCCGCCGGTGCACGCTGACCGGCAGGAGGATGAGTGCAGTGGTCAGCGCGGCGATGACGACGTTCGTCAGGTAGAGGTTCACCTGAAATTCATCCAGGTCTTCAAACCGCTCCTGGAAGGGCAGAGTCAGCAGGAAGCCGGCCAGGATCTGCACGCCCATCTGCAGGACCCGCATCTCCTGAAGCAGCTCAGCCCAGTTGCGGTCCAGCTGTTCCTCACGGGTTTCGTTCCTGCCCGTTCGGCCCGTGTAATCCTCCACCTCGGACATCGCATCTCCTTCCACTGCCGCCCCCCGGGGGTTTCTTTCTACTCTTTCCCTACCCAGAAGCAAGGCAGACGTTGCGCCAAAGCCAACATTTGATAAGTTTACTGATTATTCGAACTGGGCGGTGGACTTCGTTCCTCCGGCCGGGATAGCTTCGAGGAGCCGGTGCATGGCGGAGCTCTTCGAAAAACCGACACAGTGAGCAGGCGGACTATGAGCGACACACAGAAGCAAACAGACCAGCCAAAGGATCCGCGGGGCGGCTACCACTCGGGCCCGTTCCCGGAACAGGAACAGAAGCAGCCCGGCCTCACGGCGCCAATGGAACCCAAGCCTGACCATGGAGAACTCAGCTACGAGGGCCACGGAAAGCTGCAGGGCAAGGCCGCGCTTATCACCGGCGGTGACTCCGGCATCGGCAAGGCCGCAGCCATAGCCTTTGCACGCGAGGGGGCCGACGTCGCCATCTCCTACCTCCCGGAAGAAGAGGAGGACGCCCAAGACACCGCCGACTGGATCCGGAAGGCCGGCCAGCGTGCCCTCCTGTTCGCCGGGGACGGGCGCGAGGAGGAATTCAGCACGCGTATCGTCGAGGAAACCGTGTCCGAGTTCGGCCGGCTTGACGTCGTGGTGCTGAACGCCGCATACCAAAAGAACCGTGAAAGCCTGGAGACCCTGCCCACCGAAGAGTTCGACCGGGTTTTCAAGACGAACCTGTACTCGCTGCTCTGGACGGCGCGGGCCGCTGTTCCGCACCTCAAGCCAGGCGCCTCGATCATCACCACGTCGTCGGTCCAGGCCTTCAGCCCCTCCCCGGGCCTGATCGACTACGCCATGACCAAGGCCGCCCAGGTGGCGTTCACCAAGGCACTGGCCCAGGAACTTGGTCCCCAGGGGATCAGGGTGAACGCAGTGGCTCCGGGGCCCATCTGGACCCCCTTGATTCCCGCCACCGAATGGCCCGAAAAACTCCCGAAGTTCGGCCAGGACACGCCGCTGGAGCGCGCGGGCCAGCCGGCCGAACTGGCCGCAGCATACGTGTTGCTGGCGTCGGAGGACGGCTCCTACATCTCCGGGGCGGTGCTGCCGGTGACCGGCGGCAAGGCGCTCTGACAGGCCACCTTCGCAGTTCAGCTCCATCCAACGCACAACAGGAGGAACCATGACGCAGGAAAACCAGCACGCACAGCCGGAAACGGACCCGGGCGGTTACGGCACTCCCACCGCCGAACAGGAACTGGGCGGGGTCCAGGGTTTGGCAAACAGCCCACAGGCCGGTGGAAGCGGTGACTCGGACAGCGTGGGAACCAACGAGCCGCAACAGGGAACCAGCGAGGACCCTGTGCCCCGGGACGTGGACCTTCCCTCAGGGGAAGCCGACCTCGACGAGTCCAACGACGACTCCCGGGGATCTGCTCCGGTCTCCTCTGAACCAGGGCAGGAAGCTGCGGGGATTCCTGACGGCAGCGGCAACGACCTCCCTGAGGAGAAGTCACCGAACGACGACGGCGGCGAAAGCTTCGACGCCGGCTGAGCACGTGCGCTGACAGCGTGCCTGCTGAACGGCACACCAGAAGGCCTCCGTCCCGATTCGTTAAGGATTTCAGGGCGGAGGCCTTCGGCGTGCCGGGCATACATCCCGGCCACGTGGGTACGGGAACGACGAATACATTCGCTAGCTATGCCGATGCAGGCGCCAGGAGGGTGGGCGTGAGCGCAAGATCATCAGAACAATGGGCGCGCCGCAGTCATGTGCCGGACGATGTGGACGTGGACGTGCTGCTGCCCACGTGCAACCGTCCGGCAGAACTCGCCGTGACCCTCGCGGGACTTGCCGCACAGACTGAGCCGGCCTTCGCCGTCGTCATCAGCGACCAGTCAACGGGCACCCCAGGCTGGGAACATCCTGCCGCTGCCGCCATGGTGCGGATCCTCGAAGCCCAGGGCCGGCCGGTCAGCCTTCTCCGCCACCTGCCGCGGCGTGGCCTGGCCGAACACCGCCAGTTCCTGCTGGAGCAGTCAACCGCGGAGAAATGCCTCTTCCTGGACGACGACGTCTGGCTGGAACCCGGAGCGCTGGACCGGCTCAGCATCGCCCTGGACAAGCTGGACTGCGGATTCGTGGGGATGGCACCACAGGGGCTGTCCTACCTGGATGACAGGAGGCCGGAGCAGACGGCGGTCTTCGAGGCGTGGGACGGGCCTGTTACGCCCGAACGCATTCGCCCCGGGGAGCCGGGGTTTGACCGCTGGCCTCTCCACAGTGCCGCTAACCTCAGCCACCTGGGCGCCGATCTGTCCCTGCAGCCCGGCGAGTGGGTTCCCTACCGGGTGGCCTGGCTGGGCGGCTGCGCGATGTACCGGCGGGACGCGCTCAACGCCGCCGGCGGATTCAGCTTCTGGTCCAGATTGCCGGCGAACCATGCAGGAGAAGACGTCGTGGCGCAGTGGCAGGTGATGGAAAGGTTCGGCGGCGCTGGGATCCTGCCGTCCGGAGCCGTCCATCTCGAGGCGCCCACCACGGTGACGGACCGGCGGGTGGAGGCGTACGACGTCGTGCTTACCCGGGAGCAGGCGGGCTGATTCCGCACTGCCCCTCCCTTGGAGGGCGCACGGGACGTATTCTGTAAATACAAGGTTTTGCAGTAGGCCGCAGCGCTCGCAACAAGGCGTGGATAATGGCCGCTGAACCCGCAGGGCAGCTCGGCTGGGGCCCCCTTCCAGTACCTCCGGAACAGGTTTTCGACAGCAAGGACGTCGAAACCTACCTCTGGGAAGTCACGCACGACTTCATGGTGGACATCAAGGGTGACCAGCGCGGCATCAGCTGGGCCGCCACTCTCTTCCGCCTGGGGAAGGCACGCACCGTTGCCGCCAGCACGGAAAAGGCACGCGAGGCGGACCGGGAGCAGTGCTCCTTCGCGGACGGGCCCGTCATGGAGGCCCTCCGCAGCGGTGAATTCGTACTGTTGTCCGATGTCAGCAGGGACCGCCGCTGGCCCGGCTACGCCAATGCGGCCGCCGGCCACGGTGTCCAGTCGCTCCTGTCGATGCCCATCGCGTCCGAGGGCGGAACCAGCGCCGCCATCAACCTGTACGCAGCCTTTCCGCACGCCTTCACCAGTGACGACCTGCTCCGAAGCAGCAGTTATGCGCGGCAGGTGGCACGTGCGCTGCGCGTGGTGGTCCGGGTTGCCGAGCGTGCCGAGGCGACAGCGGGAATCGCCGTCGTACAAAGCTCCTTGGTCCTGGTTGACCTGGCGGTGCGCAGCCTCATGGATGAATACGGGCTCAGCCGCGAAGGCGCCCTCCGGTTCCTGCAGACCCAGGCGCTGCACCACGAGCTTGACCTGCGGGGCGCTGCCCTCAACATCGTTGCGCCCGGTCCCGGTCCCGGGCATGAGCAGCGGGCCCGTGCCGCGGACGCCGGCAGTGGGCCCTCCGGACTGGGGCAAGGAACCCCCGACGGCGTGGCGGCGGACTTTCGCCTGGTGCCTCCTGCCGAACTGGACCACCAGGCGGACGAGCAGCGCCGCGCTGCAGGCGGAGCGGACACGGACCCGCCGCCGACGGCGGAAGGGAGGACGGCATGACTGCGGAGAAGCAGGAGCAGCGGCCGGAAGAGGTTCGGGTGCAGCTGCACGAGCAACTTGGGGACCCGCAAGTGCAGCGTGCGGAACAGGAGTTTGGAATCGGGCAGCATCCGTGGCACCGTTTTGTAGCGCTCGGGGATTCGTATACCGAAGGCGTGGGAGACCCGGAACCGCGCAGCCTGGGCGGGCTCCGGGGCTGGGCTGACCGGGTGGCGGAGGAACTGAGCGGCAGCCAGCCGGACTTCGCCTATGCCAATCTTGCAGTCCGGGGAATGCTGCTCCAGCAGATCCTGGACCGGCAGCTGGATTCGGCGCTGGCCCTGCGGCCGGACCTGGTGGCTATGTCCGGCGGCGGAAATGACATTATCTTCCGGCGCGGCGACCCGGACAAGCTTGCTGACAAGATGGACCAGGCGGTGCAGGTACTGGCCGGGACCGGGGCTGCCGTGCTCCTCTTTGCCGGGCCTGATTGGGGCAATACGCCGGTGTTCAGCAAGATCCGCGGACGCGCGGCGGTCTACAACGAACACCTCCATGCCATCGGAGCGCGGCGGCATGCCATCATGGTGGATCTGTGGTGCCTGCCGGAACTCCAGCATGCGCTGATGTGGGACCCGGACCGGCTGCACCTCTCGCCGCTGGGGCACCACAGCGTAGCCGTCGCCACCCTCAACGCCCTCGGCGTGGACCACCCCCTCCAACCCCTGCAACCGCGGCCCCTTCCCGCGCACGGATGGAAACATGCCAGGGCGGAGGACCTGGTGTGGGCACGGCAGTATTTTGTTCCGTGGGTGTTAAAACGCCTCCGGCCGCACCCGGTTAACGAGGAGGCGCTGGTGGCAAAGCGGCCGCAGCCCTCCCCGGTGTTCGGACTGGGCCGGCCGGGACCCTTCCCGTCCGGCCATCCCGCCGCGAGGCTGCAGGGAAGGGAACAGTTCCCATCAGCCCATGCGGAGAAGCCGGGCCAGACAGCCCGTTCCACCCGCAGGCTGGACAACCCCGGGAAGGTGGCGTGAGCGGCGCCTAACGCTTTTTCGGGGACCGCTTGGCGGCTGCGTTGACTGCTGCCTTGACCGCCGGCGGAAGGCCGGCCTGCTCCGTCTCGGGCTCGGCTACGGTTCCGCGTGTCTTCGCGATGGCCTTCATGCCGTGGTAGATCACCAGGGCCGCGGCAGACCCCAGCGCGATGCCGGTGAACTTGAGGTCGCCGATGGTCCAGGTGTAATCCGCGATGCCGATGATCAGCGCCACCGCCGCGGTGGTCAGGTTCACCGGGTTCGAGAAGTTCACCTTGTTCTGGACCCAAATCTTTACGCCCAGGATGCCGATCATTCCGTACAGCATGGTGGCGGCGCCGCCCAGCACGCCCGGCGGGACTGTGGCGATCAGTTCGCCGAATTTCGGGGAGAAACTCAGCAGGATGGCGAAGATGCCTGCCACCCAGTAGGCCGCCGTCGAGTACACCTTGGTCGCCGCCATCACGCCGATGTTCTCGGCGTACGTGGTGGTGCCGGAACCACCGCCGACGCCGGCGAGCACGGTAGCGGCGCCGTCGGCCATCAGCGCACGCCCGGAGACGCCGTCGAGGTTTTGCCCCGTCATGGCCGCAACAGACTTCACATGGCCAATGTTTTCAGCCACCAGCACCAGGACCACGGGCACGAACAGGCCCAGGACGCCGATGTGGAACTCGGGAGTCTGGAAGTGCGGGAGCCCAACCCAGGCGGCGGCCTCCATCTTTTCGTAGCTCACCTCGCCGCGGAGCATTGCCACGAGGTAGCCAACCACAACACCCACCAGGATGCTGAGCCTGCCCAGGATCCCGCGGAACAGGACGCTGACCAGGATGATGGTGGCGAGGGTGACGATGGCGGTAATGGGCGCGGCGTCGAAGTTTTGTTTTGCGGCGGGGGCCAGGTTCAGGCCGATGAGTGCCACGATGGCGCCAGTGACAATGGGCGGCATGAGCCGGTTAATCCACTCGGCACCGAACTTCTGCACGATCGCGCCCACCAGCGCGAGGACCGCGCCGGCCAGCACCACGCCGCCGAGCGCTCCGGGCACGCCGAACTGCTGCTGCGAGGCCATGATGGGAGCAATGAAGGCAAAGCTGGAGCCGAGGTAGCTGGGAACCCGCCCTTTGGTAAGCACCAGGAAAAGCAGCGTGCCGATGCCGGAGAAGAACAGGGTGGTGGCCGGCGGCATGCCGGTGATGATCGGCACCAGGAACGTGGCACCGAACATGGCCACCACGTGCTGCATGCCCACGCCGACGGTCAGCGGCCAGGCGAGCCGCTCATCGGGAGCCACCACGTGGCCTGGCTTGATGGACTTGCCGGTGCCGTGCAGCTTCCATTTGATTCCGAGCATGCTCATGGGCGGAGGCCTTTCAAGGGGGTGCCGCTGAGGGCGAAAAATGACTGGGACCAGAATACCGCCCGGCTCCTGCCGCGGTCTGCTGTGGCAAACGTCACCCAGCCTCACGGGAAGAGGCCCTGGCTGGTTGAAGTTGCAAGTATCGAAAGCAACGAGGCCACCCCGGGCAAGCGGGGAGGCGCAGCGAAAGGTAACGCCATGACCATAGCCCACCAAGAAGCAGTCATCGATCCGGCCGCCGTCGATGCCATTTTTGCCCAGGCCCGCACCGCCAATTCCTTCACCGGAGAGGTGACAGATGAGCAGGCACAGGCCATCTACGAATTGACCAAGTTCGGCCCCACCGCCTTCAACTCCCAGCCGCTGCGCGTGACGTATGTCCGCTCGGACGAGGCCCGCGCCAAGCTGGTGGACACCCTCATGCCGGGCAACCGAGCCAAGACCGCCTCCGCCCCGCTGGTGGCCATCCTCAGCTATGACACCGACTGGGCAGGGCAGTGGGACAACTTCCTCCCCGGCTACAACGCCCCCAAGGCCATGTACGACGCCAACCCCGAGCTGGCCGCCGCCACGGGCAACAACAACGCCCACCTGCAGGCCGGCTACTTCATCCTGGCCGTCCGCTCGCTCGGCTTTGCCGCCGGCCCCATGACCGGCGCAGACTTCGGTGCCATCGACGAGGCCTTCTTCCCGGCCGGCGACCAGAAGAGCTTCCTGGTGGTCAACATTGGCCTTCCTGCAGAGAACGCCTGGGGCGAAGCCAAGCCCAAGTTCGCCTACGAGGACATCGTCCGCACCGTCTAACCCCCGGACGCTCTCTCACTTAACGCGCCCTTTTTGCTGACGCTCGCTCACCCGCGAGAGAGCGTCAGCGGTTAAACCGCGTTAAGTGAGAGAGCGTCGGTTTCTAAGCGGCATCAAGTGAGAGAGCGTCTGTGGGGGAGTGGGAGACTGGTGCTATGCCGATGCGGAACCTGATCTTCGTGGCGTTCGTCGAGCCGGTGGCCGAATGCGGGGTTTTCCCGCGGACGGAATGGCCGCTGCACGTCACCCTGGTGAGGTTCGACGTCGACAGTCCTGCAGGTGCCGACCCCGCCGAACGCGTCGCCGGGCTGGCTGAGCCTCCGGCGCTGGCAGCCCTGGGTACGCAACTGTCGGTGGGGGAGGACGCGGGGTTCGGCCGCAACGGCTCCGTGCCGGTGAGCCTGGTCCATCCGCAGCCGAACCTGCAGACCCTGCACGAGCAGTTGGTTACCGCAGTTGAAGGCCTCCGCGGCAAAGTACTGACACCCGCCCACACAAGGTCCGGCTACCGGCCCCACGTCTCACATCATGGTGACAAGCGGCTGAACCCGGGCGACGCCGTCGTGCTCGACCGGATCGCACTGGTGGACATGGCGCCGGACGGTGACCGCACCGTCCGGCGCATCCTGAAGATGTGGACCCGAGCCGAAGCAGAAGCTTAGGCGATGACGCTGTCCACCAGCGCTTTGGCTTCGGCCTGGACCTGCTTGAGGTGCTCCTCGCCCTTGAAGGACTCGGCGTAGATCTTGTAGACGTCCTCGGTGCCGGACGGGCGGGCAGCAAACCACGCGTTCTCCGTGACCACCTTCAGCCCCCCGATGGACGCGCCGTTGCCGGGGGCCTCCGTGAGCTTGGCGGTGATCTCCTCGCCTGCCAGGGACGTGGCGGTAACGTCGGCTGCGGAGAGCTTGCCCAGCTTCGCCTTCTGCTCACGGGTGGCGGCGGCATCGATCCTGGCGTAGACGGGAGCGCCGAACTGGTCGGTCAGGCCCTTGTACAGCTGGGACGGGGACTTGCCCGTCACAGCGGTGATTTCCGAGGCAAGCAGGGCCAGCAGGATGCCGTCCTTGTCCGTGGTCCAGACGCTGCCGTCCTTCTTGTTGAAGGAAGCGCCGGCGGATTCCTCGCCGCCGAACGCCCCTTCGCCTGACAGCAGGCCGGGCACGAACCACTTGAATCCAACGGGTACTTCCACGAGCTTGCGGCCCAGGCTACCGGCCACCCGGTCAATGATGGAGGAAGACACCAGGGTCTTGCCCACCACGGAGGCAGGGTTCCAGCCGCTGCGGTTCCGGTAGAGGTAGTCGATGGCGACGGCGAGGTAGTGGTTGGGGTTCATCAGGCCACCGTCGGGGGTGACAATGCCGTGCCGGTCAGCATCTGCATCGTTTCCGGTGGCTACATCGAAGGCCGGCTGTCCTGATGCCGCTGCGTCAGACATCCGCTGGATCAGCGAGGCCATGGCCGACGGGGACGAGCAGTCCATGCGGATCTTCTCGTCCCAGTCCAGCGTCATGAATGCCCACTGCGGGTCCACGGTGGGATTTACCACGGTGAGGTTCAGGTGGTGCCGTTCGGCGATTTCGCCCCAGTAGTCAACGGAGGCACCGCCCATGGGATCTGCGCCGATGCGGACGCCGGCCTCACGTATGGCGTCTAGGTCCAGGACGGAGGGGAGGTCATCCACGTAGCTGCTGAGGAAGTCGAATTTGCCGGTGGTGTCAGCGGACTGGGCATCAGCCAGCGGGATGCGCTTCACCCCGCGAAGGCCATTTTCGAGCAGCTCATTGGCGCGGTTGGCGATCCAGCCCGTGGCATCGGAGTCGGCAGGTCCGCCGTGCGGCGGGTTGTACTTGAAGCCGCCGTCCGCCGGCGGGTTGTGGCTGGGGGTGACAACAATTCCGTCTGCCTGCGGCGCACCGGGGCCGGCGTTCCGGTTATAGGTCAGGATGGCGTGGCTCAGGGCCGGGGTTGGGGTGTAGCCGTGGCGGGCGTCGATGAGGACCTGGACTCCGTTGGCGGCCAGCACCTCGAGCGCCGAGTTCTGAGCCGGCTCGCTCAGGGCATGCGTGTCCTTGGCGAGGAACAGCGGTCCGGTGGTGCCCTGCCCGGCGCGGTATTCCACGATTGCCTGTGTGATGGCGACGATGTGTTTTTCGTTGAACGACGCCTTGAGGCTGGATCCACGGTGTCCCGAGGTTCCGAATACCACCCGCTGGCCCGGATCACCCAGGTCCGGGCTGATGTCGTAGTACGCATCGAGGAGCGCAGAGATGTCAACAAGGTCCTGGGGTTGGGCGATTGTGCCCGCTCGGCTAGCCATGCCACCAGCATGCCAGACGGCGGCCGGAGTCAAAACGACCGGCCCGGTATCCGGACTCCTGTGTCCGGCCTCTGATCGAAGAACGTCATCCGGCGAGTAGCCAACCTGAGTACAGCGCACCAAAAGTACTTATATACCGGCGCATGCACGCCCTGTTACCTTCGGAAAATCCGCAGGAACCATCCGGAAGCAAGGCACGACGGCGGCCGGCGCCGAAGTCCTTACGGCAGGGAAGCAGGGAAGCCATGGGGGCAGCAGACGGGCCAGCCGAGCAGTCCAGGCTGGCCGCTGAAAGGGTAGCCAAACTCAAGCGCCAGCTTGAGGGGAACGAGCGCCTTACGACTTCGTGGGATGAGGCCGGCGCCGGGGATGAAAAGGCAGTGGCGGACAAGCTGGACGAGCTGGTCCCCCGGGGGTGGTATGTGCTGCATGATGTTCACTGGCCCGGCCGGCCCAAAGCAAACCTGGACCATGTCCTGGTGGGGCCTGCCGGCGTCGTGGTGGTGAACCGCAAGAACTGGACCGGCGAGGTCCGCGTCTCGTCCGGAGTGCTGTGGCAGGGGCGCTATGCGCGGACCCAGGCCGTGGAGGGCGCCCTGGCGCAGTGCGCGGCCGTGGCCTCGGTAGTGGCTCCGCCGCACCGGAAACTCGTGCGCCCGCTGATTTGCATGGCGACGCAGCCGAACCTTTTCGGCGTGACCAACTCTGATGTCGCCGTTGCCGGCACCGAGCAGTTGCTCGCGGCCATCGAAGCCCTGCCGGCCGTGCTCGATGCAGAGGGGGTGGCGGGGCTGTATGAATACCTCGGCCGCGAACTCACGCGCGAACAGGAGCCGGGCATCACGGCGTTCCGGAACGTCCGGCCGGGCACAGTGGTCCGCCCTGCAGGAGGCCTTCCGCCCGGTGCACCCAGGGAGCACGTAAATCCGGCGGTCAACGGAACCGGTGCTGGAACCGCCGCCAACGGAAGGGACCGCAGCGGGAGCTACGCCAGGCATCCCTCGGGCCGCCACCTCGCCACGGAGGGTATTGCGCGGGGTGCGTCTCGGCGCGGCCGGAACGCCAGGGCCCGGCACCAGGGCAAAACCGGAGCCGGGGGCCTGGCGATGCTGGCGGCTTTCGCCGCTTTTGCCGTCTACGTGCTGCCGTACTGGGGGCGCTAGCCGCTGCCTGCCGCGGTAGGCTGGAATCGACGAATCCACGGGGGAAACAATGACCAACCAGCCTGCCCAGCACCCTGAACACCAGGGGTCCGATTTTCCGCGCTCCCCAAGGCAGGGAGACCAGTTCGGCAACCAGTACAGCGGCCAGCAGGCCGGCCAGCAGTATGGCGGGCAGTACGGGGAAAGCGGACCCTACGCCCCGAGCCCCTATGGCCAGCAGGCGAGCCCCTACGGCCGGCCGCCGAGCCCTTATGCCCCGGGCCCGTACGGCCAGCAGGCGTACTACGGGATGCCTGCCGAGCCGAAGACATTGAGCATCGCGAGCATGGTG
Source organism: Pseudarthrobacter sp. NamB4 (assembly GCF_005796185.1). Lineage (GTDB taxonomy): Bacteria > Actinomycetota > Actinomycetes > Actinomycetales > Micrococcaceae > Arthrobacter. Next base: position 132,250 of record NZ_VAHM01000002.1, read on the forward strand.
TGCGGTATTGCCTCGGTGATCATGGGCTGGCTCTTGCTCCCGCAAATAGCTGCGATCATCACTGGGCACCTGGCACTCAAGCGGGAGCCGGCGGGCAAGGGCATGTCCATTGCCGGGCTGGTCCTGGGATACCTGTGCCTGCTGGGTTACGGCGCGTTCTGGCTGCTGGCTATCATTGGCCTCTCCATTGCCAGTTCCAGCAGTTCCAACTACACGTTCTAAACCGGGCTAAATAGTCCCTGACGCAGCCGGGTTGGGCGGGATGTTGTGGTTGAGGCGGAACATGTTGCCGGGATCGTAGCGGTCCTTGAGGGCCACAAGCCGTTGGTATTTCTCCGGTCCGTAGGCTGCACGCGCAGCGTCCGTTTCCTTTAGCCCTACCTCGGCGCCCAGGAAGTTGATGTACTCGCCATGCTCGGCGAACGGCTGCATGAGCCGGTACGCTTTCCGGGCAAAAGCGGTCAACCGTTCGTCCTCCGCCGGGTCCCGCCAGAATCCGTAAACGTTCAGCCAGTAGCGGGCAGCCCGGTTGGGGAAGGCCGTGGCGTCCCCGGGCACCCGTCCAAACGCTCCTTCCATGTGGTGGATGTCGATGCCGGTCCCCTCCCACGCCAGTTCGGACGCGAATCCAAGCAGGACATCCACGGCCTCCTCGTCCAGCCGGGAGAAGGACACGTTCTTCCAGTAGCCGCGGGAGCCTTTAGGGAACACGGAGTCCATGGCGCTCTGCCATTCCAGCCAGGACGTGGGTCCCACCTCCTGCTCGTCCGGCGGCGCGTCTGCCCTCAGCTGGTCCAGAAGTGCGAGGCCGCCCTGGTGGTCCTCGGCAACCCAGGCGAAGCCGATGATCATCCAGGGATCGCTGCCCATCCCGGACTCCGACGGGAACACGAGGAAGGACATGATCGGGTTCATCTCGTCAGGCAGGTCCCGGGTCCAGCGGGCAAAGGCGAGCAGGGCATCGCGCCAGTGGCCAGGCCGGTAGAACAGGTTGCCGCCCAGCGGGGACGCCGGCAGGGACCGGGCCCGGAAGGTAAAGGAGGAGGCCACGCCGAAGTTTCCGCCGCCGCCGCGCAGGCCCCAGAAAAGCTCCGGATTCTCCTGGCCGCTTGCGTGCAGGTGCTCGCCGGTGGCAGTGACGACGTCCACGGACTCCAGGTTGTCGAGGCTGAGGCCGTTGGACCTGGTCAGCCAGCCGACGCCACCGCCCAAAGTCAGCCCGGCAACCCCCGTGCCGCTGATCACTCCCAGCGGCACGGCCAGATTGTGAGGGGCGGTGGCCCGGTCCACATCGGCAAGGGTGGCCCCAGGTTGCACGGTCACAAGCCGGGTTTCCGCCTCCACCTGCACGCGCTTCAGGGCTCCCAGATCCAGCACCAGTCCGCCGTCGACGGTGCCGTGCCCTGCCACGTTGTGGCCGCCGCCCCGGACCGCTAGGGCCAGGCCGCTGCGCCGGACAGCATCGATCACGACGTCGATATCCGCAGTGCTTCCTGCCCGGACAATGGCGCGGGGCCGGAGATCCACCATCCCGTTCCATACCGCCCGCGCTTCATCGTAGGTGGGATCGGGGGGTTCGATCAGGGATCCTGCCAGCTTCCCGCGCAACCCGTGCAGCGCCTGCTGTATTTCCTGTTCCCGGTCAATGTTGTGAACTGTGGACACCGTCAGTGCTCCCGACGTGAAGGGCTGGAACCACCGGTATGGGAAAGATGTGAGGGGCGCCAGGCGCCCCGACGAACGGAGCTGCCGGGCGGGAGAGCACCGCCGGAGGTCCGTGCAGCGAGCATGTGTAAGTCCAGTGCCCAGAATTTTAAGTTCGTCACCTGGCCGGGTCAATAATCGTCCTGGCGCAAAAAGGTCCGGCAGGGAGGGTTGCCCCCGTGCCGGACCTGCCAACGGCTAGCGGCGCTGCCTGGTGCGCGTCCGGTGTGCACTGGCACGGAGCTGGAGAATCCGGGCGCCGCCCGCGGCGGCAACCAGCACCCCTCCGGTGACGCTGGCGATGAACAGCGCCATGCCCAGCGGGACCGCGCCTTCGAATCCCAGGAACTTCACCAGCACCAGCTCCTGGTTCTGCAGGATGAAGATGATCAGGAGGATCAGGAGCACCAGGGCGGCCACCACTGCTGCCCAAATGACCCCGGTGCGGGTGACGCGCCGCTCGGCGGCACCGCCGGACGGGCCCGCAGCAGGACCCCCTGCCGGTACTCCCTGGGCATCCGACGAATAGGAGGGGGCATTGCCGTAGCTGCCGCCAGCCCGATCGGCTGATGGCATTTCCGAGCCCTGCTCCGGCTGTCCGGCAGATGGGTAGTTTCCGGTACTCATGCTGATTCCCTTCGTAGGTGCGGACCGTCAGGTGCCAATACTAAGCATGCTTATATTTCCACCATAATGCGGGGAGTACTCCAGCACAACGCGCGGAAGGGCCTTCAGTGAAGACCCTTCCGTTGACTTTGCCGCAACAGCGTCAAACCCTCTCCGTGCTCCGCTCGGCGGAGGGGGTACGGGGCTTTGGCGTGCTGCGCCAGTTCGGGAAAGCCCAGAACGTGAAGTCCTGCGCCTTGACCGGCTTCTCCGGAGTTTCCACCGGAGTTTCCCGCTGTGCTTCGCGCTTGGGGTCAGCTTCTTTCCTGATGCCCCAGCCGAAGTCCTTGCTGGATGAGTAGCACATCACAGACCTCCTTACAGTGACTGCCCTTTAATCGTCCTCCGGTTTGGCGGCGGAGTCGACACCTTTGAGGCAGCTTTTGATTGGCATGGGCACGGGGCATGGGCATGCGGCATGCCCCGTGCGGCGGGCCCGCAGTGGCTGGAGCGGGACGACTAACTTCCCTTGGCCACGTCCTCCGCTTCCTGGGGGCGGTGGAACTCGCACGGCCCATGGTGCCGGAGGGGGAGGAGGCAGGTGCGCCCGGTGGGCAGATGGACCAGGCCGCACCGTCCCTTCTCCGCCAGGTCTTCCCGGACGTTGGCGTTGCTCAGGTCCCGCCGGGCATTGTCAGCCCGATGTGGTGCCTGGCCGGTGGTGGATGTGGAACTTCCAGCATTCATAGGGCAACTCCTCATTGAGCACTGGCCGCTTTCGAGGGTTCGGCAACGACGCACATCTATATTGCTCCCGCCGGATTACATGCACGTTAAGTCGGGGTTAGGCGGAGATCAACATTCCTTGGCTCCTCACGCGGGAATCAGTACCCCAACTGGTTGCCCACCCGCAGCAGCAGGGCTTCCGACCCCATGGGTCCCACCAGCTGGATGCCCATCGGCACCCCCTGCCCGGCGTGTCCGCCGGTCCAGTGGACCGGAAGGGTGATTGCCGGAAGGCCGCAGACGTTGACCATGGAGGACCACGGCGCGTATTCGCACTGCTTGCGGTAGTCGCCGTCGGCATCCCCTGGCCATTGGGCTGCCGGCCAGCGGTCAGCACCATGCATGGTGCCGGTGAACCAGCCAACCGGGCGCGGTGTCTGCGCCAGCGCCGGCATGAGCATCAGGTCCCATTGTGCGTACTGGGTCAGCGTGTCCTGCTGGAATGTGCGCAGGAAGGCGAGGGCTTCAAAAAGCTTGGCCGGGCTGCGCTGCTGTGCACGCCGCCGGAAGGTGCGGGTCAGCGGGGCCAGGAGAAGTTCGCGGTGCGGGTTGATCCGGGCGCTGCCCACCGGGGCAGTCCAGGCGGTGGTGAAGGCGTCCGGATACCTGTTGTCATAGCGGATGCCTGCTTCAGCAACGGCATGGCCCGCGTGTTCCAGCAGCTTCCGCCCCGCCTCGAGCGCCTCCAGCGCTTCCTGCTCAGGGCTGAATGGAAAAGTTCCGGACCACGGGCTGTCCAGCGTGACGCCGATACGAAGCTTTGGCGGTTCCTCCTTCAAGCCGGCGAGGTAGCCCCCCTCGCCTCCGCCGCGCCCGGGGCTGGCACTTTCGGGAACCGGCACCAAAGCGTCCATCATGAGTGCAGCGTCGGCCGAGGTCCTGGCGATTGGGCCTGCCACCACCAGCCGGGCCGGGTCGCCCAGGCTCTCACCGGCGGGAACCAGGCCACGCCCGGGCTTCAGTCCCACCAGGCCGCAGGCCGCTGCAGGAATCCGGATGGACCCGCCGCCGTCTGTTCCCGGCGCGAAGGGAAGCAGCCCGGCGGCGACGGCAGCGGCGGTGCCGCCGGAGGAGCCGCCTGAGCTCCTGCTCAGCGCGTATGGATTGCGCGACGGCGGCGCGATCCGGTTCTCGCTGTAGGCAGTCAGTCCGAATTCGGGAACCTGTGTTTTGCCCAGCGGGACCACGCCTCTTTCCCTGAGCAGGGCAGCCAGGGGTCCGTCGCTGAGCGCAGGTTTGTGGTCCAGTGCCGCGCTCCCGTGCGTTGTGACCACGCCAGCCACGTCAGTAAGGTCCTTGAATGCCAGGGGCATGCCGTGAAGCAATGGCAGTTCTTCTGCGGGGGCGTGGGGCCGCCGGCGGTCGGCGGCCCTGGCCTGCTCCATAGCCTGGTCCGCCGTAACGGTGATGAACGCCCCGAGCAGCGGATTCTGCTGCTCAATCCGGGCCAGGAAATGGGCCGCGGCCTCCGTTGCTGACACCTTACCTTGCCGCAGCTGGTCCTGCAGGGCCACGGCCGGCAGCTCATGGAGTTCAGTCAAGGGGCCACCCGGCCGTGCAGTGGCAGCACCGGTCCTGGAAGCTTCCGCCGACCCGGGCGGCGTGGGCAGCATAGTTTGGGGGCACAGTTTCCTCCTTGGATCATTCAGAAGCTTAACGTGGCCGGTTCCAAGGCTCCGGCGGCGGGTGAAGCACTAGGCTTAATGCCGACCCCCAATCCGCGAAGGCAGGAATCTCCATGAGCGATTTCGACAATGTTCCCGTCCACGACGTCCCCGACGATGCCGTCATTCTCGATGTGCGTGAGGACTACGAATGGGTGGCCGGCCACGCAGACGGCGCACTTCACATTCCCATGGACCAGATTCCGGCCCGCCTGGACGAACTTGACCCGGACGAGGACCTCTACGTCATCTGCCGTACCGGAGGGCGCTCCTTCCGTGTGGCACAGTGGCTCACCGGCCAGGGCTATACCGCCATCAATGTCGCCGGCGGGATGGATCAGTGGCTGGAAGCCGGCCGGCCGCTCGTTTCTGACAACGGCCTGAAGCCTATGGTGCTGTAGTGGCCACCCTGCCCACCTACGCTTTTCTCGGACCGGAGGGCACCTTCACTGAGGCAGCCTTGATGCAGTTGCCTGACGCCGGGCAGGCCAAGCGGGTTTCGGCGTCGAACGTCAATGCCGCCCTGGACCAGGTACGGGACGGCCTGGCGCACGCGGCGATGGTGCCGATGGAAAATTCCGTGGAAGGCGGGGTCACGGCCACCCTCGACGCAATCGCCGCAGGCCAGGAACTGCGCATTATCCATGAGGTCCTGGTGCCCATCAGCTTCGTTCTGGTGGCACGGCCCGGAGTGCGGTTGGAGGACGTCCGGCGGATATCCACGCATGGGCACGCCTGGGCGCAGTGCAGGATGTGGATGAACGCAAACATTCCTTCAGCAGAATATGTGCCGGGGTCGTCAACGGCCGCTGCGGCGATGGGGCTTCTGGAGGTTGGCTGCCATTACGACGCCGCCATTTGTGCTCCCCTGGTAGCCCAGGAGCAGCCCGGCCTGTCGGTGCTCGCGGAGAACATTGGCGACAACCCCGGAGCCGTGACCCGTTTTATCCTGGTCAGCCAACCCGGCGTCCTGCCGGCCCGTACCGGCGCTGACAAGACCACCGTGGTGGTCCCGCTTCCCGAAGACCGGCCCGGCGCGCTGATGGAGATCCTCGATCAGTTCGCCAGCCGCGGGGTGAACCTCAGCCGGATTGAGTCCCGGCCCACCGGACAGTATCTGGGCCACTACTTCTTCAGCATCGACGCCGAAGGGCATGCAGCCGACGAGCGGGTGGCCGACGCCTTGGCAGGACTGCACCGCATCAGTCCAGCCACGCGTTTCCTGGGTTCCTATCCACGGGCAGACAGGCAGGCCACTGTTGCTGAAGCGCACACCAGCGACCCTGCATTCCAGGCTGCCCGGGCCTGGGTTGAAGACATTCTCAGGCATGCATAAGCGGTGCTGAAACCGGTTGCAGCGCTTCGCCAAAAGCGTAGGTAAATGCCTCTGGAGGTACTTCCCCGGGCTGTGGACAATGCGTATGCTTGCCTGATCCACACGGGGATGGCCCCTACTGAAGGGAGCGCGTCATGACTACGAGCAGCACTGAAAACGATGGCCAGGGGATGATCGTCAACCCCCGGCCTACCGCGGACAACCAGGACTGGGACGGGGACGAGGCCGACCGGGCCGACCGCCTGCGCTTCGAAGAAGAGCAGGCGATGATCCGTGAGCAGTCCGAGGCCCACGCTGCGGCCAAGGCTGGGCAGGAGAACAAGGAATCCCGCCGCTGACGGCATTCCGCCCAGTTCCGGAAAAAGACTCCAGCAAGAACCGCTTCAATCCCTGACCCTCACCAGAAGCGACCTCGGGTCCACCTGGACGGTGAGTTTGGTTGCCTCGCCCGCTGTGTCGCCGTCCAGCTGGGTGGGCATGGGTTCCGGGCACTTGATGACGATTCTCCCCGACCGGTAAACGGTCATGATGGGCAGTTTCCCGCTGTGCTTGAACATGATCTTGACGTACATCAGCAGCCAGCCAAGGGCACTGCGGGGGCTCATCACCACCACGTCAAGCATGCCGTCGTCAATCATTGCCTGCGGTATGAAGTCGATACCACCGGGAACAAGGCCGCAGTTGGCAAAGAGCACGCTGCGGATGTTCCGGGCTTGCTCCACGCTGCCGTCCAGCGAAATCGAGACCTTTTTCCGGCGCCCCGGAAGGTGACGCATCCCGGCCTCGGTGTATGCCAGCCAGCCAACAACCTTCTTCAGGCCCGCATTCGTGTCCGCCAGGACCTCGGCGTCCATGCCGATGCCCGCGATCACCAGGAAGACATGCTCCGCCGAGTACCCGGTACGGGAGTTTTCGATCCCCATCCGCGCCGTGTCTATGTAGCGCTGCCGGCCAAAAAGCGCGGTGTTCACATTCGCGTGCAGGTCGGCGACCTCAAGCTCCAGGTTCCGGGCCAGGAGATTGCCGGTGCCCAGCGGAATAAGGCCCATGGCCACGTCCGTATGCGCGAGGGACTCTGCCACCACACGCACCGTCCCATCACCGCCACCCACGAGGACGACGTCGGGCTTGTGCGCCAGGGCGGCACGCACCTGTGAATAGCCCGGATCATCCGCCGTTGTCTCGAAAAAGACCGGGTTCTCCCAGCCTGCAGCAAGGCAGCCCCGCTGAATTTTGGCCCTCGCCTCTTCCGAGCGCGCCTTGATCGGGTTCAGGACCACCGCCACGCGCTGCCGGCTTAACCCCGAATCCTGCGCTTCCCCGCCCACAGCACTGCGCACGTGCAGGGCCTTGAGCCTGCGCACGCCCCACCAGCTGGAGACGGCAAACGCTAGGGCCACCCCGATCAGCAGGTACAGGATCCAGTCGCTCATGGTGCTTCAACAGTAGCCCTGCGGAAGCCTGAGGATTCGGCACGGCCGCTGCCGCCCGCCGTCGTGCGCGGTATTGGATACCCTTGTCTGGTGATCGACGTAAAAGACCTCAGCGAAAACCCGGACAAATACCGTGCCAGCCAGCGCGCCCGCCGCGCGGATGAATCAGTGGTGGACGCGATCATCTCCGCGGATTCCGCCCGCCGGGCGGCCCTGATCCGCTTCGAGAACCTCCGTGCCGAGCAGAACGCCTTCGGCAAGAAGGTGGCGCAGGCCAAGGGTGACGAGAAGAAGGCCCTGCTGGCCGAGGTCAAGGAACTGGCCAATTCGGTCAAGGCTGCTTCCGCGGAAGCCGATGCTGCACAGACAAAGCAGGAAGAACTGCTGCGCACCATTCCCAACCTTATCGAGGACGGCGTCCCGGAGGGCGGCGAGGACGACTACGTGGTGGTCAAGACCGTCGGCACGCCGCGCGAGTTTCCGGACTTTGAGCCGAAGGACCACCTGGAAATCGGCGAGCTGATCGGTGCCATCGACATGGAGCGCGGCGCCAAGGTGTCCGGCGCACGCTTCTACTTCCTCCGCGGCGTGGGTGCCCGGCTGGAAATGGCGCTGCTGCAGATGGCCATGGACCAGGCCATCGAGGCCGGCTTCATCCCGATGATCACCCCCACCCTGGTGCGTCCCGAGACCATGCAGGGCACGGGCTTCGACGTAAAGCACGACGCCGAGATTTACCGTCTCGCCGAAGACGACCTTTACCTGGTGGGCACCTCCGAGGTGGCCCTCGCGGGTTACCACGCTGACGAGATTTTGGACTTCTCCAAGGGCCCCGTCCGCTACGCCGGCCAGAGCTCCTGCTACCGGCGTGAAGCAGGTTCGCACGGCAAGGACACCCGCGGCATCATCCGGGTGCACCAGTTCAACAAGGTGGAGATGTTCATCTACACCACGGTTGAGGAGGCCGCCGCCGAGCACCAGCGCCTGCTGGCGTGGGAAGAGGAGATGCTGGCCAAGTGCGAGCTGCCATACCGGGTGATTGACACCGCCGCGGGCGACCTCGGCACGTCCGCAGCCCGCAAGTACGACTGTGAAGCCTGGGTTCCCACCCAGGGCGCCTACCGTGAGCTGACTTCCACCTCCAACTGCACCACCTTCCAGGCCCGCCGCCTGAACATCCGTGAGCGCGTGGTCAATGCGGAGGGCATTGCCAAGGGCACCCGGGCGGTCGCCACCCTGAATGGAACCCTGGCCACCACCCGCTGGATCGTTGCGCTGCTCGAGCACCACCAGAACGCGGACGGCTCGGTCAACGTGCCGAAGGCCCTGCAGAAGTACTTGGGCGGACTCGAGGTCCTCCGGGTCCTCTAGCTCCCGCCGGGAGGCCAGGTGCGCGTTAATGCGGTGTTCAACAAATGTGTGGCGTGAATCCTAGCGCGGATCAGTTACGTCTGGTTCACTGTGTGGATGACAACGCTGACTGAAACCCCAGTCGCCGGCAACGATGACCGGCGAGACAACGAAACCAACAACGTAAACCAGAAGCTGATGATCGCACTGGACGTGGACGGCACGCTGGTGAACCACGACGGCCACATGTCCCAGGGCGTCAGGGAATCCGCGCAGGCGGTGGTCGCTGCCGGCCACGAGGTCATGATCGCCACGGGCCGTTCCCTCAACGCTACGCTGCCCATCATCGAAAAGATCGGGATTGAGCGGGGCTACGCCGTCTGCTGCAACGGCGGCGTAACCCTTCGGCTGCATCCCGAGCTGGACGGCGGCTACGAAGTCATCCACAAGGCCACGTTCGATCCCGGACCCGCCCTACGCGCACTGCGTGAGCGGCTTCCTTCGGCGAAGTATGCGCTGGAGGACGCCGACGGCAATTTCCTTTCCACCGAGCGCTTCCAGGATCCCAGCTTTGGCGTCGAGGCCGTGGGCGTGGATTTCCATACCATGCTTGAGGCAACGGCCGTTCGCGTGGTCGTGTTCAGCACCGAGAACACGTCGGAAGACTTCACTGAGGCGATTGAGCACGTGGGCCTTGCCGGCGTCACCTACTCCGTGGGCTGGACGGCATGGCTGGACATCGCAGCGGCGGGCGTGACCAAGGCCAGCGCCCTGGAGAACCTCAGGACCAGGCTGGGCATCGAGCAGCACCTGACGGTGGCCATCGGCGACGGCCGCAATGACATCGAGATGCTCAGCTGGGCCGGACGCGGGGTGGCTATGGGCCAGGCGCCGGAGGAAGTCATCGCCGCAGCGGATGAGGTCACCCACTCGGTGTTCGACGACGGCGCCGCCCACGTGCTGCGCAGTCTGCTCTAAGCAGTACAAGGCAGAATAGACAGCATGACTCTCACGACCTTTGCCCTGATCCGCCACGGCCAGACAGACTGGAACGCCCAGCGCCGGCTCCAGGGATCCACAGACATCCCCCTGAACGAGGTGGGCCGCGGCCAGGCGCGGGATGCCGTCGCCGTTCTTTCCGCCTACGAATGGGACGCCATTGTCTCGTCGCCGCTGAGCCGGGCCGCCGAGACCGCCGACCTGATCGCCGCGGGCCTTGGACTCAGTGACGTCCGCCGGGTTCCGGAGCTGACCGAGCGCAGTTTCGGGCCAGCTGAGGGGATGCAGGCGGGGCCAGAGCTTGATGCACTGCGCATTCCGGGAGGTTTTCGCGGTGCCGAGAGCGAGGACCAGGCAGCAGACCGTGGACTGGCAGCGCTGGAGGCACTTGCCGAGGAGTTCCGCGGACGGCGCCTCCTCGTCGTCGCGCACGGGACGCTCCTGCGCGTAACCCTCAGCCGCGCCGTGGGCAGCACCCTCACAAGCATTGACAACGCGGTGCTCAATTTGGCGCACCACCACGCCATCGACGGCTGGCAGCTCGAGTACTTCAACGGCGAGCCGGTGATGGCGGCCACCCAGAGCTGAACAACCAGGCTTGAAAAACCAAAGCTGAACGGCTAAATACCCGGGCTGAGCTCAGGCAGCAGCCGCTACCGCACCTCGAGAATCAGCGCCAAAAGCCGGGCTGCCGCCGGCCGGGCCGCATGTTCCTCGTTCCACTGGGACCGCGCAACCGCCTTGCTGACGGCCTGCGTGGTGATGCCCAGCTCCTGCGCCACGGCTTTCTGCTGCCCGCGGACGCCGGGGGTCAGCAGGTCAAGCACCCGCCATTCGGCATCGGAACGGTCGCGGACAATGTGGCCCAGCAGCCGGAGCACCGCTTCCGCGTCGTGGGCAGCGTCAGCCAGCGGACCCTCCACGGCGACAGGAATCCGCTCCTTGCTGTTCCGCAGCCGGTCCACGGCACGGCGCGCGTACACCAGCCCGTGGCCGGAGGCGTCCTTGATCTGGTTGGGCAACGGCTCGTTGACCGGCCCCACGCCAATCCCCACGTACCAGGACCCGCACCGGAGTCCGATCAGCGCAGCCTCCACGGCCTGGTGCGGGACGTCCACAATGCCCTGGACCTCGTCTTCCACGGACCGGTCGAAGTCCAGGCGCGCAGGGATGTGCCGCAGGTCTTTCAGCAGCTGCGGCACCCGGTCGCCGTCGCGCCGGCTGTCCGTCTGGTTGATGGTCAAGGTGAACATTGATCCAAAGACTACCCGCAGGTAGCTGACTGCGGGCAAGCGGGGTTGCCTCCGGCTGGCCCATCTGATGCGATGGGGGAACGGCCGGGCTGACGTACGACGGAACGGGCGGCGAACGCGACGTGAGGATGGTTATGACCAGCAGCATTGGGCAGGACGAGCTTGAACTTGTGGACCGCTGGTGGCGCGCCGCAAACTATCTTTCGGTTGGGCAGATCTATCTCCGTTCCAATCCGCTGCTGCGCGAGCCGCTGAAGGCAGAGGACACCAAGTCCCGACTGCTCGGACACTGGGGCACTACGCCGGGTCTGAACTTCGTGTACGCCCACCTGAACCGCGTAATCCGCCGCGACTCCGCCGAAATGCTCTTTGTGGCAGGCCCCGGCCATGGTGGTCCCGCCGTCGTCGCCAATGCTTGGCTGGAGGGCACCTACTCGGAAATCTACGGACACGTGGGCAACGACGAGGCCGGACTGGCCGAGCTGTTCCGCCAGTTCTCCTACCCGGGCGGCATTCCCAGCCACGCCGCGCCCGAAAGTCCCGGCTCCATCAACGAAGGCGGCGAACTCGGGTATTCCCTGGCCCACGCGTACGGAGCGGTGCTGGACAACCCGCAGCTGGTCACCGCCGTCGTGATCGGCGACGGCGAGGCCGAAACCGGGCCGCTGGCCGCCAGCTGGCACTCCCACAACTTCCTGGACCCGGCCACGGACGGCGCCGTGCTGCCCATCCTGCACCTCAACGGCTACAAAATCGCCAACCCCACCGTCTTGGCCCGCATGCCCGAGGCCCAGCTGGAGCAGCTGCTGCGCGGTTACGGACATGAGCCGTATTTCGTCACTGTCAAGGACCCGGATAACACCGCGCAGGCCCACCAGGACTTTGCCGAGGCGCTCGAGCGGAGCCTCGCGGGCATCCGGGCAATCCAGGATTCCCGCAGGGCCCCCGGGACAGAGGACGCGGATATAGAAGCGCCGCGCTGGCCCATGATCGTCCTGCGCTCCCCGAAGGGCTGGACCGGCCCCCGTGAGGTGGACGGGCTGCAGGTTGAGGGGACCTGGCGGAGCCACCAGGTGCCGCTGACCGAGGTGCGCACCAACGCGGACCACCTGCGGCAGCTGGAAGAATGGCTGCAGTCCTACCGTCCGGAGGAGCTGTTCGACGGCGACGGCAGGCTCCGGCCCGAGGTCGCCGAGGCCGCGCCCACGGGAGACTTCCGCATGAGTGCCACGCCGCATGCCAACGGGGGACTGCTGCGCAAGGCACTGAAGCTGCCTGCCTACCGGGATCACGCCGTCGAGGTCAAGGAGCCGGGGACCGAACGGGTGAGCCCCATGATCACCCTGGGTTCGTGGATGCGCGACGCCATCTCGCTGAATATGGAAACCTTCCGGCTCTTTGGCCCGGACGAAACTGCGTCCAACCGCCTGCAGAACGTCTATGAGGTCACCGACAAGGTGTGGCAGCACAGGATTGACGACGCCGACGAGCACCTCGCGCGGTCCGGCCGGGTGATGGAGGTGCTCAGCGAACACCTGTGCCAGGGCTGGCTGGAAGGCTACCTCCTGACAGGCCGGCATGGGGTGTTCAGCTGCTACGAGGCCTTCATCCACATTGTCGATTCCATGTTCAACCAGCACGCCAAGTGGCTGAAGGTGCACCGCAAGCTGCCCTGGCGGCAGCCGGTGTCCTCCTTGAACTACCTGCTGTCCTCGCATGTGTGGCAGCAGGACCACAACGGGTTTTCCCATCAGGACCCGGGGTTTATCGACCATGCCGTGACCAAGAAGGCCGAGGTCATCCGGGTGTACCTGCCGCCGGATGCCAACACACTGCTGTGCGTCATGGCTCATTGCCTGGAATCCACGGATTACGTGAACATCGTGGTCAGCGGGAAGCAGCCCTCACCCACCTGGCTGGGGCCTGCCGACGCCGCCAACCACTGCCGCCGCGGCCTGGGGATTTGGGAGTTCGCCGGGTCCGAGGTGCAGGGGGAGGAGCCCGACGTCGTCCTTGCCTGTGCCGGCGATGTGCCGACGGTGGAAACTGTCGCCGCCGCTGAACTGCTGCGCGGGGGCGTGCCGGGGCTCAAAGTCAGGGTGGTGAACGTGGTGGACCTGATGCGGCTGCAGGACGAGAGCGAGCACCCGCACGGGCTGCCGTCCCGGGACTTCGACGGGATCTTCACCAACGACAAGCCCATCATCTTCGCCTACCACGGCTACCCTTCCCTGATCCACCGGCTTGCCTACCGCCGCACCAACCAGGAGGGCCTGCACGTTCGCGGCTACAAGGAAGAGGGAACAACCACCACCCCCTTCGACATGGCCATGCTCAACGGCATCGACCGGTTCCAGCTGGCCATTGACGCGATCGACCGCGTGCCCGGTCTGGCGGAGAAGCACTCACTCCTGCGCCAGGACCTGCAGGACCGGCGGATCCGGGCGCGGGAGCATACCAGGACGGACGGTGAGGACCTGGAGGACATCCGGAACTGGAAGCGGGGCGGCTGACCTCCTAGCCCTCCTCGCCGGGCAGTTCGTCCAGCCGGCATGACGGCAGGTGGATCCAGCCTTCACTCCGCGCCGCACCCGCCTGCGCCTCATCGGGCAGGAGCGTCCGACGGCGGGCGGCGGCCCGGGCGGTAAGGGAAGCGACGACGGCGTCAAAGAGATCGTCCGAAGCGGCGAGTTTGTCCTCGTGCCCCGCCAGGTCCAGCCAGGGTGCCTGCGCCTTGAGGTTGGCAAGGAGCAGGCTGAGCAGTTCGGCTTCGGCGCTGCCGCGGCCCTTGTAGCCGCGGCCGCTGAGCCCCCAGATTTTCAGGGAGGCAGCGGGGTAGACCTCCGCCAGGCGTCCGGAGCCGTCGCGGGGTTGGGGTCCGTGGAGCGCTGCGATCCTGGCCTGGATCACTGCGCACCTCATGGCCGGATGCGCCAAGCGGTCGGCGGACACGCTCAGGGGAATGAGTCCTGTGTGTGCGGTGGTGAACCGATCCGTGTCGCGGTAGGCCAGGAGGCGCCGCCCGGCTATGCCGTCGTGCGCCAGGACTGGTCCGGCGTCGAAGTTCAGGTGCCCGGTGAGGAAGGGCAGCAGCGCGTCCGGCCAGCCCACCGGGCAGTCGATGCCCGTCATGCCGGCAGCCCCGAACAGGTCCACGATCTCCTGGTCATCCACGCCGAGTGCAAGGTGCGCCAGCCGGGCAGAGCCATGGTCCCACTCGAGCACGGCCACCGCAGTTTTCTTTGTGGCCGCGGCAAGGTCAACGCCCAAAGTCCTCATGGCTATTCCACGCCGCCAGACGAGAGCTTTTGTCCAGATATGCGGAGTTTGCCGCACTGGAAGCCTGCATATCCGGACAAAAACTCCAAGGGGTCAGACGGCGCTGTACGTGAGCACACCCGGAACCCCGCCCTCATCGCCAAGCGAGTCTCCCCGCGCGAAACCCGCCCAGAGGCTGCGCAGCTGCCGCCCGGCTGCGTCGACGTCGTCCCAGCGGGCGCCGGCAATCAGACCTACCCCGTCCCAGGTGTTCCTGTTGCCGAAGAGAAGGGGCAGATCAATGGTGTGGGCAGCGCCGAAGATGTTTCCCGGGGCATGCCAGTGCAGGACGTAACGGTGGGCTTCCCCTCCCGCCCGGGCATGCCGGCGGGTGAATTTCCGGGCTGCCCTGCCGTAGACGGTTTCGGTGACCACCCAGTTGATGGCCCGCAGCGCCGCGTTGCCCACCACGGGAATTTGCCCGAGCCGCTTCAGGTGCGGGCTCCGGGGCAGGAACAGCCGGGCTTCTTCGGCCGTATGCCCGATCAGCACCTCGATGCCGGGAGCGGAGCGGTTCCATGCTGCTTCAATGTCTGATTCCTCCGGCAGCGGCGCGTGTCCGTACTGCGTCCCGAAAGGCATGGCAGCCAGCATGCCGAACTTCCGGGCCACCTGCGCCACGTGGTCCTCCAGCTCCACCACTTCCATGGCAGGAGTTTCCCCGGTGACCCCCTCGGCCGCGATCCCCGTGGCATGGTTCATCCGGGCCCTGCCCCTCGAAATGCCCAACGGCGCGCTTTGAATGATCGCGCGCTGAAAGAGCGAGGGTGCTTCCGGCGTCGCCATCAGGTGGGCAATCGCGTCCCCGCCGGCGGACTGGCCAAAGGCGGTCACCCTGGCGGGGTCGCCGCCAAACGCAGCGATGTTCCGCTGCACCCAGCGGAACGCCTCCAGCTGGTCCAGGAGGCCCAGGTTTCCGGGCCTGCCGGTCCGGGTGGCCAGGAACCCGAACAACCCCAGGCGGTAGGTCACGGAAACAACGATCACCCGGTTCTCAGTCACCAGCACAGCCGGATCAAAGATGGCGAGGTCCCCGGAGCCCGTGGTGTAGGAGCCGCCGTGGATCCACACCATGACGGGCAGCTGCTCACCGTCGGCAAGGTCGGCAGGCATGGTGACGGACAGGTTCTGGCAGTCCTCGCTGCCGGGAAGTTCGCCATAGCGGGTGCCCAGGACGTTGTCGAGGAAGGGAACGGGTCCCTGCGGGCAGGCGGGAGCGGGCGAGGTAGCGGCAAACGACGCTGTCCAGTCCGCTGCAGGGACGGGAGGCTGGAAACGCGCAGCGGTTGCATAGGGGATGCCGGTTGCCCGGATAACCGCCCCGTCCCGCCAACCGGTGACGGGACCGCAGGGCGGGGAAAAGGAGGGCAGGGTGAAGGTTGACGCGGAGTTCACGCACCTAGGCTTTTACATCTGGACTCTTAAACCACGACGGCGGGTGCCCGGCTCTTCCGAACCAGCCACCCGCCGCCGCTGGGTGGGCCCACGCCGTCAGGGTTCCCGGACCGAGCGAAGCGAGGTGAGGGGACGGTGGGTGGGCCCACGCCGTCAGGGTTCCCGGACCGAGCGAAGCGAGGTGAGGGGACGGTGGGGATTAGTGGCCCGTGGGCACGTAACGCTTGATTGAAGCTTCCAGTTCGGCTTCGGCTGCGGCGCGGTCGCCCCAGCCCTCGGCCTTGACCCACTTGCCCGGCTCCAGGTCCTTGTAACGGGTGAAAAAGTGTTCGATTTCCTTGATCAGGAACTCGTTGACGTCGCTGACTTCCTGGATGTGGTCAAAGCGTGCATCCACGGGGACGCAAAGGATCTTGGCGTCTCCGCCGCCGTCGTCGGTCATGTTGAAGACGCCGATGGGGCGGGACTCGACGATGACGCCGGGGTGCAGGTCGAAGTCCTGCAGCAGCACCAGCGCGTCCAGCGGGTCGCCGTCCTCGCCGAGGGTGTTCTCGAAGTATCCGTAGTGCGTCGGGTACTGCATGGCGGTGAAGAGGACGCGGTCCAGGCGGACGCGGCCGGTCTCGTGGTCAACTTCGTACTTGACGCGCGATCCCTTGGGAATTTCGATGGTCACGTCATGCTTCATGGAATGCTCCTCGGCAATTTGCAGGGGTTCGCGGCACCTTTGACGGGCAACAAAAAGGACTGTCAGTGCCGCCGACTATTATTGAGGATATAGCGAGAGGCCCTGGAATCAGGAACTTGTGGGGATATTTCAGGACTTGAGGACCGGCACCGGCATGACCACAACAAGCGGCAAGGATCAGTGGGTTGCCCGTGCGCGGCAGGCGGTGCGGAGGGCAGGCGCCAGCCTGCGGAGGGTCTGGCCCTCCGTCCTGCTGACGGCGCTCCTGCTCGTCCTGGCCGTGCCGGCGGCGCTGCTGGTGGCCCCGGGTTTCCTGGGCCCCGAACCTCCCGCCCCCGCTCCGTCTGCACCTGCGTGGCAGCAGGCCCCCGCCACGCTCTCCGCCCATGAAGGCTTTCCCGCCCTGAGTGCTTCCGCCGACCTCCCAGCGCAGGCGGCCCTCACTGCGCAGCTGGACCCGCTCTTGAAGGCCGACGGCGGTGGAGACTTTACCGGGCTGGTGCAGGATGCACTGACCGGCCAGGTCCTGTTCGACCGCGGCGGTTCCGAGAGCCGGGTTCCGGCGTCCAACATGAAGCTGCTGACCGCAGTTGCCGCCCTGCGGACACTGGGTCCCGAGCACCGCTTCACCACCAGCGTGGTTACGGGACCAGCCCCTGGACAGGTGGTGCTGGTGGGCGGCGGCGACGTCCTCCTTGGTGCTGGCGGGTCGAACCGGGAGCAGGTGCTGGGCCAGGCCGGCCTGGCCACCCTTGCTGCGGAAACAGTGGCCGCTCTGCAATCAGAGGGAACGGCCGGTGAGATTAAAGTCCTGGTGGATGACTCTCTCTTTTCCGGCCCCGCGCTGAACCCGGCGTGGGAGAGCGGCGATGTGGCAGCGGGCGAGGTGGCGCCGGTGTTCCCGCTGGCGCTGAATTCAGCCCGTTACGATCCTGCCGTCACCACGGGTCCCCGTCCCCAGGATTCGGCGATGACCGTGGCGGGGGAATTCGCTGCCCGGCTGCGGGAGGCAGGCGCCGCTGCGGGACTCACCGTGGCGGCCGCCGTCGAACGTTCACCGGAGCCTGCCGCGGCAACAAATCCGCCGACAGACAGGCCTGAAGGTGAGGGTTCCACTGGGGTGCCAGTGCTCGCCGACGTGCAGTCCGCCACCGTCGCGGAGCAGGTGAACCTGATGCTGCGGGACTCCGACAACTACTTGGCGGAAGCCCTGGGCCGGCTGACGGCACTCGCCGAGGGCCTGCCGGCCAGCAACGACGGCGCCACGGCCGCCGTCCGCGCGCAGCTCATCGAAGCCGGCCTCGCCGCAGGCCCAGTCCAACTGGTGGACGTGTGCGGGCTGGCGATGGGCAACCAGGTCCCGGCGCGTCTCTTCTCCGAGGTGGTCCGACTCATCACCACCGGTACGGACACCAGGCTCCGCGCTGCCCTGGACGGATTCCCGGTGGCCGGCCTCACCGGCACGCTGGACACACGGTATGGAGGCGAGGCCACCGCAGCGGGAGCAGGGCTGGTGCGAGCCAAGACCGGCACGCTGAACACTGTGCTTGCGCTCAGCGGCTACGTGGTGGATACGGACGGCAGGCTCCTGGTCTTTTCGTTCATCGGCAACGGACTCACTCCCGGAGCAGCAGGAAACAAGGAAGCGCTGGACCGGGCCGCCACCGTGCTCGCCGGCTGCGGCTGCCGGTAGGTGTCGCGTTCGCTGACCACCATCGGCAGTAGTGGTTCGCCGGTCAGCGAACTTAAGGACTATCTCCAGCTCTCTGTGTTCTGATGGGACCATGGAGCCCACACGCGAGTCGTCAACCCAGACGTTGTCCGCCACGGCGCAGTCCCTGATCAACTGGGACCTCGCCGCCTCCACCGCCGCCCGCCTGGCCCCCGCCGGGCCGGCACTCAACCAGGCCGCCATCAGCGAGGCCGTGGACAGCCTGCGCCGGCTGGCCGACGTCTGCGTGGAGCACGTGCACCACATCACGGGACTGGAAGCGGCGCGGGACCTCCGCGACTCCACCGTGCTGGTGGTGGACCGGGCGTCCTGGGCCAAGGCCAACACCCAGAGCTTCGCAGTGATGCTCAAGCCCGCCATGGAAAAGATGGTGGAAAACCGGCATGGCACCCTCAGCCCCACCGCCGCCAGCGTCAGCGGGGCCATCACCGGCAGCCAGCTCGGCGCCGTCCTGGCATTCCTGGCGAGCAAGGTTCTGGGCCAGTACGATCCCTTCGCTGCCCTCGCCGAAGGCTCCAACGCACCGTCCGGCGGCAGGCTCCTGCTCGTGGCACCCAACATCGTGGCCGTCGAGCGCGAACTCAACGTCACCCCCGAGGATTTCCGCCTCTGGGTATGCCTGCACGAGCAGACCCACCGCGTCCAGTTCGCTGCGGCCCCCTGGCTGCGGCAGCACATGCTCGAACAGATCGACCAGCTCAGCGTCCACCTCCTGGGTAATGTTGATTCGCTGATGGAGCGGGCCACCGCGGCCGCCCGCTCCCTGAAGGACCGGACCGCCTCCGGCACTACGCCCGGCCGCGGCGCAATCCTGGACCTCCTTCAGGATCCCGAAGAGAAGGCCGCCATTTCCCATCTGACCGCCGTGATGAGCCTCCTCGAAGGCCACGCCAACGTGGTGATGGACGCGGTGGATGCCAGCATCATCCCTTCGGTGAAAACCATCCGGCAGCGGTTCAATGACCGCGGCAAGGACCGCGGCGTGATCGAGAAGTTCATCCGCAACCTCCTGGGGCTGGACGCAAAAATGCGGCAGTACTCGGACGGCGCCAGGTTCGTTCGTGCCGTGGTGGATGTGGCGGGCATGGAAGGCTTTAACAAGGTCTGGGAGTCTGCAGACACTCTGCCTACGGAGCCGGAGATCCACGACGCCAAGTTGTGGCTTGAGCGGATGGGACACTGATTGCCGCACAGCACATCACCTGACGCGGCGTCCGCCGTACCTGGCGCCACTTCCAACGGCGGTCGCCTTGGCATGGACAACAGTGTGCCCAGCGGCCGGCGGCGGCCCGGAAGGCTGGCCCCCGTCGTCGGCACGGCCCGCAAAGCATTGCAGGAGGCCCTGGCCCGGGCGGGCTATCCGCGGCATGTCCTGGTTGCCTGCAGCGGGGGCCCGGACTCCCTGGCCCTGGCCGCAGTGGCCGCGTACTTCGCCCGGCGGGGCCACGTTGACGGGCATCCGGTAACAGTGGGCGCGGTGGTGGTGGACCACCAGCTGCAGGAAGGGTCTGCCCGGGTGGCAGCGAAAACGGGGGAGGTCCTGCGGGACTTGGGCCTGGCCCCCGTGGAGGTCCGGGCCGTCACCGTGGCAAGCGCCGGCATGGGTCCGGAGGCAGCCGCCCGGGAAGCCCGGCACGAAGCGCTGGAAGCCGCCGCCGCCGCGCAGGGTGCGGATGCCATCCTGCTGGGGCACACCCTGGACGACCAGGCTGAGCAGGTGCTGTTGGGCCTCGCCAGGGGCTCCGGCACCCGATCCCTCGCCGGGATGAGGCCCGCCCGCGGAAAGCTGTTGCGACCCTTCCTCGGGCTCCGCCGGGCGGACACTGAAGAGATCTGCGCGGTGGAGGAGCTGAAGCCCTGGCACGATCCCACCAATGCGGACCCGTCCTTCGCACGTTCGCGCACCCGCGTCGAAGTGCTCCCGCACCTGGAGGAAAAACTGGGTCCCGGGGTCGCCGAATCGCTCGCCCGGACCGCGTCAATCCTGCAGCTGGACGCCGACTACCTCGAGGAAGTGGCGGAAAGCACCTTCGCTGCGCTCACGGAGCGGAACGGCCGGGAACTGAGCCTTCGCGAGGAGTCGTTGCGCGCCCTGGCCCCTGCCATCAGGTTCCGGGTCCTTGCCAAGGCAGCGGCCGACGTCGGAGGCCAGCAGCCCAGTTACCAGCGCCTTCTGGCGGCGGAGGCGCTGCTGCGGCGGCAGGGATCCGCAGGTCCCGTTGAACTGCCCGGCGGAGTGCGCGTCTACCGGCTCTCGCTGGCAGAGCTCGAAGCAGCCGAGGCAACAGGCCGCCAGGCGGCGGCTGATAAAGCAGAGCCCGTTCCCCGCGAGGGGGCGCGCTGTGGGAAGCTAGTATTCCGGCCCCAAAAGCCGTCCGCAAAATAGTCGCACCCCGCATCTACACAGGAGCCATTGGTGGATTCAAACGACGTCCAGGCAGACCTCAAGCACGTTCTCTACACCAAGGAACAGATCCAGCAGCGGATTACCGAACTCGCTGCCCAGATCGACAAGGACTACGAGGGCCGCGAAATCCTGATCGTGGGTGTGCTCAAGGGTGCAGTGATGGTCATGGCCGACCTGGCCCGGGCGCTCCACAGCCACATTTCCATGGACTGGATGGCGGTGTCCTCCTACGGCTCAGGCACCCAGTCCTCCGGAGTTGTCCGCATCCTGAAGGACCTGGACACGGACCTGATGGGCAAGGACGTGCTGATCGTCGAGGACATCATCGATTCCGGCCTTACCCTGTCCTGGCTCAAGACCAACCTGGAATCCCGCGGCACGGCGTCGGTGGAGATCTGCACCGCCTTCCGCAAGCCGACCGCCGCGAAGGTGGAGATCGACGTTAAGTACGTGGGCTACGACATCCCCAACGAGTTCGTGGTGGGCTACGGCCTGGACTACGCCGAGAAGTACCGCAACCTGGACTTCGTGGGTACCCTGGCGCCGCACGTTTACGAGTAGGCTGCACCCTCCGGCCTTGGGCAGGACCATTGGCATCAAGGATGTGGCACTGGTGGCCGGAGTTTCCGTCACCACCGTTGCGCATGTCCTGGACGACGCCGCGTACGCGCGGGTCAGTCCCGAGACGCGCAGCAGGGTTAAAACCGCTGCACAACAGCTGGGGTACGGTCCCAATCGGCTGGCACAGGCGCTGCGGAGCCGGCGCAGCGGAATCCTCGGACTGGTGAGTGAGGATATTGCCACCACTCCGCACGCCGGCCGGATCATCCTGGGCGCGGACAAGGCCGCCAGGGCCCGGGGCTACACGCTGATGGTTATCAACACCTCCGGGACGGCGAGCAGCACGTCCCGGGAGTCGGACGTTCAAGCGCTCCTGGAGCGGCAGGTGGACGGCATCCTCTACACCACGATGTACCACCGCACGGTGCAGGCCCCGCCGGCCTGGCAATGGTCCCGGCAATCCTGGTGGACGCCGTCAGCCCCGGCAACGGCCTGGCCTCCGTGGTGCCGGACGAGTACGGCGGTGCCCGCACCGCCGTCGATATCCTCCTCAACGCCGGGCACACGCGCATTGCTTTCCTGAACAACACAGAGGACGTGCTGTCCACCGACGGGCGGCTGCGGTTTCCGGGACGCCCTCACCAGCGCCGGGCTCGACGGCGGCGCAGCGCCTGTGGAGGCAGCGGCGTCGGACGCGCGGGGCGGCTACGAAGCGGCCCGCCGGATCCTCGCTGGCAGCAACCCGCCCTCGGGCCTGTTTTTCTGCTACAACGACAGAATGGCGATGGGGGCGTACCGGGCGGCGGCGGAGCTGGGCCTCTCAATTCCGGCGGACCTCTCCGTGGTGGGGTTCGACGACCAGGAACTTATTGCCGCCGGCCTTTACCCAGGCCTCACAACCGTGGCGCTGCCGCATTACGGGATGGGAGCGTGGGCAGCTGAAAGGCTGGTGGGCATGGTTGAAGGAAAGCTTCCGGCAGATCACAAGGGGCCGGAGCCGGCGCTCTTGCCATGTCCAGCCGTGATCAGGGAATCCGTCGCCGGGCCGCGCGACTAAAATTAAAGGCATAGAACTTGCTGCGCGAAGCGGGCTGGGCGCCGCGGCACCGGGGAGTTGCAGGGCTACGCCCACAGGGAACTTTTGCCTTCCATCATGCGTGATCTACTCCGGACGGTGTATAGCTAGAAGCTGACGCAGCACCATCACGCGCGCAGACTACTCGCCGTGAAGCACTACCAGAAGGGACGGGGCCAGCCCCCGAACAGATGAAAGCTAAGAACTTCTTCAAAGGCCCAGGCATCTGGATCGTCGTCGTGGTCGGTCTGCTCCTGGTGGCCTTTGCAACGCTGGCCCCCGGCGGTGCGGCACGGATCGATACTGACAAGGGCCTTGAACTGCTTGCCGGCAACGACGTCGAACAGGCAAAGATCTTCGACGGCGAGAACCGCGTTGACCTCACCCTGAAGGACAACCTGCAGCTGGACGGCCAGGACAAGGGCAAGAGCGTCCAGTTCTTCTTCGTGGACGCCCGCGCGGAGGACGTGGTCAAAGCCGTGACCGACGCCAAGCCGGCCCAGGGCTACACCGACCAGCCCATCGAGAGCAACTGGTTCTCCGGCCTGCTTTCCCTCCTGATCCCCGTTATCCTCCTCGGCGCGCTGTTCTGGTTCCTCATGACCCGCATGCAGGGCGGCGGCTCCAAGATCATGCAGTTTGGCAAGTCCAAGGCCAAGATGGTCAGCAAGGACATGCCGCAGGTGACGTTTGCGGACGTCGCAGGATCCGACGAAGCCGTAGAAGAACTCCAGGAGATCAAGGAATTCCTCCAGGAGCCCGCCAAGTTCCAGGCCGTGGGCGCCAAGATCCCCAAGGGCGTGCTGCTGTACGGCCCTCCCGGCACAGGTAAGACCCTCCTGGCCCGCGCCGTTGCGGGTGAAGCCGGCGTTCCCTTCTTCTCCATCTCCGGCTCGGACTTCGTGGAAATGTTCGTCGGCGTGGGCGCCTCCCGTGTCCGCGACCTCTTTGAGCAGGCCAAGGCCAACTCCCCGGCCATCATCTTTGTTGACGAAATTGACGCTGTAGGCCGCCACCGCGGTGCCGGCATCGGCGGCGGCAATGACGAGCGCGAGCAGACCCTCAACCAGCTCCTGGTGGAGATGGACGGCTTCGACGTCAAGACCAATGTCATCCTTATCGCAGCCACCAACCGTCCCGACGTGCTGGACCCCGCGCTGCTGCGCCCGGGCCGCTTCGATCGCCAGATCGGTGTGGAGGCTCCGGACATGATCGGCCGGGACCAGATCCTGCAGGTGCATGCAAAGGGCAAGCCGATGGCGCCCGGCGTGGACCTGAAGGCCGTGGCCAAGAAGACCCCCGGATACACCGGCGCGGACCTGGCCAACGTCCTGAACGAGGCCGCGCTGCTGACGGCACGCTCCAACGCAAACCTGATTGATGACCGGGCGCTGGATGAAGCCATCGACCGCGTCATGGCCGGCCCGCAGAAGCGCAGCCGCGTCATGAAGGAGCACGAGCGCAAGATCACTGCCTATCACGAAGGCGGCCACGCCCTGGTGGCGGCAGCGCTGCGGAACTCCGCCCCGGTCACGAAAATCACCATCCTGCCCCGCGGCCGGGCCCTGGGCTACACCATGGTGGTCCCGGACAACGATAAGTACTCGGTGACCCGCAACGAGCTCCTGGACCAGATGGCGTATGCCATGGGCGGCCGCGTCGCCGAAGAGATCGTCTTCCATGACCCGTCCACCGGTGCGTCCAACGACATCGAGAAGGCCACCGGCACCGCACGCAAGATGGTCACCGAATACGGCATGAGTGAGCGCGTTGGCGCTGTCCGCCTGGGCCAAGGCGGCGGCGAGCCGTTCCTGGGCCGCGACGCCGGCCACGAGCGCAACTACTCGGACCAGATTGCCTACGTGGTGGACGAGGAAGTGCGCCGCCTCATCGACCAGGCCCATGACGAGGCCTACGCCATCCTCACCGAGAACCGCGACGTCCTGGACCGCCTTGCCCTGGAGCTGCTGGAACGCGAAACCCTGAACCAGGCTGAGATCGCCGACATCTTCAGGGACATCCGCAAGCGCGATTTCCGGGAAGTCTGGCTGTCCAAGGAGACCCGCCCGGTGCAGATGGCCGGCCCGGTTGAGTCCTCCCGGGAAAGGGCCGAGCGCGAAGCCCAGGAAGAGGCCAGGAAGGCCCGCTTGGACGAGCCTCTGGACGCGAACCCCCCGCACCCGCAGGGTGTTCCGGAGGGTGCGCCTTTCAAGGGCGGGGTCACCGACTCGGGGCCCGACGCCCTCCGCGGCTAAGCTTTCATACGTGACCCACTTCGACGACGACGACGTTCCCGCCTCCGCCGGCTACCCGGCGGAGGGCGGCGCCCACCATCCAAAGCACCAGAAAGTGGACCGGCCCCGGATCGAGGCGGCCGTCCGTGAAATCCTCCTGGCCATCGGCGAGGACCCGGACCGCGGCGGCCTCATTGATACCCCTAAGCGGGTGGCCAAGGCGTACGCAGAGGTGTTCGCCGGGCTGCACCACGACCCCGCGGACGTCCTGTCAACCACCTTCGACCTGGACCATGAGGAACTGGTCCTGGTCAAGGACATCCCGTTCTACTCCACCTGTGAGCACCACCTGGTGCCGTTCCACGGGACCGCCCACGTGGGCTACATCCCCTCGCATGACGGAAAGGTCACCGGGCTGAGCAAGTTGGCCCGGCTCGTGGACATCTACGCACGCCGCCCGCAGGTCCAGGAGCGGCTCACCACGGATATTGTTGAAGCGCTGGTCCGCCACCTCAAGCCGCGTGGCGCGATCGTCGTTATCGAATGCGAACACATGTGCATGTCAATGCGCGGTATCCGCAAGCCCGGAGCGAAGACCGTCACCAGCGCGGTCCGCGGGCAGCTGCATGACCCGGCCACCCGCGCCGAAGCCATGAGCCTCATCCTCGGAAGGTAACCATCAGACCATGGATTCACTCGCTGCAGCCCCGGGAACCGGGCCCGCAACCTCCCCGCTGCCCGTCCTGCGCAAGCCCCGCGCGGCGGCCCGCTTCGAAGACCTTCCCACTGACCGCACCCTGGTCATGGGCATCCTGAACGTCACCCCCGATTCGTTCAGCGACGGCGGCAAGCACCCGACGGCGGATTCAGCCATCGCGGCAGGGTTGGGGATGTTCTACGCCGGTGCGGACATCATCGACGTCGGCGGCGAATCCACCCGCCCCGGCGCCGAGGACGTCAGCCCGGAAGAGGAACAGCAGCGGGTCATTCCCGTGATCGAGGCACTGGTGAAAGCCGGTGCGCTGGTCAGCATCGACACCACCCATGCCTCCACTGCCGCCGCCGCCCTGAAAGCCGGCGCCGCCATCATCAATGACATCTCCGGCCTCAGCATGGAGCCGGAGATGGCTGAACTCGTGGCAGCCGCCAAGGTCCCGTACATCCTCACGCACCGCCGCGGGGACGCGCGCACCATGAACTCGCTCGCCGAGTACAAGGATGTGGCCGGGGAAGTGGTGGCGGAACTCGCCGGCGTACGGGACAAGCTGTATGCCGCCGGTGTCAGCCAGGAGCAGGTCATCGTGGACCCCGGTTTGGGGTTCGCCAAGAACGACGCCCAGAACTGGGAGCTCCTGCAGAACCTTGACCAGTTGGACAGCCTCGGGCACAAGGTCCTGGTGGGCGCTTCACGCAAGCGCTTCCTCGGCTCCCTGCTGACGGTGGCCGGAAAGTCGGCTGCCCCTGAGGAGCGTGACGGGGCCACCGCCGCCGTCACTGCCATAAGCGCCTACCGCGGTGCCTGGGCCGTCCGGGTGCACGACGTCGGTTCCAGCCTTGATGCCGTCAAGGTTGCCGCGCGCATGGCTGCATCACCCAAAAACCAGTAGGGCCGGGGGACCCATGGACAGGATTACGCTGAGCGGCGTGACCGCCGTCGGCCATCACGGCGTGTTTGATTTTGAGCGCCGCGAGGGCCAGCCTTTTGTTGTGGACGCTGTGCTCTACCTCGACTTCACCAAGGCGGCGGAGTCCGACGACGTCCGGGACACCGCGCACTACGGCGAGGTGGCGCAGCGTATTACCCAATGGATCTCCGGCGCGCCGATGAACCTCATCGAGGCGCTGGCCGTGCGGATTGCGGACAGCCTGCTCAGCGAATTCCGGCTCCAGGCCGTGGACATCACCGTGCACAAGCCACAGGCGCCCATCGAGGTACCCTTCGGCGATGTGGCTGTCACCGTCCGCCGTGCACGCAGCAGCGCGGAAGAACCAGCTGAAGGGGAGGGGTCATGAACATCGGTTATTCCAAGGCGGTCCTTGCCCTCGGCAGCAACCTGGGTGAACGCAACGACACCCTGACCGAGGCCGTTGCCGACCTCGTGGATCCGCCCGAGGTGCGGTTGCTGGCGGTCTCTCCTGTCATGCAGACCAAGGCCGTGGGCGGGCCTCCCAACCAGCCGGATTTCCTGAACATGGTCATCACCGTGGAAACCAGCCTGTCCCCGAGCGAGCTGCTGGAACACTGCCAGGCGGTGGAGAACAAGCACCACCGCGTGCGGGAGGTGCGCTGGGGGCCGCGCACGCTCGACGTCGACATCATTACCTACGGCGACCTTCGCAGCGATGATCCGGTCCTCACCCTCCCGCATCCCCGCGCCGCCGGCCGCGCGTTCGTGCTCTACCCATGGTCGCTCATTGAACCCGCCGCCACGCTGGACGGCGAACGCATCAGCATACTGGCCGCCAAGGCAGAGGACTTCGGCGACCTCGTTCCGTTCGACGGCTTCGGCGACTTTGACGGAATGCCCACGGCCGGGGCAGTGGAGGAGCGATGAAGCCCATCAGTCCGCTGCGCCTCCTGCTCATCGGTTTCATCCTGGCCGTGGCAGGCTGGTCCGCCACTGTGGTCACCAGCCGGTTCAGCATGGCAACCCCGGTCCTGCCGGCGACGGCGCTGGCCACCATGGGCGTGATAGTTGCCATCACCCTGATCCTGGGCATCAGGGTCCTGCGGTGGCGGAACAGCCTCAACGACAGCACCAGGAAGAAGACAGTGCTTGACCCGCTGCTCGCCGCGCGGACCCTGGTGCTCGCCCAAGCCTGCGCATACGCCGGGACGGTGCTGCTGGGGTGGCATGTGGGCATCTTCCTGGACCAGCTGCGCATCTGGAGCCTGCGCAGCGACCAAGGCATCACCTGGCTTGCACTGGCGATGGCCGGAGGGGGCCTCGTGATGATCGTGGTGGGCCTGCTGGTGGAACGGTTCTGCAAAATCCCGCCCGAAGACGGCGACACCAAGGGTGTTGACGGGAAATCCGGCCGCGCCGTGCCGGGTGAGGCCGCTGGGGAGGGCGAATATGCGTACCGAGGCGATTGACCCTCCAGGCATCGCCTGGCAGCGCGTTTCGCCCAGGTACATCACCGTGAGGTTGGTGCAGTGGGCGCTGGGAAACCTGGTTGCTGTGCTGGTTCTCTCCCTGCCGCTGATGCTCGTCCTGGCAGGCGTGTGGGTGTGGCCGCCGCTGTGGCTGGCCGTGACTGTTCCTGCTGTGATGCTGTTGGTGGCCCTCTGGCGGCTGGTGCTGATACCGCGGCAGGTCCGGGCCATTGGCTATGCCGAGCGGGACGATGACCTCCTGATCAGGACCGGTATCTTCTTCCAGCGCACCATGGCCGTTCCCTACGGACGCATGCAGTACGTCGACATCAGCGTGGGGCCGGTGGAGCGCGGCCTGGGCCTGTGCACCCTTAAACTGCATACGGCATCACCCGGCACGAACGCCCAGATTCCCGGCCTTCCCGCCGCCGAGGGGGCCCGGCTTCGCGAGCAGCTGGCGGCCCGGGGCGAAGCCAGGCTGGCAGGGCTGTGACGGCAGACGGGCGGTTTCCTGACCCCGGGACACAGTCGGGCCAGCCCCTTCCGGCCCTGCCCGCCCCCGCTGCAGAAAGTCCCGCGCCGGCCCCTGCTGCAGAAAGTGCAGCGTCCAACGGCGAATGGCTGCGCGTGCATCCGGCGTCGCCGTTCGTGCGTGGTTGGGTTGCCCTGGCGGCCATCGCCTTCTTCTTCGGCCGGGACATCTTTGAGCGTTCCCTCCAAGGGCGGCCTGTCTTCGAGGAGGAGCTCGCGGGCCGGGCGCCCCTGTTGCTCGCCGGCGGCGGAGCTGTCCTGCTGGTCACCGTGCTCGGCTTCATCCTGACCTGGTACTTCACCAAGTACCAGGTGGCGGGCGGCTACGTCCGCGTCAATACCGGGTTCCTGTTCCGGCAGCAGCGCCAGGCAAGGCTGGACCGGGTGCAGGCCATCGACATCGTCCAGCCGCTGCTGGCCAGGATCTTCGGGCTTGCAGAACTCAAGTTCGAGGTGGCTGACGCCGGCGAATCCGCGGTGCGGCTGGCCTACCTGAAAATGGACGACGCCCGGCAGCTCCGCGCCACCATCCTCGCCCGCGCCGCCGGTGTTACCACCGGAACGGAAGACCCAGGCGTGGCCGCACCCGAGGCGCCGGAATATCCGGTACTTGCAGTGCCGCCGTCGCGCCTTGTGGGCTCGCTGCTGCTGAGCGGGCAGAGCGTCTTCGTGGTGGCGGCCACCGTGGCATCCGTGGTGCTTTCCGCTGTCACGGAGAGCAGCGCCTTCTTCCTGTATCTCGTCCCGGCAGTGCTGGGTCTCGCCGCCACTTACTGGAACCTGTTCAACAAGGGATACAACTTCACGGCCGCCATCTCGCCGGACGGCATCCGGCTGCGGTACGGACTGCTCGACACGCAGGCGCAGACGCTGCCGCCCGGGCGCATCCAGGCCGTGAAGATAACCCAGCCACCGCTCTGGCGGCTGCTGGGCTGGTTTCGGATGCAGGTCAACGTGGCCGGGTACGGACTGGTGGAGAACGCGGGCGAAGGATCGGCCCGCACTACCCTGCTGCCCGTGGGGACGCTTCCGGACGTGATGAACATGCTCGCCCTGGTGCTCCCGGACCCCGGCACTCCGCAACCCGCCGTCGTCTTTGGCGCCGGGCTGACCGGACTGGATTTCGCCGGCGGCTTCGTCACCACTCCACGCCGGGCCCGCTGGCTGGCCCCGCTGGGCTGGCGCCGGAACGGGTTCGCCGCCACGGACACCGCCCTGCTGCTGCGGTCCGGCCGCTGGTGGCGCCAGCTCGTGGTGGTGCCGCACCAGCGCACCCAGTCCATCGCCCTGCACCAGGGCCCGCTGGCACGGTTGTTCCGGGTTGCGGACCTGGTCCTGCACACCACCGCCGGGCCGGTCCTTCCCCGCCTCACCCAGGCCGGGGTGGACGAAGCCAGGACGCTCTTCGACGAACAGTCCGCACGGGCCCGGCTGGCCAGGAAGCGGCAGACCGCCGAACAGTGGCTCCGGCAAGTAGCACCGGCGGCAGCTGAAGCCGTACCGGTGGCCGAGCCCGTCCGGACCACCCACCAACAGGAAGGCGGGCAGCATGGCTAAGCCCGGGCGCCTAGGCGTCGGAATCATTGGCGCCGGAAAAGTCGGGGCAGTGCTTGGTGCCGCCCTGCGCGCCGCCGAGCATGCGGTGATCGGGGTGTCCGCGGTTTCTGAGGCAAGCCGTGACCGGGCGGAAGCCCTCCTTCCCGGCGTTCCCGTCCTTGAGGTGCAGGAGATCGTGGAACGCGCGGAACTGGTCCTGCTCGCCGTGCCTGACGACGCCCTTCCGGGCCTGGTGGATGGGCTCGCCAAGCTGGAAGCCTGGCAGCCGGGCCAGCTGGTTGCCCATACGTCGGGCCGCTTCGGCGTCGGCGTCCTGCATCCGGTCCGCGCCGCCGGTGCCGTTCCGCTGGCACTGCATCCGGCCATGACGTTCACGGGGATGAGCCTGGACCTCACGCGGCTGCTGGACTGCACGTTCGGGGTCACGGCGGACGCGGCGATGCTCCCCATTGCCCAGGCGCTGGTAGTGGAGATGGGTGCCGAACCCGTGGCCATCGCGGAGGCGGACCGGACGCTGTACCACGCTGCCCTGGCCCACGGGTCCAACCACCTGGTCACGCTCGTGGCTCAGGCTTCGGAGCTGCTCGGCTCGGTAGGCGTGGAGCTGCCGGCACGCATGCTGGGTCCGCTGCTGCGGGCCACCTTGGAGAACGCGCTCGCGTCCGGGGAGTCGGCGCTGACTGGTCCGGTTGCCAGGGGTGACGTGGGAACCGTCGCCGCCCATGCCGAGGCATTGCGGGAGTTCGACGGCGGCGGGCGCGGCGACGTGCTTGCGGCGTACCTTGCCATGGCACGGGCCACAGCCCTGCGCGCCGAAGGGCGCGGGCTGCTGAAGGCCGGCCAGCTTGAGGGGCTGCGCCACGCCCTGGAACCCAAGGAGGACTGAAGATGGCCGTCAAACTCGTCACCACGGTGCAGGAGCTTCACTCTGAGGGTGCACGGCTACTGGCTGCCAAACGCGGAACGTCGCAGGGGCTGGTGCCCACCATGGGCGCACTTCATGAGGGCCATGCCGCCCTGGCCCGTGCCGCCGTCGAACAGAACGACGTGGTGGTGGCCACCATCTTCGTAAACCCCCTGCAGTTCGGCGACGCCTTGGACCTGGATCGCTATCCCCGCACGCTGGAGGCCGACCTTGCGCTGCTTGACAGGGAGGGCGTGGACCTGGTTTTTGCGCCGTCGGTGGACGAGGTGTATCCGGGCGGTGAGCCGCTGGTGCGGGTGACCTCCGGGCGCCTGGGGGAGAAGTGGGAAGGGGCGTCCCGGCCAGGCCACTTCGACGGCGCCCTGACCGTTGTGGCCAAGCTCCTGCACTACGGCCTGCCCGCTGCCGGGCTGGCTGCAGGCGGAGGGACGGGCGGCGGGCTGCCCGCCTACCGCGCCTACTTTGGCCAAAAGGACGCGCAGCAGTTGGCATTGGTCCGGCGCATGGTGGCTGACCTGAACTTTCCGGTGGAGGTTGTGGGAGTGCCCACGGTGCGTGCGGCGGACGGGCTGGCGCTGTCCAGCCGCAACCGCTTCCTGTCGCCTGAGGAGCGGGAAGGGGCCCTGGTACTGTCCCGGGCCCTTCGGCTGCTGGAGGAGCGGGCACATGCCCGGGAACCCCTGGACCTTGAGTCAGCCCAGGCGCTGGTGGAGTCCCAGCCGCTGGTGGCCCTGGACTACTTCGATGTGGTGGATCCGGCCACTCTGGAGCCGCTGGCGGAAAACTGCCGGGAGACACCCTTCCGTGGTGAGGGCCTCGCGCTCATTGCGGCCAAGGTGGGTCCTGTGCGGTTGATCGACAACATGCCGCTCAGTTCCTGACGCCTTGGGCTGTACAGTTTGGCGACTGGTTTCCCTGCGCTAGATCCCGGTCCTGTCCCGATTGGTCATGAGCTGTTCCAGGAGAGCACGCTCGGGGCGGCCGGGGTTCCTGGCCACGCAGCGGCGAAGCCTGGCTCTGGCAAGTTCTTCGCCGGGTTCTTTGCCGCAGAGTATTTCGTCGATGATTTCCTGCGCCTGCCATCGGAGGGACTCGAGGGCGAACTGCCGGATGTCGTCAGGAGTGTCAGCGGCCATCCACGGATCAGGGTCCGAGGGGGCGCTTTTGAACATCCGCTCTGCTGACATCGGGGCCTCCTTGCACCAGTCCGAAGCGGCCGGTGTAGGACCTCTACGGCGTCTAAAGCACGGCGTCCAAAGCACTGCGCTAGAAAAAACTCTACTGCGGGGAAGACCGGTCTGTCTTCCCCAGCGATAGACTGAGGGTGCTATGAGTCCAGAGGCGAAAGTCCCGCAGCCTTTCGAATCTGTGGCGGACTCGCTGATGGCTCCTGCCGGTCCAGCTGACCGAATCATGGCGGCGGCCTACGAGCTCTTCTCCCAGCGTGGTGTGCGGCGGGATGTGGGCGTGAACGAGCTGATTGACCGTTCCGGGGTAGCCAAGGCCACGTTCTACCGGCATTTCCCGTCCAAGGATTCCCTGGTCCTCGCGTTCCTCGAGCAACGGGACAGGCAGTGGACGATGGATATGATCCTGTTGGAGGCGCAGGCCAGCATTGCTTATCTGGACAGGATCCGCGGCCACGTCCAGGCCGTGGCGGAAGAGGCCGGGCTGGTGAGGCCGGATGTTTGCCCGTTCCTTGCTGGTACTCATGAAGAGTTCCGTTATTCAGGCCGCAGAAGGTGACGTGCTGGCTGCCGAGCGTGCACAGCAGATGGCCGGTTGGCTGATCGAGCACCACCGGGCCTAGGCGACGAATTCCGGGCGCTGCGGTGCCTACTCTCGATGGCCTGACTTCCTGATGCCCGTCGTTAACCCAATTCCCTTCGGCCATTGTGATGGCTGCCAGTCGTGGTGTTCGTTTTTGTAGTGGCGGCCGGTGGGTGAGGTCCAGCCGGGTGGTTGGTTTTTGGTGGCTGGTGTTGGTGTCCAGCGGCTGTGGTGTTTGAGGCGGTGGTGTTTGGGGCAGAGTTGTGCGAGGTTGCTGATCCCGGTGGTTCCGCCGTGGTGCCAGGCTGTGAGGTGGTCGGTTTCGTTGTCGGGGGAGTGGTTGCTGCAGCCGGGGAAGGTGCATTTGCCGTCCCTGAGGCGCAGTGCTTGTTTCATTGCTTTGGTGAGCCGGTAGCTGGTGCGGCCGATTTCCAGTGGTGCCCCGTCCCGCGGGTCGACCAGTACCCGGTAGAAAGATTCGGCGCCGCCGGTGACGAGGTTCCTGGCCATGGAGGCGGGGGTGGGGCCGTAGCCGTCAAGGGTTGCTGGTTCGTCGGTGAGGCCGAGCAGGGAGAATACCGGGACGGTGACGAGCACGTCCGCGCGGGGCATCGGCGCCTTACCGGCGTCATAGTTCTGGTTGTCCGTGCCGATTTCGTCCTCGGTGGAGGACTGGAGGGGTCCGTGCTCAGCGGCGTTTAGGAAGGCCATGCCGATCACGTCATGGGACTGGTCTGCACCGTTGCCCACGCCGTTCTTGCCCAGCCTGCCGCTGTCCAGCCCGTTCTTCGTCCCGGTGTGGGTTGCGGGGTGTCCGGCGGTGGAAAGGGTGTTGGCGATGATGTCGGCGCGGAGTTGGGTGAGGGTGCGGGTTTCGTGGGGACCTTGCTGGCCGCGGGCGATGGCGGTGGTTTTGTTCCAGATTCCCAGTGCGTGTGGGCCCGGGAGGTAGGCGGAGAGCCAGGCCATGCCGTCCCAGTCCGGGCTGTATTCCACCCGCTGGTCCGTGACGCTTTTGGCGTGGCGTTTTTCGATTGATTCGGGGTGGTGGCGTTGGCGCCAGGAGCGGACCTTCGCCCGGAACCGGGACGGGACCAGTTCCCCCGCCGGACACCCGCGCGCGGCCTCCTGGTTGAGGATGTGTGCCACCAGCGCTGCGGCGCCCGCCGGGTTGAGGCCTTCTGTTTCGTCGGCGAGGATCCGGGCGTGCTGCCAGGACATGGCCCCGGCGGCGAGGGCGGCCATGGCCGGCGGCAGGGAGCAGAGCCGCCGGGCCTGGGTGACGAACGCGGCGGCGGCCCCGGAGGTGACCGTGAGGACCCCGGCGATTTCCTCGATCGTGGAGATCTCGTTGACGGTCCGCTCCTGCATCGGTGCCTCCGGCGGTGTCATCGCGTGCTGCAGGCCGATGGCTTCGGCCGCGTCCCGGGCCTTCAGCGCGGCGATCTGGGCTTCCAGCCGCCTCATTACCGCCATCCGGTCCAGCCGGATCCCGTACGCCCGCTGCAACTTATCGATTGCAGGGACACTGCCCCCGGCAACACCGTCAGCAGCGGCCAGGGCAGCATCCTCGGCAAACAGCGCACCGATCCCGGCAACAGAGGCCTCAATGCCATCCATCACCGATCCCGGACCCGTGCTGTTTTCCATGCCAACATCATCCCCGGAGGGTCTGACATTCTGTGTCCTTGCCTGACTGAAAGTGGTAGGCCCGCCCAGCCAGCCCGCCGCCGTCGTACCTTTCGCTGTGGCCCCAGCACCCGCAATAGTCAGCTTGCTTATCACTTTAGGCTTTCCTAGGCTGGAACTGTCAGGCAAACAACTCTCGAGGCGGAAGCTGTGCGCCCCCGCGCGGCTGGCCCGCTTCACGCGAGGAGGAACAATGTCAGAACACAACATCTCCGGCAAGAAGGTCGCATTCCTGCTGACAGACGGCGTGGAGCAGGTTGAACTCACCAGCCCGTGGCAGGCCGTGAAGGACGCCGGCGGAGTGCCAACCCTGGTTGCCCCCTCGAGCGGGAAGGTCCAGGGATTCGAAGGCACGGAGAAGGGCGATACTTTCCACGTGGACCTCACAGTATCTGATGCCAACGCCTCGGACTTTGATGCGCTGGTCATTCCCGGCGGCGTCGTCAACGCTGACCACCTGCGGGTGGACAAGGACGCGCAAGTCTTTACCCGGAACTTCTTTGAACAGCACAAGCCGGTGGCGTCCATCTGCCACGGGCCGTGGCTGCTCATCGACGCCGGGGTAGTCCGCGGCCGCAACGTCACCTCGTACCACACCCTCCGCACGGACCTGGAAAATGCCGGGGCCAACTGGACTGACCAGGAAGTAGTGGTGGACCAGGGCCTGGTGACCAGCCGCAACCCTCATGATCTGCCTGCCTTCAACGGCAAACTGGTCGAGGAAATCTCGGAGGGCCAGCACGCGGGGCAGACCGCATAGTTCCTGGAACCACCCCTACTGTTCCCTCAGGCTTAATAAAAGTTCCGGCGAGGAGGAATTACTCCAACCGGTAGAGTGTTGGCATCTGCAGCGGCCATGTTCGCGCACCATCCGTAACACTCCCTGAGGGAACACCCATGTCTACCGAAGTCTCTCCGACCGCGAACGGCCAGTCCGTCCAGACGCAAGGAACCAAGCCCGGCGCGCCGGAGAAGATCTCCCGTGAGTCGGTGACCGTCATCGCCACGCTGCTGGTGGCGACGTTCGTGGTGATCCTCAACGAAACCATCATGAACGTCGCCCTGCAGCGGCTCATGGTTGAACTCCAGGTGGATGCCCCCACCGTGCAGTGGCTGTCCACCGGCTTCATGCTCACCATGGCCGTGGTCATCCCTACCACGGGGTTCATCCTGCAGAGCCTCTCCACCCGGGCCGTTTTCATGCTGGCGATGGGGCTGTTCGCAGGCGGAACGGCAATGGCGGCAGTTGCTCCGGGCTTCGAACTGCTGCTCCTGGCCCGCATCGTCCAGGCGGGCGGCACGGCCATCATGCTGCCGCTGCTGATGACCACCATCCTCACCTTGGTTCCGCTCGCCAAGCGAGGGGCGGTGATGGGCAACGTCAGCATCGCCATCTCCGTGGCCCCCGCCATGGGGCCCACCGTTTCCGGCCTGATCCTGGAACACTTCACCTGGCGCTTCATGTTCGTGTTCGTCCTGCCCGTGGCCCTCGCGGCCCTGGCGATCGGCGCCAAATACCTCACCAATATCGGTGAGGTCGAGAAGACCAAACTTGACTTCCCTTCAGTCCTGCTCACCGTTCCGGCGTTCGGCGGACTCGTCTATGGCCTTAGCCAGATTGGCGGCGGCCACGGCGGCCAGGCCGGTCCGGGTGCCGGCGCTATTGCCGCCCTGGTGATCGGCGTTGTCAGCCTCGCAGTGTTCGTCCTCCGCCAGGTCCGGCTGCAGAAGGCGGAAGCTCCGCTGCTGGATCTTCGTGCCTTCAACTTCCGCATGTTCACCGTCTCGGTCCTGCTGATGGTAGTGGCCATGATGGCACTCTTCGGCGGAGTCATCCTGCTGCCGCTCTACCTGCAGGAGATTCGTGGTCTCGGCTCGCTTGAGACCGGCCTGGCACTGCTTCCTGGCGGCCTGGCCATGGGCCTGCTTGGGCCGGTCATCGGCAGGCTGTTCGACAAGGTGGGGCCGCTGCCGCTAACCATCACCGGTTCCATCCTGATGGTCGCCGCCCTCTGGCAGTTCTCAATGCTCGACGACGGCACCTCCGTTGCATGGATCGTCACCTTGCACGTGGGGCTAAGTTTCGGCCTGGCGCTGCTGTTCACCCCTGCCTTCACCACCGGCCTGAACCCGCTGCCGCCGCACCTGTACTCGCACGGCTCGGCGATTATGAGCACCACGCAACAGGTGGCGGGAGCCGCGGGAACGGCGCTGCTGGTGTCCATCTTCGCCGTGGTCTCCGCGACGTCGGGTCTCGTCGCCGGGATGAGCGCCGCCTTCCTGACGGCAACCGTCATAGCCCTTGCCGCCGTCGTGCTTTCCGCGATGATGCGCAAGACCGAAGGTACCGGGCCGGGCCACGCCGCCCACTGACCAACCGGGTGGCAGTTATCGTCGCGAGGAAACGGTTCTCACGACGTTAGCTGCGAGCTACTTGGGTCAGCCGGCGAAGAAGTCCGCGAGCTCCTTGATGAGCCGGTCCGGGGCCTTGATGACACCGTCGTGGCCGTAGCCGGGCAGGATGGTGTAGCTGGAGCCGGAGAGGACGTCGTGAATCTGGCCGCAGGCCACGCCGAAGTACGCAGGGCTCTTTTCGCCCACCACAATCAGCGTTTCCAGCGGCAGTTCCAGGAACGGTTCGGCCGGCATGTCGGCCGCGATGATCGCCTTGATTTCGCGCACGCCGGTCCGCATCATCTCGCGCTGCTGCTTGCCCTCATGGGTGCCTGCCGTGAGCTTGTTGGCCAGGGTCAGCATGGACAGCGGCATCCGGGACGAGAAGGAGCCACCGGCCTCCAGCCCGCGCTGCAGGACGGCGAGGGCGCGGTCGTCGTCCCCGGCTGCGGCGGCGTGCTCGTACTCGGCGATCCAGTCAGCTTTCACGCTGTGGTTCACAGAGACGGCGGGGTCGTACACGGCCAGCCGCTCCACCGGCAGGGTGCGCGCCGCATGGAGTGCCACGGCGCCGCCGAAGCTGTGGCCGAACACGTCCGTGCTGGCGGTGTGCTTCATTACGGTATCCAGGTCGCGGATGTCCATGTCCAGCGTGTAATCCTCCGGCTGCCGGGATGAGGAACCCCGGCCGCGGCGGTTGAACGTGTGCACCGGACCGCCCAGTGCCGCGCTGAGCTTGTGCGCGAACTTGGTGTAGTCGGCGGCGGTCACCATGGAGGGCGGGACAATGACTACGCCCGAACCGGCGGAAGCGAGCTCCGTGCCGGTGGAGAAGAGCTCCAGCGTGCCGCCGTCGGGGGTCCTGATGTTCTCACGCGTCATGCTCCGAGCCTATCCGAGCAACCTGACCACAGTCTCCATGGACACCGCGGTGGCCGCCGGCCGCGTCCACGCAGTCTGTCAGCTGAGGCGTGCAATGAGCGCGGCGCTGTGCTCGCGGATGGCGGGCAGTTTATCGGCAAGCCCGCACAGGATGAGTCCGGCGTCCGCGGCCTGCAGCGGCGATTCGGGTGTCACCAGGCCGTCTGCGCGAAGATTAATCAGGGATTCGACCAGGCGGAACGTGAAGTCACCACCGTTGTCTTCAGCAGCGGATCCCACGCCGGCCGGAGGCAGTCCGGCCCCCAGTTTCCCGTAGAGGCCGCGCAGTTCCTGCCGGCTGGCCAGGAATCCCGCGAACCGGGCACTGCGGACCTCCGGCAGGTGGTAGAGGATTCCGAGGTTCCAACGGGCGCTGCACAGTTGCGTACCGTCGTAAAGCGCGACGGCGTGGAGCCGGCTTCCAGACGGTTCTTCCGCTGGCCCCGCGGCTGGCGGGAGGGCCGCCACGGTACGGGCAAATTCAAGCCCGCCGGCCACGGTGCCTTCAAGGAGGTCCTCAAGGATATCGTCTTTGGTCTTGAAGTGGTGGTAGAGGGATGACTGCCGAATTCCCACAGCGTCGGCGATGGACCGGGTTGAGGTGTTGGCGAAGCCCTGGGTGGTGAATAGCTCGGCCGCCGCATCCAGGATTTCATCACGGGCGGTGGCCCCGGGCCTGGAGGGCTGGTGAGTGCGGGGTCGTCCCGGTCCGGCTGAAGTCACCGCATCATTCTTGCATTCCTGCCCCCACCTCCCCGGCCCCTTTTTAAAGGTGAGGGGACGGAAATAATCCGGAAACAGGATGTCCATACGCCTTTTACAGAAGCGAAACTCCCCGGGGACATCGCGCTGGAAAACTATCAAGTGACCGGTATTCCACAGCTTTCGGCCGAGTGCTGCATACCGGATGGCTCCACCCCTCACGCCGTTCCAGCCCCCGGAGAATCCGATGACTTCAACCGTTCTTCCCACCGTCCATGCGGACGATGCGGACCTGACGTCCCTTGGCTACGAGCCCACCCTGCATCGCAAGCTTGGCCGCTACGCTTCCTTTGCCGCAGGCTTTTCCTTCGTCTCCATCCTCACCACCATCTTCCAGCTGTTCGCGT
The DNA here is from genome assembly GCF_005796185.1 of Pseudarthrobacter sp. NamB4. Classification (GTDB taxonomy): domain Bacteria; phylum Actinomycetota; class Actinomycetes; order Actinomycetales; family Micrococcaceae; genus Arthrobacter. The sequence goes on from NZ_VAHM01000002.1 coordinate 170,784, forward strand.
TCGGCTACTCCTTCGCGGGGCCAGCCTTCTTCTGGACTTGGCCGGTGGTGCTGGTGGGCCAGTTGCTCGTGGCGCTGAACTTCGCCGAGCTCGCCGCCCGCTACCCGCTGTCCGGCGCCGTGTACCAGTGGGCGCGGCGGGTGGGCGGAGAAGGCGTGGGCTGGTTTGCCGGCTGGTTCATGGCGATCGCACAGGTGGTCACCGCCGCGGCTGCCGCCATCGCCCTGCAGGTGGTGCTGCCCCAGCTGTGGGACGGTTTCCAGCTGGTGGGCGGCGAGGCCGCCCTGAACACGGTCACGGGTGCTGCCAACGCGGTGATCCTCGGAGCGGTGCTCCTGGTGGCCACCACCATCATCAACTCACTCGGCGTCAAGTTCATGGCGCACGTCAACTCCGTCGGCGTGACCTGCGAGATCGTGGGCGTCGTGGCCGTCATCCTGGCGCTCATCAGCGCCGCCCAGCGCGGCCCGGACGTAGTAGCGGACACGGCCGTCCTCCAGACTTCCGAACTCGGCGCCGTGGGGGCGTTCCTGGTCTCCGGGCTCATGGCCGCCTACGTCATGGTGGGCTTCAACTCGGCCGGCGAGCTCTCGGAGGAGACCAAGGACCCGCGCCGCACAGCTCCCCGCACCATCCTTTCCGCCCTGCTCATCTCCGGCGTTGGCGGAGCACTCATGATCATCACCGCCCTGATGGCCGCGCCCAGCCTCGACGACGGCCGGCTCGCCACCGAGGGCCTGCCCTACGTCCTCACCGCAGTACTGGGCACCTTCTGGGGCAAGGTTCTGCTGGTGGACGTCGCCATCGCCATCTTCGTCTGCACGCTTGCCATCCAGACCGCCGGTTCACGGCTGGTGTTCTCCATGGCCCGGGACGGCAAGCTCCCTGCCTCGGCACTGCTCTCCTCAGTCCACCCCACCCGCGGCACTCCGATGTGGCCGTCCATCGTCATCGGCGCCCTCGCAGTGGGCGTGCTGGCCATCAACGTCGGCAACGCGGCCCTGTTCACTACTCTCTGCAGCGTCTGCATCGTCATGGTCTACCTTGCCTACCTCCTGGTCACCGGGCCGCAGCTGATCAACCGCCTTCGGGGGGACTGGGACCGGGTAGGACAGACAATGCCCGAAGGGCTCTTCTCGCTGGGGCGCTGGGGACTGCCCGTCAACGTCCTGGCTGTCCTCTACGGAGCCCTGATGGTGGTCAACCTGGCCTGGCCGCGGCCGGAGGTCTACGACCCCTCCGGCGGGAACGGCATCCTCCTCTACTCCGCGCCGCTCATGGTGGCCGTTGTCCTGCTCCTCGGCCTCTGGGTACGCCGCCGGAACCTGGCCGCCAAGGCCTGAGCACACCTTCCCAATCAGTTCTTTACAACACTCGCTCCCGAACCAACACACGCTTCAAGACCAGTACAGGATCGACATGACACAAGTAACCGAAACTCCAGCAGCAGCCGGGACCGCCACCACCGCCGGTGCCCGTGCCCACGCAAGGGAACAGCACGGCAGGACCGTGGACACCATGCGGCACGTTCCGGCCGCGCTAGCCCCGGGGCGCCTTCTGGCAGGACTTCCCGACGGCGCCGCAGCTTCCCTTAGCTGGGCGGAATCGCTGGCCTTCGGCCGCTACACCGTCATGAACCTGGCCCGCGGCACCAGGGTCAGGCTCACAGACACCTCCGGTGACGCCTGCGTCCACACGCTGCTTTACCGCGCCGGAGCCCTGCACGAGCGGCTCAACATCGCCGATACCGTCAAGGTGCCCTGGCAGGCCTACCCCGCGGCCGGTCACCCGCTGCTTTCCGACGCCGGCCGTTTGATGGCCACCATCGCGGCCGACACCTCGTCCCGCCACGATGCACTCACGGGTGCCACCACGCTCGCTGGCAACACGGCACGCTACGGCGCAGGATCCGTCCACAGCGCATCTCCTGCCGCACGTGAATTGCTCACCCTCGGTGCCCTCAAGAGCGGGCTCGGCCCGTCCGACGTCGCGCCGTCGTTGTCCTTTTTCAAGGGCATCAGCGTTGACCCTGCCGGCACCATTACCTTCACAGGAAGCGCAGGCCCGGGTGCCGCCGTCGACCTTCTCCTCCAGATGGACGCGGTGCTGGTCCTTGCCAACACAGCGCACCCGTTGGACCCGCGCCCGGACTTCACCGGCACCGCCGTGGACATCCTCGCCTGGCATGTGCCGCAGGACCTGGCAGCGCTGGAAGCCGGCAGCCTGGCGGGCCCCCTGAGTCCCGAACATCTGCAGGCACTGCATAACACCGAACACGACCTGACCGCAAGGAACGCCCGATGAACACCGCCGTTTACACCAACCCTGCCGCAGACGCCCGCGCCATTGCACTCACCCCAGGCGAGGTGGTTTTGGACGAGTTCGTCGAGGCACGCGGCCCCTGGTCCGCCGTCGTCTCCGCCGGCGAAGTGCTGACCATCGTTGACCTCGAGGGCAACCAGGCCGTGGATTGCCTGCTGTACGCCGCGGGCGACACCTCCGTCCGCTACTCAGCAGCCGTCACCATCGCCAGCCAGCAGTCAATCGTCCTGACAACGGGCTCGGTCCTGCGGGCGGAAACGGGAGCGGCGCTGATGACAGTCGTGGCCGATGAGGTGGGCGTGCACGACACCATCGGCGGCGCCTGCTCGCAGGAGTCCAACACCCTCCGCTACGGCCAGCACACCCGGGAACAGCACGCCTGCGTGGAGAACTTCCTGATTGAGGGTTCGCGCTGGGGCCTCGGGAAGCGGGACCTGGTGTCCAACATCAACTGGTTCATGAACGTGCCGGTCGACCCGGACGGCGCTCTGGGGATCGTTGACGGCCTGTCCGCTCCCGGCAAGCGGGTGGCGCTGCGCGCCGAGGTGGACACCCTGGTGCTGGTGTCCAACTGCCCGCAGATCAACAACCCGTGCAACGGCTTCAACCCCACCCCCGTCCGCATGATCGTCACCCGGCCGGAGGCTGCGCTGTGAACACCTTTGACACCCTCCTGATCGCGAACCGCGGCGAGATCGCCTGCCGCATCATCGAATCCGCCCGGAAGCTGGGACTCCGCACGGTGGCCGTCTTCTCCGAAGCGGACCGGGGCGCCAAGCACGTCCGGCTCGCGGACGAAGCGGTGCTCCTGGGGCCGGCTCCGGCGAAGGAGTCCTACCTCCGCGTGGAGGCGCTGCTCGAAGCCGCCAGATCGACGGGCGCCGGTGCGATCCACCCCGGCTACGGCTTCCTGTCCGAGGACGCGGACTTCGCCGAAGCCGTTGAAGCAGCAGGGCTGGTCTTTGTGGGCCCCACCCCCGAACAGCTGCGCATCTTTGGCACGAAGCACACAGCGCGCGACGCCGCACGGTCGGCCGGGGTGCCGATGATCGCCGGATCAGGGCTGCTTGAGGACGTGGAGGCTGCCGTCGCGGCCGGCAAAGCCGTCGGCTTTCCGCTGATGCTCAAGGCCACCGGCGGTGGCGGCGGCATCGGCATGACGGTCTGCCGCAACGAGGCCGAACTCGTTGAAAGCTTCCCCCGCGTTGCCCGCCTGGCGGGTGCCAGCTTCGGCACCGCCGGGGTCTTCGCGGAGCGCTATGTCGAGAACGCCCGGCACGTGGAGGTCCAGGTTTTCGGCGATGGCGGGGGGCGGGTGGTCAGCCTCGGTGACCGGGACTGCTCGCTGCAGCGCCGCCACCAGAAGGTCCTCGAAGAGGCGCCCGCCCCGGACCTGCCGGATGAACTGCGCGAAGAGCTGCACCGCAGCTCCCGTGCCCTCTGCGCCTCCCTTAACTACCGCTCGGCCGGTACGGTCGAGTTTGTCTATGATCCGGCCCGCCGCGAAGCATCCTTCCTGGAAGTCAACGCGCGTCTCCAGGTGGAGCACCCGGTCACCGAAGCTGTCACCGGCGTGGACCTGGTGGAGTGGATGCTCCGGCTGGCCCAGGGCGGGAGCGACGCCGCGAGCGTCCTTGAAGGCGCGCCGGACAGCCTGCCGGTTTCCGGCCATGCCGTGGAAGCACGCGTCTACGCTGAGGACCCCGCCCGGACCTTCCAGCCCAGCGCCGGTACCGTGACCAACGCCGCCTACCCGGCAAGGGCGGACGTCCGCGTGGACGCCTGGGCCGAAACCGGCACCGAGGTGTCCACCAACTACGATCCCCTCCTGGGCAAAATCATCACCTCCGGCGCCAACCGCACAGAAGCATTTGACCGGCTGTCCGCAGCGCTCGCCGGCACCCGGATCGACGGGATCGAGACCAACCTCGGCATGCTCCGCACAGCCGCCACGCTGGCTGAGGTCCGCGGCGTCCGGCACTCCACCGGCACCCTGGACAATGTGGGGGATCCAGAGCCGCGCATCACCGTGGGCCGCCCCGGCCTGCAGACCAGCGTGCAGGACTGGCCCGGCCGCACGGGACTGTGGCAGATCGGTGTCCCGCCGAGCGGCCCCATGGACGATCTGTCCTTCCGGCTCGGCAACACCGCCCTTGGCAACCCGGAAGGTGCCCCGGGCCTGGAATTCACAATGACCGGCCCCAGCCTTACGTTCACCCACCCCACCACCGTCTGCGTCACCGGTGCCGAGGTAAGCGTGACGGTGGATGGGACTGAGGTGCCGGCGTGGGCGCCCGTCACGATCCCCGCGGGCGGAACGCTCGACGTCGGCACAGCCCGCAGCAAGGGCCTGCGCGGCTACATCCTGTTCCAGGGCGGCCTGGACATTCCGGAGTACCTTGGCAGCGCCTCCACCTTCACCTTGGGCCAGTTCGGCGGCCACGCCGGGCGGGGCCTGCGCGCCGGCGACGTGCTCCGTGCAGTCATCCCAGCTGGAAAGGCACCCACGGCAGCAGTGCCGCTGGACAGCCGGCCCGCCCTGACCTCGACCTGGGAGTTGGCCGTGGTGGAAGGGCCGCACGGCGCCCCGGAGTTCTTCCAGCGGGAGGACATCGAAGAGCTGTACGGCGCCGAGTACGAGGTCCACTTCAACTCAGCCCGCACCGGTGTCCGGCTTATCGGTCCCAAGCCGCGCTGGGCCCGGACCGACGGCGGCGAGGCCGGCCTGCACCCCTCCAACATCCACGACACCGCCTACTCAGTGGGAGCCCTGGACTTTACCGGCGACACTCCCATCCTGCTTGGCCCGGACGGCCCCAGCCTGGGCGGCTTCGTCTGCCCCGTCACCGTGGTGACCGCCGACCGCTGGAAGCTGGGCCAGCTCCGGCCGGGGGACAAGGTGCGGTTCGTGCCCATCAAAGCCCGCCGGGCGCCGTCGGCCAAGGATCTGGGACCGGGCCGGCAGCTGGTCCTGCCCGGCGACGCCGGCTGGTCCGGGGATCTTGCCGCCGTCACCGCCTCGGCACCTTGGCTGCGCACTGCCCGCCGCGGGGATGGCGACGACGGCGTTCTGGGCCGGGTGCCGGAAGGTTCCGGACGGCCCGCGGTCACCTACCGCCGCTCCGGCGACGACAACCTGCTGGTGGAGTACGGCGAAATGGTCCTGGACCTCGGGCTCCGCGCGCGGGTACACGCCCTGCACCAGCACATCGAGCAGCTCCGGGTGCCCGGCATCGTGGACCTCACCCCGGGCATCCGGTCCCTGCAGATCAAAGTGGACCCCTCGGTGCTGTCCACGTCGCGCCTCCTGGATTTGGTCCAGGAAGTCGAGGCAGCCCTGCCGGCCAGTTCCGAGCTGGTGGTTCCCAGCCGCACCGTGCGGCTGCCGCTGTCCTGGGACGATCCCGCCACCCGCGAGGCCATCGAACGCTACATGACAGGTGTCCGTGACGACGCTCCCTGGTGCCCCTGGAACATCGAATTCATCCGGCGCATCAACGGCCTGGACTCGGTCAATGACGTGTTCGACACCGTCTTTAACGCCGAATACCTGGTACTGGGACTTGGCGATGTTTACCTTGGCGCCCCGGTGGCAACCCCGCTGGATCCGCGCCACCGGCTGGTCACCACCAAGTACAACCCGGCCCGCACCTGGACGCCCGAGAACGCCGTGGGCATCGGCGGCGCATACATGTGCATTTACGGCATGGAAGGACCCGGGGGCTACCAGTTCGTGGGCCGCACCACCCAGGTCTGGTCCCGCTACGCTGACTCCGCCCCGTTCGAGCCCGGTTCACCGTGGCTGCTCCGTTTCTTCGACCGGATCTCCTGGTACCCCGTCAGCCCTGAGGAACTCCTGGACCTCCGGGCGGACATGGCCGCCGGACGTGGCCGCGGAGTGGAGATCGAGGACGGCACGTTCTCGCTTGCCGAGCACGAGGTGTTCCTCGAGGAAAACCGCGAGTCCATTGCGGCCTTCCGGGAAAAACAGGGGACTGCATTCGCCATGGAGCGGCAGGCATGGGCCGACGCGGGCGAGTTCGACCGTGCCGACGCGCTGGCCGCCGTCGCGGCGCCCCCGGCAGACGAGGTAGCGGTTCCCGACGGCGGGTCCCTCGTCTCGGCGCCTTTCGCCGCGAGCGTCTGGAAGGTGGACGTGGCGGAAGGGGACCGGGTGGTCAAGGGCCAGCCGCTGGTGTCGCTGGAGGCTATGAAGATGGAAACCGTGTTGGAGGCGCCCTGCAACGGCGTGGTGCTGCGGGTCCTGCCGGCCGCCGGCTCGCAGGTTGTTTCCGGCGAGGCGGTGGTGGTCCTCGGCGCGGGCGCAGAGCTGGAAAATAGAGGAGCGGGGGATGGGCTGGAAGCAGCGGAACTCGAGGAGGCAGCAGTATGAACACGGAAACCCAAGGTGCCGCCACCAAGCGGATCCAGGCCGCGCTCGCCGCCCTGGAGGCCATAGACCGCCCGGAAATCTGGATTACCCTCCGCGATGCTGACGAGCTGCTGGCCGAGGCCGCGGCCATTGACACGGCAGTTGCCGGCGGCGCCGGGCTGCCGCTGGCCGGGCTCCTGCTCGCCGTCAAGAACAACGTCGACGTGGCAGGCGTCCCGACCACGGCGGCGTGTCCCGGCTTCGCCTATGTCCCCGAGAAGGACGCCGCAGCGGTGGCCCGGTTACGTGCTGCCGGCGCCCTGGTCCTGGGCGCCACCAACCTGGACCAGTTTGCCACCGGCCTGGTCGGAACCCGCAGCCCGTACGGGGCGGTCCGGGACTCCCGCCGTCCGGACTTCATTTCCGGCGGTTCCAGTTCCGGCTCTGCCGTGGCAGTGGCACTGGGGCTCGTGGACATCGCCATTGGGACGGATACCGCCGGGTCGGGCCGGGTGCCGGCCGGGCTGCAGGGCATCGTGGGCATCAAGCCCACCCTCAATGTTGTGTCCACCGCCGGCGTGGTGCCGGCGTGCAGGTCCTGGGACGCGGTCACCATCTTCGCCCGCCATCTCTCCACAGCGGAGCTCGCCATGGGCGCGATGGCTGGAGGAGCCCGGGCCTGGCCTGCAGACATCCGGCTGGCAGCGCCGGAGAAGCCGCGCGTCGCCTACCCCGCAACCCTGCCGGCACTGCCGGAGGCCTGGGCTGCTGAATTCCAGCGCAACATTGACAGGCTCAAGGACGCCGGCGTGAAGGCGGAACCCATTGACTTCAACGCCTTCCTCGAAGCGGCCCGGCTGCTGTACGACGGCGCGCTGGTAGCGGAGCGTTACGCCGCCGTCGGAGAGTTCCTGGAAAATGCCGACGGCGGTGTGGAGAGCCAGGCGGGCCTGGACCCTACCGTGGAGCGCATCATCCGCGCGGCAGGCACTGTGCCCGCCCACCGTTACGTCGCTGATACCGGCCGGCTCGAAGCGCTGAAGCAGGAGGCTATGGAGGGCCTTGCAGGTTTTGACGCCCTGCTGATCCCGACGGCGCCGTTCCATCCCACCCTTGCCGAGGTGGCCGCGGATCCGGTGGGCGTGAACTCCCTCATGGGCACCTACACGAACTTCTGCAACCTGTTCGACCTGTGCGCGGTTGCAGTACCGGCCGGAGAGGTGGACGGGGCCCAGTTCGGGCTGACCGTGGTGGGCCGGACGTTTGACGACGCTGTTGCCACCGACATTGCCCGCCGCCTGGAGGCAACTCCGGAAGCCCCGGCACTCTTTGCCGGGGGCGCGGCACCGGCAGCGGCGCGCGCCGGCGCCGGCCCGTCGTCGTCCGCTCCCTGGCCGGTTGCCGCAGGCGCCGCCGCTGTTCCACTCGTGGTGGTGGGTGCGCACCGCAAGGGGCAGCCGCTGGCCCGCCAGCTCGAGGAACTGGGCGCCGCCTGGGACGGCCACGTGCGGACCTCCGCGCGCTACCGGATGGTTTCCCTGGACACGGTGCCGCCCAAGCCGGGCGTGTACCGTTCCGACGACGGCGCGGAGCTGGTGGGGGAGCGGTGGCTCGTGTCCGAAGCAGGGCTGGGCAGGTTCCTGGCCGCCCTGCCCGAACCCATGCTGCTGGGGACGGTCGAACTGGCCGACGGTTCCCAGGCTGTGGGCTTCGCCTGCGATGCCGTCGCAGCATCAGGCGGGCAGGACATCACCAGCTACGGCGACTGGCTGGCAGCCAAGGACCACCTGCCCCAGCCCAAAAGCCTGTGGCAGAACCTCGGAGACGTGGCCCTGGCCGGGTTCAGCAGGGGCGAGCGCACCTGACCCCCGAGTTTTTGGCCGGATATGCATACTTGCAGATGGCTTAAGTCGGCATATATGGACAAAAACTCATACTGGAAGTCAGCCCTTGAAGTACTCGGAGATGTCGGTGACCAGTTCGTCAATGGCCGCCGGGATGGAGCCGTGGAAACCCTTGGGGGAGAGCTCGTAGGTGCTGCCGGGGACCGCGGCGTGCAGCCGTTCTGCCGTCACCTTGTAGTAGCCGGGGCTCTTGCCGCGGGCAATGAAGTGGGTGTTGACCGGCAGCACGCTGAAGTCCCTGGCCTGGTCGGCCTTGCCCTTTTGTCCGCGGGCTGCTCAGAGGAGCTTCCGCGCCCGCGGCGGTCGTAGACGTCCAGGCCCAGCCATCGCCCAGGCCCTCGGCCAGCGGCATCGAAAACGGCCGGTGCCAGCCGGCCGCCGTCGTGCGTTGGAAGTGCCTGTTCTTTCACCACCATCCTAGGCAGGAGCGGTGCGGCCTCCCCGCCCGGTAAACTTGTGGATTGTGACTTCCCAAAACACCCCCTCGCCCAAGAACGCCCCGGAGCCGCTGGATGCCAGCGAGCAGATGCGGATCCGCATGGAGAAGCGCGCCAAACTCATCGAGCGCGGCGTAGAGGCGTACCCGGTGGGCGTGGCCCGGACGCACTCGCTCGCGGAGATCCGCGAGAAGTACGCCCACCTGCAGGCAGACGACACCACGGGCGACATCGTGGGCGTCACCGGCCGAGTGGTATTCATCCGCAACACCGGAAAGCTGTGCTTCGCCACGCTCCAGGAGGGCGGCACGGATGGCAAGGGAACCCGCCTGCAGGCCATGCTTAGCCTCGCCAACATCGGCGAGGAGGCGCTCGCCGACTGGAAGGCCCTGGTGGACCTTGGTGACCACGTGTTCATCAAGGGTGAGGTCATCTCCTCCCGCCGCGGCGAACTGTCCATCATGGCCGACTCCTGGTCCATGGCTTCCAAGTCGCTGCGCCCGCTGCCGGTGCTGCATGCGGAGCTGAATGAGGAGACCCGCGTCCGGCAGCGGTACGTGGACCTGATGGTCCGGGACGAAGCCCGGGAAATGGTTTACACCCGGGCGGCCATCACGCGCTCCATCCGCGAGACGCTCTTCCGCCACAACTATGTTGAGGTGGAGACCCCTATCCTGCAGCTGGTTCATGGCGGCGCCCTGGCCCGCCCGTTCGAGACCCACATGAACGCCTTCGACCAGAAGATGACCTTGCGCATCGCCACCGAGTTGTACCTCAAGCGCGCCGTGGTTGGCGGCATCGACCGCGTCTACGACATGGGCCGGGTGTTCCGCAACGAGGGCGTGGACTCCACCCACAGCCCCGAGTTCACCACCCTTGAGTGCTACGAGGCGTGGGCGGACCAGTTCGTCATGGCCGAGCGGATCAAGGAGATCATACTCGACGCCGCTGACGCAGTGGGTGCGGGGCGTGTCCTTCAGACCGAGGCAGGGGAGATCAACCTCGATGGCGACTGGGCCTGGCTGGCCGTGTATCCGGGGCTTTCCGACGCCGTTGGCCAGGAAGTCACCCCGGACACCCCGCTTGAAGTGCTTCGCGGAATTGCCGAAAAGCACAGAGTCAAGGTGGATCCGAAGTGGGACGCAGAGAAGCTGGCTGTCGAGCTGTTCGGCGAGATTGTGGAACCAACGCTGCTGAACCCCACGTTTGTCTACGATTACCCGCCGTCCGCGCAGCCGCTGGCCCGCCCGCACCGCGAGGACGGCCGGCTCATCGAGGCCTGGGACCTGATTATCGGCGGCATGGAGCGCGGGACTGCATTCTCCGAACTGATCGACCCCGTCATCCAGCGCGAGCGGCTCACCGAGCAGTCACGCCACGCCGCTGCCGGCGACGACGAAGCGATGCAGCTGGATGAAGACTTCCTGCGCGCCCTCGAATACGGCGCTCCTCCCATGGGCGGAATCGGCCTGGGGATCGACAGGCTGGTGATGCTCTTTACCGGTGCCGGAATCCGCGAAACCATCCTCTTCCCGCTGCTTAAGCCCGAGGGCCACTGACAATGGAATACGTAGCTGTCCTCCTGCCTTCGATCGTGGTGGGTTTGCTGTTCTGGTTTGCCATGAAATCGATCTTTAACGCCGACAAAGCCGAGCGCCAGGCGGAAGCCCAGGCGCAGGCGGAGGCCGAATCCCGCCCTCCGTCAACAGCAGAGCGCCCGGATTCGGAATCAAATAGATAAACCCACAACTTCCCCCAAATCCACAGGAACCATTTCGCGCTTTGACGCGTTGCCATAAAGGGAGTCATACTTTTTAGGGAAACATCCTGCTTTTCTGAAAACCGAACCCTTTCCAAGAGGAAGGCCTTTAATGGCACAGAAAGTAAACATCATCCTCGTTGATGATCTGGATGGGGGATCCGCAGACGAGAATGTTAAGTTTGGCCTCGATGGGGTCAACTATGAGATTGATCTGTCAGCAGCAAACGCTGCTGAGCTCCGCTCTTCACTGGAGCGTTTTGTTGCAGCAGCTCGGAAAACTTCCGGCGGCCGCACCGCCACCCGTACTAAGACAGCACCGGGTGGCCGCAGCCACGACTCTGCACAGATTAGGCAATGGGCCCGCGAAAACGGCTACACGGTTAACAGCCGCGGCCGAATTCAGGCGGAAATCCAGGAAGCCTACCAAAAGGCAAATTCCTAGTACTGCCCTAGGCCCCGTTTAGGCCCTGCTCTCGGACGCCGGGAAGCAGGGCTTTTTCGTGCATGGACCTAAAATGGCGGCACGGGCCCTGCCCGGCAAAAGTGCTTGGCTATTTTCACTCTTCCAGCACGGCTAATCCGCTTCAGCTGCGCTTGCCGGCCGCACGGCCCGTGCCCCGGGCACGGGCGGCCCCCGCTGGCTGCTGAGGAGCCGCCTGCAGCAGTCCCGGAAAACCCGGCGACGGGCCTCCGGAACCTGCCGCCGTCGTATTTCCAAACCGGGCAGGTTTCCCCTGTGGCGAACACGCTCCACAAGTCCGGGCCCGCCACGTAGCATCAAAGTACGTCGTAGCTAGGAGTGTGGCGAAATGTTTGAGCGATTTACGGACCGTGCCCGTCGCGTAGTTGTGCTTGCCCAAGAAGAGGCACGCATGCTGAACCACAATTACATTGGTACCGAACACATCCTCTTGGGTCTGATCCATGAGGGTGAGGGCGTTGCCGCCAAAGCTCTTGAGTCCTTGAGCATTTCGCTCGACGGCGTTCGCGAGCAGGTGCAGGAGATTATCGGACAGGGCCAGCAGGCGCCGTCCGGGCACATCCCCTTCACGCCCCGTGCCAAGAAGGTGCTGGAGCTCTCGCTCCGCGAAGCCCTCCAGCTGGGCCACAACTACATCGGCACGGAGCACATCCTGCTGGGCCTCATCCGCGAGGGTGAGGGTGTTGCCGCCCAGGTGCTGGTCAAGCTCGGCGCCGACCTCAACCGGGTCCGCCAGCAGGTCATCCAGCTCCTCTCCGGTTACCAGGGCAAGGAAACCACGGGTGCCGGCTCCGGTTCCAGCCAGCCCGAGGGTGCGCCCGCCGGTTCGGTGGTCCTGGACCAGTTCGGCCGCAACCTGACCCAGGCTGCCCGCGAAAACAAGCTCGACCCGGTCATCGGACGCGAGCAGGAGATGGAACGCGTCATGCAGGTCCTCTCCCGCCGCACCAAGAACAACCCGGTCCTGATCGGCGAGCCCGGCGTCGGCAAGACCGCCGTCGTCGAAGGCCTTGCCCAGGCGATCGTCCGTGGCGACGTCCCGGAGACCATCCGTGACAAGCAGCTCTACACCCTGGACCTTGGTTCGCTGGTGGCGGGCTCCCGTTACCGCGGTGACTTCGAAGAGCGCCTGAAAAAGGTCCTCAAGGAGATCCGCACCCGCGGCGACATCATCCTCTTCATTGATGAGATCCACACACTGGTGGGTGCCGGTGCCGCCGAAGGCGCCATTGATGCTGCATCAATCCTGAAGCCCATGCTGGCCCGCGGGGAACTGCAGACCATCGGCGCCACCACGCTGGATGAGTACCGCAAGCACATCGAGAAGGACGCCGCGCTGGAGCGCCGCTTCCAGCCGATCCAGGTCAAGGAACCCTCCGTGGCACACGCCATCGAGATCCTCAAGGGCCTGCGTGACCGCTACGAGGCGCACCACCGCGTCACCATCACCGACGGCGCCCTGGCCTCTGCTGCCAGCCTCGCCGAACGGTACATCTCGGACCGCTTCCTGCCGGACAAGGCGATCGACCTGATCGACGAGGCAGGCGCACGGCTCCGCATCCGCCGCATGACCGCTCCGCCGGAGCTCAAGGCCATGGACGAGCGCATTGCCAAGCTGAAGATGGAGAAGGAATCCGCGATTGACGCGCAGGACTTCGAAGGCGCCGCAGCGCTCCGCGACAAGGAGCAGAAGATGATCTCCGAGCGTTCGGAGAAGGAGCGTCACTGGAAGTCCGGCGGCATGGACGACATCTCCGAGGTGGATGAGGATCTCATCGCCGAGGTGCTGGCCAACTCCACCGGCATCCCCGTGTTCAAGCTGACCGAGGAAGAGTCCTCGCGCCTGCTGAAGATGGAAGACGAACTGCACAAGCGCGTCGTTGGCCAGAACGAGGCCATCAAGGCCCTGTCCCAGGCCATCCGCCGCACCCGTGCAGGACTTAAGGACCCCAAGCGCCCCGGCGGCTCGTTCATCTTCGCCGGCCCCACCGGCGTCGGCAAGACCGAGCTGGCCAAGGCACTCGCGGAGTTCCTGTTCGGTGAAGAGGACGCCCTCATCACGCTGGACATGTCCGAATACTCCGAGAAGCACACCGTCTCGCGGCTCTTCGGTGCCCCTCCGGGCTACGTCGGCTACGAGGAAGGCGGCCAGCTGACCGAGAAGGTCCGGCGCCGTCCGTTCTCCGTGGTGCTGTTCGACGAGGTTGAAAAGGCCCACGCGGACCTCTTCAACTCGCTGCTGCAGATCCTGGAAGACGGCCGCCTGACCGACTCCCAGGGGCGCGTGGTGGACTTCAAGAACACCGTGATCATCATGACCACCAACCTCGGTACCCGGGACATCTCCAAGAGCGTTGCCACCGGCTTCCAGTCCGGCACCGACACGCAGACCGGCTACAACCGCATGCGTGCCCGTGTCACTGAAGAGCTCAAGCAGCACTTCCGCCCCGAGTTCCTGAACCGTGTGGATGACGTTGTGGTGTTCCCGCAGCTCACCCAGGACGAGATCATCGAGATCGTGGACCTGTTCGTCACCCGCCTGGAGAAGCGCCTCAAGGACAAGGACATGGGCATCGAGCTCACGCCCGCAGCCAAGGTGCTCCTTGCAACCCGCGGCTACGATCCCGCCATGGGAGCCCGGCCGCTGCGCCGCACCATCCAGCGCGAAATCGAGGATCAGCTCTCCGAGAAGATCCTGTTCGGCGAGATTCATGCCGGCGACATCGTTGTAGTGGACGTGGAGGGCGACGGCGACGACGCCAAGTTCACGTTCGCGGGCAACGCCAAGCCGCGCATCCCGGAAATCGCCCCGAGCGTGTAAGCAACAGCACGAAGGCCCCGCCAGCTCCCGGAGCAGGCGGGGCTTTCGTCTTGCCTCCGCCCCTCAAAAGCGGCACCCCTGACCGCTTCGTCATTGTGGATCGTTTTGTGACGCGGGGCACAGTCGGGTTGAATCGGTGCATGGCTAACTTGGACCCGGCGATCCCGGATGGGCAACCTTTGACCCCTTTCCATGACCTGGACCACTACCTCTCCATCCCGCGCGTCAGCGGACTGGCCCTGAGCCCGGACGGCAGCCGCCTGGTCACAACCGTTGCCACCCTGAACGGCAAGGGCACGGAATTCGGCACTGCGCTGTGGGAACTGGATCCCGCGGGGGAAAAGCAGGCACGGCGGATCACCCGCAGTGCCAAGGGTGAGGCCGGGGCGGCGTTTGCTGCCAACGGGGACGTCTACTTCACATCCGCCCGGCCCGACCCCGACAGTCCCGAGGAAGAGCCGGTCAGCGCCCTGTGGCTCCTGCCAGCCGGCGGCGGCGAGGCCCGCGTGGTGTTGAACCGGCCCGGCGGTGTGGGGGCAGTATTGACCGCCAGGAACGCGGAGGCAACCTTCGTCACGGCAGAGGTCCTGGCCGGTTCCGTCGACGAGGAGGACGACGCCCAGCGCCGGAAGTCGCGTAAGGACAAGAAAGTCACCGCCATCCTGCACAGCGAGTACCCGGTGCGGTACTGGGACGCGGACCTGGGGCCGGGCCAGCCCCGGATCTTCGCCCTGGAGCCCGGGAAGGAGAGGGAACCGGGCAAGCCGACCACGGTGGATGCCACAGTGCCCCTGGTTCTCCGAAACCTCACTCCGGACGCCGGGCCAAGGCTAAGGGAGGCGGAAACGGTGGTCAGCCCCGACGGCAAAACCATCTACACGAGCTACACCAGGCCGCTGGCCAAAGCGGACAGCCGCTCCGTCTTGGTGGCCGTGGACGTAGCTTCGGGGAACACCAGGGTGCTCCTGGACAGTGAGGGCATGAGCTACTTCCCCGGCCCCGTCAGCCCGGACGGCACCAACCTGGTGGTGCTCAGCGAGAGCGACACCACCCCGCACCAGGCGCCCCAGGTGAGGCTGCATCTCCTTGATGTCTCCCAGGAATCCGCGGCCGCTGACCAGCTGCAGCCGTTGGTGCATGACTGGGACCGCTGGGCCAAGCCGGCAGCCTGGCTGCCGAATGGTTCCGGCCTCCTGGTAACAGCGGACGACGACGGCGCGGTGCCGGTTTTCCGGATCAGCGTTCCGGCCGGTGCGGCTGAAGTAAGCGTCACCCGGGTGACGCGCGACGCCGCGGCTTACACCGACGTCGTGGTTTCTCCCGATGGACGCCACGCCTATGCCCTCCGCAGCTCGTATGAGTTCCCGCCCGAACCTGTCCGCATCGACCTGCTGACAGGTGAGGTGACGCGCCTCCTTGCTCCGGCAGAACGGCCCTCCCTCAGCGGCACGCTGGAGCGGATCGCGGCCACGGCTGCAGACGGATCCCGCGTCCCCGCCTACCTTGCGCTTCCGGACGGCGCCTCTGCGGAGGCTCCGGCGCCGATGCTGCTCTGGATCCACGGCGGCCCGCTCGGCTCATGGAACGCCTGGACCTGGCGCTGGAACCCGTGGCTGCTCACAGCGAAGGGCTACGCCGTACTCCTGCCTGACCCGGCGCTCTCCACCGGCTATGGCCAGAACTACATCCAGCGGGGCTGGGGCGCCTGGGGCAATGCACCCTTCTCGGACCTCATGGCCGTGACCGACGCGGCCGCTGAACGTCCGGACATCGACGCGGAGCGCACCGCCGCCATGGGCGGCTCCTTCGGCGGCTACATGGCCAACTGGGTGGCCGGGCAGACGGACCGCTTCAAAGCCATTGTGACCCACGCGGGCCTCTGGGCCCTCGACCAGTTCGGTCCCACCACTGACGCTTCCCAGTACTGGCTGAAAGAAATGACCGACAAGATGGCGCTGGAGAATTCCCCGCACCTCCATGTCGAAAAGATCAGCACCCCCATGTTGGTCATCCACGGCGACAAGGACTACCGGGTACCCATCGGTGAAGGCCTGCGTCTCTGGTACGAGCTCCTGTCCAAGTCGCAGCTTGCTGCTGACCAGGACGGCCGCACCCAGCACCGGTTCCTCTACTTCCCGGACGAGAACCACTGGATCCTCCAGCCGCAGCATGCCAAGGTCTGGTACGGCGTCGTGGAGTCCTTCCTGGCACGGAACGTCCTGGAGCAGGATATGCCTCTCCCTGTTGAACTCGGACTCCAGGCACCCTCGGCTTGGTCCGGCTGACTCCGGCTTGGAGGCTGGGCCATTTACCGCGTGCTGCTCCTTCATCCCCACTGGCATCCTCGCCGCGCAAGCGCGGCCAGGGAACCCTGCCAGCGTGGGCCCTAAGCACGCTACAAAAATGTCCCAGCCTCCTTCGCCTCTTGCCCGCTGTCGCCAAGGCGTGGGCAGCATAATGTCCCAGCCCTTTTGTCTCGCCAGCGCGCCTCGTGGGTTGCGGCTTGGGGGTAGGGCTAGGGAGCGTCTACTGTTTGCGCTCGGGCGTTCTGGTCGTTCGGCCGGCCTTTTTGCCCGCGGCCGTATTTGTAGTGGAAGTAGGGGTAGCACGCGCCCACGAACGGTGATGCTGTGTTGCCGCCTGCCCGAATGAAGTTCCGGCGGTGAAAAATGTGCTGCCGTGATGGACATCCAGACGCCCACCGTGGCGAAACCCGCGATGGAGACGAGCACCAAATAGACCGTGGTGGGAGCAACCACGCTGGGATAAGGGAAGCCAGGCTACCCAGCATGCTGACGCACAGGGCAAGTATCGGAATACCCCGCTTCGTCAGCTTTCCGAGAGCTTTAGGCGCGTGCCCTTCATCCGCGAGGGAGAAAAGCACCCTGGTACAGGAGAAAAGACCACAGTTACCGGCTGACAAAAGAGCCGTGATGATCACAAAATTCATGACGTCAGCAGCGTAGGGAATGCCTAGTTGGGAGAAGACGGTGACGAAGGGGCTTTCCTGCAGGGAAGCGTCCCCGTAGGGCGCGGTACTCGCGATGACCGCAATCGCACCCACAAAGAAAATCAGGAGCCGAATAACGGTGGTGCGCATTGCCTTGGGGATATTTACGGCAGGACTTGCGGTTTCCCCTGCCGCTACGCCAATGAGCTCTGAACCGGAAAAGGCATATAAGACGGCAAGCGTAGTGATAAGGACTCCGGTAATGCCGTTGCGGAAGAGCCCCTGTGATGTCACGAGGTTCTCTCCCAGGCCCGGATAACCATCGTGGGCAAGGGGGTGAAAACCCATCAGCGCTGCGCCGCCGAGAACTATCAAGCCAACCACTGCGCTGACTTTGATCAGCGCGAACCAGAATTCCGATTCCCCAAAGACGCGGGAGGAAATCGCATTCAGGGTAAACAGGACCGCAGCAAAAGCAGGCACCAAATCCACACGTCGACGTCCGGAAACCACCTCTCCATCAAAAGCCCGGCTGCCGTGAACCCGGGACCCATCGCGACGGCCCAGCAGAGCCAAAAGAGCCAGGCGGTGGCGAAACCGGTAGCCGGCCGATCGACCTTGCTGCGTAGATGTGGAAAGCGCCGGAGGACCGGATATGGTGAAGGAGCATCACGCCGCGGCGTCTCCTGGGCGAAGCCAGGGCAAGGCCGAACTAGGATTGGCCTGTGACTGATTCCTTCCATATCCGTCCTGCCCGCACCAGCGATGTTTCCGCCATCAAGAAGCTCGTGGCGCCGCTGGCGGAGCAACGGATCCTGATGGCAAAGGAGACCGTGGCCTACTACGAGAGCCTTCAGGAGTTCCGGATTGCAGAGTCCAGCGAGGGAGACGTTATTGGTTGCGGCGCACTGCACGTCATGTGGGAAGACCTCGCGGAAGTACGTACCCTGGCTGCCTCCGAGGACTGGCGGGGCAAAGGCGTGGGACACGTCCTGGTGGAGAGCCTGCTCGAAGAAGCCCGCGCGCTGGGCGTGGCCCGTGTCTTTTGCCTGACGTTCGAGGTGGACTTTT
The DNA here is from genome assembly GCF_005796185.1 of Pseudarthrobacter sp. NamB4. Taxonomy (GTDB): domain Bacteria; phylum Actinomycetota; class Actinomycetes; order Actinomycetales; family Micrococcaceae; genus Arthrobacter. The sequence goes on from NZ_VAHM01000002.1 coordinate 188,904, forward strand.
TCAAGCGCCACGGCTTCGAGGTCATGCCCGACCAGTCTGCAGTAGATCCCGTGGTCTACTCCGAGTTGCTCCGTTCCCATGATGAGGGCGTTGCCGAGTTCCTGGACCTGGCAAGGGTCAAGCCCAACACCCTGGGCAACACCCGCATGATCAAGGTGCTGTAGCGGCCCACTGCCCGGAAGCACCGCCGCTGGTGGGAGAGGCATTGCGGCCCCGGGAACCTACCGCTGTCCAGCCTGCCGGTAGTAGGGTCAGAGTGACATTCTCCAGGAACCAGAGCCAGGAGCACCGCGATGAAAAAACTGATTAACGATCCCCGGGCCGTTGTCGAAGAATCTGTCCAGGGCTTCGGCCTCGCCCACGCCAACTTGGTAACCATCAGCACGGACCCCACGTTCATCACCCGCAAGGACGCGCCGGTGAGCGGCAAGGTCGGGCTGGTCTCCGGAGGGGGCAGCGGTCATGAACCGCTGCACGCCGGCTTCGTGGGGCGGGGCATGCTTGACGCCGCCGTGCCGGGGGCGGTGTTCACCTCGCCGACGCCGGACCAGATCCTTCCGGCAACACTCGCCGTTAACGCCGGCGCCGGCGTCGTACACATTGTGAAGAACTACACGGGTGACGTCCTGAACTTCGAGACGGCGGCCGAACTTGCGGAAGCCGAGGGCGTCAGCGTCCGCACCGTGCTGGTGAACGACGACGTTGCCGTGGAGGATTCGCTGTATACCGCGGGGCGCCGCGGCGTGGGCGGCACCGTGCTGGTGGAAAAGATTGCAGGTGCGGCCGCAGAGAGGGGCGATGACCTGGAAGCGGTGGCCGCCGTCGGCGAGCGGGTCAACGCGAACGTGCGCACCATGGGCGTGGCACTGTCCGCCTGCACTGTCCCCCACGCGGGCACACCGAGCTTCGACCTGGCCGAGGACGAAATCGAAATCGGCATCGGCATCCACGGGGAGCCTGGCAGGCACCGCATCCCCATGGAGAACGCCGACGGCATCACTGACCGGCTGCTGGAGCCGGTTCTGTCTGATTTGGCAATTGCATCGGGGGACCGGGTGCTGCTGTTCGTCAACGGCATGGGTGGAACACCGTTGAGCGAGCTGTACATCATTTACCGGCGCGCGGCCCAGGTCCTGTCGGAGCGTGGAGCCAGCGTGGAACGTTCCCTGGTGGGCAACTACATCACGTCACTGGAAATGCAGGGCTGCTCCATCTCTGTACTGCGGCTGGATGATGAACTGAGGGAGCTGTGGGACGCCCCGGTCCACACCGCTGCCCTCCGCTGGGGCGTGTGATGGCAGCGCTGGACGTGACCTGGGCGGTGAAGTGGCTGACGCTCTCCGCTCAGGCAATGGCAGAGCACCGGTCCTACCTGATCGAACTGGACCGCGCCATCGGGGATTCTGACCACGGGGAAAACATGGACCGCGGGTTCCAGGCTGTCCTGGACAAGCTGTCCGAGTCCCCGCCCGGGACGCCCGGGGCGGCGCTGAAGCTGACCGCGATGACCCTGATGTCCAAGGTCGGTGGGGCTGCCGGGCCGCTCTACGGCACGGCCTTCCTGCGTGCGGCCACCTCGCTGGGTGAATCCGCGGAGATCGATCCTGCAGCCTTGGCCAACGCCCTGGCCGCCGCCCGCGACGGGATTGTGGCGCGCGGAAAGGCTGAACCCGGCGACAAGACAATGGTGGACGCATGGACGCCGGCGGCAGAAGCGGCCCAAAAAGCGGCGGTGGACGGTGATGTCCTTGCGGTCCTGGTGGCCGCAGCCGAGGCCGCCGAAGCCGGCGCGGTGGCCACTGATCCCCTGGTGGCGCGAAAAGGCCGCGCCAGTTACCTGGGGGAGCGAAGCGCCGGACACCGTGACCCCGGTGCTGCCTCTTCCGCACTGATCCTCCGCGCAGCTGTGGGGGCCGCTGCGTGACCGTCAGCATCGTAGTGGTCTCCCACAGTGAAAAGATTGCCGACGGCGCTGCTGAGCTTGCCGCCCAGATGGCGCCGGACGTGGAGGTGCTGACCGCGGGCGGCACCACCGACGGGAGGATCGGCACAAGCCTGGAGAAGGTCATGGCCGCGCTGGATAAGGCGGGCGGCGCGGGCACCGTAATCATTGCTGACCTGGGGTCTGCTGTGATGACGGCCGAGTCGGCGCTTGAGTTCGCAGAGAACCCCGGCGGTGTGCTGCTTGCGGATGCGCCGCTGGTGGAGGGGCTTGTGGCAGCAGCCGTCGCGGCGCAGGGCGGTGCCGACATGCAGGCCGTCAAGCTGGCTGCCGAGGCTGTTGGTGGTTCGCCCCAGGGACCGGAAGGCTCACCCGTGCAGACAGCAGGGGAAGGAGCCGGTCCGGATGCCACCGGGGATTTCGAGCTCGTCAACCAGGCGGGAATGCACGCGCGGCCGGCGGCGAAGATTGCGGGCGGCCTGTCGTCACTGGATGCGGAGGTGAGGGTCAACGGAGTGGACGGCGCCTCCATGACAGGTCTCATGACGCTCGCTGCCGGGAAGGGGTCGGTGCTGCATGTGGAGGCCTGGGGCGCCGACGCGGAACGGGCCGTGGATTATGTGGGCAACCTGGTGCAGGCTGGGTTCGGGGAGCCATAGCAGGTGTGGCCGGCAGGCAAATCGCCCGCCGGCGGTGTGTTCCAGGGTGCCTGGCCCGCTCCTGCGAATATGCTCAATGCCATGGAACGGCCCCAGCTCGAAGACAGCTCCACGGATATTGAAGTATTGGACGGCCAGACGTCCGTGGAGGAGCTGCTCGCCGACCTCGGTCTGGAATGGCGGCACGCTTCAGGAACGCAGGACGCTGCAGTCGCAGCGGCTAAGGATGAATCTTTCGGCCAGCCGGCGCTGTTCTAGGGGTCACATAAGCCTCAGGTCCGTACATGCAGACCTTCGCCGTCCAGGAGGACTCCCGCGCTGAGGAACCGCCCGCACTGTTGCCCGAACGGATACTCGGCCTTGGGGCGGAAATCGACGTCGCGTAGCGGTAACGCGGCTCCGTCCGGGGCGGTTCCCGACGCCGTAACCGACATGGGCGATTCGGTCAGTGCTTGGAGCATCAGGATTCCCACCTTTGTGCCGTTCGGGGACGCCGTAGCGGAGCAGACGCCCTCAGCGCAGCCCTGGTCAATCGAGTCGCTCCCCGGCCGGAGCTCGACGTCATCCTCGCTGCAGGAGCCGTCCTGGCACGCCTTGAGATGCAGGACGTGGACCTCCTGCGCATAGCTGGCTGCAACTGTCACCGAAACGGCAGTAGCCTGCGCGATGGCAGGGCAGGGGGCCGCGCCCGGACCGGGCCCACAGGCGGAGGCGAGCCCCGCCGTCGTAATTGCTGCCAAGAGCAGCTGCAGCCTGCGCATGCTTCAGCGTAGGGCGCCGGGGACAGGGACGGACCTGCCTGGCGTGAACTGATGCCCGCATTGTTATTGCCCCGAAGCCGATGGGCGCCAAAAAGAGACGCGGGAGAAGAGCCACCGAGGTGGCGTCAGGCCGGAAGCCGGTACCCGTCGTGGTGCATCTCTGCCAAGCCGTCGGCCAGCAGACCTGCCAGGGCACGCTCAAGCTGCTCCGGTGCCGAGTTGAGCCGGTGCAGCGCGGCCAGTGGTACGCCGATGCCTGCCGGCGCGAAGCCCAGGTCGGCAGGCTCCCGGTGGAACATCTCGGCCGGCACCGCCGTTTCGGCGAGCCGAAGCACAGCCATCACGGCACCGCGGACCTGGCGGTCGGTGCCGTGCCACGCCTGGCCTTTCGGGACGTACGACGGCGGCGGCTCACCTGCCGCCCGCCACGCACAGAGGTCGTTGACCGGGCAGGCGCCGCACTTGGGCACCCGCGCAGTGCACAGGAGCGCACCCAGTTCCATGACCGCGGCGTTCCACTGGACCGAAGGGCTGTGGTCGGCAGGCAGGAGTGCTGCGGCCAGCCGCATCTCAGCTGCCGTGAGGGCCGGAGCCGGAAGGGCGGTGCCGGAGACCAGCCGGGCGTGCACGCGCCGAATGTTCGTGTCCACCACAGTCTCACGGCGGCCGTAGGCGAAAGCGGCCACGGCGGCGGCCGTGTAGCTCCCTACGCCCGGGAGGGCCAGCAGCTCCGCATAGGTGTTGGGTACCCTGCCGCCGTGGTCTTCCGTGATGGCCACCGCGGCGCCGTGCAGCCGCAGGGCCCGGCGCGGGTACCCCAGCCGGCCCCACCGCCGGACCGCTTCGCCGGCTGGTTCTCCTGCCAGTGCCGCAGGGGTGGGCCAGCGTTCCAGCCACTCGTGCCAGACAGGGAGTACCCGGACCACGGGCGTCTGCTGCAGCATGATTTCGCTGACCAGAATGCCCCAGGGGGAACAGGTGGGCTCACGCCAGGGGAGCTTGCGGGCAGTTTCGTCGAACCACCCGTTGATGCGTCCGTGCAGCGTATCCAGTTGGGCTGTAACCGCGGCATGGCCGGGCACAACAGCGGCGGAGGAGGCTTCAGTATCGATGCCAACACTGTAATAGATGCGCAAGTGCGGGCTGAAACAGGGATGTGATGAGAGCCTTAGTGCTGCGGCGGCGTGGTGGGCCAGCAGAAGCAGGGCCGTTCTCTAGCCTAGAAGGATGGGCAGGCAAGGCGATTCATCAGCACGTGGCAGGACACCGGCATCCGGTTCCACCGCCGTCCGGAAGCCAAGCGCGGCGGTGTACCGCCGCCGCCGGCTCTTTGCGGGCGGTGCGCTCCTGCTGGTCATCGCGCTGATCCTCAGCGGCTTCGCCATCGCCGGCGCCTTCAACGGCAGATCCGAGCAGGCTTCGTCAACGGAGCCCACTGCCGGCGCTTCAATCGCGACGGCGTCTGCCGGTCCTTCCGGCGGGCCGTCGCCTTCGGCTTCCCCCAGTGCAACTGCTGCCGTGACGCCCACACCGACAGCAACGCCCAGCTGCAACCAGAACCTGATCACCGTTACCGCCTCCACAGACAAGCCTGCCTACGGGCCGGAGGAAAAACCGATGCTCACACTCAAGGTGACCAACGGCGGCACCGCGCCATGCGAAGTCAACATCGGAACCTCCCAGATGGAGTTCCTGGTGACCAGCGGAGCCGACCGCATCTTCTCGTCGCGCGACTGCCAGGCAAAGAGCGAAGACCTGGTGAAGGTCATACCGGCCGGAGCCAGCGAAACCGCGAATTTTCCCTGGTCCCGTAACCGCAGCGTGGAGGGTTGCCAGCCGGTTGAAGCCAAGCCGGGCGGCGGCGGGGCCTACTACATTTTCACGGCAAAGCTCGGATCCAAGGCCAGCCCCAAGGCCGTCTTCCAGCTGAACTGACAGCTGCCGGCTGCCGGTTGCGTTCGTGCTGTTGCGGTTGCAACCTAGAGGAAGCGGTCCAGCAGGCTTGCCTCGGCCATCCGGCTAAGGCCTTCACGTACAGTGCGGGCACGCTGGTCGCCGATGCCGTCCACAGTCATCAGGTCGTCAATGGTGGCGGCCATGAGGAACTGGAGCCCGCCGAAGTGGTCCACCAGGCGGTCGGCAACGGCCTTCGGCACAGCCTTCAGGCCGGACAGCAGCCGGTAGCCGCGGGGCTGGACCACGGCGTCGAGGTTGGCCTCGCCGCCGGCGAACCCGACGATTCCCGAGATCTTTCCGAGGTCGATCAGTTCGGTGGGACCGAGATTGACCAGTGCGCTGACGGCCTTTTCAATGTCCTCGGCGGAGGCATCCGGGCTCGCATAGTCCCGAATGATGACGTCGCTGCCGGGACCACGGCCCACGGTGAGTTCATCGAGCTGGAGCGAGAGGAGGCGGCCGTCCTCACCGAGCTCCAGGACGTACTGGGAGATCTCCTCCGAGATGCGGCGGACCATCTCCTGCCGCTGGAGGGTGACGGCGACGTCCCGGACCGTCACCATCGCCTCGATTTCCAGGGCGGACAGAGAACTGGTCACCTGGTCCAGCCGTGCGCGGTAGCGCTCCAGGGTGGCAAGGGCCTGGTTGGCGCGCGCCAGAACGTTTTCGGATCCCTCCAGGACATGCCGCAGCCCGTTGACGTAGAGGGCGATGATCTGCATGGACTGGCTCACGGAGATGACCGGAACTCCGGTCTGCTTGGCCACGCGTTCTGCAGTGCGGTGGCGGGTGCCGGATTCCTGGGTTTCGATGCTCGAGTCCGGAACCAGCTGCACCGCCGCCCGCAGAATGTTGCCCGCGTCCCTGTCACAGATGATGGCGCCGTCCATCTTCGCCAGCTCCCGCAGGCGGGTGGGCGAGAACTCAATGCCGATATCAAAGCCGCCGGAGCAGATGGAATCGATGGTACGGTCCGAGCCCAGGACGATCAGCGCGCCGGTGCGTCCCCGCAAAATGCGTTCGAGGCCGTCCCGAAGGGGAGTTCCGGGTGCCACCCTGGCCAGAGTTGCCCTAAGCGATTCTTCGGGGCTCCGCGCCATAGTTTTCCCTTCGAAGGTGCGGACCGCCGCCCGCAAGAATGCCGGCTTGCACAGGTTGCCGGCAGGACCAGAAAGTGCTCTGTTTCCCGCAAGCTCAATGATAGGGGTAAGAGGCGCCTGCTTCCGCACGGGCAAGCCCTAAAGTGCCCCATTAGGGGCGGGCGCGGAGGGTTGCAGAAACGCGTTCGACGGCGGGTGGCCTGGCATGCATTTTGGCCTGCGGACTGCCGCTGCCGGCGACTGTTTCAGGCAGGATCCGCGAGCGGTGTGAGTGTCCTGGTGCCGCTGTCCCACAACCGGGCCCGGGTACAAACCCCCTCCATGCGCAGGTCCAGCAGATCAAGTGCTGTTCCCAGCTGGTGCCCGTAAATGCGGCGGGCAAGGGTTACGTGCGGCGTCCAGGCGCCGGGCCGGGTGAGGGGCAACGCTCCGGATATCTCTTCGTGGAGGAGCCGGTGCAGCTCGAGCAGCGGGCGGGTCACCACGATGGACCTGGCCAGGACATAGGTACCAGTCCGGGCACCAAAAACCTGGACGCCAGAAAAATCGATGTCAACGGGCAGCCGCTGCCAGAGGTCCTTCAATGTAGTGGGAAGACGCAGTTCCGGGCCCGCGGCGAGCGTGATGTGGGGGCTGTTGCTGGGTGACGTGTGTATAGCAAGGCTGGGGACGCCCGCTGCCGCGAGCCGCGCCCAGTCAGACCTGATGGCCTTGTCGGTTGAGTCCTCGAAGGTCAGCTCGATGCTGTGCATCTCCCCATCATGCCGTTTCCTTCTTCCCGTTCGTGGTTCGAGGGCGGGCTTTAGCGTGCGCGGTCCCTGATCATGCGCTCCAGGTCCTTGCTGACCTTTGCAAGTGATGCCGCCCGAAGGGCATTTTGTTCCGCGGCAGTCTGAGTGGGACGCCGCCGGGTGTCAGCAGCGACCCGGCCGGGGTCACGTTCTGCGGCTCCGGACAGCCCCGAAACAAGGGGATCGAAGAACAGGTTGCCGGAAAAGGAAACTCCCTGCATTGCCGGTCACATGCTTTCCGGCCGGCCCGGGAAGGAAGCCTGCGTGGGTCTGTCATTGGTCATCATGCGGCCACGCTAGCCCGGCAGGATTTCGCGGTCTTGAACTTCGGGTTTCAGCGGCGTTAAGCGGGGCCCGTCCAGTTTGGCGCGCTGCGATAAACTGGAAACTTGGCTGTCCGCCCAGCCCGTTCCCCGGCAAAGTCCGCAGTGCCCTATGAGGCGGCGCCCGGGTACCCCGAACCGCAGCGAAAGTAGCACCGTGTCCCAAGATGTCCTGACCCCCGCCCGGATCTCCGGTATTCACAAAGAGGCCAGCCGCCGCAGGACCTTTGCTGTCATCTCCCACCCCGACGCCGGCAAGTCCACACTGACAGAGGCGCTGGCCCTGCACGCCAAGGTGATCGGCACCGCCGGCGCCTCCAGCGGCAAGGCCAACCGCAAGGAAACCGTCTCGGACTGGATGCAGATGGAAAAGGACCGCGGCATCTCCATCAGCTCGGCTGCGCTGCAGTTCTCGTACCGGGACACGGTCATCAACCTGCTGGACACCCCCGGCCACGCTGACTTCTCTGAGGACACCTACCGGGTGCTGGCCGCTGTGGACTGCGCCGTGATGCTGGTGGATGCAGCCAAGGGCCTGGAAACGCAGACCATGAAGCTGTTCGAGGTCTGCAAGCAGCGCAACCTGCCGATCATCACCGTCATCAATAAGTGGGACCGTCCCGGCCTGGACGCCCTTGCCCTGATGGATGAGATCACCGAGCGCACCGGCCTGCAGCCCATGCCCTTGACATGGGCGGTGGGGATCTCCGGCGACTTCCGCGGCGTGTGGGACCTCCGCAATGACCGGTTCGCCCGGTTCCAACGCAACAACGCCGGCGCCCAGATTGCCATCACCGAATACTTCACCCCGGAAGAGGCTGCGGAAAGCCAGGGCAGTAACTGGTCCGACGCTGTGGACGAGGCGGGTCTGGTGATCGAATCGAACCTCGAGTTCGACGTCGACGCCTTCCACGCGGGCAAGGCAACCCCCATCCTGTTCAGCTCCGCCGCGCTTAACTTCGGCGTCAAGGAACTGCTGGACGCGCTGGTGGACTTCGCCCCGCCGGCATCCCCGCGGGCGGACATGGAGGGCAAACCCCGGCCTGTGGAGTCCCCGTTCTCCGGCTTCGTCTTCAAGGTCCAAGCCGGCATGAACAAAGCCCACCGGGACCACGTGGCCTTCATCCGCGTATGCTCCGGCGTCTTTGAGCGCGGCATGGTGGTCACCCAGACCCGCACCGGCAAGTCCTTCGCCACCAAGTATGCCCAGCAGGTGTTCGGCCGGGAACGCGAAGTGATTGACGAGGCTTACCCGGGCGACGTCGTCGGCCTGGTCAACGCGTCGTCGCTGCGCGTGGGGGACAGCCTCTTCCTGGAAGAGCCGGTGGAGTACCCCGCCATCCCGCTGTTCGCGCCCGAGCACTTCCAGGTGGCCCGTTCCAAGGACCCCAGCAAGTTCAAGCAGTTCCGGCGCGGGATCGAGCAGCTCGAACACGAGGGCGTCATACAGGTGCTCCGCTCCGACGTCCGCGGTGACCAGGCGCCGGTGCTTGCCGCCGTCGGCCCCATGCAGTTCGAAGTGGTGGAGGACAGGATGGCGCACGACTTCAGCGCCCCCATGCGGCTGGAGCGCCTGCCCTACTCCCTGGCCAGGATTTCGACGGCGGACGCCATGCCCGCGCTCGCCAACGTTCCTGGCGCGGAGGTGCTGCTGCGGTCCGACGGCGAGTACCTCGCCTTGTTTAATGACGTGTGGGCCTTGCGCCGGATCGAAAAGAACCATCCCGACCTCACCCTCGTGCCCATCGGCACCCACAACCCCGCAAAGTAGGTCAACATGGCTGCAACCCAATCCCGTGCACTGGTCACCGGCGTCGGCACCATCAATCCGCTCGGTTCCTCCGTCCCCGAGACCTGGGCCGGCCTGGTGGCCGGCAGGTCCGGCATTGCCCCGCTTCAAGATGCCTGGGCGGACCAGCTGCCGGTGAAGATTGCAGGGCAGGTGCGGGCAGACCTTTCGGAACACCTGAATACCCGTGAGATGAAGCGCATGGACCGCTGCGGGCAGTTGGCCCTTATCGCCGCCCGGCAAGCATGGAAACAGGCTGGTGCGCCGGAGGTGGATCCTGAGCGTTTCGCGGTGGTGATCGGCTCTGCCTACGGCGGGCTCGGCTCCACCCTGGAGCAGGACCGCACGCTTGCTGAATCCGGTCCGCGCAAGGTTTCGCCGCATACTCTGACCCGGCTCATGGTGAACGGGCCTGCGGCATGGGTGTCCATCGACCTGGGCGCCCGCGGCGGCGCCCGCACGCCGGTGAGCGCCTGCGCCTCCGGGGCTGAGGCGATTGTCCAGGCAGCCGAGATGATCCGCTCAGGTGCTGCCGACGTCGTCATTGCCGGCGGCGTTGATGCCTCGGTCAACGACCTGGTGGTCACCGGTTTCTCCCAGATCCGCGCGCTGTCCACCCGCAACGATGATCCGCAGCGCGCATCGCGCCCCTTCGACGGCGGCCGCGACGGCTTTGTGCTCGCAGAGGGCGCCGCCATCGTGGTGCTGGAGAGCGAAGGGCACGCCCGTGCCCGCGGGGCTGAGGTCCTGGGCGCTGTTGCGGGCGGAGCGGTGACCTCCGACGCGAACGACATCGTGGCGGCAGACCCCGCCATGCAGCGCAGGGTAATGCAGAAGGCGCTCGACTCGGCCGGGATGGCTGCTGACGACATTGGATTTGTCCATGCCCACGCCACCTCCACGCCTGTGGGGGACCGGCTGGAGGGCCAGGCAATCAACGCCATCTTTGGTGCAGGCGTTCCCGTGACATCCACCAAGGGGCACACGGGCCACCTGTTGGGCGGCGCCGGGGCGCTGGCCGCCGTCGTGGTGGTGGAAGCCCTCCGGACCGGGATGCTCCCCGGCACCCTCAATGTGCAGGAGCAGGACCCGGAAGTTGAGCTTAACGTCGTCACCGAAGACGTCCGCCCGCTACAGCCGGAAACGCCCCCGGCCGGGCTGGTGAATGCCTTCGGTTTCGGCGGGCACAGCGTTGCCCTGGTGATTACAGGCGCATAGGTTCCGCCCGGACGCCGGAACGGTGCGGGACGCCTGAAGGCTCCGGCGTCCCCGCACCGTTCCGGCGATTCCGGCAGGGGTGCTGTCAGGCGCGGGCGGGAACAGGTTCCGCAGCCGCCAGTTCCGCCATGTTCGGCTCGGCATCCTTGCCGCTGCGGCGCTCCTTGAGGAAGTACACCAGGCCCGCGGCGATGGTGGAGGCCACTGCCAGTGCGAACAGGCCCGGGATGACGCTGCCGGTCTGCTCCTTGATGATGCCGAAGCCGAACGGCGCCACAAAGCCGCCCAGGTTTCCCAGCGAATTGATGATGGCGATGGCAGGTGCAAGGACCATGGGGTGCAGCCCGGACTGCGGAATGGTCCAGAACAGCGGCGACGCGCTCTTGAAGCCCATGGCGGCGATGGCCAGGAACACCAGGGCCATGACCGGGGTTGCTACGGCTGCCGCAAAGGTTCCGACGGCAGCGACCAGGAGGGCAACCACCAGCAGCGGCTTCTTTGACCTGGCCTTGTCCTGCAGCTTCGCCGCGAAGTACATGGCGAACACGGCGCAGATCCACGGGATGGAGGAGAGAAAACCGACGGTGAGGTCCGTGGTGCCGGGGATCTGCCTGATGATGCTGGGGAGCCAGAAGGTGTTGGCGTAGATGGACAGCTGCACGGAGAAATAGATGCCGCACAGCAGCAGGATCTGTGGGTTCAGCAGCATCTTCCAGCGGTTGAACTTGCTGCCGTCGGCTTTGATGTGTTGTGCGTCCTCAGCGGCGATGGCCCCGGACAGGGCGTTCTTTTCGCCCGGGGACAGCCACTTGGCGTCCTTGATTTTCGCGTCCAGGACGAAGAACACCGCGAAGCCGACCACCACGGACAGTGCGCCTTCGAACCCGAAAAGCCATTGCCAGCCACGCAGGCCCAGTGCGCCGTGGAGGCTGAGGAGCATGCCGGCGATGGGGCCGGAAACTGCGGCGGCGATGGAAGAGCCGGCGATGAAGATTGCAGTGGCCTTGCCACGCTGGCCCGCCGGAACCCAGCGGGCGAAGTAGAAGATGACGGCGGGGAAGAAGCCGGCCTCGGCGGCGCCCAGCAGGAACCGCAGGACGTAGAACATGGCTTCGTTCTGCACGAAGGCCATCAGGAATGAAACGGTGCCCCAGCTGATCATGATCCTGGTCAGCCACACTTCGGCGCCGTACTTCTCCATCATCACGTTGCTGGGAAGCTCGAAGATGGCGTAGGCGATGAAGAACAGTCCGGCGCCGAAGCCGTAGGCAGCGGCGCCGATGCCGACGTCGGCCTGAAGGTGATCCTGGGCGTAGCCGATGTTGGACCGGTTCAGCTGGTTGCAGACCAGCATCACCAGCATGATGGGCAGCACGCGCTTGAAGAATTTTTTCGTGGCCGAGGCCACGTCCGAGACAGCGTTGTCCACAGACGTCATTGGATGTTTCCTTTGGGATAGGTAGTGCAGGCCGGCTGCGGGCGCGGCAAAGTAGTGGGGCCGGTCACAGCGACCCCACTACTTTACCCAACGGCGGCCTTGCTAGCGGACCAGGCAGGGCCGCTTCGGATCGAAGGACCAGCCCTCGATGTAGTACTGCATGCCGATGCTGTCGTCGCGCGCGTCCAGGCCGCGCTCCAGGTACAGTTGGTGCGCCTTCTCCAGAGCATCCCTATCCAGTTCAATGCCCAGCCCGGGGGCAGCGGGGACCTCGATGGCGCCGTCCCTGATCTGCAGCGGTTCCTTGGTCAGGCCCTGGCCGTCCTGCCAGATCCAGTGCGTATCCAGCGCCGTGATCTCACCCGGGGCGGCAGCACCGGTGTGGGTGAACATGGCCAGGGAGATGTCGAAGTGGTTGTTGGAGTGCGAGCCCCAGGTGAGGCCGAACTCGTGGCACATCTGGGCAACCCGCACCGAGCCGTGCATGGTCCAGAAGTGCGGATCGGCCAGGGGAATATCGACGGCGTTGCTGCGGATGGCGTGCGACATCTCCCGCCAGTCCGTGGCGATCATGTTGGTGGCCGTCTTCAGCCCGGTGGCCCGGCGGAACTCGGCCATCACCTCGCGGCCGGAGAACCGGCCTTCGGCTCCGCACGGATCCTCGGCGTAGGCCACCACGCCCTGCATCCGCTTCCCCAGCCGGATCGCTTCGTCCAGGAGCCAGCCGCCGTTGGGATCAAGCGTGACCCTGGCCTCCGGGAAGCGCTTGGCGAGGGCCGTGACAACGTCCACCTCGTCGTCGCCGGAAAGCACGCCGCCCTTGAGCTTGAAGTCGCTGAAGCCGTACCGCTCCTGCGCCGCCTCGGCCAGCGCGACGACGGCCTCCGGAGTCATTGCCTCCTCGCGGCGGAGCTTCTCCCAGCGGTCAGCGGGGGAGTCCTCCACCAGGTAGGGCAGTTCCGTGCGGGAATGGTCGCCAACGAAGAAGAGGTAGCTGAGCATCGGCACCGAAGTCCGCTGCTGTCCGTCGCCCAGGAGTTCGGCCACAGGGACACCGAGGTACTGGCCGTGCAGGTCCAGCAGGGCGGATTCGACGGCGGTGACTGCATGCACGGTGGTGCGCAGGTCGAAGGTCTGCAGGCCCCGGCCCCCGGCGTCGCGGTCCGCGAACTCGGCCGCAACCTCACGCAGGAGAGAGCGGTACCGGGCCACCGGCTTGCCGCTGATCAGGGTGCCGGCCTCCTCGATGGTGGTGCGGATCTTCTCGCCGCCGGGAACCTCGCCCAGGCCCGTGCGGCCGTCGGAGTCCGTAATGATCACCACGTTGCGGGTGAAGAACGGGCCGTGTGCGCCGCTGAGGTTCATCAGCATGCTGTCGTAACCGGCAACCGGAACAACTTCGATGCCGGTGATGGTGGGCTGGGTGCTCATGCGCTGACCTCTGCTTTCTCTGCGGCGGGAACTACGTCACCGTTGATCCGGCGGTTGAGGTGCCAGGGGTTGGTGTCCTGGAGCGGCTGGGGGAGGAGCTCCTGGGGGATGTTCTGGTATGCGACCGGCCGAAGGAAGCGGTCGATCGCCAGGGCGCCCACGGAGGTGGTGCGGGAGTCGGAGGTGGCCGGGAAGGGTCCGCCGTGGACCATGGCGTGGCCTACTTCGACGCCGGTGGGCCAGCCGTTGACAATGATGCGGCCCACTTTCTGTTCGAGGACGGGGATCAGTGGCGCCGCCGTCGGGTAGTCCTCTTCGGTGAGCTGCAGCGAAGCGGTGAGCTGGCCTTCGATCCGGGTGGCTGCTTCGAGGAGTTCTTCCACTGAGCCGTAGCGGATCACCAGGGAGGCGGCGCCGAAGATCTCTTCATGGAGGACATGGTTGGTGACGAAGTCACGGACCTGGGTGCCGAAGATGGTGGGGGCCGGGGCGTTCTTTGTGGGGCCTTCGGTACCCTGGCCGATCAGGTGAACGCCGGCGGCGGCGCCCAGGTTCTGAGCGCCCTGGCTCCAGGAGCCTGCGATCCCTTCGGTGAGCATGGTCTGCCCGGCGCAGGCCGAAACAGCGCTTGCGACGGCGGCAGCGAGTTTGTCCCCTGCCTCACCTGCCGGGGCGAAGAGCAGGCCGGGGGAGGTGCAGAGCTGCCCGGAGCTTCCGGTGACGGCGGTGATGTACTGCTGGGCCAAGGCATCGATCTGTTCGTCGGAGCCCTTTAGCGCACCCTCGAAGACGATGACGGGGTTCAGGGAGGACATTTCGGCGTAGACCGGAATGGGTTCACGGCGCGCGGCGGCGGTGCGCATCAGGGCGACGCCGGCGGCCTGGGAGCCGGTGAAGCCAACGGCCTTGATGTGCGGGTCCGCCACCAGGGCCTGGCCGATGCTGGCACCCGGCCCGTAGATCAGCGAAAACACGCCGGGGTGCAGTCCGAAGTCCCTGGCGGCCTTGGTGACGGCCTGGCCGACCAGTTCGCTGGTGCCGGGGTGGGCGTTGTGGGCCTTGAAGACCACGGGGCAGCCGGCGGCGAGGGCCGATGCTGTGTCCCCGCCCGCTGTCGAGAAGGCCAGCGGGAAGTTGCTGGCGCCGAACACGGCCACGGGACCGAGCGGAATCTGGCGCTGCCGGATGTCTGCACGGGGCAGGGGAGTGCGGTCCGGGATGGCCGGGTCGATGCGGACGCCGCGGAAGTCGCCCTGCCGGACGACGCCGGCGAAGAGCCGGAGCTGGCCGGTGGTGCGGGCGCGTTCGCCCTGCAGCCGCGCTGCCGGCAGGCCGGTTTCCTGGCCCGCGCGGGCGATCAGTTCCTCGCCGATGGCCTCGATGTTGTCGGCGATGGCTTCGAGGAAGCCGGCGTGGGTTTCGGGATCGAGTGTGGAAAACGACGGGTAGGCGCCCGCTGCTGCTTCGGTGGCGGTCTTCAGCTGGTCCTCGGTAATCAGTGAGTAGGCGGGGTCGAGCTGTTCATTGGTGGCCGGGTTGTAGCCGAAGGCTGTCTTGCCGTCGCCGATGACGGTCTGTCCGGCGATCAGGGAGTGTCCGGTGAGGGTCACGGTGGGTTCCTCCTGGGTGGGGGTGGATCTTGACACGGTCAGGAAACGCGGGCGATGAGGGCCTTAAGGTCTGCGAAGTCCTGTTCGGCCAGGTTCTGCAGCGGGGGACGCACAAGGCCGGCGGAGCGGCCGACGGCGTCCAGGCCGGCCTTGACGATGGAGACAGAGTAGCCTTTTACACGGTCACGGATGTCCAGGTAGGGGATGACGAAGTCATTGAGCTTCTTGTTCACGGCGGCACGGTCGTTGTTGCGCACGTCCCGGTAGAAGTCCAGGGCGAACTGCGGGACAAAGTTGTACATGGCGCTGGAGTAGGTGCTCATCCCCAGCTGCAGCAGCGGGAGGGCGAAGGTCTCGGCGGTGGGCAGTCCGCCCAGGTAGAACAGGCGGTCGCCCAGCTTGGCGTAGACACGGGCGTCGTGCTCGAGGTCGCCCACGCCGTCCTTGAATCCGATCAGGTTCCCGTGGCGTTCGGCCAGGGCTGCAACAGTGGTGTCCCTGTAAATGGCGTTGGCACGGTTGTAGATGATGACGCCCAGGGAGGTGGCGCTGCAAACGGCGCTGACATGTTCGATCAACCCCTCCTGGTCGGCTTCGGTCAGGTAGGGCGGCAGCAGGAGGAGGCCCTCGGCCCCTGCAGCCTCGGCGGCCCTGGCGTTTTCGATGGCCTGAGCGGTGGATCCGCCGGCGGAGGCAAGGACGGGCACCTGGCTTCCCACTTCATCGACGGCGGTCCGGACGACGCGCTCGGACTCGGCCGGGGTCAGGGAGAAGCCCTCACCGGTCCCGCCCGCTGCGAAGAGGCCGGCCACGGGAAAGCTTGCCTGCCATGCGAGGTGCTTGCGGTAGTTCTCTTCATCGAACTGCAACTGCGCGTCAAAGGAGGTCACCGGGAACGACAGCAGGCCGTCTTTTAGGGTGTTTGCCAGTTCCTGGGGGGTGTACTTTGCCACGATGTTGTCCTCTGTTTCGAGCGCCTTTGCCGGCGGCTGGTGTGGGTTCCTGTTCAGGTTAGGCAGAGGACGTTATGCCTGTCTAAGTGCACTTTTGAATGCATTGATACCTTTCCGGCATGACGACGTAGATGATCACTCCATCGCGAACTCGAAGTCCCGCAGGAGGCGTGCCAGGGCGGGGTTGGTGATCCTGCGGTTCCAGATGGCGTGCAGTTCCACCTGCTCGCCGCCTCCCTCCAGGAGGGGCAGGAACTCCACCCCTTTGATGCCCAGCAGGGTGGCGGAGTGCGGCACGAAGGCAACCCCGCGTTTGGCGGCAACCAGCGACACCATGGTCAGCACCTGGCTCACCGTGTGGATCACGTTGGCGTGCTGGATGGGCAGGGTCCTCACCACCAGGTCGTAGAAGTAGCGGGCCTGGATGGGGGAATGCATGATGAGCGGCTCGTCCTTAAAATCGTCCGGTCCGATGTCACGTGCCAGATGCGTCAGGGGGTGCCCGGCCGGGACGGCGAGGACCAGTGCCTCCTGGTACAGCAGGTGGGAGTCGAAGGTCTCGCGGGCGAACGGCGGCCGCGCGAGGCCGAGATCCAGTTCGCCCGTCATCAACCGGCTGATCTGGTCGCCCGTGACCAGTTCCTGCAGGTCCACGTCCACGTCCGGAATGATGGCGGCGATTTCCTCAAGGAGGGGCCCCAAGATGCTGAAGCCGCTGGCCGCGGTGAATCCGATGCGCAGGACGCCCGAGCGCCCCGACGCGATCCGGCGGGCGGAGACCGGGGCGCGTTCGGCCAGTGCCATGAGCCGGCGGGCCTCCTCAAGGAAGGTTTTGCCTGCGTTGGTGAGTTCGACTTTTCGGTTGTCCCGCTCCAGGAGTTCGGCGCCGATGATTTTTTCCAGCTTCTGGATCTGCCGGCTTAGCGGGGGCTGTGTCATGTTAAGGCGCTCGGCCGCGCGGCCGAAATGCAGTTCCTCGGCAACTGCAATGAAGCCAGCCAATTGGTCGAATGTGAACATGATGCCTTCCAGGTATCACTTGATGCAGTTTCGGGCTTAGACAGGCATCATAACTGCTCCCTACACTCGACAGAGCGAACGGGGTGACCCGGTTCACAGAACGTCCGGACCCCGCCCGGAGAATTAACGAGGAGTTCCAATGAAGCACTTCCCCACCCGCCGCGCCGTCCTCGGAACGGCGTCGGCCTTCACCCTGCTGGCGCTCACCGCCTGCGGCGGCAATGTTGCCGGCGGCACCGCCGCCAACACGTCCAAGTACCCCACCGGTCCGGTCACCCTTACGGTCGGCCAGGCTGCCGGCGGCAGCACCGACCTGATCGCACGTGCCCTCGCCGAAGGTGCCACTAAGACCCTCGGCGCGCCGATCCCGGTAGTGAACAAGCCGGGTGCCAACGGCGCCCTCGCCACCAAGGAACTGGCCGGCAAGCCCGCGGACGGCCAGGAGCTCGTGCTCCTCACGGCGTCGCTGATCACCATCACTCCCCTTGCCGTCAGCGCGGAAGAAGCCGTCAACATCGACGACCTGGACGTCATCGCAGGACTCTCGCAGGATGACTACGTGCTCGTTGCCAGCACGGATTCCGGATTCAAGAGCTTCAAGGACGTCACAGACGCCGGCCGCAACGTCACGTTCGGCACCACCGGCGTCGGCACCGGCAGCCAGCTGGCGCAGACTGTCCTCTTCAAGCAGGCCAACGTCCAGGGCACCGACGTCCCGTTCGACAGCGGCAAGCCCGCCCTGACCGCTGTCATGGGCAACCAGGTGGAACTGGCCACCATCCAGCTCGGCGAGGCAATGCCCCAGATCGAAGCCGGCAAGGTGGCTCCACTGCTCGTCTTCTCGGAAGAGCGCAACAGCTTCCTGCCCGATGTTCCCTCCGCCAAGGAGGCCGGCTACGACGTTCCGGTGGCCCAGTACCGTGCGGTCGCGGCTCCCAAGGGAACGCCGCAGGACGTCAAGGACAAACTGCTCGCCGCATTCAAGGAGACGTTCAAGACGGACGCCTACAAGGAATTCAACGAAAAAAACATGCTGACCCCCAAGGAACTCTCGGGCGAGGAAGTTGTCACGGAGTGGAAGGGCTATGCAGCGAAGTACAAGGAGCTGGTGGAGAAGTACAACATCAGCCTGAGCGGAAACAAGTAGCAGCAATGGAGACCACTCCAGCAGTGTCCGCCGGACGGGACGGCAGCTCCGCCTTTCCGTCCGGCGGGGACGCCCGCAATGACCTGCCCGAAGCCCTGACCCCGGAGCAGTTGGCCGCCCAATGGGAGGCGGAGAAACCTCCCGCGGCAGGCGCCCTCGCCAACGTGGGTTCATCCTTGGTGGTGCTCGGCGCCGGTGCCGGCGCGCTCATACTTTCGGTCGCCATGGGTCTCGGTACCCCTGGGGCCCCGCAACCCGGCCTGTGGCCGTTCATGATCAGCTGCGCCGTGGTGGCCCTGGGGCTTTTCCAGCTGATCCTGGGCCGGCGCAACAGGGATGGGGAAAAGTTCACCCGGATGTCGTTCGCCCCGCTCACCGGCCTGGCGACACTCGCGGCCATGGTGGCGCTGATGCCCATGATCGGATTCGAAATCCCGGCGCTTGTCCTCTGCATCATCTGGATGCGGTTCCTAGGCGGCGAGACCTGGCGGTCCACCCTCCTGGTCAGCGCGCTCGTCGTGGCCTCGTTCTACGGGATCTTCGTCCTGGCGCTTGGCACCTCCATCCCCCGCCTCTTCTAGGAGACCACCATGGATTTCCTGAATCCTGTGATCAACGGATTTTCAGTCGTCCTGGAGCCGACGAACCTCCTCTACTGCCTGGTCGGCGTCGTTATCGGCATGCTGATCGGTGTGCTGCCCGGATTGGGGCCGGCGGCAACCATCGCCATCCTGCTTCCGCTGACGTACGGCGTGGAGCCTGTCACTGCCATCATCATGCTGGCCGGCATCTTCTACGGGGCCCAGTACGGCGGCACCATAACCTCGGTCCTGCTGCGTCTTCCCGGTGAGGCGTCCTCCGTTGTCACCGTCTTCGACGGCTACCAGATGGCCAGGCAAGGCCGGGCAGGAACAGCCCTGGGCCTGGCCGCCATCGGCTCATTTGTGGGCGGTACGGCGGCGATCATCGGGCTGACCTTCCTTGCACCCCTCGTGGCCAGCTTCGCGCTGGACTTCGGGCCGCCCGAGTACTCGGCGCTGGCCCTGCTGGGCATCCTGCTCGTAGCCACCATCAGCAGCGGCGCCAAGGCCAAGGCCCTGATCGCCGCGGCCATCGGCCTCCTGCTGGCCACGGTGGGCCGGGACATGTTCACCGGCGAAAGCCGCTTCACCTTCGGGAGCCTGCAGCTCGCAGACGGCATCGACTTCGTTCCGATCGCCATGGGCATCTTTGGTCTGGGTGAGATCCTCTACAACCTGGAGGAACGCCACCGCGCCGCCAAAGCGCCGTCGAAGGTCTCCAATGTTTGGCCCTCAAAGGGCGACCTGAAGCAGGCCTCCGGAGCAGTCGGCCGCGGCTCTGTCCTTGGGTTCTTCCTGGGCATCCTGCCCGGCGGCGGCGCAACCATTGCCTCCATGGCCTCTTACGCCATGGAAAAGAAGCGCGCCAAGCAGCCGGAGCGGTTCGGCAAGGGCGCGCCAGAGGGCGTTGCCGGGCCGGAAACCGCGAACAACGCGGCAGCGACGTCGTCGTTCATTCCGCTCCTGACCCTCGGCATCCCCGCCAACGCCACCATGGCTTTGATGTTCGGTGCCCTCCTGATCCAGGGCGTCACGCCCGGACCACAGCTCGTGGAGCAGAACCCGGAGCTTTTCTGGGGTGTGGTGAACTCGATGTACATCGGCAACATCCTGCTCCTGATAATGAGCCTGCCGCTGGTGGGGATCTTCGTGCGGATCCTCCGGGTCAGGGCTGCGATCCTGGCTCCGATCACCGCATTGATCACCTTGCTGGGCGCCTACACGATCAACAACAGCATGTTCGACGTCACCCTGGTGGTGGTCTTCGGAGTGGTTGGCTACCTGATGAAGAAGTTCGGCTTCGAGCCCGGGCCGCTTGTGCTGGCCTTTGTCCTCGGCGAACTGCTGGAAAACTCGCTGCGGCGCTCGCTGCTGGTGTTCGGCGGCGACCCCACCGGATTCCTTACCCGTCCCATCTCAGCCACCCTGCTGCTGGTTTTCGTCCTGGTGGCCGTGCTGCCGGGCATCCGCAGCCTGATCGCCAAGCGCAAGGGCACCGCAGCGCCGGCCGGCGCCACCAACAAAATCGAGGAGAAGGTATGAGCATCATCGTTGGGTTCGTTCCCACCCCGGCAGGCGAGGCAGCCCTCGCAGCAGGGATTTCTGAAGCGAAGCTCCGCAACCAGGAACTCGTCATCGTGAACTCTGCGCGCCAAGGCGCCCTCGTGGACAAATCGGTTGCCGCGGAGGACGTCCTGGCGGGAGCCGCAAAGCGGGCGGCTGATGCCGGCGTGACGGCACGGGTGATTCAACCGCCCTACCAGCACGACCTTGCTGACGAGTTCCTCGACGTTGCCAGGCAGGAGGACGCATCACTGATCGTCATCGGCCTGCGGCACCGAACGCAGGTGGGCAAGTTCATTCTTGGCAGCCACGCTCAGCAGATCCTGATGCAGGCGGACCGCCCGGTACTGGCCGTCAAGGCCAACGGCGCGCACTTCTAGCCCAGGGAGGAAGGACCTGATGTACAAACACAATCCGCGGCGGCGCACTGCTCCCGGGCCTGCGCCTCTGCCGAACTGGTCAAAGCTGGCCAAGAACGACCATGTGGAGGTGCGCTTCGCCCAGGCGCGTGCAGCAGCCTAGGGACCTGGTGTCCATGCCGGAGATACCGTACGGCCGGTGACCCCTCAGGGGTTGCCGGCCTTACCCGTTCCGCTGGCGGAGGTGTTCCATGAGGGCGTCAAGGACCGGCAGTTGGCCCTTCACCAGCTTGAGCCGGGCTTCCTGCTCAGGGAACCAGCGGGCGTCATCAATTTCCGGATAGTGCCGGATCCGGCCAGATCCCTTGGGCCATTTCAGAGGAAAGGTGTTGCTGATGATGCGTTCCGGACAGAATTCGTGCTCCGTGGCATAGACAGTGATGATCTTGCCGGACGGCTGCCGGAATCCGCCAAGCAGTTGATAGTCGGCGTCCGGGGCGGGAGTCCCCATCTCCTCGGCAAATTCCCGCAGGGCTGCGGCCAGCGGATCCTCGTCCGCTGAGTATTCACCCTTGGGGAGGGACCAGGCGTGGGCGTCCTTGCGGGCCCAGAACGGGCCGCCCATGTGCGCGATCCAGACCTCCAGTTCGTCCGCGGCTGGCCTCCTGTACAGGAGTATTCCCGCGCTGAGGACCGGCATCCTCTCCTCCGTCCTGGCTTGGCTTTATCTGATTCAAAACCGCCGTGCAGTGTTAACCTGCAGTTCACGGTGCTGCTTTAGGTTATTCCTTCAGGCACTTGCTCGAAGGGACCCGTCATGGCAAACATTGCCGAAGTTATGGGACGGCTGACGCCGGAAGAACTTGAAGAACTCCACAGCCTTGGCCCGCAGGGCCACCTGCCGCGGCACCTGACCGACGCGCTGGACCGTGCCGCGGGCGGGCCCGGTTCCGGCCGGGGGTACTACGTTCCCACCGGGAACGTCAGCGCCACGGGAGGCCCGCTGCTGGTGTTGCGCAGCGACGTTTCCGGGTGGCTTTTCAACGCCCACCGGGACGATCCGGACCAGCTTCCCCAGCGCCCCTGACCCCCTTTGGAGTTTTCGGACAGATACCCAGGGCCTCCAGCCCCAGGAAGTCTTCATGTCTGCCCAATAACTTGAGGTAACAGACAGCAACGCTATCCGATCAGCAAACTAAGCGCCTCAGTCAGGTGCTCCACCTCGCGGACCGAGAAGCCCGCCGGCACCGGGCCCGGGCCGGTATGGCTTGCCGGAACCACAGCATGCGTGAACCCCAAGCGGTGTGCTTCCTGAATGCGCTGGTTGATGCCCGGAACCGGGCGGACCTCGCCCGCAAGGCCCACCTCACCGAAGGCAATCAAACGGATGGGCAGTGGTTTGCGGGCCTTGGCCGAGGCGACCGCCAGCGCCACGGCAAGGTCTGTGGCCGGTTCGCTGAGCTTCACCCCGCCCACCGTTGCCACGTAGGAATCGTCCTTGTGCAGAAGCGTCCCGGCGCGCTGCTGCAGCACCGCCAGCAGCATGGAGACCCTGGAACTGTCCAGGCCGCTGGTGGCCCGGCGCGGCTGGGAGTTGGGGCTTTCGGCGAGCAGCGACTGCACCTCGGCCAACAGCGGGCGCCTGCCTTCCATGGTGACAGTGATGCACGTGCCGGAGACGGGATCCTTGGTCCGGCTGACAAACAAGCCGCTGGGATCAGCGAGTCCTTCGATGCCGTTCTCGTTCAGGTCGAAGCAGCCGACATCGTCGGTGGGCCCGTAGCGGTTTTTGACTGCACGGAGCAGTCGCAGGCGGGAGTGCCGCTCTCCCTCAAACTGGCACACCACATCCACCAGGTGCTCCAGCAGCCGGGGACCGGCTATGGACCCGTCCTTGGTCACGTGGCCGACCAGCAGCGTGGTCATATTGCGGCGTTTCGCGGCGGCGATGATGGAGGCTGCCACTTCGCGGACCTGGGAGACGCCGCCCGCGCTGCCGTCGACGTCGGCGCTGCTGAGGGTCTGCACCGAGTCCACAATCAGGAGCCGGGGCTCGATCTTCTCTACCTGCCCCAGCGCCTGGCCCAGGTCGGTCTCCGCGGAAAGGTACAGGGACTCGGCGACGGCGTCGATCCGCTCGGCGCGCAGCTTCACCTGCGCCGCAGACTCCTCGCCTGTCACGTACAAAACATCCTGGGCCGTCCGGGCAAACTTGGCAGCTACATCCAGCAGCAGCGTGGACTTCCCCACGCCCGGTTCGCCGGCCAGCAGGATGACGGCGCCGGGCACCAGGCCGCCGCCCAGCACCCTGTCCAGCTCGTCAACGCCGGTTGGCAGGAAAGCCGCCGTGGTGGCATCCACCTCGGCAATCCGGCGGGCCGGCTCCACCACCGTTGTGGCCGCCGTCGTACGCGCCACCGCGGTGCCCGTTTCCTCAACGGTGCCCCACGCCTGGCACTCACTGCAGCGCCCCACCCACTTGACAGTGGTCCAGCCGCATTCGGCGCACTTGTAGGCGGGCGCTTTGGAAGCCCGTGAAGTCTTTGTAGCCATGGGTTCAACCCTAGTGGCGGGCATCGACATTCTCCGTGCCCCGACCATCGCGGCCGGTTGCCCACACCACCCTTAGACTGAAACTCCCTGCCGGCGCCAGCCCACTACGGAGCGACAACTGTGAAGCAAGAAACGAGCGGTCCCGCCGCCGACGCCCGGACCCTCCGCTGGGGAGTTGTGGCAACAGGCCGGATCGCGCACAAGGTTACCCGGGACCTCGCCCAACTGGAGGGCGCCGAGCTTTATGCGGTGAGCTCACGTGGCCGGGCCTCCGCAGAAAAGTTCGCCAGGGAGCATGGCTTTGCCCTCAGCTACCATGATGGTCCTGCCGGAGACGGTTACCGGCAGCTCTTTGCCGATCCGCGCGTGGATGTGGTCTATGTCGCCACTCCCCATGCCCAGCACTTCGGGGTTGTCCGGGCGGCACTTGAAGGCGGAAAGCACGTCCTGTGTGAAAAGCCCTTCACCATCAACGCCAGGGAAGCCACGGAACTGGTCCACCTGGCCAAGGCGCGCGGCCTTTTCCTGATGGAAGCGGTATGGACGCGCTTCCTCCCGGCCACGCGCCGTGCCCTCGAACTGATTGGCAACGGGGAGATCGGCACGGTCCGCTGGGTCCATGCGGACCTCGGATTTCCGGCCGCATATGACCCCACAGACAGGCTTTGGGACCCTGCCGCCGGTGGCGGCGCCCTCCTGGACCTGGCGGTCTACCCGCTCACCTGGGCCGTGGCGGCGCTCGGCTTCCCCACCGGCCTTACTGCGAAAGGACATCTCAACCAGGACGGCGTTGATGTTCAGAACACGCTCACCCTTGAATACCCGGAGGGGGCTGCAGCCCAGCTCACGTCGTCGCTGCAAGCTTCCGGTCCAGGCATGGCCACCATCGGCGGCACCGCAGGCTGGATCAGGACCGGGTCCCCGCTGTACAACCCGCGCAGGCTCGAAATCTGCGGCTTGGACGGCAACGTCAGGGTCGAGGAATTCCCGGAGGAAACGGAGGGGTTCATCCATGAACTGCGCGAAACGGCCCGCTGCATCCGGTCAGGCCTGCAGGAGAGCCCGCTGATGCCCTGGGCGGAAACCGTCCGCGTGATGCAATTGCTGGACCAGGCCAGGGAGCAGATGGGGCTGCGCTACGCGAACGACTACGGGAACGGCCGCCAGGTTCCGGCCGGCTGACTTCCCCAACGGGCAGGAAGGCCAGGCTAAAGCGCCGGCAGCACGTCCCGCGCCTCGCTGGCGTCCATCCCGGTTGCCTCCAGCAGGTCCACCATCAGCGGGCGGAACAGCATCACCACCGTCTCGCCCTCGAGCCGCTGCACCTCCAGCAGCTTGGGATGCAGCCGCAGCGCGATCTCGCTGAGGTCGTTGCGCGCCGTGCGCAGGTGGGCGCGGCGGACGCCGTCGTGCGTTTCCGCCAGGCCGAGGGACAGCTCGTCGATCGCGGCAGCGGTCTCCTGCAGCACCTCCGCAATGTTGTCCGTTGCCTCGTCGGACAAAGCCGCATGGTTGATGGCGCTGGTGAGGCGCCGCGCAAAGACGCGGCTGTTCCGCAATGCCAGGTCGATGAAATCAAGCGACTGTGCCAGCTGGTCCAGCTCGTCCCGGTGGCGGCGGTAGGCAGGCGCAAGCCGGGCAACCTCGCCAGATGCCCGCAGTGAGTGCCGCATGGCGTCCACCAGGGACTGGCAGTTCCGCCCGCGGACCAGCGCGTGCCAGGCCCTGGTCGAATCACTGTCCACCAGGGCCTCCGCGCATTCACGCAGCACTTCAGCCAGTTCGTGGAGGAGCTTCTGGACGTCCTTGCGGGGCTCGCGGCGCGGGTCCTTGGGGGCGAGGATGGTCACCAGCAAGGCAAACAGGCCGCCCACGACGGCGTCGATGCTGCGGGTGAACGGTCCGCCGGACGGCGCCGGCAGCAGCACCACCAGCAGCGACTGCAGGGCCAGCTGGGTGGTGAAGATGTTTCCGCTGTCCAGGAAGCGGGCCAGCAGGATGGAAAACAAAAGGACGACGGCGGCCTGCCAGATTCCGGCGCCCAGCCAGTGCAGGAGGAGGTCGCCTACGGCGATGCCAATGGTGCAGCCCAGGCCCACCTCCAGGACCCGCCGCAGCCGGGGCTCCCGGGAGAAGCCAAGGGCGATCAAGGACGACGTGGCAGCGAACAGGGGACCGGAATGGCCCAGCACATACTCCGCAAAGGCATAGGCGCCCACGGCGCAGACGGTCATCTGGATGGCGGGAACCAGGGAGTTGCGGGACCGGATCAGGCCGGTGCGGAGGCGGCCGCGGAGGAACCGCCTGCCTGCTGAGAGTCCTGCTGCTGGGGCCATGCCGTCCAGTCTATTTGCTGCCCCGTGCGATTATTTTCTTGCCGGTGCACTACGGCGGAACATGTGATCTGCGCAATGGTGACCGGGAATTTGTCAGCGAAAATCCCGCCGTCGTTAATCCTCCGTTCACTTTGGGCAGGCCATCCCGTTACCTAGGGCCCCTACCTTCGATGAAAGTACAAAACGTACGCATCGCGCAGCAGGGTTCTCCGTCCCTGACCCGCAACTGAATAACCCTGGAAGGGGTACATCTAGTGAAGGCACTCCGCTTCGGCCGCCACGCGGCTATCGCTGTTATCGCAGCCGGCGCACTCGCGCTTACCTCCTGCGGTTCAGACAACGCCACGGGCACCGCTCCCGCAGGCACCCAGGGTGGTTCCGGGCCCAAGGTCACCGGCACCCTCACCGGCATCGGCGCTTCCTCCACCGGTGCGGCCATGGACGCCTGGAAGGCAGGCTTCGCCTCCGCCAACCAGGGCGCCACCGTGCAGTACTCCCCGGACGGTTCCGGTGCAGGCCGCAAGGCCATCATTGACGGTTCGGCCCAATTCGCCGGTTCCGACGCCTACCTCAAGGACGAAGAGCTCGAGAGCTCCAAGGCTGTCTGCGGTCCCGACGGCGCCATCAACATTCCCGTCTACATCTCCCCGATCGCGGTTGCGTTCAACCTGCCCGGTGTCACCGAGCTGAAGCTCGACGCACCGACTGTCGCCAAGATCTTCCGCGGCGAGATCGCCAACTGGAACGATCCCGCGATTGCCGCCCTGAACGAGGGCGTCAGCCTCCCCGACCTCAAGGTCACCCCCGTGAACCGCTCGGATGATTCCGGCACCACCACCAACTTCACTGAATACCTCGCTGCCGCCGCTCCCGAGGTCTGGACGGACAAGGCTTCCGGCGTGTGGCCTGCAGCCCTGCAGGGCGAGAACGCCAAGGGCACCTCCGGCGTGGTCAAGACCGTCACCGATACCCCCGGCGCCATCACCTACGCTGACGACTCCGCCGTGGGTGGTTCGCTGGGCACCGCCTCCATCAAGGTGGGCGAAGAGTTCGTCAAGATCTCCGCTGAAGCCGCAGCCAAGGCCGTGGAAGCGGGTTCCCCGGTTGAGGGCCGCTCCGAGAACGACGTCGCCATCAAGCTGGACCGCAAGACCGCCGCTTCGGGCGCCTACCCCATCGTGCTCGTTTCCTACCACGTTGTGTGCAGCGCCTACGACAGCCAGGAGACCGTTGACCTGGTCAAGGCCTTCGAGAACTACGTAGTTTCCGAGGAAGGCCAGCAGGCCGCCGCTGATTCCGCGAAGTCGGCACCGTTGTCCTCCTCCCTGACCGAGAAGGCCACGGCAGCCATCGAGTCCATCAAGGTCAAGTCCTAATATCCGCACCAAAGCCGGGTTCCCCGCCTGCCGAAAGGCAGTGCGGGGAACTTGGCTTTGGATGCAGCACTTTCCAGCCTCAGTACCACCACGATCGAAGGGCCGTCGAATGACCGCCACCACGCTGACCAGCACCCAGGGCGCCGGCCGCGCCGGGGACAAAATATTCTCCGGTGCCGCACTTGCCGCCGGCTGCCTCATCCTCGCCGTCCTCTTCGGCGTCGCACTCTTCCTGGTGGTCCAGGCCATTCCTGCGCTCACCGCACCGTCCGCAGAGATCCAGGGCGGAGAAGGCTTCTTCGCCTACATCTGGCCCATCGTGATCGGCACTCTCATCGCCGCGGTCATTGCACTGGTGATCGCAACGCCAATCGCTATCGGCGTTGCCCTCTTCATCTCGCACTTCGCCCCGCGCCGGCTGGCCGCGGGACTCGGCTACGTGGTCGACCTGCTCGCCGCCATCCCGTCCGTGATCTACGGCGCCTGGGGCGCAGCGTTCCTGGCCAAGGAAATTTCCCCGGCCTACAACTGGCTTGCGGCTAACATGGGCTGGCTGCCGATTTTCCAGGGGCCGGCCTCGGCCACCGGCAAGACCATCCTCACGGCAGGCATCGTCCTCTCCGTCATGGTGCTGCCCATCATCACGTCCCTGTCGCGCGAAATCTTCCTGCAAACCCCCAAACTGCACGAGGAAGCAGCGCTGGCGCTGGGCGCAACACGCTGGGAAATGATCAAGATGTCCGTCCTGCCGTTCGCCCGCCCGGGAATCATCAGTGCAGTCATGCTGGGCCTGGGCCGCGCCCTCGGCGAGACGATGGCGGTGGCCCTGGTGCTGTCCTCGGGTGCGCTGACCGCAAGTTTGATCCAGTCCGGCAACCAGACCATCGCGGCGGAGATCGCCCTCAACTTCCCTGAGGCAAGCGGCCTCAAGGTCAGCACGCTGGTTGCGGCCGGCCTGGTCCTGTTCATCATCACCCTGGCCGTGAACATGGTCGCGCGCTGGATCATCAGCCGGCACAAAGAATTCTCGGGAGCCAACTAAATGACCTCCACGCTTACCCCCGTGCGCAGCAAGCGCTCTGCCCTGACCAAGGGCCAGCTGCCCAAGTACGCTCCGTACGCAGTCCTCGCCGCAGCACTGGTCGTGGGCGCCGCCATCCTGGCGCTCGTCGGTTTCAACGCCTTCGGTTGGGGCCTTGTCTCCGCCCTGCTCTTCGCCATTGGCCTGGTGAGCTGGAGCGCCGCCGTCGAAGGTTCCCGCAAGGCCAAGGACAAGCTCGCCACCTGCCTGGTGGTGGGGTCCTTCCTCATCGCGCTGCTGCCGCTCATTTCCGTGATCTGGACGGTCCTGGTCAACGGAATCCCGGGCCTGATCGCCCCCGGGTTCCTGAGCACCTCCATGAACGGCGTCACCGGCGTCTACGACAACCGGGCAGCCGAAGAAGGGGCGCCGGTCATCGGCGGGATCTATCATGCCCTGTTGGGCACCATCCAGATCACGCTGCTGGCCACCGTCATTTCCGTGCCGGTTGGACTGCTGACCGCCATTTACCTGGTGGAGTACGGTAATGACGGCCGCCTTGCGCGCGCCATTACGTTCTTTGTGGACGTCATGACCGGCATCCCGTCCATCGTGGCCGGCCTCTTCGCCGCGGCCTTTTTCTTCGCCGTAGTTGGCCCCGGCACCAAGACCGGCGCCGTGGCCGCCGTCGCTCTCTCCGTCCTGATGATCCCGGTGGTGGTGCGCTCCAGCGAGGAAATGCTGAAGATCGTGCCGAACGAACTGCGGGAAGCAGCATACGCTCTGGGCGTCCGCAAGTGGCGAACCATCGTCAAGGTGGTCATTCCGACCGCGATTTCCGGCATCGCGTCCGGCGTCACCCTGGCGATCGCCCGTGTTATCGGCGAGACGGCCCCCATCCTGGTCACCGCCGGCTTTGCCACCAGCATCAACTCGAACGTCTTCAGCGGCTGGATGGCATCGCTCCCGACGTTCATTTACACCCAGATCCTTAACCCCACCTCGCCGGCGAATCCGGACCCGTCCTCCCAGCGCGCCTGGGGAGCGGCCCTGGTGCTGATCATCCTGGTGATGCTCCTCAATCTGGGAGCCCGGCTGATTGCCAGGATCTTCGCGCCCAAGACCGGCCGCTGACACCCGTCCCGGCCACACACCCCTTCCGGTTACCTGAACCGGATGCCAGACTTCAATTGATACCCAGTTAGTGAAGGAACACCATGTCTAAGCGCATCGACGTCAAGGACCTGAACGTCTACTACGGCGATTTCCTCGCCGTGGAGGACGTGACCATCAACATCGAGGCCAAGTCCGTCACAGCGTTCATTGGCCCCTCGGGCTGCGGAAAGTCGACTTTCCTGCGCACCCTGAACCGCATGCACGAAGTGATCCCCGGTGCCCGTGTGGAGGGCGATGTCATGCTCGACGGCGACAACCTCTACGGACCCGGCGTGGACCCCGTCACCGTCCGCTCGCAGATCGGCATGGTGTTCCAGCGGCCCAACCCGTTCCCCACCATGTCCATCCGGGACAACGTGCTGGCCGGCGTGAAGCTGAACAACAAGAAGATATCCAAGGGCGAAGCGGACGTGCTGGTGGAACGCTCCCTCAAGGGCGCCAACCTGTGGAATGAGGTCAAGGACCGGCTGGAGAAGCCGGGCTCAGGCCTTTCGGGCGGGCAGCAGCAGCGCCTCTGCATCGCCCGTGCCATCGCTGTGGAGCCGCAGGTCATCCTGATGGACGAGCCCTGCTCCGCGCTGGACCCCATTTCCACCCTGGCCATCGAGGACCTCATCAATGAGCTCAAGGACCAATACACGGTGGTGATCGTGACCCACAACATGCAGCAGGCAGCCCGTGTCTCGGACCGGACCGCTTTCTTCAACATCGCGGGAACCGGAAAGCCGGGCAAGCTGATCGAGGTGGACGATACCCACACCATCTTCAGCAACCCCACCCAGAAAGCCACCGAGGATTACGTTTCCGGCCGGTTTGGATAAAAAGCAGCCCAAAGGAGTTTTCCTTGACGCAGATAGCAAGCGGCCGCAGGGGCCATCAGCTTACGGTTTCCCGACATGGGATCGCGACGACGGTTCAGCACAGCTCCAGGCCGCGAACCTGACGCCCCAGGAATTGGAAACGGCCCTACTGGAGGCGCCCGCCTTACCTGGAGTCTTCCAGCCTTCCAGCCCCTGCTCTGGTTTAGCTTCCGGGCTGCGGGCTCCGCCCGCAGCTACTCCGGAACTTCCAGTTGGAAGCCGCACCGGCAGCGCAGGACCCTGGTGGGCAGCGAGACCACATTCAGGCCGCCGCCGCTGTTGCTGCTCCGGTAGCACAGCCGTTCAATTTCGAACTCCGCTTCCTCCATCGGGTAGCCGCAGTGGATGTAGTCGTCCCCGAACATAATCACCTGGGCCATCCAGCGCACCTGGTGCAGAGCGGCAGCCACGTCACCGGCGTAGGCCAGGTGTTCCTGGAACCGGCCGCAGTCGTTGCAGGTGTAGGCGACAGTAACGACGTCGCCATTGGCGCCCATGGCCCTGACGGCGTGGAGGGTCAGCTGGTGTTCCGTGCCGCAGGTTTCGCAGCGGAGCTGGCGTGGCTGGGGCAGGGAGTGCCGGGGATTCGAGGAAGACATAATGCCTGCTCTTTTCCGCGATGTGCATCCATGCCGCCGGTATGCTGCAGCGGCGCAATCCGCGGCCCTGCACCCGGCGGCGGATGTCAGGTCCCGACGGCTGCGCTGGTAGTCCGCGAATCTGCGGGACCTACTTCGAATTTACGGCACCCGCCGTCGCCTGTACAGGGTCAGCAAGCAAGGTCAGCCGCCGAGCGGGGTGAGTGCCAGCGCCAGGACGAAGGCGAGCCCGGCTGTGGCTGCCGGCGTCAGCGCCCAGAGTCCCACAATCCTGATCACCAACTTCCGGTTGGTTACCGAGAAGTGCTGGTTTTCGCCGGCTCCAATCACCGCTGCGGTGACAGTGTGAGTGGTGGACAGCGGCCAGTGAAGTCCGATGGCGCCCACGAACAGCATGACTGCGCTGAAGATCTGCGCCACCGAACCCCGCAACGGGTCAACCGTGGTGATCTTGTAGCCAATAGTGTGCGAAATCCGCCAGCCGCCGAACATGGTTCCCGCTGTCATCATCCCGGCCGACAGCAGGGCCACCCAGAGGGGTATGCCGCCGTCGCCGGGATAGCCTGCTGCCAGCAGGGCCAGCAGCAGCACGGCGCTCACCCGTTGCCCGTCCTGCAGCCCGTGTCCAAAAGCCACTGCCCCTGCCGCAACCGCCTGGCTTCGGCGGAAGCGCTGGTTGACCACGTTGGCCTGGGTATAGCGGGCCGCCCACGTGGCCGGATACACCAGCATGAAGGCACCGCTGTAGGCCACGAGTGGGGAGAGCACCAGCGGCAGCACCACCTGGAAGAGCAGGGACTGGTCCACGCCTCCGACGCCGGCGCCGCCCACCGCGAGGCTGGCAAGTCCGGCGCCTGCCAAGCCGCCCACCAGGGCATGGGTGGAGGAGGCAGGAATGCCGCGCCACCACAACAAAAGGCCCCAGGCGCAGGCACTCGCCAGGCCGGCCACCAGGATGCTCAGGCCGTCCGTCCCGGCGGGCAGGCTGATCCATGCCCGGCTGACGGCCACGGCAAGGCCCGCGCTCAACAAAGCACCAACAAAGTTGAAGAAAGCAGCCAGCAGCACCGCGACGCTGGGCGTGAGTGCCCTGGTGCGGACTGCGAGTGCCACGGAGGTGGAGACGTCGCGAAAGCCATTGACGAACGCGAACACCGCGGTCAGCAGGACCACTACGCCGAAGAAGACAGGCGTCACCTCAGGATTCCTTGACGATGATGCTGCCCACCTGGGTAGCGATCCGCCGCATGTCCTTGGTGACTTCCACCAGCTGGTTGGCGATGTCGCGGTGGCGGGAATACTGCGCCCATTTCATGTCCGCGATCATGTCCGCCACCCACACGCGGTGCGTCCGTTCAGCCCGCTTGGCAAGGCGCAGGATTTCGATCCAGTAATCCTCGAGATCGTCCAGGTTGTTGAGCCGGCCCATCGCGTCCACAGTCAGCTCCGCCTGCCGGCTGATGATCTCAAGCTGGTCGGCTGCGCGTTTGGACAGCCGCTCCAGCTTGTAGAGGCCTACGAGTTCCGCCGCGGCGTCCATTTTCTCCATCGCCTCGTTCAGGTAGCGGGAGAGGGCGTACATGTCCTCGCGGGGGAGCGGGTTAACGAAGCTGGTGCGCATGTGCGTCAGGAGCGCAAAGTGCAGTTCCGCGGACTTCGCCTCGTGGTTGTGCATATCCTCGACCAGCTTGCCGTGGTCTTCGGCCGAGACGCCGAGGATCTCCGCCATGGTGGCGCTGGCCAGCACGATCTGCTGGGCCAGCTGCGAAAGGAGGATCAGCCCGGCGGGCTCCTGGGGAAAAAGGCGCAGCTTCACGTGTTTACCGGTCTCCGGGGAAAGTACAGGGCGGTGGTTGCGGCCCTGCGAGTTGACCTGGCGCACAACCGAGCCCAACTCTACCGGCCCCGCGCTGCGGGCCTGGAAACAGCACCGCTGCGTGGTGGAAAACCGCGGAAAAAGGGCATGAAAATGGTGCCGAACCGGATACGCCTCTCGGCGGTAGGCCGCTCTAGGCGGCTGATTGTTGAAGCCCGGGGGTTTCGCAGCTCGGCACCGATTTCAGTTTTCTACTTTGGCTGGCCCAAGTCAATCTTGACAGACGGGGCGGTGCCGGGGCAGCGTTGCCGCTTCAATCGAGTTCGCCCAGGCGCCACGCGTTCGCGGCGTGCTCCAGGTCCTCTGCAGTCTTCACCAGCTGGTGGGAGTTCCGGGTCAGCTTGCTGGCGTGCGCTTCGTTGCCGTGTTCGGCGCCGTCGGCGAGGGTGGCCTGACCGAGCGCCACCACGCGGCAGAAGGCTGCGGAACGTTCCAGCGCGACGTCGAACTCGCCGTCGAACGCCCCGGAAAGGATGGCATCGGCCATGGCGCGCATTTCGTCGGCGCCCGGGGGCTCCGCCGCACCTGCAACGACGTTGGACACCTGGGCCGTGTCCCTGCCCGCGCGGAAGTAGACGGAAATGCGCTCCGGGTCCTGGACGGTGGCTGCACGCAGGGCATAAAGCCGCCACAACGCGCCGGGAAGCGAACGGGCGGGGCTTTCCGCCCACATCTCGGCGATGGCTTCCAGGCCCTGTTCGTCGGCGAGCTTCACCAGGCGTTCAGTGACCACGGGGTCGTCGCTGTCCCGGCCGTGGCGGACCAGTGCCTGGGCAGCAAGGTGCGCGGCTTCCGAGACCCGGGCGGGGTCAGCGCCGCCGGCAAACGGCTCGAAGTCGACGGGAGCGAAGGGCTTCGGCTTGTGGTGCCGGTTCGCGCCGCCGTAAGGACTGGATCCTGCTTGCTCACTCATGCCCCCACGCTACTCCTGTGCCGAGGTGGAAATCGAGCGTCCGCTCCCTTACAGTCCGCGTGATTCCGCGGCCGACGGCGGATCACGGCTTGCGTGCGAACGTGCCGGAAAGCATGGGTTAGAGTATTAATGTCCAGAAATGGAATGGGCCGCGGTTGGCCAGCCCCCAGGGTGCTGAACCATCGCGGCAGGGGCCTTTAGCTCAGTTGGTAGAGCATCGGACTTTTAATCCGTGGGTCGTGGGTTCGAGCCCCACAGGGCCCACTCTTTAAGTGAAGAGTGGTACGTCCCCGGCATCCTGGCAGCAGGTGCCGGGGACGTTTTCTTTTTCCCGGCAGGCACAATAGGCACATGGCTAAAAGCAGCAAGGGGCGGATGCCGCGACTGGAAGACGTGGCGGACAGGGCAGGGGTTTCCCACCAGACCGTCTCCCGGGTGATCAACAACCATCCCAATGTCAGCAAGGCAACGCGGGCCAAGGTGGAGGCCGCCATCGCCGAGCTGGGGTACCGCCGGAACACCGCGGCACGCAGCCTGGTGACCCGCCGCTCGCAGACCATCGGCGTCCTGGCCAGCGAGCTGTCCCAGTACGGCCCCGCGAACACCCTCCTGGGCGTGGAGCAGGCGGCCCGGGACGCGGGCTACTTCGTCAGCATCGCGGCCCTCCGCGAGGTCAGCCGGGAGGCCATTTCCGACGCCGTCAACCACTTCATGGACCAGGCCGTGGACGGGATCGCCGTCCTGGTGCCGCATGCGGACACCCTGACCGCCCTCGATGAAATGGAGCTGTCAGTGCCCGTGGTGGCGGTCGGATCCCTGGGCAACAGCAACGTCAGCGGGGCCATGGTGGACCAGCGCCGCGGCGCCCGGCTCGCCGTCGAACACCTCATCAGCCAGGGGCACCGCCGGATTGGCCACGTGGCGGGCCCGCGGGACTGGACTGACGGATCCGAACGCGCCGAAGGTTGGCGCGAGGCCCTGAGGGGTGCAGGCCTGGCTGACGACCTCCTGCTCGAAGGCGATTGGAGCGCCGGCAGTGGATACGGCATTGGGCGGAAACTCGCGGCTGACCGCCACGCCACAGCCCTCTTCGTCGGCAACGACCAGATGGCCCTCGGCCTGCTGCGTGCGTTCACTGAGGCTGGCGTCAGGGTGCCGGACGACGTCTCCGTCGTGGGGTTCGACGACCAGCCTGAATCGGCCTACTTCACCCCGCCGCTGACCACCGTCCGCCAGGACTTCGAGGAGCTTGGCCGGCGGTGTATGGACACCATGCTCAAGGAGATCGAGGCCGGCGCCGGCGTGAGCTCCACCGTGGTCACGCCGGAACTGGTACTCCGGGCAAGCACGGCGCCGCCTGCAGCCGGCCCCGGGTAACCAGGCGGTCCGGCCGTAAGAAATCCCTGAAGAAATTCCCACGCAACTGCATCCAACTCTGATGCTGCACCGGTAGTCGAGGTGGCGTGGCTGCCCGCCCGGATTGTTGGCATCACCAGGAACGTCATCTCGGATGCCTGGCGTGATCATCGCTCATGGGCGTCATGAGCTCAGAGGCCGGAACGTTTGAGCTGCCTGCCGGTTTGGAGCTTTCGCAGTACCCGATCGTTGACGTCTCCGACGAGCCCATTGACGGCAATCCTGCCCACCTAAGCGTCAGCATCGCCAGGGGCACCCTCAACACGTAGCTCAACTGTCGGCCCGGCCACGGCGTTTCATGCGGGACGAGCGGTCAGTGTCAGTGCCGGGGGCGGTTCAGCAGGGAACCCATCTTCGTCCACTGGGCCACCAGGACCATGACCACCAGGGCCGCCCCTGCGTGAAGGTGCAACATCAGGTGCAGGTCGTGGGAACGGGCATCCGGACCCGGTCCTGCCTGAGTGGACGCTTCCTGAAGTGCCGTTTCGCCGTGGCCGTGCCCGGGCAGGGAGAAACCGCTGGCGGTGGAAAAAGCGGCGAAGGCCAGGTGCAGCAACTGCTGTGCCAGCGCTGCGGTGAGGAGTACGCCCCACGCGGGGAGCCGCCGCTTGCCCAGCATCGATGCGCCCATGCCCAGCAGGGCGGCCAGGGCCACCACGATAAGGACCGCCGGTGCCCGGCCCCCGGCCGCAAGATGGGCAACCAGGCCAAGCCCAGCGGACACCGGACCCGCGAGCCAGACGGGGGACAGGCTCCGGATGCCCCGTGTATTTTTACGGTCAGCGAAGGCCTCGCGTGCAGCTTCCATGCATCCCCCTTCCGTCACTGTTTCCCCAGTCTCTCCTGCCCTTACCCGTTTAGCGAAGGCTTACGCCGCGAGCTCACCCACTTCGGCTTTCCGGCCGCCGTCTTCTCCGCCAGCGACTTTCCGCACAGCCTTCCCCAAGATCTCCCAGCCCGTGCCGCAATTCTGCTGTTGACTTCCTTGTTGTTAGCGCTCACACTGATATGCAAACCGCACAGTCGCGGTAGCTACGGAGGAAGTTTTATGGACGCAGTGGACGCCCCGGATGCCTTTGTCATCGGTGTTGACTATGGAACGCTCTCGGGCCGGGCAGTGGTGGTGCGGGTACGCGACGGCAAGGAACTCGGCAGCGGAGTTTATGACTATCCCCACGCGGTGGTGACCGATGCCCTGCCTGAGGATGTGGCTGGCCGTGGGGCTGATGGAAAAATCCTCCGGCTTCCCGGGGAGTGGGCCCTTCAGGTGCCCAACGACTACCGCGACGTTCTCCGCAACGCAGTGCCCGCCGCCGTCGCCGACGCCGGTATCGACCTGGCTGCCGTCGTCGGAATTGCCACTGACTTCACCGCCTGCACCATGGTGCCGGTCGCGGCCGACGGCACGCCGCTGAACGAGCTGGACCGCTTCCGGAACCGCCCTCACGCGTATGTGAAGCTGTGGCGCCACCACGCGGCGCAACCGCAGGCGGACCGGATTAACAAGCTGGCCGCCGAGCGCGGCGAAGAATGGCTTCCCCGGTATGGCGGGCTCATCTCCTCCGAATGGGAGTTCGCCAAGGGACTGCAGCTCCTTGAAGAGGACCCGGAAGCTTACGCGGAGATGGACCACTGGGTGGAGGCTGCGGACTGGATCGTCTGGCAGCTCTGCGGCCTGTATGTCCGGAATGCCTGCACCGCAGGGTACAAGGGCATTTACCAGGACGGGAGCTACCCGTCGGAGGACTTCCTGGCTGAGCTGAACCCTGATTTCAAGGACTTTGTCAGCAGCAAGCTGGACCACACCATCGGCCGGCTGGGCGACGCTGCCGGCACCCTCACCGCGGAGGCAGCGGCATGGACCGGCCTCCCGGAAGGCATCGCCGTCGCCGTGGGAAACGTGGATGCCCACGTCACTGCCCCCGCGGCGAAAGCTGTGGATCCGGGCCAGCTGGTGGCCATCATGGGCACCTCCACCTGCCACGTTATGAACGGCACCGAACTGCGCGAAGTGCCGGGCATGTGCGGCGTGGTGGACGGCGGAATCGTGGACGGCCTGTGGGGCTACGAGGCCGGCCAATCCGGGGTGGGTGACATCTTCGGCTGGTTCACCAAGTACGGAGTTCCGCCCGAATACCATCAGGCTGCTGAGGAAGCGGGGCTGGGCATCCACGAGTACCTCACCGAACTTGCCTCCCGCCAGGTGATCGGCGAACACGGGCTCATGGCCCTGGACTGGCATTCGGGCAACCGCTCGGTGCTGGTGGACCACGAGCTGTCCGGGATCGTGGTGGGGCAGACCCTCGCCACCCGCCCGGAGGACACGTACCGGGCACTGCTGGAAGCGACCGCCTTCGGCACCCGGACCATCGTGGACGCGTTCCGTGACGCCGGGGTGCCGGTGAAGGAGTTCATTGTGGCCGGCGGCCTGCTCAAGAACCCCCTGCTGATGCAGATCTACGCGGACGTCACAGGACTGCAGCTTTCCACGATCGGTTCGGCGCAGGGCCCGGCCCTGGGTTCGGCAATCCATGCAGCTGTCGCCGCCGGCAGATATGCCGACATCAGGGAAGCGGCAGCAGCCATGGGGTCGGAACCGGGCGAAGTGTACACGCCCATTCCGGCAAACGTGGCCGCCTACGAGGAGCTTTTCCGGGAGTACAAGACCCTCCATGACTACTTTGGCCGGGGCGCCAACGATGTGATGCATCGGCTTAAGGCAATCCAGCGGAGGGCTGCCGGCCCGCTTTTGGCTTCGGATGCCGCTTCCGTGAGTGCCGTGGAGGTGTCCGCATGAGCACGGCACTTCAGGAAACGATTGCCCGCGTACGGGAGGAAGTGTGCGCGCTGCATGCGGAGCTGACCCGCTACGGGCTCGTGGTGTGGACGGCCGGGAATGTTTCGGCCAGGGTCCCCGGCCACGAGTTGATGGTGATCAAGCCCTCCGGCATCTCCTACCAGGACCTGACCCCGGAACAGATGGTGGTCACTGACCTATATGGCGCGCCCGTGCCAGGAAACGCGGACGGTGTCTGGGGCAACCCGCCGCTGTCACCGTCGTCGGACACTGCTGCCCATGCCTACGTCTACCGGCACATGCCCGAGGTGGGCGGCGTGGTGCACACCCACTCCACCTACGCCACCGCCTGGGCAGCCCGCGGGGAGGCGATCCCGTGCGTGCTGACCATGATGAGTGACGAGTTCGGCGGCGAGATCCCGGTGGGGCCCTTCGCGCTGATCGGGGACGATTCGATTGGCCACGGCATCGTGGAGACGCTGAAGAACTCCAATTCCCCGGCGGTGCTGATGCAGAACCACGGACCATTTACCATCGGCAAGGATCCCAAATCTGCCGTCAAGGCTGCCGTCATGTGCGAGGAAGTGGCCCGCACGGTCCACATCGCCCGGCAGCTCGGCGAGCCGCTGCCCATCGACCAGGGCCACATTGATTCCCTCTACAGCCGCTACCAGAACGTCTACGGCCAATAGCCCCGGCCCTTGCCCGCCCGGCCCCACACACTTTCCAGGAGAACCCATGAGCACCGCAGCATCCACTTCCCTCGACGGCTACGAGATCTGGTTCCTCACCGGCAGCCAGCACCTCTACGGGGAGGACGTTCTGAAACAGGTCGCCGCCCAGTCGCAGGAGATCGCCACCCAGCTCAACGCGAGCTCCGCCGTTCCTGTGCGGATTGTCTGGAAGCCGGTCCTGACGGACTCGGAGGCCATCCGCCGCACGGCACTGGAGGCGAACTCGGATGATTCCGTCATCGGTGTCACCGCCTGGATGCACACCTTCAGCCCCGCCAAGATGTGGATCCAGGGCCTGGACCTGCTCCGCAAGCCGCTGCTGCACCTGCACACCCAGGCCAATCGCGACCTGCCGTGGGCGGACATCGACTTCGACTTCATGAACCTCAACCAGGCAGCGCACGGCGACCGTGAGTTCGGGTACATCCAGTCCCGCCTGGGCATCGCCCGGAAGACCGTCGTCGGACACGTCTCCAACCCCGAGGTGGCGCGGCAGGTGGGGTCATGGCAGCGTGCCGCCGCCGGCTGGGCCGCGGTCCGCACCCTGAAGCTGACCCGCTTCGGCGACAACATGCGCAACGTCGCCGTCACCGAGGGCGACAAGACAGAGGCGGAGTTGCGCTTCGGCGTCGCTGTCAACACCTGGTCCGTGAACGAGCTCGGCGACGCCGTGCACGGCGCGGAGGAGTCTGACGTCGACACCCTGGTTGCCGAGTACGAGGACGTTTATGACGTGGTGCCGGAGCTCCGCGCGGGGGCGGCCCGGCACGAATCGTTGCGCTACGGGGCCCGGATCGAACTGGGCCTGCGCAGCTTCCTGGAAGCGAACGGCTCGGCGGCGTTCACCACTTCCTTCGAGGACCTCGGCGCGCTCCGCCAGCTTCCCGGCCTTGCGGTCCAGCGGCTGATGGCCGCGGGCTATGGCTTCGGCGCCGAAGGGGACTGGAAGACGGCCATCCTGGTGCGGGCCGCCAAGGTGATGGGCGCCGGCCTGCCCGGCGGCGCCTCGCTGATGGAGGACTACACCTACCACCTGGAACCGGGAGCGGAAAAGATCCTGGGCGCGCACATGCTGGAGGTCTGCCCCTCCCTGACGGCCGACAAGCCGCGGCTGGAAATCCACCCGCTGGGCATCGGCGGCAAGGAGGACCCGGTGCGCCTGGTGTTCGACGCCGATGCCTCCCCGGGCGTCGTCGTCGCCCTGTCAGACATGCGGGACCGGTTCCGCCTGGTGGCTAACGCCGTCGACGTGGTCCCCCTGGGCCAGCCGTTGCCCAACCTGCCCGTGGCCCGTGCACTCTGGCAGCCCAAGCCGGACTTCGCCACGTCCGCTGCCGCCTGGCTCACCGCCGGCGCCGCACACCACACCGTGCTCTCGACCCAGGTGGGGATGGAGGTCTTCGAGGACTTCGCAGAAATCGCCAAAACCGAACTGCTGACCATCGATGAGGGAACCACCGTCCGGCAGTTCAAGAAGGACTTGAACTGGAACGCCGCCTACTACCGGCTGGCCAGCGGGATCTAGCGTTAAGCCATCCTGTTCAGCTGTCAGGGCACAGGTCTGGCTACGGCTGGCAGGATAATCGGCGGCTAGTGGCCGAAGTGGGCCCGCGGGGGACCCTCGGGCAGCCGTTCCAGGATATCCTCGGCCACCTGCCGGACCTTGATGTTCCGGTGGCTTGAAGCCTTGGCCAGGATGGAGAAGGCCTCGTGGTACGAGCACCTGTTCTGGGCCATGATCACTCCGCAGGCGACATTGATGGAGGTGCGGCTGTCCAGGGCCGAGCGCAGGTCCGCGGCCATGGACTTGGCGGCATGGAGTTCAATGGCCATGTCGAGGCTCTTCGCCGCAAGCCCGGCGAAGGTGCGTACCTCCGCTATGACCTGCAGCGGGAATGCTTTGGCATCCTGGGCAAAAAGTGCCAGTCCTGCTGCCGTCCCCCCGGCGCCGGCTTCGTGGTCAGGCGTGGAGCCTCCTGCGCCCTCGGTTCCTGCGGCACCATGTCCTACCCGGAGCCGCACCCCCATGGCGCTGCCGAATCCAGCCATCTGCAAATGCCTGGAGTACCGCGGCCAGCGGAAATCCGCGTTCCGTTGCAGCACAGCCACGGGATGGCCGCCGGCCAGTACCTCATAGAGGGGACCTTCCTCAAAGTCCTGTTCGTGCTCCAGGAGCTCGATCACCTCATCGGAGGTGCCGGTTACGGCCGGGTTCCGCTTCGGCTGGTGAACCACCACTCCACAATCGACCTGCAGGCCTGTTGCCCGGGAAACTGCCTGGACAGTGGCCGCAGCGAGCCGGTCAAGGGATTCGCGCAGGCCGTGGGTGCCGGTCACCAGGTCAAGCAGGATGCCTTCATGGCTTCCGGCCCCCGCAGGGGTCTCTCCTGACTGCGGCTGCCGGTGGTCCGGCTTGTGCTGGGA
This sequence comes from Pseudarthrobacter sp. NamB4, assembly GCF_005796185.1. Classification (GTDB taxonomy): domain Bacteria; phylum Actinomycetota; class Actinomycetes; order Actinomycetales; family Micrococcaceae; genus Arthrobacter. Next base: position 229,626 of record NZ_VAHM01000002.1, read on the forward strand.
ACGAAGAGGGCCGGCGACGGCTGGGGGAGAGGCCTTGGTCTCAAAGGCCTCCTCGTCGCCGGCCCCGCCTATTGCCCGAGTCCTGTGGACCGGGAAACCGGAGCCTATCCCTCGTCTGTGCATTGCAGTCTCACACCCCCTAGTGAGCCAGTACTACGACCAGGAAAGGTCTTGTCTCTTAGAAAAACCTAATTCGGCTGCAGTGCGGGGAGAATGCGTAAGCAGTACCCGAATTTGAGATTAGGTAGTACTTGGATTCCAGCTGCATCCGGCCGTTTACAGCATTGCCGCAGGTCAGTGCAGCGCTGCCTTGAGCGAATGCCTGGCGGACCCGCAGGGGTGCTGCCCGGCAAGTCCCCATCCAGATCGCTTGACTCTTGGGACGGCAGCATCAACAATATTTCTATAACGTTGTAAAAGAAACGAGGACGTTTTCGTGACCGCTGCAGAACCAACCGCCGCCAAGATCACCATGGATCCCGCCTTTGCAGTGGGACCGGTCCGGCGGCGCACTTTCGGTGCCTTCGTGGAGCACCTTGGCCGCTGTGTGTACACCGGCATCTTTGAGCCGGACCACCCCCTGGCAGACGAGGACGGCTTCCGTGCGGATGTGTTGGAACTGACCCGCGAACTGGGAGTATCCACCATCCGCTACCCGGGCGGCAATTTCGTCTCCGGCTACCGCTGGGAGGACGGCGTTGGCCCGGCGGATAGGCGGCCGGTCCGGCTGGACCTTGCCTGGCACTCCACTGATCCCAACCTGGTGGGCGTGGACGAGTTCGCAAAGTGGTCAGCCAAGGCCGGCGTCGAAACCATGATGGCCGTGAACCTGGGCACCCGCGGCACGCAGGAGGCCCTTGACCTGCTGGAGTACTGCAACATCGACGGCGGCACCGCCTTTTCCGACCAGCGCAGGGCCAATGGTGCGGAGAACGGCTACGGCATCAAAATGTGGTGCCTCGGCAACGAGATGGATGGCCCCTGGCAGATCGGCCACAAGAACGCCCGGGAATACGGCAGGCTGGCAGCGGACACTGCCCGGGGCATGCGGATGATCGAGCCGGACCTGGAACTCGTGGCCTGCGGCAGCTCCGGACCCACCATGAGCACCTTCGGCGAATGGGAACGCGTTGTCCTCTCCGAAACCTACGAGCTGGTGGACCTGATCTCCGCACACCAGTACTTCGAGGACTTCGGCGACCTGCAGGAACACCTCTCCGCAGGCCACCGCATGGAAGCATTTATCCACGACCTCGTAAGCCACATTGACCATGTGAAGTCGGTGAAGAAGTCCACGAAGCAGGTCAACATTTCCTTCGATGAGTGGAACGTGTGGCACATGAGCCGGGACGAGTCCCGCGTACCCACCGGCAGGGACTGGCCGGTGGGCCCCGTCCTGCTGGAGGACACCTACACTGTGGCGGACGCCGTCGTCGTCGGTGACCTGCTGGTCACCCTGCTCAAGAACACCGACCGCGTCCACTCCGCGAGCCTGGCGCAGCTGGTCAACGTGATCGCGCCGATCATGACCGAGCCCGGCGGCCGTGCCTGGAAGCAGACCACGTTCCACCCCTTCGCCCTCACGTCCCGCCACGCGTCCGGCACCGTGCTGCAGCTCGCCGTCGAATCCCCGCTGGTCAGCGGCGGCAAAACCACGGACTTTGCCGCGGTGTCCGCCGTCGGAACCTACGACGCCGGCAAGGGCGAGGCCGTGGTGTTCGCCGTCAACCGGTCGGCCACGGATGAGCTGGGACTGGACGCCGTGGTGTCCGGCCTGGGCGACGTCCGCGTGGTGGAGGCTCTCACGTACGCCAACAAGGATCCGTACTGGCAGGCCACGGCCGACGATGCGACGTCCGTGCTGCCGTCGGAGAACACCTCCGTGAAGGCCGACGGCGGCCGGCTCACCGCGCAGTTGCCTGCGGTGTCCTGGTCCATGATCCGACTGGCAGTGGGCGAGTAGCACCTCAGTAAGTTTTTGTCGAGGTATGCCGGCATAAAAGGCGGTTAGGCCTGCATACCTGGACAAAACTCCTAGGCGGGAGGGCCGCATGACGACGGCGGCCCTCCTCTGGGAGGATGGACGGCATGGAGCTGCACATCACCGGGGACCCCGCTGCCGACAAGCTGTTGAGTGAGGACGCGTTTGCGTTGCTGACCGGCATGCTGCTGGACCAGCAGGTCACCATGGAGTCCGCCTTTGCCGGGCCGGAAAAGATCAAGGCAAGGATCGGGTCCATCACCCCGGAGGCAGTCGCCGGGCATGACCCGCAGGCCTTTGTTGAGGTGTTCAAGGAACGGCCTGCTGTCCATCGCTTCCCCGGGTCAATGGCCGCCCGCGTGCAGGCGCTCGCTGAAGCGGTGCAGGACGAGTGGGACGGTGACGCCACCGCGATCTGGACCAAAGGCGACCCGGACGGTGCTGAAGTGCTGCGCCGGCTGAAGGCTCTACCCGGATTCGGCGAGCAGAAGGCAAAGATCTTCCTGGCACTGCTGGGCAAGCAGCGCGGGCTCCAGGCGCCGGGCTGGCGTGAAGCTGCCGGGCACTACGGGGAAGAAGGCTCCTACCTCTCGGTGGCGGACATCGTGGATCCGGAGTCCCTGGTGAAGGTACGCGCCAGCAAGCAGGCCGCCAAGGCAGCTGCGAAGGCGGCGAAAGCCTGACCTTCCATACGCTTGCGGCGACCGCCGTTTCTGGCGTGACGCTCCTGGTTGCCCTGAGGGTGCTGGCGTCTGCAACGATGTATGGCAGGAACTTGCGGAACCACACGAAGGAGCCATGATGGCGGTCACCATGAATGACGTTGCGAGGGCGGCGGGGGTGTCGCTCAAGACTGTATCCAATGTGCTGAACGACTATGAGTTCATCCGTCCGGCCACCAAGCAGCGAGTCCAGGACGCCATCGCGGAACTGGGCTATGAGGCGAACCTGACCGCGCGGAGCCTGCGGTCCGGTAAAACCAAAATGCTGGGCCTTGTCCTGTCCGATCTTTCCGCCCCCTACTACGCGGAGCTGGCCTCGAGGCTGATGAAGGCGGCATCCCGGCGCGGCTACCGCGTGCTCGTGGAACAGTCGGACGCGGTGGCGGACGTGGAACTTAACGCCCTCCAGGGTCCGTTCCGCCAGCTCACCGACGGGCTGCTGTTCACGCCCCTGATGATCGACGCCGATGCCATCGCCGCCCGTTCGGGCGGGAAGCCGTTGGTGTTGCTGGGTGAACACATCCTCGATTCCCGCTTCGACCTGGTGACCATGAAGAACGAGGAAGCCGCCGCCGCCCTCACCGGCCATCTGCTGTCCGGCGGCCGGCGCCGGGTTGCCGTAATCGGTGCCCATCCCGGCGAATCCGCGGGCAGCGCGGGCCTGCGGCTCAACGGTTACCGGAAGGCGCTGGACCAGGCAGGGGTACCGTTCGACCCCGCGTTGATCGCCCCCTGTGAATGGCGCCGGGACAATGGGGCCGCCGCCGTGGCCGGGCTCCTGGACCAGGGAGTGGAGTTTGACGCAGTGTTCGGCTTGAACGACGTCTTGGCCCTCGGCGCCCTGCACGGGCTCCTGATCCGCGGCGTCCGGGTTCCCCAGGAGGTTGCCGTAGCTGGTTTCGATGACATCGACGAGGCCCGGTTCGCCTCCCCCTCGCTGACCACGGTTTCGCCGGGGATGGAGGAGATCGCAGAGCGCTCCATCGGCCTGCTGATTGACCGGGTTGAGGGGCGGGAAAGCTCCGGCGGGGGCGTGCACGTGGAAGCCGGCTTCCGGCTGCAGGTCCGCGAGTCGGCCCCGTAGGTTTCGCCCGGCCAACTACGGGTACCTACCCTCCAAAGCTCAACGAGGGAAAGGTGTCACGTGATTGCACTTCTTGTCATCGACATGCAGAACGCTTTTTTTGAGGCGCCCGAACTTGCCGCGCAGCAGGAGCAGATGGTCGCGTCGTGCAACAGATTGCTGGAGGCGTTCAAGGCAAGCGGGCACAAGGCGTTGTTTGTGGGTACGGAGCACGAGCGGGACAAGTCAACCTGGAGCCTGAACATGCTCGATGACGACCAGGGCTTCATCTTCCGCGGCAGCGAGCAGGCGCAGGCTGTCCCCGGCCTCGCGATAAACGGACTGCCGCAGCTGAACAAGACCCGGGACAGCGCCTTCGTGGGCACCAACCTGCTGTCCCGACTGCGGAACTGGGGCGCCGACGAGGTGGTGCTCGCCGGGGTTTCCACGCATAACTGCATCGCCCAGACGGGGGCGGACGCCTTCGCCCACAACATCCGGGCCACCTATGCCAAGGATGCCATGGCCTCGGAGGACAACCAGGACGCCGCGGACATGCTGCGCATCCTCTCCACCAGTTACCGGCAGCCAGTCCAGTCCACCGACGAGATCCTGGCGCGGCTCGCCCGCTGAGTCCCCGCCTTCTTAAGCGGACGACGGCGGTCCCGGCGAAACGCCGTCGTCATCGCCTTTCCGGCGCCGAACCCTGCGCAGACTCAGCGCGATGCTTGCGACCTGCAAGTGGAGAGCAGCCGCTAACAAAACTGAAACCTCGCGGAAACTTCTGCAACCTACTGTGGGTCCCATGCCGCCGACAGGCGGCCCGTTGAAGGGACCCAGATGCATTTGATGCCGCGTGAGCAGGAAAAACTTCTGATCGTGGTGGCCGCCGACCTCGCCCGGCGCCGCCAGGCTCGCGGGCTCAAGCTCAACTACCCCGAGGCCGTGGCCGTCATCAGCTATGAGCTCATTGAGGGCGCCCGGGACGGCCGCAGTGTCGCCGACCTCATGAGCTACGGGACCACCCTGCTGGGCCGGGAGGACGTCATGGAGGGAGTGCCCGAGATGATCCACGACGTGCAGATCGAAGCGACGTTCCCTGACGGCACCAAGCTCGTCACCGTCCACGGCCCCATCCGCTGAAGAGGCAGGCAATGATCCCAGGAGAGTACGTCCTTCGCGCCGAACCGGTGACGGCGAATGCGGGGCGCGGGGCGATTGACGTCGTCGTCACCAACACCGGCGACCGTCCGGTCCAGGTGGGCTCGCACTACCACTTCGCCGAGGCGAACGCCGCGCTGGACTTCGACCGTCCGGCCGCACACGGGCGCCGGCTGGATATCCCGGCCGGGACTGCGGCGCGGTTTGAACCGGGGGACTCCCGGAACGTTCGCCTGATTGAACTTGCGGGCGGCCGCGAGGTTTATGGCCTTAGCAATGCGGTCAACGGAAAGCTCGACGGCGGCACCCGCTTGGGCGAATCTGTCACGAAAGGGGACGGCAAGTGAGCTTCGAGATTCCCCGCCGCCAGTACGCGGACCTGTACGGCCCGACGACAGGTGACGCCATCCGTCTTGCGGACACCGACCTGTTCCTTGAGATCGAGAAGGACCTCACTGTGTACGGGGAGGAGGTGGTGTTTGGCGGCGGCAAGGTGATCCGCGACGGCATGGGCCAGAACGGCCAGGTGACGCGGGACCAGGACGTCCCCGATACCGTCATCACCAACGCCGTGATCCTGGACTACACCGGGATCTACAAGGCTGATGTGGCATTGAAAGACGGCCACATCTTCAGGATCGGCAAAGCGGGCAATCCGCAGATCACCGATGGCGTGGATATTGTGATCGGCGCCAGCACCGAAATCATCGCGGGCGAGCGCAAGATCCTCACCGCCGGCGGAGTGGACACCCACATCCACTTCATCTCCCCGGACCAGATCCCCGCCGCCCTCACCAGCGGTGTGACCACCATGATCGGTGGCGGCACCGGCCCGGCCGAAGGTACCAAGGCCACCACGGTGACGCCCGGGAAGTGGCACATCCAGCGGATGCTGCAGGCGGCTGAAGGCTTCCCCATGAACATTGGCCTGTTCGGCAAAGGCCACGCGTCCGCCGTCGAACCCCTTGCTGAGCAGATCCGTGCCGGTGCCGTTGGACTGAAAGTGCACGAGGACTGGGGCTCCACGCACTCGTCCATCGACACCTCACTGAAGGTGGCGGATGAGTACGACGTCCAGGTGGCCATCCACACGGACACGCTGAACGAGTGCGGCTTTGTGGAGGACACCATTCGCGCCATCGGCGGCCGCGTTATCCACACCTTCCATACGGAGGGGGCCGGCGGCGGGCATGCCCCGGACATCATCAAAATCGCCGGAATGCCAAACGTCCTGCCGGCCTCCACCAACCCCACGCTGCCTTACACGCGCAACACCATCGAAGAGCACCTGGACATGCTGATGGTGTGCCACCACCTGAACCCGGACATCCCCGAGGATGTCGCCTTTGCCGATTCCCGGATCCGGGCCGAGACTATCGCCGCCGAGGACGTGCTGCAGGACCTGGGTATCTTCTCCATCACCTCCTCCGACTCCCAGGCGATGGGCCGGGTGGGCGAGGTCATCACCCGCACCTGGCAGGTGGCGGACAAGATGAAGAAACAGCGCGGCGTTTTGACGGATGACGACGGCGGCACGCACGGTTCGGAAGCAGGCTTGGGTCCGGGCAGCGACAACTTCCGGATCAAGCGCTACGTGGCCAAGTACACCATCAACCCCGCCATAGCCCAGGGCATCGCGGACTCCGTGGGCTCGGTGGAGGTGGGCAAGTTCGCGGACCTGGTGCTGTGGGATCCGGCGTTCTTCGGCGTGAAACCCGAGCTCGTGATCAAAGGCGGCCAGATTGCCTACGCGCTGATGGGCGATGCCAACGCCTCCATCCCCACCCCGCAGCCCCGCACCATGCGGCCGATGTTCGCCGCGTCCGGCAAGGCACTGCAGCAGTCCTCCATCACGTTCCTGTCCCAGGCCGCGATCGACGCCGGCGTCCCCGAACAGCTGAGGCTGGAGAAGGTCATCCGTCCTGTCTCCGGAATCCGTACCCTCACCAAAGCCGACCTCAAGTACAACGACGCTACCCCCGAAATCCAGGTGGACCCGGAAACCTACCAGGTCAAGGTCGACGGCGAGGACGTCACCTGCGAGCCGTCCGACGTGCTGCCCATGGCCCAGCGCTACTTCCTCTTCTAGAACTGCGACTCCGGAGAACCACGTGATCATCGACAAAGTCCTCGGCAACCTCCACGAGCTGCCTGACCCGCACGCCTACGCCAACCTGCACCAGGAAAAGGTAATGCTGCCCAGCACCCAGCTGGTCAAGCGGATCCAGCGGGCCACCACCGACCACGGCAAGGAAATTGGCATCCGCCTGCCCTCCGGCTCCGGCGACCTGCGCGACGGCGACATCCTCCATTTGGAAAAGTCGAACATGATCGTGGTGTCCGTGCTGCCCACCGACGTCCTGGTGATCGCGCCCCGGACCATTCACGAGATGGGCGTCGTGGCACACTCCCTCGGTAACCGGCACCTGCAGGCGCAGTTCTTCGACGTGGCCTCGGAGTACGGGGCCGAGGTCATGGTGTGTGCCTACGACCACACGGTCGAGGACTACCTCCGCCACACCGCCGTGCCTTATACCCGCCAGGAACGCGTGATGCCTGTGTCTTTCCGTCATGCTGAACACAGCCACTAAACACCAGCTGGCACTGCAGCAGCTGACTGATTCCGCTCTTCCTACGGGGGCTTTTGCGCACTCGCTTGGATTTGAGACCTACATCGAGCGGGAGCTCGTGTCAGATGAAAGGTCCTTTGGACTGTGGCTTGATGCGTTCATCTCCCAGCAGCTGACTCACTCCGATGGGTTGGCCGTTCGGCTTCTTTATGAGCGCTGGGATGTTGCGGAGCTGGATTCGCTGCTTTCTGCGTCGCTCCTCCCTCGGCAGGTCCGGGCGGCCAGTTGCAAGATGGGTTGCCGGCTGCTCGAAATCGGGGCGGAAGTCTTTCCGTCGGCGGAGCTGGAACTGTACCGGGACCTGGTGACCACACACCGGGCGGCCGGGCACCAGCCGCTCGCGTTCGCCGTCGTCGCCCGTTCCCTGGGGGTGCCGCTGGAGGAGGCTCTTGGCGCCTACCTGTTCGCCGCCGTCACCTCCCTGACGCAGAACGCGGTCCGTGCCATCCCGCTTGGCCAGAACGCGGGGCAGCGGCTGCTGCGGCAAGCGGCCGACGGCGTGGCTGCCGCCGTCGAGCAGATAAGGCATCTCACGCCGGACGACTTCGGTGCCGTCAGCCCGGGACTCGAAATTTCGCAAATGCGGCACGAACGCCAGCGTGCCCGGATGTTCATGAGCTAACTGTGCTTTTGACTTCATTAGGAGGACACCATGACTGAACCCATCAAGATTGGCATCGGCGGACCCGTCGGCGCAGGCAAGACGCAGCTGGTGGAGAGGCTCACCCGGCACATGAGTGCAGAAATCTCCATGGCCGCCATCACCAACGACATCTACACCATCGAGGACGCCAAAATCCTCGCCGCCAATGGCATCCTGCCCGTGGACCGTATCATCGGCGTGGAAACCGGCGGCTGCCCGCACACCGCCATCCGCGAAGACACCTCCATGAATACGGCGGCGATCGAGGAACTCAAGGCCCGGCACCCGGACGTGCAGGTGATCTTCGTCGAATCCGGCGGTGACAACCTCTCCGCCACCTTCAGCCCCGAACTCGTCGACTTCTCGATCTACATCATTGACGTGGCCCAGGGGGAAAAAATCCCCCGCAAAGCCGGCCAGGGCATGATCAGGTCCGACCTTTTCATCATCAACAAAACGGACCTCGCTCCGCATGTCGGGGCGGATCTCGCCGTGATGGAGAGGGACTCCAAGGAATTTCGTGGGACCAAACCGTTCTGCTTTACGAACCTGAAAACAGACGAAGGGCTGGACAAGGTCATCGACTGGATACGCCACGACGTCCTGATGCTTGATTTGGCCTTGTGATGTCCACCAGTTCCGTCGCCGACGCACCTTCACCCGCGACCGCTACTCGCCCCGTGCGAGGGCGTTTGGAGCTGGATATAGGAGTGCGGGGCAGCAGGTCGGTTGCCTCGCGCCAGTTCCACGAAGGGGCTCTTCGAGTTTTACGCCCTCATTACCTCGATAATTCGGGGCAGGTTTCCTATGTCGTCGTCAATCCTGGCGGGGCCTATCTGGGGGCGGACCTCTTTGTCCTTGATGTCGAGGTGGGGGACGGGGCGGACCTGCTGCTGACCACCCAGTCCGCCACCAAGGTCTACCGCACTCCTGGCTCCTTCGCCGAGCAGCGGATGACTGTGCGGCTGGGGGAGGGGGCACGGCTGGAACTCGTTCCTGACCAGCTCATCGCCTACCGGGAGGCCAGCTACCGGCAGCGGACGCACATTACTGTCCGGCCGTCGTCGTGCCTACTAATGGCGGAAGTGGTGACGCCGGGCTGGTCCCCGGACGGCGCTGCCTTCCGGTACGAGGAAGTCCGGCTGCGGAACGAAATCCAGGTACAAAGCGGCACCGGCGAGCCGGAGCTGCTGGCGCTGGACAACCTCCTCATCCGGCCACCGGGTGGGGATGTCACAGGCCTCGGGTTCATGGAAGGCTTCAGCCACCTGGGCTCGGTAATCGTGGTGGATTGCCGGGTTGACCAGGCGCTCGCCGATGAACTGCACCGGCTCACAGGGGCATACAAAGCCTTGAGCGGTATCTCCCTGACGCAAACCGTGGCGGGAACCACCGGGCTTGTGCTGCGCGCCCTTTCGAACAGCACCGGAGAACTGAACCGCCTGCTTACAGCCTGCGCCAACCTCCTGCGGGAACGCTGGTACGGGCAGGGACCGCTAAACCTGAGGAAGCACTGATGACGGCCGTAGCCCACATCGCCACGCTGTACCGGACACGGGAAACGTTGCCGTTGCGGACCCGCGTGCTCTTCACCTTCGGTGCGGTGGCCGCCCTGCATGCGGCCGCCGTGGTACTCCTGCTGGCCGGCAACGCCGCACCGGATGGTTCGCAGGTGCTGACGTGGGGGCTGGTTGGCACCGCCTACCTTGCCGGGGTGAAGCACAGCTACGACTGGGACCACCTTGCCGCGATCGACAACTCCACCCGGAAGTTCGTGGCTCAACGGCAGGACCCGGTGAGTGTGGGCTTTGCCTTCAGTCTGGGCCACAGCTCGGTGGTCACCCTGGCAGGCGTGCTGGTCATCGCAGGCGCCGCCGTGGTGGGCCAGTTCATGCAGGAAGGAACCACCGGGAACCTGGCGCTCGGTCTGATCGGGAGCGGCGTGTCCGGGCTGTTCCTTCTGGCCATGGGCCTGTTCAACGGCTCCGCCTTCGCCCGCACGGCCCGCGCCTACCGCCGTGCCCGGGCCGGTGCCGCCGCTGCCGACCCATCGGACCTGGAACCCCGGGGACTCGTGGCGCGGCTCCTCGCCAGGCCGCTGTCCGGAGTGCGCCGGCCCCGGAACATCTACGTGATCGGTTTCCTGTTCGGGCTGGGCTTCGACACCGCCACCACCATCGGCCTGCTGATGATGACGACGGCGGCCTCGCTGGCCGGGGTGCCGCCTTTCGCCCTGCTTGCCCTGCCGCTGGCGTTCGCTGCCGCGATGACGCTCTGCGATTCGCTCAACGGAATGGCCATGATGAGGATGTACCGCTCGGCCCTGGCCGACCCGCAGCGGAAGCTGGGATTCAACGCCCTGGTCACCGGGATTTCGGCGGTGTCAGCGCTCTTCATCTCAGTGGTCACGCTGGGCGGCTTCTTCAACGCCGTGTTTTCACTGGAGGACCCTGTGACGCTATGGCTGGGATCCGTCGATTTGGGTGAGGCCGGCCTGCTCCTGGTTGCCCTGCTGCTAGCTGCGTGGGCTGCCGGGACGCTGAGAGGGCGCACCGCGGCCCGGGCACACCGCCAGGTCAGGCTGCGATCCGGCCCTTAGCCTTCCGGTGCCGGCGGTTCTTGCCCGGTGCGCTGCGGCCCGGCTCCTGGGAGCCTGACAGCACCTGCTCGCCATCGTGAACTGTACTGTCCGCATGCAGCTGCACCCCGTGCTCAATCAGGACGCCGGAACCAATGCGGGAGTGGCTGCCGACGTGCACGCGGTTTCCGATCACGGTGCCACGGCCGATGCGCACACCATCGCCGATCACCGTCCGGTCTCCAACCTTCGCGTCACGGTCGATCCAGCTGCCATGCCCGACCAGGGAGCCCGATCCGACCTGCGCGCCGTGCTCCACGTACGTCATCCGGCCAATCCGGGCGCTTTCGGCAACGATAGCCCCGGGGGCGACGAGGCCGCCGCCGTTGGCATGGCGGGCATAACGGGTGACTTTCCCGGCATCGTCCTCGACTGATTCAAACTTGGTGCTCATTCAATCCCTCGTTAACGGGTGGTGCAGTAATTTACCGCACAGTAGGTTAACGGTCGGAAAGTCGCAGGGATTCCCGCGACTAGAGGGCTTTGAGGACGGACTAGCGCGACCGCGGGAGGCCCCAGGCGCCGCCGGCCACTACGCCACGAGGTTGGCTGCGGCTGCGTCCATGTGCTCGAGGATGGTCTTCCGGGCCAGGGATGCGTCGCCGGTATCGATGGCGGCGACGATGTCGTTGTGCCGGTCCACGCTCATATTGCTGACGCCCTTTTCCAAGCCCGCGAACATGATGGACATCCGGATGGAGCCCTCCAGTGATTCCCAGGAGTGCAGGAGTGTTTCATTGCCGGTCAAACGGCAGAGGGTGCGGTGGAATTCGAGGTCCGACTCGATCCGGTCCTCCAGGCTTCCGCTGGTCGCGGCGGTCATGGCGTCGATGGCTTTGTGCAGGGATTCGGTGACGTGCTGCCGGTCCGGCAACTCGCAGAGTGTCCTTGCCGCCAGGGATTCCAGCGCGGCCCGGACGGCGTAAATGTCCCGGATCTCCTTTTCGTCCAGATGGCGGACCGAGAGCCGGCCGCGGGGCCCTGCAGAGACAAGGCCTTCCTGCTCCAGCTGGCGCAGCGCCTCGCGGAGCGTCCCCCGGCTGATCTGGAGCATCTCGGACAGCTCGGTCTCCACCAAGTGCCGCCCGGGTTCCAGCTCGCCGCTGGTGATGGCGGTCCTCAGCGCCGAGAGAGCCTGCTCGCGCAGGCTCTTCTTTTGCAGTCCCAGCAGCGGGGCGGTCAGTCCGGCCATGGCCTTGTGTCCTCAATGTTGTAAGTCGACTGTTTACAGTCGGTATTAGTCCGATAGTACGGCAGAAAGCACGGCTCCGGCCGGGGCCGGAGCCGTGCTTTACGCATTGGTTGTTGGCTCACCCTAGTTCGGCGAGCACCTTGGCGACGATCCGGTCCACCGTCAGGCCATAACGGTCATGGAGGGTGGGCAGTGCGCCGGCGTCCAGGAACTGGTCCGGGAGCGCCACGGGAACCACACGCCTGCCAACGCCGGCCGTGACGGCGGCCGAGGCTACCGTTTCGAAGAGGCCGCCCACCACGGAGTGGTTCTCGAGCGTCACCGCCAGCCGGTCGGTGTTGACCTCCTTGAGGACGGTCTCGGCGTCGAACGGCTTGATAGTGGGGGTATGCACGACGGCGACGTCCACGTTGTGTGCGGCGAGCGCCTTGGCTGCCTGCAGGGCGCGCATTGTCATCAGGCCGGACGAGATGAAGACGACGTCGTTCCCGCCGCGCAGCACCTTGGCCTTGCCGAGCTCAAATGTGTAGTCGTACTCGTCCAGCACTGTCGGGACGTTGCCGCGCAGCAGGCGCAGGTAGGTAGGTCCTTCACTGGCGGCCAGTTGCGGCACGGCCTGCTCGATGTCCACCGAGTCACAGGGGTCCACGATGGTCAGGTTGGGCATGCCGCGGAAGATCGCCATGTCCTCAGTGGCCTGGTGGCTGGGGCCGTACCCGGTGGTCAGGCCCGGCAGGCCGCCCACGATGTTCACGTTCAGGTTTGGTTCGGCCGCATCCAGGCAGAGGAAGTCGTAGGCGCGGCGGGCCGCGAACACCGAGTAGGTGGACGCGAAGGGCACCAGCCCGGTCTCGGCCAGGCCAGCGGCGGCGCCGAAGAGCAACTGCTCGGCCATGCCCATCTGGAAGAAGCGCTCCGGGAAGGCCTTGGCGAAGATGTGCATATCCGTGTACTTGCCCAGGTCCGCGGTCAGGCCCACGATCCTGTCGTTCTCCTGCGCGGCCTTCGCCAGCGCGTGCCCAAACGGCGCGGACGTGGTCTTTTGGCCGGGATCGGCGAAGGACGCGATCATCGCCGACGTCTTCAGCTTCGGCTTGGCCGCTGTTGTTGTGTCGGGGGCCTCGGTGGTGGTGCTCATGCTGAAGCCTTTCCTTCATAGCCGGCGGTCAGCTGCTCGCGGCAGGTCTGCCATTCGTTCTCTTCGATGCGCATGAAGTGCGCCTTTTCGCGGTCCTCCAGCAGCGGCACGCCCCGGCCCACCTTGGTGTCGCACAGGATCACGGAGGGACGTCCGACGGCGGCCGCCTGGGCAGCTGCGTTGTCAAACGCTGCCAGCAAACCACCGACGTCGTTGCCGTCCACGCGCTGCGTGTACCAGCCGAAGGATTCCCACTTCTCGGTGACGGGCTCGGTGCGCAGCACGGTGTCCGTTTTGCCGTCTGCCTGCAGGGCGTTGATGTCCACCATTGCGGTCAGGTTTCCCAGCTGGTGGTGGTGCGCGCCCATGGCCGCCTCCCACGTGGATCCCTCGTCCAGTTCGCCGTCAGAGAGGAAGTTGAACACGCGGGCATTCGAGCCCTGGTAGCGCAGGCCGAGGGCCATGCCGACGGCGATGGTCAGCCCGTGCCCCAGTGAACCGCCGGAGATTTCCATGCCCGGGGTGTAGGTGGACATTCCGGACATCGGCAGCCGGGAGTCGTCCGAGCCATAGGTTTCGAGCTCCTCCACGGGCACGATGCCGGCCTCGGCAAGGGCTGCGTAGTGGCCGATGGCGTAGTGGCCGGTCGAGAGCAGGAATCGGTCCCTGGCCTCCCAGTGCGGGTCTTCGGCGCGGAAGCGGAGCTGGTCGCCGTAGACGGTGGCGAGCATGTCCGCGGCACCCAGGGCCTGGCCTACATAACCCTGGCCCTGGACCTCGCCCATGTTCAGGGCGTGGTGGCGGATCCGGTAGGCCGCGGCGCTGACTTTCCCGATCCGTTCCTGCGTCACGTGGCTTTCCATGGCCGGGTCCTGGATGGTCTCTACTGGCATTGCTGACTCCGTTGTTGATGCGTGGGTGACAGTCACTAGACGTTCACAGTGTTGGGGGTGCTTTTGGTGGCCTCCTCAGCCAGCTGGCGCTCCCGCTTGCCCCAGGTTTCCCGGGTGGCGACGGCGGCCCAGAGACCGATTGCTCCATAGGTGCCGAAGAGCAGGGCGGGGCCCATCCAGCCGAAGCTGACGAACAGCAGGGTGGTGACGAAGGGGGTGAAGCCGGACACCATGGCGGAGATCTGGTAGGCCAGGCTGGCACCCGAAGCGCGGGTCTTGGCCTGGAAGAGCTCGGGGAACCAGGCGCCCTGGGCGCCGGCGAGCGAGTTCTGGCACACCGCGTAGGAGATGGCGATGGTGGCGATGATGAAGAAGAACAGGCCGGTGTTGACCATCAGGAACATGGGCACCGCGAAGAGGACCGCGAAAGCGCAGGACCAGACGTACACGGGGCGGCGACCGATGCGGTCGGTGAGGCGGGCCCAGGCAGCGGTGGCGAAGATGCCGATAAAGGATGCGATGCAGAGGGCCACCAGGGTCTGGGTCTTGTCCGCCAGCTGCTCAGTGTGCAGGTAGGAAATCATGTAGGTGATGGACACGGCGTAGCCGGCGGTCTCGGCAACGCGGAGGCCGATGCCCTTGACGATGTTGCGCCAGTCGGTCTTGATGACTTCCACGATGGGGGACTTGACGATGTCGCCGCTGTCCTTGACCTCGTCGAATACGGGAGACTCGGGAACCTTGGAGCGGATGATCAGGCCAACCACCACCAGCACGATGCTGGCCAGGAAGGGAACGCGCCAGGCGAGCTCGCCGCCCAGGTTCACGCTGACCAGGAAGACGAGGTTGGCCAGCAGGAGGCCCACCGGGAAGCCGGCCTGCACGATGCCTGTGTACTTGCCCTTTGCCTTCCAGGGAGCGTGCTCGTAGCTCATGAGGATGGCGCCGCCCCACTCGGCACCGAAGGCAAGGCCCTGGACGATGCGCACGAACACCAGCAGGGCCGGAGCCAGCAGCCCCACCTGGCTGTAGGTGGGAAGCAGGCCGATGAGGAAGGTGGCCACACCCATCAGGATCAGGGAGGTGACCAGCACCGGCTTGCGGCCCACCTTGTCGCCAAGGTGCCCGCCAATAATACCGCCAAGCGGGCGGGCAGCGAAGCCGACGCCGAGGGTGGCGAAGGCGGCCAAGGTGCCGGTGACGGGGTCGCCGGTGGGGAAAAAGGCAGTTCCGAAGTACAGCGCAGCGGCGGTGCCGAAACCAATGAAGTCATACGTCTCGATCACTGCGCCCACGCCGGAGCCGATGGCGACGCGCTTGGCGTCCTTGGTTCCGTGGACCGGACCGCGCATGGTCAGAGCCTCTTTGCTCATGGTGGTTCCCTTTCGAAGAGCGGCTGGGGGGGATTCGCCGCTGTCGACTGTTAACAAATGATACCTCCAAGTGTGACCGGGATCATGACTACTGTCAACAGTCGACCTCCGATGTTGACTGTTGACGGTCAACGCAGGTACTGTGGTCCCCATCACTAACGCTCGGCACATACCAAGGGATCAATGATGTTCCATTCCAGACTCGGGTGCTCCTCCATCAGCTTCCGGCACCAGGAGCTCGGCGAGGCGCTACGCACCATGCGCGGCCTCGGCTTCGAGGAAATCGACTTGGGCGCACTCCCGGGTGTCTGCGACCACGTCCCCTATGAGCTCGATGCCGCCGCAGTTGCTGCTGTATCCGCAACCGTGCAGGAATCCGGACTGCGGGTGCGCTCTGTGAACGGCGATATCGGCGACCTCAACGCAGAGCTCGACGGCGAAGGCCGGGCTTTGCGGCAGCGGCACCTGGACGCTCTCCTCACCCTCACGGCCAACGCCGGGGCCAAGGCGCTGGTCCTGCCGTGCGGGGCGCTGGGCCACAACCCGGTCCGCAGCGAACAGGAGGACCTGGACCTCATTGCCGCCCAGCTGATCTGTGCCAGTGAACGCGGGGCGGAGTTTGGAGTCGAAATCTGGACCGAATCCCTCCATTTCCTGCGTTTCTGCTGGAACCTTGAACGTGCCGGGCTGCTGGCCGACCGTCTGGCGGGCTTCGACGTCGGAATCGTCATGGACTTCAGCCACATCGTGGCAGCGGGAGAGGACCCCCTGCGGTTCCTCCAGCGGCACCGCGGCCGCATCCGGCATGTCCACCTGCGCGATGCCGTGCCGGGGAACATCAATCTCAGCATCGGCAACGGCGACACCGGCTTTGACGGCGGCCTGAAGCGGCTCGCAGCACAGGGCTACACCGGGCACTTCTCGCTTGAACTGGAAACCCGGGATGTCACCAACGAGGAACGCCCGGCAGCCGCAGCAAAAGCGGCAAGCTTCATCACCGACCTCATCTAAAACACCCAACGGCACAGCACACAAGCCATACAAGGAGCACCATCATGACCACCATCCAGCGCACAGCCGTCCTCACCGGGGCAACCTCGGACCGGGGCATCGGCCTCACCACCGCCCGCCGCTACGCCAGCCAGGGCTGGGCAGTGGTCATCCTGGACCTCGACGGTGAAAAGTCCGCCAAGGTCGCCACCGAAATCGGCAACGACTTCAACGTCCCCGCCTTCGGTCACGAAATCGACGTCGCCAACGAAGCCTCCGTCCTGGCCGCCCAGGCAGCCGTTGCCGCCGAGGTGGCGGCAGGAAACCTGCCGCCCGTCGGCGCGCTCGCAAACATCGCTGGCATTACTTCGCCGGTGCCGTTCCTGGAGACCACCCTGGAGCTGTGGCACAAAGTGATGGATGTCAACGCCACCGGCACCTACCTCGTGACGAGAGCCTTCCTGCCGGCCATGATCGAGAACGGCTGGGGCCGGATCGTCAACATGTCCTCCGTCTCCGCCCAGCGCGGCGGCGGCGTCTTCGGCAAGGTCCCCTACTCCGCCGCCAAAGCCGCGATCCTCGGCTTCACCAAGGCCCTGGCCCGCGAACTCGGCACCACCGGCGTCACCGTCAATGCCATCACGCCCGGCGCCGTTGACACCAACATCCGCGTGGGCAGCACCGAGGAACAGGAAGCCGCCATCAACGCCGGCATCCCGCTGGGCCGCAACGCCACCACGGAGGAAGTGGCGGCAGTCATCACGTTCCTCTCCTCCCAGGATGCCGCATACCTCACCGGCACCACCGTCGACATCAACGGCGGAAGCCACATGCACTAAGCAGTCCCGGCCCACGACAGCGAAACTACGGACGCCAGAGAGCCCATCATGACGAAGATCTTCAACGACCCCGCAGAATTTGCCGAGGAAGCCCTGGCAGGCTTCTGTGACGTCCACTCCGACCTGGTCCGCCAGGTTTCCGGCGGTGCCGTCCGGCGCTACCGGCCTGCCCAGCCCAAAGTCGCCGTCCTTGCGGGCGGAGGCTCGGGCCATTACCCGGCCTTTTCCGGACTGATCGGAACTGGTCTGGCCGACGGAGCCGTGGTGGGCAACATTTTCACCTCGCCCTCCGCCCAGCAGGCTTACTCGGTAGCGAAGGCTGCTGAGTCCGGGGCCGGCGTCGTCTTCACCTACGGCAACTACGCGGGCGACGTGATGAACTTCGGCATGGCGAGCGAACGGCTCGCCGCCGAGGGAATCGCGGTGGAGAACGTCCTGGTGACGGACGACATCGCCAGCGCCCCGCCGTCGGAAACGGAAAAGCGCCGCGGCATCGCCGGTGACTTCACCGTCTTCAAAGTCTTGGGCGCCGCCGCCGAACGTGGTGACAGCCTGGCAGAGGTGGTGCGCCTGGGCCGCAAGGCGAATCGCCGGACACGCACCATCGGCAGTGCTTTCGCCGGCTGCACCTTCCCCGGCGCCGAAGCCCCGCTGTTCTCCCTGCCGGACGGACAGATGGGGCTCGGTCTGGGCATCCACGGCGAGCCTGGGCTGCATGACACTGGCCTGCCCTCCGCGAAGGAACTGGGGCAGGAACTGGTGGGGCGGCTACTCGCGGAAACCCCTGAAAGCGCGGGGGAGCGGATCGCCGTCATCCTTAACGGTCTCGGTGCCACCAAGCACGAGGAACTGTTCGTGCTGTGGGGCACGGTGGCGCCGCTGCTGCGTGCCGAGGGCTACACCCTGGTGATGCCTGAGGTGGGCGAGCTGGTCACCAGCCTGGACATGGCAGGTGTCTCCCTTACGGTTACGTGGCTGGACGAAGAGCTGGAGCCTCTGTGGGTTGCTCCCGCCGAGACGCCTGCGTACCGCCGCGGCAATGCAGCCCGCGAGACCGGTGGGGCAGCCGTTGAAGGAACGTCCGACGGCGGCGCCTCCGCCGCGGACTTCGACGCCACCGAAGCCTCCCGCGGCTATGCGGCCACCTGCGTTGCAGCCATTGAAGCTGCCCGCACCGCCCTGCACGAGGCCGAGGAACGGCTCGGCCGCATGGACGCGATTGCCGGCGACGGTGACCACGGGCGCGGCATGGTCCGGGGCGTGGATGCCGCGTCAGCCGCGGCGTCCGCTGCCTTGGAGCAGGGCGCCGGAGCCGGTGATGTGCTTGCTGCCGCCGGTGATGCCTGGGCGGACAAGGCCGGCGGCACGTCAGGCGTGCTCTGGGGAGCAGGACTGCGGGCCTGGGGTGAGTCACTTGGAAACGCGGAGGTGCCCGGTCCGCGGGAGCTCGCGGCAGGTGTGGCGGCCTTCGCCAATCGCATCGTGCAGCTGGGCAAGGCGGAGACCGGCGACAAAACCATGGTGGACGCGCTGTTGCCCTTCACCGCAGCCTTCAGCCGCCTGGTGGCTGAAGGAACAGGGCAGGCCGCGGCGTGGGAGGAAGCTGCGCAGGCCGCTGCCGGCGCCGCCCAGGCCACCGCCGCCCTGCTGCCGCTCAAAGGCAGGGCCCGCCCGTTGGCGGAAAAGAGCCTGGGCACACCGGACCCCGGGGCCACCTCGCTGGCCATGATCTTCGCTGTCATCGGTCCCCATGTCACCGGAGCTGCCGTGCCTCCGGGCCCGTCAGTCAGGGAACCGGTGGGGGCACAGCAACAATGACCACATGTATCAATACAGGCAGGAACACGGAAGGACGAACCGTGGGACTGCGACTCATCGTGGGCTCCGACGAAGCCGGAGTGGATTACAAGGACCGGGTCCTCGAGGACCTGCGGCAGGACCCGCGGGTCAGCGAGGTCGTCGATATTGGAGTCAACCGCTCCGACGCCCCGGACGACTTCACCCGGCCCTACCCTTTGGTGGGAATCACTGCCGGAGAGATGATCCGGGCCGGCGCCGCGGACCGGGCCATCCTCTTCTGCGGCACCGGGATTGGCGTGGCGATTGCCGCGAACAAGGTGGAGGGGATTCGGGCCACCGCCGCCCATGACTCCTTTTCCGTGGAACGCTCGATCCTCTCCAACGACTGCCAGGTCCTCACCATGGGCCAGCGTGTGGTGGGCATTGAACTCGCCCGCCGGCTGGCCAGGGAATGGATCGGCTACACCTTTGATCCGGCCTCGGCGTCGGCCGGCAAGGTAAAGGTCCTGACGGACTTCGAGGCCTGCTAAGCGCCGGCTTCACGACGGAAAGGCGATGATGGAGGCTTACCGCTACCGTGACTGGAGCCGCCTGATCGGCACACCAGTGGAGGTCTGGAAGGACTTTGAGCTCGTCCGGACCGGCGTGGTGGATGATGCGATGAAGGACTCCTCGGCCATCTGGCTGGCCGCGGATTCCGCCGGGGGCAGGGCACTTTTTGCGGCCGCAGAGGGCTACGAGGTGTGGATCCGCCCCCAGGAGTTGGGCGGAAAGCTGTGCTACAAGATGGCCGCTGCGCTACTGCCGGCGGCGCCCCAGCCCGCAGTCAGGGCCTAGCGGCAGGACTTCGGGAGTGTCTTTCGACTCCGTTGACGTGAGCCCTTCCGGCGCCGGCTCAGCGGCCATGTACACGGCGGAGTTCAGCATCGAGGGCCGGCCAAGATCATCCAGCCGCTGATGGTCGGTGCAGGGCGGCGTTGTTCACAGTTGACGCATCATGGCTTTGCCGGGGGTAGGCTGGAAATGTACCCGTTCGGCAGTGAGCGGCCAGGACGTCCTTTGGTGGACGTTTATGGCCTTTGGGCCGTCCGGGAGGGGGAAATCCTTTGATGCACGCAGAAGCGGCACACGACGAAGTTTTCGCTGACGTCGCGCTCCATCTTCAGGACCTGGTCCTCGACAGTACCGACATGGACCAGTTCCTGGGGGACCTGGCCCTGTATTCCGCCGCGAGGCTCAGCAGCCCCGGCACGCAGCTCTACTGCGGGGTGGCAGTGGAGAGGAAAAAGAAGCCCACTGCCGCAGCCGGCAGCGATCCCTCCGTCCGGATGCTGCACCAGCTCCTGAACAAGTACGGCGACGGATCAGGGCTGACCGCCATGCGCAGGGCGGCCCCAGTGCTGATCCCGGATGCCGGCAAAGAGAAACGATGGCCCGAATACGCTGCAGCGCTCGTCCGGCAAGGGTTTTCTTCCGCTGTCAGCTTGCCGCTCGCGCTGGATGAGGATGCCAGTGGTGCCCTGAGCCTTTACTGCGGGCAGCGGCACGGCTTCAGCAGCGAGGACATCGCTGCTGCCCAGGCGTTTACTGCCCAGGTTTCAAAAAGCCTGCGGGTTGCCCTGCGGATAGACAAGCTCCAGGATGTCAGGGAAGGCATGAGCGCCGCCATGAAATCCAGGACCGTCATCGACCTGGCTACTGGTGCCATTATGGCCCAAAACCGGTGCAGCCAGCGCGAGGCCTTCAACGTCCTGCTGCTGGCGTCCAACACCCGTAACAAGAAGCTCAAGGACGTCGCAGCCGCGGTCATCACGTCGGTCTCCGGCAGTTCGAAGACCTTTACGTACTTCGACGAATAGGGGCCACCCCCGCGAGCAGGTATTACCTCGGCGGGCGGTCGTTACCTCGGCGAGGAGGTGCCCGGCGAGCCTGAACGTGGCCCGGTGACGTGGGAATCGCCGAACGGGGCCCGCCCCGGCAGCCCAGCTGCAGCACAGTGCTCGTTGATTGCCTGGGCCAAAGTGTCACGTTCCTTGGGTGGCAGGCTGGAAAGCCCGGCAATGTAGTTCCTGATGTCCTGCTCGGAGGCATCGCCGCCCAAAGCTATGTGTTCCAGCCACAGCTGGCCGAGGTCCAGGCCGTGCTCCTGTATGACAGCACCGGTCAGAGCCTGCTGGTCCACTTCCTCCATCGTCACATCCTTCCCGGGGTCCGGCTTTCCACCGGAAGTTCGGAGCCGGGCGGCAGGCGGATGGGTGCAGCGGGAAATTTTTTTGCGGCCGCGGGAAAGGGGGTTGCTGAGCTGCTACCTCAAGCAGCTTCCGCCCTGGGACCTTCGCCCCTAGGCAGGGCGCGCGGGGAGCAGCGCACCAAGTGTCTGGAGCATTCGGAAAACAGGAGCCGACCATCATGCGTGCTTATGATGTCTGCGGCGGCATGAAGGGCGCATCTTCACGGTCACCGTGGGCAAGCAGAGCGACCAGGTCCAGCGTATTGCCGGGCGACCCGATCCAGCCTTCGCCCGGCTTCCGCAGGCCCTTTCACCGGCTAGCCGCAGGCAACCTTTCACGTTTGGTTCGTTGGCGGAAGCGGCGGGGGCCGCTTCCGTCTCATGCCTCCCCCTAGGACTCGCACTCCTTGCAGTATTTCTTGCCGTCCTTTTCCCTGGCGAGCTGGCTGCGGTGGTGGACCAGGAAGCAGGACATGCAGGTGAACTCGTCAGCCTGGACCGGCACTACCTGGATCAGGAGTTCCTCGTTGGAGAGATCCGCCCCGGGCAGTTCGAAGCTGTCCGCGAGCTCGGTTTCATCGATGTCGGCAGTCGCCTCCCTCCGGCCCGACTTTTCGGTTTTCAGCTCCTCGAGGCCGATATTCGGCTCTTCCTCGGGCGTCACCCGCGGAGCGTCGTAATCAACTGACATTGATGCATTTCTCCTGTCGGCTGCTGTGCTGTTCATTCTGAACAGGGCGAAAACACGGAGCCCCGAGGGTTATTCCCACTCTAGTTAGGTATACTGGTCTAACTACTTTTTCGTCCCTAGGAGCAGATACCGTGTCCTCTCCAGAACCGGGCCCGTCGTCGAAACCCAGGGCCCGCGTGCTGCTGCTTAATGCTGCGGCGCGGCTCTTCTATTCGCAAGGGGTAGGCGCAACGGGCATCGACACTATTACCTCCGAAGCCGGCGTGGCGAAGAAGAGCCTCTACAACAATTTCGCGTCCAAGGCCGAGCTGGTGGCTGCGTACCTTGACGCCCGGCACCAGGAATGGCTGGAACTGTACCGCCGGCGGCTGGACAGTGCGCACACTCCCCGTGAGGGCGTGCTGGCAGTCTTCGACGCGTATACCGACCATGCCCAGCTCGCATACCAGGGCGGGTTCAGGGGCTGCGGCCTGCTCAACGCTGCGGCAGAACTTCCCGCAGGCGCACCGGGCCGGCAGGTGGTGCGCCGGCACAAGGAAGAGGTTGAGGAACTGCTGGCCGGGCACGTGGCTGAGCTGCTGCCGGGGGAGGAAGAGCGCGCTGCCCGGCTTGCCCGGCACCTGGCATTCCTGCTTGAGGGCGCCATGGCCCGAGCCGGTCTTGAGGGTAATGACGAGCGGCTGAAAGATAGCCGGAATATCGCTGTACAGCTGATGGAGGGGTTGTGAACGTGGCTGGGGGTTCCGCCAATGCGCCGCTCTGGGGTGCACTGTGCGTGGTGGCGGCTTCCGTGCTGTGGGGCACCACGGGTACTGCTGCAACTTTTGCGCCTTCCGTGAGTCCGCTGGCCATCGGAGCTGTTGCGATGGGAATCGGAGGTTTGCTTCAGGCGCTGTATGCGGTCGATGCCATTGCCGGGCAGTGGCCCGGCCTGCTGGACCGCTGGCGGCTGGTGTTCTTCGGTGCTGCCGCGGTGGCTGTCTATCCGCTCGCTTTTTACAGTTCGATGCGTTTGTCCGGGGTGGCGGTGGGCACCGTGGTTTCCATCGGCTCAGCCCCGGTGGCCGCCGCCCTCGTCGAGCGTTTTGCGGACGGCAAGCCGCTCACTCGCCGCTGGATGGCAGGAGCGCTTTTGGGGGTGACGGGAGCAGCCCTGCTGTCCTTCGCCAGTCACGGACCTGCAGGTTCCGGTTCCGCCACCAACTCCTTGCTGTCCCTGGTGGGAATAGGACTGGGCCTGGTAGCGGGCGCGACGTATGCCCTCTATTCCTGGGCGGCGCACCGCCTGATTGGGGGCGGGGTTTCGTCGCGGGCTGCCATGGGGGCTGTCTTCGGGCTCGGTGGGTTCCTGCTGATGCCCGTGCTCGCCCTGACCGGCCGGCCACTGCTGGATTCGTGGACCAATTTCTCCGTGGGAGCTTATATGGCCCTGGTGCCGATGTTCGCCGGGTACGTCCTGTTCGGCTGGGGCTTGGCGAGGATTCGGGCCAGCACCGCTACCGGGATCTCCCTGCTGGAAACAGTAGTGGCAGCGGTCCTTGCGGTGCTCGTGGTGGGTGAACGGCTGCCGCTGCCCGGCTGGCTTGGTGCCGCCGTCGTAATCCTTAGCCTGTTCATCCTGACGCCGCGGCAGTCAGCCCGCAGGCCGCTCCCGCCGCCTGCCCCGGCCCGGGAAAGGCTTGCCGAGCAGCAGGCCGGTGCCCAGCCCCCCCAGTGAAAACCCGACGACCACCAGTACGATGATCTGGCCGGTGGCGCCGGCAACGAGCAGCACAAGCCCCACCAGGGAGGCGAGCGCTCCAAAAAACAGGTCCGCCCTGAACCGGGGCGCCGGGTAGCCGGAGAGCAGCTCCATGGCCAGATGGGGATCGTCGGCGATCAGCCCCAACTCCAGCTCCTTGAGCAGCCTCCGCTCCTCTTCGGACATTGGCATCGGATGCCCCTGAATTTCATGAGAAGGGATATCGGTATTGACCGTAGGAGCCCAGCTTCCCTGAGTCAAGAGCTGGGGCAGGCGTCACTCCCGGACGTCGTAGCGCAGGTGATTTCCGAGGACCCGGACGCCCTGAGTGGGAACGTGCGGCACGGCCTTGGCCGGCGGCATCAGGTGTTCAACGGGGACTTCCAAAATCAACATGCAGTGGTCCGCCACGAGCCTGCGGTGGCACCGCCACCACACGGTTTCACTGCACATGATGGCTGTCCGGGCGGTTTGTGCCGCCGCAATCAGCTCCGCCACCGCAGCGGTAAAGTCAGCCGAACGCATGTAGGCGGCGTAGGCCCTGAAGGATTCATTGCGCAACGCAGTATCCGGGGAATCAGGAGGGAGCTTGCGGAAACCGCCCAGCCGCTGTTCCCAGCGGTAGCTGATTCCAGCGTCGGGAAGCCACTGCGCCATCAGGTCTTTGCCGAAATGCGGATGCTTCCTGCTGCCCGGCATGATCCGTACATCCACCAACGAGGTTACGCCGGCAGCTTCCAGCAGTGAGGAAAATTCGGCCTGGGAAGCAGTGCCGTGACCGATGGTAAAAAGGGACCTCACCCACCTGATCATAGGCAGGCGGCGGGGGCGGCGGCTGCTGAAGCAGCCGTTCCTATCCGGCGCCCGCCCCGGGAAGGCGGCTACCGCCGTCGCAGTTCTGCGAACTCAAGGGAAGGGACGATGGCGCCGGCGTCGCGCTCCACCAAGTTGGTGCCCGGGGGCACCACGTCGTCAATGGCGTCGAGGACGGCCTCGCTGAGCCGGACATCCGCTGCCCGTAGGTATGCATGCAGGTGTGCCTCGTTGCGGGGCCCGATAATGACGCTGCTGATGGCTGGGTGGGTCAGGGCGAAGCCCATGGCAAGGTCCACCAGCGGCAGTTCGAGCTTATCCGCCAGCCGGGCCAAGGCATCCGCGGCCAGAAGTTTCCGTTCACTGGAAGGACCGGAAATGTCGTAGCGGCCGGAGAGCGAATGGACTCTGGTGGCGGCCTTGCTCGCCTCGAGGGTGAAATTGCCGGACAGCCAGCCGCCGGCCAGCGGCCCGTACGCCAGGACCCCGAGCCCGTACTGCTGCGCGATGGGCAGCACGTCGCGCTCGTTGCCGCGCACCAGCATGGAGTATGGCACCTGGTTTCCCAGGGGCGGGATCAGGTGGTTGGTGGTGGCCAACCACTGCGCCTCCACCAGTTGGGCCGGAGTGAACACGGAGGTGCCGTAGTAAAGGATCTTTCCCTGCCGGATCAGGTCATTG
Organism: Pseudarthrobacter sp. NamB4; assembly: GCF_005796185.1. Classification (GTDB taxonomy): domain Bacteria; phylum Actinomycetota; class Actinomycetes; order Actinomycetales; family Micrococcaceae; genus Arthrobacter. The sequence continues at coordinate 254,845 of NZ_VAHM01000002.1, forward strand.
AGGGTGGTGATGGTTTCCAGTACGTCCGTGTTGTAGTCCGGGCGGTGCGCCTGGTAGAGGTCAATCTCGGACTCGCCCTGCGAGTAGACGTCCGCGGTGTCCACGGCGGTGATCCCGGCATCCAGCGCCGCGTGAATGATCCGGATGCTCTCCTCGGCCCCGGTAGGAGCACACTGCCGGCCGCCACCTTGCGGGCTGCCGCTGCCCTCGCCAGAAGTTCATGGTGCCCAGAGTGAGAGGGCTGACGGGGGTACCCGACCGCCCGAACACCCGCAGTTCGCAGAGGCTCATGCCGGTTTCCTCCAGTTGCGTTCGCCGCTGATGCCCTTGATCGTGTTGAGGCTACACAGCCTGACGGTGCCGCGGCAGATTCCCGCCTTAGTCCTTCTCTTTTCTTCGCACTGAGTAACGCACGGGCCAGGGATGACGAAGTGTGGCTGCCACGGTGTCCTGGGCGTACCGCTTGCGCTCGACGGCAGCCAGGCGGCCGCCCTAAACTTTTTCGCCCCTGACGCCGGCATCTTCTCCGATGCTGTGAAAACCTGACAAAGTGTCCAGCCACAGGAACCAGAAGCTGCGGGACCTGGCTGCATTGTTCTTGGACGGGTGGATTCAAGCGGCGTCAGCACGCATTTCGATCCGTACGCCTGCTCCCAAGCCTTGGTCTGAGAACAGCCCAGTACGCCTTCGGCACGGTGCGGGTTTCGTCCCGGCGCCGCCCTGCAATAATCTGAACCAACGGTTGTGCGCGGGGGTGCAGGCGCCCGGTACAACAGGCAGCACTGTAAGTTCGGGCCACATCACACCAGACGAGGCGGACACGCATGACGGCTTCAGACCAGCAGCACCTACAACAACCCGGGATGCCGGCCGATCCGCCGGGCGCTCCTGCCGCCTCACAGGCTGCCGCCGCAGCCGTTAATCCGCACCTGCTCCAGAAGCTGGCGGACGCCCATGGAGTGGGCACCTCCTTCCAGGGCTGGGACGGCCTGCCGCACAAGGTGGCAGAGGGCACACTGATCAAGGTCCTTGCCGCATTGGGTGTTGAGGCTGACACGAACCCGGCCATTGAGGCCGCCCTGGTGGAAGCGGAGCTGGCTCCCTGGCGGCGGATGCTGCCTCCCGCCGTCGTGATCATGCAGGGCGAGCCCGCGCTGGTCCCGGTCCACGTGGCCGACGGCGCCGCGGTAAGCCTGGCCATTGCCCTTGAAGATGGCGCCGGCACCGTTGATGCGGTCCAGCAGGACGTCTGGGAACACCCCGTGGAGGTCGACGGTACGTCCATCGGCCGTGCCACCTTCGCCCTCCCCGAGGACCTGCCGCTCGGCTGGCACACCCTTCAGGCCGAGTCCGGGGGTGTGACCGCGTCCGCCACCCTGGTGGTGACCCCGCGCCGGCTGACCACCGCGGAACCTCTCGAGCAGCGCCGCGGGTGGGGATTGGCCACGCAGCTCTACTCCGTCCGATCCAAGCGCTCCTGGGGGATCGGTGATTTCGCCGACTTGGCTGATCTTGTCGCCCTCAGCGGAGTCCGCGGCGCAGACTACGTGCTGGTGAATCCCCTGCATGCCGCCGAACCCGTCCCGCCGGTGCAGCCCTCGCCGTACTCACCATCCACCCGCCGGTTCTTCAACCCGCTGTACATCCGGATAGAGGCCATCCCTGAGCTTGCTTACCTGAAGCCGCGCCGGCGTGCCACGGTTGAGAAGCTTCGCGAGGAGGTTTCCGGGCTGAACAAGGAGGGCGGCCGGCTCGATCGCAACGCCGTCTATGGGGCCAAGCTTGAGGCCCTGGAAATGCTCTACCACACACGCCGTTCCCCGGCCCGGCAGGCTGCCTTCGAGAAGTTCTGCCGCGCCTCCGGCCCGGGACTGGACGATTTTGCCCTCTGGTCCGCGCTCCGGGAGGACCTGGCGCCGGACGATCCGCTGTGGACCGACCCTGCCTGGGCCCTGGGCAGCCCGGAAGCGGAGTCGCTGAAGAAAAAACTTGCCGACCGCATCGGGTTCCACCGGTGGCTGCAGTGGATATGCGATGAGCAGCTTGAAGAGGCCCAAAAGGTTGCGCTGCGCTCCGGCATGCGTTTGGGCGTTGTGCACGATCTTGCCGTTGGCGTGGACCACAGCAGCGCTGACGCCTGGACCCTGCGCAGCGTTCTGGCTCCCGGGACAAGTGTTGGCGCCCCGCCGGACATGTACAACCAGCAGGGCCAGGACTGGGGACAGCCGCCGTGGCACCCGGCGCGCCTGGCCGAGGCCGGCTACCAGCCCTTCCGGAACATGCTGGCCACCGTTCTCCGGCATGCCGGCGGCATCCGCGTTGACCATATCCTCGGCCTGTTCAGGCTCTGGTGGATCCCGGTCGGAAACGCCCCTGGCGATGGCGCCTATGTCCGCTACGACCACGAAGCCCTGATCGGCATTCTGGCCCTGGAGGCCCAGCGTGCCGGGGCGGTGGTGATCGGGGAGGACTTGGGCACCTTTGAGCCATGGGTGCGTGACTACCTGGCTGCCCGCGGCATCCTGGGAACGTCGATCCTGTGGTTTGAGTACGACGGCGATTCCCCCCTTGCGCCCGAAAAGTACCGGACGCAGGCCCTCGCCAGCGTCAACACCCATGACCTCCCGCCCACCGCCGGCTACCTCGCCGGCGACCACGTCGCGCTGCGCAGCCGCCTCGGCCTCCTTGAGCGGTCCGAGGAAGAAGAGCGGGCCGAGCACAACGCGTCTTTGGAGAAGATGCTTGCGCTCGTGCGGGAGCGCGGCTACCTGCCCGGGAAAGCGGCGAGCGGGCCGGCGGAGACGGAAGAGCAGACCATCGAGGCCCTGCACCTCCTGCTCACCCAGACGCCGTCGGTCCTGCTCGGCGTTGCCCTGGTGGACGCGGTCGGGGAACGAAGGGTCCAGAACCAGCCCGGCACCACCGAAGCTTTGTATCCGAACTGGCAGGTGCCGCTGGGCGGACCCGACGGCAAGCCAGTGTTCCTGGATGACCTCCCGGCCAACGCGCGGTTCAACTCCTTGCTGGCGGCGGTGGAGGGAGCCCTGCACAGGTAGTCGCACGGGACGGCCGCCAGTCCCGCGCATGGCAATGCGGGGCCGCTTCGCCCCTCCCGGTACTTTCCGGAAGGGGTTGAAGCGGCCCCGCTGTGGTTACGCTGCTGCTTGCGCAGGCTGTCGCTAGCCTGCCGTCATCACGTGCGTGAAGTGGTCGTAGCGGAAGGTGACAGGGCCGCCGTCGTGCTCAAACACGATGTTGGCTCCGGGGGAGGCGCCACCCGCTCCGTAGCTGACGTTCCAGGACCGGTCCAGGGCGGCCTTGAATTCATACGTCCCCGTGGGCAGGTCCGGCACGGACAGCTTCCATACCAAATCCGCCGGGTCAAGGACCAGCTGTGCCTGGTGGCAGGCAGGGTCCCAGTCGGCGGCGCACCCGAGCCCGCTGTTCATGCTGCCGGCCGCCGCCACAGCACCTGGCTGCTGGGAGGCGTACACGGCGCTGATGAGCCGGGTGCTGTTGTCATAGCGGAACGTTACGGGGCCACCCGGGTGGTCCAGCGTGAGGTTCGGCCCGTTGAACTGGCCGCCGGCGCCGTAGTTCTCGTTCCAGCCGCCGTTCAGCGCCGCCTTGTATTCGTACTGGCCGGCCGGAAGGTCCATGGTCAGCCGCCAGATCTTGTCGGCCGGGTCCAGAACCATCATTGCGTGCGGGCAAGACGGATCCCACTGGTCCGTGCAGCCCATTGCCTGGTTCAACGATCCGGCCACGGTGACAGAGTCAGGCTGCGGCGCCTCTCCCACAATGATGGTCCGGGTTTCGCTGGCCACGCTGAAGCCGGTGCCGGTCATCACTGCCCGGTACGCCACCCTGGTGCGGTCTGCGAGATCCGAGATGTCATCAGCGGTGGAGTACACAGGGGAGGAGTCATCGGCAGCTACTGCAGTCCATTCCCCGCCCTCGACGCTGCGCTCGAAGGTCACCACGTGGCTTGCCTTCTCGGGATCAACGGTGGCACTCAGCTCCACCGTGCCCTGGGCGCTGCTGCCCTCGGCCGGCTTCTGCAGGGTGATGACGGGAGCAGGGACGCTGGCGGCGCGGGACTGTGACGTCGCGGTGTGTCCGCCGTTGTCCAGCACGGTGGCGCGGTACTCCACCGGCGTGCCGGTGTTGAGCGCCGCAACGTCGTGGAATACCTGGTACGGCGCGGTGTCGTCCGTACCGATGGGCTGCCATTCCCCGCCTGCTGCCTTCGCTTCAAAGGTGACCTCGTAGAACGAGGAACCGCCGACGTCGGCGGTACCTTGAGGCGCCCGTTGTCACCAGATGCGGCAGCAGGGTCCTGGAGGACGACGGCGGGTGCGGCCTTGGAGTGCGGGATGCGGCCGGAGGATTGGTACACCACTGCAGAAAGCGGCGGGACGGTGACGGTCAGCTTGCCGTCCTCAGAGGTCTTCGCTTCAGCTGCTGCGTTGCCGTAAATACGGGTGTAGTTTCGCTTGGCGATGTAGGTGGGCACCTCCGCACTCTGCTGCTGTTCGCTGTTGTTCAGCGCCACCACGTACTCGCGCTGGTCTTTCGCGTCCGTGCGGGAGAAGGCGTAAATGCCGGTGCCTTCGGATGCGTAGCGGTGCTGGTGGGCGCCGTCGCGAAGGGCCGGGTGTTCCTTGGTCAGCGTGGCGAGCTCACTGATCTTGGCATACAGCGGGTGCCCGCTGTTGAAGTTGTCAGTGGCGTGCGTGGCATCGGTGCCCAGCAAGTCGTCGTCGAGATATTCAGGCACCTGGCTGGCGAACAGCGTCTGGCGGGCATCCTGATCGCCGCCTGGGCCGGTGAAGCCCTGCTCGTCCCCGTAGTAAACCACGGGGTTGCCGCGGGAGAAGTACATCAGCTCGTGGGCCAGCTGGTCCCGGGCCACCTGCTCTGAATCGCTTGAACCGGGGTTGTCCGCTGCGATGAAGCTGCCGATGCGGCCCATGTCATGGTTTCCAAGGAAGGTAGGCAGCTGGTAGACGTTCGAATCGGCGTCCGTGTACCAGTCATCGCCCGCGAAGAAGGTCTCCAGCGCGCGGGTGTCCTGGCTCCTGGAGGCGAACCCGCGCGCCGCCTCCTGGAAGGGGAAGTCCAGGACAGCCTGCATCTGGTTCCGGGTAGTGAACTGGGAAGTGAAGCTCTTGGTGGTGTCGAAAACTTCGCCGAACATGAAGAACTCGTCCTTGCCTTGTTCCCTGGCGTAGCTGAGGACGTCAGGGCCGAAGTCCTGCCAGAACTCGTTGTTGACGTGCTTCATGGTGTCGATCCGGAAGCCGTCCACGCCGAAGTCGCCAATCCAGGTCTTGTAGATGTCCTTCATGCCATCCACCACGGTGGGATGCTCCGTGAAGAGGTCGTCCAGGCCGAAGAAGTCACCGTAATAGGCGTCCTCGCCGGCGAAGGTGGTGTCGCCCCGGTTGTGGTAAAGCGTCGGATCGTTGAGCCAGGCCGGAACCTTCAGGTTCTCTTCGCCCGGCTCCAGGAGGGGTTTGTAGGGAAAGGACGTTTCCGCATCCAGTTCCGGGAAGGTGTCCTGGCCGGCGTAGTCGCGGTCATCAAATTCTTCGCCCCCCGCGGTGTTGTAGGGCACTTCGTCCTTCGACGTGTACCCCTTGCGTGCGCCGCCTTCGTAGCCGATGACATCCGCCGTGTGGTTGGTGATGATGTCGAAGTAGACCTTCATGCCCCGGGCGTGGGCTTCGTCGATGAGGGCCTTGAGTTCGTCGTTGGTGCCGAGGTGCGGGTCAATTTGGGTGAAGTCCGTGATCCAGTACCCGTGGTAGCCGGCCGACTTGTCCTCGGGCTGCACCGCCTTGTTCTTGAAGCTGGGGGTGAGCCAGATGGAGGTGGTGCCCAGGCCCTGGATGTAGTCGATCTTGTCCAGCAGGCCCGCCAGGTCGCCACCGTTGTAGAAGCCCTTCCTGGTTGGGTCGTAGCCGGACACCATCGGGTCGCTGCCCAGGCCGCCGTCGTCGTTTGCGGCGCTTCCGTTGCTGAAGCGGTCAGCCATGACGAAGTAGAAGTTCTCGTCCGTCACCGGGGCACGGAGCGAATGAAGGGCCGACGCCGGTCCCGGGCCGTTGGGCCCTGGGTCTTTCGGGCCGGGTGCGGCATGGGCGGGGAGGACTGCCGCTGAGACTGCGACGGCGGCCGCCAGCAGTCCGGCGGCGGAACGCAGTACGGTGTTTCGGGCAGCGGCGGCACTGGCGGCGTTTGCTGGTGCAGTGGGGGATGTTCTGGTTCGAGCGGATGTTCGGGCGCGCGCGGGCGCGCTGGAGGGGGTGCGCGATAACAAGGGTGAGACCTTTCCTGGTAGCGGCGCTGCTGTACAGGTTTGCCGCCGGAACAGGCGGCAATGTATGTGTGACCGTGGGCAGGAAAGCACGCTTGCCTGTGAGCCACTTCACAACCGTAAGCGCTTGCACCGGATTACTCCAGTGTTTAGGTAACGCTGGCAGGGCCAGGGGCTCGCACTGTTTTGCGGTGCTCAGGCCGCTGCGCGCAAAAGCCCTGCCGCTGTCCGGAGGAGGTTACCGGGCGGGCACCAGCGCGGTAGGTGAGGGTGTTTGTACGCTGTGAACCACAGGGCCGGGAAGGCCGGTGGCGGGATCGAGGGCAAAAGTGGCAACGTTGTCCGACCGCTCGTGCGCCACATGCAGCCACGTCTCCCTTACCAGGTGGTGCCGGGGCCAGTCACCGCCGCTGGGAAAGTCTTTGACGGGTATCAGCTCCGTTCCGCCGCCGCCGACCTCGAGCACACTGATGATGTTGGACCCGCGGACGCCAGTGTAAGCGTAGTTGCCCTGGGCGTCGAGGCAGATTTCAGCAGCGGAATCGTCCGGAGTGCTGCCGCCGGAGGTGGCCGGTCCACGGAAGACCAGTTCGAACGTGCCCGCCTCCGGCCTGACGACGAACACTTCAACGGAGTACTCCGACACCACGAAGACGTGGCCGCTGTGGTGCTGCACCAAATGGCGGGGGCCGCTGCCGAAGGGGAGGGCCACTTCGTGGTCGACTACGAGGCCAGTCCCAGGGATGTAGTTCCAAATGCGCAGGGTGTCGTGGCCCAAATCGGTCGTCATCACGCGGCCGTCCGCCAGCATCAGGCTGGCGTGCGCCCGGCTCTGCCTCGGCTCGCCGGGGTTCACAATGGCGTGCGGGTCCACGGACGGTGCCGCAGGGAATCGGCTCTTCAGGGCGCCGTCAGCATCCAGTTCGTACAGCAGGACCTGGCCGTTTCCCCAGCACGCTGCCGTGACAAAACGGCCCTGCGGGTCTACGGCCACGTGACACGTTGCATCTCCCGCAGGCTGCGGCTCTCCCAAGGGTTCGAGCCCGAAGTCGCCTGTACGGCGGAAGGCGCGGACCATTTTGCGCTGCTCGGCCACCGCGTACACCACGGGCAAGGTGGGATGGACGGCAAGGAACGACGGGGAATCTGCCTTGACCGCGGTCCCCAGCCATTCGAGGCTTCCGTCCTCATGCTCGGCGAGGGCCCCAATGCCCTCGGCACGGCCCCCTCCATCGGGCGTATAGGTACCGGTCCAAATAATTGCCTGCTGGCCAGGGGATGTCATAGTTTCCATCCTGCCAACAAACTGACCTTAAGCGGAGGAACTGCGCATTAGCATTGGAATTCAAGCCGCCAACACGGGGAACTGAACGCGTGAACAGGGGCGCCTATGCGGGGAGAACCCTGTTGTGTGAGAGGCGGTTCCGAGCCCTTTCCGTGTTTGTGGTGCTGCTGCAACTGCCGTTCAGGGCACGTAGCAGGGCGGTTCAACTGAAGGTTGCGCCATTGCACGCCGGCTCGTAGAAAGGTGCACTTCATGCCAAGTCCTGAAGCCTTACCTGAGCTCCAGGCATTTCCCGCCATTGTTTCTGCGCTGCGGACGGCCGGCTGTGTTTTCGCGGAAGATGAGGCACGCCTCCTGCTGGCTGAGGCGCCGCACCAAGCAGCTCTTGATGCATGGGTGGACCGCCGGGCGGCCGGCCTGCCCCTTGAATACATCGTTGGCTGGGCAGAATTTTTCGGCCAACGCGTGTGCGTGGAACCGGGGGTCTTTGTGCCCCGGCGCCGGACTGAACTGCTGGTTGGTGAGGCTGTGACGCTCCTGCAGGACAGTTGCTTTTCCTCGCCACGCATTGTTGTTGATCTCTGCTGCGGTTCCGGGGCCGTGGGCGCGGCAATTGCCAGGCAATACCCGGACATTGAACTGCATGCGGCGGATATCGACCCGGTCTCCGTGAAATGCGCACACCGAAACGTGGACGTCCTGGGCGGGACCGTTTACCGGGGCGACCTGTTCGCGGCACTGCCGCCCAGGCTCAGGGGCCGGGTGCACCTGCTGGCCGTCAACGCACCCTACGTTCCCACAGGGATGATAGGGGCCATGCCGCCGGAAGCGCGCCTCCACGAGGCACGCGCGGCACTGGACGGGGGAGCGGACGGGCTCGATTTTCACCGGCGGGTGGCCGCTGAGGCTTCCGATTGGCTTTCTTCAGACGGCCACGTGCTGATCGAGACAAGTCAACAGCAGGCGGGGAGGACTGCCTCGCTCCTGGCCTCGGCAGGGCTCGCAGTCCGGACGGTCCACTCGGAAGAAGTGGACGGCACTGTCGTGGTCGCCTCCCACCTGGCGGGCTCACCGGGACGCCCGGTTGGCCGTCCGGGTAGCGTCGCAACACTTCGCGCTGACAGACGCACGGGAGCGTAGACGAAATCCGCTTTGAACGCCGGAAACGCCGCTGGCCGCCGCGTCCCCCAAGGATCGCGACGGCCAGCAAAACTATCCAGTTGTAGCACAGGCGGACGGTTTTCCCGCTGTCAAGCGGCGGCCCAGCCGTCCTGCACCATTTGTTCTACCTCTGCTAGGGCTTTGATTCAGGCTCGTCAGAGGTGCCCAGGTTCAGCGTATCGGGGTGGGTGCTGTGGGCTGGGATGTGATCCTCGCCCAGGTCACCGGCGTCATTCAGCGTGCCGGAGGTCCCGGCAGCAGAGGTCCCTGCGGCGGAGGTACCGGCAGCAGTGGTACCCAGCGTGGCAGACGTCCCGAGAGTATCTGTGGTGCCGGCGGTACCGGTTGTGCCGAAGCCGCCTGAACCGCCCGTGGTGCTGGTGACGGGGGGACCTGCGGTTGTCTCGTCGTCGGACGTTGAAGACTTGCTGCCCCCGGACGAGCCCTCGCGGTGCATCGCGGAGCCGAGGACGGTGCCTGCCCGGCGGGCGGCCTCGCTCAGCTGGTCAGCAACCTCGGGGGCCTTTTCCTTAATGGCTTCCGTAGCAACAGCCACTTTGTCCTGAACGGGTTTGCTGTCCCAGATACCAGCTGCCCGTGCCTTGAGTTTGTCGTACGCAGCTCGGCCGGACCGTGATCCAAGGACGTACCCGGCGGCAATTCCAACACCCAAAAGAAGCTTGTTTTTCACGTTGAACTCCTGCTCCGTGAGAAGGTTTCCAGTCCGGGCCAAGTGGTCCGGGAAAGTGAAAACCGGCCCGGGGATGTTGTCCCCAGGCCGGTTTCCTGGCTTGCGCAGAGTTAGCCGCGCACGCCGCGCTTGGTGATCATGCCGTACACCAGCAGCACGATAAGTGCGCCACCGATGGCCAGCAGCCACGTCTGCAGCGAGAAGAACTCCTGCAGTCCGCTACCGAAGATCATTCCACCGATCCAGCCGCCGAGGAGTGCTCCAACGACGCCGAGCACGAGGGTGATGAGCCAGCCGCCACCCTGCCTGCCCGGAAGGATCGCCTTAGCGATCGCACCAGCAATAAGTCCGAGAATCAGAAATGCAATAAATCCCATTTTTCGTTCCTCTTCCTAAGTAAAGGAGGCCACCGGATCCCGGCGGCACTTCATCCTTCTGCATCAATAGTAATCATGCTTACTATCTGTTTGCCAACCCCGGCGAAGAGAAAAAGAGCAGTTCAGGCGTCTTTCAGTGCCCAGTGACGTCGGAATCGATGCCTGCCGCGGGACCCTCGTCCAAGATGGCCAGTTCCGCGAGATCCTGCGGATCCAGGGTGAAATCGAAGATGTCCAGATTCTCCCTCATGCGCTCCGGATTGGCCGTTTTCGGAACCGTTACAATTCCGTTCTGTACGTGCCACCGCAGGACCAGTTGCCCGGGTGTTTTGCCGTGTTTTTCGGCCAATTGGGACAGAATGGGGGCGCTGAGCAGGGCGGCGCCGGATCCTCCCAGCGGGCTGTATGACTCCGTGACGATTCCATGCTTCTCGTGGAACTCCCGCTCGGCCATGCGGGTGACGGCAGGGGTCAGCTGGATCTGGTTGACGGCCGGGACCACCTCCGTCTCAGCCAGCAGCCGCTCCAGATGCGCCGGTTTGAAGTTGGAGACGCCGATGGAGCGCACCTTCCCCTCTGCCTGGAGCCGCTGGAACGTTTTCCACGTGGAGATGTACTCGTCGCGGGCGGGCAGGGGCCAGTGGATCAGCAGCAGGTCCACATAGTCCAGCCCCAGCCGCTCCAGCGATCCCTGCAGGCCCTCCACCGCCCGGTCGCTTCCTTGGAAATCGCCGTCCAGCTTGGTGGTGATGAACAGCTCTTCACGCGGCACACCGCTGGCCCGGATACCGTTGCCCACCCCCTGCTCGTTGCGATACTTCACGGCAGTATCGATATGCCTGTAGCCGGCTTCCAAGGCCAGAACGACGGCGGTGGCCACCTGATCGTCGTCCAGCGGCCAGGTGCCGAGGCCCACCTGGGGGATGGAGTAACCGTCATTGAGTTTGATCAGCGGTGCAAGTGTCATTTCAACAGTCTCCCCCGTGCGGGGCCGGCCTAGCTCCCAAATGCCCGCAGAATATTACCGGCGTTGTGCTCCAGCGCCACGTGAGCGGTGTCGGAGACGGCGTCCGGGCCTTTCTGCTGGCCCAGGAAATCCACGAAACGATGGATGGCCTGTGCTGCCTTCTCGGCGTCACCGTCGGCAACCGCCTTCGAAGCCTGCTTGATGCCCGCTCGGAGCTGGCTGGCCACCGGCCCTGCCACGTCTCCTGAATCCACCAGGTCTTCCAGTACATGCTCCAGGGCCTTCACGCTGCCGGGGAGCCACGCCGCGCGTAACGGAACGTCAGCGAAGTACATGTCTGACGCCAGGTAGAAGTCCGTGTAGGACGGCTGGTTGTAGCTGGTGTTCTGCCGGGCCACTTCCGCGCGGTACTGCGGATCCTGCATGAGGGTGTACAGCTTGTGGCTGGTTACCTCGGTGCTCATGAACATCCGTAGGGCCGAGCTGTCAGCCGTGCGCACCAGCATTTCCTCACGCCAGTCACCCACTACGTCTGCCACCAGGCTGGGGTTGCCCTTGGTGTCGTTGTTGGTGCGGGTGCCTGTCGCAGTGAGGAGCCTGCCGCGCTTCCAGTCGTCGATGCTGGGCGTCTGCTCCCTTGAGCCGTTGATGAGCTGCGTGGTCATGTCGGCAGCCCACTTGATGCTCATGTTGGTGCCGGGCCGGGCGGGATCGATGTCCGTGACGTGCATGGCGTCGCCGTGTCCCAGCCGCGCCTCGGTGCCAGGTGCCGCGCTGCCGGCAGGCAATGTGTCGAATGAGCTGTAGAGCACTGATCCGTCGTCGTCGATGGTGGCGGAGCCGTAGACAATCTCCTGCTTGCCGTCGCCGTCCACGTCCGACGCGCTGAGGGAGTGGAAGCCCTGCGTCGTGAGCCTGCCGTACTCGGGATCGGTGCCGTCACGGCCGTGCGGCGAATCGTTGAAGGGGTTGGTCATGGGCGTCCAGCCGGAATCGATGTTCCAGACGGGGGAGAGGCGGGTGCCGTCCCAGGTGTAGCTGGCCATGGTGGTGCGGGTGTAGTAGCCGCGGGCGAACACTGCGGCGGGCTTCTTGCCGTCCAGGTAGGCGACGCCGGCCAGGAACCTGTCCACGCGGTTACCCGGCTCGATGCGGGCCATGGCGTAATCGCCCCACATGAGGCCGTCGTCGTGCCTGCTGGCTTGTAGGCGACGGTCTGGAGTTCCTTGCCGGAGGCGCCTTCGAACACCGTCAGGTATTCGGGGCCGGAGACGATGAAGCCCTCGAATGCCCGCAGGTTGTTCCGTGCGCTGCGGGACGGGGCGTAAACGTCCATGAAGTGGTTGGCGAGCGCTTCGGCGTCCGTACGGGACAGCGGGTACTGGTACTGGGGCGCGATCCCGAAGGCTTGCTCCAGGGTGGCGGGCCAGTTGCCGGCCTTCACCTCAGGATGCGAACTCCAGTCCTGGAACATCTTCACGATGTGCTGGTAGTAGTCGGCGGCGCTCATCCGGTAGTCGTCGGAGTTGGAGTAGCCGGCGTCGATGTCGGACTGCAGCAGCGAGATAAAGCGTTCGGAGGCAACCTGCCCGTCCGGGGTGTAGCTGGTGCTCTTGCTTCCCGGAGCTGTTTTCATCATCAGCTCGGCCCGGCCGTCGCCGTCGAAATCGTTCACCAGGAGTTGTGTGTAGTGCGCGCCGGAGCGGATGTTGACGCCAAGGTCGATCCGGTGGCGCAGGGTCCCGTCAGCCTTGTAGGTGTCCACGTAGGTGTTGCCCGTGTAGCCCACCTGCGAAACGTCCTTGGAGTTGTTCGGGTCCCACTTGACGATGAACTCGTACTGGCCGTCGCCGTCGACGTCTCCCACGGATGCGTCGTTTGCGTTGTAGCTGTATGCCTGCCCGGCAGGAGTCACGCCGTCGGCCGGCTTCTTCAGCGGGATGTCCTTGAAGTTGCCGCCCCAGGAGGTGGTGGTGGCACTGGAGTCCACTTCAGCGCCTTCGACGACGGCGCGCACCTGGTACTGCGACGCGGCGGTCCCGGAAGCATCCAGGAAGTTGGTGCTGTCAGTGACCGTCCCCAGCTTCTGCCCGTCGCGGTACACGTTGAAATCCGTGCCGGTGAGCCCGGTGGCGGAGGAGCCGGACGCTTCGTGGCCCAGGAGCCGCCAGCTCAGGAAGACGCCCTCCGACGTCTTTGCGGCCACCAGGCCGCGGTCCAGGTGGTCCAATTGGACGCCGGCGGCGCCGGGCTTGGGAGAACGTTCGACGGCGGTAGCAGGGGTGACGAGGCAGCCCACGGTAAGTGCAAGGCCGACGGCGGCGACGGACAGAAGGCGCACGGGAGTACTCCTCGGATTCATCAGTGAATCCTTTCAATCAGAAATGGGAAAACGATTTCCCGACAACGTAGCGGGGGGAGAGTGCAGAAAACAAGCCTTGCGGGCGGGACGAAAAGAAGGTACCTGGAACGTTGTAGAAACGTCAGGAAACACCGATAGCCCGCCGCGGTGGCAGCCTGTTGATCGGCTGCACCACGGCGGGCTGGTTGGTCGGTGATATCTTCAGCAGGCGCTGGTTCAGGAGGTGCGGGGGCGGGCCCGCTCCGTCAATCGGTCGCTCAGCTCCATGAACTGCTGGTTCACCACCTGAAGTCCAGGGTTGGCGTCGTACCACTGCACAATTTCGCGGGCCCCGTCGGCGAACGGGACGGTTGCGCAGTAGTCCGGAACCAGCGACTTGATCTTGGCGTTGTCGAAGACCACTGAGTGGGAGCGGTCGCCCAGCAGGTTTGCCCCGAGCTCTGTGTTGTGGGCTGCAATGGTCTCGGATGCCACGTGGACCAGCTCGGGCTCGCGGACACCGGCTGCCCGCGCAAACAGGCGATAGATCTGGTTCCACGGCAGGTACTCGTCGGAGGTGATGGTGTAGCTTTCACCCACGGCCTGGGGTCTGCCGAGCAGCCCCACGAAAGCCTTGGCGAAGTCCTTGCTGTGCGTCAGTGTCCAGAGTGATGTGCCGTCTCCGTGTACCAGCACAGGCAGGCCGGCGCGCATGCGGTGAATGTCCGTCCAGCCGCCCACCATGGCGATCTTGGTGCGGTCATAGGTGTGCGACGGGCGCACTACGGTGAGCGGGAAGTCCTGCTCGCGGTAGGCCTCGTAGAACAGTTCCTCACAGGCAATCTTGTCCCGTGAGTATTGCCAGAACGGGTTTTTCAGCGGGGTGGATTCCCGGATCGGCAACTGCGTTGGCGGCTTCTGGTAGGCGGAGGCGGAGCTGATGAACACATACTGGCCCGTCCGGCCCGCGAAGAGGTCCAGGCTGGCCTTGGCGTGATCCGGTGTGTAGGTGATGAAGTCCGCGACTGAGTCGAACTCACGCCCGGCCAGCGCCGCGCGGACGGCAGAGGCGTCCCGTACGTCGGCAGTGAGGACTTCCGCTCCGCCCGGGACCGGCCTGCCGGACCGGCCCCGGTTGAGCATGGTCAGCCGGTGGCCCAGCGCGACGGCGCGTTCCGCCGCCGCCGCGCTGATGACTCCGGTGCCGCCGATGAAGAGGATGCTCCTCGGCGCGACCGTCCCGGCATCAGGGGCGGCCAATGGGTTCACCACGCGTAGTCTTCCGGTGCCGTCTTGTGGCCGGGGAAGATGTCATCCAACCGCTTCAGCGCATCGGCGCCGAGCGTGACGTCCAAAGCCCGCACCGCGGCGTCGAGCTGTTCCTGGGTGCGCGGCCCCACGATGGGTGCCGTCACAGCTGGCTGGTGCAGGAGCCAGGCGAGGGCAATGTCGCCGGGTTCCTGCCCCAGTTCATCGGCAAAGTCCTCGTACTGCCGGATTTGGTCTTCGTGCTTCTTCAGCGTCTCCGCCGCCCGGCCCTCCGTGCGCCGGACGCCGTCGCGCTCTTTCTTCAGCACCCCGCCCAGAAGCCCGCCCTGAAGCGGTGACCACGGGATAAGCCCCAGCCCGTACTGCTGGGCGGCCGGGATCACTTCCAGTTCCACCTGCCGCATGAACAGGTTGTAGATGGACTGCTCGCTGACCAGGCCGGTGTAGTTGCGGCGCCGGGCTGCCTCCTGCGCCTGCGCGATGTGCCAGCCGGCGAAGTTGCTGCTGCCGGAGTACAGGATTTTGCCCTGCTGCACGGCCACCTCGATGGCCTGCCAGATCTCGTCCCAGGGGGTGTCCCGGTCAATGTGGTGGAACTGGTAGATGTCGATGTAGTCCGTCTGCAGGCGCTTCAGGCTCGCGTCCAGCGCGCGGCGGATGTTCAGCGCTGACAGCCTGGATTCGTTCGGCCGGTCCGTCATGGTCCCGTAGAGCTTGGTGGCCACCACCGTGTGCTCACGGCGCTCGCCGCCCTTGGCGAACCAGCGGCCGATTATCTCCTCGGTCCAGCCGCGGTGGCCTGCGCCGCCGTAGACGTTGGCTGTGTCGAAGAAGTTAATGCCCTGCTCGTGCGCCGAGTCCATGATGGAGTGGGCGTCGGCTTCCTTCGTCTGGGGGCCAAAGTTCATGGTTCCGAGGCAGAGGCGGGAAACTTTCAGGCCGGAACGGCCCAGGTGCGTGTACTGCATTGCTGGATCCTTTCGTGGTTGGGCCTGCCGGAACCTACATCTGGGTAAAGGCTGCGACGGCGGGATCGGACCCCTGGCGGGCCCCTGACTCAAGTGCGGTGATGGCGGCAAGCTCCTCGTTCGAGAGGGTGAGGGATGAGGCTGCGAAGTTTTCGCGGATCCGGCCGGCGTCGATGGACTTGGGGATAACGATGTTTCCGGCCGCCAGGTGCCAGGCGAGTACCACCTGCGCGGTGCTGGCGTTGTGGGCGTCGGCGATGGCAGTCACCGCATTGCCGTTCAAGTCGGCGCCCCGTCCCAGGGGGCTGTAGGCCTCCACCTCGATGCCCAGGCCCCGGCACTTTGCTGCCAGCTCTGCCTGCTGGTAGCTGGGGTGCAGTTCGATCTGATTCACTGCCGGCACGATTTCGGCCGACTCCAGCAGGTTATCCAGGTGCTCAGCCAGGAAGTTGGAAACGCCGATGGCCCTGATCTGGTTGTTCTCGTACAGCCGCTCCATTTCCTTCCAGGCCTGCACGTACAGGTCCTGGGAGGGTACCGGCCAGTGGATGAGGTACAGGTCCACATAGTCCAGCCCCAGCGCTTTACGGCTGTTCTGGAACGCTTCCTGGGCCCGGTCCTGTTCCCCGTTCCGAAGTTTGGTGGTAACGAAAATGTCCTCGCGGGGAATGCCGGTAGCGGCGATCGCAGCTCCCACGCCTTCCTCGTTGCGGTAGGCCGCTGCTGTGTCGATGTGGCGGTATCCCGCTTCGAAGGCGTCTTCCACGGCGCGCTGGGTGTCCTCCGGAGGTACTTGGAAAACACCGAAACCAAGCTGTGGGATGGTGACGCCGTTGTTGAGTGTCAGCTCTGACATAAGGGGCTCCTCAATGGGTGCAGGGTGGGTGCCGGTGGCTCGACGCGAGAAAGCGGTTTCCGCTGGCTCGGTATCGAGCGTATGCATTTTTGGCCCGCAAGTCAGCAGCCCTGCCTGATCCTGTTTTTCCTAGGACTGCCAGTCCTACCTTCCTTGTACAACAGACCCGGGATACGGGGCACAATGTTTTCCATGGGTCAAAGCGCCGAGTTCGGGAAATTCCTCAAGGCAATGCGGTCCCGGCTGAGTCCCGAGGACGCCGGCGCGGGGCCCACGTCCGGCGCCCGCCGGGTTCCGGGTCTGCGCCGGGAGGAAGTGGCCCGGCTGGCAGGGGTCAGCACCGACTACTACGTCCGCCTGGAGCAGGGCAGGAACATCCATCCTTCACGCACGGTGCTGGAAGCGGTGTCCCGGGCGCTCCGGCTCAGCAGCAGCGAGCATGAGCACATGATGGACCTGCTGGAGCACTGCGCCGGGACTGCTCGGTCCAATGTCCCTGCGGCACAGGGCGTTCGCCCTGCGCTCCGGCAGCTCCTTGATGCAATGGGCGACGTGCCGGCCCTGGTGCTGGGACGGCGAAGTGATGTTCTGGCGGGAAACAGGATGGCCTTCCTGCTGTTTGCCGATTTCCCTGCCCTGCCGGCAAGCGAACGGAACCTGGCGCGCTGGATCATTCTTGATCCTGCCGCCCGCGAGCTTTTCCGGGACTGGAAAACTGTCGCCGCGGAAGCGGCGGGTGCACTGCGGCTCGACGTTGGCAGGCACCCCAACGACGCCCAGGCCAACCAGTTGGTGGGTGAGCTCGCGGTCCACAGTGAGCAGTTCAGACAGTGGTGGGCAGGTCACCGCGTGGCCACCCGGTCGGCGGGCAGCGTGCGGCTGCATCATGCCGCCGTCGGAGACCTGGAACTGAACTTTGAGAACCTGGCCCTTCCTGATGGTCCCGACCAGACGCTCAGGGTATATTCCGCGCGGGCAGGGTCGCCGTCAGCCGACGCTCTTGCACTGCTGGGGAGCCTTGGGGCGGCTGAGCCTGCATCGGAGCGGGGGAGTGCCGCTGCGGCAACCGCGGAGGCAGTGGAGTAGCGCCGCGGCGGGGAGATTGTACTCTTGGCCAGTCGCGGCCCTGCTTTCTGGCCATGAGCCCATTGGGAACGGACTGCGCTGTTCCTAGGCTGGAGTAACACGCTTTCTCCACCAAGGATGGTCTCAACGATGAAACGCATCGCCCTGCTGAAGGAACGCCAGGCTGCCGCCGCCGGCACTCCCTCCACCGTTACCGGCTCACACTGCCCGGCGTCCGGCCTCTGGAGCCCGGACCATGATCCGCACACCGTTTTGTCCTTCTTTGAAGGCAACGTATTTCCCGCGTTCGACGGCGCTCCCACGGTCTGGCGCCGACGCCAGACGGGTGCGGTGTCCGCGAACTAGTTAAAGCCAAATGGCCCGCAGTAAACGTTCCAGCAACCTTCGTTGCGGCGTTCGTTGCGGCGTTCGTTGCGGCGTTTACTGCGGGCCAGCCTGGCTGGCGTAAATCAGTGTTCTTCGAGGCGGAAGCCGATCTTCATGGTGACCTGCCAGTCAGCCACCTTGCCCTCTTCCAAGTGACCGCGGATCTCCTTGACCTCAAACCAGTCAAGGTTGCGGAGGGTCTGGGACGCCTTGGTGATTCCGTTGCGGACTGCGTCGTCCACACCCTGGTCCGATGTGCCGACGATTTCGGAAATGCTGTACGTGTGATTGGCCAACTTCGCTCCTCGTGATCAAGTGCTCCCGGTTGCGGGCGGTCCTTGAAGACTAGTGGCATCCGCGGAGCCTTGACCAGCCCTTATGCGGATGTTCCGTCTGCCCGGCGCGCCTGAACATGGGCTACTTTCCCTCGAGCACCAGGTTCTTCAGGTCATCCAGTGTCTGCTGCATATGCGCGTCCATAGCCTCGCGTGCCCTGGAGGAATCCTTCGACTGCAGCGCCTCTGCAATGGCCTGATGGTGCCGGATGGCGTGTTCCTGGATTGCCGGAACAGCGGATGTTTCCGTGCGCCGCTTCTCCAGGACCCGGTGCAGCGGCTCGAACAGCACGGACACAAAAACGTTGCCGGAAGCGTGGAGGATGACGTCGTGGAAGGCGAGGTCAGCCTCCACGAAGGCGGCGACGTCGTTGACCTCGTGGGCGGTGCTCATGGCAGCCACATGGGCAAAGAGGGTCTCGATGTCCTGCCCGGAAATACGTGTTGCCGCCAGTTCACACGCCCCGGTTTCAAGCATCCGGCGCAGTTCAATGAGCTGAATGGAAGCCTCAGCCTCATTCCGCCCTTCGGAAGCTGCCCGGAGTACCGCTTCCAGCGACGTCCAGCGGCTGAGGGGATTGACGAAGGTGCCGCGGCCGCGCTCAACACTGAGGATTCGCTGGGCCTGGAGCGTCTTCATGGCTTCGCGCACGGTCATCCGGCTGACCTCGTGCCGGGCGCTCAGCTCATGCTCTCCCGGAACAGTGGCGCCGGGCGGGAATTCACCCGCAATGATGCGGTCAAGGAGCTCATCCGCGACCTCGCCCACCAGCGATTGCCTTGCCATGCTGCCCCCGTCACTGCCGTCGTCAGATATGTCTGACAAGTCTACTTGCGCGTCTTTATGTGTTGTGCCACACTGGCAGTCCAACGAAAGATGTCAGACATCTTACACTTCCCGTAACTCGGGATCCTTTCGGATTCAATTCACAATGGAGTGCACTGTGACGCTTGAAGCAGACGTTCTGGCCGCCTACCCGGCCGAAGTCCGGATTCCCGCCGAACTGGTGGCCAGCACCCTGGCCGCTTCCAACGCGGAGATCCCGCGTGTCCTGGTAGTGCTCGACGATGACCCCACCGGAACGCAGTCCGTGGCAGACCTGCCCGTGCTCACCCGCTGGGACGTCGAAGACTTCATTTGGGCTTTCGGCCAGTCCAAGCCCGCCGTCTACGTCCTGACCAACACGCGAAGCCTCGATCCTGCCGAAGCCGCTGCGCGGAACGAAGAGGTGGTCCGCAACGCCCTCGCCGCAGCCGGATCCGCAAGCGACCTGCGCCTCGGCTTTGTCAGCCGCAGCGATTCCACCCTCCGAGGCCACTACCCCTTGGAACCGGACGTCATCGCCGCAACCGTGGCCGATGTCAGCGGAGAAAAGACTGACGGCGTTGTCCTGGTCCCTGCCTTCCCCGACGCCGGCCGGGTCACCATCGGCGGCGTCCACTACATGCGCGGCACGGGCGAAGCTGCCGGCACGCTGACCCCCGTCTCCGAGACCGAGTTCGCCAAGGATGCCACTTTCGGCTTCACTACTTCGGTGATGGCTGACTACGTTGCCGAAAAGTCCCGCGGCCGATTTGCCGCTGACTCCGTCATCGTGCTGGACCTCAACATCATCCGTGCCGGCGCGGCGGTCCAAAACCCGGCTGACAGCGCGAAGATCAGCGCGGACGCGATCGCCGACGCCATCGGGGCCGCCACCGACTCCACCCCGATCGTGGCCGACATCGTCACAGAGAATGACCTGCGCGCCCTGTCTTTGGGCTTGGAAGAAGCTGAACGCCGCGGCAAGAAACTCCTCTACCGGGTGGGCCCGCCCTTCGGGCGTGCCCGCATCGGCCAGGAAATCCGCACAGAACTGACCGGCGCCGAGGCCTACGCCGGAAACACCCCGTCCGAGGCCGGCGGACTCATCGTGGTTGGATCCCATGTTGGCGTCACCACCCGCCAGCTCAAAGCACTGACGGAACAGCACAGCGCCGCCCGCATCGTGGAGATCGACGTCGAGAAGCTCCTGGGTGCCCGGGAAGAAGCAGACGCCCACCTGGACCAGACGGTGGACACCGTCGTCGAGGCCCTCCGCGCCGGCGACGTCATCGTCCATACCAGCCGCCTGCTCATCAAGACGGACGACCCCGCCGAAAGCCTGCGGATCGCCCGCACCGTGTCCGCCGCCGTCGTCGCCGTGGTGAACCGGACCCTCAAGACCTTCCCGCCGCGGTTCGTCATCGCCAAGGGCGGCATCACGTCCTCCGACGTGGCCGCGCATGGCCTGGAAATCCGCCACGCCATTGTCCGTGGCCCCATGCTGCCCGGCATCGTGAGCCTGTGGGAGCCGGTGGACGGGCCGGCCAAGGGCATCCCGTACATCGTCTTCGCCGGCAACGTGGGTGATGACCAGTCCCTCGCCGACGTCACCCGCAAGCTCAGCAGCACCTTCTGAAATCCCCCGGAAATTCAATGGAGAACACCATGACCAGCAACTACACCGTAACCGTCCTGGGCCTTGGCGCCATGGGCCTGCCCATGGCCACCCGCCTCGCCTCCCAGCTGACCGTCCACGGCTTCGACATCGCCGAACCCCGACTGAAGCTCGCTGAAGAAGCCGGTATCACCACCTTCGCCTCAGCCCGTGAAGCCGCCAAGGGTGCGGACGCAGTGCTCCTGGCCGTCCGCAACGGCGAGCAGCTCAACGAAGTTCTCTTCGGCGAAAGCGGCGTGGCTTCCGTGCTGGAGCCGGGCGCGGTCGTCATCCTCGGCAGCACCGTCGGCACCGAGGCCATCCCCGCCACCGTGGAGAAGCTGGCCGAATACGGCGTGGACCTCGTGGACGCACCGCTGTCCGGCGGGCCCAAGCGCGCCGGCGAAGGTGACCTGCTGATCGTCGTCGGCGCTTCCCCCGAAGCCCGCAAAAAGGCCGCGCCCGCCCTGGAACTGCTCGCCTCCACCCTGACCGTGGTGGGTGACAAGCCCGGCGACGGCCAGGCCCTCAAAACCGTCAACCAGCTCCTCTGCGGCGTCCACATCGCCGCGGCAGCCGAGGCTCTCGCCCTGGCCGACGCGCTGGGGCTGGACCAGGCCAAGACCCTCGCCGCCCTTGAAGCAGGTGCCGCCGGCTCCTTCATGCTGTCCAACCGAGGCCCCCGCATCCTGGAGGCCTACAACGAGGAAGGCGCGGAGGTCCTGTCCCGCCTGGACATCTTCGTCAAGGACATGGGCATCGTGGGCAAGGCCACCCGCGCGGCCGGCCTGGCAGCCCCCGTTGCCGCGGCCGCCGAGCAGCTCTACCTCCTGGGCCAGGCCCAGGGCCTCGCCGCCGCCGATGACTCTGCCGTCATCAAGGTGGTCGCCCCCACCAAGCGCACCAGCTAACCCCTTCCATCCCCTGGAGTTTTTGGGCAGCTCTAAAGCCCGTGCAGGTCCCCGTACCTGCCCAAAAACTCTCCTCAGGACAGGTACGACGGCGGCGGTCCCCCCTCCGCCGTCGCCGTACCTCTCAGCGTTCCCCCAACGCGCATTCCCCTCATGAAAACCAGCTCGCTACGCTTAGCCAGCAACGTCAAAGGAGACACACGATGAGCGCATTAGCTCTTCTTGCCATAGCAGCGGCGGGCGTCGCCCTGCTGCTTGTGGCCGTCATCAAATTCAAGATCCCCGCCTTCCTCGCACTGCTCGTGGTCAGCGTCACCGTTGCGCTGGTGGCGGGCATCCCCTTGCCGGACGTCATCAAGACGGTGACTGAAGGCATGGGCGGAACCCTCGGTTCCGTTGCCATCCTGGTTGGCCTGGGCGCCATGCTGGGCAAGATGATCGAGATTTCCGGCGGCGCGCAGTCGCTTGCCGGCAAGTTCACCCAACTGCTCGGTCCCCGCCGGGTGATCGCCGCCCTCACCGCTGCCGCTTTCCTGCTGGCAATCCCGGTGTTCTTTGACGTCGGATTCATCATCCTGATCCCCATCATCTACGGCTTCGCCAAGGCCGCCGGCGTCAACCCCGTTAAGATCGGCCTGCCGGTGGGCGCCATCATGCTCGCAATCCACGTCGTCGTTCCCCCGCACCCCGGTGTCGTGGGCGGCGCCGGCATCCTCGGTGCAGACATCGGCTGGACCACCATCCTGGGCCTGGTTCTTTGTATTCCCGTCGGGGTCCTCGGTTACTTCGTCGCCCGCAAGCTGAACCGCCGCGAATTCCCGATGCTCCCCGCCACCGCCGAGCAGTTTCGCCTGTTCGGAACCGGCAACTCTCAGGTGGAACAGGAAGCCGCCCAGGGGACCTCCCAGGTTGCCGTCAAGAACCAGGTCAAGACCGCGCCCAGCCCGGCAATGATCATTACCCTGATCGTCCTGCCGATCCTGATGATCATGGTGGGCACCGTGGGCGCAGTAATCCTGCCCAAGGATTCATTCCCCGCCCAGCTCGCGGCCTTCATCGGCGCACCGCTCATCGCACTTCTCACAGCACTTGGGCTCGCCTACTACTTCCTGGGTATCCGGCGCGGCTGGTCCTCGCAGCACACCGGTGAAGTCATGGACTCGGCGCTGGCCCCCACCGCCATCGTAATCCTGGTCACCGGCGCCGGCGGCGTCTTCGGTAAGGTGCTCACGGTATCCGGCATTGGCAAGGCGCTCGCCGAGGGCCTGCAGACCGCTGGCCTTCCGGTCATCGTGATGGCCTTCGTCCTGGCTGCCATCCTGCGTGCCTCCCAGGGTTCCGCCACCGTCGCGATCATCACCACGGCCGGCCTGCTCGCGGCGTCGGTGGCCGACAGCGGGTACTCACCGATCCAGACCGCGCTGATCCTCATCGCCATCGGCTTCGGTGCCTTCGGCCTCAGCCACGTGAACGACTCCGGCTTCTGGATTGTCACCCGCTACCTCGGCCTGTCGGTGGCCGATGGCCTAAAGACCTGGACCGTCCTCACCACCGTCCTGGGCCTGGCCGGCTTCGCGCTGACGCTCCTGGTCTGGGCCCTGGTGGGAGGCCTGGGCGTCTGATGCGCACCCGACTGGACCACCTGGTCACCTCAGCCCTTCAGCACGGGTCCGCGGTCCCCGCATTCACCTGCTACGACTTCACCACTGCGCTGGCCGTAGTGGACGCTGCCGAGGAATCAAGCCGTGGCGTCATCCTGCTGGTAGCACCCAAGACCGCCGCCACCCCCAACGGCCTGCGCCTCATCGCAGCGCTCCGCGGCCTTGCGGATACGGCCTCGGTGCCCGTCGCGGTGCAGCTGGACCACGCATCTGACCTGCAAGTAATGGCCGACGCCGTTGCGGCCGGGGCGGATTCCGTCCTCGCCGACGGCTCGTCCCTTCCTTACGAGGACAACATTGCGCTCGTCGCCTCGGCGCGCGCACTGCTGGGTCCCGACGTCGTGCTGGAAGCGGAACTGGGCGGACTGCCAGGAGACGAAGACCGCGCCTTCGGCACGGACGTCCCCGGCACTGACCCGCCAGGGGCAGCCGTGGCCGGCCTGACGGACTCCGCCCTGGTGGAGGACTTCGTGGCCCGCACCCGCGCGCAGCTGCTGGCCGTCGCCGTCGGGAACGTCCACGGCAAGTACAAGGGCGAGCCGCAGCTGCGCTGGGACGTGCTGCAGGACATCGCGGTGCGCACGCACCTTCCGCTGGTCCTGCACGGTGCCTCCGGCATCCCCGCTGAGGAGCTGGTGAAGGCCGCGTCCATGAACGTGGGCAAGGTCAACTTCAACACCGAGCTGCGCACCGGCGTGCTGGCCGCGCTGCAGGAACAGCTTCCGGCGCACCGGGCCGACGGCGAAAACCTGCAGTCGCTGCTGGGCCACTGGAACAGCGCAGCCCGCGGGTTCGCGACCGCTACCCTGGCGACGCTGTCCCGGTAGGCACAACAAAAAGTAAAGGACCCTTTGTCCAGATATGCCGAACTCAAGCGCTGTTTGGCCTACATATCTGGACAAACACCGCAACCGGTTACGGGCATCGGGCGGACAATAGTCCTGTCAGCAGGAAAAACCTTTTCGGTAGGTGCCAAGGTGAGCGGCGTGAGGGAGCAGGGGACCAGCCCGCAGTCCGGCACGGCAGGCAGCCGTGACCCGGTCCTGGACCTTGTCCGGTTCATCTGCCTGGTACTGGTGGTGGTGGGGCACTCCATGATGGTGAGCCCCGTCCTGCATCCGGACGGCACGGTGACTACGCAGAACACGCTGGGGGATCAGGGCTGGTTCGAGCCCGTCATCTGGGTGTTCATGGTCATGCCGCTGTTCTTCGTGACGGGCGGAGTCACCGGCCTGCAGTCCTGGCAGCGGCTCAGGTCCCGCGGCAGCACCGCGACGCAGTTCCTCCACGCCCGGCTGCTTCGGCTGGTCCGTCCGGCCGCCGCGCTGCTGGCTGCCATGTTCCTCGGACTCTGGGCGGCCAGCGTACTGGGCGTGCACCCCCAGGTGGTCCAGCTGATGGCGTCCGGAGCCGCCATGCCGCTCTGGTTCCTCGCAGCGTACCTCACAGCCCAGCTGAACATCCCGCTCCTGGCCGCCTTCCACGCCCGGAGCCCCTGGCTCGCAATGGGAGTGCTCTCGGCCCTGGTGGTTGTTGTCGATTGCCTTCGGGGGACCCTGCCTTTGCTTGCCTATGCCAACCTGGTCTTCCTGTGGTGCGCGGTGCAGCAGCTGGGTTTCCTTGCTGCCGACGGCCGCTTCGCCAGGCTCTCCCGCTCGAGCCTGCTGGCAGTCATCCTGGCTGCCAATCTACTGCTCGGCCTCGTCGTGGCCTTGGACCTTTACTCAGGCAATATGCTGGTGAACCTCAATCCGCCCAACCTGACCCTCCTGCTCCTGGGAATCTCGCAGGCGGCCCTGCTCGAACTCGCCCGGCCGGCACTTTCTCCGCTCTGTTCCCTCCACTGGCTCCGGGTGCTGCTCCGGCTGGCCGGCGGCCGCTCACTGACGATCTACCTGTGGCACCTTCCCCTGCTGGCGGGCATGTCGGGGCTGCTTCTTCTCACATCCATCCCCAAGCCCGCTTCCGGAACCGCAGAGTGGTGGTGGGCAAGACCCCTGGTCCTGCTGGCACTGGCCCTTTTGCTGCTGCCCGTCGTTGTGGCCTTTGGCCGCATGGAGGATCGCCCGACGACGGCACTCTCCACCCGCCGTCGGCCCACGCTTTCGCTGGCTGCCGCCGTCGTGGTTGTTTTCATTCCAGTGGTGGGGGCGGCGGTCAACGGGCTGACGCTGGCGGTGCTGGGGGCCGGAGCCGCCTGCTTCTGGATGGCGCTGGTGATGCTGGGCGGGGTGCGCGGCGTCGCCCGGCCATGGTCCAGTCCAGGGCCAAGGCACGGCAGCGGGGCCGGGGCATTGCCAGCGGAGTGAAGTAGTGCCAGTGTCGAACCATGACCGAGAACACGATGTCCACTGAGGATAAGTTCGCCCCCGATGTCTCTGTGCGGCGCAACGATGCGAAGCACCGCTATGAGCTGCACGTAGGCGACAAACTGGCCGTCCAGTCCTTCTACCGCGACCTGCCTGGCCACATCGACTTCACCCATACCGAGACTGCCGAAGGATTCGAGGGGCAGGGGCTGGGCAGGGTGCTCGCCCATTTTGCGCTGGACGATGTGGTGGCCGCCGGGAAACGGATAATTCCGCATTGCCCGTTCATTGCCGGTTACCTCCGCAAGCATGAGGTGTATGAGCAGTGCGTGGACTGGCCGGACACCTGAGCCGTTCCGAAAATCGGGGTCCGTCACCTGAACTCCTTAAAAGAAATCCTTCCATTCGGACCGGGTAACCCTCCTGGGCGTTACAGCGCCGCTGGGGCGGGTACCTCCTTCTGAGCGCAGTCCTGCAGTGGGCACACGCTGTCGACAAGCGCAGGCTCTTTGCATGGAGCGCACTCCCGGAAGGACATCCCGGATGAATTACCAGGAACAACTGTTTGACGTGGCTGTCATTGGCGGCGGACCGGCGGGACTTAGCGCAGGGGTGGCCCTGGCCAGGGCCTTGCGGTCGGTCCTGGTGATAGACGCCGGCGGGCAGCGGAACCTGAAGGCACAAGGCGTGCATGGTTTCCTTAGCCGTGAAGGAGTGAGTCCCCAGGAGCTCCTCGCTGCCGGGCGGGACGAACTGGCGGAGTTCGGCGGGACAGCCGTGACGGGTTTGGTGAAGTCCGCACGGCGGGAGGACGGCCACTTCGTGCTCACGCTCGACGACGGTTCCACCTGCACGGCCAGGCGGCTGCTGATCACGTCCGGAGTCACTGATGAGCTTCCGGACCTGCCGGGAGTGGCTGAGCGCTGGGGCCGGGATGTGCTGTACTGCCCCTACTGCCATGGCTGGGAAATACGGAACCAGCGGGTGGGCCTGCTGGCTGCTGGTTCCCATGCAGTCCTCCAGGCTTTGACGTTCCGCCAGTGGAGCCCGGACGTCACGCTCCTGCTTAACGGCGCGGTGACCCTGAGCCCTGGAGAAGCCGAACAGCTGGAAGCACGGTCCGTCAAAGTGGTGGATGGCGTGGTTCGCGGGCTGGTGGTTCAGGACGACAGGCTGACAGGGGTTTCCCTCGACGACGGCTCCGGGGTGGCGCTGGATGTGCTGGCAGTCAGTCCCGCAACGGTGAGCAAGGCGAACATGCTGCAGACCCTGGGGCTGGAGCCGGAAGACCTCGAGGAGGGTCCGGGCACCCGCCTTCAGACCGATGAGAGCGGCTTGACGCAGTGCCCGGGAGTGTGGGCCGCGGGCAATGCAACCGATGTCTCGGCCCAGGTCATGACGGCGGCTGCCGCCGGACTGAAAGCGGCCGCGGCCATCAACGCTGATTTGGTGTTGGAAGACACCCGGCAGGCTGTGGAGTTGGCAAGGGCCGGGACCACAGCGATCCCGGCCCGGTAGGGCTTACAGCGCCGGCGCGGTTGCCGGCGCTGGCCTCGGTCAGTTGGTCACGTTAGGTGGTCCGGGTCAGCTGGCGAGGGCGTGCTCCGCCAGGACTGGAGCATCAATGGTGAAACCGCACGCGCAGCGGTAGGTTTGCACATGCTCGGACCCCGCGCCGACACTCACCGGGAGCACGGTTGTTCCGTCCACGTAGACAGGCTGCCGGACCGGCAGTTCCTCGGGATCCACCAGCTGCATGGGGGCCCGGCAGTGCATGCGGGAGTTGAGGGTGAGCAGCAGCCCCATGTCTGCGGGCAACGTGCCGCTCAGAGAAGTTTCTGCCCATGCCTCGTCGGGCTCCCCAGGTGCCATAAGCTGGTGGTTTGTTGCGGTGGTCATGATGGTCATCCTTGGGCTTCTTCACGGAACTGCCGGCGTTGGCGGTCCCGCCGCGAACTGCTTGCGGAGGTTCATTTACCCCAATACCTAAGCATGCTTACTAATGGTCGGGCAAATCGGCGTGTGGCGCAGGGCACACTCAAACTACCGGAGGGCGCCATCGATGCGCTGGCGGGAGCCTTGAGCGCCTTGCCTATCCGCGCCGGCCCTGCCACTGCAGGGCGTGCCAGAACAGCAGGCAGATGAGCGCGGCGAAGCCGGCGAACATCAAGTACGGGGCAAGGGTAAACAGCAGGAAAGGCGCCGGCATCCCGTTTGCCGCCGGCCCCACCATGAGGTCTGCGTTGATGAAAATCCAGCCGCCTCCGCCGATGAGCAGGGCGGCCAGGAGCCACAGTGCGGCAATGAATGGATTGACGGCAATGCCATTGCCGCTGCCGCTCGTTTCCCCGTAATCAGTCCGGTCTTCGCTGATGGGATTTCCGTCCTGGTCAACTTCCCGAAACCCGGTCACGCCTGCTTGTCCCTGATCCATGCTTCCCCCTGATGGAATGCCGCCCCGTGGCCGCCGTATGCCCACCCTAGCGGGCACCAGTTCTGGAGCCCAGCTGCTGCGGCCATCAAGGACAGGCGCAGCATCCGCAGCTGGCGGGGTTTGCGTGGACCCGGGAAAGGAAGCTCATGGGTGGCTAGGCTTGCAGGATGACGCCAAATACTGCCGGACACACTGCCCTCGTTACCGGCGCCAGCGCAGGGCTGGGCTCCCAGTTCTCCCGCCAGCTCGCTGCCCAGGGCTGCAACCTGGTGCTGGTGGCCCGGAACCGGGCACGCCTCGAGGATGAAGCGGCGGAGCTGGCGCGCCGCTACGGCATCACGGCCGAGGTGCTGCCCGCGGACCTGACCGATGATGCCGGCGTTGCCGCCGTCGTCGAACGCCTGTCAGATCCCCGGCGGCCGGTGGACATCCTGGTCAACAACGCCGGAATCGGGCTGCTGCACAACTTCGAGGACAACCACATTTCGGAGGAGAAAAAGCACCTCAAGCTGCACGGGGAGACAGCCATGGAGCTCACGCACGCTGCCCTGAAGGGGATGCTGGAGCGCGGCCAGGGCCGGATCATCAACGTTGCCAGCATCGCAGCGTTCCTGCCCCGCGGCACATACTCGGCGGCCAAGGCGTGGCTGGTGAGCTTCAGCCGCTGGGCCAATCTGGCCTACGGGAAACGGGGCATCAAGGTCACGGCGGTCTGTCCGGGCTTTACGCACACGGAGTTCCACGACCGGATGGGGATGGACAAGTCCGTGGCGCCCTCGTGGGCCTGGCTGCACGCTGAGCGGGTGGTGCGGGAGGGCCTGGAGGACAATGCCCGCGGGAAGGCAGTGTCCATACCCTCCAAACGGTACAAGGTGGTGGCGGCCTTCGCCCGGGTCGCACCGGCAAAGCTAGTGGCGGGGCCGCCGCGGAAGCCGCAGTAGGGGAGCACGCCCCAGCAGCTGGCGGGACGAGCGCGAGCCGGACCGCCGGAGGAGCACCACCACGGCAATTCCCACCAGCGCACCCACCAGGGTCTCCACGCCGCGCTCCAGGATCAGGACTCCGGGGTCGATGGGTGCGGCAAGCTGGGTCATCAGCAGGATCACCAGCGTAAAGGAAACCATGGCCAGTCCGTAGTGGCGGGCCATAAACAGCTCGGTGGTGAACTGGAAGAGGACCACCAGGAGCGCCATGGTCATTGCCTGCTGCCCGGGGAACAGCCCGGCCAGCGACCATGCACCTGGAAGGATGACGACGGCGGTCACCGCCAACCCGAGGAACGTTCCCACCATGCGGTGGATGCCGCGGCGGACGCTGCTGGGAAGGTCGGCGCCGGCCAGCGGCACCGCGGCAGCCGCCATGGCCCAGTGCGGATGGCCGCTGCCGGACAGCACCCCGATACTCCCGGCGGTACCCACAGCCAGGGTGTACCGGGCGGCGTGCATCAGCAACGCCCGGCACCCGGCGGCCCCATCGTGAGGAACGACGCGGACGGAGCCCTTTTGCCAGGACCTGCTGCGGATCCACCCGGCGAAGCCCACCAGGACGGAAAAAGCGGCGGCTCCTGCGGCGATGGCAATGGCCACCTGCCACGGAACCACGGTGGGCACCGAGGCGCAGGCTCCCAGTGCGAGGATTCCGAAGAACGGCCCGTTCGGCTTGAGCCGCACACGGTCCGCGAACACAGATCCCACGCCTGCCAGCACCGCCTCCACTCCTACCAGCCACCAGGAATGGAGATGGTTGACGGACAGGAACACCCCAACCGCCAGGCCGCCCAGCAGGACGACGGCGGCCTGGGACTGGTGCCGGAGCCTGAGCTGGTGCGGCTCCGAGCGGCCGTACATTCCGGTCAGGGCGCCGAACACGGCGTAGATGATGAGGTCTGTCCGGTCCGCAGCCAGGAGCAGGAGCGAGGGAACCGCGACGCTGAGGGCAACGCGCAGCGCTGCGAGGTGGTCATTGTTGGCAGGTTCCAGCCTGTGGAGCGCTCGCACCTGCAGGAGGACGCGTTCCATGCCCACACCACCTTTTGCCGCTTCCAGGACTGGCTTCCTGGAAGTTACCACCGGTTTTTCCGGCGGTCATTTCCGCAAGCGGCCACAGGACATGGATCGTCATGATGACCGGCGCGCCAAAGGCCCGCCCTGCGTGCTTCCCCCAAGGAAACACGCCGGACGGGCCTTCTGTGAGCGTGGGCTACAAGGCATGCCCGGGACCGGAGGCTCTGGGCAGAACCACCGTCAGACGCGGGCAGGAACCTTATCATCGTCCCGACGATCAGTGATGTCCTGGGACTCGAACGGGAGCTCGTCCAGGTTGATCAGCGGATTCTCGTCCTGGGTGGCAACAAGCTCCCGGGCCTCCGCCTGGGTGTCCACGCTGGGCATGGATCCGGGCAGCGGGCGCCGGGCTGATTCCTTCAGGAAGTAGATGGCCACGGCACCCACCAGGGATGTGGCCATCAGGTAGTACGCGGGCATCATGTCGTTGCCCGTGGCGTTAATGAGGGCTGCCACGATGAAAGGCGTGGTGCCGCCGAAGATTGCCACGGAGAAGTTGTAGGCGATGCCCATTGCCCCGTAGCGGCTGGAAGTGGGGAACTGGGCCGGGAGGGCGGACGCCAGGTTGGCCACGTAGAAGGTCACCGGGAACGCGATCAGGGCCAGGCCGGCCAAGGTGGACCAGATTTCACCAATGCCGATCAGCAGGAAGGCCGGGATGGCAAGGATCACGGTGCTCAGCGCGCCGATCCACAGGACGGGCCGGCGGCCGATCCTATCGGACAGCTTGCCGGTCAGCGGGATGCAGAGGCTCATGACCACCAGCACGGGGATGGTCAGCAGGGTGCCGTGGACCTCGTCATAGCCCTTTGACTCGGTGAGGTAGGTGGGCATGTAGGACGTCAGGGCGTAGCCGGCAGTGTTCGCTGCGGCCACCAGGATCATGGCAACGATGATAGACCGCCAGTATGCCTTGACAATTCCCGCTGGGCCCTTAACCGCTGCTTCGTCGGAGGCGGCGGCGTGCTTCGCCAGGTCCTCCTGGGCATCCAGGGTGGCCTGGAACTGCGGGGACTCCTCAATCCTGCTCCGGAAGTAAACGGCGATCAGGCCCAGTGGACCGGCAAGCAGGAACGGAATCCGCCAGCCCCATTCCTCCATGGCGGTCTGGCCGAGCGTCAGCTGCAGCACGGACACCAGGGCCGCGCCGAGGGCGAAACCGAAGTAGCTGCCCATGTCCAGGAAGCTGGCGAAGAAGCCGCGCCGCTTATCCGGCGCGTACTCGCTGACAAAGGTGGTGGCGCCGGCGTATTCACCGCCGGTGGAGAAGCCCTGGACAATCTTCAGCAGCACCAGCAGGCCTGCCGCCCACAGGCCGATCTGGGCGTAGCCGGGAAGGAGTCCGATGGCGAAGGTGCTCGCGGCCATCAGCATCAGCGTGGCGGCGAGGATCTTCTGCCGGCCCATCTTGTCGCCCATCCAGCCGAAGACCACGCCACCCAGGGGCCGGGCGATGAAGGTGGCGGCAAAGGTGCCGAGCAGGAACAGCGTCTGGGTGGTGGGGTCGGATTCCGGGAGGAAGACGGGCCCCATGGTGGTGATGAGGTAGCCGAAGACGCCCACGTCGTACCACTCCATGGTGTTGCCCACGATGGTTCCGCCCAGGGCTTTTTTCAGCATGGGCTGGTCAACCACGTTGACGTCCGACTCCCTGAGCCGGCGGCGGGCGAGCAGTTTTGGCTTCCGTGGGCTCTTGGGAAGAGCCGACGAAGGTGCACCCGGGGGTGCGGTTAGGTTGGTTCCGGAGGCGCTGGTAAGGCCTGCGGAAGCGTCGGTCACGCTTCGGTCTGTGGGCATTTGGGCCACTCCTGTGGAGGTCATTTGCTTGCGACTTGTAGCTGCCCCGCTCCGGGCAGGCCTTCAATTTTACGGGAATTCCGTAGCGTTCGCGGGTTTGATGGCGTAGGATCAGTCGTTTTGTCGCTGTTTCCATGCCCTGATTGCTGGTGGTTTTTCCCGCTTTTCCCGCGTCTTTACTGGATTTAAGCGGGTTGTGACGATCGTTACCGAATCTTTTTCCTGACCGGGCTGTCTTAGCTGCGATTTCCGGGGAATCCGGTCCTGAAAGTAATTGCGGCCACCCAGGAAAGCCAGCGGGAAGTTGTGCGGTGGGACCCGGCGGGCGGCGGCCGTCGCGCGTTGTTGATCATGCTTTTGTGGCCGGGCCTCGTCAGCATGCTCGGTGACCTGCGCCGCCTTCACGTCCAAGGGTTTCACAGGTAGCGGCCCGGCGCCTATGGTTGAGCCATGGGAACACTTTTCGGCTAGCCGGACGCGTGCGCCAGGTCAGTCCGGCCGCCGGACCCCCACCTGCACTACCGCAAATCAGTCCGGATTCACGCGCGCCCGCAGCAAGAAAACCGCTGGCGTTCTCAGCACCTCAAGGCCTCCGGCCGCCCTTCGCAGTACTTCGTTTCATCGCGGAAAGGAAGAAAAAATGGCTGACGAACACCCCAGATCCTCCATAAAACCCGAGGTGATGGATCACCTCGCAGCGGCAATGAACAACCCGGACCTTCCAGGTCCCGCCCCCATCGGCTCAGCCGGAATGCCACGGCAGAACTCCTGGCCTGAGGGCAACGGCAAGCGCCGGCACCCGAAGGAGCACAGGGCCGGCGCCGGGCGTATGGGCCATGAAGCCGCAGTAACGGCAGTGCACCGCACCAGCCGGCCCCAGATGCCGCATTCGTCCTAAACCTGCGGGGGCGGCCGCCACGATGGTGACGCCGAAAATCACCAGCGACACGCAAATTACCCGGCGACCCCACAATTTGGTGGGCGCCGGGTAATTTGCGCGTCGATGGATTGTTTGCGCGTCGCCCGGCCCCTTGTTCAGCGCTCGCGCACAACCTCCGCCGGGTCCTTGTCCAGCCGCCACCCGCGCCATACTGGGTGCCGCAACCGTCCCGTCCCGGTCCACTCGCTGTAGGTCACCTCGCCCACCAGTTGGGGTGCCACCCACTGCGCATCTGCCGCGTCCGGCCGTGGAACGTCCAGGAACGGTGAGGTTTTCCGGGCCAGCCGTTCCACGGTCTGGCGCAGTTCCTCGAGTTCCCGGCCGCTGAATCCGCTGCCGACGCGTCCGGCGTACTGCAGCTTGCTGCCGTCCGGAATGCCCACAAGCAGCGAGCCCACGGTGTCCTGTCGGCCGCCCTTGCCCGGGCGCCACCCGCCCACCACCACCTCCTGGGTCTGTTCCACCTTCAGCTTGATCCAGGTCCGCGTCCGCTGCCCGCTCACATAGCGGCTGTCCGTCCGTTTGGCCATCACCCCCTCCAGCCCCAGTTCCCGGGCGCTGTCCAGGATGTCCTCCACCTGCTCCTCCAAAACCGGCGAAAGGGCTGCCGGGCAGCCGGACGGGGTGAAGAATTCCTCCAGCCGTTGCCGGCGCTTGGCGAGCGTTAGCTTCCGAAGGTCTGTTCCGCCGTCGTTCAGCAGGTCGAAAAGCATCAGCTGCACGGGAATAGCCTTTCGGGCCCTTGCGACGTCGGCGGGCCGGGTGAGCTTCATCCGGCCCTGGAGGAGTCCGAAATCCGGCCTCCCGGAAGGCCCGGCAGCGATGATCTCACCGTCCGCCACGAACGGCCGGTCCGGCCAGCAGATCCGGTCCGCAAACTCCGGATACGTCCTGGTGACGTCGATGCCGTTGCGGCTGAAGATCCGCACCGTTTCCTCGTCTGCTACCAGGATGGCGCGCACCCCGTCCCACTTGAGCTCATACTGCCAGCTGCTGCCCTGCAGATCTGCTGCATCGCCGGGGGTGGCCATCATTGGCCGATAATCCTCGGGGGAGGCCACCGTGCTGTGCGCTGCCGGTGCCGCTGACACTTTCCCCGCAGGCACTGTTGCAGCGGGCACTGTCTCCTTGGGTGCCTCTTCCCCGCGCGGCTCCTTGTCCTCCTCGGTCCGCACCGGTGCGGGCCGCCGTCGTCCGCTGTGGTGCTCCTTGTCCATGAGGTGGATGAGCCACTGCCCTTCAGCGTCCTTGCCCTGCCCGCGCCCGGTGTGAATCAGGGCAACCTTCTTGCTGCCGCCCAGTCCGCCGCCCTCGGAGCCATTCAGGGTGACGATGACTTCCCTGCCGTTGATCCACTTGTGCAGTTCATACGTTCCGGTGTCCCAGATGGTCATCTCGCCGGCGCCATATTCACCCTTGGGAATGGTTCCGTGGAAGGTGAGGTAATCCATCGGGTGGTCCTCGGTCTGGACGGCCAGGTGGTTCTTCCCGCCTGTTTCCGGGACGCCCTTGGGGAGCGCCCAGGACACCAGGACGCCCTCGTGTTCCAGTCGGAGGTCGAAGTGGAGCCGGCTGGCGTGGTGCTCCTGGATGACGAAGGCGTCGCCACTGCCGGCTGCGCCGCTGAAGGGCTCCGGAGTGGCTTGGGGATTGCGCATGGACCGGTACTTTGCCAGTTTGGGATTTGCGTCCTGGCTTTCCGGTTCAGGTTCTGCCGGGTCGTGGGGCGGCTGTCCAGAAGCTTGGACGACGGCGGCGAACGGGTCCAGGCCCTCCTGCACCCGCCGCAGCACCTCCTTGTAGTCCAGGTGCCTCAGGCCCGGAGTGCCAATCTCGTCCCAGGTGCGGGGTGCCGCCACCATGGGGGTGGGCCGGCCCCGCAGTGAATAGGGCACGATGGTGGTCTTGGCAGCGTTGTTCTGGCTCCAGTCCACCAGCACCTTGCCCTTGCGGAGCGTCTTTTTCATGTCACTGACGGCCAGGTCCGGATGGTCGGACTCGAGGGCCCGCGCGAGCTCGCGGGCGAAGGCCGAAACCTGCTCGGAGGTCTGGCTCCGGTCCAGGGCGGCGTAGAGGTGGATGCCCTTGCTGCCGCTGGTCACCGGCACCGTATCCAAACCAACGTCCTGGAGAATTGAGCGGGCCAGGAGCGCCACTTCCACGCATTCCTCGAGACCCGCACCCTCGCCGGGATCCAAATCCAGGACCAGCCGATCCGGGTTCAACTGGTTACCGTGGGAGTCCACCTGCCATTGCGGAACGTGGATTTCCAGCGAGTTGATCTGGCCGAACCAGGCGAGCGTGGCGGGGTCGTTGACCATGGGGTAGTAGATGGTCCGGTCTTTGTGGGTGATCGCGGCGCGGGGCAGCCAGCCCGGAGCGGAGTCCTCGAGGTTCTTCTGGAAGAACACCTCGCCAGGCTTCTCTGCGGTGCCCACCGTGTTGACCCACCGCTTCCTGGTGGCCGGCCGGTTGGCTGCAGCCGGGATCAGGACCTGCCCCACCGCGGCGTAGTACGCCAGGACGTCCGCCTTGGTGGTGCCGGTCTCCGGATAGATGATTTTGTCCAGGTTGGTGAGGGTCAGTTCGCGTCCCGCGACCCGGACACGCTCCTTAGCTCCTGCCACGGGGCTTCACCTCCGGCGCTGCGTGATGTTCACTTGAGGAATGAGAGCCATCTGGAAAGGTGCCATCGCGTTCGGCCTGGTCAACGTGCCCGTGAAGGTCTACAGCGCCACTGAGGATCATGACATCAGTCTGCACCAGGTCCACAACGCCGACGGCGGGCGGATCCGCTACCAGCGCCGGTGCGAGGTGTGCAGCCAGGTCATTGATTATTCGGACATCGAGAAGGCCTACGAGGAAGACGGCCGGACGGTGATCCTGTCCAAGGATGAGCTCAAGGCCATCCCCGCGGAGAACAGCCACGAGATCGAAGTGGTGCAGTTCGTCCCGTCCGAGCAGCTTGAGCCCATGATGTTTGAGAAGAGCTATTACCTGGAGCCGGATTCCAAGTCGCCCAAGGCCTACGTGCTGCTGCGCAGCGCGCTTGAGGACACGGACCGGGTGGCCATCGTCCAGTTCGCGCTGCGCGAGAAGACGCGCCTGGGTGCCCTGCGGATCAAGGACGACGTCCTGGTGCTCCAGTCCCTCCTGTGGCCGGACGAGGTGCGTGAGGCCAACTTCCCGTCCCTTGAGACATCCATCAAAATCTCTCCGCAGGAGCGCGACATGTCCGCTGCCCTGGTGGAGTCCATGGCCGCCGATTTCGATCCCGCCGCCTTCACTGACGATTACCAGATCCAGCTCCGCCAGCTCATTG
This sequence comes from Pseudarthrobacter sp. NamB4, assembly GCF_005796185.1. Taxonomy (GTDB): domain Bacteria; phylum Actinomycetota; class Actinomycetes; order Actinomycetales; family Micrococcaceae; genus Arthrobacter. Next base: position 290,765 of record NZ_VAHM01000002.1, read on the forward strand.
AGGCCAAGCTGGAGCAGGGCGATGCGCTGGACACCGAAGAAACGTTTGGCGTGGAAGCCGGCGAGGGCGGCAAGGGCGAAGTCATCGACCTGATGGAGGCACTGAAGCGGAGCCTGGACCGGAAGCGCGGGGGCGGGTCTGAAGCCCCGGCCAGCGGTTCGGACCAGAAAGCGGCCGGGGAATCCGGCGACGAAGCAGGGAACGCGAAGCCGCCGCGGAAGCGGAGCACGGCCAGCAAAGCCGAGGCCGGCACGGAGACGGAGGCAAAGTCCACTGCCAGTAAGTCCACTGCCAGCAAGTCCGGCACGGCAAAGTCCACGGGCGCCAAGACCGGTACCGCAAAAACAAGCACGGCCAAGTCCACGGCCAGCAAGACCACAGCTGCAAAGTCGACCGCCAGCAAGACCACGGCGGGCAAAACCGCTGCCAAGCCTGCCTCGAAGGCCACCGCCGGCAAGGCAACCGGTACCAGGGCCCGCAAGCCGGCCTGACGTGCGGCGCCTGTTGCGTGGCCTGTTGAGTAATGCCATGTACATGAAACTACTAAGCTTGCTTGCTTTCCGGTAGCCATACCTCTTTACAGCAGCGTCCCGCGCGCCCACAATGAGTCGCATCGCAGCCTCCGCTGTGCCAACAGCGCGCTGTCACTCTGAACGGCCGTAGGAGAGGGATGCGGATATGAACGACCAGACGCAGGCAGCGGAGGCGGACCGGGAGCTCAAACAGAAACACCGGGCGATGTGGGCCTCCGGTGACTATCCCGCCCTTGCTGATGAAATGCTCCTTGAACTCGGTGCCATCCTGGTGGAGGCCTGCGGCGTCACCTCCCGGCAGCGGGTCCTGGATGTGGCCGCCGGGTCAGGAAACGCCGCAATCCCGGCGGCAATGATGGGCGCCAAAGTGGTTGCCAGTGACCTCACGCCTGAGCTGTTCGAGGCAGGTCGCCGGGAAGCAGCCAACCGTGGGGTAAGCCTGGAGTGGCAGGAAGCCGACGCCGAGGCCCTGCCTTTTGGCGACGACGAGTTCGACACTGTCATGTCCTGTCTCGGGGCCATGTTCGCGCCCCACCACCAGGCAGCAGCGGACGAGCTGGTGCGGGTCTGCAAGCCCGGCGGCACCATCGGACTTCTGAGCTGGACCCCGGACGGGTTCATCGGCAGGATGTTCGCCACCATGAAGCCGTTTGCCCCGCCGCCCCCGGCCGGTGCCCAGCCCGCGCCGCTGTGGGGGAGTGAGGATCACGTGCGCGGACTGCTGGGGGACAGGGTTACCGATGTCCACGCCCGCAAACAGGCACTGGCCGTCCGGAGCTTCCACCGGCCTGAGGATTTCGTCCGCTACTTCAAGTCCCACTATGGCCCCACCATCTCCGTCTACAAATTCATCGCCGCGGACGGGGAGAAGGTCAAAGCGCTGGACCAGGCGCTCACTGAATTGGCTGATTCCTTCGGGGACGCCCACGGTGATACACCGTTCCAGATGGAGTGGGAGTACCTGCTGCTCACGGCCAGGAAGGCCAAGTAGGGTCTGCCCAACCGGGTAGCAGTAAGTGGCGTTTCGAGCGCCCATAACGGCAGTTGCTGCTGCCCACTTGGGGTGGCATGCCCGTTAAACGCGACGGCCGCCGTCGTGCGCTTCCCTGTGAGGAAGGCCCGACGGCGGCCGCTGCCTTGACAACCTTGGCAGCTACTCGGCGTCGTGGTCCGTTTCGAGGATCTGCACCAGGCGGTCCAGGGCGTGGTCGGCGCCATCCCCTTCGGCCCGCAGGACCACCACGTCGCCGTGGGAGGCGCCCAGGCTCATGAGGGACAGGATGCTGGCGGCATCCATGGCCTCGTCCGCCGGTTCGCCCTCGCGGGCAATGGTGATGTCGAGGTCGAACTCGCCGGCTGCCTCAGCGAAGATGGCGGCGGGACGGGCATGCAGGCCTACTCGGCTGGCGACGGTTGCGGTGCGTTCTGGCATTGTTGCTCCTTTGTCTTGCGGCTGGCTGTTGGTCCAGTGCCAGGGTGGTGATGGTGGTGGTGGCCGGTCAGACCGTGGCGGGAACGGTTTCCACCGTAGCAGCGGACTTGGGGGCTGCCCAGCGCTTGAGTGCCACCACGGCGAGGGCACTGACGATGGTTCCGGCAATGATGGCGATCACAAACATCAGGAAGTTGCCGATGGCGAAGAACACGAACATGCCGCCGTGGGGTGCCTGGGAGGTGACGTTGAAGGCCATGCACAGTGCGCCGGTGAGGGCACCGCCCACCATGCTCGCGGGGATCACGCGCAGCGGGTCGGCAGCGGCGAACGGGATGGCACCTTCGGAGATGAAGGAGGCACCCAGCAGCCAGGCGGCCTTGCCGTTTTCGCGCTCGGCCAGGCTGAAGAGCCGCTTGTCCAGGACGGTGGCCAGGGCCATGGCCAGCGGCGGCACCATGCCGGCGGCCATAACGGTGGCCATGATCTGCCATGGCGCCTGGTTGGTAGCGCTGCCCGCGCCAAGGCCTGCGACAGCGAAGGCGTAGGCCACCTTGTTGACCGGGCCGCCGAGGTCGAAGCACATCATCAGGCCGAGGATGATTCCCAGGACGACGGCGGATGCGCCGGTCATGCCGGACAGCCAGCCGTTGAGGGCCAGCGTCAGGCCGGCGATGGGGCCACCCAGGAACAGGAACATGGCACCGGAAGCGACGATGGAGGCGAGCAGCGGGATGATGACGACGGGCATTAGGCCGCGCAACCACCGCGGGACGCTCCAACTGCCGATCACGTGGGCGATGTAACCGGCCAGCAAACCACCCACGATGCCGCCGAGGAAGCCGGCGCCCATGAAGCCGGCAACCGCGCCGGCGACAAAGCCGGGTGCGATGCCAGGACGGTCCGCGATGGCGTAGGCGATGTAGCCTGCCAATGCGGGGACCAGGAATCCCATGGAAAGCGCGCCGATCTTGAACAGAACCGTGCCCAAATACAGCGCCAGGTTTCCGTCGGGAAGGTTGAAGAGGGTGTTGGCCGCCAATATGTCATTGGCTTTCGTGCCCAGTGCAATGTCGAATCCCGCCAGGAGGAAGCCGAGGGCGATCAGGAGGCCGCCGCCGGCGACGAACGGGATCATGTAGCTGACGCCGGTGAGGAGTGCCCTCTTCAGTTTCTGGCCGATGTGCTCGCCCTTTTCCTCGGCGTCGTGCTCGGCCTGTTCCTCGGCACCAAAGTGCGGGACGCGGCGGGCGTTCGGGTTGTCCGCGGCGGCCAGTGCTTCCTGGACCATCTTCGCGGGCTCATCGATGCCGCGTTTGACCGGAGCGTTGATGACCGGTTTGCCGGCGAAGCGTTCCTTGCCGCGTACGTCCACGTCCACGGCGAAGATGACGGCGTCGGCCGCGGCGATAACGGCGGGGTCCAGCGGCTTGGCGCCGGAGGAACCCTGGGTTTCCACCTGCAGGTCAACGCCCGCTTCCTGGGCAGCGGCGACGAGGGAGTCGGCCGCCATGTAGGTGTGTGCGATGCCCGTGGGGCAGGCCGTGACGGCGACGAGGCGCTTGGGACCGGCGTGGCCGGCGCCGTCGCCTGAGGCAGCTACTGCCGACGCTCCGGACTGGCCGGTTGCGTTCAGGGTGCCGAAACCTGCGCCGGAGGAAGCGGCGGCATCGGCGGGGGCTGTTGCTGCATGCGCGGCCGGCTTGTCAGCCAGTGCGCCGTCCACCAGTTCCACGATGTCCTCGCGGGATGAGGCGGCGCGCAGGGCTGCGGTGAAGTCCTTCTTGATAAGGGAGCGGGCGAGCTTGGAGAGCAGCTTCAGGTGCGCCTGGTCTGCTCCGTCCGGTGCCGCGATGAAGAAGATCAGGTCGGCAGGACCATCCTTGGCGCCGAAGTCCACTTTGGGGTTGAGGCGGGCCATGGCCAGGGTGGGCTCGGTGACAGCGGCCGACCGGCAGTGCGGGATGGCGATGCCGCCGGGGATGCCCGTGGCGGTCTTCTGCTCGCGGGCCCAGGCATCGGCGAAGAGGCCTTTGACTTCTGATGCGCGTCCGGTGGCAGCTACTTTGCCTGCCAGGTGCCGGATCACCGTCTCGGGGGAGTTGCCCAGGTTCTGGTCGAGCTCGACCAGTTCCGTGGTGATGAGCTGGGTCACTGTCAATCCTTTCGAAGGGCCGTGATGGTTACGGCATCCGGGGTGGTTTGGTGGACTGCCGGGACAGTGGAACCCGGCAGGGAGGCGGCGGCGGCACCGTGGGCCACCGCCTGGCGAAGGCAGTCGGCCGGGGCGGCACCCTGGCCGTGGGCGAGCAGGTAGCCGGCCAGCGCAGAATCGCCCGCGCCCACCGTGCTGACTGCGGCGACCGGCGGGTGCGTGGCCAGCCACGCGCCGTCGGCCGTTACCAGGACAGCTCCCTTGGATCCGAGAGTTGCCAGCACAGCACCCACACCGGAACGTACGACGGCGGCGGCTGCTGCTGCGGCGGCAGCCGGGTCCGCTTCCAGTTCGTCAGCGGTGGCCGGGGAGGCGAATCCGGCTGCGGCAGCCAGTTCCGCCAGTTCTTCGGCGTTGGGCTTGAGGAGGTCCGGCATGCCCTCCGCGCCGCCCGTAAGGGAGGCGGCGAGGGGCTGGCCGGACGAGTCGACGGCGATGCGTGGGGCAGCGCCATCGGCGGAAGAACGCAACCGCTGGGTGACCGTTGCGTAAAAATCGGCAGGGAAACCAGGCGGAAGCGATCCCGCAAGGACTACCCAGGTGGCGCCGCGGGAGCTCTCCAACAGCAGTTTGATGAGGGCTTCCTGCTGGTTTTCGTCCAGTTCTGGGCCAGGTTCATTAATCTTGGTGGTCACACCGCCGGGTTCGGTGAGGGCCACGTTGGTCCGCAGCGGTTCGCCGATGGGGAGGGAAACGAAGGGCACCCCGCTTTCACGTAGGCCGGCAAGCACGGGATCGCTGTCCGCTCCGGGGAGGACCGCCACAGATTCCAGGCCCGAGGCCACCAGGGCGCGCGAAACGTTGACGCCCTTGCCGCCTGACTCCTGGCTGACGGAAACGGCGCGCTGCACTTCGCCGCGTTCCAGGGGGCCGGGCAGTGCGACGGTACGGTCCAGGCTGGGGTTGGCCGTGAAGGTGACGATCATGCGATCACCACGTCAACGCCGGCTTCTTCCAAAGCTGCTGCCAGTTCCGGGCCGGGTTCGCTGTCTGTGATCAAGGTGTCCAGGTCTTTCAGTGAGGCGAACTGGACCAGGGTTTCCGTGTCCAGCTTGGAGGAATCGGCCAGCACCACGATGCGGCGGGCCGAATGGACGAAAGCGGCCTTGACGGCGGCTTCCTCGGGATCAGGCGTGCTGAGGCCAAAACTGGCATGGATGCCGTTGGTGCCGATGAAGGCAATGTCCGGACGGAGCCGGCCGGCGGCCTCCACGGTTGCTTGGCCCACGGCAACCTGGGTGATTCCCCGGACGCGCCCGCCCAGTACATCCAGGGCGATCCCGGGCACGTTGGAGAGTTTGCCGGCGATGGGAACGGCGTGGGTGATGGCCACGAGCTCCCGCGGCTCCGTGTCGCCGGAAGGGTCGGTGGCTGCACGGCGCGAGAGCATGTCCGCCAGCACCTCGGTGGTGGTGCCGCCGTCGATCAGGACGCTGCCTGCGGAGTTGCGGGGAATCAGGGCGAGGGCGGCTTCGGCAATCCGGCTCTTTTGGTCCGGCCGCTGGATGGCACGCTCGTTGACACTCTCCTCGGTGGTGCTGAACCGGTCTGCCGCAACAGCTCCGCCATGGACCCGACGGACGGTTCCAGCGTTTTCAAGGGCGGCAAGATCACGGCGGACGGTTTCGGTGGTGATGCGGAAGCGCTCTGCCAGGAGGGTCACACTGACCCGGCCGCTGCCGGCCACAAGCTCGGCAATCTTCTGCTGGCGCTCCTCGGCGAACACATACCCTCCGTTGCGTAAGGCTGTTTGGTGCGGCTGCTGGTGGTCCTGGTGCTGCAGCTTTGCTCCTGGCGGTCCAGACCGGTGCGGCTGCGTGACTGGCATCACATGATGTTGGGTTACTTGACTTTATCTTTGCCTGTGTTGGTTTGTCAATGGAAACCCACATGAAACAAAATTGCCGCCGTTTGCCCGCCCATAACGGGAAAGCCGGGCCGGAACACTCTGGTCCGGCCCGGCTCTTCGGGTTCATGTATTTTTCCTGCCAGGACTTCCGGCGGAATGCTCGCGGCGGCTACAGCCCGCCGTCCCGGCTTTCGTTGCGGGTGATGCGTTCGCCCGTGTTCGGATCCACTACCGAGCGCGTTTCGCTGACGCGGCGGCTGCGGCCGGGCGAGGCCAGGATGAGGGAAGCGATGAGGCCAATGACGCCCACGGCCATCAGGATGTACCCGACGAGGACCTGGTCGACGGCGGGGATCAAACCTGGAGCAACCGCCCAGGCGAGGATGGCGCCGAGGGCGATAAGGAAAATGGAGGATCCGATTCTCATGTCTTGCTCCTTCTGGTCGAGGACGGGCGTTGTCTTAGCCCAAAACAGATACTAAGCATGCTGTCTGTTGCTCGCCACGCTACAGCTCAGGGGGGCCTTGATCAACGCTTTGCAACGTCCCTGCGCGTTTCAGATGTGTAACGCCTGTGGAGGATGGGGCTCTTGTTTCTGTTCCTGATGGACCTCAAGCCGGCACGGCTCAACTTCCGGGGTGCCACTGCTGGCTAGGCTGAACTGATGGAAACAGTTGTATGGTCCAAGCCTGAGGGCGAGCGGGCAGGTACTCCCTTGCTGGTGATGATGCACGGCTACGGAACGGACGAGTCCCGCATGGTCCGCCTTTTCGAATACCTGCCCGGGGAATTCGCGTGTGCCGCGCTGCGGGCCCCCATGCCTGTCGGCGACAGCTGGGGCTGGTTCCTGCTGGATTACTTCCTGGCCAACGACTTTGCCGACGTCATCAAGGCCGCAAGCTCCGTCCAGGGCTGGATCAACAGCGTCAAGGGCCAGCACAGCAGCGTGAGCCTGCTGGGATACTCGCAGGGCATGGCGATGGCAAGCACGCTCCTGCGCCTGCACCCCAAGGACTACGAGGCTGTTGTGGGCCTTTCCGGCTTTGTCCTGCAGAATGAACTGCTGTCCCTCACCGAGTCCTTCGATACCAGGCCGCCCTTCTTCTGGGGGCGAGACAAGGCCGATCTGGTCATCAACGAAGATGCCATCGCGTACACCGAGGAGTGGCTCCAGCAGCACACCCTGCTCACGGCCAGGACCTACCCCGGCATGGGCCATGCGATGTCCAGGACGGAGATGGTGGACGTCAGTGTGTTCCTCCGCCACTACGTGCTTCGGCAAAACGGTCCCGCCCGCGGCTAGCTTCGGTGCCACAGCGGCGAAGTGCACCTTGTCCACAGGTTAGGAAAAAACAGTTGCCAGCCAAATTTGTAAGCGCTTACACTCGTCTTCGGCCGTTGTAGCGGCCCTTGAGCTGGGCGGACAAGGAGATCAGCGCGGTGCGGACTATTTACTGCAGCCGGACAACGTTCCGGGCTGGCTGTCCCGGCCGCAGCGCGTTCCGCCCGGCTTGTCCCAAGACGCATATGGTGTCCACAATAGTAGGGGTAACAACGATCAGCAGGGCCCGAGACCGCCGCGTTCCCCCGCAGGCGACGCACAGCCGGCCTGCAGATTGTTTTGGGCGTCGAGGCCTCCACACTCCACAGCATCCCCTCTTCGAGGCTGCCCGCCGTCCTGAAAGGACAACCCTCTGATGACTGAAAAGACAAGAACAGACCATGCGGCCACGGCGCTCTCCGCATGGACCGGTGCCGGCGCCATCCTCTTCGACCTCGATGGGGTGCTGACGCCGACGGCCACCGTACACGAGCAGGCGTGGCAGGAGCTGTTCGAGGGCTACCTCGCCGCGCAGCCGGAAGTTCCCGGTTACACCGAAAGCGACTACTTCGACCACATCGACGGCAAGCCGCGCTTCGACGGCGTGCGTGACTTCCTGGCCTCGCGCGGGATCGTGCTTCCCGAAGGCCCCACTGATGACGACCCCGCCAACACCACGGTCCAGGGCCTGGGCAACCGCAAGAACGGGATCTTCAACGACATCGTCAGCTCCGGCGTCGAACCCTTCGAGGGCTCTGTCCGCTTCCTCGAAGCCGCCCTCGAACGCGGCCTGAAGGTCGCCGTCGTTTCCTCCTCCCGCAACGCGCCCGCGGTCCTGGCCGCCGCCGGACTCGATGTCCACTTCCCAGTGGTGGTAGACGGTCTGGTGGCAGCAAGGGAAGGGCTCCCCGGGAAGCCCAGCCCTGCCACCTACCAGTACGCCGCCCGCCTGCTGGACCTGCCCAGTGAGGAGTGCGTGGTGGTTGAGGATGCGGTCTCCGGCGTCCAGGCCGGCGAGGCAGGATTTTTCCACTCGGTGATCGGAGTGGACCGCGGCGCAGGCCGGCAGGCGCTGCTCGATGCCGGAGCCACCCTGGTGGTCCAGGACCTCAGCGAACTCCTGCCCTAGGAACCTGCTGCCCCCGCAGCTCCTGCCGCCACCCCCGGCGGCGCCAGTAACCCCCTTCCTCCCCATCAGCATCCCCGGCCGGCAGCACACCGGCTGCCCGGCCAAACGCCAAAGGACCCAAGACCATGGCTCTCATCTCAGCGGACCGCGAAAGGTTCCCCAATACGCCCTGGCAGCTCGTGGAGACCCGCCACGAACCAGGCAATGAAGGGACGCTTGAGACCCTCTTTGCCCTCGGCAACGGCCATCTGGGGATCCGCGGTGCACACTGGGCGGCTGCCGACTCGGACCTGCCGGGCAGCTTCATCAACGGGCTGCACGAGATCTGGGACATTAAGCACGCCGAAAACGCCTTTGGCTTCGCCCGGACCGGCCAGCGCATCCTCTACATCCCGGACGCCAACAACTTCACCCTGATCATCGACGGCGAACCGCTCACGTTGGCTGAGTCGGAGGTTCTGGAGTACCGGCGATCGGTGGACTTTTCCACGGGCTTTTACGAATGCCGGATCACTTGGCAGTGCCGCTCCGGCGCCGTGGTCACCACCACGGAACGCCGGGCCGTGGGTTTCGCCTCGCGTGGCAGCCTTGGCATCTCCCTGGAAGTGGCCACCGACCGGGACATCTCGGCGGATGTCACCTCGTCGGTCATCAACCGGCAGGACCAGCCGGTGGAAGACCATTCCGCCCACGATCCCCGCCGGGCGGGCCGCCACGCCGGACGCGTCCTGCTGCCCCTGCGCCTGGACGGCGGAGACGGGTCGCTCCGGTTGGCCTGGGAAGCCGCCGAATCCAAGCAGCGCGTGGGACTGGCAGTGGATCACTGGACCTCCTCGGGACACCAGCCGTTCGAAACCCGGGTGGACCAGGATGACAGCAGCGTCCGCTATGTCCTGGCAATCAGCGCAAATGAGCCCTTCCGGCTGGAAAAGAGCGTCAGCTATGCCGCCGCCGCAGCAGCCCAGGACCCATCCGTTGATGCAGCAGGGGTCGCAGAGGAAGGACTCCGGTCCGTCGGGGAGATCTTCGCCGAGAGTGAAGCGCATTACCGGGAGTACTGGGCTGTCGCGGACATCGTGGTGGCCGGCCAGCCCGTGCTTCAGCAGGCCATCCGCTGGAACCTGTTCCAGCTTGCCCAGGCCACGGCACGCGCCGGCGTTGCAGGGATCCCCGCCAAGGGGGTCACGGGCTCCGGTTATGAGGGCCACTACTTCTGGGACCAGGAGGTCTACCTCCTGCCCTACCTGACCTACACCAATCCGGAAGGCGCCCGGCAGGTCCTGGAATTCCGGCACGCCATGCTGCCCGAGGCCAAGATCCGGGCCAAGGAACTGAGCGTGGACGGCGCCCTGTTTCCGTGGCGGACTATCAACGGGCTCGAGGCGAGTGCGTACTACGCAGCCGGCACGGCGCAGTTTCATATCGCGGCCGCCATTGCCTTCGCCACCAACCGGTATGTCTGGGCAACGGGGGACACCGCCTTCCGGGACGGATTGGGCGCCGAACTGCTGATTGAGACAGCCCGCATGTGGATCTCGCTGGGCTTCTTTGGCAAGGATGGCCTCTTCCACATCCACGGCGTCACCGGCCCGGACGAGTACACCGCAGTGGTGAACGACAACCTGTATACGAACGTGATGGCCCGCTTTAACCTGCGTGCCGCCGCTGCCCTGGAACATGCCGGCATCACCCAGGAAGAGCGGCAGTTGTGGGAGGCGGCGGCAAACCGCATGCACCTGCCGTTTGATGAGCGCATGCAGGTTCACTCGCAGGACAACGACTTCATGACCCTGGAGCCCTGGGACTGGACCACGCCCCGGTCCAAGTACCCCCTGCTCCTGCATTTCCACCCGTTGGTCATCTACCGCCACCAGGTCCTGAAGCAGGCGGACACCGTCCTGGCGATGTTCCTGCAGTGGCAGGACTTCAGCGCGGAGGAGAAGCAGCGCGCCTTCGATTTCTATGACCCCCTCACAACGGGGGATTCAACGCTGTCCGCGTGCGTCCAGGGCATCATGGCCGCCGAAGTGGGGTACTCGCGGGAGGCGCTTGAGCACTTCACGAATGCTGCCTTCATCGACCTGGACGACACCCACGGCAACACCATCGACGGAGTGCACATCGCCTCCACCGGCGGGGTCTGGAGTTCCCTGGTCAACGGCTTTGCGGGGCTGCGGGACCAGGGCCCGGTACCATACTTCGACCCACGGCTCCCGGCCGATTGGGAGGGGCTGGCGTTCCACCTCAAGATCCGCGGCCGGCTGCTGCGGGTGGAGCTGGACGCCGGCACTATTACCTTGACCGCCCAGGAAGGCGAGGCCCTGGACGTGGGCGTCCGCGGACAGCTGGTCACGGTGGGCGCAGAACCCGTCCAGGTGCCACTTGCGTCAGTGCCGGAACCGGAACCCACCGTCTTCCCCAGCGGACATCCGACGGCGAGCATCCCCGTGGTGCGCGCCAACAACTGAGTGACGTGCCCGGCGGCAGGGCGGGACGCTTTAGTCCCCGCCCGCCGTCGTTCGCTCCGCCTCAGGTGACCGGTCCAGGGGGTGGGCCGTCTCGTCGTCGCGCATCCGTGCCACAGCCAACGCGATGACCGCCATGACAGGGCACACCCCGCCTGCGACCGAAAAGATCAGCCCGAGGGGCAGGACCTCGGCAGCCGGCCCCGCCAGCGCCATGGACACGGGCATCAGGGCAAGCGACACGAAGAAGTCCAGGCTGGAGACCCGGCCCAGGAGGTGCGGCGGGACGCGCCGCTGCAGCAGGGTGCCCCAGATGACCATGCCCACGCTGCCGGTGGCTCCAAAAATGAACAGTGCGGCGGCGATTGCCCAGAAGCTGTCCATGATTCCGACGGCAGCCAGCGGGAGGCTGCCCGCTCCCCAGCTCACCATCATGACCGTGAGGTAGCGCCGGGGCAGCCGCAGGGAGGCGGTGACGAGCGAGCCCAGTGCGGCGCCGACGCCCATCACGGCGAGGAGGAAGCCGAAGATGCTCGAATCGCCGCCGAGCTGGTCCCGCACCACGAAGGGCAGCAGTACCTCGATGGGGCCGATCAGGAACAGCACCGAGATGCATGCCCAAATCAGGGTCCACAGCAGCCACGGGGTGCGCAGCGTGTAGCTGACGCCCTCGCGCAGGTCATGGAAAACTGTCGACCTGCCCCGGCCGCCTGTGGTCGCACCGCCCTCCATGCCGCCCTCCGCGCCGTCCACCGGAGCAGCCAGTGCGTGCTGGCCCAGGAAGTTCAGGACGATGAAGGCCAGGAGGTGGCATAAGGCCACTGCCGTGACAGCGTGTGACGGTGAGAGCGCAGCCACCACCATGCCCGCCACTGCCGGGCCGGCGGCCTGCTGGAGGACCGGGCGCATGGTCCCTTCCATCCCGTTCGCTGCCAGCAGGTCCTGGGCCGGCAGGATCCGCGGCAGGATGGCGGAGTAGGCGGGGAAGAAGAAGGCGGCACCGACGCCGAGGACAAAGGATCCTGCAGCCACATGCCAGAGCTGGAGCAGCCCGGCCACGGCCAGCCCGCTCACGGTGGCTATCACCGCCAGGTTGGCTCCCTCCACGGCGATGATCAGGCGGCGCTGGGGGATCCGGTCCGCGGCGATTCCGCCTGCCAGGACGAATGCCACCAGGCCCGCGCTGCCGGCTGCGGCCACCAGGGAAAGTTCCAGCGGGCCGCCGCCCAGGTGGATTACCTGGTACACCATGGCCACGGCCCACATTCCTGAGCCAAAAATGGAGATGGCCAGCGCTGCGATCAACACCCTGTACTCACGGTGGGCAAAGGGCCGCAGGGCCTTGGGGGTGGGCATGGGGTAAGTCTAGGCTTCGGGCGCCTGCCCGGACAGCCGGAAGGCCGCCCTCGGATGGACAGGGCGGGGTACCGGCATTCGGTGGCCTAGTGTTAAGCAGCCTTAGTATTTAGGGAAGGCCGCAACCAATGCGGCCGGCGAGACCAACAGAGGTGACCATGGCCAAGCGCAGCAATCCCGCAGTCCGAATCGCAAGCGAAACCGCCCACAACGCCGTGTTCGACGCCGAAGGAAATCCCAAACCGGGCGTCCATAACGCGCTGCTCCGGGCGGTGGAGATCCAGCGTCCGCTGGTCCTTGCCTACATCCGCCGGCTCCAGAAGAAGCACCCCCGCGCTACGGCGGCGCAACTGGCGGACATCCTGGAGCGGGATTACCTTCGCGCCGTCACGGGCGGCGGGGCGCTGGTAGGAGCCACCGCCGTCGTTCCCGGCGTGGGCACCGTAGCGTCCCTGGGCCTCTCCGCGGCCGCCACCGTGGGGTTCCTGGAAGCAACTGCCCTCTACGCCACCTCCCTGGCGGAGCTGCACGGCATCCGCCTGACCAACCCGGAGAAGGCCAGCACCATGGTGATGGCCCTGATGCTCGGTGAGGAAGGGACGGCGCTGCTCGGAACGCTCAGCGGGCAGGGGGCAGGCAAGGGCATGAACGCCGCTTGGGGCAATGTGCTCTCCAGGTCCATGTCCGTACCCTCCTTCGGTTCGGTGCGGAACCGGATCCAGAAAGCCTTCCTCAAGAACCTGCTGAAGCGGCAGGGGACCGCGTTGTTCGGCCGCGCGCTGCCGTTCGGCATCGGCGCAGTGGTGGGCGGAGCCGGTAACCTCGTGATGGGCCGTGCGGTGGTGGCCAATGCGAAGGAAGCATTTGGTCCCATGCCTGACACCATCCCCGGGGAGCTCAACGCTGCCGCCCCGGACAACCTGAAGCTGGAAGGCAACACCCTTGGATCTCAACGCTGACCTTGGCGAATCGTTCGGCTCCTGGACCATGGGAGACGACGCCGCCATGTTCCAGCTGGTCACCAGTGCCAGCGTGGCCTGCGGCTTCCATGCCGGCGACCCCGTGACCATGCTGGACAGCTGCCGGGCAGCCTACGAGCTCGATGTCACCGTCGGTGCGCATGTGGGGTACCGGGACTTGGCAGGTTTCGGGCGCCGCTCCCTGGACATGAGGTTCGACGAGCTGTTCGGTGACGTGCTGTACCAGCTGGGCGCGCTCGACGGCGTGGCACACGCCGTGGGTGCCTCCGTGGACTACGTGAAGCCGCACGGCGCACTGTACAACCGGCTGGTGCATGACGCCGACCAGGCGTCGGCGGTGGTGGCAGCAGTGAACGCCTATGATCCTGGTCTGCCTATCCTGGGGCTGCCCGGCTCGGAGCTGCTGAAGCAGGCAAAGGACGCCGGGCATCCGGTGTTCATCGAGGCCTTCGTGGACCGCGCCTACCGCGGGGACGGCACGCTGCTTCCGCGCTCGGAGGAGGGCGCCGTCCTGCACGACGTCGATGCCATCGTTGAGCGGGCAGTGCGGCTGGCTGCCAAGGGAGAAGTCGTGGCCGTGGATGGAACGGTGGTGCGGGTATGCCCGGATTCCCTGTGCATCCACGGCGACACCCCGGGTGCCGTGGAGATGGCTGCCGCAGTCCGGGCGGGACTGGAAAGTGCGGGCGTTCAGCTGCAGTCCTTCGCATAGCCGTGCAGCGGTCACCCAAAAATCTGGTGCGCCACCGTAAAGATCGCAAGCCCGGCCAGTGAGCCCACCACCGTGCCGTTGATCCGGATGAACTGCAGGTCTTTGCCTACCTGGAGCTCGATCTTCTGCGAGGTTTCCTCAGCATCCCAGCGGGCCACCGTGTCCGTGATGACCCCGGCGATGTCCGACCGGTAGGTCCGGACCAGGTAGCTGGCGGCGTCGCCGATCCAGGCGTTGACCTTCCCGGCAAGCTCGGGCTCGCTGACCAGCCTGGCACCGAAGTCGCGGACCGCTGCCTTGAACTTGATGGTGAGCTCGCTGTGGGGATCGTCCACGGCACCGAGCAGGGCGTTCTTCACCGTGCCCCAGGTGCGGAAGGCAAGTTCCCGCACCTCGGGGTCGCCCAGGACCTGGGCCTTGATGTCTTCCGCCCGCGCGATCATGGCCGGATCGTGCTGCAGATCCTGTGCCAGGTCATTCAGGTACTTGTCGATGGACTGGCGCACCTGGTGGTTGGGGTCCGCCTGCACAGCGCGCACGAACTTCAGCATCTCCACATACACCTTGTCGCCCACCAGGCCGTCCAGAAACTGGGGGACCCAGGTGGGGGAGCGGTCGGAGACCAGCCCGGTTACGGTCTCATGGTTGTCGTCCACCCAGTCGGCGGCACGGTCCACCAGCAGGTCCACCAGCTTGTGGTGGTGGCCGTCATGGAAAATCCGCGCGGCCAGCTTGCCCACGGGAGGCCCCCACGGCGGAGCCAGCAGATGCTTACGTACCATGCCCTCGATGACCGCCTGGACGTCGTCGTCGTTCAAAACCTTGAAGGTTCCGCGGATGAGCGCGGCGCCTTCCTTTGCCACCCGCTCAGCACCGGCCGGGGTGGCCAGCCACTCACCGGCGCGGCGGGCGACATTAACGCTTGCCAGCTTGTCCTGGACCACCTGCTCCGAGAGGAAGTTGGTCTCCACGAATTCGCCCAGCGAGGCGCCGATCTGGTCCTTCCGGCGCGGGATGATGGCGGTGTGCGGAATCTTGATGCCCATGGGGTACTTGAACAGGGCGGTGACGGCGAACCAGTCGGCCAGCGCGCCTACCATGCCGCCCTCCGCCGCCGCACGCACGTACTGGAGCCACGGGTACTCCGTCTGCAGCGCAAACGCGACAACGAAGATCACGGCCATGGCCACCAGCAGCCCCAGGGCCACCAGCTTCATTTTCCGCAGCGCTGCCGCCTTTTCCGCGTCACCGGGACTGAGGTGGTGGACGACGGCACGCGCCTTCATACGGGGCGTTGCGGTAGGTGCGGGCCCGGTGGGTGCTTCCCGGGTCGTTGGCTCAGAGTTCACCTGCATGTGCCAAGCCTAGCCCCGCAGGATGCGCGCAGTCGGCTACCGTGTCTCCATGACCAGTGATGAGCCAGTGCCGCAGCGGCCGTTGGTCTTTGCCCACCGGGGCTCCAGCGCCGCGTTCGCAGAACACACCCGCGCGGCGTACCTGCAGGCCCTGGCGGACGGCGCCGACGGCGTGGAGTGCGACGTCCACCTCACCCGGGACCAGCACGTTGTCCTCCTGCATGACGCCAATCTCGACCGGACCTCGGACGGGACAGGGCCTGTGGCGGAGCGGACGCTGCGGGAACTGCGGCACCTGGACTTCTCATCGTGGAAGGGCGTGCGCATCCCCGAAATGTACGGCGCCCGGTCTGAGCAGTTCCTGACCCTGCCGGATCTCCTGGACATCCTGCGGGCTGCCGGGCGGCCGGTGAAACTGGCCATCGAGCTCAAGCATCCCAGCCCGTACCAGCTCAAGCTGGAGGACAGGGTGCTCGCGGTGCTGCGGCGTGAGGGGTGGGAACCCGGGAGTTCATCCCTGGACAACGTGTCCGTGACTTTCATGAGCTTCAGCCCGGACTCCATCCGGCACCTGCTCCGTTCGGTTCCGCCGGAGTATGTCTGCCAGCTGGTGGACGACGTGGACATCCGGGTGATTCGGACGGGGCTGGGTTTTGGGGTGATAACAGGGGGTGCAATCGCCAACCTGATGAAGGCCACCCAGCTCGAGGGTGAACGGATCCTGGACAACGGCGTGGTGGGATTGGCCGGGCCTGGCATCGCCTATGTGCGCCGGCATACGGCCAGAGTCCGGCGGTGGCTGGAGTCCGGGCGGCGCTTCAGGGTGTGGACCGTGGACTCGGAGCAGGATGTGGCCCTGTGCCAGGAGCTGGGCATCCAGGAGATCACCACCAATGTACCCTCCCCCGTCCTTGCCCACCTGCAGGTGGCCTCACCTCAGGGAAGATAGCCATGGTTGGGCAAGGCGGCTGTTTCCGGCGCCGGGTTGCCGGAGCAGGGTCCTGGCGCTGGATTTTCAGCAGCACGGTGTGCCTGTGATTGAGTGGAACCATGTTTTTTCCCCGCTCCGGCCGGGCCGTCCAGAATCTTTCCGCCGCCGGCATGAGCGCACTGCTCCTGGCCAGCGCCATGAAGCATTTCCGTGATCCCGCTTTCTACCGCCCGGTGGTCCCGGACTACCTGTGCCGGGAAGACGCCGGCGCCGGCCAAAGCCCCGCCCCTGCCCATCCACTTGCCCTCCTTTCGAGGGATGAATGGATCGCCGTGAGCGGACTGCTGGAACTCGCAGCCGCGGTCGCCCTCCTGGTCCCGTTCACGCGCAGGCCGGCCGCCACAGGCACGGCACTAATGTTCACCGCGTTCCTGGCAGGGCACCTCGACGCACTCCGGCGCGCCTACGGATCGCAGGGGACCCCGGTTCAGCGGAAGGTTCACACCCTGCGGCTTCCGCTCCAGGCACCGCTCATCGCCTGGGCGTGGAGCCTCCGGACGCGGGGCATGCGGGCAGGCGGGGGAGCGGAGCTGTGACCCTCCTGGCTTCCCCGGCCGTGCGGATGGGTATTTCCATCAGTATCGCCACCGGGCTTTACGGTGTGTCCTTCGGGGCGCTCTCCGTCACGTCGGGACTCAACTTCTGGCAGACGATGGCGTTGAGCCTGCTCCTGTTCAGCGGCGGCTCGCAGTTCGCTTTCATCGGGGTAGTGGCCGGTGGTGGGTCGGGCATCGCTGCGATGAGTGCAGCCACCCTCCTGGGCATGCGCAACGGAATTTACGGTATGCAGCTCAACGCCCTGCTCCGCCCCACGGGCTGGCGGAAATATGCTGCCGCGCAGGTAACCATCGACGAATCCACGGCAACCAGTACCGGCCAGACTGACCCGGCTGAACAGCGCCGCGGGTTTTGGGCTGCGGGCATTGGCATCTATGTGCTCTGGAACCTGTTTACCGCGGTGGGTGCCCTGGCCGGAAGTGCCCTGGGCGACCCCAAGCAGTGGGGACTGGACGGCGCGGCCGTGGCTGCGTTCCTCGGTTTGCTGTGGCCGCGGCTTAAGGGACGCGAGCCGGTTGCCATTGCCGTGGTGTGCGCCCTTGCCACCGTCGTGGCTGTGCCGGTCGTTCCCGCGGGTGTTCCCATCCTCGTGGCTGCCGTGGTGGCAGCGGTGATCGGCTGGTTCAGCCATGGCCGCAGCGACGAAGGCCTGGAGCCTGATGTTGACCCGTACCGGGAACGCCACCGGCACGGCGGGCACCACCGCGGATCGGGTGGGCAGCACAGCGGGCATGCCGGCCACCCCAGCGGGCATGGCGCCCACCCCAGCGGGTCCGGGCAGGGCGGAGCGGACCCCGCGAACGGTACAGGGACTGGAGCAGCCGAATGAATTTGTGGTTCTGGCTTTTGCTGGCCTGTGCAACGGCCTATGCATGGAAGTTGGTGGGCTACCTTGTCCCCGCCCGGCTTATGGAGAATCCACGGATGTCCCGGGTAGCGGGCACCATGACCATTGGACTGCTGGCATCCCTGACCATAGTGAACACCCTGGCAAACGGTCAGGTGCTGGCTGCCGACGCCCGGCTCGGTGCACTCGCGGCCGCGGCCATCGCACTGGCCCTCCGGGCACCCTTCCTGGTGGTGGTCCTTGCAGGGGCGGTCACTGCAGCGCTGCTGAGGATTCTTGGCTGGAACTGAGGCTGGGCTAAAGGCCATCGAAGAGTGACAGGGATCACATCCATTAGGCTCCGCCGGTTGTACTATAAGAGCGGCTATGCAGTTGGCCATGGAAAATCCGCAGGAATGGCAACCATGGAAAATAAGCTGCATGCAGCCGGGGAAAGAGCCGGAAGCCCGCACCAAAAGAATCTACGACGCCGGGCCGGCCTTCCTGCCAAACGCTTCTTCACCCGGTTTGCCGGCTTGTCGGACGTCCCGGCAGAGGACCTGGAATTACTCTCCCAGAGCCTGCGGCGGGCCCTTGACCTGGATCCGGCGACCCAGATACCGGCGCTGCAGGCTTTGGTGCACCAGGAACTTCGGAACAGGGGAGGCCAGGAAGGCCCCGGCAGCGGCTAGGAACTGCGGCAGCAGTGCGGCAGCCATGCAGGAGGAACCGCAAGGAATGATCAACCACGCCCGGGGCAGCCGGAAGGTGGCCAAGGTCCTGGAGATGCCATTCCCGGGGAAGCCGGTCCCGCAGACGCCGGCAAGAAGACCGCCGGGAACCCCGCCCAGGCCGTGCCTGCATCGGAACAGCATGGGGAAAGCGACGGGGAATAAGGGCGCAGGGAAATTGCTGGCAGGCACGCCGGTTGCCAGCCCGCTAACTCAAAGGCGGCAGCAGCAAGCAGTGATGTCACAGACGCGCAAAGTTGCAGTGGAAGAGGAAGCGCGGGCTTCAAACGATGCCGGGCCAGCTGCCTGCGCAGGTGGGGCTAGGCCACTCCGTGGGCCGCGCTGTCAGGCGAACCGGCCGACCTGCGGCAGCTTTCTTCGACAGCCATCTCGTACCATGCCTGCGCACCGAAATCGGGTTCGGGCTTGTCGAGGTTCTGGTACAGGACGTCCAGGAGGTTTGCGAGTTCCGCTGCGGTCAACGTCGGAAGGACTTCCTCCGGCCCGCGGGGATCGTTCAGATAATGGTTAAGCTTGGAGCCGTTCATCGCGATGCGGCCATTGCGCGCCGGTAATGCCTGAACTGGTGCATGGGGACTCCATCTCAAAAAGCAGAGACGGGCTGGCTGCGTAACCCTCCTCGAGTCTATTGCACCTGCTGTACACCCACAATGGCGCCACGGGCGGGCAGCTCCAGGCCGCCGTCGGGCCTCGTACCGCCACTCTTCACCAGCTCCTCCCGCAGCCCGCCAGGTGAGGCCGTGCGGCTGCAGTCCTAGTCCAGCTGCGGCCCGACGGCAGGGGAATGCGGGACCGGAACGTGCGCGGGAAGCGGACGGCTTGGCCGCACGGTGCGGATGGCATCCTCAACCAGGGCCAGCGGGCGCCGCCAGGCGTCAGAACCCGGTTCCATGGTGTCCACCACGCTGATCAGCATTGCAAGCAGCCGGAACATGTCTGTCATGGAGATGTCCGCGCGCAGGTTCCCCTGGCCCTGCCCGCGCACCAGCAGCACGCTCATCGATTCCATCAGGGAGCCCGTGATGCCGGTCAGGAGTTGGCGCCGCCCTGCTACTGCACCGAGCAGATTGGCGTCAGCGCTGGCAGCAGCCATCAGTGCCTCCAGGACCCGAATCAGGCCAGCAGCGGCATCGATATCCGCAAGCGCGCCGTCCATCACAGGATCCACCGTCAGGCGGAGCTGCCGGTTGAGCGCGGCAAGAACCAGCTCTTCCTTGTCTGCAAAGTTACGGAAAAGGGTTGCGGGGCCCACGCCGGCCGTGGCTGCGATGGTCTGCAGCGGAACTTCCGGGCCAAATTCGCGGAAGCACTGGCGCGCCGCTGTGATGATCTTGTCCACATTCCGCGCGGCGTCGGCGCGGAGTGGTTTGCGGGCGACTGCGAGGCTCATGCGAAAAGGTTAGCAACCGAGCTTTCGGCGTTCACCGTTACTGGAGGGTAGGAGCTTTTGTGACGCGTCGCCGCTCGAGTGTGCCCCGCACCCCTGCGTCGGCGCATGGCACACTGGCTTCATGTTGCTTGCATTTTCTGTTGCCCCCTCCGGTGCTCCCAGCGAAGGTGCCCGTCCTGCCGATGCGTCAGTGCACGACGCCGTTGCCGCCGCCGTCAAAATCGTCCGGGAATCAGGGCTTCCCAATAGAACGGACTCGATGTTCACCACCATTGAGGGCGAGTGGGACGAAGTCTTCGATGTGGTGAAGCGGGCCACTGAAGCAGTGGGCCGCTACGGTAGCCGGGTATCCCTTGTCATCAAGGCGGACATTCGGCCCGGCTACACGGGAGAGTTGAGTGGCAAGGTTGAACGCCTTGAGGAAGCCCTCTCCGACGGTTCCTGAACCGTCACCCGCCCGCCCGCACGTCCCCAAGCCCTCTCTGGACCCGCACACCACCCCGTGCCAAACTGTGGAAATGTTCGAGCACAAGCCCCGCCCGGAGTGGGTCGCCACGGAGGAGTTCCTGTCCGACGTCGTAGTCCATCCCGATCCGGCGCTGGAGCAGGCCATCCGCTCGGCTGCCGAGGCAGGCATGCCCCCGATTGAAGTGGCGCCCAATGCCGGTAAACTCCTCAAGCTCCTGGTTCAGCTTTCCGGCGCACGCCGGATACTGGAGATAGGCACGCTGGCCGGGTTCAGTACCATCTGGATGGGCAGGGGCCTTCCCGACGGCGGCACCCTCGTGACCTGCGAATACCTGCCCAAGCACGCAGAGGTAGCGTGGGCCAACATCGACGCCGCCGGCCTGGGAGAGAAAGTGGAGATCCGGCTGGGACCCGCACTGGATACCCTGGCGGCCCTGGAGGAAGAGGCCCGGGAACCGTTCGACTTCATCTTCATTGACGCGGACAAGGAAAACAACAGCCGCTACCTGGAATGGGCGGTCCGGCTGGGCCGGTCCGGCACCACTGTGGTCCTGGACAACACGATCTGGGAGGGCGCGGTCCTGGATCCAGACAAGGACCCGGTCAACGCGCCCGGGATTATTGATGCGCTCAAGTTACTGGGCGAGCACCCGGGACTGGACGCCACTGTCATTCAGACTGTCGGGTCAAAGGGGTGGGACGGATTCGCCTTGGCGCGGGTCCTGTAGCTCCCGCCGGCGCTCTCCACCCACTGCGGAACTCCACGGGGCCAGGAAACTGGTAAGTATGCTTAGAATTAATTCCGGCCGGAACCAGGTCCGGACAGACAGCAGCAGTGGAGGAAATTGATGAAAGCTTCACCCACCCTTGCCAGTAACCTGCAGATGGTACTCACCGACCTTATCGAGCTGCACCTGCAGGGAAAGCAGGCCCATTGGAACCTCGTGGGCACGAACTTCCGCGACCTGCACCTGCAGCTGGATGAGATCATCGCTGCCGCCCGCCTCTTTGCTGACCAGGCCGCGGAACGTATGCGCGCCCTGCATGCCCTGCCCGACGGCCGCAGCAGCACGGTCTCAGCGGGCAACCGGCTCCAGGAGTTTCCGGAAGGGCTGGTATCAACCAAGGACACGGTCCAGCTGATTACTGCCCGGCTGGAGCGGGCGGTCCAGACCATGCGTGAAGTCCACGATGAGGTTGACGAGGAGGACCCCACCAGCGCGGACCTGCTGCACGCCGCCATTGAGCGGCTGGAGCAGCTGGCGTGGATGGTCAACGCTGAGACCATGGCTCCCACCGCAGCGGTGACCGAACCGGCGTCGTAAGCCATCACGCTTTGCCGCTGCCCGCTGTCCGCTGCCGGGCATGCAGTGGCGGGCGCTTAAAGGCTGGGCAGGGGACTGTCGGAGCAAAGCAAAGGGGGTGCTGCGATAATGCAGCACCCCTTTGCATGGTGGAGCTATTCCTTCTTGAACGCGTCCTTGACCTTCTCCGCGGCCTGCTTCAAATCGGCCTTGCTCTGGTCCATCCTGCCTTCCGCCTCAAGCCCCGGATCGTCTGATGCACGGCCCGAGGCCTCCTTGGCTTTGCCTGCAAGCTTTTCCGCGGCGTTGCCGATCTTGTCATCCAAACCCATCGCCCATATCCCTTCGGCTGGTCCGGAGACGCCGACGCCCCCGGCTTGCCTTCATGCTAGCCAGCGGCAACACACTTCAACAGTGCTTTCATTGCAGCCGGAGCCGGCAAACCCGAAGGCTTGAAGGCCGCAACAGTCGCGGTAGGAACAGGCCGGTTCAGGAAGTCAGACCAGGTCCGGAGCGCTTGCCACGATGTAGTCTGCAGCGGCGGGACCGGTCATCGACAGGTTGTTGCTGTCCGGGTTGATGCCATGCTCTAAAAGCGCATCCCACAGCGCCTCCGGCGCCTGCAACTGGGCCTTGTGGAGGAGGCACCAGCTGGTGTAGAGGCCGTACAGTTCGTCGCGTCCGAGGCCAAGCCCCGGCTCCCTGTCCGGGACAACTGCTTCGGCAAGAAATTCTTCAAAATGTGTAGCAGGCATGTCCGCTCATTCGGGGTCGACCGTGATGCCGCCGTATCTGCTTCAGCGGTCCTGCCGGCGCCCGAAGGAGCCAGCAGAGTAATCTCGAAAGTATTGCAGTACGGCCCGCTTGTCCAGTCACGGCCGCCGCCTTTTACCCGGGTCGAGGGGGCCGACGGCGACTGGGGGGACTGGCCTCGGTCTCAGAAGAGGCCATCTCGCCGCCGGCCCCGCCTTGTCCCGGGCCACCTTGTTAGCCCGGGAAGCCTCAACAGGACCTCCACTACAATTTTCCCCCATTCGGAAGGTCCTGCCTAGCCCCCGGTATGCGGCCTAACGGCCGTCGCCGCGCCGGTTCTCATCCGGTGATTCTTCGCCCGCGGCCCGGTCCCGCAGTTTGTCGCGGACCCGCTCGCGGTGCGGCTCAACACCCTCGCTGGCGTCCTGGTTGGGGCCGGAGTCTTCGCCCCCGTTGCCGTTCTCCCCGCTGTACTGTTCGCGCAGTTCGCGGCCGCGCTGGATGTCGTCTTCCTGCTGCTTCTGCTGCTTTTCGCTCTTCTTGGTATCCCGCGGCGGCAACTGAATGGTTTCCTCCGCCTCGATGCCTGCCTGCAGTTGGCGTCCGCGCTCCATCTCGGCGTCGAATTCAGCGCCGAACAGCAGGGACATGTTCAGGATCCACAGCCAGAGCAGCATGACGATTACGCCACCGAGGGCGCCGTAGGTCTTGTTGTAGTTTCCGAAGTTGCCCACGTAGAACCCGAAACCCAGCGAGGCCAGCAGGAAGACGAACAGGGCAATGCCGGAGCCCATGCTCATCCACTTGAATTTCGGCTGCTTGACGTTGGGGGTCGCGTAGTACAGGACGGCGATGATGACGATGATCAGCCCAACCATGACCGGCCATTTGGCGATGTTCCAGACGGTCAGGAAGATACCGCTGAGTCCGATAAGCCCCCCAATAGCCTCGGCAACCGGGCCGCTGAGCACCAGCATGCCGGCCAGGACAGCCACGATAACAATGGCCAGCAGGGTAACCACCAGCATGGTGCCGCGCAGCTTGACGAAGGGACGCCCTTCATCAACCTCATAGATGCGGTTCATGGCCCGGCCGAACGCTCCCACATATCCGGAAGCGGACCAGAGTGCGGTGGCGAGGCCGAGGACGAACGTCAATCCTGCCGCCGGCGCATTCGCCAGTTCCTCCACCGGACCGCTGACGGTATTTACCGTTTCGGCAGGGGCAAAGCCGCGCACAATTTCCAGCAGGGCGGTTGTTGTTCGTTCCGGGTCCCCGAAGAGGCCGATCACCGAAACGAGCGCCAGCATTGCCGGGAAGAGGGACAGCACGCCGTAATACGTTAGTGATGCCGCGAGATCCGGGCACTGGTCCTTGTTGAACTCCCGGAGGGTCCGCTTAAGGATGTATTTCCAGTTTGGCTTGGCCACGTCTGTGGGGCTGTCCGGCTTCCGGGAGTCATTTGGATCCGGCGCCCGGCCTGCCTTGGCAGTGCTGGTTTCGGAAGAGTCGTGAGTGGCCATGGGGTGTCCTCTCAATTAGGGCCTGAACCTGACAGGCCGGCTCCGCGGGTTGGCGGGGCCGGCCTGTCAGTGGAGCATGGTGCCTTACGGGTGCCGCGTTGTGCCTGGG
>NZ_VAHM01000020.1 GCF_005796185.1 Pseudarthrobacter sp. NamB4
CGCCTCGGCCTGATCCGGAATAACCAGAACCTGAAACAGACAGGACCAATGATGTTCCCCGTCAGAATTGAAGTCATCCCTTCCGAGGGCATCGTGGAGCAGGTCCGGGCCCTCGTGCCCCGGACCACCGCGCTCAGCGTCACCTGTTTGCCGCACCACGGCATTGAGCGGACCATGCGGACTGCCGTGGAGCTGAGCGACGCCGGCTATGCGGTGGTCCCGCACCTCGCCGCGCGGAGCATCCGCACCCGTGCCGAACTCACCGAGATTGTCCGCGGCTGCGATGCCGCGGGCATCCGCGAAGTCTTCGTCATTGGGGGAGACCGGAAGCAGCCTGCCGGAGGCTACGACTCGGCGCTTCCGGTCCTCGAAGACATCGCACAGTACAGCGGCGGCTTGATGCGGGCAGGGGTGGCGGGCTACCCGGAAGGCCACCCGCTGGTCAGCCCCGTGGACTTGCTGGACGGCCTGCTGGCCAAGCAGTACCTGGCCACCCATGTGGTCACCCAGATGTGCTTTTCCGCGGACAAGGTCCACGACTACGCCGCCTTGCTGCGCCGAGAAGGCGTCAACCTGCCCGTCTGGGCCGGCGTGGCAGGGTCAGTCCCGCGGACGAAACTCGTGGCACTTGCCACGCAGATCGGCGTCGGAAGTTCCCTGAAGTTTCTTAGCCGCAAAGGCCCGCTGGCGCGCAAGCTCCTGAGCGGGGACCGCTACTCGCCGGACAGCCTCATCACCGAGCTGGGAAGCCAGCCCGGTAACCTCGCCGGCATCCATCTCTACAGCTTCAACAGCCTTGATTCCATCCCCGGCCTCCCCAACGGCAAAGAGCCGGGCCACACGTCCACAACAGCAGCACTCCAACCAACGTCGATTCGAGGAGCAGCACGTGACCACTAAACCCCTTACGGCCCACCAGGAGCCGCACCTGGAGCGGCAACTGACCAACAGGCACATCCAGCTGATCGCCATTGGCGGCGCCATCGGCACCGGCCTGTTCATGGGCTCCGGCAAGACCATTTCCGCCGCCGGGCCGTCCGTCATCTTCGTCTATATGATCATCGGCTTCATGCTGTTCTTCGTCATGCGGGCCATGGGTGAGCTGCTGCTCAGCAACCTGAACTACAAATCCTTCAGTGACTTTGCGGCGGACCTCCTGGGACCCTGGGCCGGCTTCTTCACCGGCTGGACCTACTGGTTCTGCTGGGTGATCACCGGCATCGCAGACGTGATCGCCATTGCCGGCTACTCCAAGGAGCTCTGGCCGGGGCTGCCGCTGTGGATCCCTGGCCTGGCCACCGTGGCCATCCTCCTGCTCCTGAACCTCGTTACGGTAAAGGCCTTCGGCGAGACCGAGTTCTGGTTCGCGCTGATCAAGATCATCGCCATCGCGGCGCTGATCATCGTGGGCACGTTCATGATCTTCACGGGCTTCCAGTCCGACGCCGGCCCTGCCACCTTCACGAACTTGTGGAGCCACGGCGGGTTCTTCCCCAATGAATTCATGGGTTTCGTTGCCGGCTTCCAGATTGCGGTGTTCGCGTTCGTGGGTATTGAGCTGGTGGGCACCACGGCTGCCGAGGCGAAGGATCCGGAGAAGAACCTGCCCAGGGCCATCAACTCCATCCCGATCCGCGTGCTCCTTTTCTATGTGGGCGCCCTCATCATCCTGATGTCCGTCACCCCGTGGACCCAGTTCCAGGCCGGCCACAGCCCGTTCATCGCCATGTTCTCCCTCGCCGGCCTCGGCGCCGCAGCCACCGTGGTGAACCTGGTGGTGCTCAGCTCGGCCATGTCCTCGGCCAACTCCGGCATCTACTCCACCTCCCGCATGGTTTACGGGCTCGCCCAGGAGGGGGACGCGCCGTCGGTCTTCCGCAACCTGTCTGCCCGCAAAGTCCCGCAGAACGCCCTGTTCCTCTCCTGCGTACTGCTGCTCTCCGGCGTCGTGCTCATGTACGCCGGCCAGGACATCGGCAAGGCCTTCGAAATGGTGACCACCGTATCCGCCGTCTGCTTCGTGTTCGTCTGGTCCATCATCCTGGCCAGCTACCTGGCCTTCCGCCGCCGCCGTGCCCATCTGCACGCTGCCTCCAAATACCGGATGCCGGGCGGCGTACCCATGGTCTGGATGGTGTTCGCGTTCTTCGCCTTTGTCCTCTGGGCGCTGACCACGCAACCGGACACCCTGATGGCGCTGCTGGTGACGCCGGTGTGGTTCCTGGTCCTCGGCGCAGCATGGCTGGTGCTCCGCCGCCGCCCCGCCCACCTGGCACGGTACGAGACCTTCAAATCCGAGCTTGCCCAGGACCTGGACGCCGAAGCGTCCGCGATCCGCCGCGACTTCGATGGGGCAGGGAACGGGGTGCAGAAATGAGCACATCACTCGAAGCGCCAGCCCCCGCAGTCGGTGCCGTAACG
This sequence comes from Pseudarthrobacter sp. NamB4, assembly GCF_005796185.1. Taxonomy (GTDB): domain Bacteria; phylum Actinomycetota; class Actinomycetes; order Actinomycetales; family Micrococcaceae; genus Arthrobacter. Next base: position 2,422 of record NZ_VAHM01000020.1, read on the forward strand.
GCTGACCCTGCTGCCGCCGTCGAGCATGTCCTGACGGTGGACTGCAAGGAATCGCCCGGCATTGTGCACGCGGTGTCCGCGTTCCTGCTGGAGCACGGCTGCGACATCATGGACATCAAGCAGTACGGCGACAAGGCGCAAGGACACTTCTTCATGCGGGTGCATTTCACGTCCGCGCCGGGGCCAGGTCGGGATCCGTCCGGGCCTGACCCGGGCGAGCCCCTCCGCACCGATGATCTCCGCCGGAGCTTCGAGCCTGTTGCGGAAAAGTGGCAGATGAACTGGCAGCTTGAGCCGCACGGCCGCAAGCGCCGGGTGCTGGTGATGGTGTCCAAAATGGGACACTGCCTGAACGACCTGCTGTTCCGGGCGCGCACTGGCGATATCCCCGTGGAGATTGTCGCCGTCGTCTCCAACCACCGCGACCAGGAAGGCCTGGTGCAGTGGCACGGCATCCCGTTCTTCCATGTGCCGGTCACCAAGGACACCAAGCCCGACGCCGAAGCCCGGCTGCTGGAGCTTGTGGACGCCTTCGATGTGGAGCTGGTGGTCCTGGCCCGGTACATGCAGGTGCTCAGCGACGGGCTTTCGGCCCAGCTGGCCGGCAGGACCATCAACATCCACCACTCGTTCCTGCCCAGCTTCAAGGGCGCAAAGCCGTACCACCAGGCGTACGAGCGCGGCGTCAAGACGGTCGGCGCTACGGCACACTACGTCAACGCCGAACTGGACGAGGGGCCGATCATTTCGCAGCAGGTCATCGAGGTGGACCACACCTACACGGCCGATGACCTGGTGGCGGTGGGCCGGGACGCGGAGTGCGTGGCGCTGCGGAACGCCGTCCGCTGGCACTGCGAGGGACGGATCCTGCTGCTGGGCAACCGCACGGTCATCCTGCGGTAGCTGGCCATGAAGCACGGGGAAGCACCGGGCTGGCGCCGGGTGGCATGGACCGCCCTGCCGATGGGGCAGTGGGTGCGGCTTTCACGGGACGGGCAGCACATCGGCTGCGGTGTGGTGGACGGCAGCACTCCGGACGGCTCCGTCCTGTGGGTGGTGCTGGACGGCTGGCCGGAACGCCGGATGTTCCACCGGGAGGACTTCGTCAAAGTCGAGATCAAGGGCCAGGTTGTTGACCCGACGCCGGCAACCGGCAACCATGGGGTATGACTGACTCTGATACCGCAGGTGCCCCTTTTGATGACGACAGCATGGCGGAGGTTGACGGCGTCGAAACCGCCGAAAGCATTGCCGAAGACGTCAAGGACGAGATCCGCCTGGGCCATGTCCAGGATGACGTAAGCCATGTGCTCGAGGAACGCTTCGAGAATGCGGGCATCGACCTGCGCCCCGAAGTGGTGGATGACCTCGCCGAGGAGATCGAACGGGACGTCTCGAGCTAAAGTTCCTGCCTGAAGGGCGTGCGGGCCGGAAACGGCGGGTAACAACCTGGATTACTGCGCTGGCCGTGTTGGGCGCATGGCTCCCGAAGCCTAAACCGGGGGAGTCATACCGGTGATCCAGGTGGCCCGCACTTTGCAGCGGCGCGGGCCACGGAAACTCCTAGGGCCAGTCGGCGAGCCGGAACTGGATGGGCTGATGCATCCCGAGGAGAAGATCGCCGGTCCACTCGGCAACCGTCCGCTGCCGGCCCTCCAGCGGCTCTGCAGAAAGCTGCTGCTGAACGTCGTCAAGCGTGTCCAGTGGGTGGTCATCCGCGCTCTTCATATTTCCCCCTTGGTGAGTCTGTGAAAGCCACCCTAGGCAGGAGGAGAAGTGAGCGGAAGAGGATTTATCTACCGTCGGGATAAACTGCGCAAATCTTGATGAAGGACGTCCGGAGGAAGCCACAGAAGCAGGACGGACGAACCAGCCGCGGAGATCGAGAAGGACGTCCCGAGCTCAGGCGGCAGCGCCGACGGCACTTTCCCGCAGGCCGCGTGTGGTGGGACCATGTCCCTATGCAAGACAACAGGGCCAGCAGCCCGCATGACCGAGGCCCGCACCTGCATGCCCACACGGCACCAACAACCCAGCAGATGCGCATCGTGGGCCAGCGCCGCCGCGAGGCGGAGGAAAAGCTGGAGCACCACCTGCAGGAAGCCCGCCACCGCAGCCATCCGCACGGTGACGAACCCCGGCAGGACAACAATTCACAGTAAAGCGAACGACGGCGGGACGCACCCGCCGTCGTTCGTCTTTTCTCCGGGGGCTGCCAGGGACACTGGCAGCCCCCTTTTTGTCGGCATTGTTCCGTTATTGGAAACTGCGTTGCTCTACAGTGACCAATTGAAATGGGGCGCCGGGCGGACCGTGACTACGATTTTCGGTGAATCGGGCGAAAAGGTACTGGCGCACCCTTGACCGTTGCTGATGTCACAACCTACCTTTGGAGCAACAGTGTTGCAGAGCTTGCAACCTAGTTGCTCCTTCCGAATCCGGAAGTGTTCTAACGAAAGGTATAACTATGACCACCACAGTCGAAACCGCGTCCTCCGTCGCCGAACTCGAGCGCCTGAAAGTCCTGCACAACGGGAAGAAGGAGAAGCTGACCTTCTCGGATGCGGAATTCGAACGCCGCCTCGCCGGACTCCGCAACATCATGGCCGCCAAGGACCTGGATGCGGTCATCCTGACCAGTTACCACGGCATCAAGTACTACTCCGATTTCCTCTACACCACGTTCGGCCGCAACTACGCCCTGGTGGTCACTGCCGATGACTCAGTCACGGTCACCGCCAACATCGATGCAGGCATGCCATGGCGCACCTCCTACGGCGAGAACATCGTCTACACTGACTGGCGCCGCGACAACTTCTACTTCGGCCTGCAGGAGGCGCTGCGCCAACGCGGCGTCAAGGCCAACCGGATCGGCGTTGAGGACGACTTCCTCCCGGGGCTGACCCGCGAAAAGATCGCAGCCGCCTTCCCGGGTGCCGAACTCCTGGACGTCTCCCAGGACGCCATGCGCCAGCGGATGATCAAATCCGCTGAGGAGATAGAGGTCATCAAGCACGGCGCACGCATCGGCGACCTTGGCGGCGAGGCCATCCGCGCCGCGATCCGTGAGGGAATCACCGAATACGAGGTGGCCCTCATCGGCACCGAAGCCATGGTGCACGAGATCGCCAGGACTTTCCCGCACCGCGAAGTCCGCGACACCTGGGTGTGGTTCCAGTCCGGCATCAACACCGACGGCGCGCACAACTGGGCTACCACCCGCAAGGTGCAGCAGGGCGACATCCTCTCACTCAACTGCTTCCCGATGACCTCCGGCTACTACACCGCACTGGAGCGCACGCTCTTCCTCGGCCAGCCGGATGAGCGCTCCCTGGAACTGTGGAACATCAACGTCGAAGTCCACAAGCGCGGCCTGGAACTCATCAAGCCCGGCGCGGTCTGCAAGGACATCGCCGCCGAACTGAACGAGATCTACATCAGCCACGGCCTGCTGGCCAACCGCACCTTCGGCTACGGCCACTCCTTCGGCGTCCTCAGCCACTACTACGGACGCGAGGCCGGCCTGGAGCTCCGAGAGGACATTGAAACCGTCCTGGAACCCGGCATGGTGGTGTCCATGGAGCCGATGATCACCGTTGCCGACGGACAGCCCGGCGCCGGCGGATATCGCGAGCACGACATCCTAGTCATCGGCGAGGGCACGGTGGAGAACATCACCAGGTTCCCGTTCGGGCCCGAGCACAACATCGTCGACGCATAAGCCCCAGAAGCAGGGAGCGGCGCTGCGGAATCCGTGGCGCCGCTTTCGGCGTCTCCGCCGAACGTAGGGAAAGATGATAGCTACCATGACTCCACCAGCAGCCAGAGAAACCCACGGAACCGGCGCCAACGGCACGGCCGACGCGAAAGGCGCCTCCGTCGTCGTCAACGCGATCGCCGTCCTGCGCACCTTCACTCCGGAACAACCGCTGCTGGGAGTCACCGAAATCGCCGGCCGGGTGGGTATGCACAAGAGCAGCGTCTCGAGGATCCTGGCCACCCTGGAGCAGGAAAACCTTGTGGAACGGGATCCGGAAAGCCGCCGTTTCCGACTGGGGCTGGGACTTATCGCCGTTGCCGGGCCGCTGCTGGCTGAGATGGACGAGCGCCGTGTGGCCTATCCCGTCCTGCGGCAACTGACCGAGCAGACTGGGGAAACCAGCGCCCTGATGGTATGGAGCGGCGGCGAAGCGATCTGTGTGGAGCAGATCGCCAGCCACCACCAGATCAAGCACACCACACCCTTGGGTGCGCGGTACCGGGACGCCGTCAGCGCCTCGGTGCAGGTGTTCCTGGCAGCCCGGCCCGCCGAGCGGGTCCGTGAACTGCTGCGCAGCGGTTCCGTCAGTTATCCCGGCCTGGACGACGCCGGCCTGGAAACCTACGAGGCAAGGCTGCGGGACGTGGCCAGCCGGGGCTGGGCGGAGAACTACGGCGAATCCTCCCTCGACGAGGTGGGGGTTGCCGCACCGGTCTTCGACCACCGCGGTGACGTAGCCGCCGTCGTGCTGATCTCCGCCCCGCGCTTCCGTGTCTCGCGGGAACGGCTGGAGACCCTGGGCGAAGCGTGCGTCGCCGCGGCCGCGCAGGTGACCACGCGCCTCGGCGGCCGCCCGGCAAAGTAAGCCGGCCCCGCCAAGTAACCCAACCTGGCCGGGTCAGCGCATGCCTTCGGTCAGGCCAGGCCCGCCATCCGCACCGCCAGGTGCAGGGAAGCCAGCCGGCCTGTGCCCCGGGGGTCGCCGCCGCACAGCTCGAAGATCCGCTGCAGCCGGTGGTGCATTGACTGCCGCTCCAGGTGCAGTTCGCGTGCGGACTGGGCAGTGTTGCAGCCGGAGTCCAGCCACACCTGCAGCGTCTCCAGCAACTGAGACTGCCGCTGCGCATCATGCTCCAGGACCGCACGCAGCTGGCGAGTGACGAACGCCTCCCGCGCGGACGCGTCGATGGCCGTCAGGGCGAGGCTCTCCACGGCGGTGTCCTCCGCATCAACAACCACCCGCCCATGATCCGGATGCCGCCTGCGAGGCGATGCGTTGCGCCGCCGGACCTGGCGAATCTCCAGTGCGCGGCGCGCTTCGGCCAGGGACCAGGCAGCCTCCGCCACCCTGCCGGCAACCGGCCCCAGGGCCACCGTTGCGTCCTGGTCTCCCTCCAGTCCTTGCAGGGATTCCAGGAGCTTCCGCCGCGCGCCCACGGTGTCGTCCGCGGGCAGGCCGATCATCACCACAAGCTCCGCATCGTCCTGATAGGCCGCGCTGGGAATGCGGCTTGAGTTCAGGAACGTCTCGACGGCGCCACGCAGCTCTTGCGGGGACGCGGCGTGGATTGCCGCCACCACGGCGGGGGACTCGGCCGGGAAACCGGCGCCCGGTGCCAGCTGCTCGAGGCGCCACGCCGGCGCGGAAGTGAGCACTGCGCGCATCAGCTCGGCGCCGGCCAGAGCATGCAGCCCGGGAGGCGTGTGCTGCAGCAACGCCAGGCCCAGGATGTCGACGGCACGTTCCCCCGCCACGTGCGCAAGGGCGGTGTCTGCCCCCTGCTTCACCTGGACTTCAAGCCTGCCCATCAGGACACCGCGCACGGGTATGTCCACGCTGATCGCCACGCGGCCGGCCGCCCCGGGATCCCCGCCTTGCCCGCCTGCCACTGCTTCGTCGTCGGGCCTGCCGCCGTCGCCCTCCCAGCTCTCCGGCGCGGCGCTCCCCATCGCAACACCCCACGGGGAGGTGAGCCTCACTGCTGAGCCGGTGATGCCGGCCAATACCCCCAAAATTTTGTCCAGGGAGGCTCCGTGGGCCAGCTCGGCAGCCATGGCACGGGTGGCCGCGTCCGCCTGCTGGAGGTGACCCACGGATTCGCTCACCAGGATCGAATTGATGGCCTGCATGACGCCAACGAACGGCACCACCTTGCGGAGCTCCACCACCGGAAGCCCGTACTCCCGGGCCTTTTCCAGCATCGCGGCCGGGATCTCGGGCAGGGCGCCCCCGGTTTCGATGGCCAGCGCCGCGATGCCGCGCTGCGCGAGTGCGCGGACATACTCCTCACGCTTCTCCGGCGTGGCCGAGGCCAGGGTGATGCCGCCGCAGAGCAGCAACTCACCGCCCCGCAGCAGGGGAGCGATGTCCAGCACCTCGCTGGAGTGGACCCAGCGCACGGGCTGCGCATAGGTATGTGCCCCCGGCGGATGGACCACGGGATCGGCGGAGGCCAGGGCGGGGTGGGCGAGTATTTCCCCTAGGAACACTGACATGACAATCCGTAAAGTAGTAGAGCAATATGTTCGACATATCGTATCTTGTTGCTTGTGACGGGGGCCACATAGCCTTGTGAGTATCCATCCACCTCATGGAGGCTCCCCATGCAAGAAAAGCTTTCTACAGCAGCGCAACGGCGCGCGGCTGATGCAAACAACAACACTGCGGCGGACCACGAAGCCTGGCTCCAGCCCATCCCCGAATCCGCCCGCACCCGCAAAGTCTCCGGCCAGTTCTGGATCTGGGCGGGCGCCAACCTCGCTCCGATCAACTGGGTGCTGGGGGCGCTCGGCATCCACCTGGGGCTCGGCTTTGCGGACACTGTGACCGTCCTGGTCCTGGGCAACCTGATCGGCATGCTCCTCTTCGGCTGCTTCGTGCTCCTTGGCCAGAAGACCGGCGCCACCGGCATGGTCCTGGCCCGCGCGGCATTCGGTCGCCGCGGCAATTACCTTCCGGCCGCCATCCAGGCATTGCTGGTCATCGGCTGGTGCGCCGTCAACACCTGGATCATCCTGGACCTGGTGATGGCATTGTTCGGCACCCTCGGCTGGGTGGATCCGGAGGCGCAGAACTATGGCTGGAAGATCGCCGTGGCCACGGGGATCATGGCGGCGCAGGTGGCCATCGCCTGGTTCGGGTACAAGGCTATCGCCGCGTTCGAAAAGTGGACCGTCCCGCCCACCATCGTCATCCTGGCCGTCATGTCCGCCGTCGCCTGGTTCGGCATGGAGATCAACTGGTCCTACGCGGGTCCGGCCGGCGCCATTCTGGAAGGCTCGGAGCGGATCGCCGCCATGAGCGCCGTGATGACCGCTATTGGCATCGGATGGGGCATCACCTGGTTCACCTATGCCGCCGATTACTCCCGCTTTGTCAGCACCTCGGTGCCCAGGAAAAAGGTCTACCTGGCCTCGGTCCTGGGGCAGTTCATCCCGGTGGTCTGGCTCGGCATCCTTGGTGCCAGCCTGGCCACGAACAGCGGCGAGGTTGACCCTGGGAAGCTGATCGTGCAGAACTTCGGCGTTCTGGCCCTGCCGGTGCTCCTGATGGTGCTGCACGGCCCCATCGCCACCAACATCCTGAACATCTACACGTTCTCCGTGGCCACCCAAGCGCTGGACATCTCCATCAGCCGCCGCAAGCTGAACCTGTTCGTCGGCGTCTTCTCGCTGGCCGCCGTCGTCTTCTTCATCTTCCAGGAGGACTTTGCCGCTGTCCTGGACGCCTGGCTCATCGGCCTGGTGGCCTGGGTGGCCGCCTGGGGCGGGGTCATGCTGGTGCACTATTTCTGGCTGGAGAAGCGCTGGCCGGGCGACCCCCAACGGCTGTTCGACGGCGTCGGCACTTCCCGGCTCCCCGGTATCAACTGGGCGGGCGTTACCTCCCTCCTGGCCGGCATCTTCGCCACCTGGCTGTTTATGTACGGCCTGATCCCCGTCATGCAGGGCCCCATCGCAGTGGCGCTGGGCGGCTGGGACCTGTCTTGGCTGGCAGGCGGCCTGACCAGCGCGGGCGTCTACGCAGTGCTCGGCCCGCGTGCGCACATTCGGTACGTCGGCTCCAAGAACCGCGTTGCCGCCGAGCCGGAGGGCACCGGCAACACGGTCATCCCGGTCCTCTGACCCTTTCCTTCCACTCTCTTCAGGCGGGCCCGTTGCGGGCCCGCCGAAAGGACTCCATCGTGAACCAGCCCGCCATCGCTGACCTCCTGCATCCCATCATCTGGCCCGACGGCTACAAGGCAGCCGCGTCCTTCACCTTCGACGTGGACGCGGAATCCTGCACCATAGCCCACGACCCCACCAGCACACGCCGGATGTCGCTGATGACCCACCAGTCCTACGGGCCCAAGGTGGCCGTGCCCCGGCTCCTGAAAATTCTGGAACGCCAGGACATCCAAGCCTCCTTCTTCATCCCCGGCTTTACGGTTGAGTCCTACCCGGACGTGGTCCGCCGGATTGTGGATGGCGGGCATGAAGTGGCGCACCACGGCTACCTGCACGAGCCGATGCAGGGCATCGACCCGTGCACCGAGGCCAGCTACCTGGACCGGGGCCTCGAGGCCCTGGCGAAAGTGGCGGGCGTCCGTCCGGTGGGTTACCGCGCGCCGTGGTGGGAGCTGAACTGGCATTCGCCGGGGCTGCTGGCGGACCGGGGGTTCCTCTACGATTCGAGCCTGCTCGACGGCGACGCCCCCTACCGCTTTGCGGTGGCTGCCGATGATCCCCGCGACATCGTGGAGATCCCGGTGGACTGGGCCCTGGACGACTGGGAGCAGTACGCGTTCTACCCGGGCGTGACCGGCAGCGGTGTCATCGAGAGCCCGGCGAAGGTGCTGGAGATGTGGACGCTGGAGGCCGAGGCGCACCACTCCCAGGGCAGCTGCTTCGTCCTGACCAACCACCCGTTCATCTCGGGCCGGCCGTCAAAGGCGGTGGCGCTGGAACAGCTGATTGAGCGGGTGAAGGCCATGGACGGCATGTGGGTGACCACCATGGAGAAGATCGCGGAGCACACCAAGGCCACGGTGAACGAAATCCACAGCCATGCCCGGATCGAGGTACCCACGTTTCCCGGCGCCGGTGCGCAGTTTGAGCCTGCAAGGGTGCGGGAGGGTGCGCTGAAGTAGCCCCGTCACGGGCAATGACGGACGACGGCGGGACCTCCCGCCGTCGTCCGTCATTGCCCTGGGTGCCGCAGGGCCTTTAGGGACTGTCAGTCCTCGTAAGTGTTGGCGATGTAGACATCACAGGGGGCGTTGTGCGCCACGCTGTTCGCGACGCTGCCCAAGAGCCGGCCGATGCCGCGCATCCTCCGGTTGCCCACCACGATCAGTTGAGCGTCCAAGCGGATGGCTTCCCTGATGAGGGAGTCGGCGGGCTTGCCGCGGGCGGCGAAGTGCGTCACCTGCACTCCCGGGCGCGATGCTGCCAGTGATTTCGCAACGTTTTCGGCGCTGTCCGCGCTGAAGACCTTCACCTGGTCGGAGCCGACCCCGAAGGTTTCCGGGGTGTCGCTCTCGAAGGCGGTGACGATGTGGAGTGGGGCTCCCAGCTTTTCCGCCAGTCCCAGTGCCACCTCCGCGGCCTTCCGGGCCGATGCGCTGCCGTCCACCCCTACAACAACTTCTCCGCTCATGCCTTGCTCCTTTGCTCTCGTCCGTGGTTCAAACGTCCACTGGCCAGTCTAGGGAAGTTCAGGCTGAAGACCCCATGTCATTTTACGGATGGCGTCACTTTGGCGGGGTACGCAGGGGGATCACTTCCGGCGTCTTTCCCGCCCCGAGAACCACCAGGACATGCTGCGCCGTGACTCCAGCCAAGGCACCCATCACCTCCTGGACTGCCCCGTCCACCGCAAGGGAAGCAGCCCCCTCGGAACCTGGGCCCGAGGGCGAAAGGTCAGCGCCGCCGTCGTCCGCCCGCAGCCAGACGGTGACCCTGGCGCCGCCCGTCGCTTCGGCAATGCCCCTGGCCAAGACCTCGCCATTCTGCTGGGACCCAATGACCAGGATGACCTGTTCAATGGTCTGCTTCCGGGTGGGTTGGACGGCGGCGAGGAGGACCCGGTCGTGCCGCCACAGGGGGAAGTGGTAGCCGGCCACGAGGCCCGCAGCCACCAGGAGGCCAAGTGGTGCGCGGATGCGGTCAAGAAGGCTGCCTCCCGATACGTCCCCCAAGAGGAACTCGAAGAGCCGGTAGCCGATCACCAGGAGCGTGATGAGTGAGACCACGGCGCTGACGCCAAAGAACGCCACCAGGTAGATGCGGCGGCCGGGCGGAATGTCGGCAGCAGTTTGAGGCTGCTTCCGGGGCTTCCACGCGAGCCACCAGAGCGGGCCGCCCACCAGAAGGGAACTGATGCCGCCCAGGAGCAGGGTTCGCGTTGCCCCTCCTGCCAACGGCGACACGGCTGCGGCCAGCATGGCATTGACAATGACGCCAACACCGGAGGCTGCCGCGGTGAGGGCAACCGCGGACGTGACCAGGAGGCTTGCCCGCACTGTCTCGGGGGAGCGGCGGCCCGACACCAACCGGTGGTAGCGCCACACAAGCGATCCGATGACTGCTGCAGCAATGGCCGGTGCCAGCGGCTCAAGCAGTTCGTTCATCGGGTCGTCCCGGTCGAATGCCAGACGGAGGAGCACAAACAGGACCACCCCGGCGCCGCCCAGGGCTGTAATGCCGGCAACAAAGACGCCGACGGTAATCGTGATGACGTCAACGAGGCCCGTCCGGAAGCTTCGCCCGCCTTCCCTGAACCAGTGCCACCACCACACGATGATTCCGCCTGCCGCCCACACGAGCGAGCGGAGGACGGGGTACCACCAGGGCTCAACGGTCACCGTCAGCGGGAACCCGCGGACCGCGACGTCGAGCAGCCCGCCGAGCGCGGCGATGCCGGCTCCGGCGCCCAGCAGCAGGCCAAACACCGATCCGACAACGGCCCGCCCATCGTCCAGATGCGACGTCGGCTTCACGGGGTGCTTCCACATCCAGCGGTGCCAGGCCCAGACGGCTGCCCAGACTATTCCGTTGGCAAGCGCCGAGGCCCAATCACTGCCGCGCTGCCCTATGAGCGACGACGCGAGCCCGAGAAAGGCTGTGGTGAAGACGATGAGCGAGACAGCGTACACGGCGGTGATGTAGAGGCCCCAGCCTGCAGAGGTGCGCTCCGCCTCGTCATCGAGCCTGCGCCAGACGAACCACCACAACAGCAGGGCGAGCGGTCCGCCGATCAGTGTGAAGGCCAGGGAGAGGGCAAGCCCGCCGACATCCGAGGACGCCAGAACAGCTCCGGACGTGAAAAGCCGCTCCAGCAACCCGCTGACGCCGCTGGCCGCGATCACCACCAGGGCAAACAGCAGGGCGTACAGGATCAGCCGGCGCAAGGTGGCCTGGGCGGGAACGGTGGCGGGGACCGCCAGCCGCGGCGGGGACGTCATGGTTTCGCCGGCATCCCGGAGCAGGCCATCAGCGGGTACGGCACCTGGCTGATCTTCCAGCTCCCGTCCTCCCTGGCCAAGGAGAAAATGTCCTCCATCTCATACTCTGAAGGGCCGAAGGGTCCGTTCTGGGACGAGTGGACAATCGAAACCTTCACGGTGGCTGCCTGGTCGCGCTCCGTCGTCGAAATCAGGACCACACGGGAGGGCAGTGGCTCACCGGAGAAGGAGCCACGGCAGATGCTCCGGGCGGCCTCGGTGAGGTAGGACTCGGCCGTGGCAGTGTCGCCGTCGATGACTGCGGTGCTGTACCGCTGGACGACTCCTGCCGGGCTGGCCTCATCCAGCGGTTCAGGATCGCCTCTCGAAAAGACAACGGCAAGGGCCACCACAACCAGCACTCCGATGACGCCGAGCAGCACGAGGAGGATCCGGTCCGGTTTTCGCACTGCATCAGTCATGGCGCCAGTATGCACTCTTTGCCCCGCTTTCGCCGGTGTCTTGGGCGCGGGTATTTCCCGCGCCCAACTGGAGCCTCATACCGCAGGCGGGGGCCTTTGTGCGAGATGGTCCTGAAGGACATAGATGGTGCGCTGGGCGCACTGCTTGATCCGGCGGAGGTGCTCGGCGGCAAGCCGGGGAAGGACCACGGCCGGGTCCCCGGTCCTGACCTCCTCACGCAGGGATTGTTCGAGGTCCTCGGTAAGCCCCGCCAGCATCTCCGCCCCCACCATCTGGCTGGACGTCTTGAGGCTCAGGACCGCGTCCATGGCACCGGCAACGTCCCCGGTGGTGAGTGTGAGGCGTACCCGCTGCAGCCTGTGGGGCATGTTGCTGATGTAGTCCTCGATGAATACCTTCCAGACCCCCTCGTCATCCTCGAGGTCTGCGCGCAGCCGTTCCAGGACTGCCGGATCCAGGAGGGGCCGGGCGTAACCGTTGGACTGCGTCATGACGGTGCTTCCATGGACCCCATGAACCGCCCCCTGACATCCGCAGCACCCACGGCCGTCCGCAGGACTTTCAAAGGACGGTACGGGGAGAGGGGATCGAGGACACGAGTGGCGTGTACTCGATTTTCCAAGGGCGCTGCTCGTGCTGGCAGGAGGACAACGGTTCCCTCGACCTTCACATGCGTCCCAGTAATAGCGGTGGAGTGCCGTCGCCATCCCTTCTGCCCCTCCGGTACCCTGTTGAGATGGTGCGGGGAATGGCAGATTACGGCGCGGAAGCCATCCTGCTCGCGGGCGCGGGGCGGGCACTCCTGCTGCAGCTTGCCGATCCCCCGGTAGGCCGGGGAGTCCACGAGAACAGCACGTTCACCGGCCGTCCCGTCAACAGGCTCAAGGGAACCCTGACCTACGTCTACGCCATCGTCTACGGCAACGAGGAGCAGGTCAATGCGGTCCGGCGCCGGGTCAACCGCGCCCACGTGCCGGTCCGCAGGGCAGACAACGGGACCTCGCCCGGGTACAACGCCTACGATCCCGAATTGCAGCTGTGGGTGGTGGCCACCCTCTATGACACGGCAGTTACAGTCATCGAGAAGATTTACGGACCGCTCGACGACGAATCGGCCGATGCCATGTACCAGGACTATGCGCGGATCGGCACAGCCCTGCAGCTTCCGGCGGGCATGTGGCCGAAGGACCGGGCCGCCTTCGGACGCTACTGGGAAGAGCGGATCGCCAACCTGCGGGCGGAAGACGCCGGCATCCGCGTGGGCCGCGGACTGCTGTACCCGAAGCACACGGCCCTTTGGTACCGTGTCATCATTCCGCCGGCAAGGTTCCTCACGGCCGGACTCCTTCCGGAGCAGCTGCGCAAGGACTTCGGCCTGCCGTGGAGCGAACGCCACCAGCGCCGCTTCGACAGCACCATGCGCATCCTGTCCGTGGTTTATCCCAAGTTGCCGCAGGGCATCCGGCACTGGTTTAAAAACTACTGCCTGAACAGCCTTGACGCCGAGCTTCACGGGGAGCCCGGTCCCGCAAAGCAATGGTGGCCCGCCAAACAACGCAAGCCCGCCGGGTCACTGAAGTAGGCCGAACGACGGCGGCACCCGCCGCCGCCCAAGCGGCCGATCAGCTGGCGGACCGTAAGCCTTTCCCGGCGCGCCAGCTGGACGATCCGGGTGTACCGGCTCCTGGCCCCCTCAATCTCGTCCTCGCTGGGCAGGTTGTCCGGCAGCTGCCGGTCCAGGGGCAGGTCCTCAGGGTCCACCCGCAACGTCTTGGCCAGCTGGATCCGGGCATACTCCGGCTTGATCAGCCGGTCGAGTTCGCGCTCAAGCTCCAAACCGTCCGCCTTAGTCGCGCCGATGACGGGCACGATGCCCGGCAGGATCTTGATGGTCTCCGGATCCCGGCCGGCAGCGGTGGTACGGGCATGTGACTGGCCCTGCTGCTAGAGGGTTTTGCCGTAACAGGTACTGACAGGGCTTGCCTTGATCTACGTTTCCTCTCCTGGCAGACGGCTTCATACGCAATGCTGGGAGCTACAGCAGACCGCCGCCACGGAGGAGAAACACATGCGCCAACGGATCCTCGCCGCTACTGTCCTGGGAACGGGCATCCTGCTCGCTTCCTGCACTGCCGCCCCCGCCCCGGAGCCGGCCGCCAGTGGCTCTCCTGCCCCCGCGCAGTCCACACCGGCGGCATCTGGTCCGGCTACATCCGCCACGCCGTCCACGGAGCCAACCAGCGCGCCAGTCACGACGGCGGCAGCCGCTATAGCCGGAACACCGCAGCAGGTCGCGGCGGACCTGGACGCCCCGTGGTCCGTGGTGTTCCGCAACGGGAGACCGCTGGTGAGCGAGCGGAACAGCGGGCGGATCCTTGAACTCGCCCCGGACGGATCCGTCCGGCCGATCGGTACGGTTGAAGGTGTGGCCGCCCGCGGAGAATCGGGTCTGCTGGGCCTTGCCGTAGGCAGCGGCGGTGATCTCTATGTATATTCGACTGCGGCGGACGGGAACCGGGTCCAGCGGTTCGCCGTCACGGGCTCCCCGGGCTCGCTCTCGCTGGGGGAGCCGGACACCCTCCTTGACCGGATACCTTCCGCGAGCATCCACGACGGCGGCCGGATCGCCTTTGGTCCGGACGGCATGCTGTACGTGACGGCCGGCGACGCGAGTCAAAGGAACGCCGCCCAGGACCGCGAATCCCTGGCCGGCAAAATTCTTCGGATGACCCCCAGCGGCGATGTCCCGGCTGACAACCCCTTCCCGGGATCGCTCGTGTACAGCTACGGGCACCGGAACCCGCAGGGGATTGCGTGGACGGACGACGGCACCATGTTCGCCACCGAATTCGGCCAGAACACCTGGGACGAACTGAACATCATCACTCCCGGAGCGAACTACGGCTGGCCCACGGTTGAAGGGATAGCAGACAGGGAGGGTTTCGTGGATCCCGTGCAGCAATGGGAGCCAACCGACGCAAGCCCCAGCGGCATGGCACACGCCGGCGGGACCCTGTTCATTGCCAATCTCCGGGGACAGGTCCTTCGCTCCGTGCCCGTCTCCGACCCCTCAACCTTCACGGACCACTACAGGCGCGAGTACGGCCGGATCCGTGACGTCACGGTCTCCCCGGAGGGACAGCTGTGGTTCCTGACCAACAACACTGACGGACGCGGCGACCCTGAACCCGGGGATGACCGGATTTTCGCAGTACCGCTGGGCAGGGGCTGACGTGGCCAGGGTCCTGATCACCGGGGCCGCCGCCGGACTTGGCCTAAACGCTGCCAGGAACCTGATCGGGCTCGGCCACGCCACCCAGGTATGGCCCGCCGTGAACGGGCAAGGCGCCGGCTCAGGCGGCTACTGGTTTCGTCAGCGAAGGCGAAAACCCCACCGGGCCGTGGAGGACGAAGCGTTCCAGTCCGAACTGCTGGAAACGTTGGAACAGTACACGGGCTTTGCCTTGCCGGACTGAGCGGACCCCGTCAGTGCCTGTTACGCGAGGGCCTAACGCACCCCGGCCAGTGCCCGCTCCACGATGTTTTCGGTGGCGGCCCAGGACGCCAGAAGCTTGAGGGCCTCCTCAGAGGGGCTGCCGGGGGTTGCGGGGTAAATCGTCAGGGAGTGACCGGGGTCCTCTTCCAGCCCCAGTACCTGGTAATTCAGTTCCAGGAGTCCCACCACAGCGTGCTGGAATAATTTCGTTCCCGCGTAGTGGCGCCGGACGTCGTGCGCTGCCCAGCGGGTCCGGAATTCGTCGCTGCGCATGGACAGCTCTCCAATGAGTTCGGCAATGCCCTTGTCATGGGGGTTCCTTCCTGCTTCCCGGCGCAGGATGGCGACATTGGTGTTTGCTGCCCGTTCCCAGTCGGTGTAGAAGTTGTGTGCCCTGGGGTCCAGGAAAATAAAGCGTGAGTGGTTGGCCGGGCGCGCCGGTCCGCGGTACATGTCCGAATAAAGTGCGTAGCCCAGCGTGTTGGCGGCCACGATGTCCATCCGGTTGTTGCCGATGAACGCAGGCGCTCCCGTGACGGTGTCCAGGAGGTACTGCAGTTCGGGCCGCACCCGGGATGGGACCGGGGCCGCAGCCCGTTTGCGGCCGGACCTGTTGGCTGCCCGCGCGAGGTCGTAGAGGTGGTCGTGCTCAGCACGGTCCAGCTCGAGGGCACGGGCGATCGCGTCCAGCACGCTGTCCGAAACACCGGTGAGGTTTCCCCGTTCCAGCCGGGTGTAGTAGTCCACGCTGACACCGGCCAGACGTGCCACCTCTTCCCGGCGCAGCCCCGAAACGCGGCGCCGCCCGCCGTAGGTTTCCAGCCCTGCCTGCTCGGGGGTGATGCGCCCGCGACGGGTCGAAAGGAACTGTCGTACCTCGGCTCGGTTATCCATAAGGAAACCGTACGACGGATGCGCAAACCACTGGGAGGGTCTGCCAGAACCAGTTACAGCAGAACCCTCGCTGCGCGTGCATACTGCCGGTTTAGTGGAAGCATCACCCTTAGAGACACCAGCAACAGATGGAGCGCCCGCCCACGCGTTTCCAGCCCAGCCGAGGGGCGCTGAGGGTGGGTCTGCCAGTACCAGTTACAGCAGGGCCCTCGTTACACCTCCGATCTTCCGGTTTGCTGTTACCAAGCCCTGTAGCATTCAGTTATCCCCCCAAAGAACCACAGGAGAACCATGACCACCGTCAAGGCCTATGCATCCCCGTCCGCAACAGAGGACCTCGTCTCCACCACCATCGAGCGCCGCGCCGTTGGGCCGCAGGACGTGCTGATCGAGATCAGGTTCGCCGGCATTTGCCACTCCGACATCCACACCGTCCGCGGTGACTGGGGCCCGCAGCAGTACCCGCTGGTGCCCGGCCACGAAATCGCCGGCGTCGTCACCGAGGTTGGGTCCGAGGTGACCAAGCACAAGGTCGGCGACCGCGTAGGCGTCGGCTGCATGGTCAATTCATGCAAGGAGTGCGCCAACTGCCTGCAGGGCGATGAGCAGTACTGCCTCAAGGGCATGGTGGGCACCTACGGCGCAGTGGACCGCGACGGCACCATCACCCAGGGCGGCTACTCCACCCACGTGGTGGTGACCGAAGACTTCGTGGTCCGCATCCCCGAGGGCCTGGACCTGGACGTCGCCGCACCGCTGCTGTGTGCCGGTATCACCACCTTCTCCCCGCTCCGCCGCTGGGGCGCGGGCCCCGGCAAGAAGGTGGCTGTCGTCGGCCTGGGCGGGTTGGGCCACATGGCCGTAAAGCTGGCCGCCGCCATGGGCGCCGAAGTGACCGTCCTGTCCCAGTCGCTGAAGAAGCAGGAAGACGGCCTGAAGCTGGGTGCAACCAGCTACTACGCCACCAGCGATCCGTGCACCTTTGAACAGCTTGCCGGAAACTTCGACCTGATCATCAACACCGTCAGCGCCTCGATCGACATCAGCTCCTACCTCCAGCTGCTCACGCTGGACGGCACGCTGGTCAACGTCGGTGCCCCCGCTGAGCCGCTTCCGGTCAACGCGTTCGCACTGATCGGCGGGCGGCGGTCCTTCGCTGGCTCAATGATCGGCGGCATCCGCGAGACGCAGGAGATGCTGGACTTCTGCGCGGAGCACAACATCGGCGCGGAGATTGAGGTCATCCCGGCCGGGAAGATCAACGACGCCTACGAGCGCGTGCTGGCGTCGGATGTCCGGTACCGCTTCGTGATCGACACCGCCACCCTCTGACCTGAGGCAGGCGTGAGGCGGGCCGGCTCCAAGAGGAGCCGGCCTGCCGTCGTCTTCGGGGGAATTTGCCCGCCATCCCCGTGCGGTGACACTACGAATTACTGGCATGAACCACTACACCCCGGCGGCGCAGGACAGAGCCCGGGACGCCGCAACTGATGCGATCGAAAAAGTACTTAACGGCATGTCTGAACCGTTGAGCAGGCACGCGCTGAGCGCACGCTGGAAGCGCGCCTGTGAAGCGATGGACAAGTACCTGGAAGCCCAGGACACCGGCGAGGAATAGGCAGCCTTCCGTTGGCGGCTAAGGCGTGAGGGCAGCCAGGATCTGCGGGGCGGGCCCCGCCGTCGTCCGCTGGAAACCTGTGCCCGCCCACAGGTTGAGCCAGTCCGGATCCCCGGCAGCCGCAGCTGCAGCGCGCAGGGGAGTGGTCAGGTGGTGGATCTCCGGATAGCCGTAGGGAGCGCCGGCGTCGTGCCTGCGCATGAACTCGTTATGCAGCCCGCGCGCGTTCCTTCCCGAGAAAGCCCGGGTGACGGCCGTGACGGTGAAGCGTCCGGAGGTCAGGGCCGCTCTGTGCGCCGCCTTGGTGCCGGCCTCATCCGCGAGCAGGAACGCCGTCCCGGCCTGGACCGCTGCGGCGCCGCACGACAGGGCGGCCCGCGTATCGTCGGCGGTGACGATCCCGCCTGCTGCAACCAGGGGTGCACCGAGCCCGGACAGCTCCCCGAGGATCGCGTGCAGAGGTACTTCCGGGGCGGGGCCGGCGGCGTCGAAGGTCCCGCGGTGGCCGCCGGCCTCCGGCCCCTGGGCGCAGAGCGCGTCCACGCCTGCCTCCAGCGCACGCACCGCTTCCGGCATCGACGTCACCGTTGCCATGACGTACACTCCGCGCTGCTTCAAGGCGCTAATCACCTCTGGGTCGGGAAGGTCGAAGGTGAAGGAAACGACGGCGGGCGCACGGTCCAGCAGGACGTCCACCTTATGGTTCCAGTCATCGTCGTCGTGCCGCGGCTCGCCCAGTTCGACGCCGAAGCGGCCGGCATCAGGAGCCAGGGACAGGGCGTACTGCTGCACGTCGCGGGGACTGATGACCGAAGGCTGGGGGACGAACACGTTGACGCCGAAGGGGGCGCCGGTTAGCTCCCGGGTTGCCTCGATCTCCGCCTGCATCACGGCCGCGCTCTTGTAGCCCGCAGCAAGGAAGCCGAGCCCGCCTGCCGAGCTCACTGCCGCTGCCAGACGGGGCGTGGACGGGCCACCGGCCATCGGCGCCTGGATGACGGGCAGCGCCAGGGTGGAAAGATTGAAAAGGGGCCGGGATCCAGGCATGGTGCTGCACCGCTTTCAGTCCGTGGCGCTCAGTACAGGAAGATGTCGATCCACTGGCGGTTATGCGCGTGGATCAGGACCAGGAACAGCACGAAGTCGAACAGCAGGTGGACGCTCACGATATAGGACAACGACTTGGTCACCGTGAACAGCCGGGCCTGCAGCAGGGCGAACGGGAAAATGAAGAACGGCGCCCAGGCGTGGAAGCCCAGTTCCCACAGGAACGACGTGAAGAGGACGGCCTGCAGCAGGTTGGCCTGCCAGTCGGGCAGGTGCCGCCGCAGGAGGGTGAACGCCGTGCAGATAAAGAAGAGTTCATCCCAGATGCCGAGCACGTTGGTGCCCAGGAACAGCCGGGCGATGCCGTCGGGATCGCTCACAGCCGGCCAGTTGTTGTAGACGCCGGTGCGGATCATGTACACAGGCATCAGTGCGTACCCGATTACCAGGACCGCGGGCAGGTACCATTTCTCGGCCCGAGTCCACGGCTGTCCCGTCCTGACGGGGAACCGGATGGCGTGGTCCTTGGTGATGAACCGCGAGACTGAGTAGGGGACGCCGACGGCGATGATCATCGCGGTGCCCATCACCAGCATGTGCTCGGTGCTGATGTCGGTGGTGATGGGAACCAGGCTCATGGCCGTCAGGCCTACTGCGATCAGCGCCAGGTCAACCAGGAGCCGGCGGCTGAGGAATCCGGCCAGCACCAGCGCAACCGCCAGCAGCAGGAATCCGGAGAGACGGTCCTGCCGGGCGAAGAGCAGGAATCCCGACGCCGACACAAGGGCTGCCGGAACCAGGGACAGCGGATGGGTTGCGGGCATGTCCGTGCCTGCCGGGCCTGCGTCGGCCTGTACCTGTGGTTGCTGCCTCATGGCCACCTTTGATGCTCGGGAGCGCTTCCGGTTGGATGCCACAGCAGTTTACTTGCCGCCCACCACAGCAGGGCAAGATCAAGGTCCAGCCATGAACGGGGAGCCGCCCACGCTTCCATCGTTTGGGTAAGTCCCGGTTCAGGGCCCGCCAGCCCCAACCGTGTCACGTCCGCCGGTGTTGCCGGATGGTGGCGGCCGGCGTCGGGAGATCCGTGTGAGCTCTTTGAATGCAGGAGGCGCATCCCTGCCCAGTCGTCCATCCCGAGTCCCCGCTGCTCGATCAGGTCGGACAACTCCTGGAGGTCCTCCTCCGTGGAACCCGAAACCTGCGCCTGCCAGTTGGGCAGGCCGGAATCCTCCAAACGCTGAAGCTGGTCGAACTCCGCTACCTCCTGGCCGCCGGGCTTGCGCATCGTCATTCATCCAGGATCCAGGGGTACGGAGTTAGCGGAAGCGGACGACGCCGGTGCCTCCCGGCGTCGTCCCCTTCTGTTTTCCGCATGGCCGCTTACGCGGTGGCGAGTACCTTGCCCTCGCCGCGCACGCTCAGCGTGAACGTGTTGGGTCCGCTGCAGGTCACCGCAATGCGGCAGGTGGTGGTGTTGTGCCGGGCGGACAATTCGTTGACCGCGGAGTCCAGCGTGTGGTGCAGGGTGGACCTGTCCCAGATTTTCAGGGTTACGGAATCGGTGGCATCGAACGTCATTATTCAACTTCCATTTCTTGCGGTCGGCGGCCCGGATCGTCATCGTCCCGGCCGTGTCCTCGTCTATGAGGACGGTCCTGAAGGCAGGAAAGCGCGTTCCCGCTTCTCCAATGGTGCAGGTTGAGGCGACCGTTGGCAATCAAAAACGGGCTGATGTGACCAAGCACACCGGACGATCCGGTAGGCAGCCACCTCGCATCGCGGGTCCGCATCTGAGTCGTTGGCGGCCGCAGTAGGCTCACCGGTGGGCCTCATTGCTTCACCAGGATGGCAGCGGAGGATGTCCCGCCGCTGCCTTTCCATGGTGCCGAACGTGCCGCAGCCGACTCAAGAATGTTTCAAGTGAGACTGGTCACTAGGGAGCGGCAGTACGGGTGTCCTGGTGGGAAGCACCTGCTGTTATTCGTCGAAGTACGTCTTGATCTGCTTCTCGCCCGAGATAGAGGCGATAACGGAGGCTGCCACCTCACGCAGCTTGATGTTGCGGGTGCTGGAAGCCTTGGTAAGTATGCTGAACGCCTTGTCCCGGCTGCACCTGTTTTCGGCCATAATCGCCCCGATTGCCATGTCAATGACGGTTCGGGACTGCAGGGCGGTGGCAAGGTCATTCCTGGCTTCGCTGAGCTGGGTGATGCGAAGGACCAGACGCAGGGCGCCGGCCGCCTGGCCTCCGAAAGCCTCAACCGTGGAAATGTCATCGGCTGAAAAGCCCCTGCTGCGGCCCGAGTAGACGTTCAGGACCGCTTCTGCCTCGCCGGCAAGGTCCAGCGGCACGGCCAGGATGGAGGCCACTCCCTGGGCCATGGCCGCCCTGATGTAGGGTTTCCACCGGCGTTCCCCGGCCAGGTCAGGAATCAGCAACGGCGTCCTGCTCCTGAGCGCAGCCAGGCACGGGCCGTCTCCGAATCCGTTCTGCAGCTCATCCAACGCATGGGCCTTGGCGTCACTGCTGGCCACGGTCCCAGGCCTCTTGTGCCGGATGACGGTGACTCCGCAGTGAACCAGGTTGTCCGGAGCTGACAGCCGGGACGCGGCCATGACGGCAAGGTCGGTCAGGAAGCCCGCGATGTCCTGGCTTTCCAGGACCATTTCCTGCAGCGTTGTCTCCGTGTCCGGAGTCTCGTCGGGTCTGCCGGGGGAGCTGTCCGGGCTGTGTCCTGAAATCGTCACAGTAGGTCACCTTCTGTCATTTCCGCCATCGCCGTGGCCACCAGGGTCACTTGCACGGCGGGGATATCAAGCGCTTCGTGGAGGTAAGCGTCGAGGGACATTTCATCAAGGTCGCCGCCGATGCCGTAGTAGTAGGTCCACAGCTTCGCCAGCGGCAGCTCCGCTTCCTTGAACCGCTGGGCTGCACCGCGGCGAAGCCGGTCCGCATCGTTAGGGTAATCCTGGCCGTCGGAAGGCATGTCATGCTCCTTCCGCCGGAGGGGAGGGTGCTTTTCCTGTCTGCACGATGTCACTCGCTATTTCCTGGAGTCTCCGGTTGCTCGACTTGGCTGCCCTTTGGAGGATGTCCAGCGCCCCGTCCCGGCCCCCGCGGTGCTGGAGCATGATGAGGGAAACGGCTGCGTCCACTACTGCCCGGGACTTGAGCGCCGCGCGGAGGTGCTCCGGGTAAGCTTCCGGTGCATGCAGCCGCAATGCCAGTTGGAGGATGCGGGACATCGACCCCGCCAGTTCTTCCACACGCTCCACGCTGTCCTGCTCAAAGGCATGGGGGGTACGCGCGTAGCAGTTCAGTGCCGCGCGGGAGGAGGGGCCCGCGGGGATGGGCACCGCAAGCACGGAGTGGATGCCTTCCTTAAGCGCGGCAGGCGAGTAGCTGCCCCACCGCCCGTCACTGCCCAGGTCCTGAATCAGCACCACCCGCTGCTGGCGGACGGCGGCCAGGCACGGGCCGTCGTCGAAGGCGTACTGCGTCTCGTCCAGGTGCTGCGCCTCTTCGCTGCTGCTGGCCACTGTGGAGGGGGCGCCGTCGCGCTCCACTGTGATGGTGCACTCCACGGACTCGTCCGAACTCAGGGATGATGCGGAGAGCGTGGCGAGGCCAAGGAGGAACTCGGGGAAGCCGGGGCTCTCAAGCAGCAGGTCCTGGAACTCGTCCGAAGTTGTCAATGCTTTGCTCGTAGCCATGCGGCCTCGATCCTTGGTATGCCAGGTATCTGCTCCTGGCTGTCGGCCTCCGCTCTCAACGCGGCCTGGCCCCTGTATTCAACCTCCGGATCCTGTGGGCATCCTGAAATCTCCTACTACCGACACTACGCCTGTCTCCTCTGCCAAGAAACAGCCCTGTCCCCGATGTCAGTCCTGCCCTCCGAAGGCCGTCCCGCGCGGTGCTACTCGTCAGCTCCGGCCGTGCGGTCGTCGGCGCTGCCGGGCGTGGGACCGTCTCCGCCGTCGGCACCTGCCGGCTCAGGGCCGAAGTCGTCCGAGTATGGGGCCCGCGGCCGCGGCAAATCGTCAATGAGCTCGTTTGCGGCCAGCGCCAACAGGTCGCGCTGCACGGCCGGCAGCGAGAGAAGTCCCTGCAGGTAGGCTTCCACCTCATATTCACCGGCGTCTCCCGAGAGCGAGAAGTATTTCAGCCACAACTCGGAAACAGAGATGCCGGCAGCCTTAATGGCGGCCCGGAGCCGCCGCCGCTGTTCCGGTTCGTTGGGATCGAAGCTCATTGGAACTGCCTAGGCCCTGGATGCCGGCGTTCCGGCGAGGATTGCTTCACTGGCCTGCTGCAGTGTGCTGCGGGTGTCCCGGGCCTGCTTCATCAACTGCCGCAGAGCGTCCTCGTGCCCCAGTCCGAGCCGCTGCATCAGGACGCCACACGCGCGGTTTACAAGATCCCTGCTGTGCAGCGATGACTGTAGGGCTTCAGTCATCTTTAGCGGCGCCTCGCTGGCCTGGATATGGGTAAGCAGTGTTGCGGCGGGATTGGCGAAAAGCTGGAGCAGCCCTGCACTCGATCCGTCATAGGCGTGCGCCGTCGCAGAATAGAGCTTCAGGGTGCCGATGCATTCCTTCCCTGCGATAAGCGGGGCGCTGACCACCGAAAGGATGGGCAGCGGGCGCACGGCGCTGCGCCATTCCGGCCACCGCTGTTCTTCGGGAAGGTGCTTGACCAGGACGGGTTCCTCCGCTGCCCAGGCGGTAAGGCAGGGTCCTTCCCCGGACTCGTACTGGGCAGCGTCTGCCTGTTCCACAATTCTGTCGGTGTAGCCGCTGCTGATACGGCGCCCCCGTGAGTCCAAGAGGGAAACGCCGGCTCCAATGCTCGCTGGAACCGACTCTTTTGCTGCTTTGGCGAGGAGCCGCACTGCGGAGGCGACCTTTTCCTCCGTCAGCAGCAATCCCTGAATCCGAGCAATGGCCGTGCTGAACTCGTCCAAGGGAAGTTGCGCCATACTCCCAGCATAAAGCCAACCCCTTTCCCGGGGTCCGAACCGCCCTGTGCGCAGAAGGCTTGGTGAGAGTTCCCAGTCACGCGGTCTTGCTAAAATCCTCGGATGAGCAGGAAGCGGGGGCCCTGCAGGACGGACTCCAGTAGGATTGGCCCATGTCAAGCTCAATGGAGAATGAAGCCGTAAGAGAACTTCAGAGCATCCTGGTGGGTGCAGGAAATGCGGTGGAGTTCCTTTCCGGGCTCTCGGGTCTGGCTGCCGCCGCAGTATCTGAAGCGGCAGGTGATGAGATCGAATGCGCGGTCACGCTCAAGATGTCGCGCCGCCCCTCCACAGCTGCAGGCAGCAGCGCGCGGGCTATAAAACTTGACCAAATGGAACAGGCGTTGGGCGACGGACCCTGCATCCTCGCTCTGCGGGAGATGTCCCCGGTCATGATCGACGACATTGCCAGGGATCCCCGGTGGCCCTCCTTCAACCAGAAGCTCGCCGAGGCCAATGTCCACAGCAGCCTGGGCGTCCCGCTGGAAATCACCGGCGATGCCCGCGCGGCCCTGAACTTCTTCGCCACCAAGCCCGGTGCCTTCACCGCTGAGGTTTACGGCAAAGCCGTGGGGTTCGCCGCGGCGGCGCGCAACACACTGCACCTCTCAGTGCGTATCAATACAGTGCAGAACCGGGCGGAGGATCTGGAAGCGGCCCTCGAGAGCAGGACTGCCATCAACCTGGCCTGCGGTGTGATCATGGGCCAGAACCGTTGCTCGCAGGCCGAGGCGATGGAAATCCTCACCAAAGTTTCCAGCAACCGTAACCGCAAGCTGCGCGACGTTGCACAGGAACTGGTCGAGCAGTTGTCGGGCAGCACTGTCCAGACCCACTTCGATTAGGACGCTCCGGGCCGGAAGCCTGCGCCTTCGAGGGACAGCACGGAAACAGAGACAGAGGGCCGGGAGATCGTGCCTGATTTCTGGGGCGACCGGCGGACGTCCCAGCAGTTGCCCGCACCCAGCACCTCAAAGTCCTTATCTCCCGCTGCCTGCAGAACCAGCGCAGTGCCTTCATCCACCGCTACGGCCCGGTCCACCAGCCCTGCGGCCACCGCAGCAACGGCCCTGCTGAGGGTGCCTGCCTGCGCCGCATGGACGTCCACGGCGAAGCCAGTCAGCCCCAACCCCTCCCTGATGTCCAGTTGGTCCAGGCCTTCCCCGCACTCCTCGGCGCACACCTCAATGCCATTGACCCGGTAGCCTCCGATCAGGGCTCTGGCAGGGGCAATCATGGCTCCGGCGGAAAAACCAAGGTAGGGAACGCCGTTGTCCACGAGGCCGGCAATGACCGGGCCTACCGTGCAAAGGCCCTGGTGGTAGGACGGCGTCAGTCCGCCGCCTACTATCAGTCCGTCAACGCCGTGGAACAGTGACCCATCCGCGGTTCCGCCTGGTTCCAGCAGGACGGGCACCACCTCAAGCGGTGCCCGTGCCGTCACCGGTTCTGAGTAGTCGGCCAGGACGCTCCCCGGGTCTCCGCCCCGGTCGTGCACCACCACGGCAACCCGGGCGAAATCTCTCCCGGCTCTATCCGCACGCTGCTGGGCGTCGCCAACGAACCGGTCAAAAACTGCTGGAAAGGAGACGGGATCAGGGCCGGCACCAACGAGATAAATGCTCATGGCCTTCAAGATACCGGCCGGGCAAACCAAACTATTGACACCTGCCGCAGCCAGGTATATCGTACAACCAAATGGTTGTAGATCAGCTCCGTGAAACCGAACTCGACCGCCTGTTCCAGGCTTTCGCCGACTCCACCCGCCGGGACATCGTCCGCCGGGTGACGGTGGGGGAGTATTCGGTCTCCGGCCTCGCTTCCCTCTACGCCATGAGTTTCGCCGCAGTCCAAAAGCACGTGGCGGTGTTGGAGCGCGCCTCCCTGGTCACCAAGGAAAAGCGCGGAAGGGAGCAGATCGTGCGGGGTAATCACGAAGGGCTGCAGAAAGCCCGGCGGCTGCTCGATGAGTATGAGGCGATCTGGCAGGAGCGTGTGGGCCGGATGGCCGGAATTCTGGCTGAAGGATAAGGAAGGGTTCTGCAATGTCGGTTATCGATACCACCAAGAATGTCGAGGCGCTCAGCTACACCCTCACCGCAGAGTTCGACGCCGGTGTCGAACGCGTATGGCGGCTCTGGGCGGACCCGCGCCAGCTGGAGCGCTGGTGGGGCCCGCCCACGTGGCCGGCCACTTTCGAGCGGTTCGAGTTCGAGCCGGGCGGCAGGGCCAGCTACTACATGACCGGCCCGGAGGGCGAAAAGGCCGGCGGCTGGTGGAGCTTCACGTCAATCCAGCCGCCCATCCGCCTGCAGTTCGACGACGGCTTCGCGGACGAGAAGGGCGAGCCCGTTGAGGCCATGGGCGCCACGCACGTCACGGTGACCCTTGAGGAAAACGGCGGCCGCACAAGCATGACGGTGGCCACCATCTTCGAATCCGAAGAGCAGATGGAGCAAATGGTCCAGATGGGCATGGAGGAAGGCATGCGGGAGGCGGTCGGCCAGATCGACGCCATCCTTGCCGAACACGCCAACGCCTGAGCAGCTTACCGGGCCACCAGCACAAGGAAGCGTACGACGGCGGGTACCGCCCGCCGTCGTACGCTTGCCTGGCAGTACTCTTGCCTTGGCAGGGGCTGCTTCGCCCCGCCTGGGCGGGTCCCGCATCACCTCGTTCATCGCTCCTGCCCATACTCGGGTGCGGGAATCCGGCCGCCCTCACAGCCGTTGAACCAGGCGGGAAGCTTGGAAATACTGGATGGAAGCCAACCAGGTGAGGCGGTGACAAATGAGCAGCGGCGGAGCGGAATTCCGGCAGCGGCTGGAGCGGGCCGCGGAGCTGCGTTCCTACCGGGGAGCCGGCATCAGCAACCAGGAGGAAGCAGCGCTTGAGGCCCTGGAAGAAAAAGAACGGGAGAAGCGCAAGAAGGTAAGCGACGCCGCCCGGGCGGACTACCTGGTCCGTGACGCCATGGCGCAGGGCAAGTTCGACGACCTCAAGTACGCCGGCAAACCGATTCCCGGGCTTGGCGAGCGGTACGACCCCGATTGGTGGGTCAAGGGGCTTCTCCAGCGCGAAAACATCAGCGGTCTTGGCCCGCCGGCCATCCTGCTCCGGACCGAGGACGCGGAGCTGGACGCAAAACTCGATGAGCAGTACACGGAGCAGCAGGTCCGTGACATCCTGCAGGATTTCAACCGCCGCGTCATTGATGCCCGCCGCCAGCTCCAGGGCGGTCCGCCGGTGATCACCAAAACCAGGGAGGTGGAGGAAGAAGTGGTCCGCTGGCGTGAACGCCGTGCAGCCCGGGTTGTCGAAACTGCGCCGGAACCTGAACTCCCGCGCACCTGGTGGCAGCGGCTGTGGCGCGGGACCGGCCAGGTGGACTGATCAGGTGACGTGGACGACGGCGGTGCTGCCCGCCGTCGTCCACTTGTCCTCCTGTGGTGCTTGGCATCGGGGTGGTCAGGCTTGGTGGGGTGCTTGCGCGGCGAAGAGCTCGCACACCCCGTTGTAGTACCTGTCCGTTTGGCCACGGTGGACCATGCCGATGCGCAGGCAGACCTTCTGGGACGCCGCGTTGGCCGGGGCTTTGACCGCGCCACCACCTTGCCCAGTCGCTCTCGAAGGCGTGTGTAAGGGCCGCGGCAGCAGGCTCAGTCGCGAAGCCGTGGCCCCAGTAGTTGGGGTGGAAGTGCCAGCCGATCTCGGTATCGCCCGAGGGTTGCAGCGGCAGCGAATTTCCCGACGCCGGGATGGACTTCAGGAGCAGTGCCCCGGCAAGCGGTGCCTGCTCGTCTCGCTCTGCCTTGCCCTGCACGTGATCCGGCCCTTTCGGCTGGATCCCGGCTGGACAGCCAAACCACTGACCGGGCCGCGACACTCTGTCGCAGTTACCACCCCAACCGCCCACTGCTACCGGTTCACGGCCCTTTCCCTTCCCGGCACCAAACGGAATGTGGAGGGCGTACTGGCTTTCCGGCATCATGATGCCCTCGGCAAGGGCAAGGAGCAAGTCCGGCACCTGGAGGGTGCAAAGAAGCCTGCCGTGCAGGTACTGGGCCGGGCGGGACTTCCTTAAGCCGGGGGGACCTCCTTGCGTTGGACCCTGCCTCCCTGCCGACTACCCCACTGGCTTATTGTTCTGCGCCACCCCGTTTGGTCAGGGGTTCGGGCCGATCATTGATGGTGGAGGCGGAGGGAACGGGGCGGTAGGGTAGAGCGGCGCCACCTTGACCATGTAGTTGGCCCACTGCGGCCCTGCGAGCATCCAACCGTCAAGGCGGGGATAGTGGGTTCCGTTGATGGTGACGTTCTGCCCGGCACGCTTCTGTCCCTCAAGGGCGTCACCGAAGAAGGAAGCGGTGGCAAGGCCGGTGGTGTAGCCAACGATCCAGGTTGACCCGTTATTGTTCGAGGTGCCGGTCTTGGCTGCCACAGGAAACTTGTCATGCGTCTTGGGATTGATCCACACACCTGAGCCCTTGACGAGCACATCCTGCAGCACGTTGTTGACACCGCGGGCCACGTCCGGCTTCACGGCGTCCCGGCACTCGACCGGCTGGGCAGGCAGGTTGCCACCGGCCGCATCCTTGACCTCTACGAGCGCGATTGGTGTGCAGTAGCGGCCGTCATTGGCGAAAGTGGCGAAAGCATTGGCCATGTGCAGGGGGGCCACTCCGATAGCACCCAAAAGATTGCCCAGCTGATGCATGTTGATCGGGGAGCCATCAAGCCCGCTGTGCAGGCCCACAGCGTCCACCATCTTTTGGATCCCGCAAAAGTCCAGCTGGGTTGCGGAGGCGAACGTGGCCGTGTTGATGGAGTTGTACAGCCCGTAATTGATGGGCATCTTCCGGTAGAAGCCCTCTTCAGCGTTCTGCAGGTCATCCGCAGCGCCCAGGGCCGGGTTGGCTTGCGCCGTGCTGTACGCACCCAGCACCCTTCCGCAGCTGGATCGCCACGGGAAGTCCAGCGGATAAACACGCCGGGCCGCGTCCACTTCGGCGGTGAGGGGCTTCCCCTCGTTCAGCCACTGCGCGAACGTGAACGGCTTCATGGTGGATCCGGGCTGGAAACCGCCCGCACCGTTGAGGTTATTGCCCTGCGGGTCCTTGGCGTCCACGTTGAAGTTCAGGTGGGTATCAAACCTGCCCGGTTCGGGCAGGAACACCGTGTTCTGGGCCATTGCCAGGATCTTGCCGGTGCCCGGTTGAACCGTCACCAGGGCGGCCCCCCAGCGGTCCGGGTTGGGCCCGGCCGTGCCGTCCACCTGTGCTTGGGCCGCGGCCTGCAGCCTGCTGTCCAGTGTGGTGACGATCGTAAGACCCCCGCGGTACAGCTTGCGCTGGCGTTCCTCGGGGGTGGGGCCGTAAGCGGGGTTGTTGAGGATGAGCTGCGATATGTAGTCGCAGAAGTAGGGAGCCATCGGGGCGTTGGCGCAGCCCTGCCGTTCAGGGTTGATCTTGAGGTCGATTGGCGTGGCCACGGCCTCGTCATGCTCCGCCTGCGTGATCTTGTCGAGGCGGAGCATCTCACCCAGCACCTGGTTCCGGCGGGTCATGGAGTTGTCCGGGTTTATCGCCGGGTTGTAGAACGTGGGGCTGTTGACGAGTCCGGCCAACAGTGCTGCCTGGGGCAGCGTGAGGTCCTTGGACGTGGTGCCGAAGAAGTAGCGTGCCGCCGCCTCCACGCCGTAGGCGTCGCTGTTGAAGAAGACGATGTTCAGATAGCCCTCGAGGATTTGGTCCTTGCTGAACTTCTTCTCAAGGGAGATCGCCAGTTTCATCTCCCGCAGCTTGTCGCCAACGTCTTTCTGTCCGCTCAGGATCACTTCGTCCGGCCGGTCCTGGGAGAGTCGCGCCTCGTTGAGGACATTGGTGACGTACTGCTGGGTGATGGTGGAGGCGCCCTGCTGGTCACCTCGGGTCAGGTTCGTCACCAGGGCGCGGACAATGCCTTGGGGGTCCACACCGGCATGCTCGTAGAACCTGCTGTCCTCGATGGCGATGACCGCGTCCTTGATGTGGGGTGACATCTGGTCAAGCGGGATCGGGATGCGGTTTTCGGCATAAAAGGTCGCGATGGGCTGGCCATCGGCGGTAAGGACCTTAGTGGATTGCGACGGCGGCTGAACAGTCAGTTCCTCCGGCAGCCTTTCGAAGTAGTCGATGGAGGTGGAGATGCCGAATGCTGCTGCAGCTACCGCCGGAACCACAAGGCTCGCCGCCAGAACGCCGCAGATCACGCTTGCTGCCAGGAATCCCAACAACTTTGCCAGGGGGGAACCCGAACCGCGCCTGAGCTTCTTCTTTTTGACCATTTCTCAGCCCTCAAGCTAGAAGGTGCCAAAAGAATACGCCGGACAGGACGCCGATTCCGGCCCTGGAAGATCAGGATTTGATTACAAACTCTCGATTGACCAGCGATACTTAACGACATATCGTTAAATATCACTGAGGAGCTCAGTGAAACAAATTGCGAAAGGAAGATGCCACGATGAAGGGCATACCTGAAGATGTATTTCCCGCTCCGGATTTCAGCAGTGGGCGCTTCGAGCGGAGGAGAGGCCGCAGGGGGCCGCATGGACACCGAGGTGGCGGATCTGGGCCTGGGTTTGGTCCGGGCTTCGGACCCGGTTTTGGTCCTGGCTTTGGCCCTGGATTCGGCCGTGGCCCGCGCAGGGCAAACCGGGGTGACGTCCGTGCCGCGATCCTCTCGCTCCTGGCCGAAGCCCCGTCAAATGGTTACGGATTGATCAAGACCATTGCCGTCAGAACGGACGGTGCATGGCGGCCAAGTCCTGGTTCCATTTACCCGACCCTGCAGCAGTTGGTTGACGAAGGACTGATCGCGGCGCTGAGCGAAGGGCGCGGGACGGAATTTGCGCTTACTGATGCGGGCCGGGCCTATGTGGCCGAGCACGGGGAGGAGATGGAGAATGCGTGGAATTCGGCGCCGGACAGCTCAGACCGTGAGTTTCACCAGAGCCTCGGAAAGCTGATGGCCGCCGTACACCAGTTCCGCAGCGGCGTTACAGAAGAGCAGCGGGCTGCCGCCATCGAAAAGCTGGATGAGACGCGCCGTGCCCTGTACAAGATCCTGGCCGACTAGAGCCTCCGCCCAGGCGGAAGCCTGTTGGACAGGTAATCCCCTTGCCTGGCTGCCCGCGTCAGGCGAAGGAGGCTTCCTTGCTCTCCCGGGCAGTGGTTTCGGTGCTGGCCGGGGAAGGCGTCGGAGCGTGGGGCAGCAGGTTGAAGCCAGCCCCCATCTCCCCGAACGCGTAGGCACTTTCGGCATGTTCGGACAGGTCCACACCGGCAGTTTCCGCCTCCTCGCTGACCCGGAAGCCGATGGCCCTGTGAATGCCCTTGCCAATCACCAGGGTCCCGACGCCGGACAGCAGCACGGTGATGACCACGGCCGCGGACTGGGCTACCAACTGCTGAACGCCGCCGCCGTAGAAGAGACCGCCGCCCTGCCCGTCCACCGGGAGGGCGATGAAACCCAGTGCAAGGGTTCCGATGAGGCCGGCCCCCAGGTGGACGCCCACCACATCGAGGGAATCGTCAAGACCGAAGCGGTACTTGAGGTCAACGAAGACGGCGCAGGCGGCTCCTGCTGCCAGGCCGAGGCCGATTGCGGCCACAGGGCTGATGTTGGCGCAGGAGGGAGTGATGGCGACGAGACCTGCCACCACACCCGATGCGGCACCCAGGGATGTGGGGTGCCCGTGGCGGATCTTCTCGGTGACCAGCCAACTGAGCATGGCAGCCGCCGGGGTGACCAGGGTGTTCACCCAGATCAGGCCGGCCTGCTCGGCGGTGGTGGCCGCGCCCCCGTTGAAGCCGAACCAGCCGAACCACAAAATTGCTGCGCCCAGCATGATGAAGGGGACGTTGTGTGGCCGGTGGTTGGGATCCTTTGCGAAGCCGTGGCGCTGGCCCACGATCAAAGCCAGGATCAGTGCGGCGGTGCCGGAACTGATTTCCACCACCGCGCCGCCGGCGAAGTCAATGACTTGGCCGAAAATAGCCGTGACCGCTCCATCTGCGCTCATCAGGCCGCCGCCCCAGATCATGTAGGCGAGCGGGCAGTACACCACTGTGATCCATAGCGGGACGAACAGGGCCCACGCGCCGAACTTCGCGCGGTCCGCGATGGCCCCGCTGATCAGCGCCACCGTAATAATGGCAAAGGTGGCGCTGTAACCTGCCTTGATCAGGTCCGGTGAGCCCATCAGGTTCTGGAGGCCGAAGCTGGCGAAGGGGTTGCCGAAGATGCCAAGCACGCCCTCGCCGGTGGTCATGGAGTAGCCCCACAGGACCCACACCGCACCCACTATCCCGGCGGAGATGAAGCTCATCATGATCATGTTCAGGGCGGCTTTGGCGCGTGTCATGCCGCCGTAGAAGAGCCCCAGTCCGGGAGTCATCAGCAGTACCATCGCGGCTGAAACCATCAGCCATACATGTTGGGCAGTGATCTCCACGGCGGGTCCCTTTTGAATTGCGCCTCAAGCGGGGCGCTCTTTGCCGGCCCTCGCGTTCCCCCGCGCTCCATCTTTCGTGCTCCGTGTTTCGGGAAACGCGCCTGAAAGTTGCGCTCGCGTTACAGAACCAGGCGGTGTGTGAAGTCGGCGTGTCCGGCATGTTTCGGCCATGTAAACGGAGTCACACGGAGGCGGTTGGCGCCGGGCCGTAAAGTGCGCAAAGGCGGTCTCATGCAGCGGTGGACCCTAACGCGGACGGTGAGGAGCCGCCGTCGTCCGCCTGTAAGTAGTGATTACGGCAGCGTAAAGGGAGCCTCACCGCATTGGCGCTGGGATGTTCTTTGCAATACGACGGCGCGCCGCACGGGAAGCGGCGCGCTGTTTCGTCTCCGGTGCCATAGTCCGGGACGCCCAGCGGGGCATCGCCCCGGGAAATTAGAACTGCCGGGCGTTGGCCAGCACGGGCAGCTTGGCCCGCACCTCGTCCACCACCGAGGGATCGATGTCGACGACGGCGAGTTCCGGCTTCCCGCCCAGTGCGGCCAGGGGGATGCCAAGGGGCGTGATGACGGCGCTGTGGCCGATGCCCGTGGGGGCGGTGCCGGCCGGACCTGCGCCAATGGTTTCCGGATTACCCTGCCCGCAGGCCACCACGAAAGTAGTGCTGTCCAGTGCCCGTGCGCGCACCAGGAGGTCCCACTGCTCCGACTTGCCTTCGCCGGCTCCCCAGGAAGCGCAGACTATGTTTACCTGCGCACCGGCCCGGGCGTTGGCAGCAAAGAGTGCAGGGAAGCGGACGTCGTAGCAGGTGGCCAGTCCAAAAACTGTGCCGTCAACTTCGAAAGTGACAGGGGTCTCGCCCGCATCAACCGTCTTGGATTCGGTGAAGCCGAAAGCATCGAAGAGGTGGACCTTGTCATAGGAAGTGTCCACGCCCGGGCCGGTTACCAGGAGCGTATTGCGGACCCGGCCGTCCTTTCCCGGAGCGAACATCCCGGCGACGACCACAACGCGCAGTTCCCGGGACAGGGCACGTATTTTTTCTGCCCATGGCCCGTCCAGGGGTTCTGCGATGTCTTTAAGGGAATGGCCAAAGGCCCGCATGGCAGCCTCGGGGAACACCACCAGCTCCGCGCCGGCGGCCTTGGCCTGCGTGGCGTAGTCCCGGATCAGTTCCAGGTTCGCTGCGGGGTCGGCACTGCTAATGATCTGTGCGACTGCCAGACGCATGGATGGCTCCAATCTGTTCACTGCAAGCGAAGCGGGGCCCAGCACCCGCAGGCACGGCCTCAAGCTCAGGCGCCGGTGTAGTGCCCGGCGGTGACGCCAGTGGAGGCAGGGTCAGAAGGAGTACACCTACTGCTTGTAGCCCTCGACTTCACTGACGGGCCGGGTTTCGGCCTCGTTTGGGTTCTCCCCGGAATCTGCTTTGGCCCGGCGCTGGCGCAGCAGGTCCCAGCACTGGTCCAGACTCTCTTCCACCTGTTTGAGCCGCGCGTGGTCCGGCGCCTGCCCATCCCCGGCTCCGTCACGGAGGGTATGCTCCTCCTCAACGAGGGCCTGGATGCGCGCCAAAATATCCTGGTCGTTCATAATCTCCCCTTACTCCGCGGACAGGTCTCCCCAGCCTACGCCTGTACTATCAGAATCATGCCCACTGCGCTTGATATGGCAGGTCCGATCCTGGAAATGCTGACCTGGTTGTGCCTGCCCGCCGGGCTTGGACTGCTGTTCTACAGTGGGTACCTGCGGCGCTTTGTGCACCCCTGGGCCGTGGCCGAGGCCGTGGTGTATTCCGACACCACGGGAGTGGGCTTCCGGTGGTTTGACCGCAAATACCAGGTGCACCATGCACCCATGTCGCCCCACGACATCAAGGATCTTGCGGTGGGCAGCACGCTCCCTATCTATTACCATCCCAAGCGTCCTACCCAGTGGCAAATTGCCGCGCCGGAAGAGGAAGGCCGGACGGCCTCGATCTTGGGCCGCTGGCTTACGGGCATCGGGGCGGCGGCGCTGCTGGCCGGCTTTGTCCTCCCGATGTTGTGAAGGGGATCGACGGCCCCCTTTGATAAAGCTGCCTGTTAGCCCGCGAGGACGATCCCGACGCCGAGCCCTCCCAGCAGCATCCCCGCGAAGGCCGTCCACAGCACAGCGGAGATGTCGGCGTCGACGGATTCCTCACTGATCCCGCGCGAACTGGCACTGTAGCGGCCGCGCTGGCTGAAGTAGATGGCCGCTGCCGCGCTGGCCGACACCGCGAAAAGCAGCAGGATGGGAAGGCCATGCTGCGGAAGCCAGCGCAGGAAGATCGCGCTGACGGTTACCAGCGCCAACATGGTCCTGCCCCAGGCAAGCGTTGTCCGTTCGGGTTGCAGGCCAGGGTCCCCGTGCATGGCGGCCGGACGGCGGGAAGGTGCCACTGATCAGCGCCAGAGGATAAATACCAGCACGACGGCGGCCGCCAGCGCACCTGCCGCCGCCAGCAGCGGCACAATGAGCGGCAGCGGAAGCGGTGCCCTGTGGCGCATGCTCCGTTCCACCCGCAGCCACCGCACCGCGGAGCCCGCACTCAGCAGCATGCCCAGCAGGAGCAGAACCACCGCCAGTCCCTTGCGGACGGGCACCAGGAAGAGGTCTGCTGTGAAGGCTTCGATGGCGATGCCCCCGGCCAGCAGCGCGAGGGAGGTGCGGATCCAGGCAAGGAACGTGCGCTCATTGGCCAACGTGAACCGCGGGTCCGGCTCCTCCCCGCCCGGCAGCAGGCGCTCGGCGATTCTCCCGCGCGACGGCGGGACGGCGCCGCCGCCGGGTTCCTCGCTGTTGGTCACGGTGCCAGTCTAGGCGGTTCGCCTGCGCAGGGCGGTTCCGCTCAGGGGCGCCACTCATCCTCCGCTGCGAGGGGCGAACATGATTACGGCCACCCCCAGCAGGCAGATCAGTGAACCTGCCATATCCCAACGATCCGGCCGGAAGCCGTCGAACACCATGCCCCATGCCAGGGAACCGGCCACGAACACCCCGCCGTACGCGGCCAGGATCCGGCCGAAGTGTGCATCAGGCTGGAGGGTGGCCACGAAACCGTACGTGCCCAGGGCGACCACGCCGAGGCCGGCCCACCACCAGTCCTTGCCTTCGCGCACGGACTGCCACACCAGCCAAGCGCCGCCGATCTCCGCAGCCGCGGCCAGCGCAAAGAGCACGACTGTCTTGGAGATGTCCATTGCCTCATCAGGAATACCCACGCCAGTCATCATGCCAGCCGGAGCTTCTCAGGCGAGCCGGCCGGGAATGCCGGCAGCCGCAACGAGGTTGGGGCAAGTATGGAGCGCATCGGATTTCTCTCATTCGGCCATTGGGGTCCCGGCCAGGGCTCGCAAACCAGGACCGCCCGCGACGCCCTGCTCCAGGCCATTGACCTTTCGGTGGCCGTGGAGGAGCTTGGGCTCGACGGCGCATTTTTCCGCGTCCACCACTTCGCCCGGCAGCAGGCCTCGCCGTTCCCTCTGCTCTCCGCCATAGCCGCCCGAACCAGCAGGATTGAGATCGGAACCGGCGTTATTGACATGCGTTACGAAAACCCGCTGTACCTCGCAGAGGAAGCTGCGGCCACGGACCTGATCAGCGGTGGCCGGCTCCAGCTGGGCATCAGCCGGGGCTCCCCCGAGCCCGCCCGCCACGGCGCTGCAGCGTTCGGGTATGTGCCTGGGCAGGGGGAGACCGACGCCGATATGGCCCGCCGCCACACCGCCCTCTTCCGGAGGGCGATCACGGGTGCCGGAGTGGCGGAAGCGGATCCCCGGTACGCTGGCGGAGCCACCGGGTTGTTGCCGGTCCAGCCACAGTCTCCGGGCCTCGCCGAGCGGATCTGGTGGGGTGCCGGGACCCGGAAGACCGCCGTCTGGGCAGCCGAGCTGGGCATGAACCTCATGAGTTCAACCCTGCTCACCGAGGACACGGGCGTGCCATTTCATGAACTGCAGGCCGAGCAGATCCAATTGTTCCGGGACGCCTGGCAGGCCGCCGGCCACGCCCACACACCGCGGATCTCAGTCAGCCGCAGCGTGCTCCCAATCGTGGACGCCGAGGACAACCGCTACTTCGCCGGCAGCGCGCTGCGCGACAGCCGGGACCAAGTGGGCGTCATTGATGGGCTGACTGCCAGGTTCGGGAAGAGCTACGCGGGACCCCCGGACGTGTTGGCCGAACAGCTCGCAGCCGACTCGGCCGTCCAGTCCGCAGACACCCTGCTGCTCACCGTTCCCAACCAGTTGGGCGTGGACTTCAATGCCAAGCTGCTGGGCAACGTGGCGCGGCACATCGCGCCCGCCCTGGGATGGGCCACACCTGACCAGCGGTAACACTTCGGGTCAAGCGTAATTTTTCTCCCTCCACGTGGGTTTCCGCGATATACTAAGCAGGCTTACTGAAGTGCCGGGGAACCATCCGCAGTTTCCAGCCGTTACTCTTTAAGTGCGGCTTGGGGGCTTAGCGCCACCACTTAGCGTGACTGCGGAACGGTCATATGACGGAGAGAGAGAAATATGGCTCGCGCCGCTCTAGGCTGTATCGCATGATCCGGCTACGCCAGCTGGCCCAGGCGGCCTCTGTACTGACCACGCCTTTGGCGCCGGAGGACATCCTGGCGCTGTTCAACCCGGTCTACTCCGCGCGGCAGCTTCGCGGCGTGGTCACCCGCGTGGTGCAGGAGACGGCCCAGTCAGCCACCATTTTCTTCCGGCCCGGACGCGGCTGGCACTCCCATTTGGCAGGTCAGTGGGCACGCATCGGCGTCGAGCTTGACGGCGTCCGCCACTGGCGGTCCTACTCGCTCAGCGCCCCCGCCGGCAAGGACCCCGCCATCACCGTGACCGACGTCGGCGCTGTATCCGGCACTCTAGTCCGCACCACCAAGCCTGGCGACGTCCTGTTCCTGGCCCCGCCACAGGGGGACTTCGTCCTCCCAGAGCACCCGCGGCCACTGCTGATGGTCACCGCAGGCAGCGGCATCACACCGGTGATGTCCATGATCCGCACGCTTGTCCCGCGGCGTCCGGATGCCGACGTCGTACTGGTCCACTCAGCCCGGACACCCGGTGACAGCCTCTTCCGCGAGGAACTGGCCGAGCTTGCCGACCAGTTCCCCAACTTCCGCCTCGCCCACTGGTATACGGGGGAGCAGGGCCGGATGGACCTGACCAGCACGGACCAGCTGGACGAGATCTGCCCGGACTGGAAGGAACGCGCCGCCTACGCCTGCGGCCCGGACAGCTTCCTGGATGACGCCGAGGCTCTGTGGAAGCGCGCGGCCCTCACGGCAGCGGCACCTGGCTCAGAGGTGGCGTTGGCCGGCACCGCCGGCAACCTGATGATTGAGCGCTTCAACACCACCTTCGAGGGCGGCGTAGGGCACGACGGCGGCCTGGTCACCTTCGAGGCGTCAGACCGCGAAGTGGAGGCCGACGGCGATACCCCGATCCTCGACGTCGGCGAGGACGCCGGGGTGCTTATGCCCAGCGGATGCCGGATGGGTATCTGCCACAGCTGCCTCACGCCGCTCCTGTCAGGACAGGTCCGCGACCTCCGTACCGGGGAAGTCCATGGCGAACCCGGCGAACTGATCCAAACGTGTGTCTCGGCAGCCGCCGGACCCGTCAACCTCGAAATCTGAGGAGCACCAGGTATGTCTGTAATTTCACCCAGCAAGGCCACTCCCACGTCCACCAAGGGCAGCGCTGCCGGAGGCTCCCGGTCACGCCCCGGAAAGCTCGCAGAGTCCGGCAGCCCCGCCGTCAGGCCGCCCGCGGCAGCACACCTCACCGACGAGCAGGTGGCGGAGCTTGGCCGTGAACTGGACGCCATCCGTGACGAGATCCTGGCCAAGCGTGGCGCGGAAGACGCCGCCTACATCCGGCGGATGATCAAGATCCAGCGCGGGCTGGAGATCTCCGGCCGGGCCGCGCTGCTGGTGGGCAAGAACAAGGCTGCCTGGGTCACAGGCACCACCCTGCTCAGCTTTGCCAAGATCCTGGAAAACATGGAGCTCGGACACAACATCCTGCACGGCCAGTGGGACTGGATGCGGGACCCGGACATCCACTCCACCACGTGGGAATGGGACTTCGTCACCCCGTCGCGCTCCTGGCAGCACACCCACAACGATCTCCACCACCGCTGGACCAATGTGGTGGGCAAGGACAACGACGTCGGATACAACCTCCTGCGCATGGACGAGGAGCAGCCGTGGAAGCCGATCAACCTGGCGAATCCGCTCTTCAATGCAATCCTGGCGCCGGTGTTCGAGTGGGGCATTGCCATCTACGACCTCGAGCTGACCGAGTACAAGGAAGGCAAGAAGTCCAAGGAGGCACTGCTCAAGGACCTGAAGGCGCTGGGCAAGAAGGTTGTCACCCAGTTCACCAAGGACTACGCAGCCACCCCAGCAGTGGCCATGCTCACGGGCTCGGCCAAGCACGCCCTGCTGGGCACCCTCGCCGCCAACGCCATCCGCAACGTCTGGGCCCACTCGGTCATCTTCTGCGGTCACTTCCCGGAGGGTACGGATACCTTCACGGAGGAGATGGTGGAGGGCGAGACCCGCGGTGACTGGTACGTACGCCAGATGATCGGCTCCGCCAACATCTCCGGTTCCAAGTTCATGCACATCATGACGGGCAACCTGTCGCACCAGATCGAGCACCACCTCTTCCCTGACCTGCCCTCCAACCGGTACTCGGAAGTGGCGCCCAGGGTCCGTGAGATTTGCCAGCGCTACGGGCTGAAGTACACCACTGGTCCGCTTCCGAAGCAGGTTGGCTCCGCCTGGGCGAAGGTCTTCAAATTGGCCCTGCCGGGCAAGCCTGCCAAGGCCTGAGCGCCGCTCACCAAGACACAAGAATGCACCTCCGGTGCCGGATATCTTCCGGAACCGGGGGTGCATTCCTGTCCGCCGCCTCCCCGCCACCTGGGACGCTCTATCACTTAACGCGCGTTTTTCGCGGACGCTCTATCACCTCCAGCCGCTCCTTGGCGATCCCTCTCGCACTTCCCGCGGCCGCCGTCGCATAATTGAACCCACAGCCGCGCGGCCAACGGAGGACACATGCGGATTCTCGGAGCACTTGTTGTCATCTGGCTGATCATCGGCGGCGTGGCTGCCTGGCAGCGGGGCTACTTCGGTGCAGCGCCGGGTAACTGTGCAGAGGCGGGAACGGTTGCGATCACCATCATTGCCGGCCCCTTGAATTACATGGGCGCTAATCCGCAGATCGCCTGCGAGCTGCCGCAGCCATCCCAGTAGCTTCACAGCGGCAGTGGCCCAAGCCCTGCGCTGTTGAAGCCAAGCCACTGTGGGGCCCGCAGGAGCGACTGGGCAGGGTGGACGGAACGTCGGACCGCCCTAGAGTAGGTACTGCGCGGGCATGGCACATGTCTGCCCGCTCCGATGCTCCAGCCTCGAAAGGAATCTGTCCGCAATGGCTTTCATTACCGTTGGAACTGAAAACAGCACAGACATTGAGCTCTACTACGAGGACCACGGCTCGGGCCAGCCCGTTGTGCTGATCCACGGCTACCCCTTGGACGGCTCCTCCTGGGAAAAGCAGACTGCAGCGCTCCTGGACGCTGGTTACCGGGTCATCACTTACGACCGCCGCGGCTTTGGGAAGTCGAGCAAGACCACCGAGGGCTACGATTACGACACCTTCGCCGCGGACCTCAACACCGTGCTGACCACGTTGGACCTGAACGACGTCGTGCTGGTGGGCTTTTCCATGGGCACCGGTGAGGTGGGCCGCTACCTTGGCACCTATGGCTCTGCGCGGGTGGCGCGGGCAGCGTTCCTCGGTTCCCTTGAACCGTTCCTGCTCAAGACGGATGACAATCCTGATGGCGTCCCGCAGGAAGTCTTTGATGGACTGGCGAAAGCCGTTACGGCGGACCGGTACGCCTTTTTCACGGAGTTCTTCAAGAACTTCTACAACTCGGACACTTTCCTTGGCACGCCCCGCCTCAGCCAGGAGGCCGTGAACGCCAGCTGGAACCTCGCCGCCGGGGCCGGGGCCACGGCGTCGGTTGCCGCCCAACCCACCTGGCTTACGGACTTCCGCCAGGACATCCCCAGGATTGACGTCCCCGCCCTGATTCTTCACGGCACCGCGGACAATATCCTGCCCATCGCTTCAACCGCCCGGCTGTTCGCCAAGGCGCTCCCGAGCGCTGAGTACGTGGAGATCGAGGGCGCCCCGCACGGCCTGTTGTGGACCCACGCGGAAGAGGTCAATGAAGCACTGCTGCGGTTCCTGGGGAAGTAAGGCACAAACGCCAGGAACTTCCGGCGACGACGGGTGTCCGCGTCGCCGGAAGAACCTGTGCCTTGCTACCCGTCGTAGTGCGTGTGTGCCGGGCCCTGCCCCAGGGAGTTGACCACCGCTGCCGCAACGTCGTGCAGCTTGGAGTTACGGGTGCTGGACGCGGTCTTCAGGATGTCAAAGGCGTCCTGCTGACTGCACCGGTTCTGGGCCATGATGATGCCCACGGCCATGTCGATCACCGTCCGGGATTCAAGGGTTGCCCGGAGGTTGGCGGCGGTCTCGCTGTAGTGGGCAAAGCGGACGGCGAGCCGCAGGGCCAAGGATGTCTGGCTGACAAAATCCTCGGCAAATTCCAGCATGCGGGGCCCAAAACGCTCGGGGCGCCGGGAGTACAGGAGCAAAGCCGCCTTCGTTTCGCCCTCCAGCCGGAAAGGCAACGCAAGGACGGATCGGACGCCCTGGGCCAGCACGGCGGAGGAATAGTCGGGCCAGCGGCCGTCACGCTGAGCATCCGGTATGTGGATGGTCTCCTGTACCGTGGAGGCCGTCATGCCCGGCGTCCCGC
This sequence comes from Pseudarthrobacter sp. NamB4, assembly GCF_005796185.1. Classification (GTDB taxonomy): domain Bacteria; phylum Actinomycetota; class Actinomycetes; order Actinomycetales; family Micrococcaceae; genus Arthrobacter. The sequence goes on from NZ_VAHM01000020.1 coordinate 43,539, forward strand.
TGAAGCCGCACTCAACCTGCGCGATGGCCTTTGCCTCTGCACTGCTGCTGGCCACCGTGGCGGCCTTGCGCTGGCGCAGCAGCGTGATGGCGCACATCATTTCGTCGCCGGGCTCGGAAAGGTTCCGCGCGGCCACCTGTGCCAGCTCGTTAAGGAAGTCCTCAACATCAGAGCTGTTGAGAACCAGTTCATGCAGGCGTTCGGTGATGGATGTATCAGGTTTTGCTGTTGACTCGCTGGCCACGGTTTCTTAGTGCCATTCGCTCAGGTCAAAACGACCCGCACCTACAGCCGGCCCAAAATGCCGGGAGCCTGTGCAGGTCGCTGGATCGACGAACTTTCCAACGGCCTGCTGCTAAACCTATCCAGAAGTATATACATCCTTAGGAGCCGTCAAGCGTCAGACCGGCATGCCGGTGGGGTCCTCTGGCGCAGGCCACCGGCACCGGGCAGAATGAAGCGGGTGCCGCTGCCCCGGCGGCTGACCCACCACAGCGGCCCGCCCGCCCCGGACGGGCAGGAAGTTGGACAGGACATGACCAGGCTTCTCATCATCGGTCCGCCGGGCTCCGGCAAAGGAACGCAGGCGGAACATATTGCCCGGCACTTTGGCATCCCGGCGGTGTCCACCGGGGAGATCTTCCGGACCAACGTCAGCGAGGAAACCGAACTGGGCATCAAGGCTGCCGGCTACCTCGACGGCGGCACTTTCGTTCCCGACCGCCTCACCAATGCGCTGGTGAGGGACCGCCTCCTGAAGGAAGACCTGCAGGCAGGCTTCCTGCTGGATGGCTACCCGCGGACGGGGCCCCAGGTGATGGAGCTGGACGACATGCTCGCCGCCCAGGGGCTGGCCCTGGACGCCGTCATTGAACTGCACGCCCCTGATGACGAGCTGGAGCAGCGGATGCGAGGCCGCGCTGCGGACCAGGGCCGCACGGACGACACGGTGGACGTGTTCCGGCGCCGGCTGGATCTCTACCACCGCGAGACGCATGAAGTAGTCTCGGTCTACGCGGGCAGGGGATTACTCGTCTCCGTGAACGGCAGCGGAGACCCTGGCGACATCACCGGGCGTGCGATCGCCGCCGTCGAAAAGTTCCTGGCAACCCCGCGTCCCGGCGCCTGAACGGGCCTGAGCCACCAACACGAAGGAAAACTGATGAGAATTGCGGTCACCGGAGGAAGCGGAAAACTGGGGCGGCACGTTGTCCGGAGGCTGATCGGGGACGGCCACCAGGTCCTCAACCTTGACCGGGCCGGGGCGCGGAGCCCGGGGCTGGTGGTGGTGGACCTGCGCAACTACGGCCAGGTGCTGGACGTCATGCTGGGCGTCGACGACCGGCACGAGGGTTTCGACGCCGTGGTGCACCTGGGTGCCATTCCCGCTCCCGGCATCATGCCTGATGCGGCGACGTTCGAGAACAACATGCTTTCCACCTACAACGTTTTCCAGGCTGCACGCCGGGCGGGCATCAAGAAGGTGGTGCATGCCTCCAGCGAGACCGTGCTGGGACTGCCGTTCGACGTGGATCCGCCGTACATCCCGGTGGACGAGGAATACCCTGCCCGGCCCGAAAGCACCTACTCCCTGGTAAAGCACCTGGAGGAGCAGATGGCGGTGGAGCTGACGCGCTGGGACCCGGAACTGAGCATTGTGGCGCTGAGGTTCTCCAACGTCATGGATGTTGCCGACTACGAGCATTTCCCGTCCTTCAACTCCGATGCCGCCCTGCGGAAATGGAACCTCTGGGGATACATTGACGGCCGGGACGGCGCGCAGGCCGTGGTCAGGGCGCTCGAAAACGGAAAACCGGGTTTTGAGGCGTTCATCATCGCCAACGCGGACACTGTCATGAGCCGGTCCAGCGCCGAGCTGGCAGCGGAAGAGTTCCCGTCGGTGAAGGTGACCAGGGAACTGGGAGAACACGAGACCATGCTGTCCATTGACAAGGCGCGGCGGTTGCTGGGCTTCGAGCCGGAACACACCTGGCGGAACCACTGGCAGGACCCGGCCGCCGTGTCTTAGAGCCAGGGAAACCGGCCCGGCACAGCAATCACCAAGGGTTGCCGCAGGATCCTGCAAAGACCCCCTCGCAGCCCGATTCCGGCTTCTATCCTCATTGGTGAGGGCGGGTGTATCTCCCGCTCCCGCAGCCCACAACGCCAAACGAGGACCCCAAAATTCGTACTCAATCCTTTTTGCTGCCTGCCGCCGCAGTGCTGGCCTCCGCCGTCGTCCTTTCCGCATCCCCCTCCGCCGTGGCCGCTCCGCCGGCTGACACCGGTACCGCCGGCCGCTACATCGTCCAGTACCCAGCCGGTGCCAACGTGGCCGAGGAGGCGGCGGGGCTGCGGGCCCAGGGACTCGCCGTCGGGCGGACCTTCAGCCATGCCCTCAAGGGAGCGGTGGTGACCGCCAACCCTGCCCAGGCTGCCGCCCTTGCCAGGTCCGGCCGGGTCGTGTCCGTGGAGGCAGATGCTCCCGTCAGCATTTCCGCAACCCAGCAGCCCGCACCCTGGGGCCTGGACAGGGTGGACCAGAGGCCGCTGCCGCTCACCGGCTCCTACTCCTGGACCTCCTCGGGAGCAGGCGTGACTGCCTACGTGGTGGACACCGGGGTCCTGGCCTCGCACACCGACTTCGCGGGCCGCATCACAGCCGGGTGGACCGCCGTGGCTGACGGCAGGGGATCCGGCGACTGCAACGGCCACGGCACGCATGTGGCCGGGACGGTGGCCGGGACCACCTACGGTGTGGCCAAGGGTGCCACCGTAGTGCCCGTCCGGGTGCTCGACTGCAACGGATCCGGCTACAACTCAGACGTGGTGGCTGGCCTCGACTGGGTGGCAGCCCACCACGCAGCAGGGGTTCCGGCGGTGGTGAACCTCAGCCTGGGTGGATCCGCAAGCTCGGCCGTGGACACAGCCATCCAGGCAGTCACGAACGACGGCGTCACAGCAGTGGTTGCCGCCGGCAACTCCGCCGTGGACGCGTGCGGAAGTTCCCCTGCACGGGTTCCGGCAGCGGTGACGGTGGCTGCAAGCGACTCCTCTGACAGGCAGGCGTCCTTCTCCAACTTCGGTTCCTGCGTAGACCTCTACGCCCCCGGAGTGGGCATCAGCTCGGCCTACCACACGTCCTCCGGGGCAACGGCGTCGATGTCCGGTACCTCCATGGCAGCACCGCACGCCGCCGGGGCCGCTGCATTGCTGCTGGCGCAAAACCCGGCGCTCACCCCCGCCCAGGTGGCCGGAACCCTCACGTCCAACGCAACCACTGGAGTCATTGCCGGTGCCGCCAGCGGAACGCCGAACCGGCTGCTGTACTCCGGCGCGGTGTCTGCTCCTGCACCCGCCCCAGCCCCCACCGTCACGGCCGTGACTCCCGGCGCCAACGCCACTTCAGTGGGTACCGGCACCAACGTGGCCGCAACTTTCAGCACCGCCGTCCAGGGAGTGAGCAGCGGAACATTCCTGCTCAAGAACGCGGCCGGCAGCACCATCCCTGCCGCTGTCACCTACAACGCGACCACCCGGACCGCCACCCTTGACCCCTCGGCCAGCCTCGCCGCGGACACAACCTACACCGCCACGCTGGTGGGCGGGAGCTCGGCCATTCGGGACACGGCAGGAACCCCGCTGGCATCGGTCAACTGGACCTTCCTGACCGGCCCGGCGCCCGTCGTCACCGGCACCACCCCCGGCAGCAACGCGTCACTGGTACGGCGTGGCAATAACATCAGCGTGACCTTCAGCGAAGCAGTCCAGGGCGTCAACGGAACCACCTTCACGCTGCGCAATGCCGCCACCGGAACACTGGTACCGGCCTCCGTGTTCCGCAACGGCACCACCAACCAGTGGATCCTCGACCCCCAGCAGGCATTGGCCGCCAAGACCAAGTACACCGTGGCGGTCACCGGCGGCGAAACATCCATCCGTGACCTCGCCGGCAACCAGCTGGCAAGCCGGACCTGGCAGTTCACCACCGGGTCCTACTAGGCGGGATAGTCTTCACCCCAAGCACTTCATCGGGGCGCAGGGACGGGCACCACAGTGGGACAGCAGGGATCGGCAGGCTCGGGAGCCACTGGGCAAAGTCCTGGGAAGTGGCGCGTCTTCCACGACAAGTTCGTGGTGGAAGAGCGCTACATGGATCCGGCTGACCGGCGAGGCCTCTACCGCGCAGCCATCATTCTGGCGGCAGCCGGGGTGGCGCTGTTTGCCGCCACCCTGATCAGCGTGCTGCAGGCTGACGGGCTGTCCGCAGCCGATGGGCCGGTACGGGACTGGCTCCTGGGGGTGAGGTCACAGGCCCTGACGGTGGTCATGATCTTCCTGGCTGTGGTCTTCGGCCCGATTGCCCTGCCCATCATCGTCCTGGTGGTGGTTGTCTGGTGGGGACTCGCGGCGAAGCATGCGTGGCGCCCCATCCTGCTCGCCTCGGCGATGATCACCGGCGTGATCACTTCCCAGATCATCCTCCAGATCGTGCGGCGTTCCCGGCCGCCCGTCGACCAGATGCTGTTCGGGATCGACCACACGTTTTCTTTCCCGTCGGGGCATGTCCTGGGCGCCTGCGACTTCCTCCTGGTGGGGGCCTTCCTGGTCTACTCACGGCGCAGCAATCCCCAGGCTGCGGTCCTGGGCTTCGCCGGGGCAGGAATCGGCATTTTCCTCGCCGCCGTAAGCCGGTTGTACCTGGGCTACCACTGGCTCAGCGACACCCTTGCATCGGTGTCGCTGTCACTGGTCATCCTCGGCGGCGTCATCGCCCTGGATACCTGGCGCACTGCCAGGGTGCCGGGGGAACGGATCGCCGGGACGTTCTCTAAGGCGGAATCGCCCCGGGACTAAGGCGCGCGCTCACTGTGCCCTCAGCCGGGCGGCTTCGACCGGGCCCGCTTCAGTGCACGGTGCAGCTTCACGTTGGCAGCCTCAAGCTCCAGCACCTTGGCTACTCCCGCAAGGTTGAGTCCCTGTTCCAGGAGTTCGCCGATCCGCAGCAGGACGGCGATGTCGTCGTCGCTGTACTGGCGGGTGCCGCCCGAAGTGCGCGACGGCGTCAGCAGTCCCTTGGTTTCATAAAGCCGGATGTTCTGCTGGCCGGTCCCTGCCAGCTTGGCCGCGACCGAGATGGCATACAGCGCCCGGCTGCTGTCGCCGCCTCTGGCCCGTCCGGCCTGCTGCTCTGCCATAGGTTCTCCAGAGTCCGTCCGTAGGTCTTGCCTTAGTTTCCCACGAGTGCTATAAAAAATCTATATCAACCACCATAGATCATGGGGAGTTGATAGGACAGGGGTTCTACACCTACAAAGCTGAAGGAGTGGAAATGATGTTGATGCGCACGGACCCGTTCCGTGAGCTGGACCGGCTCACGCAGCAGGTCTTTGGAACAGCTGCCCGCCCGGCCGCCATGCCAATGGATGCCTGGCAGGAGGACGGCCATTTCGTGGTGGCGTTCGACCTGCCCGGCGTGAAGATGGAATCGCTGGACCTGAACGTCGAACGCAACGTCCTCACGGTCCGGGCGGAGCGCAAGGATCCCACCCAGCCCAACGTGGAGCTGGTGGCCTCCGAACGTCCCCGGGGTGTGTTCAGCCGGCAGCTGATCCTCGGCGACACCCTGGATACTGACAACATCAAGGCCAGTTACGATCAGGGCGTGCTGACCCTGCGGATCCCGGTGGCTGAACAGGCGAAGCCACGCAAGATCGAGATCCAGACGCAGCAAAGCGAAATGCACCAGATCGGAACCTAGCCACAGCCGGCGGGCGCGGGCAGTGCTGGTGCATTGCCCGCGCCCGCCGGCAGTCTTTCCCGGACGGCGCCGCCAATATCCAGCGCCGGCCCAGCGGAAAAGGTCCGCACCATGACAGACACACCCGACTATTACGCGATCCTGCGGGTGCAGCCGCAAGCCAGCCAACAGGAGATTTCGCGTGCTTACCGCGCCCTGATGCGCAACCACCATCCCGATGTGGACGGCGGGACCACGCCGGAAGAGGAGCTCCTGGACATCATGCAGGCCTTCACTGTCCTGCGTGATCCGGCACGCCGCGCGGCCTATGACAAACAACGCGCCCCCGCCGCCGGGCAGGCCACTCCCGTGCGGAAGGTCGGCAGCCCCGGCAAATCCACCGGTCCTGCCATCAGAATTACGCCGGTGCGGTGGGAAAGCGGGCCATGGGCCTGACGGATCGGGGCTTGGCAGTAGGGGGCACGGCACAACGACTAACCGCGAGGAGGCGGAGAACTGAATGAGCGAGTGGCGCCGCTACGACTCACACCTGATCCCGGCATTCCACGAGCGCTTTGAACAGCGCTGGGGCGCAGGCACTGCTCCCTTCCTGGACCCCGAAGCGCATGAGCAGCCGCTGCCGCGGGCACAGTGGATCAACCCGGCAACCGGCGCTGCGCTCGCTGTTGTCCCTGTTTGGACCGCAGACGAAACGCAGCAGCGGTCGTTTGGCGTTTTCTACCTGCCGCCTGCGGGGGACATCTGGATGCTCCGCCCCGGCTACACGGGATACTTGGAGCCCGCGGACGGGGAAAGTGAACACCTGCTGGCCCTCCGCAATGATGCCTTCCGGAAGGCGGTTGCCCATGCCAAGGAATTCCTCTTCGGCTCTCTGTAGGCAGGCTTTTCTGTCATCAGGCCCGCCGCGCCGTGCCCCGCTCGTCCCGCGTCCTTTGCTGTGGCATCCTGAGACGTACTTATCCACGCTCCGTCGCAAAGGCCCCCGATGCACATCACCGCCAAAGACCTCGCCGCACTCATTCCCCCTGGATTCACCCTGGGCGTGGCCACTGCGGCGTTCCAGATTGAAGGGGCCCTGGATGAGGACGGCCGCGGTCCGGCGGGCTGGGATGTCTTCGCCGCAAAGGACGGTGCCATCGTCGAAAACCACAGCCCCGTAACAGCCTGCGACCACTACCACCGCATGCCGCAGGACGTTGCCCTGATGAAGCAGTTGGGCGTGGACTCCTACCGGTTCTCTTTCGCCTGGCCCCGGATCCAGCCCACCGGGAGCGGGGCCGCCAACCCTGCCGGACTGGACTTCTACGACAGGCTCCTGGACGAATTGCTGGCCAACGGCATTTCGCCCATGGCCACCATCTACCACTGGGACACCCCACTGGCGCTGGACGAGGCCGGCGGCTGGATGAACCGCGACACCGCCTACCGCCTGGGGGACTACGCCGCCATCCTCGCGGACAGGTTCGGCGACAGGGTGGCCAGGTGGGTCACCGTCAACGAGCCGGCCACTGTCAGCACCAACGGCTACTCCCTTGGCCTGCATTCACCCGGGAAGGAACTCGTTTTGGGCGCCTTCCCCACCGTGCACCACCAGCTGCTGGGGCACGGGCTTGCTGTGCAGGCCCTGCGGGCGGCAAACGTGCCCGGTGAGATTGGGATAACCAACGTCTACTCGCCCATGGTGCCCAACTCCATCAATCCCCTTGACCGGATCAGCGCGGGGCTGATGGACCTCGCCCAGAACCGTCTCTACGCGGACCCGGTGCTGACCGGAAAGTATCCGGACCTGATCAGGGCGGCCAAGTTCTTCAGCTCATTCGAGCACCCCGAGGAGGACATGGAGCTCATCTCCCAGCCCCTCGACTTCTATGGCCTGAACTACTACATGCCCACCAAGGTGGCGGTAGGGCCGGGCGGCGGCGCAGTTCCCGCCAGCATGGCCGAGGCGATGGGCAGCGACCTGAGCGCGGCGGGCAGCGGCGGCACTCCTTTCCACGTGGAGACGTGGCCGGAGGCGGACATCACTTCCTACGGCTGGCCGGTGAAGCCGGAGTACATGTCGGTAGCGCTGAAGGAGATGGCTGAGCGCTACCCCAACCTGCCGCCGGTCATCATCACCGAGGGCGGAGCGAGCTTCGAGGACATCATCGTGCGGGACAAGTCCACGAACACCAAGTTCATTCCGGACGAGCGCCGGCTCAAATACCTCTCGGACCACCTGGAGACAGCACTGCGGGCCACGACCCCGGGCGGCGAAGCTGAGTCGGTTGACCTGCGCGGCTATTACGTCTGGTCGCTTCTGGACAACTTTGAGTGGTCTGCCGGCTACAACCAGCCCTTTGGGCTCCTGCACGTGGATTTCGACACCCTCGAGCGGACGCCCAAGGCGTCCTACTTCTGGTTCCAGGAACTCATCGAGGAGCGCGACCTGGCGGTGGCGGCAGCTGCCGCGATTGCCGGGGCGATGGCCGGGGACCCCATCGAGGTCGACGTTATCGGCGCGGAAGTCCCGGGCACTGACGACGTTCCCGACGACGGCGTCCCGGTCCTGGGTGCCAGCGCTTAGGACCGGGGTGCCTGGGCCAGTCGTACGGGCTGGTTCAGGGCTGTACTGAATGGCTCAGAGCCGTATTGGCCGGCTCAAAGCAGGTTCAGCGTGGTGAGCTGCTTGGCCATCCCGGCGCCGTCCGGCGAGTAGATCCACGGGACTTTCGATGCAGAATGGTCGCCGTCTTCAGAGTGGCCGCCGGCGAAGACGGATTCGCTCATGGACAGCTGCCGGATGGCTATCGCGGCAACCTTGTCCGGGTTTTCCTGGGCGAAGCCGGAGTAGATAGCCTCGTCATGTTGGCCGTTATCGCCGATCAGGAGCCACCGCATGTCCGGGAACTCCTTGCTCAGGCGTTCCAGGTTGCGGTGCTTGTGGTCCTGGCCGCTGCGGAACCAGCGGTCCTGCGTCAGGCCCCAGTCCGTCAGCAGCAGCGCCCCTTTCGGGTACATGTTCCGGTTCAGGAAGCGGGCCAGGGTTGGTGCAGCGTTCCACGGGCCGGTGGACAGGTAGATCACCGGGGCGTCGGGGTGCTCGATGATCAGCCGGTCCATCAAGACGGCCATGCCGGGGGTTGCCATGCGGGCGCGCTCACTCAGCACGAAGGTGTTCCAGAGCGCCAGGAACGGACGGGGCAGGGCGGTGACCATGACGGTGTCGTCGATATCGGACACGATGCCGAACTTCACGTCCGGGGCGATCACCTGGATGGGTGCCTCCACCGGTTCCGTTCCTTCCGCCCGCAGGACGGCTGTATGCCACCCGGGGGACAGCTCCACCGCCACCTCGGTGTCGATCAGGCCGCCCCGGTCCGCGCGGACATGGGTGACGACATCGCCGATGGTGATCTCGACGTCGGTGAACTGCAGCGGCACACCCGTGAAGGCGCGCCAGCCGCGGACGTTCTGGTTGCCGTTCTGGGCCTCGGTTTCCGCTTTGCTGCCCGGGAGCGGTTTCTGGGTCATCAGCACCCGGCCGAGCACCCGGATCTGAGTGGTGGATCCGTAACCCTGGTAGGCGATGGTCTGCGGAACAAACTTCCAGCGTTTGGCCAACTGGATGCGGACGTTGTTGAAGGCGTCGGAGACCTTATGCGCGAGCCTGAACACCGGGTTCCCGGAAAGCAGGGTGTGGTCCGTTCCATTCCGGTCCTGCGTGCTTTCCGGGCCCTGGGAGGTTGCTGCGTCCTGAGGCGGGTTCTGGTGAGCCGTGTCCATGGCACCACTCTGCCACAGGCTGTACTGCATCGGACGGTTTCCGGGTCCTTGCCGGCACCGCATTACGTCACCCTTCGCCCAGGATCCACCGCAGGGTCTCGGCGTTCCGCACCGCGTTGCCGCCGCCGTCGTTGTTGAAATAGGCGTAAACATCAAGGCCCTGGCCGGACCACTCGCGGACCCTTTCCGCCCACCAGTGCAGGTCGTCGTCTGAATAGGAACCGCCGTAAAGGTGCTGCGGGTCCGGCCCGTGCAGCCGCACGTAGGTGAACGGTGCGGTGGTCCGCAGGATGCAGGGCAGGTTGGCCCCGCTCATCACGCAGTAGGCAGCCTGGTGCCGCTCCAGCAACGCAAAAACCTCCGGATTGTCCCAACTGGGGTGCCGGAACTCCACCGAAACCCGGATCCACGGCGGGACGGCAGCCAGGAAGTAGTCCAGCCGGGCGTCGTCACGCTCCATCTGCGGCGGAAGCTGGACCAGCAGGACCGCCCTTTTGTCCCCCAGTTCATGCCAACAGCGCTCAATCCGTTCCAGCCACACCTCGGGCGCGTACAGTTTTCTGGCGTGGGTGAGTCCACGCGGGGCTTTGACGGACATGGAGAACCCGTGCGGCAGCCGCTGGTTCCAGCCGGCGAACGTGCTGTCCCGGGGCCAGCGGTAGAAGCTGGCGTTGAGCTCGACGGTGCTGAACCGGGAGACATAGTGCTTGAGCCGGTCCTTGGCTGGCAGCCCGGGCGGATAGAGGACGTTTTCCCAGTGGTCATAGCTCCAGCCGGAGGTCCCGATGTGGATTGCCATAGTTCCTCCCGGTGTGCTGTTCCTCCCGGTGTGCCTCAGGGCTTTCAGGCTACACCGGTGAGTGCCCTTCCCTTTGGGAGCGGCTGTGGCAGGGTAAGGACATGGCGCGGATTGAGGATTACGCAGTGGTGGGTGACCTTCAGACGGGGGCCCTGATCAGCAAAGAGGGGTCCATCGACTGGCTCTGCCTGCCGAGGTTCGATTCCCCCGCATGCTTCAACGCCCTGCTGGACACGCCCGAAGCCGGGCGCTGGCTGCTGGCTCCTGCGGGCGGGGGAGCGTGTACCCGAAGAGGGTACCGGGAGGGCACGCTGGTCCTGGAGACGGAGTGGGAAACGCCTGATGGGACCGTGCGGGTCATCGATTTCATGCCGCCGCGCGACTCCGTGGCGGACATTGTCCGCATCGTTGAAGGCGTCAGCGGCAGCGTCAGGATGCACAGTGAACTGGTCCTACGTTTTGACTACGGCCACATCATTCCCTGGGTGCGCCGGGACCAGCTTGGACTTCATGCCATTGCCGGGCCGGACGCCGTCTACCTGGTGACCCCGGCACCCCTTCACGGGGAGAACATGCACACGGTCAGTGATTTCACTGTTGAGGCCGGAGACAGGGTCCCGTTCGTGCTCACCTGGGCGCCAAGCCACGTGGGCAGGCCGCATACGGTCGACGCCGAGGAAGTCCTTCGCACCACGCATGCCTTTTGGCGGGGCTGGGTTTCCCAATGCACGGTGAAGGGTGAGTACCGGGAGGCGGTGGTGCGTTCCCTGGTGACCCTGAAGGCCCTGACCTACGCGCCTACAGGCGGGATCGTGGCGGCAGTGACCACCTCCCTGCCCGAGCAGATAGGAGGGCCACGCAACTGGGACTACCGCTACTGCTGGCTGCGGGACGCCACCATGACATTGCAGGCCCTCATGGCCGCGGGCTACACGGCGGAAGCAGCCGCCTGGCGGGATTGGTTGCTGCGCGCCGTGGCCGGTGACCCTGCCGACCTGCAGATCATGTACGGCATCCACGGCGAGCGCCGCCTGCCTGAAATGGAACTGCCCTGGCTGAAGGGCTACGAGAACTCTTCTCCCGTGCGCATCGGCAACGGGGCTGCGGAGCAGCTGCAGCTGGACGTCTGGGGCGAGGTGCTGGACTGCCTTGCACTGACCCGGAACTCGCTGCTGAAGCATCCGGACGAGGCGTGGGACGTGCAGCTTTCCCTGATGGAGCACCTCGAAACCATCTGGGACCAGCCGGACAACGGGCTGTGGGAGATGCGCGGGCCGCGCCGGCACTTCACGCATTCAAAGGTGATGGCCTGGGTGGCGGCGGACCGAATGGTGAAAGGCGTCCGCGACTCCGGCCTGAAGGGGCCGGTGGAGCGCTGGGAGCGGCTGCGGGACATCATCCATGAGGACGTTATGGCCAATGGCTTCGATGCTTCCCGCAATACCTTCGTGCAGTCGTACGGCAGGCCCGAGCTGGACGCCAGCCTCCTCCTGATTCCGCGGGTTGGGTTCCTGCCGCCGGACGACCCCCGGGTGATCGGAACCATTGAAGCCATCCAGCGGGAACTCACCGAGGACGGGTTCGTGCTGCGCTACCGCCCGGAAGAGAGCGACGACGGCCTGCCGGGGGACGAGGGAATCTTCCTGGCCTGCTCGTTCTGGCTGGTGGAGGCGCTTTTGGGCGCGGGCCGCCATGAGGAGTCACGGAAACTTTTCGAGCGGCTGCTGGAGCTGCGGAACGACGTCGGTCTGCTGAGTGAGGAATGGGCCGTGAAAGCCGGCCGGCAGCTGGGCAACACCCCACAGGCCTTCAGCCACTTTGCGCTTGTGACTAGCGCTTTGGAGCTTCATCAGGATACGGTGCGGCGAAGTGACACTCCCATTCCGCCTGAAGCGGCGGAGCCGTGCTGAGGCGGTGCGGTCCGGGAGTGGCTTCTCCTTCGCAGAATAGATAAGTATACTTACTAAGACCTCATGGAGTGCTCCCACAAAGCACAACGCCGTGACTGACGGAGGAGTGATATTAATGGCCGGGTATTTTGAACTGGTGGACGCGCCCGACGGTGGCTACAGGGTCCGGATGCTGGATGGAAGCGGAAGCCTGATGGCCATCTCGGTCACGTTTCCCACTAAGCGGGCTGCCGTTGCCGGAGTGGCAATGGCGCGGGAAATCGCCGGCACGGGGCTGATCCGGGACAAGAGCCATGACGGCGCCGGAACAGTCATCCGGGAGCGCGTCCGCCCCGTTGCCTCTGCCAAGGAGGAGGCTGCCCGCCACAAGAAGACCCCCGCATCCAAGCGGGCAGCGGTCAGCTGATGGTGCACCAAGCCAAGACACCCTCTGGCGCTCGACGCCGGGGGGTTCTTTTTGACGTGGACGGAACGCTGATTGATTCCTCCTACATCCACACCATGGCGTGGTGGGGTGCCTTCCGTCAGTACGGCTACGACATTCCCATGGCCTCCATTCACCACTATGTGGGCATGGGCGGTGACCGGCTGGTGGACAATCTCCTGCCGGGCGACCGGGACCGCTCGGCGGACGCGGAGATCATGGCCAGCCACGGCGCCCTGTATGCATCCCACTGGCCCGCCCTGCGGGCGTTTGAAGGAGCCAAGGAGCTGCTGGCCCAGTGCCATGCCGGGGGACTGGCGGTGGCGCTGGCTTCTTCCGCCCGCCACAGGGACCTGGAGGTCATGAAGGGCGTCCTGGAGTCCGATGCCTTCATCGACGGCGCCACCAGCGCCAATGACGCCAAGGAGAGCAAGCCCTCCCCGGACATCCTGGTGGCGGCACTGGAGGCGATCGGTGTTGACGCCGCAGACGCCGTCTTCGTAGGGGATGCGGTCTGGGACATGAAGGCTGCGGCGGCCCTGGGAATCCCCTGTGTGGCTGTCAGGTGCGGGGGAATCAACGCGGTGGAACTTCGTGAAGCGGGGGCAATAGAGGTCTATGAAGGGCCTGCTGATCTGCTCCAGAACCTTACCTCCAGCGCCATTGGGCGGCTGATCGCCAGGGCTTAGGGACTGTCCTCAGAGGGTCTGCCCGCCGGCCACTGCGTCTTCGTCGCCCTGGTTCGCGGGTTTGGCCCAGGACACTGCCACCTTGACTGAGCCGTCGTCGTTCCTCTCGATGTCCGTGACGATATCGGACACGCTGGCGCCCATCTCCACAATCCGGTGGCGGTAGGAGTTGACCAGCTCCTCGAGGCTCGCTTCCGTCCATTCGCCCGGCCGCATACGGGTGGAGATTTCAACGGGTTCGGGCTGGTATAGCGACATGGCGTTCCTCTTTCACTCGTGCTGTCTGCGGATGTGGCTCTTCCTACGCTAGGAGCCGCAGCCCGCGACGACAAGGCTTTAGTCAGCCTGCTTACTTTTTTGTCCGATTGCCGATAGCGTCGAAGGACGGGCGCGAGCCCCGACTGACGGCAGGACTTCCGGAAAGGCGAGTTGTGAAAGCACTGACGTGGCAAGGAAAACGTTCTGTAAGCGTGGAGGAAGTACCGGACCCTGTGATCCAGGAGCCGACGGATGCCATTGTCCGCATCACCTCCACGGCGATTTGCGGATCGGACCTGCACCTGTACGAGGTGCTGGGACCGTACATGCACAAGGGCGATGTCATCGGACACGAACCCATGGGCATCGTGGAGGAAGTGGGCAGCGCAGTCACCAACCTGCGGAAGGGTGACCGGGTGGTCGTTCCCTTCAACATTGCCTGCGGCCACTGCTACATGTGCTCGCTGGGGCTGCAGTCCCAGTGTGAAACCACCCAGGTTAAGGACAAGGGCTCAGGCGCCGCCCTCTTCGGCTACTCAGAGCTGTATGGTTCTGTGCCCGGCGGCCAGGCCGAATACCTCCGCGTCCCGCACGCGGATTACGGCCCGGTGAAAGTCGGCACGGAACTTCCGGATGAGCGGTACCTCTTCCTCTCGGACATCCTCCCCACCGCATGGCAGGCAGTGGAGTACGCCGACACTCCTGCCGGCGGCACCCTCGCAGTGTTCGGGCTGGGCCCGGTGGGCCAGTTCGCCGGCAGGATCGGCGTCCAGCGGGGGCTTCGCGTCATCGGCATCGACCCTGTTCCCGAGCGCCGCGAGATGGCTGCGCGGCACGGGGTGGAAGCCCTCGACTACGGCAAAGACGTGGCGGACGAACTGCGGGAGATGACCGCCGGAAGGGGCCCGGACGCGGTGGTGGACGCCGTCGGCATGGAAGCCCATGGTTCTCCCGCAGCGGGCTTCGCCCACCAGGCGCTGGGCCTGCTGCCGGACAAGCTGGCGCAAAAGGCCATGGAGACCGCCGGCGTGGACCGGCTGGCGGCGCTGCACACCTCCATCGACGCCGTGCGGCGCGGCGGAACGCTCTCCCTGAGCGGCGTGTACGGGGGCCAAGCCAGCCCCATGCCGATGCTCACCATGTTCGACAAGCAACTCCAGATCCGGATGGGCCAGTGCAATGTTCGGCACTGGATCGATGACCTGATTCCTTTGGTGGAAGACGACGCCGATCCGCTGGGCGTGATGGATCTGGTTACCCACCGTTCGGGACTGGAAGGGGCGCCCGCCCTGTACGAGAAGTTCCAGAAAAAAGAGGACGGCTGCATCAAGGTGGTCCTGAACCCCGGCGCCTGACTCCCGAGTTAATTCAGCACAGGCTGTTCATCGCCTCCTGCGCCACCTCCTGCATCTCGTAAATCAATGGGTTCAACTCCAGGGTGGGTGGTGCGGGCGGGTAAGCGACCGTCATGGCGATTTGCTTGCTGCCGTCCTCGCTGGTCATGGCCACGGTTCCATAGCCGTCCACATCGCCGGGGAGTCCATAGTAAAAGCGGTTGGTGCAGGTGTTGTTCCAGCGCCGCAGGGCAAAGCCGTAATACTGCGAGTATCCCCCCTTCATGGCCGTCACTGTGTCCGGTGCCAGCAGCCTGCCCTGGAGCAGCGCCGCGTAGAACGTGTTCACTTCCTCAACCGTGGACACGGCTCCGTTGGAGGGGGCCTCGGCCAACCAGGCCGGCATGCCGGCATCCTGCCTCATGCCTTCGACGGTGATGTATCCGTGAATCATGGCCGTGGGCGGGGAGCCCCCCAGCCTGGTTGTTGCCAGGCGAAGGGGACCGGCGATATCCGCGGCCAGGACCGTAGCAAGGTCCTGGCCGCGGAGCCGCTCAACAATCAGGGCAAGAGCCGCGTAGTTCGAGCGGGAGTAGTCAAAGATCCGTGCCAGCCGCCCGTCCCAGGGAACGGTGCCAGCGAGGGCCAACTGCTCTTCGAGGCTGAGCGGCCGGTTCATCCTCTCCACCCAGCGTCCCGATGCCAGCAGGGGGACGGTGAAGTCGGGGATTCCTGATTCGTGCGTCAGCAGCTGCCGGACAGTGAGGGGCCCAGGCGGCTGCAGGAGTGTACCGAACTCAGGCAAATAGGCGCTGACCTGGCCGTCCAGGTCCAGTCTGCCCTCTTCCACCAGCTTCATCACGGAAACGGCCACCATGGACTCAGTGATGGTGCCGACGTGGACGGGATCGGCAACCGTGGCGGACTCCCCGGACTCCAGGCTCCGTATGCCGGCCGCGTGCGTCCAGGCCTCACCCCTGTTCCGGACCGAGACCACGATTGCAGGGGCACCTTCCTCCACCATCCGGGCACTGAAGTTCTCCAGGAGGGCGAACGCGGCAGGCTCGTCCGGTTCCGGCGGTGGCGGCTCCCCGGTGCACCCGACGGCGGCCGCCAGCAGGGCCGCGCACAGGGCGGCCGTAATCCGCTTCCTCCCGCAGCCACGCCGCCTGCCCATGGAATCAATTCTCCCCAACCAACTTGCAGTTGACGTCGGAAAACGGGTTTTGAAGACGATTTTTTGCGGGTCGGTTGTGTGGGGCGGGCGTTAGGTGAGGCGCACCTGGCGGTTCATGTCCTTGTAGAGCAGGTAGCGGAACTCGCCAGGGCCGCCGGCGTAGCAGGCCTGCGGGCAGAAGGCTCGCAGCCACATGAAGTCGCCGGCTTCCACCTCCACCCAGTCGTTGTTCAGCAGGTACATGGCCTTGCCCTCCAGGACGTACAGGCCGTGCTCCATCACGTGGGTTTCCGGGAACGGGATGACGCCGCCGGGCTGGAACGTCACGATGTTCACCTGCATGTCGTGGGCCAGATCATTGGAGTCCGTGAAGCGGGTGGTCTTCCAGACGTCGTTGGTGTCCGGCATCGACGTAGGTTCCACGTCCTTTTCGTTGGTGACGAAGGACTTGGCCTCGTACCCTTCCAGACGTTCATAGGCTTTGCGGATCCAATGGAAGGACACGATGTCGTCCGAAACATTCTCCAGGCCCCACTGCGCACCGGCGGCCAGGTAGGCGTAGCCGCCCTCCTCGAGCTGGTGCAGTTCGCCGTCCAGGGTGAGGTTGACCGTGCCCTTGGTAACGAAGACCACGCCTTCCACGCCGGCCTCGAACTCGGCTTTGGGGGCAGCGCCGCCCGGGCCGATCTCCACGATCAGCTGCGAGAACGTGGTGGCGAAGCCCGAAATGGGGCGGGCGATGATCCAGGAGCGGGTGTTTGAAAAGCCCGGAAGATTGGACGTGACGATGTCCGTCATGACGCCCTTGGGGATCACTGTGTACGCCTCGGTGACGATGGCGCGCTCGGTGGTGAGGTGGGTCTGCGGCGGCAGGCCGCCTTCGGGGTAGTAGTACTTGCCCATGAAAGGGATCCTTTGCTTAGGAGTTGGAGGTTGCGGCGAGTCGCGGGTGCGCCAGTGCAGTGAGCTGGGGAATTCCGACGCCGGCAAGCGCCTGGACCTCATGGGCACCAACAGCGCCGCACTGGACGCCGCGGAGGACGAAGGCGGCCAGCGCACGGGCCGTGGCGGGTTCGTCCATGACGCCGCCTTCCGTCTGTTCAACGTAGTTCCGCAGGCGTGCCGCGGCGGCGGGCAGGCCCTGCCGATAGAAGGCGTAGGTGGCGGCGAAGCGGCTCGGAAGCTGGGCCGGGTGCAGGTCCCAGCCCTGGTAGTAGCCCCGTTCCAGTGAACGCTGCACCAACCGGCCATGAAGCCGCCAGGCGTTCTCCACGTTGGCGCCTACAGGAATGATGTTGGTGGAACCGTCAGACAGCCTGATGCCGGTTCCAGCCACGGCCAGCTGCATGACTTCCTTGGCGAAGTCAGCCACCGGATGCTCCATGGACTGGTGCTCAGCCGCGATTTGCAGCGAAGCAGAGTAGTCGTACGTGCCATAGTGCAGGGCACTGATCCGGCCGGGAACCGCGTGCGGCAGCTGTGCCACGGGGGAGGAACCGTCCGGTCCCAAAATGAGCTGCGGCGTCTCAACCTGGACCTCGAACCGGAGGCGCCCGGCGGGCAGCGAGTGGATTTCCTCCAGCCGGGACACCGCATAGCCCATTGCCTGTACCTGGGCCACCGTGGTCACCTTGGGGAGCGTGAGGACAAGCCCCTGCGGCAGTTCCCCCGCCTCGGCCAGCCCCGAGACGAACAGATCCAGCGTCCGGAGTCCGCGGGCCCGCGTGGCGGATTCGAAGCACTTGAAGCGGATTCCGATGAAGGGGGGAGCTGTGCCGGCAGCAACGGCCTCGGCTACTTGGCGGGCGGCAGTGCAGGCATCTGAGTCCTCCGCTTCGTCCCCGCGGTCGCCGTAGCCGTCTTCGAAGTCCAGCCGGAGGTCCTCAATCGGTTCCTGCCGGAGCTTGTCCGCTACCCGGGAGGCAACCGCTGCGCTCAGGGAGAGCGGCTGCTCCAGCAACCAGCCCAGCCTCTCCAGGCCGCCGTGAGCCTCAGCGGTTGCCAGCGCCTGGGCGCCCCAGTCAGCAGCCAACGACGGCGTGAACCGGTCCGCCGGCACGTACACCGTGTGGACGGGCTGACGGGAGCCGTCGTCGCCCGGGTAGTTCCGCTCCAGCAGCCGGTCCGTGGCGGCCAGCTGCCCGTCGATGTTGGCAAGGTCCCCGGCAGACAGCGAGGGTTTGGGTGAAGCTGCCATGCCTCAGCCCACCAGTTCGTAGGCGGGGGTGGTAAGGAAGTCGGTGTAGTCCTCGGACAGGCAGATGTCAGCGATCAGTTCGCTGGCCGGCTGGTAGTAGCGGCGGAAGGCCTCGTCACCGAACTCGGTGCGGAGCCGCTCTGTCTCCTCGCCCAGGATCCGTTCCACCAGTTCGCGGGTGACAGTGTTGCCGGTGTCCGCGAGGACGGACTTGTTGCGGATCTGCTGCCATACCTGCGAGCGGGAGATCTCGGCGGTGGCCGCGTCCTCCATCAGGTTGTGAATGGCCACCGCACCGTTGCCGGACAGCCAAACAGCAGTGTAGGCAACGGCGACATAGAGGTTCAGCCGCAGCCCGGCTTCGGTCACCTGTCCGTCTGCCGAGGAGACGTCCAGCAGCTGTTCGGCAGTGACGTTGACCTCCGGGCGCTGCCTGTCCACCTGGTTCGGCTTGCCGCCCAGCACCGAGTCGAAAACTTCGCGGCAGGTGGCCACCAGGTCCGGGTGCGCAACCCAGGAACCGTCGAAGCCGTCGTTCGCCTCGCGGGTCTTGTCCGCGCGGACCTTTTCGAACGCCGCCTCGGTCACTTCCGGGTGCCGCCGGTTCGGAATGACGGCCGCCATGCCACCCATGGCGAAGGCACCGCGCTTGTGGCAGGTTTTCACCAGCAGTTCGGTGTAGGCGCGCATGAACGGCGCAGTCATGGCAACGGAAGCGCGGTCCGGCAGGACAAACTCCTCGCCGCCGTCCCGGAAGTACTTGATGATGCTGAACAGGTAGTCCCAGCGGCCGGCGTTCAGGCCGGAGGCGTGGTCCCTCAGTTCGTACAGAATCTCGTCCATCTCAAAGGCGGCCGGAATGGTCTCGATGAGGACAGTGGCCCGGATGGTGCCCTGCGGCAGGCCAAGGTAGTCCTGGGCAAAGACGAAAACATCGTTCCAGAGCCGTGCTTCAAGGTGGCTTTCCATCTTGGGCAGGTAGTAGTAGGGACCCTGTCCGTTCTGCACCAGCTGCTTGGCGATGTGGAAGAAGTGCAGGCCGAAGTCCACCAGGGCACCTACGGCCGGTTCGCCGTCGAGCAGCAGGTGCTTTTCCTGCATGTGCCAGCCGCGGGGGCGGGCCACCACGACGGCGAGCGGCGCGTCAGTGCGGAGCCGGTACTCCTTGCCCTCGTCCGAGGTGTAGCTGAGGGTGCCCCGGGCGGCGTCGCGGAGGTTGAGGATGGCGTCAATGACGTTGCCCCACGTGGGCGTGCTGGCATCCTCGAGGTCCGCGAGCCACACCTTGGCGCCGGAGTTCAGTGCGTTAATGGCCATCTTTGCCGGTGAGGCCGGCCCGGTCATCTCGACCCTGCGGTCCTGCAAAGCTGCAGGCGCGGGCGCAACTTTCCAGTCGCCGTCGCGCACGTCCCTGGTCTCCGGCAGGAAGTCCAGCTTGCCTGTCTCCGCCACGCGTTGCCGCTTGGCGGCGCGGGCCTGCAGGAGTTCGTTGCGGGTGCCGGCAAAGCGGTTGTGCAGTTCCTCCACGAAGGCCAGTGCCTTGGGCGTGAGGATTTCCTCCGCGCGGTCGATGGGCCGGGGGTCTGTGACAGTGATGGCCATTTCTGGTCCTTTCCTTGTGCTGAAGTCAGGCGGTGAATCAGGCGCTGGCCAGGGCTGCTTCGGGCTCCGCAGCTACCGGTGCAGCCGCCGTTGCCACGCTGGCGGCGTGGGCAGCAGCTGCAACAGCGGACGCAACATCGGCTGCCACATGGGGATCGAAGACGCTGGGGATAATGTAGCTGGCATTGAGCTCATCGTCAGCCACCCGGCTGGCGATCGCCTCCGCGGCGGCCACCAGCATCTCCGGGGTGATGTCCGAGGCCCCGGCGTCGAGCAGACCGCGGAAGAAGCCCGGGAAAGCCAGCACGTTGTTGATCTGATTGGGGAAGTCGCTGCGGCCCGTGGCTACGACGGCGGCGTGCTTCGACGCGATGACGGGATCAATTTCCGGCGTGGGGTTGGCCATGGCGAACACGATGGCGTTCGGCGCCATGGCTGCCACCTGTTCCTCGCCGATGACGTGCGGGGCGCTGACGCCGATGAAGACGTCCGCGCCGACGAGGGCCTCGTGCAGGGTGCCGGCGAAGCCTTCCTCGTTGGTGTTGGCTGCGATCCAGCTGCGGTGCTCGTCGCCGTACTCCTCACCGGAGTGGATGGCGCCGGAGCGGCCGGCGGCGATGATATGCCGCGCGCCCTGGGCCTTTAGGAGCTGGATGATGGCCGAGCCGGCGGCTCCGACGCCCGAGACCACGATCTTTACTTCCTCAAGCTTCTTGCCCACCACGCGCAGTGCGTTCACCAGGGCGGCGAGCGTGACGATGGCGGTGCCGTGCTGGTCATCATGGAATACCGGGATGTCCAGTTCCTCTCGGAGCCGGTTTTCGATTTCAAAGCAGCGCGGGGCTGCGATGTCCTCAAGATTGACGCCGCCATACACCGGGGCCAGTGCCTTGACGATCCTGATGATCTCTTCCGTGTCCTGGGTATCCAGGCAGACGGGCCAGGCGTCCACGTTGGCGAACTGCTTGAACAGTGCGGCCTTGCCCTCCATCACGGGAAGCGCGGCGGCTGGGCCGATGTTGCCAAGGCCCAGTACGGCCGAGCCATCGGTGACGACCGCGATGGTGTTGCGTTTGACAGTCAGATTGCGGGCGGCTGCGGGGTCCTCGGCGATGGCGAGGCAGACGCGGGCGACGCCGGGCGTGTAGGCGCGGGAAAGATCGTCACGGTTGCGCAGGGCTACCTTGGGGACGACTTCCAGCTTGCCGCCCAGGTGCATTAGGAAGGTGCGGTCGGAGACGTGCTGGACCTTGACGCCGTCGAGCGCGTTGAGGGCGTCCTTGACCCGGCCCGCGTGTTCATCGTCCGTGGTGTTGCAGGTTACGTCCACCACCAGGGTCTCGTGGTGGGATTCGCTGACATCCAGTGCAGTGATGGCTGCGCCTGCGGCGCCGACTGCGGCAGCCAGTTCGCTGGTGGCGCTGAAGCTCGAGGGTGCTTCCACGCGCAGGGTGATCGAATTTCCGGGGCTGGGGTTCGCCATTGAATGTCCTCCTGTTAGGCCCGGGGCCGGGCGTCTGCTCAATTAAAACCTTTTCGTATTATGGATATTATTATCTGCAAGATGGAAATACAACCCTTCAAAATAAGACTGCCTTGCGTGCATCGCGGTCTCTGCGGCGGTGCTGTATGTTGGGTGTTCTAAGCAACTCTTTTCACGATGCGGATAAGAGTTGTCGGATTCCGAGCCGTAGGAGACAACGGAATGGCAGAAAAAGCGCCGGGCGGCGTGCAGTCGGTGGAGCGCGTCTTCGAACTGCTGGAGCTCATCACGGACGCCGGCGGCGACGTCACGCTCAGCGAGCTTTCCTCATCCACGGACCTGCCCCTGCCCACCATCCACCGCCTGCTGCGGACCCTGGTGTCGCTTGGCTATATCCGGCAGCTGCCGAACCGGCGGTATGCCCTGGGTCCGCGGCTCATCCGGCTGGGCGAAGGTGCGAACAAACAGCTGGGCGCCGTGGCCCGGCCGCAGTTGAAAACGCTCGTGGACAGGCTTGGAGAGACCTCCAACATGGCCGTGCTGGATTCGGACATGGTCATTTATGTTGCGCAGGTACCGTCGCTGCACTCGATGCGCATGTTCACTGAGGTGGGCCGGCGCGCCCACATGCATGACACCGGCGTGGGCAAGGCCATCCTGGCCCAGCTGGACGATGACACCGTGCGCGGCATAGTTGCACGCACCGGGATGCCAACCCCCACACCCAGGAGCATCGGTGATGTGGACGACCTCCTGGCGGACCTCAAGCTCATCCGGGAACGGGGCTACTCTATTGACGAGGAGGAGCAGGAGCTCGGCGTGCGCTGCTTTGCCATGGCGGTGCCGGATGCGCCCACGCCCGCCGCGATTTCCGTGTCCGGGCCGGTTTCCCGCGTTGACGAGCACTTCGCTGACAAAGCCGTGCCCGTCCTGCGCGAAGCAGCCGAGGCCATCTCGCTGGAGCTCAACCGCACCTGACCCGCCGGGCGTACCGCTGTCGTTCCAGCTCTGGCAGGCCCTGCCCCCGGCAGGCCTGTTCCGGGCGCCGAATGGCGGCGGAAAATGTCGTTGACCGGTTGATGGAGCAGGCGTAGCATCGGCCCATCCATTGGAATCAACCCTTGGGAGTGCTGTCATGGCAACCTTCATGGATGTGCATCACAATATGGTCGGTATCACCGCAGAGCAATTGCACGCCGCGCATGACGCGGATCTGGCAATCCAGGCGGACGAGCAGGTTGACTTCAAACAAGCCTGGGCGGATCCCGAATCCGGCCTGGTCTATTGCCTGTCCGAAGCTCCGTCTGCAGACGCCGTAAAACGGATCCACGAGCGGGCCGGCCATCCGGCGGATGAAATTCATCCCGTGCCCCTGATGGTATAAGTATCCGGCAATAACAACAGTTCACCGCAGTGTTCCTTTTGGGACCACTGCGGTGAACTGTCTTTGTACTTCCTAGTGCTCCGAAGCCTTCTCGGACGACTGCACGGGAACTTCCTTGCCGTCGCAGTCGATGAGCTTGCCGTTTTCAAAGCGGTCCCCGTGCTCAAGGCACTTCAGGTCTTCTTCCCTGATGACCCGGCCCGTGCCCGCGACGAACACAGACTGGTTCTCCGAGTTGCCGGCCTTGAGGTGGTTGAAGAGCAGGTTCAGCAGGATGGCCATCACGGCTGCGGAGCTGATGCCGGAGTGGAAGATGGTGCCGAACCAGGTGGGGAACTTGTCGTAAAAGGCGGGTGCGGCGATGGGGATCATGCCGAATCCGATGGAAGCTGCCACGATGATCAGGTTCATGTTATTCCGGTACTCCACCTTGGCCAGGGTGCGGATGCCGCTGGCGGCCACTGTTCCGAAGAGTACGACGCCGGCTCCGCCCAGGACGGGCGTGGGCACCGCGGCGACCACACGCCCGAGGACGGGCAGCAGTCCGAGGATCACCAGGATCAGGCCGCCGGCGCTGACCACGAAGCGGCTTTTCACACCCGTGATGGCCACGAGCCCGACGTTCTGTGCAAAGGCGCTCTGGGTGAAGGAGTTGAACAACGGCGAAATGGCGCTTGAGAGCATGTCCGCCCGGAGGCCGTCGCCGATCCTCTTGGAGTCCACTTTGGTGCCAACGATCTCGCCCACGGCGATGATGTCGGCCGAGGTTTCGGTCAGGGTCACCAGGATGACGATCAGCATGGAGATGATGGCCGCGATCTCGAAGACGGGCGGGCCGAACGCGAACGGGGTGGGGAAGGCGACGATCTCGCCCTGGCCCACCTTGGAGAAGTCGGCCCTGCCGAACACGAAGGCGATGAGGGTGCCCAGGACCATCGCGAGCAGGATGGACAACCGGGAAATGGCTGCGCTGCCTACTTTGCTCAGGAGCAGGACGATGGCCATGGTGGCTGCTGCGAGGCCGATGTTGCCCATGCTGCCGTAATTTTCGGCAGTCCTGTTGCCGCCCATGGCCCAGTTGGCTGCCACCGGCATCAAAGTCAGGCCGATGGTGGTGATCACCGTTCCCGTGACCACCGGCGGGAAGAAGCGGATGATCTTCGAGAACAGCGGTGTGATCAGCAGGCCGATCAGCGATGCCGCGATGACCGAGCCGAACACTGCTTGGATTCCGCCGCCTCCATGGACGATGGCCACCATTGTGGAGACCCCGGCGAAGGAGACGCCCTGGACCAGCGGCAGCTGGGAGCCGAAGAAGGGAACGCCGACCGTCTGCAGGATGGTTGCGAGGCCGCCGACGAAAAGGCAGGCTGCGATGAGCAGGCCGATGTCCTGAGAGCTCATGCCGGCGGCGGCGCCGATGATCAGGGGCGGGGCAATAATGCCGCCGTACATGGTGAGGACGTGCTGGAAACCGTAGGCAAACGTGCTTCCGATGGGGAGCCTCTGGTCCTCCGGGCGGGCCTTCGCTGATCCTTTACGGGCGGCCGCAGCGGCCAGTTTCTTCTTGGTGTTCATGGCAGACTTTCTTGGTTCATGGCAGACGTCATCGTCTGGCTAACGTTGTCTGGCTAACAGGTGAAGCTGAAGACGTGAAAATATCCGGTTTTGGGGCCGGTGGTTGAGCCGGTTCCCGGCTCAACCACCGGAAAAAGGGGTTTAGCAGAAGCCGGCGATACCGGACCAGGCGGCAGGAGCCGCGGTTGCGTCGTCGCGCTGGACGGTGGCCTCGATCAGGCCGTAGGGGCGGTCGGCGGCGTAGAAGACCTCGTTGGGGTTGTCGAGGCCGAACGGTGCGAGATCAACCAGGAAGTGGTGCTTGTTGGGCATCGAGAACTTGATCTCGTCGATTTCGCTGTGGGCTTCCAGCACCTTGGCGCCCATGTCGAACAGGGTCTGCTGCAGGGCGTGGGAGTACTTCTCCGTGAAGCCTTCGAGCAGGAGGCCCTTGATGTCGTCATAGTTCTTGTTGAAGTCCAGCGCGCCGAAGTCGGTGCCGGACTTGAAGCGCCAGCGCGCGGAGACGTCCGTGGCCAGGATGCGGTCAGTGGTTTCGGGCAGTGTGGTGTACTTGTCCTTCGGGTAGCCCACGAAGCCGGACTGCGTGGACTTCAGCACAGTCAGGTCCTTGAGCCCGGAGATCAGGTGCGTGGTAGCGTCGTCCCGGACCAGGACCGCGGTGCGGACCTCCTGGCCGTTCCGCACGAAGGAGTGGTCATGCTCCGCGCCGTGGGCCTGGATCCGGTTCCAACTGTAGGACTCGGCTTCCCAGCGCCCGCCGGTGACCCAGTCGAAGCTGGAGGTGAAGTGCTCCCCGAGGCGAAGCAGGAACGCCTCGGGGGAGCCGACGCCGTCGCGGGCGAAGGCGTAGATGGTGTTCTTCTGGGTGTCGGTGGCCACCACGTGGGCGTTGTCGCCTTCGAGGTGGGCGGCCGCGAAATCGCCCCGCAGCTGCGAGGTAACGTTGAGGTCTTCGATTTCGTGGCGGTCGGTGTCGCGGGTGATTTTGACGACCCGGACCTCGGCCTTTCCGTACTGGTTTTCGCCGAGGATGATCTTGCTGCTCATGGTCTGTTCCCAACTTCCGGTAAGTGGAACCTAGGTTCCATCACTGAAATTAAGCGCGCGTTTCAAGCGCGTTTCCGGTGGAGCCGACCCAACAAAAAAGAGCCGACATCCATTGATGCCAGCTCATTAACGACCCTGCCTGCTGCTCCCAGGTTACGTGACATGCGCCACGAATTGACATCCAGCGTACCCCCGGAAACCGGTGGTGTACATCACAAACCGAAAATTCGTTTTATGACCGGAGGCTTTGCAAACCATTGACGCAGCAGTTGCCGCGGCCTATGCTTTTTCGTAGGGCAAAACTTATTTTCCGCTTTACGGAAACATCTCCCGGAGGAGGATCAGATGTACCAGCAGGACAGCCCGCAGGTAGCACCGGCACCAACGGGGGCACCGTCAGTCCCCGAGTTCTACCTCCCCCTGGGCGGCGGGACTGATCCGGACTTTTACCTCCCCGCCGACCGCGAACACGTCCCCGGCCGCTTCTCGCGTTGGGTCCACGCGCTTCCGGGATTCAGCCGGCGCTCCTAGAGCGCTGACGCCGGCCGGACGGCCGAGGCCCCGTTAATCGTTCACCAGCCGGCGCGCCGCCGCGGAGTGCTCGGCGATGAGCCCGGGCACATCAAGTCCCGGGATTTGCCCGTCCACTACACGCCATTGCCCGCCCACCATCACTCTGTCGGCGCGGTCGGCAGCGCACAGCAGCAGTGCGGCAATGGGGTCGTGGCTCCCGGAGAACCGCAGGTCATCCAGCCGGAAGAGTGCCAGGTCCGCCTGCATTCCGGGCGCGAGCTGCCCCAATCCGGAACGGCCCAGCACTGCGGCCGAACCGCGCGTTGCCCAGCCGAGCGCCCGCTCCACGGGAACGTCCGCGCCGTACTTCAGCCGCTGGAGATAGAGTGCCTGCCGCGTTTCCAGGATCATGTTTGAGGCATCGTTCGACGCAGAGCCGTCCACTCCCAGCCCCACGGGAACCCCTGCGTCCTCCAGCTCCACGACCCGCGCGGTCCCCGACGCCAGGCGCATGTTCGAGGTAGGGCAATGCGCGACGGCGGTGCCCGCGGCTCCCAGCCTCGCGATCTCCGCATCACTGAAGTGGATGCCGTGGCCCAGCCAGGTGCGGTCCGTCAGCCAGCCCACGCTGTCCAGGTAGTCAACAGTCCGCAGCCCGAACATCTGCCGGCAGAAGTCCTCCTCGTCCAGGGTCTCGGCGAGGTGCGTGTGCAGCCGCACATCCAGACGTTCAGCCAACGCTGCACTTTCAGCCATGATCTCCTTTGTCACCGAGAAGGGTGAGCATGGGGCCAGGGCAATCTGGATCACTGCGTCGTCGCCGCGTTCGTGGTAGAGGTCAACCAGGCGTGCGCTGTCCTCCAGCACCACCTCAGGAGCCTGGACAGTGGACTGCGGCGGCAGGCCGCCGGCGTCCGTTCCCAAGGTCATGGACCCCCGGGTGAGAGTGGCACGCATCCCCAGCCGGCGCACACCCTGCACCTGGATATCAATCGCACCCTCCAGGCCGGCCGGAAAGAGGTAATGGTGGTCCGCGGCCGTGGTGCAGCCGGAGAGCAGCAGCTCTGCCAGCGCCACGGTGGTGGCGAGCTCAAGGTCACGCGGGGTCAGTCTTGCCCAGACCGGATACAGGTTCTGCAGCCAGGGGAACAGGGGTGCGTTGGTTACCGGCTCCCAGGCCCGGGTGAGGGTTTGGTAGAAGTGGTGATGGGTGTTGATCAGGCCCGGCAGCAGAACGTGGTTGCCCGCCTCGAAAGTCCCGTCGCACGGCTCGGCGGGCTGCTGTCCGGCGGCAAGCACCTCGACAATCGTCCCGCCGCTGACCACCAGGCCGGCTGAAGCGTCAAGGCTGTTGGCAGTGAAGGCGGCTTGCGGATTCCTGATCCAGAGGCGGGTTGCGGAAGGAAGAGTGGCGGGGATGGGCACGGGCTGTCCTTGTCTGAGCGCGGTAGTAGTCATTCCAGCTCAGTGAGGCCCTGTCTGCTGATCCAGGTGGCCGCCGCTGCGGGGCAGGGCGGGTCCGATCAGGGTAAGGAGTAGCCTTGACCTGCGTCAACGCCCCGCATTGTGACCGCAGCGGCAGGGGCAGGTGAAGAACCCGAAACATAGATTTCACCTAGCGAAATTAAAGTTCCAGAAAACTATGGCGCAGCCCACAATCCGGTGCTAGTCTCGTTTTTGCCAAAGGCGGGCACCCGGACTCCGGGAAGCTATCTACCAGGCGCAACTTAACCTTCACAGCACATGCTGAAGCCTGGTAACCGTCGCACCTGGTTCTACTGGTCCTGCAAAACGGCAACAGGCTTCCCGGCAATAAGGAAGTCGCATCATGAGTACCACCGTCACGGCCGAAGAATTCCTGGCCAGATCCATCAGGTTGGCCACGGCCAATGTCCTGAACAGCGGGGGACCTTTCGGAGCAATGATCGTCACGGCGGACGGCCGGACGTTCGACGGCGTCAACCGGGTCACCGCGGACAACGATCCCACCGCCCACGCCGAGGTCACCGCGATCCGCACGGCCTGCCGCGAGCTCGGCACGTTCGACCTCAGCGGCGCCATCCTCTACACCAGCTGCGAGCCATGCCCCATGTGCCTGGCCTCCGCACTCTGGGCACGGGTGGAACGGGTGGTCTTCGCAGCAGACCGCCATGACGCCGCCTCGGTCGGTTTCGACGACGCCGTCTTCTACGAATACTTCGACAACAAGGACCGGAACTCCCTGATGCCGGTCTCGAAGCTGGTGTTGAACGACCCGCAGGCCCCCGCGCCGCTGGAGCCGTTCAACACCTGGAACACGCTCGACACCAGGATCGACTACTAGGCCGGGCGGCTGACATGACCATCCTGGACAACTCCCACGAGGAGCATTCGGCTCCACAACCCCGCAGCGCAAAAACGGCGCCGCGCACCCCCAGCGCTCAGGCAGGCACTCCACGCCCGCCGGCGTTGAACTCTTTCCTTGACCGTTTCTTCCAGGTGACGCAGCGCGGTTCAACGCTCGCCCGCGAATTCCGTGGCGGCCTGGTCACCTTTTTCACCATGGCGTACATCGTCATCCTTAACCCGCTCATTCTCGGCGGGTTCAGCGCAGGAAACGCCCCCACCGACGTCGCCGGGGGCTGGCTTTCTGCCGCGCAGGTGGGCGCCGTCACCGGACTCACCGCAGGCGTGATGACCATACTCTTCGGACTGGTCGCCAACCTGCCGTTCGGCCTCGCCGCCGGACTCGGCATCAACTCATTCCTGGCGGTTTCAGTCATCCAGGAAGTGACCTGGGCTGAAGCCATGGGCCTGGTGGTGATCAACGGCATCCTGATCGTCCTGTTTGGCGTCACCGGTGCCCGGACCGCCATCTTCCGCGCAGTACCCAAGGAGCTGAAGGCCGCCATCACGGTGGGCATCGGCCTGTTCATCGCCTTCATCGGCTTCGTGGACTCGGGCTTCGTGAAGGCGACCGCGGGCGGGCCTCCCGTCCAGCTGGGCAACGGCGGCTCCATCACCTCGGTCCCCACCCTTGTATTCATCGTAGGCCTGCTGGCCATGGGCATCCTGGTGGCACGCAAAGTCCAGGGTGGCCTGCTGATCGGGATCGTGGCCACAACGTTCCTGGCGGCGGTGGTCGAAGCCGTCATGAAGATCGGCCCGGCCAGCGAGACAAATCCCGGCGGCTGGCACCTGAACACCCCCGTTTTGTCCGGCCAGCTGGTCTCGGCCCCGGACCTGGCACTGGTGGGCCAGTTCGACCTCTTCGGCTCGTTCGCCAGGATCGGCGGGCTCGCGGCCACCATGCTGGTGTTCACGCTGGTGTTCACCAACTTCTTCGATGCCATGGGCACCATGACCGGCCTCGCGAAGAGCGCCGGGGTGGCCCACAAGGACGGGACGTTCCCCCGGCTGAAGTCCGCGTTCATCGTTGAAGGGCTCGGTGCCGTGGCGGGCGGAGCTACCTCCGGCTCCTCCAACACCGTGTACATCGACTCAGCAGCGGGAATTGGTGAAGGCGCCCGCACGGGCCTGGCATCTGTGGTCACCGGTGTGCTGTTCCTGGGCTCGATGTTCCTTACCCCGCTCACCAGCGTGGTTCCGCTCGAGGTCGCTGCCGCCGCACTGGTGGTGGTGGGCGCCATGATGATGGCGCAGATCCGCGAGATCAAGTTCAGCAAGTTCAGCGTGGCCCTGCCGGCATTCCTCACCATTGTCACCATGCCGCTGAGCTACTCGATCGCCAACGGAATCGGCGTCGGCTTCATCAGCTGGGCCATCATCGGTGCGGCGTCCGGCAAGGCGAAGAAGGTCCATCCGCTCATGTGGGTGGTCAGTGCCGGCTTCCTAATTTACTTCGCCCGCGGACCGATCAACCTGCTGCTGGGTGCCTGACCGGACCCTGTGGCCACCTCGTGCCGCTTCCGGACATCCGCATTCCTGGGAGGGGATGCGGATGTCCGGACCAGGCAAATTCCAAAGAACAATCCGCTTCCAGAACCACCTGCTTTTCCGAATCACCGACAGGAACGACAATGGACACCACCGCCGCGCGGACCAAGGAGTGCAGCCATGCTTGACCTGATCCCTTCGCTTCGCTCCGGGGCGCATTTCCTCGGTAGCCAGTTCGCCGTTGCCACCATCGTTGCCGCCAGCGGTTCCGTGCCCCGGCCTGTCGGAACCTCCATGATTGTCGCCGCCTCCGGGGACGTACTGGGCAGCCTCTCCGGCGGCTGCGTGGAAGGCGCCGTGGTGGCGCTCGCCCAGGAAGCCATGGACGACGGCGCCGCGCGAGGGAAGCGCTTCGGCTTCAGTTCTGCCGATGCTTTCGCCGCCGGGCTCACCTGCGGGGGAGAGCTGGACATCCATATCGAACCGGTGGCCCCGGACGCACCGGGCCAGCCCGCCCACCCGCTCCGGACCGTGCTGCATCAACTGGCGGAGCTGGCGCCGGGCGAGCCAGTGGCGCTGGTACGCCGCTTAGGCACGTCCGGAGGCGGCGCCGTCGTGGTCCATGATCCGGCGGCCGCGCGCGCGGCGGTGTTGCCGGAACTGGCTTCTCTAGTGGAGCAGGGGCACTCCGTGGCCCTGCTCCGGATGGAGTCGATCCTTCGCAACGGCGGCGCCGACGTAATCCCGCTTGCCGAGCCAGGCAACTGCCTCCCGGAAAAGCTCGGACAGGACCCGCAGGACAGCATGCGACCTTCCCTCCTGGTGGAATCCCGGCTCGCGCCGCCGCGGATGCTGGTGTTTGGTGCCAATGACTTCGGTGCAGCCCTCATCCCGGCCGCAAAACTGCTTGGCTACCGCGTAACCATGGTGGACGCCCGCCCCGCGTTCGCGGCGCAGTCCAGATTCGCTGCCGCCGATGACGTGGTGACCGACTGGCCGCACCGCTACCTGGCTGCGGAATCTGCGGCCGGACGCCTGGACGGCCGCACCGTCGCGGCGGTCCTCACCCACGATCCGAAGTTCGACCTCCCACTGCTGGAGAAAGCCCTGGACCTGGACCTCGCCTATGTGGGTGCCATGGGGTCCCGGAGGAGCCACCTGCAGCGGGTGGAGGAGCTCCTCGCCGCCGGGGTCCGGCCGGAGCGGATCGCCTCACTCCATTCGCCGATTGGCCTGGACATCGGCGCCGTCTCTGCCGCCGAAGTGGCGGTTTCCATCACTGCCGAAATCGTTGCAGCACGCAACCGGGCCCCCGGCTGTACCCCTCTTCGGGACAGGTCCGGCCCCATCCATCAGCACCCGGCGCGCCGGCAGCCGGTACAGGCCAGCGCCACAGTTAATCAGCAGGAGATCGCATGGACATGAACACCATCGAGGCGGTGGTCCCCACCACCGACCCCGCAGAATGGCGCGACGGCGACGCCTGGCTGGCCGGCGGCACCGTGCTGTTCTCCTACGGCAGCTTCGCCTTCGGTCCCCGGCCGCTGAAGCGGCTCCTCGACCTCGGCAGCGCAGGCTGGACCCCGGTAACCGTCACCGACGACGGCATCGAGCTCGCCGCCACCTGCACCATCTCCCAGTTGTACAGCCTTCCCGGGTCACCGGCGGTGGCGGGACGCAGCTGGCCCGGGCTGGACCTGGTCCACCCTTGCTGCGATTCCTTCGTCGCCTCCTTCAAGGTGTGGAACATGTCTACGGTGGGCGGCAACCTCTGCACCTCACTGCCCGCCGGCCCCATCATCTCGCTCTCCGCCGGGCTGGACGGCATGGCCACCATCATCGGACCCGGTGGGACCAGCCGCACCGTGCCCGTGGCGGACTTCGTTACCGGCGACGCCAGGAACTGCCTGGCACCCGGCGAGCTGCTGCGCAGCGTCCACTTGCCGGCGTCGGCCCTTGCCTCCCGGGCGGCGTTCCGCCGATTGTCCCTCAGCAACCTGGGCAGGTCCGGGGTGTTGCTGATTGGAAGGCTCGACGGCGGTACCTCCCTGGTCCTGACCGTTACAGCCGCCACCAAGCGGCCCGTGCAGCTGCGCTTCGACGGGTTGCCGGACGCCGATAGGCTGGCAGATGCCGTCAGCGCGGCAATTCCTGAGGATCTCTACCACGACGACATCCATGGCCTGCCGGTGTGGCGCCGGGACATGACTTACCGGCTAGCCGAAGAAATCCGGGCCGAACTCGCCGCTCCGGACGGGGCGCCCGGACTCCGGGTATCGGGCGACTTCTGGCCGCCTAAGGACAGTGGGCTTGCCGCCCAGCAGGAAGGGGCCTGAGCAATGGCCATTGAAATTAATGGAACGACGGCTGAAACGGCACCCCGCCCGGGACAGTGCCTGCGCACCTACCTGCGCGAGCAGGGAAACCTGGGCGTCAAGAAGGGCTGCGACGGCGGAGACTGCGGCGCGTGCACTGTCCACGTTGACGGTACCCCGGTGCACAGCTGCATCTATCCAGCGGTCCGCGCGGAAGGCCATGCCGTCACCACGATCGAAGGGCTCGCCGCAACCGCCGGCGGTGCCGACCTCCATCCGGTGCAGCAGCAGTTCATGGAGCGGCAGGGTTTCCAGTGCGGCTTCTGTACGGCAGGCATGGTGATGACCGCTGCCACCTTCGACGACGAGCAGAAGGAGAACCTGCCCCGAAACCTGAAGGGCAACCTCTGCCGGTGCACCGGGTACAGGGCCATTTCCGATGCCGTCTGCGGGCATGCCGGGCACCCGGATCCGAAAGGACAGGGTTCCGGCATTGCGGGGGAGGGGCAGCCCGATCCCGAGCCCGGGCAACTGGGCGACGACGTTCCCGCACCTGCCAGCCGGGCTGTGGTTACCGGCGCCGCCCGCTACACCCTGGACGTGCCCGTGGACCAGTTGCAGGGCCTGCTCCACCTCAAGCTCCTGCGCTCGCCGCTTGCGCACGCCCGCGTGCTTTCCATCAATGCCGATGCAGCGCTGAAGGTCCCGGGCGTTGTTGCGGTCTTCACCCATGAGGACGTACCGGAGCAGCTGTTTTCCACCGCCCAGCATGAACTATTTACCGACGACCCGGACGATACGCGCGTCCTGGACAACGTGGTGCGGTTCCGGGGTCAGCGGGTGGCGGCGGTGGTGGCCGAAACGGTGGCTGCCGCCGAAGCCGGTGTGCGTGCACTGGACGTGGAGTATGAGGAACTGCCGGCGGTCTTCTCGCCGCAGGAAGCACTGCTGCGCGGCGCGCCGCTAGTGCACGGGGACAAGGACGGAATGGCGTCCCGCATTTCCCGCCCCGAACGCAACGTGGTGGCCGAACTGCACGCCGAACTGGGCAGCGTGGCCGAGGGCTTTGCCGCCGCGGACTTCATTCACGAACAGACCTACCAAACACAGCGGGTCCAGCACGTGGCCCTGGAAACGCATGCGGCCATCGCGTCCGTGGACGGTGAAGGGCGCGTGCAGGTGCGCACGTCCAGCCAGGTCCCGTTCCTGGTCCGCCGCACCCTTTGCCGGGTGTTCGGCCTGGAGGAGGACAAGGTGCACGTGGTGGCAGGACGGGTCGGCGGCGGCTTCGGCGGCAAGCAGGAAGTCCTGACCGAGGACATCGTGGCCCTCGCAGCCCTGAAGCTGGGCCGCCCGGTCCAGCTGGAACTTACCAGGACTGAGCAGTTCACCGCCACCACCACCCGGCACCCGTTCACCATCAAACTCAAGGCCGGGGCTGCAGCCGACGGCCGGCTGACCGCGCTGGAACTGGACGTCCTGACCAACACCGGCGCCTACGGAAACCACGGCCCGGGTGTGATGTTCCATGGCTGCGGCGAATCCCTGGCGGTATACAACTGCCCCAACAAGAAGGTGGACGCGCATGCGATGTACACCAACACGGTTCCGGCCGGGGCCTTCCGCGGCTACGGGCTGAGCCAGATGGTTTTCGCCATCGAGTCCGCGATGGACGAACTTGCGGCCGGCATCGGCATGGATCCCTTCGAGTTCCGCCGCCGGAACATGGTGCGCGAAGGCGACCGCATGCTCTCAACCCAGCCGGACCCTGAGGAGGATGTCTACTACGGCAGCTACGGGCTTGACCAGTGCCTGGGCCTGGTCCGCGACGCACTGGCCCGCGGCCGCCAGCGCTATCGTGCCGCCGGACTGGACGAGCTTGGACCTGACTGGCTCACCGGCGAGGGAACTGCCCTGTCCATGATCGACACCGTGCCCCCGCGCGGCCACTTTGCCCACTCCAGGCTGAGGCTCCTGCCGGACGGCACGTACCAGGCCGACGTGGGAACGGCTGAATTCGGCAACGGAACCACCACAGTCCATGCCCAGCTGGCGGCTACCGCGCTTTCCACCGAAGCCGCGAACGTTGCAGTACGGCAGTCGGATACGGATCTGGTGGAGCACGACACTGGTGCTTTTGGCTCGGCAGGAACGGTGGTGGCCGGAAAGGCCACGCTTGCCGCGGCCGAGGAACTGGCCGTGAGGATCCGCGCCTTTGCCGCCGGCATCCGGCAGACGCAGGCCTCGGCCTGCGTCCTTGACGGCGACACGGTTGTCATAGACGGCAATCCCGTGGCACTGTCTGAACTGGCGCAGCAGGCTGCCGAAGCCGGCGTCGAACTCTCTGCAGAGGGACGCTGGGGCGGGACGCCGCGGTCTGTCGCCTTCAACGTCCACGGGTTCCGGGTCGCGGTGAACCGTGGCACCGGGGAGCTGAGGATCCTGCAGAGCGTGCAGGCGGCGGACGCCGGCGTGGTGGTCAACCCGCGCCAGTGCCGCGGGCAGATCGAGGGCGGGATCGCCCAGGCCATCGGCGCAGCACTGTACGAGGAAGTGGTGATCGACGACACAGGCCGGGTCACCACGGACATCCTCCGGCAGTACCACATTCCCACCTTCGCGGACGTGCCGCGCAGCGAAGTGTACTTCGCGGACACCAAGGACAAGGTGGGGCCGCTGGGTGCCAAGTCCATGAGCGAAAGTCCCTTCAACCCCGTTGCCCCCGCCCTGGCGAATGCCATTCGTAACGCGACGGGAGTGCGGTTCGCGTCGCTGCCCATTGCGCGGGACCGGATTTACCTGGGGCTTAAGGAAGCGGGGCTGGTCCCCACTGAATCGCTGCTCACCTGAAAAAGGGGGTCACAAAAGCCCCAAACAGGCGCGTCCGGCAGCCGGTGACCCACCTCACCCTGCATCGTTGCATATAGTCGAGGGATGGAACATCGGATTTTAGGCAACACCGGACGTAACGTCTCCATCGTGGGACTCGGCACCTGGCAGCTCGGAGCCGACTGGGGCAACGTGGACCCGGCCCAGACGCAGGCCATCCTGGCGGCCTCCGTCGAAGCAGGAGTAAATTTCTTCGACACGGCCGACGTCTACGGTGACGGCAAGAGCGAACAGGCCATCGGAAGGTTCCTCGCAGACAATCCCGGCCTGGACATCACGGTAGCCACCAAGATGGGCCGCCGGGTGGACCAGAAACCGGAGAACTACACCCTGGCCAACTTCCGCCAGTGGGTGGACCGGTCCCGGAAGAACCTGGGCACCGACACCCTGGACCTGGTCCAGCTGCATTGTCCGCCCACTCCGGTGTTCAGCAGCAACGAGGTCTACGACGCCCTGGACACCCTGGTGGCGGAGGGTGCCATCCGGAACTACGGTGTCAGCGTGGAACGGACCGACGAGGCGCTGGAAGCGATCCGGCGCGGAAGTACAGCCTCCGTCCAGATCATCCTGAACGCCTTCAGGCTCAAGCCCCTGGACGAGGTCCTTCCCGCCGCAAAGGCGGCAAACGTGGGAATCATCGCCCGCGTGCCGCTTGCTTCGGGGCTGCTGTCCGGCAAGTACACCAAGGACACCACCTTCGCGGAGAACGACCACCGGAACTACAACCGCAACGGTGACTCATTCGACGTTGGCGAAACCTTCTCGGGCGTGGACTACGAGCTCGGGCTGAAGGCCGTGGCCGAGTTCGAACAGCTGGTACCTTCCGGAGCCACCACTGCCCAGGCAGCCATCGCCTGGATCGCGGCCCAGGACGGCGTGACCACGGTGATCCCCGGCGCACGCAACGTGGACCAGGCGAAAGCGAACGCAGCGGCGGCTTCCGTGCAGGTCACCGAAGAGTTTGACGCCGGGGTCCGCTGGATTTACGACCACTACTTCCGCGAGGCCATCCACCCGCGCTGGTAGCAGGGCTGATCGCGTCCGACCGGGGGCTGTGAGTGGCAGAAACAGCCTTGGGCGCCTTCGTGGAGCGGCTCTCAGCCGTGCCGTCGGGGCCGGGGCGCAACAACTTCCTTGGCCACTCGGCGCCTGCAAACGCCCAGCGCCGGCACAACCTTGAGCTCTACCTGGCGGAAATGCAGGAGCGGTCGCCGCAGATGCTGCTGCTGGGGGAAGCCCCCGGCTTCAGGGGCATGAGGATCACCGGGGTGCCGTTCACCAACCGCACTATGTTCCAGGGCCAGGCCAACAGTTTCGGATTGTTTGGCCCGGGCAAGGGGTACACGCTTCCGGAGGACGCTGCAGGGGTTGCGGCCGAGCCCACGGCTACGGTGATGTGGGAGGTGCTGGCGGAACTGCAGTTCCTTCCCCTGCTGTGGAGCGCCTGCCCCTGGCATACGCACGTCCCGGGCCGGCCGCAGTCCAACCGCACCCCAACGGCAGCGGAGGCGAAGCTGGGCACTCCGTTCTGGCAGCAGCTGGTGGAGCTCTTTGGCATCGAAACCGTGGTGGCTGTGGGCAACGTGGCGCACCGCAGCCTGCTGCGCAGTGGCATGGAGGTGCGGAAGGTGAGGCATCCTTCCCATGGCGGCCGGTCCGGCTTTAAGCGGGGGCTCGAGGAGCTGCTAGCCCAGTAACCCCAGCTGGGCCGGGGTGTCGATGTCTTCTCCCGTGCACAGGTCACTGCAGTCCACCTCATCCACCAGCTCCGGGTGGTCCCCCAGGAAGCCGCGCGCCCCGGCGTCGCCGGTCACCGTTTGCGCCACGTCGCTGCGGAGCGCTACGTCGATCACCAGCGGGTGCCCGCGGCGGAGCCTGCCACCGGCACCCTCCGCTGCGGCAGCACTGCCGTAGTACGCCGCCGCAGTAATCCGGCCGGGACGGTGGGCTGCCAGCAGCCGCTGCACCGTTGTGGTGGTCACGCCTGGCTGGTCAACGAGTGCCACCAGGAGATGATCCTCCGGGGCGGCACTGGCGTTGCCCTGCAGGAGGGAGCTGCCCATCCCGGACTGCCACTCCTGGTTCACCACGGTGCGGTAGCGGCCCAGCTCCGCGGCGGCGATGACGTCCGGTGCTCCGGCGCCGAGCACCACCACCACCTCCCGGCAGCCGCCGTCGAGCAGTGCTCCGGCTACGGATTCAACGAGCGGCCGGCCGCGGTAGGGGAGCAGCGCTTTGGGGCCTTTGCCGAGCCTGGTGCCGGCGCCGGCAGCGAGTACCAGGCCGGTGGTCCTGACGTCACCAGTGTTCCCCATAGCTGCACCCTACTCTCCCCTAGGCGTCGCCGCCGGTCCCGCCTGTGGTTCCGGCGTTGACGTCCAGCAGCTTGTACCGGTCCAGGGCGTACGACGGCGCGCCCTCCTCCACCTCGCCCCTGGCAGAGAGCATCTGCAGCGCTTT
>NZ_VAHM01000021.1 GCF_005796185.1 Pseudarthrobacter sp. NamB4
CACTCTGGCCCCGCAACAGGACCGTCCCTAGACTCGGGCTATGACCACTTCATCGTTCAACGCGCTCCTGTCCACGCAGATCGGCAATGAGTTCACGGCCTCGCAGCAGTACATTGCCGTGGCCACCTGGTTCGCGAACCAGGACCTCCCCCAGCTGGCTAAGTACTTCTACCGGCAGTCAGTGGAGGAACGGAACCACGCCATGATGATGGTGCAGTACATGCTGGACCGGGACATACCGTTCACCATTCCCGGCGTTCCCGCGGTACGCAATGACTTCGCCTCGGTCACCGAGCCGCTGGCCCTTGCCCTGCAGCAGGAGAAGGATGTTACCCGCAACATCGAGGATCTGTTCCGGGCGGCGCGCGGCGAGGACGATGCGCTGGGCGAGCAGTTCATGCTGTGGTTCCTCAAGGAGCAGGTGGAAGAAGTGGCTTCCATGACCACCCTGCTGAACATTGCCGAACGGGCGGACAACCTGTTCGACATCGAGAACTTTATTGCCCGGGAAACCATCGGCGACGGCGGCCGGGACAGTGCCGCCCCCGAGGCAGCGGGCGGCGCCCTCTAAGACCTCGCCGGTGGTGAGGTTAGGCACCAAGGTGGCCCGCCGCCGTCGGCCGTTGCTACGCTGGAAACAAGGCCCAGCACCGGGCCTCCGGACGACGGTTCAGTACCCGGCGCACGACAAGACTGGCCAAAGGATTCATCATGTCGTGGCTGATACTCATTCTTTCCGGCGCCCTTGAAGCCGTCTGGGCCGCAGCGCTGCACCGCGCCTCCCAAACGTCGGGCCGGCGCCGGATCGCCCCCGCCGCCCTGTTCCTGGTCTCGGTTGCTGCCAGTACCGGCGGCCTGGCCGTCGCCATGCAGTCCATTCCCACCGGCACTGCCTACGCTGTCTGGGTGGGCGTGGGCGTGGTGCTGACATCCGCTTACGCCATTGTCACCAAGGTGGAGCGCCTGACGACGGCACGCCTCCTGCTGTTGTCCGGCATCGCCGCGTGCGTGGTCGGCTTGAAGGTGGTGGCGTGATGTTCCGGCGTTCCATTCCGTGGCTGGTTCTGCTGGCCTCTGCGGTCCTGGAGGCCGTGTGGGCTACGGCCCTGGGCCTGTCCGACGGCTTCAGCAAGCCGCTTCCCACCCTAGTTTTCGCCGTCACGGCCACCCTGAGCATGCTGGGCCTGGGCATGGCCATCCGGCACATCCCGCTGGGCACCGCGTATGCAGTCTGGGTGGGAACCGGCGCCGCGCTCACGGTCGCCTGGGCGATGGCCACCGGCGTGGAACCCTTCAGCGTGCTGAAACTGCTGTTCATCGCCGGAATCGTAGGCTGCGCTGCCGGGTTGAAGGCCCTGCCCGGAGGCAAGGAGCAGCCCACCGGTGACTCTTACCGCCTTTAGGGAGCGACGACGGCGTGTCCCGGCAAAACGCTGTCGAACGCCGCCTTCCCAAAGCCAAAGGTTGGGAGACTCAGCGCATGCTCCGGCGGCACTCGGTCTAGGCTTTTGCCATGGACTCCCCCGAGACAGCTAAAGCGATACACGCCCTGCGCCGGCGGCTGGTTCCCGGGGCACGGGTCATCCTGGGCATTGCCGGGGCGCCCGGCTCGGGTAAATCGACGTTCGCGGAATGGATCCGGCAGCAGTTCGGGCGCGGACAGGCCGTGGTGGTGCCGATGGACGGCTTCCACCTGGGCAACGCGATCATCGACGGCACACCGCTGCGGCAGCGCAAGGGGGCCATGGACACGTTCGACGGCGGCGGGTATCTTTCGCTGCTCCGCCGCCTGGTGCGCCGGGATGAGCCCGTGGTGTACGCGCCGGAATTCCGGCGGACCCTGGACGAGCCGGTGGCGGCATCGATCGCCGTCCCGGCCGAGGTTCCACTGGTTATCACCGAAGGTAACTACCTGCTGATGGAGCAGGAGCCCTGGAAGGATATCCGCGCACAGCTGGACGAGGTGTGGTTCGTGGATACTCCGCAGGATCTGCGGATCAGCCGGCTGGTGGATCGGCACGTCTCGTTCGGCATGGACCGGAGCGCGGCCGAGGCGTGGGCGTCAGGCCCGGACGAAGCCAACGCCGTTCTGATCCAGGCAACCCGCCCGTCTGCGGATCGCATCATCCCCTGGCACTGAGCGCCCGCAACAACACTGCAGCCAGCACCGCAACGAACAGGAGAACCTATATGGCAGCAAATGTGAACCTCGGCGACAACCTTAGCGTCGGCCCGCTCGGCTTCGGCGGAATGGCGCTCACCCCGGTCTATGGGGAGGTGGACCAGGAGGATGCGCTCCGGACGCTGCACCACGCCGTCGACTCCGGTGTCAGCTTTATTGACACCGCGGATATCTACGGCGGGGGCAGCAACGAGGAACTCATCGCGCAACTGCTGAAGGAGCGGCGGGACGAGGTGCAGCTGGCCACCAAGTTCGGCCTGGTGGGGACGCCGTTGGAGGGTTATACGGACATCCGCGGCGACGCCGCCTACATCCGGCAGGCCGTGGACCGCAGCCTGCGGCGGCTGGGCACTGACGTGATCGACCTCTACTACATGCACCGCCGTGACCTCCGCGTTCCGATTGTGGAAACCGTGGAGGCCATGGCGGAGCTTGTGCGGCAGGGCAAAGTCAGGCACCTGGGACTGTCCGAAGTGACCGCCCAGGAGCTGGAAGAAGCCTCCGCCATCCACCCCATTGCGGCGGTCCAGAGTGAATGGTCCATCTGGAGCCGCGACGTGGAACGCAACGTTGTTCCTGCCGCCGCCGCCCTGGGGGTGGGTTTTGTGCCGTACTCGCCGCTGGGCCGGGGATTCCTCACCGGCACCGTTGACGCCTCAAGCCTGGGCGAAAAGGATTTCCGACGCCGGATCCCCCGCTTCGCCCCCGATGCCGCCGACGCAAACCAGGCAGTGGTGGATACCGTCCAGTCCGTGGCTGACGAACTGGACGCGACACCCGCCCAGGTTGCCCTGGCCTGGCTGCTGGCCCAAGGCAAGCGGCTGGGGCTGCCGGTGGTTCCCATCCCCGGCACTCGCAAGCGGCACCGGATCGACGAGAACCTGGGTGCCCTGGCCCTGGCCCTGACCACGACGCAACTGGACGCGCTTGCCCGGGCCTCAGACGCCGTCGTCGGTTCCCGCTCGGCAGATCCCAACTGGGTGTCGGAGGGCCGCGAGTAACCAGGGCCGCAAGCAGTCATCCCTAGACTGAAGCCCATGGACACACTTCTTTACGACCTGCCGGCCCTGACCATCCGCCAGATCTCCGTCAGCGAGATGGACAACAACGTGTACCTGCTGACCGCCAAAGCCAGCGGCGAGCAGGTACTGATCGACGCCGCGGACGACCTTCCGGCCATCCAGCAGCTGCTGCAGGATGCGAGTGCTGACACCGCGGCCCCGCCGAGGCTCGTCCTCATCGCAACCACCCACC
This sequence comes from Pseudarthrobacter sp. NamB4, assembly GCF_005796185.1. Classification (GTDB taxonomy): domain Bacteria; phylum Actinomycetota; class Actinomycetes; order Actinomycetales; family Micrococcaceae; genus Arthrobacter. The sequence continues at coordinate 3,437 of NZ_VAHM01000021.1, forward strand.
AGCACTGGGACCACGTCCGGGCGCTGAAGGAACTGGCGGATGTCACCGGTGCAGCCACCGCAGCAGGAAGTGACGACGCCGACGCGCTGCCTGTTCGCGTGGACCGGCGGCTCGGGCACGGGGACACGTTGGCCGTGGCCGGGTTCGAGCTGACGGCGATCCACCTGCGCGGGCACACGCCCGGATCAGTCGCCTATGTGTACGAGGACCCGCGGGGGCTGACACACATTTTCTCTGGCGACTCGTTGTTCCCCGGCGGTGTGGGCAACACCCAAAAAGACCCGGAGCGGTTCAACCAGCTGCTGGATGACGTCACGGAGCGGCTGTTCGGCACCTACCCGGACGCCGCCGTCGTGCATCCCGGCCACGGCAGGGGGACGACGCTCGGCGCCGAACGCCCGCACCTTGAGGAGTGGCGCGCCCGCGGCTGGTAGCTTTCACGGCTGGCGCTGCGCTTCGTGATTTGTGCTAGCTAAAATGCGTGGTGCTGGGGATATATCCGTAGCACCACGCATTTTGCGTGCCCCAGCTATTTTCTGTAGCGAAACCCCGTAATGCTAGCGCCCGCGGCGTTCGTTGGATGCCGGAGCCGAGGCGCGGCGGGGACCGCTGCGGGCGGGGCGGCCTGAGCCGCTGCTCTTGCCGGCACCGAACGATCCGCCGGACGTGCCGCCGGTGTTGGAGGACCAGACGGCCTTGCTGCCGCCGGAACCTGCGGCAGAGGAAGCCGCAGCCGAACGCTGGCCGCCACGGGAAGCTCCCGCTGCTGCCCGCTGGCCCGTTGCCGGCCGGCCGCCGCGCTGGCCGCCACCGGATGTTGCGGGGCGGCCGGTGCCGCCACGGGGGACTTCGCTTCGGGTCACGCGTGATTCGGCGCGGCCGTCTGAGCCGCGGCCGGCTGCTGCGCGGCCACCGGCGGCCGGAACGTCATTGCGGTGGGTGGACGCCGTGCCGCGGCCGCGGGCGTTGCGCCGTGCAGCTGCTGCCGCAATGGCACGGTCCTCGTTCTGCTCTGCGACGCGGTCGAACGCTGCGCGGGCTTCGGCGCGGCCCTCGAAGGCAGCTGCCCGGCGCTCGGCACGCGGAACGTCTGTGCGGACCGGCTCGGCCGAAACCTTGCCGCGTCCTCCACGGCCGCCGCGGCCACCGGCAACCGGCGAAGCCTGGCGGCGGGCGCGCTTGCGCTCGGCGTTGGCACCGGTGGAGGTGCCGCCGCCCTGCTTCGGTGCCTTGGCAGCCTGCAGTGCTGCCCGGGTCCGCGGGTCAACCTTGTCCGCGATCTCGCCGACCAGTTCACCCACGATGGGCGACGTGGCGGTGACGCGTTCGAAGCTGACGTCCACGCCGGCGGCCTTCATCAGCTTCTTCACGTCGGTCTGCTGCTCGGGCAGGGTGATGGTCACCACGGTGCCGTCGGAACCGGCACGGGCCGTACGGCCGGAGCGGTGCAGGTACGCCTTGTGCTCGGTGGGCGGGTCGACGTGGATGACCAGTTCGACGTCGTCCACGTGCACGCCGCGGGCTGCGACGTCGGTGGCTACCAGGACGCGGACGTCGCCATTGGAGAACTCGGCGAGGTTACGGTCACGGGCGTTCTGCGACAGGTTGCCATGCAGATCGACGGCGGGGATCCCGGCGTCGGTGAGGGTTTTGGCCAGCTTGCGGGCGTGGTGCTTGGTCCGCATGAAGAGGACTCGGCGGCCGGCGCCGGAGGCGAGCTCCACGATCAGCTGCTTTTTCACGGTCTGGTCGTTGACCACCAGCACGTGGTGCTCCATGGTGGTCACCGCTGCCTGCGGATCGTCCACAGAGTGGGTCAGCGGGTTGGACAAGTAGCGCTGGACGATCTTGTCCACGCCGTTATCCAGGGTGGCGGAGAACAGCAGGCGCTGGCCCTGGCTGGGGGTCATGTCCATAAGCTTCTTCACCACGGGCAGGAAGCCGAGGTCTGCCATGTGGTCCGCCTCGTCCAGGACGGTGATCTCCACGGCCTCGAGGGTGAGGATGCGCTGGCGGATCAAATCCTCCAGGCGGCCGGGGCAGGCGATGACGATATCGACGCCGGCGCGCAGGGCCTTCTCCTGCCGGGCCTGGGAGATGCCGCCGTAGATCACGGTAGTGTTCAGGCCGGCGGCCTTGGCCAGCGGCTCGATGGTGGCATTGATCTGGGTGGCCAGTTCGCGGGTGGGTGCAAGGACCAGGCCCATGGGGCGGCCGGGCTTGCGGAAGTACGGGGCTTCGCGTTCGGCGAGGCGGGCCACCAGGGGGATGGCGAAGGCGATGGTCTTGCCGGAGCCGGTGCGGCCGCGGCCCAGGACGTCGCGTCCCGCGAGGGTGTCAGGGAGGGTCTTCACCTGAATGGGGAACGGAGTCTCGATTCCCTGTGCGGTGAGGGTGTCGGCAAGGGCCTTGGGCGTGCCGAGGGCAGCAAATGTAGTCAAAGTCAAAGGTCTTTCAGGCGGTATCCGTGCGGATATCGGCCCCCGACGCCGGTTGGCCCAGGGGGTTCGCCGAAGAAAATTCAGGTGGTCAACCGGCCAACTGCCACTGGCAGGACGGCGGCCGGGACCAAATGGAACGCGTTCATCGACGCAGGATGTGCCTCTCACATGAAAAATGCCCACTCCCCCAATAAGGAACTCCTGAAAGGCGGAGCGAGCGGGCATCACTGCACATCAAGTACCTCCACTCTAGCATCCCCTGCCGCCGCCCCTCTTCCCGGCCTTCACCTCCCCTCCCCGTTGCCTTGGCCGGCAGGTCAGGGCAGGCTTGTGGCATGAGCGAACACGCCGGCCACCATGGAACACACGACGACGAAGCGTCGCACGGCGGCAGCGGCACCTTGAGCGGCGGGATAGGGAGCGGGATCCGCGGCAATGATGCCGCCTCCGTTTGGGACGAGCGGTACCGGACCAAGGCCAGGCTCTGGAGCGGAAAGCCGAACCCGCAACTTGTCCGGGAAGCCGGCGGCCTGCGCCCCGGGAAGGCCCTCGACCTCGGCTGCGGGGAAGGGGCGGACGCCATCTGGCTCGCACAGCAGGGCTGGACCGTGACCGCGGTCGACGTTTCCGCCGTCGCACTGGAGCGGGCCCGCGCCCACGAGAAAGCCGCGCTGGCGCGGGAAAGCGTGCATGCCGCCGAGGGCGCCATCACCAGCCGCATCACCTGGCAGCAAGCCGACCTCGAACACTGGGATCCCGGCAATTCCTACGACCTGGTGACCTCGCAGTTCCTGCACTCTGAGGAACTCGCCTGGCAGGGGCCGCTCCGGACAGCGGCGTCGGCAGTGAAGCCCGGCGGCACCCTGCTGATCGTGGGCCACCACCCGGACCGGCTTCCGCCGTGGGGCAGCGACCACCATAACCACAGGGAGATGTTCTACACCGGCGACGAGTTGGTGCAGGAACTCGGGCTGGACGCTCCAGAGTGGCAGCTCGAGGTCCTCACCAGCCGGGAGCGCCCGGTCACCGGACCGGAGGGCCAGCGCGCAACGATCGCCGATGTGGTCCTGCGGGCCACCCGGCTCCCCTGATCACTTCGGGTTTTTGGCGGTGACCCGCGGCGCAACGATTGCCGCGGCTGTGGCCACCACGGCGGCGAGGCCGAAGACCCCGGCGAAGGATCCCGCCGTGGTCGTAAATGCTGCGAACACGATGCCGGTGGTGGCCAGGGCGAGCGCGCCGCCCAGGGAGTCTGAGATGGACATCGCGGAGCTGTTGAAGCCCTCGTTTTCCTTGCTGGACAGTGCCAGGGTCATAACGCTGAGCCGTGGGTAGAGCAGTCCCATCCCGCCGCCGGCTAAGATCCAGCCGGCAATGGCGACGGCGGCAGGCCAATGAAGTGCGGCGGTTGCCAGGGCGAGTACCACCGCAGCCAGGACCATCAGCGCCCCGATCCGCACCGCTGTCCGGTGGGACAAGCGGCCGCCCAGGCGCCCTTGGACTGCGGACGCGCCCGCCCACGCCAAGGCGCCGGCGGTGAGAGTCAGCCCGGCGAAGGTGGGCGAGAATGCATACTGCTCAATCAGCAGGTACGGCAGGTAGACCTCCGCCCCAAAAAACGCCGCGGACGCGAGCCCGCGCGTCAGGATGACGCTGGGCAGCCCGCGCCTGGCCGTGAGGGTGCCGAGGGGAACCAGACGCCGGACGGCCAGCAGTGCCACCCCGACGGCTGCGACCGCCAGAACAGCGGTGGCGGCGGGAATGCCCGGGATGTCCACCTGGGCGGACAGGTTGAGCCCCAGCACCGCGAAGGCGGCGAGCACTGCCCATGCCAGCCGGTCCACCGCCCACGGGGTCGCTGCAGCCTCCGGAACCTCCGGGACCAGCCTGCGCAGCACCGGCGCGATCATTGCCAGTGCCGGAATAACCAGCCCCACCACACCAAGGAACACCCAGTGCCAGCTGAAGACCTGGGCCACGATTCCGGCTGCGAACGGCCCCACCAGCGACGGGACCACCCAGGCAGCGGAAAAGGCGGCGAAGATCTTGGGGTGCAGCGCCCCGGGGTAGATACGTGCCACCAGCACATAGAGCGCCACGGTCAGCGCTCCCCCGCCGAGGCCCTGCACCAGGCGCCCGGTGACGAGCGCCGGCATGGACACCGAGGTTCCCGCGATCAACAGGCCCGCCACAAACAGGGCAACCGACGTGTAAAGCGGGGCTGTTGGTCCACGCCGGTCGGACCAGTTTCCGGCCGCAACCATGCCGATCACCCCGGTTGCCAGCGGCCCGGCAAAGGCGAGGGCGTAGAGGTTCGCGCCGCCGAGTTCGCGGCTGACCAGGGGCATGATGGTGGTCACGGCAAGCGATTCGAAGGCGGCCAGGAACACCAGGGCGCACGTACCCACCGTTACCCACAGGAACTGGCCGCGAAGAATGCCCGCGGCGGGACGGGTGGCCGGTACAACGGAGTCCTGCACTGTCCCGGGCCCCTTAGCTGACGTACCGGTTGCGGCCGGCGCGGTACCCGAAGACGGCCGCCAGCAGGCCGACCATGATGAACAGGAGTCCGGCGGCCTTGAAGGACCCGGTGGCCTGGTGCAATTGGCCCACCATCAGGGTCCCGGTGGAACCCAGCCCGTAGCCAACGCCCTGCATCATGCCGGAAAGATGGGCTGCAGTGTGCCCGTCGCGGGTGCGGAGCATGATCATCGTCAGCGCCACTGCGGTAAGGCTTCCTTGGCCCAGCCCCAGCAGGCCGGCCCACACCCAGATGAGTTCCAGCGGGCCGAAGATGCTCAGCGCAAAGCCGCCGCCGGTCATGAGGGCCACCACTGTGTTGATGGTGCGCTGGTCCCGGAATCTGGAGGCCAGTGCGGGCGCGAACAGGGACCCCAGCATCTGCAGCACAATGCTCACGGACACGATCAGCCCGGCGGTGCCCCCGTCCACGCCGCGTTCGCGCAGGATCGGTGCCAGCCATGCGAAGACGCTGAAGGACATCATGGCCTGCAGCACCATGAAGATGGTGACCTGCCACGCCACCGCGGAGCGCCATACATTGACCCCGGTGCTGACGGCCTGGTGCTTGACGCGGGGCTGGCGGACTGCCACCGGCAGGAACAGCAGGAGCACGACGGCGGCAGGAACCGCCCAGGACCAGAGGGCCAGCGTCCACTCCCCCGTGGCCGTATAGACCGGGTAGGTCAGGCCCGCGCCCAATGCAGCAGAGGCACAGATGGCGGTGGTGTAGAGGCCTCCCATCAGGCCAAGCCGGTGCGGGAAGTCCCGCTTCACCAGCCCGGGCAGGAGCACGTTGCACAGCGCGATGGCGGCCCCGCAGGCGGCGGTCCCGGCGAGCAGCGCGGGCAGGTGGCCGGCAACCTGCCCGGCTCCGGGGAAACCCAGCTCGGCAGGGCGCAGCAGGAGTCCCGCGGTCAGGACAGCCATGGCGCCCAGGAGCACCCGCTCCGCTCCCAACCGCCGCGCAAGCACGGGCGCAGCCGGAGCGAACACGCCCAGCAGCGTCACCGGCGCGGTGGTCAGCACCACCACGGCCCACCCGGGGAGCGACGCCTGGGCTGTTACCTCCGGCAGGACCGCGGAGAAGCTGGAAAAGACCGTTCGCAGGTTCAGGCCGATCAGGACCAGGCACAGCCCCAGGTACGCGAGCTGGCGACGGCTGCCCAGGGCTGTGGGCGCGGGGGCAGGCAGCTCATCTATCTCGGCGTCCACCAGGTTGTCTGGTTGCACCGGGTTTTCGGCCTGGCGCTCCGCCGCCGGCTGCCCGGTCCGCCGCTTCTTCGCCGCCGCGTCTGTCGCTTCCGTCACCCGCCCATTCTTGCAGGAGGACCGGCGGACGAAGTTATCCACATAGCGGCCGGAGACCTACTGCCGGCAAGCCCTCGACCATAGCGTGGGAGGCATGAGCAGCGTCCAACCGCCCGGCCCGGGCCCGCCACCCCAAGACTCCGCGCTTTCAGATGTGACCGATCGTGCGGCCATCGGAAGCCTGATCCTTGCTTTCCTTTCACCCATCAGCATCTACATCAGCGGTCCCATCGGTTTATTTACCATGCTGCTGACGGCGGGACCCACCACTCATACGCCGCTGACTTGGCTGGCACCCGTCTTCTTCTGGAGCCTCCCCTTTCTCGTGGGAGTCAGCTCTGTCTCACTGGCCCGTTCCTGCCTGCGGAAGTCAAGGCGCCTGTCCAGCAGTTGGGTTGTGGCGATGACCTCGTTGACGTTTATGGGCATCTTCTTCCTCGTCGGTCTGCTCGTCACGCTGCATTTTTTGAGTGGATCGGGCTTACTTTGCCGACTCTTTGCGCCGGTTCCATAGCTGTCCGGATGGCACTCTTCCCCTCCTCCGGCCACCGGTATTCTGGAGGGGATGAGCGAATCCCCAGAAAATCCCCAGCAGCCGCATGCCCCGAGGCCCGTCACTCCCGGGACACAGGCTTCCTTTGGCACGTACGGCGGCCGGCCGGTCAGCTTTGTCCGCCGCGGCACCCGCTTGCAGGGCCGCCGGCAAGCTGCGTGGGAAGAGCACGCGGAGCGGTGGGCTGTGAACGTCCCGCGCCACGTTGCCAACACCTCTGTCCACCCCGACTATGTTTTCGACGCCGAGGCGGAGTTCGGCCGCAAGGCACCCCTGATCGTCGAGATCGGTTCCGGCCTGGGCGACGCCATCTGCCACGCCGCCGAGCAGAACCCGGACACCGATTTCCTGGCCGTGGAGGTCTACACCCCGGGGCTCGCCAACACCATCATGAAAATCAACAGCCGCGGCCTTCAGAACGTACGGGTAGTGGAGGCCAACGCCCCGGAAGTCCTGGCCACCATGCTCCCGCCCGGCTCGGTCACCGAATTGTGGGTATTTTTCCCGGACCCGTGGCACAAGTCCCGGCACCACAAGCGCCGACTGATCCAGCCCGAGTTCGCGGAGCTGGCAGCCCGCGCACTTAAACCGGGCGGGCTGTGGCGGATCGCAACCGACTGGTCCAACTATGCGGTCCACGTGCGGGACGTCCTGGCCGGTTCAGAGGACTTCGAAAACCTGCACACCGGCGAGCGCCGCGGACCCGAAAGCCCCCTGACGCACGTGTGGCAGTCCGGCGTGGAGTCCGTGGTGGGTGGCGCGCCGGTGAGGGAGGGCCGCGCCCCGGTCAGCACCGAGCACACCGGACCCAACGAAGGAATCGACGAAACAGGGGGTTGGGCACCACGATTCGAGGGCAGGATCCGGACCAGCTTCGAGGCGAAGGCACACGAGGCCGGGCGGCTGATCTTCGACCTCTGCTACCGCCGGCGGTAGCAGAGGCCTCTGTCCGGCCACTAAACGGACATGGCACGATTGCCCTATGTGCAGGGCACGCGCATCAGCACAGCACTTGCACAGAGGAACAGCCACCAAAAGCGAACTCAGGCAGGCCGTGGACGCGACGGAGAACGTCACCAACTCCCGCACGCTGGAACTGCTTGCCAGGGCTGGGTTCGCGGCGAGCGGCATCCTGCATCTGCTGGTGGGCGCGATCGGCCATCCGGCTGGCTTTTGGCGGGACCGGGAACGCCGATTTCAGCGGTGCGGTGGCGGAGCTCGCCATCCAGCCTGCAGGACCCTTCCTGTTATGGGCGAGTTTTGCAGCCTGCGCGGGCCCTGGCACTCTGGCAAACCAGTGACGCCATCTTTGACTACAACGTGACGCCATCTTTGACTACAACCACCTGCCCACCAGGTAAAAGGCCGGGAAAAGGCCAAGGCGGGTGCGCAGGCCCTCGTGTTCGCCGGGCTTGCGCTCACGCTGGTGTCCTTCGCCAGGGGAACAGGCTCGGGCGCGGACAACCAAAGGGCCGCCAGCGACCTTACCGTTGCCCTGATGAAGGCACCGGGCGGTGTTGCCCTGCTGGTCCTGCTCGGCACCGCCATCGCCGTGCCAGGGGTGGTCTATGGCATCCGCGGCCTGCGGAAGGCGTTTCAAAAGCACCTTGCCACGCCGGCGTCCCCGTTCCTGCGCACAGCTGTGACCGTCCTGGGCGTGGCAGGTTACGTTGCCAAGGGAACGGTGCTGCTGCTGACGGGCCTGCTGATCGCCGTCGCCACCCTGCAGGTCCCCCCTGAGGATTCGACCGGGCTCGACGGCGGCCTGCGGGCCCTGCGCGACCAGCCGTTGGGCATGTACCTCCTCGCCGCGGTGGGCTAGGGCCTCGTCTGTACGGCGTGTTCATGATGGTGCGCGCCAGGCTGGCCCGGATGACCAGGTGACCGGAAGGCAGCACAACTCACGGCACAGTGATGACAGCGACGGCCTGCTGCCTGCCGTCCCGCAGTTCAACGCTCGAAATGCTGCCCAGCTGGATGGGTGTGGCCCCGGTGACCCGAACCCTTCCACCGGGTGTTGCAGTCCAGGCGCACGCGCGGTCTTCACTGCCGCCGCGGTCCCGCACCCACAGCGACAACGTCCCGTCCTGCGGCAGGCTGCTTCCGTTCACGGCCAGCTCGGTTCCCCAGGTCTTCCGGGCCAGGTCGATGCTGAACTGCAGCCCTCCCCCTGACTGCACGGAGTATGTGGCGTCGGGCGAGTCGGGCCGGGCCAACAGCGGCCCCGCCAGGATGCCCAGGGTGAGGCAAGCCGCGGCGACCGCAGCCAGCAGCGCCGCCCTCCGCCGTCGTATCTTCCGACGACGGTTTGCCAGTTTGGCAAGGAGCGGCGCTGCAGTGGACGAGCCGGTGGCGGCAGTGGCACGTGAATCGAGGGTCAGCGACACCGCGTCTGGAACGGGAAGGTTATCCAGGATTACGGGAATCCCCTCGAGCCTGGCCAGCTCCTCCCGGCAGGCAGCGCACTGCTTGAGGTGGGCGGCAAAAGCTGCCCGGTCAAGGGCATCAAGGCCGCCCAGGAGGTAGGCGCCGAGCAACTGGTGTGAATCGGCTGCCTTCACTGTTCCACCCCCATCTCGTCCAGGATGGTGCGCAGTGCCCTCACGGCGTAGTACGCGCGGGACTTCACCGTCCCGCTGGGGATATTAAGCTGCACCGCGGTTTCGTTGACGGTGAGCCGGCGGTAGTGGAGGGCCACCAGGACATCCCGGTGCTCCCTGCTCAACCGGAGCAGGGCTTCCTCCACGAGCACCCGGGTGAGCAGCTCATCCACTTTTTCCCTGACCCCGGCAGCGTCCGGGCTGCCTTCGAGGGATTCGGGCCGGCGCTGGGCGCGCCGGTAGTTGTCAATCATGATGTTCCTGGCCGTCCGGTACAGGTAACTGCGGAGGCTGCCGTCAATGTCCGGGGCATGTTGCCACACGCGGAGCACCGTCTCCTGCACCACATCCTCGGCCGCTTGGGGGTCCTTGGAGGCGCTGATGACGAAACGGCGGAGCGCGGGGCCGTGTTCGCGGTAGATGGACTCCACCACATCGTCATCGAGCGGCATGACGCCCCTCCCGCCTCAGCTTTATTCAAGGTTTCCGCTTACCCCCTGAAAACGCCGCCAGCCGGCGAAAAGTTCAAACAGGGGGCACCTGCCGTGAACCATTTTCCGTCCCGACGCGTGGTAGGGGTTAGCGTCCGGTGATCCGACGCCGGGCCCAGCCAAGGAGCAACGCCATGAAACACCATGTGAGCGCAGGCCTCGCCATCCTGGCCCTTTCAGCTGCACTGACTGGCTGCGGAGGCGGTACCGGCACGTCGCCGGAAACCAGCCCGGCTGTCACGGCAGGAACACCCCTGGCCTCTGCAACCGCGCCCGCCGCCTCTGTTTCCCCCTCATCGGCCACCCCCACGTCGGCGGCAAGTGCTGCCGTCGGCCTCAAGACGGCATCTTCAAGCGCGGGCACCATCGTGGTGGATGCCAACGGAATGAGCGTCTACTTCTTCACGAAGGACGTTAAGGACTCCGGAACCAGCGCCTGCACCGATGCCTGCCTGGCGGCATGGCCGCCCGTCCTCACGGAGTCGGCGACGCCGGCCGCGGAGGGCATCACGGGTGAGCTGGGCACCATCCCCACGCCGGACGGCAAGCAGCAGGTCACCCTGAACGGCATGCCGCTGTACTACTTCGCGAAGGACACCAAGCCAGGAGACGTCATGGGCCAGGGCGTCAACGACGTCTGGTACCTCGCGGACCCGTCGGGCGAAATGATTCGGGCGATGTGATCCAGACGGGATATTCCGGTCCAGGGACGCGGTGTAGCAGGCACCTCCGCAGCAGGCACAGCGCGTCGCCGGGGCGAGGCGCCTTACGGCAGCGGGACTGCGGGTAGCGTCCCCGGCAGGGGCAGGTCTGACGGGCCGGGGACGGGTACCGGCGGCCATTGGCCCAAGCCGTCGGTGAGGTGTTCGGGGACGGTAGTGGGCACGTGCTCAGCCGCAGGATCTTTTGCGGGTTTGCCGGGGGCGGCAGTCTCCGCGACTGGCGTCTCCGTGATGGTCGGAGCAGCCGGCGGCGCCACCGGGGGCTTAGCGGCGGGCGAGGACGCCGGCGCTGCCGGCACCGTTGCCGGACCGGCGGGAACCTGTTGCAAGGGCGCGGCAGGTTCCTCCGGCTGGTGCCTGGCGGGTGCCGCTCCGGAACCGGTGACAAAGGAAGTGATGACCCGGTTCAGCTGGTTGAAGGAATCGCGGATCCCCTGGTCCGACGCCGCAGCAACAGCGCCGCCGGCACCGAGCGAAACGGCCACGGACAGTGTAGTGAGGGCAATGCGGCGCTTGGTGCGGCGGCGGGCGGCCAGTTCGTCGCGCGGCTGGACGTCAGCACGCTGCGGGACTTCCTGAAGAACCGCAGCGGCCTTAGCGGGCGCCATCAGTGCGGCGATGGCGGCGGACGGTTCGGGTGCGCCGCCTGCCAGGGCACGGAGTTCCTGCAGTGCCGGGCGGAGCTGGTCGTCGTCTTCCAGCCCTGCCTCCAGCAGCAACTGGTCAACGAATCCTTCGCTGCGGGATCCTGCGGTGTCACTCATGGTTCGCCTGGTTTCTTGTGAGCGTCTGTGCTTTGAGGTTTTGAAGGGCCCTGCGCTGGAGCTGTTTGATGGCTCCTGTGCTTTTGCCCATGGTGGCGGCCACCTGTTCGATGGACAGGTCTGCCACGACGCGGAGGGCCAGCACTTCCTGGTGTTCATCGCTGAGTCCGGCCAGCATGTCGGCGGCCCCGCCGGCCAGTTCCACGGCGTGGTCCTCGGCGGAAGGCGTCGTTCTTGCATCGTGCTGGGGATCGTACGGGCTGAGCTGCGGCCTGCGCTCCAGGCGGCGGTAGTAGTCCACCATCCGCGCGTGCGCAATGGAGAAGATCAGCGACTTGGCGCCTTGGAGCCCACCGGTGAGTCCGCTGATTTTCGGATAGAACGCCAGGAACACGTCCTGGGTTACCGCCTCGGGATCATCGACTCCGCGCGCCCTGAGGTAGCCCTGCACGGGGCCGGCGAAGGACCGATAGGCAGCACCGAACAGAACGGCCGGATCCGTTCCGGCCGCATTCTCGAATATGTCGGTCTCTTCTTGGGCCCAAGTGCTTAGCACCAGCGGCTACTCCATCCCCGGATACGGCTCGCGCCTGTCCCGGTTTCCGGTGGGGACTGCCAGTCCATGGTCTTATTGCCTGCCTTGCAGGTGGTCCGGGCCGGGCTGTTGAACAGCCAACGAGGTTTCTTCAACCCGGACTGCGGTACTGCGGGAAACGGAACCTGCGCAGTTTCCCGCAGTACACACTAGCCAACGGTCCTTAGCGGACCGAAACGGATGGGGCGTCCACGGCGGCGCTGCCGCCGTCGACCGAAGCGCCGGGAACGGCAGGAACAGCAGGGACGGCCGGAACGGCGGGCTCGCCGTCGACACCCGGAACGGAAGGCACTGCGGGCACTGCCGGAACAGCAGGCAGCTCGGGACGCTCAACCTCAACAGCGGCGGAACCGGCTGCGGCAGCACCGGCCTCTGCGGCGGCATCAGCCTCGGCAACGACGTCGGCGCAGAAGCTTTCGACGTTCGCTTCGCCTTCCGCTGCGATCACCAGGGAGGAGAAGCCCTCGGAGGAAGCATTCAGGCCGCCATTGGTGAAAGCGGTGCACAGGCCGAAGGCTGCAGCACCGGCGGCGTCCACGGCGGTATCCGCAGCAACAGCGGCATCAGCCTGGGCGGCAACCTTCTCGTCGGTGACCGTGGCTTCGCCAGCGGTCTCAACGTCGGCACCTGCGGCAACGCTGGTGTCAGCGGCTGCGGCTGCATCAGCAGCGGCCTCGGCAGTTGCCTGCGCGTCAGCGGCTGCTTCTGCCGCCAGTTTCGGGGCCGGTGCCCCAAAGAGGTTGTGGGCGGTCTGCTGAGCTTCGGCAGGCAGGACGCCGGAAACAGCGGCGGCGCCGGTTCCACCGACGGCAATGGTTCCGGCTGCCAGTACTCCGGCGGCTACTTTGCTGGTGGCGAGAACGGTGAACAACGACATGTAGAAACTCCAAAACCTAGACAACACGTTTCAATCCGGGTCCGCCGTGCGGGCCCATCACGTCCTACATCGCCGGTGCCGCCGGAAAGGTTACGGCTGTGGAGAACTTTTTATCGCCTCGTTTCCTGGTGGCACCGGCGGTGGAACCGGACACCTCCGGGCCACCGCTACGATCGATGCATGCCCAGCATCCCCGAACCCCGCAAAACCGCCGGTACCTGGCAGACCATGGTTGACAACAACAAGGCGCTCCTTCTGCGGAAGACCGGGAAGGACACCGCGTACTGGGCGGAGAAGGCCCGCGCCGCCGGAATCAAAAGTGATGCCGAGCTCCGTGACTGGATGCGCGACGCGTTCGGGGTGACCGGGTACGCCCAGTACGCCGTGTCATGGGAGATGTTCGGCTATCCGGAGTTCATGCTGCGGGACGCCGACGAACTCATCGACGGCCAGTATGCGCGCCACCCGCACCTGAGGCCCGTGGCGGACGCCATCCTGGGATGGGCGTCCGCCGCCGAAGGCGTACAGATCCAGATGCGGAAGGGCTATGTCTCCCTCCACAGCCCGCGGCGCAAGTTCGCGCAGGTTACCAGGACCACCAACACGGCTGTGGACGTGACCCTCCGGCTCGACGTCCCCGCCGAAGGCAGGATCGAGGCTGTCAAAACCCGGGCGGACGACCCCTTCACCCGGAAGGTGCGCCTGACATCCCCGGACCAGGTGGACGATGAACTGCTGGACATCCTGGCCGCTGCCCTGGAGCAGAACACATAAAACAGCCGGGGCGCCCTCGGGCCACCCCCCGAAAAGCCCTACGCGCCGACCATCTCAGCGTCGGCATCTTCTGCCAGTGCCGAGGCCTCCGCCTGCGCCTTGCGCTGCGGCAGGTCCGGGATCATCGACGCAAGGCGCTCGATGTAGGCGCCGACCTCTTCGTCGTCCAGCACCAGGAGTTCGGCCTGGCTGCGCAGCCATGCTGCATTGCGCGCCGTGATGTTCTCCCGCTCGAGCAGTTCCTCAAACTCGCCGTCGAGTTCTTCCATGCGGAGGACGCCGTCGGGGGTTTCCCCGGCGCGGCCGATGCCGCCGTCAAGGTAGTGATCGGCGTCTTCGTCGGACAGGCCGTCGAACACCTCCGCGGCGCGGTTAAAGAGATTAAGGTGGGCGGCGGCGCCCATGCCCGCCATTCCTTCGCGGACCAAAGAATCCATTTCAACCCTGTCGACGGCGGTGAACACGTACTGCGCGAAGCCGCCCTCCAAAGCCTGGCTGAGGTAGAAGTCCACGGCGTAGCTCCGGACGGCAAGGGGTGACATCTCATCGATGCGGAGCAAGGCGGCATGCATTGCTTCCACGATGCCGGCGTTGGCCTCGACGACGTCCTCGTCGCTTGAGTGGATGCTGCTGCTAGTCAGGACGACAGGCTGCTGGCTGGTGATCATGGCAATCCTCACTGCTGGTGCTGGCGGTGCTTGGAACGCTTTTCACGCTACGGGGACGGGACCTGCACGTCGTTGAGGAGGATATGAACGTCCGGCGAAGTTTGGTGGTCCGCGCGGTTCCCCACCCCTGAGGCCCGGCGGCACGGCGTCCCCCGCAGGCGAACTAAGATGGATCAGATAACCAACCACCGGCCCCGGCCCCGCCGCGGCCTGCTGAAAGTAGCGCGCACCATTCCATCCCAACCGGACGAGAGTACGGACCTGGCAATACAGACCCCCGCCATCAACGACCGTTCCTTGGCGGCCGGGCTGGCGTACGCCATGGGCGGCCGGGTCTCGGGCATTTCCTTTGACGCCGCCACCGGGCTCATGCTGGGCAAGGTCCGCGGCGGCGCGGACGTCCCTTACTCCACCACCGCCAAGCTGGTCCGCAAGGGCGGCGGCTGGAGCTGCACGGTGGGAGTATGCAGTTGCCCGGTGCGCAAGGACTGCAAGCACGTCGCTGCCCTCCTGTTCGCCGCGGAGGACACCCCTGCCGTCCGCGTCCAGTTGCTCGCGCCGTCAACCGCTGCCCAGCTGGCCCGCACCCCGTCCGGCGCCGCCCTGTCTGACTGGGAACAGGCCCTCAGCCCCTTGATTTCCCAGCCCGGCGGCGCGCCTTCCAACAGCGGCGTCCCGCTGGCGCTGCAATTCGAGATCGAAGAGCCCGCCCCGCATTTCTCCTACACCGGCCGCCGCGATCCGCAGCGCAGCGTCCGCCAGCTCAAGGCCCGGCCGGTGATCATGGGTGCCAAGGGAAAGTGGATCCGCGGCGATGTCTCCTGGAACACGCTGAGCTATCTGAACTTCCGGCGGGAATGCAATCCCGCCCATGTGGAGTGGATGCAGGAGTTCCTGGCCGCCCATTCCGCGTCTGCCGGCCGGAGCTACAACTCCTCCGGCCTCTGGCTGGGCCTGAACACCTACGCGGGCAAGAACCTTTGGGGCCTGCTGGTCGACGCCCGCAAGATCGGCCTGGCACTGGTTCACTCCCGCGGCACCGAACCCGTCCGCCTCGCCGAGGCGCCGGCCGCCGTCGGCCTCAGCCTGAGCCGCTACGGCTCCCCGGTCAGCGAGCCGGCAGCGGAGCCGGGCGCAGCGTCCGACGGCGGGTTGGAGCTTTCGCCCACCATCACCGTTGAGGGGGCGGAAATCGATCCCGCCGCGGTTGGCACCATAGGCCGTCCGGCGCACGGCATCTTTTTCACCACCGGGGAGGCCGCGTTGCCGGGCGTTCCGGACCCCGACGGCGTCATCACACTGGCACCGCTGGAAAGCGGGCTGAGCGAGGAGCTGCTGACTTTCGTCACGGCCGGCAGCACGCTGCACATCCCGGCCAAGGACGAGTCACGCTTCCTCACCGGCTTCTATCCGAAGCTGAAGCAGACGGCCCGGGTCACGGCGCGGGATGAGTCCGTTGAACTGCCTGCACTTGCTGTTCCCACACTGTCGCTGCTGGCGAACTACGGCGCGGACCACCGTGTGCGGCTGCACTGGGAATGGCACTACAAAGCCGGAAACCTTGTCACCGCCCAGCCGCTGTGGCGGCACCCCGGCGACCACGGCTACCGCGACGACACCGCCGAGGCCCGCATTTTGGAAGGCATCGGCCAGCCATGGGACGTGGTGCCGGCACTGGGTGAATCCGCTACGGACGGCTGGGGCACTCCGCGGCTGGCTGCTTCCGCAGAGCTGAAGGGGCTGGACACGCTCTCCTTCACCGAGGATGTCCTGCCGCGGCTCCGCGAGGCCCCGGACACCGAGGTGGAAACGGTGGGCGACATTGCCGACTACCGCGAAGCCGAGGAGGCCCCCGTGGTCTCCATCTCCACGAAAGCCACGGAACAGCGGGACTGGTTCGACCTCGGCATCCAGATCTCCCTGGAAGGCCAGCCGGTTTCCTTCGCCGCTGTTTTCTCCGCGCTTGCCGCCGGACAGACCAAGATGCTGCTGCCCAGCGGTGCCTACTTCTCCCTGGACCTGCCGGAGCTGCACCAGCTGCGTGCGCTGATCGAGGAGGCCCGTTCCCTGCAGGACAACAAGGATGCGCCGCTTCAGATCAGCCGCTTCCAGGCCGGCCTGTGGGATGAGCTGGCGCAGCTGGGGATCGTGGACGAGCAGGCGGCAGCGTGGCGCTCTGCAGTGGGCGGTCTGCTCGAGGGCGGCGTGGACGGCCTGCCGCTCCCGGCCACCCTCAATGCCGAGCTCCGCCCGTACCAGCTGGAGGGCTTCAACTGGCTCACCTTCCTGTACAAGCACAGCCTCGGCGGCATCCTTGCCGACGACATGGGCCTGGGCAAGACCGTGCAGGCGCTGGCCCTGATGTGCGCGGCGAAGGAACTTGCACTTGCTGCCGCCGCACCGGCCGCTGGCACGGCGGCTCCGGATGCGGGGACGAAACAAACGGCGTCCGACGCCGGGGCTGCCTTTTTGGTGGTTGCCCCCACCAGCGTGGTGGGCAACTGGGCAGCGGAGGCCGCGCGCTTCGCGCCCGGGCTGAAGGTCCGCGCCATCAGCGAGACCTTCGCCAAGAACGGGCAGGATCCGCTGGCGGTGCTGGGCGACGCCGACATCATCATCACCTCCTACGCCCTCTTCCGGATCGACTACGAGTCCTACGCTTCCCGGGACTGGTCCGGGCTGGTGCTGGACGAGGCGCAGTTCGTGAAAAACCACCAGTCCAAGGCGTACCAGTGCGCCCGCAAACTGCCGGCAACGTTCAAGCTGGCCATCACCGGCACGCCCCTTGAAAACAACCTCATGGAATTCTGGGCGCTCACGTCCATCGTGGCGCCGGGCCTGTTCTCCAGCCCCAAGCGCTTCGCGGAGTATTACCAGAAGCCAGTGGAGAAGAACGGCGACAAGGGGCAACTGGACAAGCTCCGCCGTCGTGTCCGTCCCCTGATGATGCGCCGCACCAAGGACCAGGTGATTAAGGACCTGCCGCCCAAGCAGGAGCAGATCCTGGAAGTTGTGCTGAATCCGCGCCACCAGAAGGTGTACCAGACGCACCTGCAGCGCGAACGGCAGAAGATCCTGGGCCTGATCGAGGATGTCAACAAGAACCGCTTCACCATTTTCCAGTCGCTGACCCTGCTGCGGCAGCTCAGCCTGGATGCCTCGCTGATTGATGCGTCGCTGTCCGCCGTCCGCTCAAGCAAGCTGGACGTGCTGTTCGAACAGCTCGAGGACCTGGTGGCCGAAGGACACCGCGCCCTGATCTTCAGCCAGTTCACCGGCTTCCTGGGCAAGGTCCGGGAACGGCTGGACGAGGAAAAGATCGAGTACTGCTACCTCGACGGCGGCACCCGCAACCGTGCCGACGTGGTCAACGAGTTCAAGAACGGCAGCGCGCCGGTGTTCCTGATTTCGCTGAAGGCCGGCGGGTTCGGGCTCAACCTCACCGAAGCCGACTACGTGTTCCTGCTGGATCCCTGGTGGAACCCGGCGTCCGAGGCGCAGGCCGTGGACCGTACCCACCGGATCGGCCAGGCCCGCAACGTGATGGTCTACCGGCTGGTGGCCAAGGACACCATCGAGGAAAAGGTCATGGCATTGAAGGCCCGGAAGTCCCAGCTCTTCTCCGACGTAATGGAGGGCGACGCCCTGGCCGGCGGCGCCATCACGGCCGACGACCTCGCGGAGCTGTTCAAGGAGTAAGTGTTCCGGCCACCGCTCCGGTTTCGATACGCAAGTGCACTTTCGAGGCCCCACCGCGGTATCGACGCGCGGATTCCGTTGCGCTGCCCACATATCGGCGCGTCAGGGAATGTGCGTAGCGCCGAAGAACCACCTGACCGTCCTGGGGTGCAGTGGGCGTATCTGGGTTCCATCAACTTCGATTCGCCCCGGGTGCTCGATGCCGCGGTCCTGCTGGTCTACTTCACCCACCCCTACTGGGGCGGCGAGGAAATTGACACCATGGCCCCGGACCCGAAGGTCCGCCTCAGCCACGTCCGCGCTGCCGTCCTGGAAGTGCATGACGGCAACCTCGTCTGCACCGAACACTAAGTACGACAAAGGGCCAACCCCTGGAACTATAAGCCGGCTGCTGCCGGCACCGGTCCAGGGGTTGGCCCTCTGCCTGACTCGTACTCCGGGGCGGCCCCCGGAACTCCTGAAGCTAGCCGCGCTGCGGTGACCCCAGCTCCACCGGATCCTCATCCGTGAGGTAGGCAAGTTCGGAGTGTGCGGCGAGGTCAATGCCGCGCATTTCGTCCTCCGGCTTGATGCGCAGGCCGATGGTCCGGTCCAGGATCTTCGCCAGGATCCAGGTGATGCCGAACGAGTAGACCAGCACCGTGACCGTTGCCAGCGCCTGGACGCCCAGCAGTTCCACCCCGCCGCCGTAGAAGAGTCCGCTGACTCCGTTCGGGGCTGCATCGGTGGCAAAGAGGCCGATAAGCAGGGTGCCCAGGATGCCGCCCACCAGATGGACGCCCACGACGTCGAGCGAATCGTCGAAGCCCAGGCGGAACTTCAGTTCGATGGCCAGCGAGCAGACGGCGCCGGCGATCGCGCCGATGGCAATGGCTCCCAACGGGCTGACCGAGCCGCAGGCAGGGGTGATGGCGACCAGTGCCGAGATGAGGCCCGAGGCCGCACCCATGCTGCTGGCCGCGCCGCGGCGGAGCCTTTCCACCAGGGACCAGGCCAGGAGGCCTGCCGAGGCAGCCACTGCGGTGTTCAGGAACACCACCGACGCCGAGTGGCCGGCGGACAGTGCGGAGCCGGCGTTGAAGCCGAACCAGCCCACCCACAGCAGCCCGGCGCCGATCAGGACCAGCGGCCGGCTGTGCGGTTTGGCGTGTTCCACCTTGGGCCAGCCCGAGCTCTTGCCCAATACCAGGGCCAGGGCCAGGGCGGCCGCGCCGGCGTTCATGTGCACAGCCGTGCCGCCCGCGAAGTCAATGGCCTTGATCCCGTTGGCGATCCAGCCGCCAACGGTGCTGCCGTCCGCCGAGGAGAAGGCGAACACCCAGTGCGCGATGGGGAAGTAGACGATGGTGGCCCAGATGCCGGCGAAGAGCATCCAGGCGCCGAACTTCATCCGCCCGGCGGCCGCACCGGCCACCAGTGCAGTGGTGACGCAGGCGAAGAACAGCTGGAAGGCAGCGAAGAGGATGACCGGGATGGACGCCTCCTCATCCGCGGCCAGCAGCTGGTCCATGCCGGGGAACTCAGTGACGTCACCGATCAGCCCCAGCCCGCCCACGGAGTTCCCGAACGACAGCGAGTATCCGAACAGCGCCCAGAGTACGGCCACCAGGCTGGCGCCGCCAAAGCACATCATCATCATGTTGAGGATGCGGCGCGACCCCACCATGCCCCCGTAAAACAGCGCCAGGGCGGGGATCATCATGCAGACCAGCGCGGCGCTGGTCAAAATCCAAGCGACATTTCCCGAATCCATGGGAAACCCCTTTCGTGATGTGAAGAGAGAACGGTAACTTGCCGTCAGAGCCGCTCCGGAGGAGGGACGCGGGACGATTCCACGTTCAGCGGAGGGCGGCTATAGCCGTCTGGTTCCAACTGTATGGCGGGCATTTTTGGGTGGGTTTCCGCTGTGTTAAATGATCGTTTCAGTCATTCACACGAGAGTTTCAGGCGTCCCGCTGACCGCACTAGTGCCGCAACAGGGACACGGAACCCAGGACTACCTGGCGGACATCACCGTGTGGCCATACACCATCCCGCGGCAAGCACGTACCTGAATTCACTGCCGGGGTGCTGGAACAGCGTACAGACGTCTGAGGTATCCCTTGCTGCCGGCACCACCACCGCTTTGAGCGGCAGGCGGCTAAGCTGAGGACACCAACATAGCCTGTATGCACGAACAGGTTCACTGGCCGCGGACGCCTTCCAGCGGGTGCTGGAGCTGCCGCTTGCAAGCGCGAGATTTCCCTCCCTCAGCACCAGAAGGAGCACCTTTTGAACAACGAGCAGCAGTCGTCAGCGCAGCCCGCCGCTCTTCCCGAAGGAGCACCGGCAGAATTGCGGGTGGGGGTCGTCGGCATCGGCTGGGCGGGCCAGCAGCACCTTAAGGCCTACGCAGCCCTGGACGGCGTCAGCATCGTGTCGCTGGCCGGGATGGAGCAGGAACTCCGGGACTCGCTGCAGGCCGAGCACTCCATTCCCAATGCCTTTGCGGACTGGAAAGAGATGCTGGACCACGGCGGCCTGGATGCCATCAGCGTGGCAGTGCCCACCTTCCTCCACGCACCCATCACCATCGCCGCTTTGGAGCGGGGGGTCCATGTGCTGAGCGAGAAGCCTATCGCGCGCAATGCCGTCGAGGGCCAGGCCATGGTGGACGCTGCCCGCAAGGCAGGGCGCGTGCTGGACGTGGCGTTTAACCATCGCCGCCGCGGCGATATCAAGGCGCTCAAGGAAGTCATCGACGAGGGCGGCCTGGGGCGGCCGTACTACGCCAAGGCATCGTGGCTGCGCCGCTCCGGCATCCCCACCATCGGAAGCTGGTTCACCAACCCGGAACTGGCCGGCGGCGGTCCGCTGGCGGACATTGGAGTACACGCATTGGACTACGCCCTGCACCTTTTGGGCGAACCGAAGGTGGTGGCCGTATCCGCCGCAACACACTCAGAACTCGGGCCGCAGGGTCGCGGTGGCGGCAGCGCGTACTCCGCCCTGGCCTCCAGCCACGCGTTCGAAGTCGAAGACTTCGCGTCAGCCTTCCTCCGGCTTGAGGGCGGCGGAACGCTGCTCATCGAGGCAAGCTGGGCCACCTACCGGGAAACAGACGATCTGCTGGACTTCACGGTCTACGGCACCGATGGCGGCGCCGAGCTCAAAGTGCAGGGCGCGCCCTTCCCTCCCGTTGGCCAGCTCCGGGTGTTTACAGACAAGGACGGCGAATCCGCCGACTACGTGCCGCCGGTCCTGCCTGGCCGCGCCCACGATGCAGTGGTGGAAGACTTCATCACGGCAGTGCGCGGCGGCGGCGAAGTCTGGGGTGAACACGATGGCTCCCTGGCGCTGTACCGTGCACAGATCATCGATGCGTGCTACCAGTCGGCGCTGGAGCAGAGGGAGGTTCGTCTCTAATGAACGACAAGCTGAGAATCCGGGTCTGGAACGAGGGCGTCCACGAGGCCATCAACGAGCCGTCCCACATCGGCGAGATCTACCCGGACGGCATCCACGGGGCCATCGCTGCCGGGCTCCGCTCCTACTACCCTGAGGCGGAAATCACGACGGCGGTCCTCGCCACGGACGATGAGCACGGGCTGGACGAGGAGGTGCTCGCGGAGACTGACGTCCTGCTCTGGTGGGGGCACATGGCCCATCACGAGGTGAGTGACGCCGTCGTCGAACGCGTCCACCGGCACGTGCTGGGCGGCATGGGGCTGATCGTGCTCCACTCGGGGCACTTCGCCAAGGTGTTCACCAAGCTCCTGGGCACCAGCTGCTCCCTTGCCTGGCGGAACGACGGCGAGCGCGAGCTCGTGTGGACGGTGAAGCCTTCGCACCCGATCGCCGAGGGAGTGGACAGCCCCATCGTCATCCCCGAGCAGGAGATGTACGGCGAACTGTTCGACATTCCGGACCCGGACGACCTGATCTTCATCAGCTCCTTCGAGGGCGGCGAAGTGTTCCGTTCCGGCGTCACGTTCACCCGGGGCAAGGGCCGCATCTTCTACTTCAGCCCAGGCGACCAGGAGTACCCGGTGTACCATCATCCCGAGATTCAGCGGGTGCTCGCCAACGGGGTGGAATGGGCTGCCCAGCCCAGGCTGCAGCGCGCGGCTCCGGAGGTCACCAACCCGTCGCGGGACTGGTTCGACCAGGGCTAGGAGCGGGGACCGCAGTTGCGGGTTTCCCCATGGCGGTGCAGGTCCAAGGCGGGTACAACTGAGAGATGACTACTCCCGCGCTGGTTCTCGGTCCTTTGATGCGGTACGTGGATGAGACTTCCGCCAGTATCTGGGTGGAAACCCGGGGTGATGCCCGGGTAACCGTCCGCGCGGGGGCAAGGGAGTGGGAAGCCCGCACCTTCGCGGTCCATGGCCATCATTACGCGTTGGTGGCGGTGGACGGTCTCGAGCCCGGATCAGTGACTCCGTACACGGTGACGCTCAATGGGGGCCAGGTGTGGCCCGAGGCCGGGGCCGGCTTCCCGCCGCCGGTGATTGCCACCCTCAAACCAGGCAAGCCGCTGCGCCTGGCCTATGGTTCCTGCCGCACCAGCGTTCCGCACGACGCCTCGGGGAACCGGAGCCACGGCGTGGACTCGCTGCGGACCTACGCCCTGGCGATGGCGTCTGGCGGGGCAGAACCATGGCCGGACCTGGTGGCGTTTTTGGGGGACCAGGTCTATGCCGATTCGACCAGCAAGCAGATGCAGGAGTTCATCAAGGCACGCCGTGACATCAAGGCGCCGCCGGGCGAGGAACTCAAGGACTATGAGGAATACGCCCACCTTTACTGCCTGGCCTGGTCCGACCCGGCCAACCGGTGGCTGCTCTCCACACTGCCCAGCGCCATGATCTTCGACGACCATGACATCCGGGACGACTGGAACGCGTCGCAGAGCTGGCGGAAAGCCATAAAGGACAAGCCATGGTGGCACGGGCGGATCATGGCGGGACTGGCTTCCTATTGGGTGTACCAGCACCTGGGAAACCTGTCGCCGCGGGAGCGGGCGGTGGATCCGCTCTGGCAGAAAGCCGCCGGGCACTTGGACGGGGACGAGCCGGACCTCAGCGCCGAACTGGACAGTTTTGCCCTCCGGGCAGACCGGGAGCCCGAAGCCTACCGTTGGAGCTACTGCCGGGACTTTGGCGATACCAGGCTGATCGTGGTTGATTCCCGTGCCGCCCGGAACCTCGCGCCGCACCGCCGCGCCCTGCTGGACGACGCCGAGATGGGATGGCTGGACGCGAGGATGCAGGGCGGCTTCCGGCATCTGCTGGTGGCCACGTCCCTGCCCTTTCTGCTGCCGATGGGCCTGCACCATCTGGAGTCCTGGGACGAGGCGGTCTCCGAAGGTGCGTGGGGAAGACCCGGCGCCAGGGTGGGAGAGAAACTCCGCCAGGCAGCCGACCTGGAGCACTGGGCTGCGTTCCAGGGAAGCTTCCGCCGGGTGGCGGGCATGGCGGCGGAAGTGGCAGACGGTGCGCGCGGGCCTGCACCGGACACCGTCACGTTCCTGTCCGGAGACGTCCACTTTTCCTACGTCTCTGAGGTGGAGCGAACCTCGGGCAGCCGCATCATCCAGGCAGTCTGCTCACCGATCCGCAACCCCCTGCCGCGGCTCCTCAGGTCCTTCGGCGCCGTGATGTCCTACGGCCTGGCCGCCCCCATCGGCGCTGCAATAGCCCGCTCCGCCAGGGTCCAGGAACCGCCGTTCCATTGGAAGGGCATCAAAGGCCCCTGGTTCGACAACAACCTGGCCTGCCTTGAGGTGGTGCCTGAGGGGCTGAAGCTGTGGTGGCAGAAAGGCGAGGTGGACGGTGGCGACCACCTGCATCCACGGCTCAAACGCGTCGCGGATATCACCATTGCTTCCCGGACAACAGCGGAGGCCGTCCGGGAAGCCCGGTAAATCGCTGCCCTAGATGAGGCCCTGCGCCAGCATGGCATCAGCCACCTTGACGAAGCCGCCGATGTTGGCGCCCAGGACATAGTTGCCAGGCTCCCCGTATTCGTCGGCGGTGGCCGCGCACCGGTGGTGAATCCCCACCATGATCTCGCTCAGCCGCTCTTCCGTGTGTTCGAAGGACCACGAGTCGCGGCTGGCATTCTGCTGCATCTCCAGCGCCGACGTCGCCACTACACCCGCGTTGGCGGCCTTGCCGGGACCGAACAGTACGCCGGCCTCCTGGAAAACTGAGACGGCGTCCCGCGTGGACGGCATGTTGGCACCTTCGCCGACGGCAAGGAGCCCGCCGCGCACCAGGCGGGCGGCAGCATCGCCGTCGAGCTCGTTTTGCGTGGCGCAGGGCAACGCCACTGTGGCGTCAACGTCCCACACGGAGCCGCTGTCCACATAGGTAACTCCGGGACGGCGGGCCGCATAGTCCTTCAGGCGGCCGCGCTCCACCTCCTTCACCTCGCGAAGAAGCGCGACGTCGATCCCCGCCTCATCCACCACGTAGCCGGAGGAGTCCGAGCAGGCAACGACCGTGGCGCCGAGGGCCTGCGCCTTGGCGATTGCGTTGATGGCCACATTGCCGGAGCCCGAGACCACTACGCGCTGGCCGTCGAAGGACGTTCCGCGGGTCTTCAGCATTTCCTCCGTGAAGATCACTGTTCCGAAGCCCGTGGCTTCCGGCCGGACCAGTGAACCGCCCCACGAGATGCCCTTCCCGGTCAGGACACCGGATTCGTAGCGGTTGGTTATGCGCTTGTACTGTCCGAAGAGGAAGCCCATTTCGCGCCCGCCCACGCCAATGTCCCCGGCAGGAACGTCAGTGTATTCGCCGATGTGCCGGTACAGCTCTGTCATGAAGGACTGGCAAAACCGCATCACTTCCGAATCGCTGCGGCCGCGGGGGTCAAAGTCCGAGCCGCCCTTGCCGCCGCCGATGGGCATGCCGGTTAGGGCGTTCTTGAAGATCTGCTCAAAGCCCAGGAATTTGACGATGCCCAGGTACACCGAGGGGTGGAACCGCAGGCCGCCCTTGTAGGGGCCCAGGGCGGAGTTGAATTCCACGCGAAAGCCGCGGTTGATCTGGACTCGGCCCTCGTCATCGGTCCACGGAACGCGGAAGATGATCTGCCGCTCGGGTTCGCAGAGCCGCTCCAGGATGGCTGCTTCGAGAAACTCGGGGTGCCTGTCGTGGACCCATCCCAGGCTTTCGAAGACTTCCACTACTGCCTGGTGGAACTCCGACTCACCCGGGTTCCGGGCCAGGACGGTATCCCTGATGGCTTCCAGCCGTGCATCCATGAACTCTCCTCACCCCTGTGTGATGGAACGGCCAAAAACCACAACCGCTCGTATGTTGAATCTTCAACCTACCCACTACGACCGTGGTTCGCTCAACCCCTGGCACCGAGATGCCCTAGTATCCGTAATGTGACATCTGAATTCCGCAAAGCGAAAAGACCATTGATGCGCGCATGGCTTGCGATGGCCGGCTGATGCCGTACGTGTGCCTGCTTCTCTCCGGCGGCGCCCTGCTGATCAACGGACTGGCCACGCTCGGGCTCCTCCCCCGCCGGGACGCAGCTGTCTTCAGCCTGGTGGTCGGATCCGTCCAACTGGTCCTTGCTGTCTCCTACCTGTCCTCAGCGGGAGGGGCTCCGCTGTCGCTGCTGACCGCCGTCGGGATGTTCCTCTTTGGCCTGACTTACGTCTATGTGGGGCTGGATGTGCTGCTGGGCCTCGGCTCCCGCGGGCTGGGATGGTTCTGCGGCATGGTGGCACTTGTGGGCCTGCTGCTTACCGGCACCTGGCTGGGAACCGACCCCCTGCTGGCAGTCCTCTGGCTGTGCTGGGCCGCGCTGTGGGGCATGTTCTTCCTTTCCATGGCACTGGGCCTGAACCGCCTGGACCCGTTCATCGGCTGGGCGCTGGTGCTGACCAGCCAGGCAAGCGCCACCCTTCCTGCTTTCCTGGGCCTCGCGGGTGCATGGCCCGGCACGCCCGCCGCGGCATGGCCGACAGCAGCCTTCCTGGCTTCGCTCTTTGTCCTGGCCCGCATCCTCGCCAGGCGTGGAGATGCTCCAGGGCGGGCCGGTGCCGCGCCTCCCGGTCCTGCCGCCCGAAAAGCTGCCCGTTAGCCGCTGACTGGTCCAGACCCGGGCTTCGAAAACGGACACCCCGCGAATAGTCGGAGTGGACCGGGGTACGGTGAAGAGTACGCGAGGTGTCCCGGGACATTGTTCCCGATCACGGAAGCAACCTTCGGAGAGGAACAGATGAGCGAATCGATGACGGGCGAGGGAATTCTTGGAGCGGATGCCCTTGCTGGCAACAGCGAAGAGGAAGAGCAGGCTGCCACCGAATCCGCGGTGGACCCGGACCTCAATTACGACGAGCAGTTTTATCCGGCCCGCCCGAAAGCCCTGAGGCCGGTCGCCCGCCGGCGCCAGTACCTTGCCACCCGGCCATCGTTCGAGTTCGACGGCCGAAACGCGGCGTACGTCGAATGGCTGCGGAACCAGGCCATGCTCGGGGACGCCAACGTCCTTGCCCGGCAGCTTTCCGGGCAGGCCAGCATGTGGCAGAACGCGTACGCGCACCCCAACCCGAGGGCCGCCGTCGAGAAGGCACCGGTCTGGTTCACCGCCTATCCGCTGTCCTTCATCACCAAGCCCGGCCAGTCCTTCCTGGCTGCCTTGGGCGATAAGGAAATGTGGGACGCCTTTCGGGAGATCGGCATCAGGGCAATCCATACCGGGCCGGTCAAGCTGGCAGGAGGCATCAGCGGCTGGCTGCAGACGCCGAGCGTGGACGGCCACTTCGACAGGATCAGCATGGCGATCGATCCGGTCTTCGGTGACGAGGACGAGTTCCGCAGCATGTGCCAGGTGGCCGCGGACCACGGCGGGACGATCATCGACGACATCGTTCCCGGCCACACCGGCAAGGGAGCGGACTTCCGCCTGGCCGAGATGAACTTCCGGGACTACCCCGGCATCTACCACATGGTGGACATTCCCGAGGAGGACTGGCACCTGCTGCCGGACGTCCCCGAAGGGCAGGACTCGGTGAACCTGAGCCCCGAGTCAGAACAGGCGCTCCAGAATGCCGGATACATCATCGGCCGGCTGCAGCGGGTGATCTTCTATGAGCCCGGCGTCAAGGAAACCAACTGGAGCGCAACCCGCCCGGTAGTCGACACCACCGGAAAGACGCGGCGCTGGGTCTACCTCCATTACTTCAAGGCCGGCCAGCCGTCCATCAACTGGCTGGACCCCACCTTTGCCGGAATGCGGCTGGTGGTGGGCGATGCCCTGCACTCGCTGGTTGACCTCGGCACCGGAGCCCTCCGGCTCGACGCCAACGGCTTCCTTGGCGTGGAAAAGAGTGCCGAAGAGCAGCCGGGCTGGTCAGAAGGCCACCCCCTGTCCCAGGCCGCCAACCAGCTCATCGGCTCCATGATCCGCAAGGTGGGTGGATTCTCCTTCCAGGAGCTCAACCTCACCATCGACGACATCAAGGCCACCTCAGAATCAGGCCCGGACCTTTCCTACGACTTCATCACCCGTCCCGCCTACCACTACGCACTGGTGACCGCGGACACCGAGTTCCTCCGGCTGACGCTCCGCCTGTCCATGGAGATCGGCGTTGACCAGGCCTCACTGGTCCATGCACTGCAGAACCATGACGAACTGACGTACGAGCTCATGCACTTTGCCGCGGGGCACCGGGACGAGATGTTCGAACTGAACGGGCAGGAACTGACGGGTGCGCAGATTGCCGAACACGTCCAGCAGACCATGCGGGAACGGCTGACCGGCCCGAATGCTCCCTACAACTCCGTGTTCACCACCAACGGCATCGCCTGTACCTCCGTCAGTTTCATCATGGCTGCGCTGGGGATCCAGGATCCAGCGGCCATCACCCCTGAACAGGAATCGCAGGTGCTGGATGTCCACATCCTCCTGTCGATGTACAACGCGCTGCAGCCGGGCGTCTTCGCGCTTTCCGGCTGGGACCTGGCCGGCATTACAGTGCTCGACCGCAGCAGCGTGGAGGAGCTTATCGCACAGGGCGACACCCGGTGGATCAACCGCGGCGCGCACGACATCATGGGCATCAGCCCGGATGCCACAACATCCTCCGCCGGGATGCCACGGGCACACAGCCTTTACGGCCCCCTCCCCGAGCAGCTCCAGGATGAGAATTCCTTCGCCCGGAGGCTCCAGAAGATCCTGGCTGTGCGCGAGGAAAACGGGATTGCCACTGGCAAACTGCTCGACGTGCCGGAAGTTTCGCACCGCGGACTGCTCGTCCTGGTCATCGGACTGGGAGATGGGGCGCTGGCAGTGACAGTGCTGAACTTCTCCGGCCAGGACATCTCGGGCAGCATCCAGTCCACGCACCTTCCGCCCGGAGCAGACGTCCGCGACCTGTTCAGCGGGGAGCCGGTGGGGCACGTGGATGACCTGCACAGCTTCTTCCTGGACCTGCCGGCCTACCAGGGCACCACGCTGCTCCTCACAGCGGAAGATGACGGCGGCGGGCAAGGCACGCCCATGTGACGTGCGATACTTCCAACTGTGCCGCCGGAAGTTCCGTCGGTGATGGAAGGGGCCGTGGGCATGCAGGAATCCGTCAGGGTGGATGAAACACCACTGGAGCGCGTACAGGCGGCGCTGTCCCGGGAACGGGACGGCGGCCTGCTCCAGGATCCGGCGTTCGACCACCGCCTGGAACGGCATTTCCCCACGCTTTCACACCTGTTCGGGTCCCTGTACGGCTCGCGGCCGGACTGGATGGACCAGCTCGCAGTGCTGGTTGTCCAGTCCGCCCGCTCCTGGCAGGAGCGGCCGGCCGAGCTGAAGGCGCTGGACGCCGAACGGGAAAGCAACAGCAACTGGTTCCAGTCAAACAGGATGCTGGGCGGCGTCTGCTACGTGGACAGGTACGCGGAGAGCCTGGAGGGCGTGCGGGGGCGCATCCCGTACTTCAAGGAACTTGGCCTTACCTACCTGCACCTGATGCCGCTGTTCCTGGCGCCCGAGCCGCATTCGGACGGCGGGTACGCCGTCTCCAGCTACCGCCAGGTCAACCCCAAGCTGGGCACCATGGAGCAGTTGCAGTCCCTTGCCGCCGAGTTGAAGAGCAATGGCATCAGCCTGGTGGTCGATTTCATCTTCAACCACACCTCGGACGAGCATGAGTGGGCGCGCAAGGCAGCCGCAGGGGATCCGGAGTACAGCGACTACTACTGGATCTTCCCGGACCGGACCATGCCGGACGCCTTCGAGCAGAACGTCCGTGAGATCTTCCCCGAAAACCATGCGGGCTCCTTCATCCAAATGGAGGACGGACGCTGGGTCTGGGCCACCTTCCACACCTACCAATGGGACCTGAACTACTCCAACCCGGACGTCTTTCGCGCCATGGCCGGCGAGATGCTGTTCCTTGCCAACCAGGGCGTGGACATCCTGCGCATGGATGCTGTCGCCTTCATCTGGAAGCAGCTGGGCACGTCCTGCGAGAATCTGCCCGAGGCCCACACGCTGCTCCGGGCCTTCAACGCCGTGACCCGGCTGGCGGCGCCGTCGCTGCTGTTCAAGTCAGAGGCCATCGTGCACCCCGACGAGGTGGCCCTCTACATTGATCCCGCCGAATGCCAGATTTCCTACAACCCGCTGCAGATGGCGCTGATCTGGGAGTCCCTGGCCACCCGCGACGCCTCGCTCCTGGCCCAGGCCCTGGAACGGCGGCACAACATTCCCGCAGGAACCTCATGGGTGAACTACGTGCGCAGCCATGACGACATTGGCTGGACCTTTGCTGACGAGGACGCCGCTGAACTGGGCATCAACGGCTTCGACCACCGCCGCTTCCTCAACTCCTTCTACGTCAACCGGTTCCCCGGCAGCTTTGCCCGCGGCGTCCCCTTCCAGGACAACCCGAAGACCGGCGACTGCAGGATTTCAGGCACGACGGCGTCCCTGTGCGGCATGGAGGTCGACCCGGCTGAGGCGGTGGAACGGATCCTCCTGGCCCATTCGGTACCGTTCAGCACCGGCGGCATTCCGCTCCTGTACCTGGGCGACGAGGTAGGCCAGGTCAACGACTACAGCTACGCACGGGAGCCAGGCCACGAGGATGACAGCCGCTGGGTGCACCGGCCGCACTTCCCCGAGGAGCAGTATGCCCGGCGCACGGACCCTTCCACCCCGGAGGGGGCTATCTACGCAGGGCTGCAGCGGATGATCGCGGTCCGTTCCGCCGCCCCTGAACTTGCCGGCACCACCCTCATCCCTTTCGATACCCATAACCGCGGTGTCCTGGCGTACCAGCGCCCTGCCAGCGCAGCCGCCGGCGGCGAAACGAGGGTCCTGGCCCTCGCCAACTTCAGCGATTCCACGCAGACCCTGCCCGCGGAAACCTTCGGCGGATTCCTGCCCGCCGCCGTCGACCTGCTCTCCGAAGCGAAGCTGCAGCTGGGCGACGGCGTCACCCTCCTCCCCCGGCAATACGTCTGGCTGCGCGTCACTCCCGCATAACCCCTCCCACCCCAACCAGGTAGCGCCAAGTGTCGTTTTGACTGCCCGAGACGACACTTGGCGCTACTCAGTTGGGTCTGCGGGCGCGGGGCGTGAAACGATACGGATCATGGCCTCCAAGATTGCGTACCAGGGTGAGCCCGGCGCCAACTCCAATATCGCGTGCAAGCAGATGTTCCCGGACCTGGAAAGCGTGCCGTGCGCGAGCTTTGAGGACGCGTTCGAACTGGTGGCCAGCGGCGAGGCGGACCTGGCCATGATCCCCATCGAGAACTCGATCGCCGGCCGGGTGGCTGACATCCACATCCTGCTGCCGCAGTCCAACCTGCAGATCGTGGGCGAGTTCTTCCTGCCCATCCACTTCGACCTGCTGGGCATTCCGGGCAGCACCATCGAGGAGGCCACGGAAGTTCACAGCCATATCCATGCCCTGGGCCAGTGCCGCAGGCTGATCCGCGAACACGGCCTTAAGCCGGTGATCGCCGGTGACACCGCCGGGTCCGCGCGTGAAGTGGCCGAGTGGAATGATCCACGCAAGCTCTCCCTCGCTCCCCCGCTCGCCGCGCAGATTTACGGCCTGGACGTGCTCGCGTCACGGGTCGAGGACGACCCTTCCAACACCACACGCTTCGTGGTCCTGGCCAGGGAGAAGGAACTGCCGGCCCGGGCTGAACTTCCCGGACCGGCGGTCACCAGCTTTGTGTTCCGCGTCCGCAACGTCCCGTCCGCGCTGTACAAGGCGCTGGGCGGCTTCGCCACCAACGGTGTGAACATGACGCGGCTGGAGAGCTACATGGTGGGAAATGAATTCGCCGCCACTATGTTCATGGCCGACGTCGAGGGCCACCCCGAGGACCTGCCGCTGCAGCTGGCCCTCGAGGAACTGGACTTCTTCACCACCGAGGTGCGGATTCTCGGGGTGTACGCGGCCGCGGAGTACAGGACTGGTCAGACGGTCAGCGGCTGACCTGAGGCCCTGCGGGGTTTCAGCAGCGGCGCAAAGAACCTGCCCAGGTCCGCCGTGGCGGTGAGTGGCAGGACGTTCGCTACGTACTGGTCCGGACGCACCACCACCAGAACTCCCTGTCGGTCCAGGCCGCGCAGTTCAAAAATGTCCGCCGCAGGGTCCGTACCATAGACCTTTTCGTAGTCCGTGAGCTTGAACGGGCCCACCCGCGGCTTGAAGACCGCCGGAACCGCGTTGATGTCCAGCTCGGTGTGCGGCTGCTGGTAGACCACCTTCACGTCGAACCACGCATCGGGGTCAGCGTCCGACGCCGTTGCGGCCAGCGGCGATTCCGGCGAGGTCGCGAGCCACTCGCCGAGCTTGTCCGTGGCTGAGCCGGTCCCCGGAAGCGACGGGTCCGCGAAGACATAGATCCGCCAGCGCCCGTCGGCCGTTGCATGATGTCCGAGGTGGATGGGGTTGGTGTCTGCGACCCGCACGACGGGAGCTGACTTGAAGCGTTTACCGACCGGGAAGCCCGTGGCGAGGTTCTGGTGGTCGGAACTCGCGACAATCAGGGATGGGGCGTACTGCGTCATGAATCCGGCCGGAAACTCGGCTGTCCGTACATAGAAATCCTCAAGGTCCGACGGGTGCTCGAATTCCTCGGGCTTTTTGGCCATCATTGATGACCATTCCTTGTCGAAGTCGATCAGGTTCTTTGCCACCACCTGGCGTTCCTCCGAATAGGTGGACAGCAGGCTTTCCGGGCTGCGGCCCTCCAGGACGTGCCCGAGTTTCCAGGCTATATTGAAGCCGTCCTGCATGGAGACGTTCATGCCCTGGCCGGCCTTGGCGCTGTGCGTGTGGCAGGCGTCGCCGGTGATGAAGACGCGGGGCGTGCGCGTACCGCGGTCCTGCGGCAGGACGTCGTCGAACCTGTCGGTGAGTCGGTGTCCCACTTCGTAGACGCTGTGCCACGCGACGTCCCGGACGTCCAGCCTGTAGGGGTGCAGGATCTCGTTGGCCTTTTGGATGATCTGCTCGATGCTGGTGTTCCGCACCGCGTGGTGGGTGGCCGGATCCACCTCGCCCAGGTCCACGTACATGCGGAACAGGTGTCCGCCCTCGCGGGGGATCAGGAGGATGCTGCCTTTTTCGCCCTGGATTGCGCACTTGGTGCGGATGTCCGGGAAGTCGGTGACGGCGAGGGTGTCCATCACGCCCCATGCGTGGTTGGCCTGGTCGCCCGCGAGGGTGCAACCGATCGCCTGGCGCACTTTGCTCCGGGCCCCGTCCGCCCCCACCACGTACTTTGCGCGGACAACGCGCTCTTGCCCTTCCTTTGGCCCGGCGGTGTGCAGCAGCGTCACGGTGACGGGGTACTCGCCGCCGTCCGCGACCTCCAGGCTCTGGAACTCGTAGCCGTAGTCGGGCTTCAGGCGGGACGGCGAGTTGGCTGCAAACTCGGCGAAGTAATCCAGCACTCGGGCCTGGTTGACGATCAGGTGCGGGAATTCGCTGATGCCCGTGGGATCATCCACCGTCCGGGCGGTGCGGACGATGCGGCTGCGGTCTGCGGGGTCCGGCTTCCAGAACGCCATCTCCGTGATCCGGTAGGCCTCGGCGGTGATCCGCTCCGCAAAGCCGAAGGCCTGGAAGGTCTCGACGCTGCGCGCCTGTATACCGTCGGCCTGGCCAATCACCAGGCGTCCTGGGCGCCGCTCGATGATGCGGGTGGTGACATTCGGAAACATGGAGAGCTGTGCGGCCGCGAGCATCCCCGCCGGTCCGGTTCCAACAATGAGAACGTCCACTTCCTCCGGTAGCTCCTCGGGTCGATTGAGGCCGACGCCGGCTGCCGGCTTTACCCGCGGGTCTCCAGAGACGTAGCCATGGTGGTGAAACTGCACGGGTTCCTCACTTCATTGTGTGGCTGTCGAGCCAACGAATGTGTTCGATAATAGAATTTTGGTTTCCATATCAGAAAGCACTGCTTCGGCTCAACACTGTACGCCACCTGTGACAGGCACTACAAGAGCGCCTGAAAGGCGCGGGAAGCGGGGGGTTGACGAACCGCAGCGGCAGCAGGATAGTGATCGTATACGATTTCATACCCAATGAGGAGAGTGCTCTTGGAGCAGGTCAATGAGGACACGCTGGCGTCAGCGGGCAAGGTGGTTGCGGTGCACATCAACTACCCCAGCCGGGCTGCGCAGCGGGGACGCACGCCGTCGCAGCCCTCCTACTTCCTCAAGCCCTCCAGCTCCCTGGCGGTGAGCGGCAGCCCCGTGGAGCGCCCAGCGGGCTGTGAGTTGCTGGGGTATGAAGGCGAGATTGCGCTGGTCATCGGCAAGGCCGCCCGGCGCGTCGGGATTGAGGACGCGTGGAGCCATGTTGCCGCCGTGACGGCCAGCAACGACCTTGGAGTCTACGACCTGCGCTACGCGGACAAGGGCTCCAACGTCCGGTCCAAGGGCGGTGACGGGTTCACTCCGGTGGGCCCGGCCCTGATCCCGGCAGACGCCGTCGACCCCGCAAGGCTGCGGATCCGCACCTGGCACAACGGCGAACTGGTCCAGGACGACACCACGGAGGACCTGCTCTTCCCGTTCGCCCTGCTCGTGGCGGACCTGTCCCAGCTGCTCACGCTCGAGGAGGGGGACATCATCCTTACCGGTACCCCGGCCGGCGCCTCCGTCGCCAAGCCGGGGGATGTCCTGGAAGTTGAGGTTTTCGCCGGTGAACTCACCACGGGCCGGCTGGTCACCACTGTGGAGGAAGGCACGACGCCGTTCGCGGACTTTGGTGCCCGGCCCAAGGTTGATGACCTGCAGCGGGAGGAGGCATACGGTTCCCGCGAAGCGGCCGGACTTCCCGCTCTGGCAAGTGCCGCCGTCGCAACTTCCCTCTCGCCGGAACTGAAGGCCAAGCTCGAGTCTGTCGCCACCGCCACCCTCTCCGCCCAGATGCGCAAGCGCGGCCTTGACAACGTCAGCGTCGACGGCCTGCAGGCCACCCGGCCGGACCGCCGCGTGGTGGGCCTGGCCCGGACCCTGCGCTACGTCCCCAACCGCGAGGACCTCTTCAAGACCCACGGCGGAGGGTTCAACGCCCAGAAGCGAGCCATCGACTCCGTCAATGAGGGCGAAATCCTGGTGATGGAGGCCCGCGGCGAAAAGGGAACCGGCACGGTGGGTGACATCCTCGCCCTGCGCGCCCAGGTGCGTGGCGCCGCGGCCATCATCACCGACGGCGGCGTCCGGGACTACACCGCGGTGGCCGGGCTGGAAATGCCCACGTACTTCGCCAACCCGCACCCTGCCGTACTGGGCCGCCGGCACATTCCGTGGGATACGGACATCACCATCGCCTGCGGCGGCGCCACCGTCCAGCCCGGCGACATCATCGTCGCCGACGCCGACGGCATCCTGGTGATCCCGCCGGCCATCGCGGAGGAACTGGTGGAGGACTGCATCCAGCAGGAAAAGGAAGAAACCTTCATCTTGGAGATGGTCAGGGAAGGCAACAGCGTGGACGGCCTCTACCCGATGAACGCCGAATGGCAGGCCCGGTACAAGGAATGGGAAGCAGGCAAGACTGATGACTGAGGCAGCCCTCACCGAACTGCCCGCCGCGGCTCCCGGCAGCAAGTCCGAACAGGCGTACCAGGCAGTCAAGGGCCGCATCGTCGAAGGCACCTACACCCCCGGCTACCGGCTGGTCCTCGGCAGCATTGCCAAGGACCTCGGCGTCAGTGTGGTGCCGGTCCGGGAAGCCATCCGCCGGCTCGAGGCTGAGGGCCTGGTGAAGTTTGAACGCAACGTCGGCGCCACCGTTGCCGGGATCGATCCCACGGAATACCTCTACACCATGCAGACCCTCAGCATCGTGGAGGGTGCCGCAACGGCGCTGTCCGCCCCGCTGATCGATGCCGTGGCGATTGCCCGCGCGAGGGCAATGAACGAGGAGATGCGCGAGTGCCTGGACCACTTCGATCCCGTCCGATTCACCAAACTCAACCAGGACTTCCACAGCGTACTGTTTGAGCACTGCCCCAACCCCCACATCCTGGACCTGGTGCACCGCGGCTGGAACCGACTGGCCGCACTCCGCTCCTCCACGTTCCGCTTCGTTCCCGGCCGCGCCCGCGACTCCGTGGAGGAACACGAGAACCTGCTCACGCTCATTGAAATTGGAGCCGGCGCCGACGAGATCGAAAAGGCCGCCCGGCTGCACCGCTCCGCCACCCTGGACGCCTACCTCCGGCAGACCAACAACCTCTGAACTCCCTCAGCAGCACCCGAGCAGTAAGGAAACAACAATGACGTTCACTGCAGAACAGGCCGCCACGCATTACGTGCCGCAGGACCTTCCCACCCACCTCCAGCACTACATCAACGGCAAGTTTGTTGACTCCGTGGGCGGCAAGACCTTCGATGTCCTGGATCCGGTGTCCAACCGGAACTACGCCACCGCCGCGGCTGGCCAGAAGGAGGACATCGACCTCGCTGTGGCCGCCGCCCGGGAAGCCTTCGTCAACGGACCCTGGCCGAAAATGAAGCCACGCGAACGCGCCCGCGTCCTCAACAGGATCGCCGACGCCGTCGAGGCCCAGGAAGCACGGCTCGCCGAACTCGAAACCTTCGACACCGGCCTGCCCATCACGCAGGCCAAAGGCCAGGCGCTGCGCGCGGCTGAAAACTTCCGCTTCTTCGCGGACCTGATCGTGGCGCAGTTCGACGACGCCATGAAGGTCCCCGGCTCGCAGATCAACTACGTGAACCGGAAGCCGATCGGCGTCGCAGGTCTGATCACCCCGTGGAACACCCCGTTCATGCTTGAGTCCTGGAAGCTCGCCCCGGCCCTGGCCACCGGCAACACGGTGGTCCTCAAACCGGCCGAGTTCACCCCGCTGTCCGCTTCACTGTGGGCCGCCATCTTCAAGGACGCAGGCCTTCCCGACGGCGTCTTCAACCTGGTCAACGGCCTGGGCGAGGAAGCCGGGGATGGCCTGGTAAAGCACCCGGACGTTCCGCTGATCTCCTTTACCGGCGAGACC
Source organism: Pseudarthrobacter sp. NamB4 (assembly GCF_005796185.1). Classification (GTDB taxonomy): domain Bacteria; phylum Actinomycetota; class Actinomycetes; order Actinomycetales; family Micrococcaceae; genus Arthrobacter. The sequence goes on from NZ_VAHM01000021.1 coordinate 39,955, forward strand.
ACCACCGGCCAGACCATCTTCCGGAACGCCGCCGCCAACCTCAAGGGCCTCTCGATGGAGCTCGGCGGAAAGTCCCCCTGTGTAGTGTTCGCCGATGCGGACTTGGACGCCGCGATCGATTCGGCCCTGTTCGGCGTCTTCTCCCTCAACGGCGAGCGCTGCACCGCCGGCTCCCGCATCCTGGTGGAACGTGCCGTCTATGACGAGTTCTGCGAAAAGTACGCCGCCCGGGCCAAGAAGATCGTGGTTGGCGACCCGCACGATCCCAAGACCGAAGTCGGCGCCCTGGTCCATCCCGAGCACTACCGGAAGGTGGCATCCTACGTGGAGATCGGCAAGTCCGAAGGCCGGCTCCTGGCCGGCGGCGGGCGACCGGACCACCTGCCCGAAGGCAACTACATCGCACCCACCGTGTTTGCCGACGTCGCGCCTGACGCCCGGATCTTCCAGGAGGAAATCTTCGGACCCGTCGTGGCCATCACCCCGTTCGATAACGACGACGAAGCCCTCGCCCTGGCGAACAACACCAAGTACGGCCTGGCCGCCTACATCTGGACCCAGACCCTCACCCGGGCGCACAACTTCTCGCAGAATGTCGAAGCCGGGATGGTGTGGCTGAACAGCCACAACGTCCGCGACCTGCGCACCCCGTTCGGCGGAGTCAAGGCCTCAGGCCTGGGCCACGAGGGCGGTTACCGCTCCATCGACTTCTACACCGACCAGCAGGCCGTCCACATCACGCTTGGCTCCGTCCACACTCCCAAGTTCGGCAGCATCGAAGCCGCCGCCGCCAACGAGGGCTAACCCCTTACTTACTGAAGAACCTGCTCAAAGAAGAGAGACCACCATGACCACCCCATTCACCGGCCCAATCCCCACCCCCACCGTCCCGGCACCGGACATCGTCCGCTGCGCCTACATGGAAATCGTGGTCACCGACCTCTCCAAGTCACGCGAGTTCTACGTGGACGTCCTGGGCCTGCACGTGACCGAGGAGGACAACAACGCGATCTACCTGCGCTCCCTGGAGGAGTTCATCCACCACAATTTGGTGCTCCGCAAGGGCCCGGTCGCCGCCGTCGCCGCGTTCGCCTACCGGGTGAAGTCCCCCGCCGAAGTGGACGCCGCCGAAGCCTACTACCGCGAGCTGGGCTGCCGGGTGGAGCGGCGGAAGGACGGGTTCACCAAGGGCATTGGTGATTCCCTCCGCGTTGAGGACCCCCTGGGCTTCCCGTACGAGTTCTTCTATGAAGTGGAGCATGTGGAGCGCCTCACCCAGCGCTACGACCTCTACTCCGCCGGTGAACTGGTCCGCCTGGACCACTTCAACCAGGTCACCCCCGACGTCCCGCGCGGCCGCGCCTACCTGGAGGATCTGGGCTTCCGCGTCTCCGAGGACATCAAGGATGCCGACGGTGTCACGTACGCGGCGTGGATGCACCGTAAGCAGACCGTGCACGACACCGCGCTGACCGGCGGGAACGGCCCGCGCATGCACCACATCGCGTTCGCCACCCACGAAAAGCACAACATCATCCAGATCTGCGACAAAATGGGCGCCCTGCGCATCAGCGACCGGATCGAACGCGGCCCCGGCCGGCACGGCGTCTCCAACGCCTTCTACCTCTACATCCTGGACCCGGACGGGCACCGCATCGAGATCTACACCCAGGACTACTACACCGGCGACCCGGACAACCCCACCATCACCTGGGACGTTCACGACAACCAGCGCCGCGACTGGTGGGGCAACCCCGTGGTCCCGTCCTGGTACACCGAAGCCTCCCTGGTCCTGGACCTCGACGGCAACCCCCAGCCCGTCATCGAACGTGAAGAAAAGAGCGAGATGGCTGTCACCGTCGGCGCCGATGGCTTCTCCTACACCCGGAAGCCGGGCGAGGGAGCGGATCCTGCGGACCGCACCGGTTTCAAGCTCGGAGCGCAGGTCTAAGCCATGCTCGAGCCGAAGACGATCGAGGCCATTGCGGATGAACTGCTGGAAGCCGGCCGCACCCGCACTCCTGTTCCGCTGCTAACTGCCCGGCACCCGGAAATGACGGTGGAGGACTCCTACGCGGTGCAGCAGCTGTGCCGGCGCCGCAACGAGGAAGCCGGCCGGACCCTGGTGGGGCGGAAGATCGGCCTCACGTCCAAGGCCATGCAGGACGCCACCGGCATCACCGAACCGGACTATGGCGCGATCTTTGACGACATGGTCCTCGAAACCGGGTGTTCGGTGCAGTGGGACCAGTACACGCATCCGCGGGTGGAGGTGGAGCTGGCCTTCGTTTTGAAGGACGGGCTCAAGGGCCCCGGCGTCACGATCTTCGATGTCCTTAAAGCCACCGATTACGTGGTTCCGGCCCTCGAGATCCTGGATTCGAGGATCGAGATGAAGGGCCGGACCATCGTGGACACCATCTCGGACAATGCCGCCATGGGTGCCATGGTGATCGGCGGCCGGCCGGTGAAACCGGACGCCGTGGACCTGCGCTGGGTGTCCGCCATCCTCTACAAGAACCAGACCGTGGAGGAAACCGGCGTGGCCGCCGGCGTCCTGGACCACCCCGCCAACGGCGTCCACTGGCTCGCCAACAAGATCGCCGCCCACGGGGATTCACTAAAAGCCGGGGACATCATCCTCGCCGGATCCTTCACCCGACCTCTCTGGGTCTACAAGGGTGACACGGTCCATGCCGATTACGGACCTTTGGGGGCGGTAACATGCCGCTTCGAATAGAAGACACCTTCCGCGACGCCCTGCGCGCTCAACAGGGTGAAGCGGGCCGGCCGCTGGCCGGGATGTGGGTGTGCTCGGGCAGCCCCCTGGTCGCCGAGCTCTGCGCCGGATCGGGGCTGGACTGGCTGCTGGTGGACGCCGAGCACAGCCCCAACGGGCTCGAATCCATCCTCGCCCAGCTCCAGGCCACCTCCGCCTACCCGGTCCACACCCTGGTGCGCCCACCGGTAAACGACACCGTAATCATCAAGCAGTACCTGGACCTGGGCGTGCAGAACCTGCTGATTCCCATGGTCAACTCCGTCGCCGAAGCCGAAGCCGCAGTCGCCGCCACCCGGTACCCGCCGCAGGGCGTCCGAGGTGTCGGTTCCGCCCTGGCCCGCGCCGCGCGGTGGAACCGGGTCCCGGACTACCTCGCCCGGGCCAACGACACCATCAGCGTCACCGTCCAGATCGAATCGACCTCCGCCGTCGAGGCCGTTGAGGACATACTGAAAGTCGACGGCGTCGACGCTGTCTTCATCGGCCCGTCGGACCTCGCCGCGTCCATGGGCCTGCTGGGACAGCAGGAACACCCCGAGGTGCGCGCCGCCGTCGAACACTGCCTTACCGTTGCACGTGCCGCGGGGAAGCCCGCCGGCGTGAACGCCTTCAACCCTGACACCGCCAGGCACTACCTCTCGTCCGGTGCCGACTTCATCCTGGTGGGGGCCGACGTCGCCCTCCTGGCCCGCGGTTCAGAAGCCCTTGCCGCAAAATACATTCCGCACCCAGTGGCTGAGACAGCGGAAACCAGGACGAGCTACTGAGTTTCGGGACGGTTGGCTTCAAAGCCGTGGCCTGAGCCAGGTACAGCAAAGGCGCCCGCCGGCTCTCCGTTCGGAGGGTTGGCGGGCGCCTTACTGCGTGTATGCGCTAGCCGACGCGGGTGTAGCTGATTTCCGTCTCACCCATCGGAGCAGAGTGAATGGTTACATAGCTGCCCTGGGCTTTGTTGCCGCTGCCGGTTGCCGCACCAGGCACGGTGACGTAGTTTCCCTCGGCCGGGCGAGCGACGTCCACGTTACCGGGCAGGGTGACGTAGCTGTTCCGGCGCGTGGCGCTGTGCGTAGCTTTATGGTTTGTGGGGCGTTCGATGAGCAAGGTCATGGGGTTCTCCTCGTGGTTCGCGGAAGGGGCCGGCCGTGCCAGATGAGTGCCTGGAATTCTTTCCGCTTTGGGGCGGAGGTGGCGGAGCTGTACCGGAAGCGGGCGGCCACCGGCGTTGCTGGAGCGGGCACTGTTCACCCGCCACGCACTCAAGGGCTGCGGTGGCCTGGTATTAACTCTACGGGCTTAATTTGAGCTTTTCATAATAAGGTGGGCGATCTCACGCATGACGCTACGGCAGCCTTGACCTGCCACGCTTGGCATCATCTTGAGAGAGCCTTCGTTATCGGCGTTGAGAGCTGGCCGCAGAAGGGGTACTTTGGCACTTTTCGGGAGGGTTTTCAGGTCTCAGTTAGAGCTCTGTTGCGCTGAGCAAGGGTGCGGAGGATTCCTGTGTGGTCAAGGGCGCCGTCGCCCCGCGCGATCATATCCTCGAAGAGATTCTGGATTACCGTGCTGAGGGGTAGCTCCAGATGTGCTGTTCTAGCCGCCCCCAGCACGAAGTTGAGGTCCTTCAGCTGGTTTTGGGCGCTGCCGCCACCTGTGAAGTCGCCGTCAATCCATCTGTGCCCTTTTTGGCGCAGCACCTCGGAGTCGGCCAGCCCACCCCGAAGCAGTTCAAGCATCACCGATGGATCCAGCCCCCCGCCGCGCGCGAGAAGCATGGCCTCGGAAACTGCCGTGACCGTGCCGGCGACCACGATTTGGTTGCAGGCCTTGGCCAGTGCGCCCGAACCTCCCGAACCCATGTGCCGGATGGTGCTGCCCATGAACTGAAACGCCGGGGTAACCGAGCTAAACGCGTCCTCGTCTCCGCCCACCATGATGCTCAGGGTGCCGTTTTCGGCGCCCACGGTGCCGCCACTGACGGGGGCGTCCAGGACTCGGACGCCGTGTTCGCGAAGTATCCGTTCGCCAAAGGCCGCCACTGCCCCCGGCGAGACGGTCCCGTGCACGACGAGTATCGGCCGGGCAATGCCCCGGGCTGTCCATCCGGCTATCAGGCCCTCTTCTCCCGGAAGCAACAATTCGACGTGGCTTAGGTCCGGCAACACGGTGAGAACGATGTCGGTGGCCGCCTCAAAAGGTGAGGTCGCAACGCGGGCGCCCAGGTCCACCAAGGCTTCGGCCTTTGAAGCAGTCCGGTTCCAGACTGTCAGCTCACCGTAGCCCTTCAGCAGCCGGCGCGCCATGGGTTCCCCCATCGGCCCTAATCCCATCAGGGCAAGCGCTGGGTGGTCATGTTCAGGCATTGGGGATCCTTTAGGGATTAGGGCGTGCAGGTACGTGTGGGATAGCGAACTGAGGGCAGGCGTTACTGGTTGGTCAGGAGATCAGACGGCCACAGGATGAGCTGCGGGAAGATGGCCAGCATGACGACGGCAACCACCATGACCACGTAGAGCGGCACCGCGGCCTTCACGATCTTCTCCATCGGCAGCCCGCTGACATAGGACGCCGCGAACAGGCAGACCCCGACAGGCGGCGTGACCAGGCCAACGGCAAGGGCGGCAACGAGGAAGACGACGAAGTGGATGGGATCCACACCGGAAGACACGGCGGCAGGCATGAGCACTGGTGTGCAAAGCAGGATGGCTGCGACTTTGTCCATCACGGTTCCGATGATGATCAGGATCAGGCCGATAAGTAGCATGACGATGGTGGGGTCAGTGCTGACACTCAGCAGCCAGCTGCTGACCTTTGCCGGCAGCCCGTCAATGGTGAAGATGTAAGAGGCGACGCCGGCGATCATGGCGATGAGCAGGATGGTGCCGGTGGTGAGGCCGGCGTCCACGATCATCCTGGGCATCTGGCGCCACTTCATGTCCCGGTAGACGTAGACGCCGACCAACAGGCTGTAGAAGACGGCGACCGCGGCCGCTTCCGTTGGCGTGACGAGCCCGCTGAACATGCCCACCAGGATGATCACCGGGCCGCCCATGGCCGGGATTCCCCCGAGGACGATCCTAAGGCCCTTCTTAAAAGGCGTCCTCGAGACCTCGCCGTAACCATGGCGTGCTGACAGGAAGAAATTCACAATCATCAGGACCAGGATCAGGACAATGGACGGTCCAAATCCTCCCGCCAGTGCCGCGCCTACCGAGACGTTCGCGGTCGAGGCGGCGATGATCATGAGGATGCTGGGCGGTATCAGTGAGGACAGGGTAGCGGTGACCATGGTCATGGCGGCCGCATAGGGCCGCGGATACTTGTGGTCAGTCATGGCCTTGATCTCGATCTTGCCAAGGCTGACAATGTCGGCAACTGAGGAACCCGAGATGCCGCCGAAGATCGCGCTCGATGCGATGTTCACTTGGCCAAGGCCGCCACGGAAGCGGCCGAAGATGACTTCGGCGCCCCGGAAGATGCGGTCCGAAATACCCCCTCCGGCCATGAGGTTGCCGGCCAGGACGAACAAGGGGACAGCAACCAGCAGGAAGCTGTTCATGGAACTCATCATGGACTGCGGCAACAGGTCGAGGGGGATATCGAAGATCAGCAGCGTGGCGATGACGCCAATGCCGAGTGAGACTGAGAGCGGAACGCCCAGCAGCAGCAGGAGGAGGAAAATGCCCAGCAGGGTCAGGCTCATGCGATCATCTCTCCTTCGAGAATCCTCTTACGCATATACGGGGAGAAATAGACGGTCGTGATATGGGCGACGATGGCAAGTGCCGCGCTGATCACAAGGGGCAGGGTTACCAGGAACATCTTCAGTCCAAGGGCAGGACTGGACTCTCCGGCGGCGTACTGCTGCAGCATCAGTTCCCACGTCTTGTAGATCAGGACACTGAAGAACACGGTCCCGCAGATGGCGTAGAGATGCATGCTGACTTGCTTAAGCCAGGCTGGTCCCCACGCCACCGCGAAGTTCACCCGCGGGTGCACGGCGGCGCGGAAGCCTGCTGCCATCCCCAGGAAGGTGGTGTCCATGAACAGGAAACGGGTCAGTTCCTCGGTCCAAGGCAGCGAGGCTCCCATCTGCCGGCTGACCATCTGGGCAGCAAGGCTGAGCAACATCGCGCAGATTCCGACGAACAGGAGAGCATCCACGGCCTTCCAAATCAGACCATGGGGTTCCGATACTTCGCTTACCGGAACCACCGTGATGCTGTCTCCGGCCGCCTGGTTTTCGGTCCCCCGGGTGGAGGTGGTTTTATCATCATGCACTGAACTCGTCTCCTGCACTGGACCAGTCACTTACCGTCCGAGGAATTCGAGGCTTGACTGGACGAATTCCTTGCCCACCTTGTCCTCAAGCTCGGGGTAGACCGTCTGCGCTGCAGCCTGGAACTTCTCCTTGGCTTCAGGCGTGAGCTCGTTGATCTTCACGCCCTCGCCCTTCAGCTTGTCGAGGGTTTTGGCGGCTTCGTCGGTGTCGTACTTTGTCTTGAAGTCAGCGGTCTCGTCTGCAGCTTCCTGCAGGACCTTCCGGGTGTCCTCATCAAAGGAGTCCCACTTCTTCTTGCTGAACCCGAGGACGAAGGCGTCGGAGATGTGGCTCGTCAGGGAGAGGTAGTCCTGCACTTCGAAGAACTTGTTGTTGACTGGAACTTCCAGAGGGTTTTCCTGGCCGTCGATGGTGCCAAGCTGCAGGGCGGTGTAAACCTCTTTGAAGTCCATCGGCGTCGGGTTGGCGCCCACTGAGCCAAAGAACTTTACCCAGAGGTCATTCTGCGGTACGCGGAGCTTCAGGTCCTTGAAGTCCTCGGGCTGGGTGATGGGACGCACCGAGTTGGTCGTGTGCCGCGGAGTACGGGTCAGCATGGACACGCCCTTGATGCCCAGCTTGTCCAGCGAGCCCAGCAGTTCCTTGCCCGGCTCGCCTTCGAGGTACTTGGTGACCTCCTCCGTGTCCTTGAAAAGGTAGGGAAGGCTGATGGCATTCATCTTCGGCTCGAAGGACGCGTATACCGAGGTGGACATGATGGTCGAGTCCAGCGTGCCGTTTCCAAGCAGGTTGACGGCTGCGTTCTGGTCCCCGCCAAAAAGGGTGCCGTCGGGGAATGTCTCGACCTTGACCTTGCCGTCGCTCAACTCGGCAACCTTATCGGCGAAGTGCTTTGCGGAGACGCCCATGGAAGAGGTTGCGGGGTCGCCGAGGCCGAGGCGGACCGTCGTGCTGGGCGCGCCGGCGCCGGCCGCCCCGCCCCCGCCGCAACCGGTGAGGGCAGTAGTAACGGTGAGTGCAACGGCCACCACTGTGGCGGCCAGGGTGCGCTTTGGCATCTGATTCTCCTTTGAATGCTTGCTGGTTCCTGGCTATCAGGACAGGGGTACTGATGCTTCGATAATGGCGGTGGTTAAGGCAGCCTGGGCTGGGCGGATATGGGCGAGAAGGGCTGCTCTTGCTGCTTTGTCGGACCCGCTTGCCCAGTGCCTTGTAAACGCGGCGGTGCTCGCGCAGGCTGCCTTTCCGCAGTCAATCATCCCGAAGTGGAACCGGTACACTTTTCTACCACAGGCGGGCGCGGCTGTAAACCGTAAGGAGCGAATGCCACCTTGGATTACTTCGCTAACTGCAGGCGGGCCACGCTAGACCGTTCGACAAGTTCGGCGGCTACGCGTATGACACTGGGTTTTCCCGACGTTTTGCCCTGCGTGTTGGACAAAGCGAGCTGCACGGAATGCCGGGCGAGCAGGTCTATGGGTTGCCGGACGATTGTCAGGGCCGGTGTCACGAGTTCGGTCCAAGGTGAATCTTCAAAGACGATGACGGACAACGTCCCGGGGATGTCGATTCCGGCGTGCGAAAGGCGTCGCAGAACTTCGGTTACCTGGGCGGTATTTGCCACCACCAAAGCGGTGGGCGGCTCCTCGATGCTGAGCAGCGCCGACGCTGCATCTCCTCCCGCCGGCCCTCGGAACGCCGCGTGCCGTATGAGGAGCTCATCCTGCTCCAAGCCAGCTGTTTCCAGGGCTTGCCGATAGCCGGCAATCCGGTCCCTTCCGGTAGTGGAGGAAGCCGGCCCGGAGATGATCCCGATGCGGCGGTGGCCGTGCGCTGCGAGCATCGCTGTAGCGGACCGGGCGGATTCAAAGTTGTCGATGCTGACAACATCAACTTCGGGGAGTGACGGTATTGATCGGTCGACAAAAACCACCTCAGTGCCCAGATCCTGGAGCTGCTTCCAGATGGCCAGGTTATTGCCGGTCGGGGTCGCGATAATCCCGCTGACCCGGCGTTCGATCAGTGTCGCCAGACGTTCTGACTCCAGCTGGTCATCCTCCTGCGTGGTCATCAGCAGCACCTGAATTCCGCGTGAGTGTGCCTCCTGCACCACTTGGTCCGCGAGTCGGGCGAAAAAGGGGTTGGAGACATCGGCGAGCAGCAGCCCCAGCGTCGTAGGCGGGCCGTACTTGAGCTCCCTGGCTGCCGTGCGGGGGTGATAGCCGAGGTTCTTCATCACGTCGTTTACTCTGCCGCGGGTAGCTGCCGCGACGGGACCTGACCCAGGGTTCAGCACCCGGGAGACGACTGCAACGGACACCCCTGCCGCCTGGGCAACATCGCGGATGGTCGGTTGTTTCTGCATGCCTACTCCTTGCCTCCTTGCCTGGCACCCCCGTGGACATCCGGGAACCTGCTTTCAGCCTAGGGCTTGACCTCGGGCCTGCCCCTGTGACATAAAAGTGTACCGGTTCCACTTATGTTACCTTAGTTCGGTCCCGCTCGCTCTGCAGCGTCACTGCCAACGGCGGCAAGCCGCAAGGTGAAAGTAGAGCCCAAAGCTGCGGTTGATCTCAGACCAGCCCGCATCCCTTCCGGAACAGCGCCGTATCCCTTGAAAGGCAACCCATGAATCTGCACCATCTCTTGACCCAGCGCGAAGCCGACGGAGAACCCATCCGGGTCGGCCTGGTCGGCGCCGGACGCTACGGGACGATGTACCTGGCCCAGGCAAACAACATTCCGGGCATCCACGTCGTCGCCATCGCAGACATTAACGTCAAGCGTGCTGAAGGTGCTTTCGAACTCGTTGGATGGCCCAAAGACCAGATCGCCCCCGACATAGCAACTGCCCTAAGGGACCGCTCAACCGCGATCGTGGCCAACGCTGACGAGCTTTTCGACGTCGACATCGACATCATCGTCGAAGCCACCGGCAACCCCATCGTTGGTGTCAGGCACGCGCTGCGCGCCATCGAAACGAAAAAGCACATCATCATGGTCACGGTTGAAGCCGACGCGCTGGCAGGGCCCGCTCTTGCCAAGCGGGCAGAAGCAGCCGGTGTCGTCTACTCAATGGCATACGGCGACCAGCCGGCCCTCATCATGGAACTTGTCGATTGGGCCCGCACCAGCGGATTCGACGTCGTTTGCGCCGGCAAGGGCGCCAAATTCCTTGAGCACTACCACGAGATGAACCCCGACAACGTCTGGGAGAACTGGGAGTTCTCCAAGGAACTCACCGACTCCGGGCAGCTGAACCCCAACATGCACACCTCCTTCCGCGACGGCACCAAAGCCGCCATCGAAATGGCCGCAGTCGCCAACGGGGCAGGATTGGTACCCTCTGACACCGGGTTGACGTTCACGCCGGGAGACGTTGAGGAAATCGCCTCAATCTGCCGCCCCGCCGAGGTTGGAGGAGCCCTCGCACACGAAGGGACCGTCGACGTCATGTCCAGTGTCAACCGCGACGGCACCTGGATCCCCCACAACACCCAGGAAGGCGTTTTCGTCGTCGTGAAGGCCACGAACGCCTACGTCTCCGGCTGCTTCAACGAATACCCCTGGCATCCGGACCCCACCGGCCAGTACGCCGCCCTGTACCGCCCCTACCACTATGTCGGCCTGGAACTGAACGTATCCATCGCCAACGCCGTCCTCCGCGGAATCCCCACGGGTTCACCCATCGGATTCTTCGGCGACGTTGTCGCCACAGCCAAAAAAGACCTCAAGGCCGGTGAATTCCTCGACGGCGAAGGCGGATACACCGTGTGGGGCCAACTCGTTTCCGCTAAGCACTCCGTCGCTACCGGCGCTCTGCCGGTCGCGCTGGCCCACCACGTGGAACTACGCAATGACGTAACCAAGGGCGGGATCGTCCGCTGGGAAGACGTCATCATGGACGACTCGCTCGCCCAGGCCCTCGAACTGCGCCGCGAAACCGAAGCCCTTGCCCTTGCCCTTGCCCTTGAGGAAAACCTCGCCGCTCGCAGCTAAATCTGAAGAACACCCTGCGGATGTTCGGCGCGGACCGACGACTTTAGGCGTCGGTCCGCGCCGGGTCCCCCAAAACCCTCCCACGCCCTCAAAGGCACCCGTAACACTAGGAGAACCCCAACATGACCATCGTCGTCACCGCTGCTTTCAGCCCGAAGGAAGGCGCCTTCGACCAGGTCGTCGCCGCCCTCTCCCCCGCAATCAGCGAAGTGCACCAGGAACCCGGCTGCCTGCTCTACGCGATCCACGAAGCCCCCAACAACCAGATCCTCATGATCGAGAAATGGGAATCAGCCGAGCTGCTCGACGCCCACGGCAAAGGTGAACCAGTTAAACGCCTGAACGCCGCCCTGGACGGCCTTTTGGAAACACCTGTTGTAGTGACCCGGATGACGCCTATCCCCGCAGGAAACCCACGGCAAGGAATCCTCTAGTGCACAGCCCCCTTGTCGTTATGGGTGTGTCAGGCTCCGGCAAGACTACGGTGGGCGCTGCCCTGGCAGCCCGGCTCGGAGCAACCTTCAAGGACGCTGACGGCCTTCACCCCTTGCCGAACGTCGAAAAAATGACAGCTGGCGTACCGCTCACCGATGAAGACAGATGGCCCTGGCTTCGCCTGGTAGGTGCGGAGCTTTCAGCTCCCCATGAACAAGGGATTGTCGTTGCCTGCTCAGCGCTCAAACGCGCCTACAGGGATGCCATCCGCGCGGCTGCTCCTTCAACAACCTTCATCCTGTTGAACGTGAACACACTCGTGTTGGAAAAACGGCTGGTCCAGCGCCCGGGACACTTCATGCCTGCAGCCCTCCTCGCCTCGCAACTGGAAACCCTCGAGCCACTGGAAGCAGACGAGGCGGGAATGAGCCTGACCTCTGAGGACGGCGTTGGAGAGACCATGGAGCGAATTTTGGCAGGCTTGGTGCCGCCGCGGTAGTGTCTCCCGCACGGGTTGCTCCGCAACCCAGCCAGCACAAAAGGCCACCTCATCAGCTGTTTGGATGAGGCGGCCTTTTGGCCTTTGTTTCCCATGCCTTCTATCGCAGCGGATGCCCTTTTCGGCTAAGTGGGCAGACCGGAGAGGCCAATGCGATAGATTTTTCTTGCTGTTTCGGCAAATAGGTCCCCGCGTTCGCCGTCCGTCATGTCCGCGGTTATGTCGTCGAAGGCGGTGTAGAGCGCGGTGAAACTGGAGTAGAGGCTGTCCACGGGAAAGTTGCTTCCGAACATTGTGCGGGACGGGCCGAAGACCTCAATGGTTTCCAGAATGATTGGCCGTATGGACGCCGTTGTCCAGGAGTGGTCGTTGGTTCCCAGCGCGGAGATCTTGGTGACTACGTTTGGCTGCTTCGCCAGCTTTTCCATACCAGCCCGCCAGTTCCGGAGGGAGGCCGGGTCTCGGTGAATGGGCATCGCTGCGTGGTCCAGGATGATGGTTGTGTCTGGATGGTTGGCGGCCAGGTGTGCGGCTTGGTCCAGTTGGTCCGGAAAGATCTGTAGGTCAAAGGACAGGCCCAGGGACGGCAGATGGGCGAATCCAGCCAGCCAGCCGGGGTCGGTGATCAGGTCCGGGCGGGAGGTATGGGTGTAGCGGTGGTCCGGGTGCCAGTTGAGGATGTCCCGTATTCCCCGTATCGATGGGATGGCAGCAAGCCGTTCCAGTCTGGGCAGCACTCCCGGATCGGCCAAGGAAGCCTTCGCCACGTGGACCGAGGGCAAGCCGCCGCCGTCATGTACATTCTGGATCCACTCCGCTTCCCAGAATGGGTCCTCGGCGCCGTTCTCGATGTGGACGGAACCGGCGACAGTGAATTCCCGGGCGTCGGCCAGGTAATCCTCAATGAGGTAGTCCCGCCTCAGTGGGCGGTCGTCTCCATGGTAGCGAAACGGTTCTGCCGGGCCCTGCAGCCAGGGGTAGGAGCGGGAGAAGTCACACAGGTGGTGATGGGCGTCGATAATTCCAAAATCGAGCAACGTGGCTCCTCCTGTAGCTCTTTGCCGTTTATGAGTGACCGGCAGAGCCGGCAGCGGCGGCAGCTGACTTTGGCTGCCGCCGTTACCGGCTCTTGTTCATTCGTACCGTCTCCTTCAGGCGGCTACAGCCGATTCCGGGTCACGCCGTGGCTTCTTTCTGTGGTTCTGACTTTCTTTTCTTCAACAGCGGCCATCCCTTGCTTCCCTGGTCCAGGGCGACGGCGATGACGACGACGAGACCGGTGACGATCTGTTCATAGAAGCTGGGGACGTTGAGCAGTACCAGGCCGTTGGTGAGTGCCCCGAGGATCAGGGCTCCGACCAATGTGCCTGCGATCCGTCCTTCGCCGCCCATGAGGTTGGCTCCGCCTATCACGGCCGCGGCGATCGCGGTCAGGAGGTAGGGGCTTCCGGCATCGGTTTGCGCTGCATTGATTCGGGCAACGATTACCAGTCCGCCCACTCCTGCGAGTACACCGGAGAGGGCGTACACGGCGATTTTGACTCTGTCAACGCGGACACCGGAGAGCCAGGCCGTTTCTTCACTGCCCCCGGTAGCGATGACGTTCTGCCCAAATACTGTCCGGCGGAGCAGCAGCCAGCAGAGAATCGCGAGAACCGCCACCAGGATGACCGCGACAGGGATGCCACCGACGTAGCTGTTGAGCATGAACACAAAGTCTTTGGGGACGTTGTAAACCGGGCGCCCGTTCGTAACGACGTATGCGAAGCCTTGGTAGATACTCATGGTGCCGAGGGTGGCAATGAACGGCGGGAGCTTTAGTTTGGTGATTAGCAAGCCGTTAATGGCGCCGCAGACCAGACCCAAGGCGATGCCGGCGAGCAAGGCAAGGAAGGGTGAGGTTCCGGCATTGACCATGAGGGTGGCAGTAACGATCCCAACGAAGCTCGCGATGGACCCGACCGCGAGGTCGATACCGCCCGTGATGATCACGAACGTAATGCCCAGCCCGATGATGGCGTTGACGCTGGCTGAAACGGCGATGTCGCGAAGGTTGCCGGAAGTGAGGAAGTTGGGATTCAGCAGTCCGAAGATCAGGAAAATGATCACGGCTGCCATGTAGATGCCGAACGCCTGGAGGTTCAGCGTGCGCCCCTTGTGTAGCTTTCCGGGGATCGAAGCGCCGGGCCGCGGAGCCGCAGGGGTCGTCCGGCTGTCCTGGGCCGGTTCATTCTTGGGCAGCGTGGGCTGGCTCATGTCGTTGTTCTTTCTGCGATGCCCATGGCGTTGGCCACAAGGCTGTGTTCATTAATGTCGTCGCCGGTGTGCTCGGAAACAAACTGGCCCTGGCGCATCACCTTGACCCGATCGCTGAGGGAAATGATCTCGGGCAGGTCTGAGGAGACCACGATTACTGCGCTTCCGGCATTGGCCAGCGCGTCGATGAGTTCATAAATTTCGACTTTGCCGCCGACGTCTACGCCCTTTGTGGGTTCATCAAAGAGAAACACCTTGGTGTTGCGCCATGTCCACTTGGCGATAACGATTTTTTGCTGGTTACCGCCGGAGAACTGCCGGGCATTGAGGCGCACATTAGCGGGCCGGAGCGACATTCGCGCAGCGGCCTCCTCCGCGGCGGCGATCTGCTTCCGCACACTGATGATGGGCCCAAAGCCGTTGAACTGCCTGTCGGCGGTGAGTGCGACGTTGAAGTAGGCAGGAACCTGCAGTACCAGGCCCTGGTGCTTGCGTTCTTCGGGGATAAAGGCGATCCCGGCGTTTCGGCTGTCCCGCGGTGAGCGGATCCTGCGCTTTTTTCCGTCGACGCTGACAGTGCCGGCGCTGCCCTTGCCCGCCCGGATGATGGCCCGGAGGAACTCGGTACGGCCTGATCCGACCAGGCCGGCGATCCCCAGAACCTCGCCGGCCCGGACGTCCACGGAAAGGGGACCGCCACCGGTGGGGTGGCTTACCCCTGAGGCTGAAAACAGGACCGGAGCCCCTGGCGGGACCGGGTGCTGCCGTTTGAATGACAGCAGCTCCCGGCCCACCATGTTCCGCACGATGTCCTGCTCGGAGGTCTGCGCTATCGGCTGGGTGTAGTTCACGGTGCCGTCGCGCAGAACCACCACCTTGTCGGAGATGCTCATGACCTCGGGCATCTTATGTGAGACGTAGATGATACCCACCCCGCGGGTGTGGGCAATTCCGCACCCGGTTCAGCACGCCTTCGACGTTGTGTTCCAGCATGCTGGTGGTGGGTTCGTCGAGGGCCACGATCTTGGCGCCGAACGCCAGCGCCCTGGCGATGGTCAGGGCGTGCCGTTGGGCCGGGCTCAGCCCCCGTACGGAGGCTTTGGCGTTGAGCGGGAACCCCATCTGGGCGACGTCCGCCAGCGCCTGCTCGATGTCTTTGCCGGCGTCCCGGCGCTGACGGGATGTACGGCCCAGTACGAGGTTTTGCTCCACGGTCAGCTGCGGAACGATGGCCGGTTCCTGGTGGGCGATTCTCACCCCGTCAGCCAGTGCCTGGCGGGGTGTGAAGTGCTGCCGTACGGTGCCCTCAATGATCACGGACCCGTGGTCCGGGACGAGGGAGCCTCCCAGAATGGCGAGCAAAGTGCTTTTACCCGCCCCGTTTTCGCCGGCCAGTGTGCAAATCTCTCCGCGTTCCAAGGTGAAGCTGACATCGTTTAGAGCACGGACTCCGGGGAATGACTTCGCGATATTCTGCAGTTCAAGCAGCGGTGTAACCATGATGGGCGTCGTTTCTGCCTTACGGCATTCCGGTCGGGTACTCCCCGACGTTCTCAGAATCGATGATGAAGGCCGGAACGTCGATCCATGCGGGAACCTCTTTGCCGGCCATCAGCCAAAGAGCTGCGTCCACGCCGCTGGCGCCTTCGGTCACCGGCTGTTCACTGACAGTGGCGGTCATGTTGCCGGCCTGGATTTCCTTCTTGGCCTGGGGGATTCCGTCGGTACCTACAAGCACAACCTTGCCCGTGAGGTTCTTGGCTGCGATAGCGGCTGCGACTCCAAACGCCATGCCGTCATTCTGGGAATAGAAGGCTTTGATATCGGGGTTTGCCGTGAGCATGGCAGTCGCGATCTCCTGCGCCCTGGTTTGATCCCACTTGGCAGTCTGGGAAGCGACCAGCTCAAGGTTCGGATGCTTGGCGAGGCCATTCTTGAACCCTTCGCCACGGTTCAGTGCATTGGATGATCCTGGGTCGCCTTCGATCATGGCGACCTTACCGCCCTCGGGCAGCTTGGATGCGATGTAGTCAGCAGCCGTTTCGCCGATCGTCAGGGCGTCGGGACCGACGTAAACACTGCCGGGGATATTGCCCTTGGCGTCATTCAGGATGACCACAGGCACATTCTGCGCCAGGGCGTCGGTGAAGACCGTGTCCAGTCCCGTCGCCGAAATTGGCGAGGCAAGCAGGGCGCTGCAGCCTTGGTTGGCGGCACTCTTTGCCTTGTCCAGCTGTTCGGTGATGGAGGATTCGTCAGTTACATCGAAAGTCTGGTAGTTGACGCCGAGCCTCTTGGCCTCAGCCTCGAAGCCGTCCCGCTCAAATCCCCAAAACTCGTTGGACAGCGTCCGGGTGATGTAGCAAAGCTTCGTGTCGGCGGCCGGAGCTGCCGGTTCCCCCAGGCTGGCCTTTACATCCTTAATCGGTGTCTTCGCCGCAGCGTCAACAAGGCTTACCAGATCACCGGATTGGGAAGGCTGGCCGGCAGGCCCGTCAGGGGTGGCACTGCAGGCTGCGAGCATTGCGACTGCCGCCGTGGCGGCGAAAAGCTGTGTAGCAGCGCGAGGGATTCTAGTCATTGTGATAGTTCCTTTCATCTTTGGAAGGCCCGCGTTATGCGGCACTCTTGCTGAATTCTGTTGCGGTGGGGATGTGGGGTCCGCAACGGTTTCGTGCTTTTTGGCTGGTCCAGCTGGTCGGCTAGTGGCCAACTGAGGTGTTGGCCAGGGAAATTTCCATGGCATCCTCGATATGGCGGACGTCAGCAGGTGTCAGGAAGGATTCAGGCCGGCCGCAAACGAGCCTGCCTGCCTCATTAGCCGCCCGGAGGCACAAGGGAAACGGATGGCCGCTGGCCATGGCCAGAACCAGGGTTCCCAGGAAGCTGTCACCTGCACCGACAGAGTTGATGACCCCTGTCGGTTCGACTTCCGCCTGCACAAAGTCATCTCCGTGCAGGGCCGCCGCCCCGCCGCTGCCCAGTGTCAAGACAGGAGTCTTGGCACCGGCTTCCCGCAGAGCGGTCAGAAGTACCAGGACGTCGGTGTTGAGTGGGACGTCCAGGACGTGGCAGGCCTCGCGGAGATTTAGAACGACGATGTCCGCAAGCCGAAGTAGCGACCTTGCCTCTGCACATACCGGCGAGAGGTTCAGCACAACTGTCGAGCCGAGTTCCCGGAATCGGGTGGCGGCCCGCTTGACGGTGGGAAGGGGCACTTCGAGGTTCAGGACCACGAAGGCCGGAGGTTCATGGGTTTCAAGGTAGCCGTCGATGTCCGCCGGGGAGAAATTTCCGTTAGCTCCAGGGACAACGACGGTGTCGTATTCACCTTGGGGATCGACTCTGACATGCCCCACGCCCGTGTGGGTCTGCTCATCCCGGATGATTCCCTCGGTGCTGATCCCCCGTTCGTGCAAGGCATTGACGATGAAGGTTCCCAGATCATCGGATCCTACGCGCCCCACGAGGGTAACCGTCGGATCCACAGCCGCAATGCTCATCGCGGCGTTCAGGCTCTTGCCGCCCGCGGCCATCTCAAAGTTGTCCCCAGTGACGTAGCCGGCAGTGCTGGCTTCTACGCCAAGGTAGGCAATGAGGTCCGCGTTCACCGATCCGACGACGCAGACACCTGTCGGGGTCACCTAGACACCCACTGCTTTTGACCACAGCACGGATGATGAGTGCAGAGCGTCCCCGCTGGGAAGGTCCGGATGCTCCTGCACCAATTCACGGGCCTTCTCGATGATGGTGCCCATCCGTTCAATGTTCATTTCACACTCGGCAACGGGGTTCTCGCGTACGGGATCGGTGTCGAAGTAGTACGTTCCCTGGTAGCCCTCGCGGAGCAGATAGTACACAAGTTCCAGTGTTTCCGCGAAGTGTATTGACGCTACCACCAGGCCGTCGTCAGCTACCCCGTGGGAATCGTTAAGTTGCAGGCCGAACAGTTTTTGGTCCCGCAGGCACATTGCAGCCGATTGTGACGGGTTCTCACGGGCCATCAGCAGGTGCCCGAAGTCCAGCGTGACGCCAAGGTTCGGGCGGTCACAGTCCTTGATGAGATTCATGACGGCGCCGGTGGTGTTAAGAATGGTTCGTCCACGCGGTTCCGCCGGCTTGTACTCGATGGAGATGCGGATGTCCTGGTCCACGTCAGCAACCGTCCGCAGGCTTTCCACCATCCAGCCCCACGACTTCATGTAATCCATCTGGAGCGGGTATTCGTACCCGTCATGCGCGGGCCACAGCAGCACATGGTCGGCGCCGAATTCCCGACAAAGGCTGATGGCTTCCTTGACCATTCCAACTGCCGCCTCCCGGACGGCGGGATCGGGATTAGTGAATCCCCCGTTGGCAAACTGGGGTGCCGGCCAGCGCAGCTGGATGCCGCGCACGTCCAGTTCGGCCTTTTCCAGAGCCGCTTTGATGTCCTCGACTGAATCAGTTTCGAAGTGCTCCGGGTAGTTCAGCTCAAGGGTGGTCAGGCCCTTGACGCTGCCGGCAATGGCGATCAGGTCGATTACCGAATCCTCGCCACTGGGGTACTTCTTTCCCTTGCCCAAGGCAAAGGAATTGAGGCGGGTGGCGTACTTAATGTCTGTCATTGCACTTCGCTTTCGATCGTGAAAACCACTCGGTCCACAGGGACGGCGATCGAAATTCCTGACGGAACTTCGGCTCTGAAGTTGGGCTGGTGTTGGAAGTCTATGAGGGACCAAGCCCAGAAAGGATGGCAGAATCATTTTTGGGGCCAAGATTTTTCACTACTGAATATCCATTCACTACTGCCCTTGGCGCTTGCTGGCTGGTACCTTGACCACGTTCCGCCTGAGGCAGGCAAGGTCCGTTGACGCAGCGGGATCTCTGAAAGATATTCGCGCCTGCATAATTATTCAGAAGCTAGACGAAAGTGACGAATTATGACGCAGCTCACCGAACCGTCGTCCTTGCTGTCGGTCAGCACCGAACAACTTCGACTCTTCACAAAGATTGCCGTGCTGTACCACGAGGAAGGCCTGTCCCAAGGTGACATCTCGCAGCGACTGAATCTCTCCCAGGCAAGGGTGTCGCGCTACCTCAAGAACGCGGTGGACCTGGGAATCGTGCGGACATCGATTGTCCAGCCAGCGGGAATCTACGTCGGACTTGAAAAAGCCCTCGAGGAGAAGTACCAACTCCGCGAAGTTGTAGTGGTGGACGTCATGGACGGCGCCTCACTCGGAATGCGGCTGGGCTCGTCCGCTGCCACCTACCTGGAAACCACAATCGAAGCCAACGACTACGTAGGGATTTCCTCATGGAGCACCACCCTCCTGCACACCGTTGAAGCCATGCGCTCACGCCCCAGAAAAATTGCCAATGAAGTAATCCAGCTCATCGGCGGCGTAGGCAGTCCCCAAGCCCAGATGCAGGCCAGCCGCCTGGTCTCCCATCTCGCGGAACTCACTTCCGCCAAGCCCTACTACATGGGATGCCCCGGCCTCGTCGCCAATCAGCAGATTCGGGAGGCGTTCCTCGGGGATCCAGCAGTGGCCGCATCGGTAGAAGCATGGGAGCGGCTGACGACGCTGCTGGTAGGAATCGGAACATTCCCCGCCTCACCACTCTGGCAAGCCAGCGGTAACGCCCTAAGCAGTGCAGAGGAAGGGGAATTATCGCGGGCGGGGGCTGTCGGCGAGATCTGTCTACGCTTCTTTGATATCAACGGCGTGCCCATGAAACCCGCCATCGAAGAACGGGTTATATCCATTGACGCCGAGGCCATGATGCAGGTACCCCGCCGCGTGGGTGTAGCCGGCGGCATGGGCAAACTGGACGCTATCCGCGGTGCCGTAACCGGCGGGTGGATCAACGTCCTGATTACCGACGCCGACGTGGCCAGACAGCTCCTGGAACGACCACAGTTGTAAATTTGCAGTCACGAAGCCTGTCGTGGCGGGCGAGGTCAGCACCGGCCATCCTGCCAGCGAGGACCGGATCAGCAGGGAGGCCGCCCACCAGTACCTGTGCCAACTCGTAGCTTGGCTGATGCCTGTCCACGACCGGCGCGGCTGTTACTACCTAATGGGATGACGATCGCTGATATGTGTGCCTATCGATTTCGAACTTCGAGCCTTCTGCCAACGCTGTAGGACCAGCCTGATCAAAGTCGTGGCGAACGGCCGCTCGGTCAGCCGGAGCCGTCAAACCCGGAAACCTGACTCCCTCGACACGTACACGTCCGGTTATGGCACACCCCACCCTGACACCGGCCGTTAGCCTGACGAACTATCCATAATCGGCGTTTCGAGTATCAGCGTTCCGCGATGAGGGCGTTGCCCAGCTCCTCGCAATCTTGGTTGCGGATGTGCAGCTGTCGAAGCACGGAAGGGGCGCCGGGTGGTTTGCCGCAAGACCCTTGGAATCCAA
This sequence comes from Pseudarthrobacter sp. NamB4, assembly GCF_005796185.1. GTDB lineage: Bacteria > Actinomycetota > Actinomycetes > Actinomycetales > Micrococcaceae > Arthrobacter. The sequence continues at coordinate 60,616 of NZ_VAHM01000021.1, forward strand.
GCGGCAGGGCCGAGGGAGGTTCCGCTGGAGTCTTGAGCCTTTTGCCGGATCGTGGGGCTGCCTGTGGTTACGGGTGTGGCGGGGCCGTCGATTCCCTTGGGATGAGCGTGGGGGTTGATTTCCTTACCCGGGGTTCTGTGGCGGGATCCGTGATGAGGTCGATGGCTGTCCTGGCGATGTGGTCCAGGGGTACACGGACTGAGGTTAGCGGTGTTGGCAGCCTGGCTGAGAGGGGCGTGTCGTTGTAGCCGACGAGGGAAAGATCTGGCCCTATCCGCAGGTCGTGGCGGTGGGCTGCGGCCATGATGCCCAGGGCGATGTTGTCGTTGGCGGCGAAGATGGCCGTCGGGCGCTTCTTGGGGCTCAGCAGCTGTTCTCCTGCGTCGAACCCGTTCTCGATCCCGTAGCCGCCGGCAATTGTCCATGGTCGTGGGAGTTTGCTTCCAGCTTCTGCCATGGCTTTCCGGGCGCCGGCGAGCCGGGCGTTCGCTGTGGAGGTGAAGTCGGGCCCGGTGACGACGGCGATGTCACGGTGGCCGAGGTCGATCAGGTGGCGGACAGCGAGGTATCCGCCCAGCTCATCATCACCGAGGGCTGAGGGGCTAACCCCGTCGGTGCGCAGCACCAGGGCGTGAACCACGCGGCGCTCCCGCAGCAGCCGAGGAAGCTCATCATCAAGGCGCGCAGTGGCCAGAATCAGACCGTCCACGTTCCGGTCAAGCAGTGTTTCTGCCGCCCGCCGCTCGTCCCCCGGGTCGTCACCACTAGTGGCGACCATGGCGAAGTAGCCCCGGGAGGAAGCAGCCCGTTCAAGCTCTTCGAACATCAGCGCCATAACCGTGTCACTGAGCCGGGGAACGAGAACGCCCAGGGTGCGGGTCTCCCCGCGGCGGAGGCTGGACGCGAAAGAGTTTCTCCGGTAACCGAGCTCCTCGGCAATCTTACGGACATGGGCGGCGGCCGCCGAACGTGAGGTGGTGCGTTCATCCAGGGCGCGGCTGGCAGTGGAGATGCTCACGCCGCTGGCCGCGGCTACGTCCTTGAGCGTGACGATAGCGCCGGGGGCTGCCGGTTCCATGGCAGGTCTCCTTCCAAGCAGGGGCGTAACAGACACTCTATTCCTCCTTTGCAAACGTTCTCTTGACAGTGACGTGGGACACGTGCAGAATTGAAAACGTTCCCGCAAACGTTTTCAATCATAGCGGGACTGCCGACCATCAAAGAAGACAAGAAGGTAGCTGTAATGACACTCGATCTCCGCGGACTCAGCCCCGCACCTGTCACCCCGTTCACCGAAGATGGCGCTGTCGACTTCGCTGCGATCCAGCGTCTGGGTTCCTGGCTCGGATCGATTGAGGGCGTGAAGAGCCTCGTCGTCCTGGGGCACGCCGGCGAAGGCACGTTCCTTACGGAACAGGAGCAGCTGGACGTTATCCGCGCGTTCGTGGCGTCGACCGACGGCCGTGTACCGGTCGTGGCCGGCATCACGAAGGAGGGCAACAAGACCGCGGCCCTCGAGGCCAAGAAGGCCGTCGCGGCCGGCGCGTCAGCCGGTCTCGTCTACCCCTCGCACGGGTGGCTGCGCTTCGGATACCAGGACGGCGCGCCCCAGTCGCGCTACAAGGAAATTTACGAAGAGGCCGGTCTGCCGCTGATCCTGTTCCAGTACCCCGACAACACCAAGGCGAGCTACAACCTCGACACTCAGCTGGAGATCGCTGGCCAGGAGGGCGTGTTCGCCACGAAGAACGGTGTGCGGAACATGCGCCGATGGTACACCGAGATCCCCGCGCTGCGCGCCGCGTACCCCGAGCTGCAGGTGCTGTCCTGCCACGACGAGTACCTGCTGCCGACGATGTTCGATGTCGACGGTCTGCTCGTCGGCTACGGCAACATCGCCCCCGAACTGCTCGTCGAACTGATCGAAGCCGGCAAGGCGCAGGACTACAAGCGTGCCCACGCCATTCATGAGCGGCTGCTCCCTGTGACCAAGAACGTCTACCACCGCGGGTCCCACATGGAGGGCACCGTCGCCCTGAAGTGGGGCCTCGTGAACCGGGGCATCCTGGACCACGCCACAGTCCGCACCCCGCTCCTGCCCCTGCCCGAGGGCGCCGATACCGAAATTGCGGAAGCCTTCGCCGCCGCAAACATCGGCAAAGTCACCGCCACCACTGCCGTCTGACCCGACCCATCACGGGTCCTCACGGGCGGCGGGCCCCTCGGCCCGCCGCCCGTGCCCCAGCTTTTACTCTCCACCCAGGGCCAACGACGCCCCCAGCAACGTCGCTGTATAAGGAGGACTCGCCGATGCGCGAGCAGCAGAATAAGACCATCACCCGCACAGGTCACAGGGAAGAACAGATGGCAACCCAGCAAGGAAACCAACCCGCCGCCACGACTCCGAAGCACCGCACCTTCCTGGGCTACCTGGCCCTGATGGGCCCGGCCTTCGTCGTAGGCGCTTGGCAGTTCGGCCCCGGCAACCTCACCACCGCCGTCCAGGCCGGCAGTCGCTTCGACTACACCCTCGTCTGGGTCATCGCCGTCTCGACCATCCTGATGATCTTCTTCACCGACATGAGTGTCCGGCTCGGCATCGCAACACCGACCTCCCTGATCACCTCCATCAAAGACCACCTCGGCAAATGGGTCGGCGTGCTGGCAGGCTTCGGCGTCTTCGGCATCACCCTCATGTTCTCCGTCGGCAACGCCGTCGGCTCCGGGCTCGGCCTGTCCCTGATCTTCGGCGGCTCCCCCGTCCTCTGGACCGTGGTCTGCACCATCGCCGTCGGCATCGTCCTGGCCTTCCGCAACGTCTACGGAATCGTCGAAAAAGCCCTCCTGGTCATCGTCGTCCTCATGGGCATCGCCTTCATCGCCAGCACCGTCGTCGCCCAGCCGAACTGGTACCGCGCACTCGAAGGCGCAGTCCCCACCCTCCCCGCAGGCAGCGAAATCCTCGTTGTGGCCCTTGTCGGAACCAACTTCTCCATCAACGCCGCCTTCTACACCTCCTACGGGATTAAGGAACACCGGCGCACCCGTGCCGACTACAAAGACATCACCCTCGTCGACACCGTCCCCGGCATCGTCGCCCCCGGCATCATGACTGCCCTGGTCATCATGGTCGCCGCCGCCGTACTCGGCAGGACCGGAGCCGAAGCAGGCACCATCAATGCCCTCGCTTCTGTCTTCACACCCCTCGCGGGTCCCGTCGGAGCAATGCTCTTCGCCCTCGGCCTGTCCGGAGCAGCCTTCTCCTCCATGATCGCCAACGCCACCGCAGGCGGAACCATGATCTCCGACGCCCTCGGCCGCGGCGCCAAAGCAGGATCACCAATGGCCCGGATCTTCACCGGCATGATCCTGGCCTTCGGCCTAATCATCACCCTGACCTTCCAATCCTCCCCCGTCGGCCTGATCGTCATCGCCCAGTCCCTCACAGTTCTCATCGCACCACTGCTCGGCGTCCTCATCGTCATCATGGCCAACAAAGCCTCCGTCATGGGCGACCTCCGCAACAAGTGGTGGCACAACCTCTTCGCCGCCATCGGCCTCATCGCCATCATCGCCTCCTCCATCCGCCTCATCACCACACTCATCGGATAGAAAACAGCGAGGAAGCCATGTGTACGTAATGCCCCGCCGACCCGGCGGGGCATTACTGTGCATAGGCCAAAGGGGAAACCAGAGCTTCCACCTGCACCTGATGTCGGCCAACAATGGGTCTAAATTCGACTACACCTCAAGCTGACACGCGGCGGCTCCGCCGCCCAACCGGGGACAATTTTCATGTGTTGACCGCTACTGCTGTGAGGGAGTTACCCCACCGGCTCCCAACGTCCAGCCGTTGATAGCCCCAATTGACCCCAACCGTGGACGGGGCGGAACAGAGTCACCGGAGCGAGCGTGCCGAAATCAGCCAGGTTGACGGAATATCGGTTATCGGCGTTACCGGCCGAGCATCACGCAATGTCCTCTGCCCGGCCTTGCGCCGAGTTCCGATAGCCTCGGGGAGTTTGGCCAACATCTCTTAGGAAATGACGATTGAAGTTGGACAGGTTGGAAAAACCAACTTCGTAGCAGATTTCGGAGACGGGTTTGTCGCTCTGCTCCAGTAGCCGCCGAGCGTGGGCGAGGCGCAATTTCCGTCTGAGATCGCTGAAGTTCTGACCAGTGGAACGCTTGAAGTACTTGGAAAAGGTTGATTCGGTCATCCCCACGAGCGCTGCTGCCTCTGACATCTTGATGGTCCCGGCGTGGCTATTGAAGACGTACTCGAGGACAATGTCGACGACAGCCGCGGCCTGGCCGTCAAGCTGCGGCCTGAACCACTCGTCGGCAAGGTACCGCCGTTCTTCTTGTGGCGCCCGCGTGAGCGTGGTGAACAGTTCTATCAAGTGTTGAAGACGAGCCAGGCCCGCCGAAGTACCCATAGCCTCGATCGAAACAGCCGCTCTTTGCGCCGAAGCCCCCAGGAACTCAATGCCACGCGCGGATTGTTCGAGAAGAGGCTTCACTTCCGACAATTCGGGGACGAGAGTGGCAGCCTGCTCAACCCACTTACCATCAAACTGAATGACGGCGTCACGGTTCTCCAATACTTCTCCATGCTCAAGGTCACTGACCCAGTCGTGAGGCAGTCCTGAACCGACTATTGCCACATGTCCCGCTTCGAATGTTCCGATGTGGTCTCCCACTATGAATTTCCCGGTCCCTTTCCGGATGAGATGGATCTCATACTCCGGGTGGTAGTTCCACCGAGCCACTGGGCTCGGGTAGTCGTGCTGATGCCATCTCACGGAGTGGAGTGGGTCAGGAGGGATGATTTCGCGGTTGGCCCGCATCCCTAGCAGCCTTTCGGCCAACCGGGCGGTTGCTCCGTCCCCTGGTTGGGGAACGCTCATGATGATTCTCCAATGGCTGGTTCGATTATCAAATGTGGACAGCGCCCGAGACTGATTCTCCCACGGCATTACTCCCAGCTGGCGAGGAGCAGGAAAATTAGTATCAGAAACGTGCAAGCAGAGAGCTAGCTCTTCTCTATGCCACAGCCCTAGAGTGAAGAAATGCAGCGCGCGGCCCGGAAGTTCCATCCAGCGCACGCACTAATCATCGCGCTCCGCCGCGCCGGCCGAGCCTGCTTGGATTTCGCACCTACAAAGAACAAAGGAGTCCTTGATGCGCCCTAAATTACGCGCTGCCTCGATGGCCGCCGTGCCTCCGTATCGCCCTCGCTGCATCAGCCTGCTCAGGCGCAGGCGACGGAGCAGCTACTGACGCCGTCAAATAGCGCGGATCTCCCTGCCACCAACCGTTAAGGAAGACCGTCCGTGACACCCCCCAACCAACCACGCCGCGCTACACAGCCGGATTTACCCTCTAGGTTGTCCACCTCAAAGCGAACAGGGCGACACTGTGCTGGAAACCCTGCCAGTCCCGGGAACCCGTTCCTGATCCTCGGTCAGACTTCTCCGGCCGCATCACTCCGGTAGAAAGTTCCGTTGACCCGTCACGTGTAGGACGCCTTGACCCTGTTGAACTCCAGGAGCTCTGCGCCGATACAAGCAGTGCAAGGCGTACCGGTACACCTCCTCCCCAACCAAGGCCATGCCGTCGAGCAAACCAAGGTGTTCGAGGCTGGTGAGGCACGGTTTCTGCCAGGACGAGAAGGGGAAAAGGTGATCTCGAGAAGCAACCGTCAGCTGCGTGATGACGTCCGCTATCCGAGGCAGGACTGGTCGGACCTCAACGACGGTGAGGAAGTGGACATCACGGGGCATGGACGAAAGATGTACGGGGCTTGGGAGGGTATTTGCGTCACCCGCTCAGTGTTGGACCAGCAGCTTCCACAGCGTCGGTTTGGACCGACGCTCTCCGTCCACCAATCCTTACGCCACAGATTTAGGTTCTAAATTCAATTCTCGGATTTGCATTGCCCTTTCGTGAATCCGTCCTCTTAGCCACCCATCGAGTACAGGAGAAAACCCGTTCATGGCAGAAAGCCCTCACACCGAGTCCACCTTGTCCCCTTCCGACGCCAACTGGTGGCGGCAGGCCGCCGTCTACCAGATTTATCCGCGCAGCTTCGCCGATTCCAACGGCGACGGCCTTGGTGACCTACCTGGAGTGACTTCCCGGGTCCCGTATCTGAAGGCCTTGGGCATCGACGCTGTATGGCTTAGCCCCTTCTACCCCTCGGCGCTGGCGGATGGCGGCTATGATGTGGACGACTACCGCAACGTGGATCCTCGACTCGGCACCTTGGATGACTTTGACGAGATGGCGGCGGCCCTCCACGCAGCGGGCATACGCCTGATCGTCGACATCGTGCCCAACCACTCCTCCAACCGCCACGTCTGGTTTCAGGAAGCCCTGGCCGCGCCGAAAGGCTCCCCTGCGCGGGAACGCTACATCTTCCGAGACGGGCGTGGGCCTAATGGGGAACTGCCGCCAACGGACTGGGTTGGAGCCTTCGGCGGTCCGGGCTGGACGCAGGTCAGTGACGGGCAGTGGTACCTGCACTTTTTCACGCCGGAGCAACCCGACTTTAACTGGGACAACCCGGAAGTACGCGAAGACTTCCTGACCACTCTGCGTTTCTGGGCGGATCGGGGTGTAGACGGCTTCCGTGTCGATGTTGCCAACCTGCTGGTCAAAGATCTTCCCGCCGATCTGCCCAGCCAGGCGGAACTGGATGCCATGGACCGCACCTCGGGCACCCACCCGCTGATGGACCGCGACGAGGTCCACGAAATCTACGCTCAATGGCGGAAAGTCTTCAACGAATACATCCCGCCGCGTTTCGCCGTGGCCGAAGCCTGGGTCGAAACGCCGGAGCGGCGCGCAAGGTACGCCTCCCCGGAGGGCCTGGGCCAGGCATTCAGCTTCGACCTACTCGAAGCTGATTTTGACGCGACCCAGTTCCACCGGATCATCAACGACAACCTCGAACAGGTGCGGCTGACCGGTTCGACCTCCACTTGGGTATTCTCCAATCACGATGTCACACGCCACGCCACCCGTTACGGCCTGCCCCCGTTGAATGGGCGGAACGTCAAACAGGGCGTCGAATGGGTCAAGGCCGGAGGCCCCGCGGAAGACATCGATCTTGAACGTGGCCTCCGTAGGGCCAAAGCCGCCACTTTGCTTATGCTGGCCCTTCCAGGCGCAGCCTACCTCTATCAAGGCGAGGAACTGGGCCTGCACGAGGTCGCAGACATCCCCGCTGAGCAACGCCAAGACCCCTGCTTTTTCCGTGGTGCCGATTACAACGGCCTGGGTCGTGATGGTTGTCGGGTCCCCCTTCCCTGGCAGGCCGACGGAACTTCCTTCGGTTTCGGCGCCAATGGAGCACACCTGCCTCAGCCGGAATGGTTCGCCCCATACGCTGTAAGCGTGGAGGAGAAGGACCCAGCCTCGACCTTGTCCTTCTACCGACGTGCCCTTGCCCTGCGGCACGAGCTCCAAGGTCCGGAGACCCTTGAATGGGACGACGTGGACGAGAACGTGCTGCATTTCGTGCGTCCCGGCAACTGGCACGTTGTAACAAACTTCGGGACGGCACCGGTGGCTTTGCCCGACGGTGAGGTGCTCCTGGCCAGCGCCGAGGTAGAGAACGGAATGCTCTCCGGCGAAGCAACCGCATGGATCCGCCGCTGATTCCCTGCTAGAGCACTTGATCCTGGCGTCCAGATGAGTAGCGAAGAGGTGCCGTCACTCATCTGGACGCGGTGCTTCATGCCTCTTGATACCAGCGGCATCACTCGCAAGGCATCCTCCTGACCCCAACCATTCCGTTCGGTGGTGCGAACACGATTATCCCAGTCCGTCGGCGCGCTGGAACTACCGCCCTGACCAGGAGGTTCACCCCTCATTCCCAGCAGTCGTCTAGGCGGTCTGACCGTCGCTCCCCCGTTCACTGCCGTTGCCCTCATTGTGGTTTTCCAAGTGATAGGCGTCCTGAATAACGGCACAGCAGCTGAGCACCTCCCCTCCCCACAGTGTCTTATGCGGCACAAAAAACGGGGAAAATTTGTATCAGAAGTCGGCAATTGGGGCGCTAGTTGTACCCCATGCACCGGATTAATGTTGAGGAACACGACTGCGGCAACGTAACCCCCGCCTGGCCCCGCTTCAGTCATGCACTTCTGCGCAGCAGTGGAAGTGCGGCGGAACGAACACACAAGAACAAAGGAGTCCTTAAGAATGCCCGACATTGCCGACACTGCATAATCTGCTGCAACGTCAACTGGAACTAATTCCTCTTGGCCCCGTCGCCGCCAGCACACGCTCAAGTCTTCCGGACCGTCTTCGTCTCTGGCCTGCGGCTGTTCCCGCCCCAGATGCGCGCAGCCGTCGTGATCTCCCTGAGCATACTGTTCGCCGGCTTCACCGCACATGACAAACTCATGCAACCTCCTTCGCCGCCGTCAAGGAACAGGCCATAACCCCTTAATTTTCTGAGGATTACTTCGATGTCAACACCAACCGCACAGTCCCGGGCGCTCAGCCACCCTGAGCTGCCGTCC
>NZ_VAHM01000022.1 GCF_005796185.1 Pseudarthrobacter sp. NamB4
CCGGGGATACCGCCCGGGCAGGTCATGCCTGGTGGGCAAAGGCAATCTTTGGAGCCCCATCAACCGATGACTACTGCCATGCGCGGAACTGTCGACTACCTCCGGGCTCCTCTCCGCCGGAGAGGACGGTCTACACCGGTTCCTCTACAGCGTCCAGAGCTGATTGAGCACGGAATTCCCTTCCGGCAGGGCCGAGGGCAGTAACGCGCCCAGCCGGGTTGGAGGCGGCAGTTCGCCTGGTTAAGGAGTTGGGGCAGCGGGGGCTGGGACTGAACAGTCGGCGTTCGGCTTTGCGTCTGATGCTTGCGCAGGGGCAGTCAGTCCGCCCCGGGTAGCCGCACCTCCACCAGGCCACCACTTACCCGCGTCTCGAACACCGGCTGCTTTGCTGTTGCCGGACCGCCCTGAACCTCTCCCGTGCGCAGCGAAAACTTGCTGCCGTGCCATGGGCAGACGACGCATGGGTCACCGGCACCATCAATGCCCCCGTCCTGGAGCCTGCCGCCCTTGAGCTTGCCTTCGTGCAGCGGTCCGGCGAGGTGACTGCAGACGTCGGACAGCACGCGGACATCCTCTGCCTCCCGATAGACAAGCAGCGGGATCCCGGCCACAACGCCCTTGTGGAGCTGTCCTTCCGGCAGCTCTTCCAGCGGCGCCAGCGATTGCCACCCGCTGGGGAACCGATGCGGAATGTCCTCGCTGTGGTTCACACCGGCTGCCTGGCGGTAGCTGAGGTGCCCACCCAGGAAACCACTGGCGCTCACTGTGGCGAGCCCCAGGTATGCGAGCATCTTTCCGCTGCCTTGCCTGCCCCTTGCGCGCTGCACCAGCGAGGCGATGTAGAAGCCCGTTGCCGTGACGTTCGCTGCAGCATGGACCAGGCCCACGCGCTGCTGCTGGCTGTGCAGCTGCGTCCAATCGGTGAATCCGGCCAGTGCCGACGGAAGCACGCTGGCGGTTCCCACCCCGATCAACACCCTCGCTGCGTTCTCGCTGCCAGGGATCGCGTCAAGGACGCCGGCTGAAACCCACGCTCCGATGGGAACTTGGACTGCGAGCGGGTGGACAGGATGACCGATGGGAACCCCATGCAGGACGTCCCGGGCCCAGCGGGGCCGGACCACTTTTCTCACGGCTTTCCGGACCTTCTTGGCCACGGGATCCAGCCACTCGGCATCTTCCAGGCGGGCAACAAGCTCAAGTGCAGGCAGCGGTCTCATGTGACTCCCTTACCCCGTTCGTCGGTGTCCAGTCGTGGGGGCAGCCTAGTTGCTGAGCGACGGAAGGAACAGGGTCGTTAGGGGAAATCCTGCAGTGCAGATCCTGGTCAGCGGAGCGGCGAGCCCTTCACCGTGAACTGGTTTCCACCCATCTCCCCCGAGAGCAGGGGCATGGCTTCGGCGATGGCCGCCTGCACGCTCTCCAGCTCCAGGGATGCACGGTGTGCCTCCGGGGACTCCCACAGCTCGCAGACGAAGACGGTGTCCGGCGCGGCGTCGTTAACGCCCACCTCGTACAGCAGGCAGCCGGCCTCCTTCAGCCCGGCCATTGGCCGGACCAGGATGGAGACGACGGCCTCACGCTGGCCCGGTTTGGTGACAAGGCTTCCAACATTCGCAAAGGTCATGGGAACAGTCTGCAACACGGTGGCCGACAGCGCCGGACGCTACCGTGCCGTTGCCGGCGACGGGTCCGCCGCTTCCCCATCCTGCGCCTCAGGTGACGGAGCGACGTCGGCCCTCACCCCTTCCCCGCCCGGGACCGGAGGCGCGCCGGGCTCCAGGGCATCATCCGCCGTCGTACTGTCCCCCGCAAAGGCGCGCAGCATGGCGCTCCGATCGAACTGGCCTTCCCATTTGGCGACAACAAAAGTGGCAACACAGTTCCCCAGCAGGTTGACCACCACCCGCATGGAGTCCATGAGCCGGTCGGCACCCAGGAGGAGGGCGACACCAGCAACAGGGAAGATCCCCAGGGCGCCGGCCGTGGCCGACAGGGCCAGGAACGCCGAACCGGGAACGCCGGCCATGCCCTTGGACGTCAGCATCAGGACACCAAGCGCAGCGAGCTGCTGGCCAAGATCAAGGTTGTATCCGAAGGCCTGCGCCAGGAAAAGCAGCGAAATGGACAGGTAAACGGCAGCACCGTCGAGATTGAATGAATAGCCCGTCGGGACCACCAGTCCGGTGGTGGCGCGAGAGCAGCCGGCATTGGTCAGCTTGGTCATGATGCGCGGCAGCACGGATTCAGTGGAGGCGGTGCCAAGGGCCAGCATGAATTCCTCGCGGGTGTACTTCATGAACTGCCAAAGCGGCACCCGCGGATAAACCCACGCCACCACAAACAGCAGGCCGATGAACACGACGCCGGCTCCGTAGCAAGCAGCGATGAGCAGGGCATAGGTGCTCAGTGAGCCCAGGCCGTACTGGCCAATGATGAACGCCATGGCGCCGAAGGCACCCACCGGGGCCACCCGCATCACCCAGGCCATGATCTTGAAGAACAGTTCCAGCACCGTTTCCATCAGGGTAATCACCGGCAGGCAACGCTCACGGCCCACAACAACGATCGCCGCACCAAAGAACACGGCGAAGCACAGCACCTGCAGGAGGCTGTTGCTGGCGAAGGCGCCCACTACGCTGGTGGGAATGATCCCCAGGAGGAAAGCACCAGCATCCTTGGGCGGCGCGGTGGAGGTTTTCGCGGTGAGGGCGTCCTGCGAGAGCGACGCCGGATCGATGTTCAGTCCTGCGCCGGGCTGAACGAGGTTCGCCACCAGGAGTCCGAACACCAGGGCGAAGGATGTGGCGGCGGTGAAGTAGAGCAGCGCTTTGACGCCCACCCGGCCCACAGCCTTGACGTCGCTGACCGCCGCAATGCCGGTGACGATCACCAGAAAGATCAACGGGGCGATGATCATTTTGATCAGCTGGATGAACCCGTCCCCCAGAGGCCGGAGTGCGGCGCCGATGTCCGGCCAAAAGTGGCCGATGACAATGCCGGCAAGCACCGCCACCAGGATCTGGAAGAAAAGGGACCTGTAGAGCGGCGTTCTGCGCGCCCCGGTGTCCGGCTGTTGGGAGGAAGCTGTGGCGGTGATGTTCATGCGGGTGCCTGTTCGTGAGGGACGGACGGCACACGCGATGCCGCAAGGTCATTGGCAACAGTAGGAATTTCATGTTTCCGGAAAGAAACATCCGTAATGCGGAACTATTAATTTGGTCAGCGCGCACTATCCAAGCAGGCTCCCCCGCGGCCACAGTCCCCTTTGACGCTCTGCTTTTGCTCACGCCCCTTCGGGCTGGGTGTCGCACCGCTGTGGTTGGATGGTGTTCTCTTGGGATGGAGGCGGACATGGAAGTCTGGATGGGGAGTCCTTATCCGCTGGGTGCCACTTATGACGGCAGCGGTACGAACTTCGCGGTCTTCAGTGAGGCCGCGAGCGCGGTGTACCTGTGCCTCTTTGATGAGGACGGCGTGGAGCAGCGGATCCGGCTGGAAGCCGTGGACGGGTTTGTCTGGCACTGCTACCTTCCGCACGTTTTGCCGGGGCAGTTGTACGGCTACCGGATGGATGGCCCGTACAACCCTGCGCAGGGCCTCCGCTGCAACCCCAACAAGCTGCTGATGGACCCCTATGCGAAAGCAATGAGCGGGAGCATCACCTGGGGTCAGCCGATGTTTTCCTACAACTTCGGTGACCCGGCCTCCTTTAATACCGATGACTCCGCACCGAGCACGATGCGGTCGGTGGTGATCAGCCCCTTCTTTGACTGGCAGCACGACCGCCCGCCAAGGGTCCCCTACAACGACACCCTGATCTATGAGGCCCACGTGAAGGGGCTGACCATGACGCATCCGGAGGTGCCGGAGGAGGAACGCGGCACCTACGCCGGGATCGCCCACCCTGCCGTGATCGAACACCTGCAAAAGCTGGGCGTCACGGCGATCGAACTGTTGCCTGTGCACCAGTTTGTTCATGACAGCGTGCTGGAAGACCGCGGACTCAAAAACTACTGGGGCTACAACACCATCGGCTTTTTCGCCCCGCACGAAAGCTACAGTTCCAGCACCAGGCCCGGCCAGCAGGTGCAGGAATTCAAGGCGATGGTCCGGTCCCTGCATGCGGCCGGGATCGAGGTAATTCTCGACGTCGTGTACAACCACACGGCGGAAGGGAACCACATGGGCCCCACCCTGTCCTTCAAAGGAATCGACAACCAGGCGTACTACCGACTGGTGGAGCATGAAAAGCAGCACTACCTGGACTACACGGGCACCGGCAACACCATCAACGTCCGCCACCCGCACGCCCTGCAGCTGCTGATGGACTCGCTGCGCTACTGGGTGCTGGAAATGCATGTGGACGGCTTCCGCTTCGACCTCGCGTCGGCCCTGGCAAGGGAGTTTTACGAGGTGGACCGGCTGTCCAGCTTCTTCGACCTTGTCCAGCAGGACCCGGTGGTCTCACAGGTGAAGCTCATTGCCGAACCTTGGGATGTTGGACCCGGCGGCTACCAGGTGGGCAACTTCCCGCCGTTGTGGACCGAGTGGAACGGGAAATACCGCGACGCCGTCCGCGACTTTTGGCGCGGCGCTCCTGCCACCCTTGGTGAGTTTGCATCCCGGCTCGCTGGATCATCGGACCTTTACGAGAGCTCGGGGCGGCGGCCGGTGGCATCCATCAACTTTGTCACCGCGCACGATGGCTTCACCCTGCGCGACCTCGTGTCCTACAACTCCAAACACAACGAAGCCAATGGAGAGAACAACAACGACGGCGAGTCCCACAACCGCTCCTGGAACTGCTGTGTTGAGGGTCCTACCGATGATCCGGAAATCCTGGCGCTGCGGGCACGGCAGCAGCGCAACTTCCTGGCCACCCTGCTGCTCTCGCAGGGGGTGCCCATGGTGGCGCACGGCGATGAGCTTGGACGGACCCAATACGGAAACAACAACGCCTACTGCCACGACTCACCGTTGTCCTGGATCAACTGGGATGCCGCGGATCAGCCCCTCAACGAGTTCCTTGCCGCCGTTTGTACACTGCGCAGGGAACATCCCACCTTCCGCCGCAACAGGTTTTTCGAAGGCAGGCCTGTCCGCCGTGCCCTCGGGCAGCCGCTGCCGGACATCGTCTGGCTCAATAGGGACGCGTCCGAAATGGTGCCGGAAGACTGGGGAAACCCTCTCGCCCGGGCCCTCGGGGTGTTCTATAACGGTGAAGCCGTCGGCAAGGACCACCGCGGCCGCGTGATCCGGGATCACAACTTCCTGCTCTACTGCAATTCAGGAGACGAGCCGGTGGACTTCACGCTTCCCGGAGCGGAGTACGCGCCTGCCTGGGAGCAGCTGATCGATACAGCAGGTGAGCATGCAGGCACCGGGATCCTGGAGGCTGGCGGCACTGTAAAACTTGCCTGGAAATCCCTTCTGGTTCTCCGGGCCTACACCCCGCCGGAGAAACGCGACCATTCCGTAGCTGCCTCGCTCGCCTTGCAGAGCGCCGCGGCCCCGGAGCCGGCCAACGCGCCACTTACCCAGGTTGCTTCGTCGATGGGCAGGCCGGGGCGGACGGAGGAATAGAGGACGGCAGGAACGCAAGCATTGAACACGGGCCGACTCTTGGAAAAAGCCCGTAAGTCAGGGTATTTCGGCCCCTACCCCAGCCTCCGGACAGAGGCGGATGCCCGGTTGTTTCATTGGGCCTGCTTGCGGGTCCACACTGATGCCTGCACGTCTCATTCTGCGGCACCTGGTTTGCGTGCATGCACGACGGCGCCACTCGCCGTCGTATCGTCATTCAGCATCCAGCCCACCCGCTTGACCGTCCGGAGCATCACCACGCTTTCCACCAGGTCTATCCCGGGGACTTTTTGCTGTAGCGCCAGTTCGGCCGTCATCACGTCCGCCAGGGACTGCAGCCACATGATGATCACAAAGTTGGTGGGGCCGGTGGTGGAGGCGCTAAGCCGGACGTTGCTGATCGTTCTAAGCGCGGCTGCCGCTTCCTCGTGCCGGCCGGCGGGAACATTCGCGAACCACTGGCAGGTGACCGGGTAAGAGGAGTAGGACTGGGCAATCTCGCACCGGAACAGCAGAAGCCTGCTCGCCAGGACGCGGTTGAGCTGCCGCTGCACGGTGGCCGGATGCCGTCCCAGTTCCCGGGCGATGTCCGCCGCAGTTGCCCGGCCGTCCCTGGCCAGGAACGGCAGCAGATCCAGATGGTTTTCAGGAAGCCGGGCACCACCCGCTGCCGCCTGCTTGGTGTCCGGCCGGCCCTGCTGTCCAAGCGTCCGGAGCGCGGCCAACTGCGATTTGCCCAGGATATTCAACCGCCATTCATCCGCACTGGTGTGCAGCCTGGTGCACAACGCCGACTGGTACTTGGTGAGCCCTTCAATGCCCTTTAGCCGACTGCCCACCTTTGAACTGAACTCCTCCAGTGACCTGGTGATCACTGTCAGCATCAGGTCCCGGTTGCTGGCCGCCTCCTCCACGGTGACGATCTCCGGAATGGCCGCCAGCTGCGCCGTGACACTTTCCCGCAGGTGCATCTCGCTGTCCACAGCAACAAAGGCAAGCAGCATCTGCCGGGGATCCCCCGCCAGATGCGCTGTCACCCACGCCGCGCCACTGGACCTGAGCCGCTCCCAGCGCGCAGCGAGCGTGGTGGCGTGGACGCCCAGCACCTTTGCCGCATCAGACCAACCGAGCCGGGGATAAGCCTGCAGAACCTGGACCAGGGCCAGGTCCTCCTCGCTGAGCTCCATGGGGGCATCACCTTTCAGCATGCATGAATCCTGCGCTGCGAATGCAGAAAAAGCGGATTACCAGCGCTTTTCGCCTATGTGAACTGCACCACTTCAGAATAGTCCACGAAGCCCAAGCTGATTGCCAAGGAGTTGCAAGTGACGATTACCGCCGATGCCAGGGACCTGCAGGACGACCTGATCCGCCTGCGCCACGATCTGCACCGGCAGCCGGAAATCGGGCTGGAACTTCCCCGCACCCAGGAACGCGTCCTGCGGGCCCTTGACGGCCTGCCCTTCGAGATCACCCTGGGCAAAGAGACGACGTCGGTCACCGCGGTGCTGCGTGGCCAGCGATCCTCACCACAAAAGGCCGGCAGCAGGCAGCGGCCGGCAGTACTGCTCCGCGCCGACATGGACGGGCTGCCGGTCCAGGAGAAAACGGGCGTGGACTACACCTCAAGGACCGACGGCGCCATGCACGCCTGCGGCCACGACCTCCACACGTCAATGCTCGCCGGAGCCGCCACGCTCCTTGCCGAGAAGCGGCACCAGCTGCAGGGCGACGTCGTCCTCATGTTCCAGCCGGGCGAGGAAGGCTTTGACGGAGCCAGCCACATGCTCCGCGAAGGGGTCCTGGATGCAGCGGGAGCCCGCGTCCAGGCGGCGTACGGGATGCACGTCTTCTCCTCGCTGGAACCGCACGGCACCTTCTGCACCAAGTCCGGCGTCATGCTCAGTGCCTCCGACGGCCTGGAGGTCACGGTGCTCGGCGCAGGGGGCCACGGTTCCGCCCCGCATGCCGCCAAAGATCCGGTGACGGTCACTGCCGAGATGGTCACCGCGCTGCAGGTGATGGTCACCCGGCAGTTCAATATGTTCGATCCCGTGGTCCTCTCCGTGGGCGTGCTGCATGCCGGCACCAAACGGAATATCATCCCCGAAACCGCGCGCATCGAGGCCACCATCCGCACTTTCTCGGAGGCGTCGCGCCTGAAGATGATGGACGCTGTGCCGCGCCTGCTCAAAGGCATCGCGGCAGGGCACGGGGTGGAGGTCCAGGTGGACTACTTGGAGGAATACCCCCTCACCATCACCGACGGTGACGAAACGCACACGGCAGAAAACGTCATCTCCGAACTCTTCGGCGAGCGCCGCCTCTCCCGCTGGGCCACCCCCTTGAGCGGTTCCGAAGACTTCTCCCGGGTGCTGGCCGAGGTGCCCGGCACCTTCGTGGGGCTCAGCGCCGTCGCCCCGGGCAGCGATCCGGCCACCTCGCCGTTCAACCACTCCCCCTACGCAACGTTCGACGACGGCGTGCTGGGTGACGGAGCAGCGCTTTACGCCCAGCTGGCCATCTCGCGCCTTGCAGCTCTTTCAGCAGCCCCATAAACCTTCAACACCGACCTAAACCTCCGCACCGCCATAACCACCGGCAGCAGCGCCGCTGCCACGCATCATGCACACACCGACCAACAGGAAGTCATCATGCCCATTGCAGTAACCAGGCAGCAGACTGGACGCGTGTCCACCACGAAGACCATCGTCGGAACAGGCATCGGCAACGCCGTCGAATGGTACGACTGGGCCATCTACGCCACCTTCACACCCTTCATCGCCAGCCAGCTGTTCAGCAAGGCAGACCCCGCGTCGGCGGTCCTGTCCACCCTGGCGATCTTCGCCGTCGGCTTCGTGGCGCGTCCTTTCGGCGGCTTCCTCTTCGGCTGGATCGGCGACCGGGTAGGCCGGAAGACGTCCATGACACTCGCCGTCGGCCTGGCCTCGCTGGGCAGCCTGCTGATCGGCGTCGCTCCCACGTTCGCAAGCGTGGGTGCCTGGGCGTCGCTCATGCTGCTGGTGGCCCGGCTCATCCAGGGCCTGGCGCACGGCGGCGAACTGCCGTCGTCGCAGACGTATCTGTCCGAGATGGCGCCCAGGGAACACCGCGGCTTCTGGGCCACATTGATCTACACGTCCGGCACGGTGGGTATCCTGTTCGGGACGCTGCTCGGTGCCGTCCTGAACATGACTCTGACCGCCGAGGCGATGAATGCCTGGGGCTGGCGCATTCCGTTCCTGCTGGGTGCCGCGATGGGCCTGTATGCGCTAATCATGCGGTCGCGGCTGCATGAGACCGAGGCGTTCGAAGGCGAGTCCGTGTCCGAGAAGCGGGCGCCGATCTGGCCGCAGATTGTCCGGCACCGCAAGCAGGCGCTGCAGGTGATCGGCCTGACCGTAGGCCTCACGGTTATCTACTACATCTGGGGTGTCGTTGCTCCCAGCTACGCGACCACAGCTCTGAAAATCGACCGCGGCGAGGCGCTGTGGGCCGGCGTCGTCGCCAACATTGTGTTCATCGCCGCACTGCCGGTGTGGGGCAAGCTGTCGGACCGGATCGGGCGCAAGAAAGTGCTCTGGGCTGGTGCCATCGGCTCGGCGCTGTTCCACTTCCCGATGACATGGCTGCTGAAGGACTCGGCCTGGCAGCTGGCGGTGTCCATGTCCGTGATGCTGATCTTCATTGCCGCGAGCGCCGCCATTGTGCCGGCCGTTTACGCCGAGCTGTTCCCGACGTCGATCCGCACCGTTGGTGTAGGCGTTCCGTACTCCATCTGCGTGGCGTTGTTCGGCGGAACGGCCCCGTACCTGCAGCAGTGGCTGGGCTCCTCGCTTGGCGCGCCGCAGGTGTTCAACGTGTACGCGGTGGTGCTGCTGGTAGTCAGCGCCGTGTTCGTCTTCACCATCCCGGAAACGAAGGGCAAGGACCTGACCCACTAGGGATTTCTGGCTGGGCATGCCGAGGGCAGTTAACTAGTTAACTAACTGCCTTCGGCATGCCTGCTTTGCTGAATTTCCTTCCGGTAAATTCCCCCGCTTTACCGATTCTTGAGGCTTTCTTTCAATATATTGCGCGGTTTCTTGATGCCGTTCGTGGATTGTTGACGTACCAAAAACATTACGAGTGCGAATTCCGGGGGGACTTCATGAACGCAAAGACAACGCCAAACCGGTGGACCAAGGGCCGCGCCATACTGGCCGGAGGCCTCGTTTTGGGCCTGGGGGCGGCCGCCACCCTGGCATCCTGGACAGACAACGAATGGGTGTTCGGCGGCTCGGGCAACGGCATTGGCCCCAACACGCCAGGAACCGCTGTGGTGAACATGCAGCAAAACACGTGGACCGGAGCTGGCGGTGCCGAGCACTGGAACGATCAGCCTTCCGCCAACGGCGGCGCGCTGACGTTCACCGTGAGACCCGACAAATTGCTGCCGGGCCGGACGGTCTACTCGCCCATGCAGCTGCGGGCGGCCGCAGGATCGGAAACGTTGGACGTTCGTCTCACCGACGGGGTCCAGGCAGGAGGCAGCGAAACCGGCATCATCCCGCTTTCAGGTACCGACAACAACAGCACTGCGCTGTACCAAGCGCTCCGGTACAACGTCTATCAAGGTGTGGACAAAGACTCCTGTGAAAAAGGGAACGTTTCTGCAGGCAAAGCCATTATCGTGCCACTCGACCCGGATACCCCTGCGTCAGCTACTTATCCACTGAGCAATAAATCGGAACTCTTTGTTCTTGCAGCTGGAACCGATGCTGCCACAGCTGGCAAGGCCGTAGACCTCTGCTTCGCCCTTACGCTTCCTGACGGCGCTGCCACCAGCCTGCAAGGGAAGAAAACGGTCCCCGTCTGGGGGTTCACCGGCAGTGCGAAGGTCTAGCGGAACAGTAGCCCTGCACCGGCTCCTGAACGCCGGCAAGGAAACCGCCCTCACCGCGCTGGCCGTGGCCGGGTGCCTGTCCCTCCTTGCTGTTGCCGCGGGAGCATGGCTTGGCGTCAGCCTGATAGTCTTCCGGACCGGTTCGATGTCGCCGGGCATCGAACCTGGTGCTGTTGCCGTAGTACGGGAGGTCCCGGCAACATCCCTGCAGCCCGGCGACATTGCCACCGTCCAGCGCGAGGAGTCAGCACTTCCTGTGACCCACCGTGTGGTGGCTTCCGAAGCAGATCCGGCAAACGCACAAAAAGTCCTCCTCACCCTTAAAGGCGACGCGAACACCACCGAAGATCCGGTGCGCTACCACGTGGAAAGCGCCAAGAAGCTCATCTTCGCGGTTCCCGAACTCGGCTCATGGGTCATGCGGCTTCAGAGCCCCTGGCTAATGGGATTCACCACGGTTGCCATGGCTGCGCTGGTGACGGTGACGTTCTGGCCCCGGAAAGGAGCTCGTCCTGAAACTCCTGGGAGGGACAGCTCGAAAGAAGGAGTACCCGTCCAGCAAATTCCGAAGGAGCAGGCACCGTATGACTCGGCCTAAGCCGTCCTGTGTTTCCCACCCGTTGAGGAGCTGTCTGGCCGCCGGCATGGCGGCTGCCCTGCTCCTGTCTTCGGCTGCCACCGGGCATGGTGCTTTACGTAACGACCGGGAGCACATGCGGGAAATTTCCGAGACCGGACAACCGGGGCTGCTGAGCCTGACTTCCTCAGTACTGCCACTGGAAATCCCCTGGCTCAAGCCCGGAGACAGCTTCAGCTGGCAGATTGGGTTGCACCTTGCGGAGCAGCCGCTGGCGGATGGAAGCGTGGAATTCATTCCCTTTGGAGGTCTTGTCCAGCCCGCCACGAACTACCTGTTGACCGCACGCCGTTGCGAAAAGCAGTGGGCAGGGCAAAGCGGGACCAATGCCTCAATGGCATGCGCCTCAGGCGCCAAGATCGTGCTGTCCGATTTCCCCCTTGGGTCGGGTGCGACAGCCAAAGTACCGCTCGGTGACATCACCGCTTCCGCCGCTCCCCACATACTCTTCACCCTGTCACTGCCTAAGGAGGCATTTCCGGGTGACCCCTTCACTTTCGCAATTGGTTTCACAGCCTTGGGCGACGACTATCCCGCACGGCAGGATGGCCTGGCGGAAACGGGAGGCCGGGTCTCGGGTTTTCTCACGGCAGCTGCCGCCCTGCTCGGAGCCGGGCTGTATGTGACATTGAGGGGCCGACGGAGGAACATCCTGTGAAATTGCCAGACCGCCTGCAGTCCGGTGCCATAGTTGCAGGCATCCTCGCTGTTGCGGTTGCCGTTTGCGGCACTGCCCTGACGGATGCCGCCTGGGTGGACAACGAGTACGTCCACACCAGCGCTGGCACCGACGGCCGGTGCGAATCCAACAGCGGAATTGCCAGTTCGGCTTCAGCCCGCGAGGTTAGCGGCAGCTTGCTGGGCACCGACTTGGCAAACATCGCCTCGGTCAACGGTGTCAGCGTCACGAACGACGGGGCCGGCACCAGTAGCGCGAGCCCTGGGGCCATACAGATTGATGACAACACCTTCAAAGCACCCCTCGACCTGGACCTGCTACGCGCCGACCTGCTCCGTCTTACGCTCCCGCTGGGCCTGCCCGTGGGTGCCGTTGACGTTTACAGCCAGTGGAGCCAAACCCTCAATAATGGCAATTCAACAGCAGCCGCAGGCCTCATCACGGACAGTGGCGGTGCCTTGGGCATTGGACAGGCACAGAACCCCGCTGACCCTCCCGTTATGGCCGCGCTTGATCTCGGGGCCCTGGCCCCGGAGTCCCTGGCCGGCATGACCCTGGAAATCGGGGCGGCATCAAGCCTTGCTGGACTCACCCAGTGCGGGGGCCTCGGCAACGGCTGGCAAGGCCCGCTGGCCCAGCCCCAGATCCACCGCTCGTACGGCATAGCCGCACTCGATTTGAAAAGCAGGCTTCCGGCTTTAGGAACAGCCGCATCCGAAGCCGGTTCGCTTGTGGATGGGGTGCAGACAAGTGTTACAGCTGCAACCGCGACAGTGGAGTCAGCCATCGCCAAGGACCTCACTGCCGTGGCCACGTCACTCTTGGGCGACCTTAGGTTGGGCAGCGTCAGCACGAAGGTGACCATGTCACAGCTGGACCCGACACCGGTCCGGGAACTCCTCAGGGCCACCATGACCGACAGCAAAGGGCTGCTGACCGTCGATTTCGGTACCGGCCATGTCCACGTTGATCTCGCGAAAACCACGGGTGGGATCAACGGTCTTAACGGCCGGGCCCCCAATACCCACATCCTCCTGGACCAAACCACCACGGCCGAGCTCTCAACGGCCCTTACACAGGTACTTGGCGAGTGGAAGAACCAAATCGTGGCCGCGATAACTGCCGCCGTCCGTTCAATGTCAGTAACTGTCGAAGCCACAGTACAGGTTCATGCTTTAGACGCCCTGGCCTTATACGTCCCCGCCGCCGACATAAACCTCGGCCTCGGCCCTGTGCCCGCTGGCCGGCTCATGGATCTGCACGCCGGAATTTCGGGTACGGGGCCAGTGCCGGTCTCGTCATCTATTGATCTGCTCGGTGCGGTGAACCCACCCACTGCAACACTGGATGCCCTGGCATCGGGGCTTGCCGCTGCCCTTCCCGACATCACCGGCAGGGCCCTCAACCATGAACTCATTCTGGGAGTTGCGGCTAAACTGGAATCCTCTCTCGGGTCGTCGCTCATGCCCGTTGCGCCTGCCCTGGCCGCGGGTCTGGACCGTCTGAACAACCTGCTGTCCATCATGGTGAACGTTCAACCGGACCAGCCGGGCTACCCCCTTCCCGCCACCGGCAGCCCCTACAGCGTGTCGGCCCTCCGGCTGTCCTTCGACAGCCTGGACACCTTGCATTTGTCGCTGGCCACATCATCCGTCGGTTACGGCAGCTAAAAAGTTCTTCCTTCACACTTCCGTGAGTGTGCGCGCAGGCACCTGGTGAATTCACGCCGGGTGCCTTTGCCGTTAGCTGGAGAGCAGGAGCACCGGCGGTCCGGGTTGAACGTGTCTTAGCGCCTCCCTCACCGTTCCCTTGACTCCTCCCCCAACCTTCCCTACACTTTTCATAACGCAGAATCTAAATTCCGCAAAGCGGAAACGGCAAAAAAGCCGGTAAGCAGGGGAAGATAGATCAAAGCCCTCCTCGGAAGGACCTACGATGACGTACACAGTGAACTGCTCCATCCTCCTCACGGAGCTTCCCCTGCTGGAGCGCCCGGCCGCCGCCAAGGCAGCAGGTTTCGATGCCGTGGAGTTCTGGTGGCCCTTTGAAACCTCCGTCCCGGCCGACTCCGAGATCACCAGGTTCGAGAACGCCATCAAGGACGCCGGCGTTCAGCTCACCGGCCTGAACTTCAACGCCGGCAACATGCCCGGCGGCGACCGCGGCCTTGTGTCGTGGACGGGACGCGAGTCCGAGTTTAAGGACAACATCGAAGTTGTCACCGGCATCGGCGAGCGTCTCGGCTGCAAGGCTTTCAACGCTCTCTACGGCAACCGGCAGGACGAATCCACCCCTGAGGAGCAGGACGAACTGGCAGCCAGGAACCTCGCCTCAGCAGCCCAAGGAGTCGCCCGGATCGGCGGCACCGTCCTCCTCGAACCCGTCAGCGGCGCCCCCAGGTACCCGCTCCTCACCGCCGACGACGCACTCAAGGTCATCGCCCGCGTCAAGGCAGAGGCCGGCGTCGAAAACATCAAGCTCCTCGCGGACTTCTACCATCTGTCCGTCAACGGCGACGACGTCGAATCCGTCATCGAAAACCACGCCAAGGACTTCGGCCACATCCAGATTGCGGACAACCCCGGCCGTGGCGCCCCCGGCACCGGCACCCTCCCGCTCGGGGAATGGATCGCCCGCAGCCGCGAACTCGGCTACCAGGGCTACGTCGGGCTCGAGTACAAGGAACCGCAGGAAACGGCCTTCAGCTGGGCCATCCGCGAACACGCCTCCCGCTGACCCGCACCCCGCACCACCACAGACTTCAGAAAGAGAACCATCATGAGCAACGTTGCAGTTATCGGACTCGGAATCATGGGCCTGCCCATGGCCATCAACCTGGTCAAGGCCGGCCACACCGTCACCGGCTTCAACCGCAGCCAGGACAAGACCGACAAGCTCGTCTCCGAAGGCGGCAAGGGCGCCGCGAGCATTGCAGACGCCGTGAAGGATGCCGACGTCGTCATCACCATGGTGCCCGACTCCCCCGATGTCGAGGGCGTCGTGAGCGGCAAGGACGGCGTCTTCGCCAACGCCAAGCAGGGCACCCTGTGGATCGACGCCTCCAGCATCCGCCCGGACGTCGCCAAGCGCCTCTCGGACGAAGCCCGCAAAGCCGGCATCCGTCCCCTCGACGCCCCCGTTTCCGGGGGTGAACAGGGCGCCATCGACGCCGTCCTCTCCATCATGGTGGGCGGCGACAAGGAAGACTTCGAGGCAGCCTCGGATGTCCTGAGCGCCGTCGGCAAGACCATCGTCCACGTCGGCCCCTCCGGCTCGGGCCAGACCGTCAAGGCAGCCAACCAGCTCATCGTCGCCGTCAACATCGAAGTCCTCGGCGAGGCCATCGCCTTCCTCGAGGCCTACGGCGTGGACACCGACGCCGCCCTCAAGGTCCTCGGCGGCGGCCTGGCCGGTTCCAAGGTCCTTGACCAGAAGGGCCAGAAGATGCTGGACCGCAACTTCGACCCCGGCTTCCGCCTGGCCCTCCACCACAAGGACCTGGGCATCGTCACCTCCGCCGCCCGCGAAGCCAACGTCGCCATCCCCCTTGGCGCCGTCGTCGCACAGCTCGTCGCCGCTACCGTCAACCAGGGTGAGGGCGCACTGGACCACTCCGGACTCTTCAAGCAGGTCCTCCAGCTCAGCGGCCGGGAGTAACCCCGGCGCCAAGGCGCGACAACAAGCACAACGGGACAACCGCCGTCGTACATCACGACGGCGGCTCCCCCACTACACCCAAAAACAGCCCGCAAAGGGTTCCCAAGTTTCCCAAGGAGCACCCCATGAGCAAGATGCGTACCGTTGATGCAGCGGTTGCCATCCTGGAAAAGGAAGGCGCCATCGAGGCGTTCGGCCTGCCAGGCGCCGCCATCAACCCCTTCTACTCGGCAATGCGCGCCCACGGCGGCATCCGTCACACCCTGGCCCGCCACGTCGAAGGCGCCAGCCACATGGCCGACGGCTTCAGCCGTGCCAAGGACGGCAACATCGGCATCTGCATCGGCACCTCCGGCCCCGCCGGCACGGACATGATCACCGGCCTCTACGCCGCCTGGGCAGACTCCATCCCCATGCTCTGCATCACCGGACAGGCTCCGGTTGCCAAGCTGCACAAGGAAGACTTCCAGGCCGTGGACATCGAGTCCATCGCCAAGCCCGTCACCAAAATGGCCATGACCATCCTGGAGCCCGGCCAGGTTCCCGGCGCCTTCCAGAAGGCCTTCCAGCTGATGCGCTCCGGCCGCCCCGGCCCGGTGCTGCTGGACCTGCCCATCGACGTGCAGCTGGCCGAGATCGAATTCGACATCGACACCTACGAGCCCCTGCCGATCGAAAAGCCAAAGGCCTCCCGCAAGCAGCTGGAAAGGGCCCTGGACATGCTCACCGCGGCCCAGCACCCGCTGATCGTGGCCGGCGGCGGCATCATCAACGCCGGCGCCTCCGCTCAGCTGGTGGAACTGGCCGAGACCCTGAACATCCCCGTCATCCCCACCCTCATGGGCTGGGGCACCATCCCGGACGACCACCAGCTCATGGCCGGCATGGTGGGCCTGCAGACCTCCCACCGCTACGGCAACGAGAACTACCTGCAGAGCGACTTCGTGATCGGCATCGGCAACCGCTGGGCCAACCGCCACACCGGCGGCCTGGAGACCTACACCGCCGGCCGGAAGTTCGTGCACATCGACATCGAGCCCACGCAGATCGGTCGCGTGTTCTCGCCGGACCTGGGCATCGCGTCCGACGCCGGCGCGGCGCTGGCCGGGCTGGTTGAACTCGCCAAAGAGGGCAGGGCCGCCGGGTCCCTGCCGGACTACAGCGCCTGGGTTGCCGAGTGCCAGGAACGGAAGGCGTCGCTGCACCGCAAGACGCACTTCGAGAACATCCCGATCAAGCCCCAGCGCGTGTACGAGGAGATGAACAAGTCCTTCGGCCGCGACACCATCTACGTGTCCACCATCGGCCTGTCCCAGATCGCCGGCGCCCAGATGCTGCACGTGTTCGGCCCGCGCAAGTGGATCAACGCCGGCCAGGCAGGCCCCTTGGGCTGGACCGCCCCGGCAGCCCTCGGCGTCGTCCGCGGCAAGCCGGACGAGACTGTGGTGGCGCTCTCCGGCGACTACGACTTCCAGTTCATGATCGAGGAACTGGCCGTGGGCGCACAGTTCAACCTCCCGTACATCCATGTGGTGGTGAACAACTCCTACCTGGGCCTGATCCGCCAGTCCCAGCGCGGGTTCAAGATGGAGCAGAACGTGTCCCTGGCGTTCGAGAACATCAACAGCGCACACCTGTCGGAGGACACCCGCGGCTACGGCGTGGATCACCTGAAGGTGGCCGAGGGCCTGGGCTGCAAGGCCGTGCGCGTGGAGGACCCCAACGACCTCGCCGCAGCGTTCGACAAGGCCAAGGCACTGATGGGCGAGTTCCAGGTTCCGGTGGTGGTGGAAGTGATCCTGGAAAAGGTCACCAACATCTCCATGGGTGTGGAAATCAACGCCGTGAACGAGTTCGAGGAACTGGCCGAGTCCGCAGCCGACGCCCCCACCGCCATCCTGGCGCTCCAGGCCTAAACAGGAAAGACAGGCACCGCCATGCGGATCGTCATAGCTCCGGACAAGTTCAAGGGATCGCTGTCCGCCCCCGAGGTCTGCAGCCACTTGGAGAAGGGCCTGCAGCGCGGCGCCGGCGGCAACCTTGACGTGGTCCGGATTCCAGTGGCCGACGGCGGCGAGGGCACCCTCGACGCCGCCGTCGGCTCCGGCTTCACCCGCCGCACCGCAACGGTAAGCGGCCCTAACGGTCTGCCGGTGGAAGCCGATTTCGCAGTCCGCGGCCACGAGGCCGTCATCGAAATGGCCACCGCCTCCGGGCTCGCCCTGCTGCCGGCAGTTCAGAAAGGTGGCCGTCCGGATTCCGCTGCCGCCACCACGGCAACCAGCCTGGGCACCGGACAGCTGATCCGGGCTGCCTTGGACGCCGGCTGCCGCCGGATTGTCCTGGGTGTTGGCGGCAGTGCAAATACCGACGGCGGTGCGGGGCTCCTGCAGGGGCTCGGCGCCAGGTTCCTGGACAGCAGGAACAACGAACTCCCGCCGGGCGGGGCCGCGCTGGCAAACCTGCACAGCATCGACTTCACCGATTTCGAACCCCGCCTGGTGGACACACGCTTTGTGCTGGCATCCGATGTCGACAATCCCCTGCTGGGCGCCCAGGGCGCCGCGGCGGTTTTCGGCCCGCAGAAGGGCGCCACACAACAGGACGTCGACGTGCTCGACGCCGCCCTGGCCAGGTTTGTCGAAGTCCTGGCCAGGGAAATCGGATTCCGCGCCGTCAAGGCGGCGGAAGCTCCCGGGGCGGGGGCGGCCGGCGGGGTGGGCTACGCCGCCATCGCCGCCCTGGCCGCAACCCGCCGCCCTGGCATCGACGTCGTCCTCGAATTCACAGGTCTGGCCGAACGCCTGGCCGGCGCCGACCTGGTGATTACCGGGGAAGGATCCCTGGACGAGCAGAGCCTCCTGGGCAAGACGCCCATGGGCGTGGCCCGGGCAGCCGCCGCGCAGGGTGTTCCTGTAGTCGCCGTGTGCGGGCGGACCACCCTCATCCAGGGCCAGGCAACAGCCGCCGGCTTCGAGGACGTTTACGCTTTGACCGAACTCGAAAGCGATGTAAACAGGTGCATAGCAGAGGCAGCGCCGCTTCTGGAGCAGCTGGGCACCCAGATCAGCGGGAGGCTGGCTGCCGACCGGCTCGCCCGCACCCCACGTACCAAGGAGGACCTCCATGTCTGAAGAACGTTTTGACCTGGTCATCCGTGGCCAGCGCATCCTGACCACCGCCGGCATCGCGCCGCGTGAAGTGGGCGTCCGCGGCGGGAAGATCGTTGCCATCGAGCCGCTGGGCAACGGCCTGGCCGGCGCCGAGGTCATCGAGCTGAACGATGATGAAACCCTGATCCCAGGCCTGGTGGACACCCACGTCCACGTTAACGAGCCCGGCCGCACCGAGTGGGAGGGCTTCGCCTCCGCCACCCGTGCAGCAGCGGCCGGCGGCGTGACCACCATCATCGACATGCCGCTGAACTCCGTCCCGCCCACCACCACGGTGGAAAACCTGAAGCTCAAGCGCGAGGTGGCCGAGGACCAGGCGTTCATCGACGTCGGATTCTGGGGCGGTGCGATCCCCGGCAACAAGGGTGACCTGCGGGCCCTGCATGACGAAGGCGTGTTCGGCTTCAAATGCTTCCTCCTGCACTCGGGCGTGGACGAGTTCCCGCACCTGGACGCGGACGAGATGGAGGAGGACATGGCCGAGCTGAAGTCCTTCGACTCCCTCATGATCGTCCACGCCGAGGACTCCCACGCCATCGACCGTGCACCGCACCCCGGCGGTGACCACTACCAGACCTTCCTGGCGTCCCGCCCGCGCGGCGCCGAGAACAAGGCGATCGCCGAGGTCATCGAGCGCGTCCGCTGGACCGGTGCGCGTGCGCACATCCTGCACCTGTCGTCGTCGGACGCGCTGCCCATGATTGCCAGTGCAAAGCGGGACGGCGTCAAGCTCACCGTGGAGACGTGCCCGCACTACCTGACCCTGATGGCCGAGGAAATCCCGGACGGC
The DNA here is from genome assembly GCF_005796185.1 of Pseudarthrobacter sp. NamB4. Taxonomy (GTDB): domain Bacteria; phylum Actinomycetota; class Actinomycetes; order Actinomycetales; family Micrococcaceae; genus Arthrobacter. The sequence continues at coordinate 19,408 of NZ_VAHM01000022.1, forward strand.
GCCACCGCGTACAAGTGCTGCCCGCCCATCCGTGAGGCCTCCAACCGGGAGCTGCTGTGGCAGGGCCTGCTGGACGGCACCATCGACTGCATCGTCTCGGACCACTCCCCCTCCACCCTGGACCTGAAGGACCTGGAGAACGGTGATTTCGCCGTTGCCTGGGGCGGCGTCTCTTCCCTGCAGCTGGGACTGTCCCTGATCTGGAGCGAGGCACGGCACCGCGGCATTCCGTTGGAGCAGGTTGTCTCATGGATGGGCGAGAAGCCCGCAGCCCTGGCCCGCCTCACCAACAAGGGCCAGCTGGCCTTGGGCTATGACGCCGATTTCGCCATCTTCGCCCCTGATGAGGCCTTCGTGGTGGACGTGTCCAAGCTCAAGCACAAGAACCCCATCACCCCGTACGACGGCAAGACCCTGTCAGGAGTGGTCCGCAAGACCTTCCTGCGCGGCGCCGTGGTGGACGGCCAGACCCCCACGGGCAAGCTGATCCGCCGCGGCGGCGTTTAGGGACGAGCCATGGCAGTGGAAGCCCACCATCCGAGGGCGCCTTACCGTCCGCGGAGGGCCCCACCCAAAGCTGCCGCCCGCGGGCTGGCCGTGTGGGTGGTTCCGGCGGAAGGAACCAGCCCGGAACTCCTGCACCGCGCCGCCCAACTGGTCCTTGCCCGGGCCCTCGAAACTGCTCCGGAGGCGGAAGTCCATTGGCCTGCCGCCGGAGCCCCCATGTCCGGGGTCTCCGCCGCAGCGGAAGGAGCCGCAGACCACTCCTCTCGCACTCCTCCCGAGGCGGAGCACCCCGGCGATAGCCAGGACGACGGCGGCACGCGCCTGCCGCCGTCGGCCGGGCCCGTCAGCCGGGTTGCCGTGGACCTTGCCGCCGAAACCGTCCTGCTGGACGGCAGCCACGTGCAGCTGACCGGCGTCGAATACAAGGTGCTGCGCTACCTGGTGACGCACCTGTCCCGCACGGTTGGCCGGGAGGAACTGCAGGAGTTCCTGGAGTCCCTGCACTTCCCCGGCGCCACCGCCCGGTCCATCGACGTGTACGTCGGCCGGATCCGGCGCAAGCTGGGCAACGCCAGGCACGCCGTGGCCACAGTGCGCGGCGGCGGATACCAGTTCATTCCCGGCCCGCACGCCAGTGTGCGCGGGCCGGCGGAATACTGCATATGACGCCGAAGTTGTACCCGTGAGCGCGGAACCGCTTCACTAGATGCTTGGCCATTAATGACCGACCCTTCCAAAGGAACACCATGAGCCCCACTCTGACCAACAGGCTGCAGCCCGGAACCGAGGCCCCTGAGTTCACCCTCAAGGACGCCCAGGGCCGGGAAACCTCCTTGGCCGACTACCGTGGCAAGAATGTCATCGTGTACTTCTACCCGAAGGCCGCCACCCCCGGCTGCACCACCGAGGCCTGCGACTTCCGCGACAGCCTGTCCTCCCTGCAGGGCAAGGGCTACGAGGTCATCGGCATCTCCCCCGACGCCCCCGAGGCCCTGGCCGGCTTCACCGGCGACTTCTCCCTGACGTTCCCGCTGCTCTCCGACCCCGACCACGCGGTGGCCCTCGTCTACGGCGCATGGGGCGAGAAGCTGGTCAAGGGCGAGATCGTCGAAGGCATCGTCCGCTCCACCGTTGTGGTGGACCCCGAAGGCAAAGTCACCCTGGCGCAGTACCAGGTCCAGGCAGACGGCCACGTCGCAGAGCTGAAGGAAGCCCTGGGACTCTAACGCTCCCGCACTTAACGCGGCTTTACCCCGGACGCTCCTGCACTGCGGGAGCGTCCGGCGTTAAGAGTCGTTGACCGCCGCTTTCGCCGCCTGCAGGTAGGACGCCGAAACCCTGCGGTAGACCGGGGTCAGGAAAGCCAGCAGCGCAGCCGCCACCATGATGATCCCTGCGATCAGGAACACCAGGGCTATGCCCCGGGATGTGCCTTCACCAAGCAGCGGTGCCAGCTGGGCGGCCCCCTCGGCGGACCGTGCATAGGGAATGATCCAGAACTGGGCAATCGGCGCAATGAGGAATGCGGTGATGGGCGCAGCAGCGGACTCGAACGCCATGGCGAACCCGAACACCCGGCCCTGCCGCGGCAGGGGCACAACCTGCTGGATGACCGTCTGCTCAGCCGCTTCAACGAACGGCACCAGGACCAGGTAAAGCCAAATGCCCGCAACATAGAGCCAGGCCCACTCCCGGATGGTGAACACGGCACCGAGGAACCCCATTGCCACCACCGCGAGAAGCAGGCTGCGCAGCGGGTTGGCGCCAAGTCCGAACTTGCCGATCAGCGCACCGCCGATGATGAACCCGGTGGAGCCCAGCGCGAAGACGGCTCCCCACAGCTCCACGGGGAACATCTCCAGGCCGTAAGGGTCCATCAAGGCCATATAGACGCCGCCAATGAAGTTATTGAACGTAGAGAACAGGATCAGTGCGAACAATCCCGTGACCGCCAGGACCGCGGCGAAAGAGCCGCGCAGGTCGAAACCGCCGTGCGCATCCGTGGCCGCAACCCGGATCTCCTCCGGCATGCGCAGCGTCAGCAGGTGCGCGAAAGCCAAAGCCGTCAGCACCACTGCCACGGCCACGGTCCAGCCCATGCCCAGGAGCCCAACCGAAAGCCCGGAAAGCACTGACGTGACGATGAACGCCAGCCCCTGCACCATGCCCACGAGGCCGTTGGCGTTGGCACGCCGGTCAGGCTCGATGAGGATGGTCACCGTGGTGGAGAGCGCGACGTTGCGCATGTTCTCCACCACCGCACCGATCAGGATGATCATGGTGAAGATCCAGAACCAGGGCTGCGTCAGGTCCAGCAGCCGTGGGGTGGGTGTCAGCAGGAACATGGCTCCGGACAGGACGAACATCACCAGGGTGAAGCCGGCAGCGAAGCGCATCACGGTGAGCTTCCGGTAGCGGTCCACGAAAGTGCCGAAGCTGATGCTGGAAAGGGCGATCAGCAGCATGTACGCCCCGCCCACCACACCGGTGGCAATGACGTTGCGCGTCTCCAGGTACACCCAAAAGGTCAGGGCAAACCACAGGTAGCTGGTGGTGATGTTGGCGACGGCGGTGTTCACCAGGATCCCGGTGAACGTGCGGAACCGCTGCGCAGGACTGCGCAGGGAGGTGTCGACGGCGCCAGGATCCGTAAGGCGCGGAGCGTCACCGTCCCCGCCTGGTGCGGAGGTGGCGGCAACGTCCTCGCGAAGGCGCTCCCCGCCGTCGGAGGCCGAAGCCGCCCGCTGCCGGGCGGGTTCCTGCTCGGTCATGCGTCCCAGTGTAGTGACGGCCAGCGCGGGCTGACAGGGTGGAAACTAAGCTCGTAGGAGCACTCCAACTCCCAGGAACCGCGAGAGGACAAGCCATGGCCGACGAGACCGCAGAAGAAGCAATTTCCAGGGTGGCCGCGGAGTACGAAGAGAACTACGGCGCCAACCGGGAACGCTTCGCAGCAGAGTTCTGGTACGAAGTTGATCCGCGGCTCATGCGGCTGTTGGCACCGATGACCAGGATCGGCGATGACACCACGGTAGAGCTCACCGTGGTGGTTGGCGGAACCACGATCTCCGGCTCGGTGGTGTCCGCGCGTGCATGGGCGCAGCGGCAGAATGACCAGGTCCGGATCGGCAGCCCGGCCATCGCCGAGGTCTTCGACACGTTGGATGCCCAGGCGGTAGAACCCGGCCCTCTGCCGGTAAGCCAAAACCGCTACATCCATTTTTTGGAGCCGGTGCTGCTTTCAGGAGGAACCCGTGTACGCGTTCCGGCAACCAGGGTTGACCTCGGCAAGGTCGCAGCATGGAGCATCGGACGGATTCCGGGCGAGTAAGGTCATTGCCGGTTCCCGCCGCCCCTGACAGGATGGCCTCATGGCGATAGAGGTCCGCCCGGCAGCCCTGTTCGAGGACGTCAGGATAATCCTTGGCCCCAAGCGGCCGGACGCCACCGTGTGCTGGTGCCTGAGCTACCGCATCCCGTCAAAACAGAACCAGGCGCTGCGGGGAACGGAGCGGGCGGAGCTTGTGAGGAAATTGGTGGCACAGGATCCCCCGCCGGGGGTGTTGGCGTACGACGGCGGTGAGCCAGTGGGGTGGGCAGCGGTCCACCCGCGCGCCGGCACAAGTTTCGCCGGGAACCGGAAGATCCCGCACGTGGACAGCCGGGACGTGTGGTCAGTGTGGTGTATCCGGGTGCGCCCCGGACACCGTGGCCGGGGGATTTCACACGATTTGCTGGCGGGCGCCGTCGATATGGCCCGCAGTTATGGAGCGCCGGCCATCGAGGGCTACCCGGTAGACAACGGCGGGCGGAAAGTCGACCTCACCATGGCCTATGTGGGCACCCGAAAGCTCTTTGAAGACGCAGGCTTCACCAAGGCTGCAGATACCGATTCTGTGCTCAACGGCTTTCCGCGGGTGCTGATGCGCCTGGACCTGCGCGCCTGAACGAACAGCACCGTCCTCGATCCCATCGAGCGCGCGGGCGAATTCTTCTGGAAAGCCGGAAATCCGCGGCGTAACAGGGACGTCCATCACCACTGCTGTTCCCGGCGCAGGCAACCTCCTGTGCACCGTGGCAGGGCTGCTGGATGGCAACGGCACGAGTGGCCTGGCAAACCTGCTGAACCGCGTGCTCGGCCTCTAGCCTTCCGTCAGCACACCACTGACGTCGAAAAAACTGTGAGCGGTCCTCCCGGATCGTTCACAGTCTTTTTCCGTTCCAATGGACGATCAGGGTTTCCTCCACCAGCGGCCGGGCCAGTCCTCGTCGATGGCCCACAGGGCCAGAAGCAGCGCGTCAACGGTCATAAGTCCCGCGATAAGGTAGGCCCACCCTGTGTACCAAGCACTGCAATCTCCTGACTGTATCCCCCAGCCGCTCGAATGCTCCTAAGTGTGGCACTTAATGTGCCAGTACGGAACGTCCTCCGTCCGCAGCCCTGAACAGGGCCTCCAGCCTGTTGTGGGCTTCTGTCTCCAGTTTGAGCCTCCGGGTGAGCCTTTCCACCTGCTGGGACATTTCCGCCCCAACGGGAAGCCGGTCCCCGGGCCAGCTCCACACTTCCCTCGATTCCGCCAGAGCCGCCGCCAACGCCTTCGCCGCAGCGCGCACTTTGCGCCTGTGGAAGTAGACGCGCAGCAATGCCTGGCCCTTGGCCTGGGCCGCACCGGCGGCAGCCTTGGCCGCCGCCTGTTCCTTGATCGCAAAATTTCCCATGGCTTCCCCGCCTTCCCGCAAGCCGTCCAGTTCGGCTTGGATCGCCGTCGACCGCTATGCCTGAAGCTGCTGCTTTCTTCGAGTGTCCACGGTGTACCTCAAGCTCAGGGCAAGCGGGTCTTAGGATTTCCACAAGATCAACCATCGGGCCGAACCGCGGATCGAGGCTCCCGGTTCCGGTCTCGCCGCTTCATCGAATCGCTCCGGCACCAGGGGCTCACCGGATCGATGGGCAGGGTCGGCGCGTGCGCGGACAACGCCGCAATGGAGTCCTTCTTCTCGCTGCTGCAGAAGAACGTCCTGGACCGTCAGCGGTGGCTCACCAGACAGGACCTCCCACTGGCCATCACGACCTGGATCGACCGGACCTACCACCGCCGGCGACGGCAAAGACGGCTCGGCAAACTCACGCCCGTCGAATATGAAACAATCAACCGGACCGCGCTCACAGCGGCCGCCCAAGACCCGAGTCAACAAAAGCCGGGCAGTCCCTGTCCGGGTCTGGACCATCTCGTTAGAGGGCAGGGGTGCTGGGCGAAGGCGGCAGGGGATTGGCGTGGGGGCAACCGAGGAACCTATTTGGGAACGTAGGGGGCGTATTGCTCCAGTGTCCGGTGAGTACGGCCACATCAGAACTTGTCGTGTTGCCGCGGGTTTTTGACTGTCAGGTCCGTCCGGGCGCCTGGTCTGGTTTCTGTGCTGCTGAGGACAGTCGGGGTGTCCTGAGATTCACCTTCCCCTGTGCTGGAATGCTCGTGCGCAGTTCATAGTCGCGGTCTCCTATGACAAGATCGACGTTTTCGTCGGTCTTGTTGAAGATCCTTCCCAGTATCCGGCCCTGCTCGTTTCGGCCCAGCGACAATGAATCTGCTGCGCGGTTCAAAACCGGCGAAGTCTTTGTTTGACCCAACTGCTATCGCATGGTGGTCCTCGCCAGGAGGGGGCGTGCACCCCGCTGAAAGCAGTAAAGCATTACATGCTGCCAGCGTTGCCGTGAGTACAGGTCTTTCGTCGTCCCTCTGATGTCCTTCCGGGCGTAATGATGGCTCTGAGGGTCGTGCAAATTTTGCTGAAGGAAACTTCCCCATCAGCTCGGCCGAAGCGGACAACGTGTACTAATGCGCTGACAGCACCAACGATGGGCGTACCGGCAGCAAGGTCGAAGGGTACCTGAAGGAGCCTTACCGAATTGCAAACTGTCAGGTTTAGCGACTCCCGCCGAATGTAAGCTAGTTTCTTTCCGTAAGGGGAGTTAGATGATTAGACCAGGCTGGGGCGGCTGGTGAGGATGTAGTCCACGGCGGCGGGGCCGGTCATTCGTAGTCCCGGCCGGAGGTAGCGGCTGGTGCTGCCGGTTCGCTCGTGAACCCCCATTTTTGACATCGCAGCCCAGAACGATGTGCACGAAGCGGGTTGTTGCCGGTGGAGGAAGCACCAGCTGAGGTACAGCCCATACAGCTCGTCCTCTTTGATCCTGTGATCGCACAACGTGTCAGCGGCAATGCAGTCCTGAACGAAACGCGCGTAATCCGATGTTTCCATTTGTGATCGTTCCCTGCTTTCTGTCGCTTGAATTTTCTAGGTTCACCTGCAACGGCCTTGGTGCGGCCTTAAAAAATATGTCCTTCCGCCCGGGCGGGGGCCAGAGGTGTGGGGGCGCGGGCAGCGCCGCCATGTGCGGAGATCAGGGACGCGGCCATGTGTTTGGCCAGCACGGCAGCTTCCTGGTCGCCTTCGACCGCCGAGATGATGGAGCCTTTGGTGAGGATGTGGCAGGACCGGGCAAATTCGTCCGGCCGGTCAAGGCAGGCCTCTTTAGCCAGCGCCTTGATGAAAACCCTGACCTTGGCCAGGTAATCCACGGAGGCCTCGCCTGCTGGATGGTTGACTCCCATTTCAAGCATGGTGCTTACGAAAGCGCAGGCCTGAAAACCCTCTTGGCGGAACCATCCGTCCAGAACATCGAAAATGGCCAGCAACCGCCCGGTCGGGTTATCAGCGCGCCGGCTGGTTTCGGCGATGATTCCTTCCAGGGTCTGGTCCTGGTGGCAACGCGCCAGGAATTCGAGGACCAGATCGTCCTTGGAGGCGAAGTGGCCGTAGAACGTTGCTTTGGCCACTCCCGCCCGGGAAATCAGCTCAGCTATGCCCACATCGCGGATGCCGCGCTCAGCGAACAACTCGCACGCGGCATCAATGATGCGTTGCCGCGCGCCAACAGGAGCGCACCCGGAACGGGCAGAAACAGCAACTGTTCCAGCTACAGGGCCTTGGATGTCGTTCATCACGAGAAGACACTACATCAGCAGACAGACCGGTCTGTCCAAGGGGTAGGCCATAGGGCAGGAAACTGTTTGAAAAGTTGTTCTATCGTGATCATTTCAGGCGGGAATGGTGCGCTTCCACGCCCGGCTGGGGCTAGGGCGTGTCTCCTAAAGCTGTCAGCCAGATGCTGATTGCCCGGAGGACTGCTCCGCCACGATAGGTGGGCGCGAGTTTGTCGTAGCGGGTTGCCAGTCCTCTCTGTCGAAAGCCGGAGGTCTGCCGCCCCTGGATCCACCTCGTTTTCGATGACCGGTCTGGTCGGATGGTTGCGGGTAACAGCGACGATGCCCCGGTCGAGAAGGTGGGCTCGGATGGCTTTGGATGAGTACGCCTTGTCGCCGCGGACTCGGTCCGGGCGGGTGCGTGGCCTGCCGGCCCGGTTGATCTTCAACTGGTCCGTCAGGTGGGTGAACATGGGTCCATCTCCGCCTTGGCCGCGGGCAACCAGAAGCACCAGCGGCCTGCCTCTGCCGTCAACCAAAGCGTGAATCTTTGTGCTCAAGCCACCGCGGGACCGCCCAATGCCGTGGTCGTCCGGTTCAGCAAACAGATTCATGTAATTCGCGCGCTCCCACTGTGGTGCGAGGAAGGTTGGTGCCATGCTGGTGGGCGCGGTGCACTGTTGAGTCAACCGAATTTACCTGCTGCTGGGCATCCTGCCGGTCACCAGCCGGAGCTGGGACTTCTTCGTCCGCTTCATCCCTTTCATGGTGGTCAACCAGATCCTGTTTGCGGTCGCCGGCCGCGGCATCCCCACCTGGCGTGGCCAGCAGTACAGCCTGGCGCTGTTCCCCACCTGGATCAAGGCATGTTCGACGGCGGCGCGCAACGTCTGGTTCGGCCGTCCCCTCGGGTTCGCGGTCACTCCCAAAGGCCCGCCGGAGCGGCGGACCCAGCTGGAGCCTGATCCGGCCACAGATCGTGGTGTCCGTGCTGCTGGCGGTGGCTGCCGTCGTCGGAATTATCCGCTTGGCCACCGGCCTGGCAGAACCGCTGGGCGCACTGGTGAACGTCGCCTGGGTCATCTTCGACCTGGTGATCATGAGCATCCTGGTTCGGGCAGTGCTCTATAAGGGCTACCAGCAGGCCCCAGAACCCGCAGATCAAGAAAAGGAGTCCTGATGGAATTCAGTTACGAGGTCCGAGATTAGTACGCGGAGGTCAAGGCGGACGGGCGGCTGAACATGGTTTCCGCGCCCAAGCTCCGCGAGTTCGTCACCGACGTCATCGCCGGCGGCTCGGCTCCAACCGGATAGTGGTGAACCTGAAAAATACGGCGTTCATGGATTCGTCCGGCCTCGGCGCGCTCATCGGCTGCCTCAAGGCGGCCCGCCAGGCAGGCGGAGACCTCCGCATCGCCGCCGTGCAGCCGCAGGTGAAGATGGTGCTGCAGCTGACCAGCATGGACAAGGTCCTCACGGCGTATGGCACAGCCGAAGAGGCGTTCAGCAATGACTGAGGTCCTGGTGGCCCGCCACTTCCGCGGCCCTGCCGCCGAGGACGCCATCGGGTCCATCCACAACGACATGGACAGCCGCTGGCTGGACGCGGCAGTGACAGGCTCCTGCAGCGGTCGGATATCGCCGCGGTAGTTCAAGGAGGTGGCGAGGATACGAGCTCCACTACTCTCCGGGGATAATACCGGCTGGGTGCGCACCGCTGTTGTAATGTCTTGACACCACGGCAAGCCTGCTTTTCAATATTACGTATGCTGAAATAACAGTTCCATGATGCGGAAGCCCTGTAAGAATCGAAGTGCTCGCGGGGTGCCGGGCAGTCCGGCGTCCGCATAGCCGTCACCATGGATGCCAGCACATTTCCACCACCAAGGATCCCGACAGCATGAAGCTTGCCGAATTCAACACCGCGGACCCCGCCAAGGCCGCTGACACCCTGAGGCCCTGCATCGACGTCACACGCTGGGTGGACGCGGTTGCCGCGGCACGCCCGTTCCCCAGCAAGGATGCGCTCCTGGACTTCGCGTCCGGCGCCGCCAGCCCCTTCACCCCTGCCGAGGTTGAGTCCGCCATGGCCCACCATCCGCGCATCGGGGAGCGTCCGACGGCGGCCACCGCCGAGGCGTCCATGTCACGTTCCGAGCAGGCCGGGGTGGACCCGGCGGATGCCGCACTTGCTAGCGCGCTGGCCCAGGGCAACAGGGACTACGAGGAGAAATTCGGCCGGGTCTTTTTGATCCGCGCCGCCGGACGCACAGCACCGGAAATCCTGGCGGCACTGAAGGAACGGCTTGCCAACTCCCCTGCCGAAGAAGACAGCATCGTGGCCCAGCAGCTGCGCGAAATCGCCGTACTCCGGCTTGAAGGACTGATTACCGAATGAGCGTCTCGCATGTGACCACCCATATCCTCGACACCGGTGCCGGACGCCCGGCGGCGGGGGTCGCCGTCGTGCTTTACCAGAACGACGGCGGCACCTGGCAGAAGCTTGCCGCCTCCACTACCGACGCGGACGGCCGGGCGAAGGACCTTGGGCCGGAGCAGCTGGAGCCCGGGCACTACAAGCTCAACTTCGCCACCGGGAGCTACTACGCGGGCCTGCAGACGTCCACCTTCTTCCCCGAAGTGGACCTGGTGTTCGAGGTGACCGGCCCGGAACACTACCATGTCCCGCTCCTGCTGAGCCCGTTCGCCTACTCCACCTACCGCGGCAGCTGACCCTCACCCGTTGCCCTGTCAGTCAAGGCGATCCCGTAGTTTTGTGCAGCCGTAACTGATAGGGCAACGGCGGAAATGTAGGCTAGATGGCATGTCTTCCGAAGAACTTCCGGCCGAGCGGCGCGAAATCACTGTCCGCCGCGCACCCAAATATGTGCCGTTCCTCATACTGGGCGCACTGTTGGGCGTGGGGGCCGCAGCGGTGGCGGCCTTCTCGGTTCCCCCGAACCCCAGCTTCGACGCCGGGGCCGTTTTCGGGTTCTTCATGGTGGCCTTCGCCGCCGCCGGCGCAATCCTCGGCGCCGTAGTGGCGCTGGTCCTGGACCGCCGCAGCATCAAGCGGCAGGAGCGGGCCGTCGTCGAACCCGTACCGGACTCCGAGCCAGACACGGACAGCCAGCCCTAGCCAGGCTGAACCGCTGCCCGGTCACAAACAGGCGGCCGGAAAAGTCATACCGCATAACGTGAGATAATCGACCAGTGGCACGCGGCGATGGAAAACTTTCCCATGATCTTCTCCCCGGCGAAAAGGGCCCGCAGGACGCCTGTGGCGTCTTCGGCGTCTGGGCACCAGGTGAAGAAGTAGCAAAACTTACCTATTACGGGCTGTATGCACTGCAGCACCGCGGTCAGGAGTCGGCTGGTATTGCCACCAGCGACGGCAAGCGGATCAACGTCTACAAAGACATGGGCCTCGTTTCCCAGGTCTTCGACGAGACCACGCTGAACACCCTGACCGGGCACCTGGCTGTGGGCCACTGCCGCTACTCCACCACCGGTGCCAGCCACTGGGCCAACGCCCAACCCACCCTCGGCGCCACCAGCACCGGCACGGTGGCGCTGGCGCACAACGGCAACCTGACCAATACGGCCGAGCTCAACGCCATGATCCAGGAGCGCAACGGCGGCCAGCTCACCGGCGAAATGAAGCAGGGCAACACCTCGGACACCGCCCTTGTCACCGCCCTGCTGGAAGGCGAGCCCGGCAAGAGCCTCGAAGAAACCGCCATGGAGCTGCTGCCCAAGGTCAAGGGCGGCTTCTGCTTCGTCTTCATGGACGAGGGCACCCTCTACGCCGCGCGGGACACCTACGGCATCCGCCCGTTGGTCCTGGGCCGGCTGGAGCGCGGCTGGGTGGTCGCCTCCGAGCAGTCGGGCCTCGCCACCGTGGGCGCCAGCTTCATCCGCGAAATCGAGCCGGGCGAATTCATCGCCATCGACGAGCAGGGTGTTCGCTCCCAGCGCTTCGCGGAGCCGACGCCGGCCGGCTGCGTTTTTGAGTACGTCTACCTTGCGCGTCCGGACGCCGCCATCGCCGGCCGGTCCGTGTACGAGTCACGCGTGGAGATGGGCCGCCAGCTGGCCCGCGAAAACACGCAGGTGGCGGACATCGTCATACCCGTTCCTGAGTCCGGCACCCCTGCCGCCGTGGGCTACGCCGAAGAGTCCGGCATTCCGTTCGCGCACGGCTTCGTCAAAAACTCCTACGTGGGCCGCACCTTCATCCAGCCGTCGCAGACCCTGCGCCAGCTGGGCATCCGGCTCAAGCTCAATGCCCTTGAATCCGTGATCCGCGGCAAGCGCGTGGTGGTGGTGGACGACTCCATCGTCCGCGGCAACACCCAGCGCGCCATTGTACGGATGCTCCGCGAGGCCGGTGCAGCCGCCGTCCACGTCAAGATTTCCTCCCCGCCCGTGCAGTGGCCCTGCTTCTACGGCATCGACTTTGCCTCCCGCGCCGAGTTGATCGCCAACGGCGCCACCATCGAGGAAATCTCCCAGGCCATCGGCGCCGACTCGCTGGCCTACATCTCCGAAGACGGGATGATTGGCGCCACCCGGCAGCCGCGCGAACGCCTCTGCACCGCATGCTTCACGGGCAAGTACCCCATCACGCTCCCCGACGCAGACAAACTCGGCAAGAACCTGCTGGAGCGCAAGGACCTGGGCGGCCTGAAGCCTTCGCCCTCCGCGCTTCCGGGCGAAACCGCAGCACTGGCCGTCGATTCCACGGAGGACCCGGCAGAGAAGTCCGGGGCCACCGGCTGTGATCCGGGGCCGGACTCCGAGTTTGAAAACCTGCTGACCGAAGCCGACATCGTGCCAGACGTACACGCCGCCACCGGCGCTGACAAGAAAGAGTCCGTATGACTTCCGCCGCCCCCGCCTCAGGCAACACATCCGATCCGAACGCAGGCGGCATCACCTACGCCTCCGCCGGCGTGGACGTTGAAGCCGGGGACCTCGCCGTCGAGCTTATGAAGGGTGCCGTCAAGGCCACCCACAACTCATCGGTGATCGGCGGGGTGGGCGGCTTTGCTGGCCTCTACGACGTCTCAAAACTGCTGACCTACAAGAAGCCGCTGCTGGCCACCTCCACGGACGGTGTGGGCACCAAGGTTGCGATCGCGCAGGCCATGGACATCCATGACACCATCGGGTTCGACCTGGTGGGCATGGTGGTGGATGACATCGTGGTGGTGGGTGCCGAGCCCCTCTACATGACCGACTACATTGCCTGCGGCAAGGTGGTGCCCGAGCGCATCGCGGACATCGTCCGCGGCATCGCCGCAGCCTGCTCCGTTGCAGGGACGGCGCTGGTGGGCGGCGAAACCGCTGAGCACCCCGGCCTGCTGGGCGAGCACGAGTACGACGTTGCGGGGGCAGCCACCGGAGTCATCGAGGCCGACAACCTGCTGGGCCCGGAGCGCGTCAGCGCCGGGGACGTGGTGATCGGCATGGCTTCCTCGGGCCTGCACTCCAACGGCTACTCCTTGGTGCGCCGCGTGATCAACCACGCCGGTTGGGCACTGGACCGCCAGGTCTCCGAACTGGGCCGCACCCTGGGCGAGGAACTCCTGGAGCCCACTCGCGTCTACGCAGCGGACTGCCTGGACCTTGCCCGCGCCTTCCCCGTCACGGGCAGTGCCGCTGTCCACGGCTTCAGCCACGTCACCGGCGGCGGCCTGGCCGCGAATCTGGCCCGCGTCCTCCCCCAGGGACTGGTGGCCACCGTTGACCGTGCCACCTGGGAACTGCCGGCCATCTTCAAGCTCGTGTCCGAACTGGGCAACGTGCCGCTGGCAGACCTGGAACGCACGCTTAACCTCGGCGTGGGCATGGTTGCCATCGTGTCCCCCGAAGCTGCGGATGCCGCCGTCGCCCGCCTGAACGAGCGCGGCCTCCCGTCCTGGATCATGGGCACGGTCACCGAGGACTCCGAGTCCATTCTCAAGTCCGGCCCCGACTACGTTCAGGGCGCCAAGGGCGTCGACGGCGGCGCGGTCCGCCTGGTCAACGCCTACGCCTAACTGTTTCTTCTTGCGCCCCTGATGGCGCCAATCCTGGCCGCCCCTACGAAGCTTCATAGGGGCGGCCAGGCGTTTGCCCCCCCGACGCCCCACCACCTCCCGCGGCTTTTCTGCCAACCCTCTCTCAGATCATGCGGCTTTTCCGGCAACGCTCTCTCAGATCATGCGGCTTTTCCGGCAACGCTCTCTCAGGAGTGATAGAGCGTTTGTGGAGATGCCGCATCAAGTGAGAGAGCGTTCGGCCATTAGATGAGAATAATTATTGACAGCATTGGTTCGACCCCTGATAGTCCTGCCACGCAACGATGTCCCATGCCTGCACCCACCCTGTCCGTGAAGAACCTCTCGCTATCCAGCGACAGCCGGAACTTGGTTGAGTCTCTGACGTTCTCATTGGCAGCCGGCGAGCGTGTTGCACTGCTCCGCGCTTCGAACGGCATCTCCTTTGCCTACCCAAGGAGCGGCTTCCGCACCGGCCGGCAGCCCACCCTCCAAAACATCAATCTGAGCCTGTCCCCCGGCACCAGCACGGCGCTGGTGGCAAGTTCCGGCTCCGGCAAGTCCACGCTGGTGCGGATTCTGCTGGCACTGGCCAAGCCGTCCACCGGCACGGTGAGTTTGGGCGGGGAGGAAGTGAAGCCGGGCCCGGTCCGGACGTTGCGCCAGTACCGGCGGGCGGTGCAGTACATTCCGCAGAACCCGGCCGGCAGCCTTGATCCGCGGATGACCGTCTCCCAGCTGCTGAGGGAGCCCCTGCGGCAGCTTCGGGTGGAGGGAAACCAGCGTCTGGTTACCGAGGCGCTGGAACGCGTGCAAGTGCCGGCCGCGATGCTGGAACGCCGCCCGGGAGAGCTGTCCGGCGGGCAGAAGCAGCGGATGGCCATCGCCCGCGCGCTGATGGTCCCACCGGCCTACCTGCGCGCGGACGAACCCGTCAGCGGTCTGGACCTTCCCCTGCGGGACACTGTTCTCGCGCTGCTGGAGAACCTGGTCCATGAGGAGGGGCTGGGACTGCTCCTGGTGACCCACGGCCTCGTCACCGCCGCCAGGATGTGCGGCAGCACGGAGGTCCTCTCGCAAGGCCGGATCGTTGAGCACGCGCCCACACGCCAAGTCCTGGAGAAGCCGAGAAGCTCCGCGGGCGCGGCCCTGGAGCAGGCTTCGGCAGCCATGCAGTCCACCCTGCGTCCCAAGAGTGACCTTACGGCGGCCACAGCATGACCGCAGCATACGGCACCGTCCTCCCGGCCCTGCCCAAGCACCGCCCGGCACCCGGGCTGTTGCTGGCGAGCCAACTCGTCTTCAACATCGGTTTTTACGCGGTGGTGCCCTTCCTGGCACTGGTCATGAGCCGGGATTTCGGCATGGCGGCAACAGCGGTGGGTGTGGTCCTGGGCGCCCGGGTCTTCAGCCAGCAGGGCCTTTTTCTGGTGGGCGGGATGATCACGGACCGGTGGGGGCCGCGCCGGGCCATGCTGGCGGGCTGCCTGGTGCGTATTTCCGGGTACCTCACCCTGGCCATGGCGGGCAGCTTTTCCCTCTTCCTCCTCGGCGCGGTCCTGACCGGAATGGGCGGCGCACTGTTCTCGCCTGCCCTGGAGTCCCTGGTGGGGAAAGCGGAAGAACGACGGCGGAGCACCGGTGGGCGGACGCCTGGACTTTTTGCGCTCCTCGCCATCTGCGGTGAGATCGGGGCCGTGACCGGACCCCTGGTGGGTGCCCTGCTGCTTGACGTGTCTTTCAGCTGGGCAGCACTGACAGGGGCGGCCGTCTTTGCGGTGATGGCCGTTGTACTTTGGTGCAACGTGCCGGCCCGGGCCGCAGGCCCGATTCAGGACAAAACGCCTCCTTCGCCGCCGCGGACCGAAGGCATCGGCGCGATGCTGCGGAAGAGGCGCTTCGTGGCTTTCGCTGCGCTCTACAGTGTCAACCTGCTGGCCTACAACCAGCTTTATTTCGGCCTTCCCATCGAGCTGACCAGGAGCGGGGCCGGGCCAGCCGCGCTGGCCGGGTTGTTTGCTGTTGCCTCGGTCCTGACCATCACGCTGCAGCTGCCCATCTCCCGGCTCACCCACCGGCTAGGCCCTGGCCGGGCTCTGACTCTCGGCTTCACCCTCAAAGCCCTGGCCTTCGCCACCATGGCCGTACTCGCCCAGTTCCCTGCCACCGGCGCTTTGCAGCTCCTGCCGCCGATCCTGCTTGTGTCCGGGCTCTGCCTCGGGCATATGTGCATCGGGCCGGTAGCCATGCCGCTCGTCCTTGACTTTGCCAACGGACGGCCTACCGGCATCTACTACGGACTCCTGGCGAGCATAGGCGGCTGCGCTGTGTTGCTGGGGAACCTTGCCCTGGGACCGCTCTACTCCGGCGCCACCCACCCGGGGCAGGACGCCGTCTGGCCCTGGGCAGTGATGGCGGCACTCATGGTGATTCCCGCCGTCGGACTTTCCAGGCTGCTGCCCCCCAAAATCTAAGGCCGGGGCCTCTCTCCGGCCTGGCAGGAAGTGCATGAAACCCTACAGAAGGAACAGGTGCTCCCCCATGTCAAAATTCCCACTCCGTCCGGCAGTCACGGGAATGTCAGCGCTGCTGCTGGCCGCCACGCTGACAGGATGCTTCTCACCGGGAGCCGGACAAACGGCAGAAGGCGGCGACGGTGCCGGCCGCATCAAACTGGCAATGCTCCAGCCACCGCGGTCCGGGCTCTCACCGCTCAGCGACGACGCCTTCAAACTGTCACGCTGGAAAACTGCGCAGACGCTGGTGGAGCTGGATGAGCTCGGGGAGGCGAAACCGGCGCTGGCAATGGCGTGGCAGCAGGATGACGCGTTTCAGTCTGCGCGAGGGGGTGCAGTTCCATGACGGGCGGCCATGACTTCGGCGGAAGTGGCCGCCGCTGCAAACGCCAGCCCCAAGCCGAGGATCCTGGACGGCGTGGAACTCACAGCGCGGGCGGACGGTCCCGCCGCCGCCGTCATCAGGACGGCCACGCCGGACCCCCTCCTTCCCCAGCGCCTGTCCAGCCCGCAGCTGGCCATCCTCGCGGCCTCGGCATACAAGGAAGGCGGCGTGGTGAGTCCGGTCAATGCCGGCACAGGCTCCTTCCGGTTGGTCTCGGTGGACGGCACCTCCTCGGCCAGGCTGGACCGGTTTGACGGGTATTGGGGTGAGGAGGCGGAAGCCGACGGCTTGGATGTGCAGTTCGTGCCGGACGGGACCGCCAGGGCCGCCGCCATCCGGACCGGTGACGCGGACGTAGTGGAGGCGATCCCGGTGGGCCAGGTGGCACAGGTCGACCCCGCCCTGGTGCACGATTGCAGCAGCGTGCTAGGCCGGCGTCGGGAGCCCTGTCCGCCGCCCTTACCTCCCTGCCGGAATTCCTGCTGGCCGCCGCGCTGCTGGTGGTGCGCGGTGTCTGGCTGCAGTGGTTTCCACCCTTCGGCTGGAAGGGCACGGAGTACGCTGTGCTGCCGGCGCTTGCGCTGGGGAATCCTGCCGGCGGGCTCATGGGTCTCCTGCTGTCCGACGCGGTCCGCGCGGGCTTCGCGGAAAAGTGGGTGGCCACCTGGCGCATGGCCGGGGCGGGACCCCTGCGGTTGACCGTGGCAGTGCTCCGGCGGGCGCTGCCGGCCGTTCTGCCGCAAATCGGGCTCGTACTCATCGGACTCACGGGCGGGGCTGTCGCGGTGGAGAAGGTCTACGCCATCCCGGGCCTGGGCCGGACGCTGCTGGGCGCCGCCAGCGCCCAAGACATTCCCGCCCTGCAGGCGGGCATGCTGGCACTGATGGGGCTCGCCCTGCTGGTGGGAACGCTGACGACGGCGGCGCGGCACCTTCTGATCGGGCCTGCGGTCCGCTTCGGCTCGCTTCCGCTGGCGGAGCCGCCGCGGTCCGGCCGCGGCCGGCAATTGACCGTGCCTGCTGTTGCCGGCGCTGTCGCTGGCGCTCGTCACCTTGGCCGGGCTGCTGCGCGACCCGTTTGCCTCTGCCCATGCCAGGCTGGCGGCGCCCACATGGTCGCTTCCCTTCGGTGCCGACGCCATCGGTCGCGATCTCCTTGCCCGGGTGGGGCACGGCGCAGTGGGAACACTCGGGACCGCGCTGGTAGTGGTGCTGGTGTGCCTGGCCGTGGGAATCGCCGTCGGGCTCTTCCCGCTGGCCGCCACCGGCCCACTTGAGGTGGCGAACGCGGCACCCCCCATCCTGGCCGGCCTGGTTATTGCAGCTGTCACCGGCCCATCCGCCCACGGTGCAGCTCTGGCTGTTGCCGCCGGGTTGGGAGTGGGGCGGGCGCGGATCATGCTGCCTACATCCTGCCTACGGTGGTGCGGCCGCTCCTCCGGCATGCCATGCTTCGGCTGCCGGGGATCGCACTTGCCCTGGCGGCCCTCGGATTCCTGGGGCTGGGACCGCAGCAGCCCTCGCCGGAGTGGGGCCTGATCCTGGCTGAGGGCATCAGCTACGAAAGCCCGCTGCCTGCCCCATTTCGGGTGCGGGCAGCGGGCCCCTATAACTGAAATCAGTCCTGATCCACCTGGATCTGGATACTGAAAAAGAAGCGCTGCACTGGTCCTTGAATGCGTCCTCAGGGAACGACTCCAAACCACAGGCACCCACGTCCTGGATCCCCTGGTGCTGCGGCGTCACACGGTTGTCCGGTTACGGCAACAGCTCAATGCGACGACTAGCCGATGCGACGGGTGTCTACCTCGTCGTCGTCTTCTTCCAAATCATCCGCGTACTTGTCCACATAAGCCGAATAGTCCGGCTCAACCGGCTCATTCGCGTAATGGCTCGCGGGACGGCTGCTCGGGCCCGTCAGCTCACGCTGAAGCGCCGAGTAGTCAGTGTTCGGGGAGTAGTACTTGATGTCCCGAGCCTGCTTGGTAGCTTTTGCCTTTTGACGGCCGCGCCCCATGGCGTGACCCCCTTTTGTACTTGGACCGGAGGTGGTCACCTTGGCATAGGTGAGGCCCCGGAATGTTTGGTCAATTTGTCGTACACCTAGATTACATGCTTTCGACAGTGCCCGCTTGCCACAAACGCTCCCCGAAGGTGGCTTGCGTTACCACCCAGGGCTCGAAACCGCGAGTTTCCAGCATTTTTCTTCGGTAGAGTCGCTTAAACAACTGCTGATAAACCGGCCCCAAAACCGGTTGCCCGCCGCGGAGAGAACGCAGGAGGATGCACCCCCGTGAATGACCAGGACGTCCCGCCGAGGCCCGCCGCGCCACCGACCACCGGGCTCCCGCGCGTCCCTGCGCCGAAAGCGCAGCCTGTCCTGCATCCGCAGATGCAACCGCAGGACGACACCCCTTCACGCCCCAGCCGCCTCAACCGGCGCGCGCTGTGGATAGGAGTCTTTGTCGCCGTTCTGCTGGCCGTGATCGGCGCACTGGTGTGGCTTGCCCTCTGGCTGAACTCCAACCCGGGTACGGAAGATCCCGGCAGCGAAGCTTCCGGGGTGCTGGAAACCACAGTCACCACACCCGCCACGCCGCTCCCCCTTCCCCGCGAAGGAGTTCAGCCCGCGGACTATGCGCTGGGTGACTGCTTCAAGGATTTCGACCCGGAAGCACTCGCTTCCACCGTGGTGCCCTGCGACACCGGGCACTCCGCCCAGCTTGTGGCGGTGTACCGCTACCCGGAGGCTGAGGCCTACCCCGGCGCCGATGCGCTGAAGGCCAAGGCGCTGGAAGCGTGCCAAGCCGCGAGGCTGGGTCCGGCCGCCAACCAGTTTCAGCTGAACTACCAGCGCAGCTTCCCCAGCAGCACCAGCTGGGAATCCGGGGACCGCAGGGTGGACTGCTACGTGACCGCACCCGGCGGCAACGTGATCAACGCCAGCGTGTTGCCCTAGCGGCGAGGCCGCCAGGGCAACACCCTGCAGTTAGTCCTTCCGCCGGACCGAGAGCCCGCTGCTGGGGACCCCCGTCAGGGCGTCCACGTTGCCCCCGGAGAGCTCGCCCAAGTCTGTTGCGGTATCCACGAGTACCGTATCGCCGTCGCTGATCTCGCCCGCGAGGATGGCCTTGGCCAGCCGGTCACCGATCTCGCGCTGCACCAGGCGGCGCAGCGGCCGTGCCCCGTAGGCGGGGTCGAAACCGGAGAGAGCAAGCCAGGCCTTGGCGCCGTCGGTGACTTCCAGGGTGAGGCGCCGCTCGTGCAGCCGCCGTCCCAGTTCCGCCACGTGCAGGTCGACAATATGCGCCAGCTCCTCCACGCTGAGTGCATCGAACAGCACAACCTCGTCCAGCCGGTTCAGGAACTCGGGCTTGAAGGACGCGTTGACAGTGGCCATGACCGCGTTCCGCTTGGCCTCGGCATCCAGCGACTGGTCCACCAGGAACTGGCTGCCCAAGTTGGAGGTCAGCACCAGGATCACGTTGCGGAAGTCCACGGTGCGGCCCTGGCCATCGGTGAGGCGGCCGTCGTCGAGCACCTGCAGGAGGATGTCGAACACCTCGGGGTGGGCCTTCTCCACCTCGTCCAGCAGCACCACCGAGTAAGGACGACGGCGGACCGCTTCAGTAAGCTGGCCGCCCTCCTCGTAGCCCACGTATCCCGGGGGCGCTCCGACCAGCCGGGCGACGCTGTGCTTCTCGCCGTACTCGGACATGTCGATGCGCACCATGGCGCGTTCGTCGTCGAACAGGAATTCCGCCAGTGCCTTGGCGAGCTCGGTCTTACCGACGCCGGTGGGGCCCAGGAACAGGAACGAACCGGTGGGACGGTTGGGGTCGCTGATCCCGGCCCGTGCGCGCCGGACGGCGTCCGAGACGGCAGTAACGGCCTTCGTCTGGCCGATGAGCCGCTTGCCGAGCTCCTCCTCCATGTGGAGCAGCTTCTGGCTTTCGCCCTGCAACATGCGCCCCGCGGGGATGCCCGTCCAGGCGGAGATCACCTCGGCGATGTCCTCTGCCGTCACTTCCTCGGCCACCATTTGTGATGACTTGTCGGCGACGGCGGCCTCGGCTTCCGCGGCGGCGTTCAGCTCGCGCTCCAAGGCGGGGATTTCGCCGTACTGGATGCGCGACGTCGTCTCCAGGTCACCTTCGCGGTAGGCCTTGTCAGCGGCACTGCGCAGTTCGTCCAGCTTCGCCTTGAGGTCACCCACCCGGTTAAGTCCGGCCTTCTCCGCCTCCCAGCGGGCGTTCAGCGCTGCGAGCTCCTCTTCCTTGTCCGCCTTGTCCGCGCGGAGCGCCGCAAGGCGTTCCACGGAGGCAGCATCGGTTTCGCCTTCGAGGGCGAGCTCCTCCATGGTGAGCCGGTCCACCTGGCGCCGCAGCTGGTCGATCTCCTCAGGCGCGGAGTCGATTTCCATCCGGAGGCGCGACGCTGCCTCGTCCACCAGGTCGATGGCCTTGTCCGGCAGCTGGCGCCCCGAAATGTACCGGTTGGACAGCGTGGCTGCGGCCACCAGGGCGGAATCAGCGATGGACACTTTGTGGTGTGCTTCGTAGCGTTCCTTGAGGCCGCGGAGGATGCCGATGGTGTCCTCCACGCTGGGTTCACCAACGTACACCTGCTGGAAGCGCCGTTCCAGGGCCGCATCCTTCTCAATGTTTTCGCGGTACTCATCCAGCGTGGTGGCGCCAATCAGCCGCAGTTCACCGCGTGCCAGCATGGGCTTGAGCATGTTGCCGGCGTCCATGGAGGAGTCACCGGTGGCACCTGCCCCTACCACCGTATGGATCTCGTCGATGAAGGTGACAATCTGGCCCTCGGAGCCCTTGATCTCCTCAAGAACCGCCTTCAGGCGCTCCTCAAACTCGCCGCGGTACTTCGCGCCGGCAACCATGGACCCTAGGTCCAGGGAAATCAGCGTCTTGCCGCGCAGGCTTTCCGGCACGTCGCCGGCCACCATGCGCTGCGCAAGCCCTTCGACCACGGCGGTCTTACCAACGCCCGGCTCGCCGATGAGCACCGGGTTGTTCTTGGTGCGCCGGGACAGGACCTGGACCACGCGCCGGATTTCGGCGTCGCGGCCGATCACGGGGTCCAGCTTGCCTGCGCGCGCCATGGCAGTAAGGTCAGCGCCGTACTTCTCGAGGGCCTGGAAGGTGTTTTCCGGATCCGGACTGTCCACCTTGCGGTCGCCGCGGACGCCCGGCAGGGCAGCGAGGAGCGCTTCGTGGGAGGCGCCGGCGTCGCGCAGCAGGCGCGCGGCAGCATCGTTACTGGCCGAGAGGCCAAGCAGGAGAACTTCGGTGGAGACGAAGGTGTCGCCCAGCCGGTCCGCCTCTTCCTTGGCGTTCTGGATGGCCTGCAGGGCCGGTCGTGAGAGCTGTGCCTGCTGGCTGGAGCCGCCGGAGGTGGCGGGCAGCGCCTTGATGGCACTGCTTGCCTGGACGCTGACGGAATCAACGTCGGCCCCGGTGGCGCGGAGCAGCGCAACGGCCACTCCCTCACGCTGGTCCATCAGCGCCTTAAGCAGGTGCGCGGGCTCCACCTGCGGATTCCCGGCCGTGGAGGCGTTCATGGCCGCAGCCGAAAGAGCCTCCTGGCTCTTGGTGGTGAATTTGACGTCCAAAGAGAGCTCCTTTCGGGGACAGTTTTTCTAACTTGAGTGTACTACGCTCAAGTTTGATGTGCGACGAATTTGTCATTGTTTTCCTACAGCGAAACGGGCTTTGGCATTCCCCCGAAGAGGCGACCGGCCCTATTTGGGCCGCTGAAGACAGGCGCGGCAAGAGCCGACAAGTGCAGGCTGCCCGTTCCCCTTCGGCCCCCTGGGCCCCAGGAAATCACCTCAACCGGGACTACGGAGGCCAGTACGGGCGTGGCCGGCTACAGCATCATCCACGCCGACGACTTCGCCGGCGCGCAGGCCCTGCTGGATGGCCATCCGCACCTGATGATGCCCGGGGCGAGCATCCAGGTGTACGAATCCCTGGACCTGCCGGGCATGTAACCCCTTAGAGGTCCAGATATTCGGGTTTCCGCAGTGGCAAAGTTCGTATATCTGGACAATAACTCAGGTCTCGTAGAGGGATACCGCGGCGGCTTTCACCACAAAGTGCACAGTCATGCCAGGGACCAGGCCAAGGTCAGCCAGGGCGGAAGGCGTGATGTCGGCCGCCATGCCCTCGCCCCTGACACGGACCTGGTCGCCGTGCGGCTCAAGGTCCCTGATGGTCACCTGAAAAGAGTTGCGGGGGCTTCCGTGCGCGTCCGTGAGGAACACGGAGACGGCCGACGGCGGGAAGACGGCTGCCGCTGCCCCGCCGGCCGGGATGGGATCCTCCGCATGGCCGGCGACGTGCAGTCCCTGCCTGCTGAGGACCCCATCCCCGGCAAGGGTTCCGGGGACGAAGTTGAGCCCGGCCAAGCCCGCCGCGAAAGCGCTGCGCGGCCTTTCCAGGACCTGCCGGGTAGGGCCTTCCTCGGAGACCCGGCCGTTTTCCAGGATGACCACCCTGCCCGCGAGCATCAGCGCGTCGAGGACATCATGAGTAACGATGATGGCCGGGCGGTCCGCCAGGACGCGCTTGAGCAGGCGCCGGAGCAGCGGGGCTGAGTGGATGTCCAGGGCTGCCATGGGTTCGTCCAGCAGCAGCAGCCCTGGATCAGCAGCGAGCGCCCGGGCCACGGCCACCCGCTGGGCCTGGCCGCCCGAGAGTTCTGCGGGCCGGTGTGCCGCAAGATCCGCTGCCTCCACTTCGGCCAGCCAGTGCAGCGCTTCAGCTTTGGCCCGACCCTTGGGCGTTCCCGCGCTGCGGGGTCCGAACGCCACATTGTCAACGGCAGGGAGGTGCGGGAAAAGCAGCGGCTCCTGCGCTAGCAGCGCGGTCCCGCGGAGGTGGGGTGCCGTCCAGTGGTGCTGTCCCCCGCGCCCACGCACGGCGGCCACGTCGCTCCCGTCCGAGGGAACGACGCCCAGCTGAAACAGCGTGCGGCCGTCCAATTCGGCCCGTCCGCTGTCCGGCCGGATCAAACCGGCGATGACCGAGAGCAGCGTCGACTTGCCCGCGCCGTTGGGACCCATCACCGCCACGGTTTCGGCAGGACCGAGGGAAAGGGAGACGTCGAAGCCCCGCTCCCCCACCGCTGCCTGGAATGAGAACGTCACGTGACCTGCCCTCCCGCCGTAGCCGCCGCCGTCGGCCGCTTCCCGGAAGATGCCCCGGGCGGTGCCGCACCGGCCGGGCGGTGATAGGCGAGTGCCACCACGGCAACTGCCACGGCCACCAGCACCAGGGAAAGCGCGACGGCGGCGTCCGGGTCAGTCTCTCGCTGCAGGTAGATTTCCAGCGGCAGGGTCCGGGTCACCCCCTGCAGGCTGCCGGCGAACGTGAGTGTGGCGCCGAACTCACCCAGGCTTCGCGCGAAGGACAGCACCGCCCCGGAGGCCAGTCCGGGCAGGACCAGGGGCAGTGTGACACGCCGGAAGACGGTTCCGGGGGAGGCGCCGAGCGTTGCCGCCACCACTTCATAGCGTTGCCCGCCCGTCCGGAGTGCACCCTCCAGGCTCACCACCAGGAACGGCAGCGCCACGAACGTCTGCGCCAGGACTACTGCCGTGGTGGAAAAGGCTATCTGCAGTCCCAAGACTTCCATGGTGCCGCCGAGGAGGCCCTGCCTGCCGAAGGTGTACAGGAGGGCGATGCCGCCCACCACGGGCGGCAGGACGAGCGGCAGCAGCACCAGCGAGCGCAGCAGCCCCAGGAACGGAAACCTGCCGCGGGCCAGGACCACCGCCAGCGGCACGCCCAGCACCACGCACAGGACCGTGCTGGCCGCGGACGTCCGCAGGCTCAGGCCCAGAGCCGACACCGCGGACTCGGAGGTCACCAGCGGAAGGAAGTTGGCCCAGTCCACCCGTCCCACGATGGCGACCAGTGGCAGGACCACCATCAGGGCGGCCAGCACAGCCAGGGTGTAGATCCAGCGGGGAACACCGGTGTAGGCGTGGCGCGCGGCCAGCCGCTTGCTGCCCATCATGGTCACGTCCGCCATTTCATGCCCATCATTCGCCGGGCCCGAAGCCGGCCGCTGCCAGGACTTCCCGGCCCTCGGGGCTCGTCACCAGGTCCACGAAGCTGGCAGCCGCGGCCTGGTTCCTGCCGCCAGCCAAGGCCGCGATGGGGTAGGTGTTCACTGCACCCGCCGCCTCCGGGAAGGCGATGCTTTCCACCTTGCCGCCGGCCGAGCCAATGTCCGTGACGTAGACCAGCCCGGCGTCGGCCTCTCCCGAGACGACTTTGCCCAGAACGTCGGTGACCGAGTTTTCCTCGCTGACGGGGCTGATCTTTATTCCGTTTTGTTCTGCCACGGCTGCGGCCGCTGCCCCGCAAGGCACCTGCCTGGCACACGTGACCAGTCTTATTCCGCTGGCGGCCAGGTCCTCGAAGGAACTGATGCCTGCCGGGTTTCCCGCGGGGACAGCGATGGCGAGGGTGTTGGTGGCGAAGGCCCGGGGCTCGCCCTGCACCAGGCCCGCATCCTGCAGCTTTCCCATGTTCCGGGTGTCCGCCGAGGCAAAAACGTCAGCAGGAGCACCCTGGCTGATCTGGGTGGCCAGGTCCGACGAGCCGGCAAAGCTGAGAGTGACGCTGGTCCCGGGGTTGTCCTGTTCGAACCGTTCCGCGAGCTCCGTGAAACTCCCTCTGAGGGAGGCTGCGGCGAAAATCGTGAGCTTTTCCTGATCCCCGCTGTTTGCAGCGTTGACGGCTGTGCCGTTGCCAGTGCACCCGGCAAGGAGTCCGGCCACGAGGACCGCGGCCAGTGCCGCTGAAATTCTGGTTGTCTTCATCAAGCTCCCCCCTTCCCGTGGGGCGTTTCGATGATCACCGTGGTTGCTTTGACCACGGCTGTGGCCACCGAGCCGAGCTCCAGCCCCAGATCGCGGACAGCTTCGCTGCTCATCAGGGACACCACACGGAAGGGTCCGCACTGCAGCTCCACCTGGGCCATCACCTTGTCGGCGGTGATGCCCGTGACCAGGCCGACGAACCGGTTGCGGGCGGAACTGCCGGTACGGTGCGGATCTTCCGGCAGCTGTGCGAGTTTCTGTGCGTGTTGGGCCAGTTCAAGGCCGTTTACCGCGAGCCGGCCGGCGTCGTCCCGCACGGGGGTCAGGGAACCGTTGTCCGTCCAGCGGCGCACGGTGTCATCGCTGACACCCAGGAAACGGGCTGCTTCCGAAACGCGAATAATGGTCATTTCCACAGCATAAGGCGCAAATGCGGAACAAAAGCGCGCGAGAGACCTCGTATTCGGATTATGACTGGCTGGCGGGAACCATTCGGGCTGCACCAGGCCGGATTAGACTTCCTCCATGGCCATCTTCATAGACCCGCCCCTTTGGCCTGCCCACGGAACGCACTTTTCCCATCTGGTCTCGGACGACTCGCTTGCGGAGCTGCATGAGTTTGCGGCGGCAGCCGGCGTTCCCGAACGGGCCTTCGACGGCGACCATTACGACGTCCCGGAACGCCGCTTCGACGACCTGGTGGCAGCGGGGGCCGTCCCGGTGGAAGCCCGCATCCTGGTCCGCAAGCTGCTTGCCAGCGGCCTGCGCATCCCTGCCCGCCAGCGGAACAATGCGCTCAAACTGCCCCTGCGGAACCGGTGGGACGCCATCATGCCCGGCCATGACGCGCTTTTCCTGGACCTGCTGGACCGCTGGAGCGAGCCGCACCGCCACTACCACGGCTGCACGCACCTGCTGTCCATACTCGAATCGCTGGACCTGCTTACCGAGCCGGCCGACCCGCCACGCACCGTGCTGCTGGCTGCCTGGTTCCACGACTCCGTCTACCGCGGCGTCCCCGGGCAAGACGAGGAAGAGTCCGCCCTGCTCGCCGAAGACCGCCTCCAGGCCGCCGGGCTGCCGTCAGTGAAGGTTGCCGAGGTCAGCAGGCTTGTGCTGCTGACGCGTGACCACCGCCCGGAGCCGGGGGACGACGCCGGCGCCCTCCTTTGTGACGCTGACCTTTCCGTTCTCGGCGGCGAACCGGACGAATACGCACGCTACCTGGCGGCCGTCCGCCGGGATTATGCGCACGTGGGCGACGCTGACTTCGCAGCGGGGCGTGCCGCCGTCGTACGCCGCCTGCTGGAGCTGGACCCACTGTTCCACGGCGGCCGCGCGCGGACGCTGTGGCTGGAGCCTGCGCGGCGGAACCTGCGGGCCGAACTAGCCCTTCCAAGCACCTGAGCCGGGCCTTTACGTCCGCGGGTGCCGGTGCAACACTTCTCGGATGACCTTGCGCATCCAAGCCCTCTGCATCGACTCCATCGACCCCCGGATCCCTGCCGACTTCTGGGAGAAAGCCCTGGGCTGGCGTCGGACCCACGAGGAGGAGGACGAAATCGTCTTGGAGCCGCCGGCGGGCAGCCCGGAAGACGGTGTGGCGCCGGACCTGCTGTTCCTCAAAGTACCCGAGCCCAAAGAGGCCAAAAACCGGCTGCACCTTGATCTCCGGCCCGGGGACAGGGATTCGGAGGTGGCACGGCTGGAAAGCCTTGGCGCCAAACGGGTGGACGTGGGCCAAGGCCCGGATGTGACCTGGGTGGTGATGGCAGACCCGGACGGCAATGAATTCTGCGTGCTGCGGGCCCTGCGGCCGGACGAATTGGCCGGTTGACCCGGTTTATGCGATCAGCTGGTCTGGGCGCTCCGCCTACCGGTAGGCGGTGACGAACGGCTGGCTGGTGGGCACGATCTGCTTGCCCAGCGGCATCAGGGACACCGGAATGAGCTTCAGGTTGGCGATGGCCAGCGGGATGCCAATGATGGTGACCGCCATGGCGAAGGCTGTGACCACATGGCCGATGGCGATCCAGATGCCTGCCACCAGCAGCCAGATCACGTTGCCGAGCAGGGGGAATACGCCGGTGCCCCCGGGCTTGTCCACCACTGTCCGGCCAAACGGCCAGAGCGTGTAGGCAGCGATTCGGAACGACGCGATGCCCCAGGGGATGGTGATGACCAGCAGGCAGCAGATGACCCCGGCCACGAAGTAGCCCAGCGCGAGCCAGAGCCCGCCGAAAACCAGCCAGATGATGTTGAGCAGTGTCTTCATCCATCCATTGTGCCCCCGGGGCGTGGCGAAAAAATCCGGGGGACTTCCATGACTGGCCCCTGCACCGCTGATGCTGTTGCAACCCCCGTGCCGGGGATCTAGCCTTTCGCGGCGCGAACGAAGGCGCTGATCTTAGCCAGGTCCTTGACCCCCCGGGATGCCTCCACCCCGGAGGAAACGTCCACGCCCCAGGCATGTGCCGCGGCGGAGGCCTGCCCTACGTTGTCCGGGTCCAGTCCGCCTGCCAGCAGCCAGTGCCGCCCCTGGAGGACAGGGAGTGCCGCCACGGAGGCGTAGTCCCACGACTCGCCCGATCCGGGGACGGCTGCGTCGATCAGGAGCAGATCCTCGCCCCAGTCCTCCAGCTCGTCTGGTGCCGCGTCAATGGTGACGGCCCTGATCAGCTTCATGCCGGCGTCGTGCACGGTGGCAACATCCTCGCGGGAGCGCTGACCGTGAAGCTGGATCCACTCCAGTCCGGCGGCGCGGGCGATGGCCACGGCGTCAGCAACCGGCTCATCCCGGAACACTCCAATAGGGGAAACCCTGGCCGGGACCTCGGCCCGCAGGGCAGCGGCCTGTGACGGCGAGACCACCCGGGCACTGGCAGTAAGGACGAAACCCACCGCGTCCGCCCCGGCATCCACTGCTGCACGTACAGAATCCGGCGTGCTGAGACCACACACTTTGACGAACATTCCCGGCTCCTTCAGGCTGTTTTCGTGTTGTCCCCCCGCAGGAGAGTAGCAGGCGGGAATGGAAGCTGCCGAGACGGGGTAACGGGGCAGGGCAACTAGGCTGGGATCATGGAGATCATCCGCTTTGCCAACCTCAAGCCCGAACCCTGGCGCAACGGGGGCGGAGTGACACGGCAGATTGCCAGCTATTCCAATTCGGCGTCTGCCAACACCGCAGACAACGACGGCGGCTGGGACTGGCGGGTCAGCATCGCAGACGTCACCAAGGCCGGGGACTTCTCGCCGTTTCCCGGCATGGAACGGGTCCTCACCGTGGTGGAGGGCGAACTCCTGCTGCTCAACGTGGACGGAGCCGAGCAGGCCATGGAGAAGTACCGGCCATTCCGGTTCCCCGGCGGCGCCGCCACCTCCGCAAAATTGCCCACCGGTGACGTGCGGAACCTGAACGTCATCACCCGGAGCGGCGCCTTCAAGGGCTATACATCCATCGTGGAGATCTCGAAGAAACGCGCCCACCCCCTCTTTGACGGGCAGCTCGGCGTGCTGCTGCAGGGCCAGGCCACGGCTGCTGACGAGGCAACCGAACCCGTGCCCCTGGACCGCTATGACGCCGTGGTGGGCTCCGACAGCGCTTCGCCGCAGATCGTGGGCAGGGGATTCCTTGCTGTGGTGTCCATCGACCAGGTCGCTGCAGAGAACTGAACTTAGTCCCGTCCACTC
>NZ_VAHM01000023.1 GCF_005796185.1 Pseudarthrobacter sp. NamB4
ACTAGCTGTGCCAGCACGGAGAATTCCTTCTACATCCCAGAAAGAACATGAGGTTGGTGGAGCAGGACAGTCATAAACGAGTTTTCCCGTTCCACTATGCGGAAATCGTATTTCCTCTTGTGGAAACTAGGTGATCGGGGTTACTTTTGGCCTAAGGCTCCGTATTTCCGGAGCGTCCCCAACCCATTTGATAGGTGAAGGTCAATGAAGATCCCCAACCCTGAGGCACTGAAGGCGAGTTCGGTGCCCGCGAAGAGGAAGCCGCTGTATAAGTCGCTCTTCTTCCAGATTCTGATCGCCGTCGTGGCAGGTGTCCTCATCGGACATTTCTGGCCGGACCTCGGATCACAACTGAGGCCGCTCGGAGATGGCTTCATCAAACTCATCAAGATGATCATCGCGCCGCTGATCTTCCTGGTGATTGTCACCGGAATCTCAGCCGTTGGCGACGTCAAAGCGGTTGGAAGGGTAGGGGTCAAAGCCCTTGTCTATTTCACGGCAGCGACATTGTTCGCCCTGGTATTCGGTCTGGTGGTGGGCAACATCGTGCAACCCGGTGCCGGCCTAAACATTGATCCGGCCACCCTGTCCCAGGCTGACCTTGATGCAAAGACCGGCTCGGCCGCGCCGAAGGATGCCGCCTCCTTTATTTTGGATGTCATTCCGGCCAGCGTGATCGGGGCTTTCGCAAGCAACAGCCTCCTGCAGGTGCTGTTCTTCTCCGTATTCTTCGGGGCGGCCATCGTGGTTATCGGCCGCCAGCGCTGCATGCCGGTCATCAGCCTCATGGAAACCGTTCTGGAACTGATCTTCAAGATCATGTCCTGGATCATGAAGGTGGCGCCTATCGGCGCTTTCGGTGCAATGGCCTTCATTATCGGCCAGTACGGACTCAGCACACTTAGCACCTACGCACTGCTTATCGCCGCCTGCTACGGAGCAGCCATAGTCTTCATCGGTCTGCTGTTCATTGTGGCCTGGGCAACCGCACGGGTGCCCCTATGGCCGTTCCTGAAATACACCCGGGAAGAGTTCCTGCTGGCCCTCGGTACGGCGTCCACCGAAGCGGTGATGCCGCGCATCATGACCAAGCTGACCAACGCAGGCTGCTCCCGCGCCACCACCGGCCTGGTGGTCCCCACCGGCTACTCGTTCAACCTGGACGGGGCGGCGATCTACCTGTCCATCTCGCTGCTGTTCCTAGCACAGGCCTTCGGCCATAACCTGGACCTCGGCCAGCAACTCGCAGCCCTCGGCGTCCTGCTTTTGACATCAAAGGGGATGGCCGGTGTTCCCGGGTCCTCCTTCCTTGCCCTTTCGGCAACCGCAGCGGCGCTGGGCATCTTCCCCGTAGCTGGCGTCGCGCTTCTCCTCGGCGCCGACCGGCTCATGGACTCCATGCGAGTGGTCGTCAACCTGCTCGGCAACTGCGTTGCCACGTTCGTTGTGTCCAAATGGGAAGGCCAGTTCGACCGCAGCGTCATGCTGCGGGCGTTCAAGGGCGAGATCACCAATCACGACTCCGCCATCATGCTCGGCAAGGAAGAAGTTTTTGAAGGGCAGGAAATTCAGCGGCTCAGCGAGGGACAGGACCCCTCCCCCAAATTCCGCGGCGGACCCAACCCCGAGGAAATTCCCCAGTTCCAAATGAGTAAGGCTGCCAGAGCCAACGCCGGCAACGCCCCTGTAGAGTAGCCGCATCTACGTACACGAAGGCGGGCAGGACCTGATGGTCCCGCCCGCCTTCCGCGCTATAAGGAGCGGCCCCCCAGCCGAAGGAGCCTAACCAAGCCCTAGGCGACGCAACGGTGGTTCCGCGCCTTGGCTCTTCGCCATCAGCTTGGAATACACCCCAACCTGACGGTAGGGGCACCTGACAAGGGAGGACTTGGCTTGTGGACGAAGCTCACAGCTTGTTTTCAGACGCCCGCCAGTCGCAGCATGTGACTTAGCCGCACTTGCCACAAGGGGATGTCATCCAGTCCAGATTGTTTGGCCTATATCGACTGTTCTCGAACTTCCCTACCCCAGGTTTCGTTGCATCGGACTGTCAGGGTGGGGTCTGCGATTAGCTTTGAGCACTGTCCGTAAAGCGGAAGTTCGCTCTATCCTCTCGCCAGCGTTCGTACTCCATAATCTCCTTGACCGGAGGACCAGAAAGCCAACCCTGTCGTTTCTGCTCCCTAGGACCTAACGCGACGGCTACTTACCGGAGTATCCGTTACCGGCGTTAAAAGCACCGAAGTGGAAGCGGATTGAGAACCCCCGTTTTGGGAGAATCAGGCCTACTGACAGCCGTGTCAGTCGATGGCGCGGAAGACTTCCCCGCGGCAAGATGTGGCGTGAGATCTCTACCGGCGGCATAAGGAAGACGAGGCAGGCACCGGTACTCAGCCTCGCCTGAAGGTGGAGGACTGGCAAAACCACTCCCCCAGCTTTACAGAATCTCCGTTATCGGCGCTGATGACCCAGTCCGTCATTAGACGCGTTCAGCGGATTACAGGCCTGGTTGAGCAGGCCGATAACTCCGCGGCCGGCTGCATATGGTTGGAGCGCATAGAAGCTTTATGGAACGGCGAAGGCGCCTTCTAAGCAAACGTTTGTACGAGTAAACTCTCTTGGGATTCACCAGTAGCGGTTACTCGTTTGCCGGCAGGGATGGTACTTGCATGTTTCGACAGGCTCAACCACCGGAAGGCTGAGCCACCGAATTGCGGGGCACCAGCGGGCAGTCCAAGATGGTCGGCTTGGCCGCAGTCTGACCCAGATCGGTCTTACCTTCTATGGCGTCGATGAGTTGCTCTGTGGCCCAGGCGCCCATCTCGTAGTGCGGTAGGGCGACGGTGGTGAGGCCGGGATGGAGGTTGGCGGCGATAAGTTGCTGGTCGTCGAACCCCACGATGGACAGGTCGTCAGGGATGGTGAGTCCCAGTTCGGCCGCGGCCCGGTAGGCGCCCATGGCCATGCGGTCGTTGTAGCAGAACAAGGCGGTGGGCCTGTCAGCACGGTCCAATATCCGCAGGGCTGCCTCGTAGCCGCCCTGCACTTCGGAGGCTTCAGCCTCGACAGGTGCGGTGCCGCCGTCGAGCCCTGCTTCCGCCAGCGTTGCCCGGAAGCCCTGGAGGCGCAGGCGTGTTGCCGGGACGTCGTCGGTGTTGTTCAGGAAACCAATTTTCGTGTGGCCGGCGTCCAGGAGGGCTGTGACGGCAGTCCGGGCACCGCGTTCCTCGTCCGGAACCACCGCGGTGATGTTCTTGCCGGTGGACACGGAGTCAACCAGGACCGACGGGATGGTGCCCAGGTTCGCGGGCAGCTCCACGTTGCGGTGGTACATGGTGGCGTAGAGGATGCCGTCCACCTGGCGCTCGAGCAGGGCCTGGACGTCCGTCGTGCGCGATTCCAGGCTGGCGGAGGCGGAGGTGTTGATGATCATCAGATTGTAGCCGCGGCGCCTGGCGGCTTCGTCTGCGCCCAGGATGATCCGGCCCGCGTGGGGCGTCGTCGCGATGTCCTCGCTCAGCAGCCCCAGCATCCCGGTCCGCTGCGTCCGCAAAGCCTGGGCCAGGCGGTTGGGCTCGTAACCGAGCTGTTCGGCGGCGGCCCGGACCTTTTCTTTTGTTTCGGGACGCACGCGGGCATAGGCAACGTCATTGAGCACGTGGGAGACGGTGGTCACCGACACCCCGGCGGCCTGGGCTACGTCCTTGATCCCGATGTTCTTGGTGCTCATCCGTCTCCCACGTCCTTAGGTGCCTCCTAGAAACCTACCGTGGGATTGGGGCGAACGGCGTTGACGGCCCGGTCCGCACTAACCTGCGCGTCGGTTCCGGAGTCGAGGATGGTGTTCCGGGTTGACGCAGGATCCACGAGCACGGCCGTAACCGTGAGGCCATCCGAAGAACCGGTGGCCAGCAGGGCATCCACCTGCGACTCGAAGCAGGAGTCGCTGGATTTGGAGTCAACATCCAGTGCCACCACGTGGTTGTTGGAGACGAAGTTTCCGGTCCCCTCGATCAGACGGATGATGACCGGCTCCGCGCCCGCGGGACGGATGGTCTTCGAGTCAATGACTTCAGAGAAGTGGTTGCCAATCACCGAGTTGTTGCTGCCGCTGACAGACAGGAGCCCGGTCAGGTCGTCCAGCCCGTTATCGACTCCAAAGAACGGCGTCCAGGGCTCGTGGTCGCGGAGGAGGTGGTTCGTGGCCACGAGGTTTTCAGAACTGTTCTCCTCGAGGACCACCATCCCCGGGTAGAACGAATGCAGCCGGTTGTTGGTGATGCTGGACCGCGTAACTCCTTTGAAGCGGACGCTGCTGGAACCGCGCGGAAAGATATTGTTCGCGGTGACCAGCAGCCCGCCGTGGTTCTCGGCATAAATCGAGTGGCCTTTAGGGCCTGCCCCCACCAAGTTGTCGGTGATCTTTGATGCCTGCCCCCAGCCGCGCAGCTCGATGCAGCTTCCGCATTCGGCGATGAAGTTGTGGTGGATGGACAGCGCGTCGGCTTTGTGGATGGTGAGGGCGTTCTCCAGGTAGATGAACCCCATGTCCGTGACCCGGAAAGAGTCGTTGGCACTGGCAACGTAGATGCCGGTCTTGCCGTTCACGTAGGTGTTCTCGGCGGGCAAGCCGGAGCCGTCCGCGACGAAGTGCAGCCCGTCGATGCAAAAGTTGGCGAACTCCACCGAGCTGATCCGTGGGCTTCCGCTCCGCTCGACATAGAAGGCAGCCCCCTGGGCCTCCCCGTCGCCAACCGGCAGGTCCACGATGACGCGGCTGCCGCCGGGCCACAGCTCATGCAGGTCCGGCCATTCGTCTTCGGGAACGTTGAACCGGATGCTCGACGACGTAAACCCGTGCCCCGAGCCCTCAATTCGCAGGAAACTGACGTCGATCAGCACCTGCGTGCGGAGGTGGTAGTCCCCCGGCGGAATGTGAATCACCGCGCCGGGCTTTCCTCCGTCATTCACATCGGCGACAGACTGCCGTTCCTTGATGTCCGCGATGATGCTGTTGATGACTTCGCCGAGGTCCTTGGCCGGGTTGCCGACAGGCCAGTCGGTCACGTCGTAGCGGTTGTTGCTTAGCATAGCTTCTTCCCTTGATCTTAGAGTTTCGCGGCCAGAGTTTACGGAGCCACGGGCAGGTGCTCTGGCAGGTCGTCCCGGAGTTCTTCCAACCACGGCGGTTGGGCGCCGGCGCGGCGGACGGTTATGGCCGCTGCCTTGGCCGCCATCCGGCCCAGCGACTCCAGCACCGCAGGCGCCAGCCCGTCCGCGCCGCGCGTCAGGAGTCCGTAGACCAGTGCGGACATATACGAGTCGCCGGCCCCAATGGTGTCGACGACGGCGGACGGCACCGCCGGTACCGCCACCCGCGCGCTACGGGTCGTCAGCAGCGACCCCTCCCCTCCCCGAGTGACGGCAACGAGTTCCGGCCCGAGTCCGAGCACCCGCTGCGAGACCTCCTCAAGGCTGAGCCGGGGGTAGAGCCAGCGTGCATCCTCGTCACTGAGTTTGACCACCTCCGTGAATGGGACAAGCTCCTCGAAGACCGCCACGGCCTCGGCCTGGCTGCCGAGCAGCGCGGGACGGATGTTCGGATCGTAGGTGACCATGCAGCGCTGATGCGATTGCTCGAGCAGTTCCCGGACCACCGAGGCTCCCGGGGCCAAAAACGTGGCGATCGAGCCGGTGTGCAGGATTTTGGGCAGCGTGGCCGGCGCAACCCGCGGGAGGTCCCAGCGGATCTCGAAGTCATACTGCGCCGAACCATCGGAGGCCAGGGTCGCCGTCGCGGTGGCGGTTCGGCCCGGGCGGAAGGACCCAGGCGAAAGGCCGACGCCGGCACTGCCCAGGTGCCTTTCGATGGACCGAGCATGGTGGTCGTCGCCGATCGAGGTCAGCAACCCGGTGGCCACACCAAGCCGTCGGAGCCCGTAGGCAACATTGGCCGGCGAGCCGCCGGGATGCTCCACAGTGCCTCCGGGCGAGACAACGATGTCTACGAGGGCTTCACCCACAACAACCACGTCAAAGCCCGATGCGGGTTCATCTCCGGGGTGCTGGACTGGTGGCATTTTGAGACCTTTCCTGTGCCTGTCGGTTGTTCTAGCGAAGTGTCGTGACGGTGAGCGTGCGGACGGTTGCCGGCCCGCCGGTCACGGCCAGCCGGTTCCCGGCGCTGCCCTGTTCGGGGAAAACAAGGTCGGTCAGGACCACCTTGCCGTCCTGCGCGAACACCTCCACCGAGCAATGGTCGACGACGATCTGCAGCTTGAGTGCGCCGTTGTCCAGGACCAGCGGGGCTGACTCCGCCGAAGCGAACTTCGGATGGAATTCGGTGTCGCCTGAGCGCCGACGGTCCAGGATGAGGCGGCCGGTCGCGGAGTTGTAGCTCAGTACGGTCTCCGAACTCCCGTCCTCATTCCCGAACAAATGGAACGCCACGTGTTCGGCGTCTCCGGGCAGGATCTCGGCCTCGATCACCTGCGCATTGCCGGGCACCGCATCAGGCAAACGGACGGCGGAGTCACGCAATTCAAGCAGGCCAAAGGTCGTCTGCTCGTCAGCCGCGGGACCACCGAGTACCGGTTCCTGGACCACGCGTACGGAACCGTTGACCGCGGTAAGCCGCACCGCGCGCGCAAGGGTCATCGACGAACGCCACGGTGCGGTGGGCAGCTGGTTGGCGTAGTCCCAGTTGTTCATCCACCCGATGATGATGCGCCGGCCGTCCGGGACGTTGCTGAAGGACACTGACGCGTAGCAGTCGCGCCCCCAGTCGAGCCACAGGCACTGTTGCAGGGCGGCGGCTGCCGCGGCGGAATCACCCAGGGCGCTGACCCCGGAAGGCGCCGCCAGCGAGCCGGCGTCGGGAACGAAACGAACGCCGTCGAACTGTCCGATGAAGTACTGGCCGCCGGACCCTCCCGCCACCGCACCGGGGTTCACGTTGACGATCAACACCCACTTGATGTTGTCCGGATCCCCGTCCACCGGCAGGGGAAAGAGGTCAGGGCACTCCCACTCCCCCTGGTCGGCGTTGGCTGGGCCAAAGTCGCTGAGGAAGTCCCAGGTCTTGAGGTTGTCCGAACGGTAGAAGACCACCTTCTGCTGCTGCGCCTCGACGGCCACCATGATCCAGCAGGCACCGAAATCCCCCTCGTACCGGAAGACTTTCGGGTCACGGAAGTGCTCGGAGTTCCGGGTGAGGACGGGGTTTCCCTCGTATTTCCGCCACGTCATGCCGGCGTCCGTGCTGTAGGCCAGGGACTGGGCCTGGGTGCCGCTGTGCTCGGACCCCGCCTTGAAGGCGCTGGTGTAGATGGCTACCAGGGCGGGCTCGTCGGCCGTGCCGAAACCGGAGGCGTTGCCGTGGTCCACCACCATGCTGCCGGAGAAGACGTCCTCGGCCTCGTCGCAGGCAATGGCAACGGGATGTTCGGTCCAGTGCAGCAGATCCGTCGAGGTGGCATGGCCCCAGGACATGTTGCCCCAGACACTGCCGTAGGGGTTGTTCTGGAAGAACAGGTGGTAGAGGCCGCCGTAGTAGACCAGGCCGTTGGGATCGTTCAGCCAGGTATCCCTTGCCGTGAAGTGGATGGCGGGCCGGAACCTGGCCGTCCCGGCAGAGGCGGTGGCTGTTTCCGGGAGTGCGTCAAGGCTGCTGGACATATGGGTGGCGTTCCTCTTGGGAAGGTGAAGGGTTGCTTACCGCCGGGGAGCCACGACGGAATCGCGGCGCACCAGGGGGCAGCCCAGGATGGTCGGGGGGAGTGCCATGAGGGCAAGATCGGTCTTACCCTCGATGGCGTCGATCAGGTGGTCGGTGGCCCAGGCGCCCATCTCGTAGTGGGGCAGGGCCACGGTGGTGAGTCCGGGGTTGAAGTTGGCGGCGATGAGTTCCTGGTCATCGAAGCCGACGACGGACAGGTCGCCCGGGATGCTCAGTCCCAGTTCGGAGGCGGCGCGGTAGGCGCCCATCGCCATCCGGTCGTTGTAGCAGAACAGGCCCGTAGGCCTGTCCTCGCGGGACAGCATCCGCCAGGCCGCCTCGTAGCCGCCGTGCACCTCGGAGACCGCTGACTCGACAGGTGCCGCGCCGCCGTCGAGCCCTGCCTCGTCCAGCATGTCCCGGAAGGCCTGGAGCCGCTGGCGGGTCGCCGGAACGTCGTCGGTGTTGTTGAGGAACCCGATCCGGATATGGCCCGCTTCAAGGAGCGCTCCGACGGCGGCACGTGCACCGCCTTCCTCGTCCGGGATGACCGCCGTGATGTTGCCGCCGGTGGGCACGGAGTCCACCAGGACGGACGGCACGGTGGCGAGGTTGGCCGGCAGTTCCACCGCGCGGTGGTACATGGTGGCATAGAGGATGCCGTCCACCCGGCGTTCCAGGAGGGCCCCGACGTCGGCCTGCCGCGATTCGAGGCTGGCCGAGCCGGAGGTGTTGATGATCATCAGGTTGTAGCCCCGGGCTTTGGCGGCCTCGTCAGCGCCGAGGATGATCCGGCCGGCGTGCGGGGTGGTGGCGATATCCTCGCTGACCAGCCCCAGCATGCCGGTGCGCTGGGTGCGCAGGGCCTGGGCCAACCGGTTGGGGCCGTAGCCCAGTTCCTCGGCGGCGGTCCGGACCTTGTCCCGGGTTTCCGGGCTGACCCGGGCGTAGGCAACGTCGTTGAGGACGTGGGAGACAGTTGTCACGGACACGCCCGCGGCGACGGCCACGTCCTTGATCCCAATGTTCCGGTTGCTCATCAAGTTCTCAGCCCTTGACCGCGCCGAGCGTCATGCCGGCGACGATCTTACGCTGCAGGAGCAGGGTCAGGAGGATGACCGGGATGGAGTACACGGCGGCCAGCGCCGTCATGGAGCCCCAGTCCAGGCCGAACTGGGTCTGGAAATTGGCGATCACCACAGGCGTGGTCTGGGAACGGATCGCCGTCATCAGGAGCGCGAAAAGGAACTCGTTCCAGGAGGCCAGGAAGGCGAAGATCGCGGTGACGGCGATGCCGCCGGAGACCACCGGGATCACCACCCGCCACAGGGCACCAAGCCTGCTGCAGCCGTCCACGGTGGCCGCTTCCTCCAGGTCTTTCGGCACAGCTTCGAAGAAGCTGGACATCAGCCAGATGGAGAGCGGCAACGAGATGGTGGTGTGCGCGATGGACAGGGCGATCGGGGTATCGGACAGACCCAGGGTCCCCATCATCGACGCCAACGGAATGCCGATCGCCACCGGCGGGACCATGCGGGTCACCAGGGCGGCCATGATGAAGATCCTCCCGCTGAGGGTCTTGTACCGGGTGATGCCGTAGGCCGCCGGTACCGCCAGGACCAGGGACAGCACCGTGCTGATGATCGCCGTCTGGATGCTGTTGATGAAGGAGGCCAGGACACCGATGCGGCCCAGCGCGTTCGTGTAGTTCTCCAGCGTCCATTCCTTGGGGAGGATGGTGGGCGGCACCGCGATGGTGTCGATCGGCGTCTTGAAGGACGTGAACAGCAGGTAGAGAAACGGGAACCCGTACAGCACCATGGCCGCGGCCAGGAGGATCCACAGCAGCGTCCGGGTGCTTCGGCGGCCCGCCTCAAGGCCTTCCCGGTTGACACCGCGGCGCTTCCGGGGACGTACGACGGCGGGCGGCAGCGAAGGTGCCGCGGCCGCCTTGGCCGGGGTCCCGCCGTCGTGCTTAATTCTTTCGGCGACGCGCATCAGGTGTCCTTTCCTGGCCGCCAGATGGTGGTCACCGCGACGAACGCGACGGCGAGCATCGCCAGCAGGTAGATGGTGCCCATGGCGCTGGCCAGTCCCGGATCGCCGAAGCGGATCATGGTCCGGTAGATCAGCAGGCTCATGGTTTCCGAGGCGGACTGCGGGCCGCCATTGGTCTGGATGAGGATGGTGTCGAACGCCCTGGCCGCGTCGATGCCGCGGACCACCAGGGCCACGGCGATAACGGGACGCAGCAGCGGAAGGATGATCCGGAACAGCAGGGCCGGTGCGCGCGCGCCGTCCAGCCGTGCCGCCTCAATGAGGTCACCGGGGATGTTCTGCAGGCCAGCGAAGAGCACCAGGCACATAAACGACGTGGTGAGCCAGATATCCGGGATGGCCACCGAGTAGAGCACGATTCCGGGATCGGACAGCCAGCCGATCTGGTTGGGGTTGGACAGGATGCCCGCCTGGTGCAGGAGGGTTCCGATGAGGCCGAAGTTGTCGATCATCAGGAACTTCCACAGCAGGCCGGCGACGATCGGGGCGATCATCAGCGGATACATAAACACGGTTCGCCAGATCTGGGAACTGCTGCCGAGCATGGTGAACAACAGGGCCATTCCCAGGCCGAGCGCGAACTCGAGGGTCACCACGATCAGGGTGTACGCCAGGGTGCGCCAGCCGGCGCCGTTGAAGGCCTCGGAGGCGAAGGCCCGGACGTAGTTGTCCAGGCCCACGAAGTCGCGGGGGCCGCCTGCGATCGGGGAGATTTTGAAGAAGCTGTCCGCGATGAGGCGGAACAGCGGGAAGGCCACGAAGACTGTCAGGAACAGGGCCGCCGGGGCCATCAGGAACAGGGCGAAGCGGCGATCGGAGATGCGCACGGTTTTCTCTTCCGCTGGTTGGGGGCCGCGGCCGGCACCGGCGTTTTTCCGGGTGCCGGCCGCGGGGGCTTTTACTTGAGGAGGTCCTCGATCTGCTTCTTGGCGTCGGCGAGGAGGGTGGCGGAGTCACCGCCGGCCACGGCCTTCTGCAGCATGGGGACCAGGACGGTGTCGACGATCTGCTGCCACTTCTCGGTGGCGGGGCGGGTGGCGGTGGCTTCTCCGTTGAGGGTTTCGATCAGCGGGCCGAAGCTTTCGTAGCCTTCCTTGTCCTGGTACTTCTCGAAAGCTGAGATGCGAGATGCCAGGCCGAGGTTGGACTCGATGCCTTTGTCGTTGTAGTCATAGGCGCACTGGACGAACTTCTTGGCGGCCTCGGTGTTCTTGGTGGCCTTCGGGACGGTCAGGTACCAGGGGCCGGGAACGCCGCCAATTCCGGCGGATCCGGCGATCATGGGGGCCGCGCCCACCTTGCCGGCCACCGCTGAGTCCGCGGGAATCTGCCGGTAGGCGTGGGCCCAGAAGCGGGTCATCGCCGTCTTGCCCTGGTTGAACAGGTTCTGCGCGGCGGCCCAGTCCACCTGGGCTGCGCCGGAGGGGGCGTCCTTGACGAGGCTGACGTAGAAGTCCAGGGCTTCCTTGTGGGCGGCGTTGTCGATGACCACCTTGTCGCCGTCCAGGACCATGGGTGAGCCGGCCTGCAGGACGTGGGCCAGCCATTCGGTTTCGACGCCGCCCTTGACGTCCGTGCCGTAGATGCCGTCCTTGGTGAAGAACTCGGAGATGTCCTGGTACTGCTTCCAGGTGGTGGGGGCAGCGAGTTCGTAGCCGTACTTGACCTGGAAGTCGGCCTTGTTCTTGGTGTCCTCGAACAGGTCCTTGCGGTAGAGGATGATCTCGGCGTTGGTCCAGGCGGGCAGGCCGATGAAGTGCCCGTCCACGTTGGCTTCCTTGACCAGGGACGGGAAAATGTCCTTCTTGGCCTCGTCGGTGAAGATTTCGTCGATGGGCTGGACGGCGTCCTTGAAGCTGGGCAGCCAGACCGAGTCCAGGGCAGCGACGTCGAAGGAGACGTTGCCGGAGGAGAATTCGCTGGAGAGCCGGTTGAACATGCCGTCGTAGGGCAGTTCGACGAAGTTCACGTCGACGCCGGCGTTCTGCTTGCACTGTTCGGCGACGCCGGTGAGCACGGCGTGCCCGCCGGCTTCGACCAGGACGTTGACGGTGTTGGTGCCAGCGCTTCCCGACGTGGTCGCCGGGCCCCCTGCGCCGCAGGCGGTAGCAGACAGTGCGACGGCGGTGCAGATGCCGCCGACGGCGAGTCTGCTGATGAATGTACGAGTGGACATCTCTGTCGACTCACTTTCTCTCGAACGGAAGTGGTGAGAACGATTTGGGGTGCAAAATCGTTTTGCCAAAACGACTTGGCACTCACAGTAGAACCAGGCCGGCGTGCGTGTCAAGCGTCACTTTGAAGAGAAGTTTCTATTGACGCCGTCCGTCCGGCGGCCCTAACGTGAAGCCCAACCGCTCTTGAAAAACGGTTTTGGCAACTTTGGCAAATCTAACCTCATTTTCGCGAAGTATTGCCTCCCCGGGCGGTCCCGCTCCCCATCATTTTCGACAAAGGAGTTTTACGTGCGCTTTTCATCCATGCAACCCGGGCGGCGCGAGGTGCTTCGCGCCGGTTCGGCGTCCCTGGCCGCGCTTGCCGTTGGCCTGTTCCTGGCCGGGCAACCTGCCACTGCCGATGTGCAGGCTACCGCGCCGCATCTCGACGCTGCAGGCAGCGCCCCGGGCCACCGCCACCTCATCGGGGTGCTCTGACAGGTCCCAAACCATCGCCAGCAGGCATTTCCCCCAACGAAGCGAGGAGTATCAGCATTGCCAACGGTTTATGACGTCACCGCCTGGTCCGTCCCAAGGAATCCCTCAGCAACCCCCTACAACGACATCGGCCTCATCATCAACAGCATCATTGCCGATGTGAAGTCCCAGCAGACCAGCCAGTCCTCCAAGCCGGGGGCGGTGATATACATTCCGCCGGGAGACTACTCCTTGAAGACCCGGGTCAACGTGGACGTCAGCTTCCTGACCATCCGCGGCTCGGGGCACGGCTTCACCTCCAGCAGCATCCGCTACAACGCCGGAAACACTTCGAGCTGGCATGAAATCTACCCCGGCGGCAGCCGCGTACGGGTGGAGAACACGGACGGCAACGCGGAGGCATTCCGCGTCTACCGCACCGGTGATCCGCGGCTCAGCTCCGTCGTGTTCCAGAACTTCTGCCTAGACGGGGTGTCCTTCGGCTCCAACGAGAATTCCTACGTCAACGGCAAGACCGGAATCCGGTTCGATTCAGCAAACGATGCCTGCCGGATTGAAGGCATGGGGATGGTCTACCTCGAGCGTGGCCTTGTTGTGAAGGACACCGATGCCCTGAGCGTCAGCGGCAACTTCCTCGCCGAGTGCGGCAGCTGCATCGAGCTGACCGGTTCAGGCCAGGCTTCGAAGGTCACGGACAACCTTATCGGCGCCGGCTACGTGGGCTTCTCCATATTCGCCGAAGGCCACATGGGCCTGCTGGTTTCCGCCAACAACGTATTTCCTTGGGGAAAGAGCAGCGTGCACTTCAAGAACTGCACCCGTTCCTCCATCACCTCCAACCGTTTCCATGCCTTCTACCCGGGGATGGTGAACTTTGAGGGCAACCGTTATCGGCGTTTTGCTGAGTCCGCCCGCTGTTCCGCCCCAGGCCTGAACCCTTCCACTGTGTATACGGTTGCCAGTTCCGATCGTGACGCGCGAAAGCAGAAAATCTTCGGGTCAGGCACTCGGTGCGTTTTGGGGCTGACCGTCAGCCG
Source organism: Pseudarthrobacter sp. NamB4 (assembly GCF_005796185.1). GTDB lineage: Bacteria > Actinomycetota > Actinomycetes > Actinomycetales > Micrococcaceae > Arthrobacter. The sequence continues at coordinate 13,467 of NZ_VAHM01000023.1, forward strand.
CGTTCCCGCGGGACACTGTCGCACATTCCGCCAGGACAAGACAAGGGGAGGGGCCCCCAGCTGCTACAGCTTGGGGCCCCTCCTCTTACCGCCCGAGAGCGTTTCAATCACTCTAGATATTTAGCTGGCTGCGCCTTCCTTGTTTCGCTTCCTACGGAACATCAGGAGGAAGAATCCGAAGGACAGAAGGATCAACGCTACGAAGACCCCGGCCAGGACATTGACGCCGGTCTGAGCCAGCGGTGATGGGGCACTGGCTACCGGCTGTGGAGGACCAGCAGGGTCCTGAACTACCGGAACGATGTCACGCACCGTGTGGGTTGTGGTGCAGTCTGCGTTCTGGTCCTGGGCCGGTACGCAGATCCCGCCGATGCCAGGGGTGACAACGTTGGTCAGTGTCCCGTCACCGGTGCCCAGTGCGCTGGTCTTGATCGAGTACGTGATGGTCACGACCTCACCCACGGCCAGGTTGCCGGTCCAGGTCAGCTTCCGTGCGTCCTTATCAATTCCGACGTTGCCTGCCGAAGCTGCAGCGTCATCGTTGTAGGTTGCATCATCGAGGACCTTGGAGAGGTCATCGATGGCAACAGCGCCGGTTACAGAGCCCGGGCCCGTCTGGTGGACCTGAACGGTGTAGGTGATCTTGTCTCCGGCCTTGACGACCGAACCGTTGGCCGGGTCGGAGGTCTTCGAGACCGTGTAACCACCCACGAGGTGGGTCGTGGTGCAGTCCGCCGTCTGGACGCAACCAGGGCTGGTTACGACGTTCGTCAGGGTCTGATCTCCTGCGCCGGTCACCGTTACCGAATACGTAACCTTGATGGCTTGACCGACGGAGAGGTCACCTGTCCACTTCAGGACCGGCTTCGTGTACGTGGCCTGGCCGCCTTCGAACTTGAGGTTATCGTGCCAGGTAGCGTCATCGAGCACCGCGGTCAGGTCATCGCTGAAGGAGGCGTTTTTGACGGCGCCTTCACCGATCTGGGAGACCGTGACAGTGTAATCAATGGTGTCGCCGGCCTTCACCGAGCTTCCGGTCGCCGGGTTGGACGTCTTTACTGTCTTGAACCGGCCTGTCTTGTGCTCGGTGGTGCAATGGCTGGTCGACGCACATCCCGGTGAGGTCACCGTGTTGCCGAGCACAGTGTCTCCGGCAGCGGTAACCGTGACCGAATACTTCACGGTCGCCACATCCCCCGGACCCAAATCTCCGGTCCAGGCAATCACACCATTGGTGAATGTGAAGTTACCGGCAGAGGCAGTGATGTCATTGTTGAAGGTTGCATCGTCCAGAACCTTGGACAGGTCATCGTTGAAGAACTGACCTGTGATTCGGCCCTGTCCGGACTGGGTCACCGTGACCGTATATTCGATCGTGTCCCCGACCTGAACATCGGTACCTGCTGCAGGGTTAGCCGTTTTCACCGTGGTGTAGCTGGCCGCGAAGTGTTCCGTTCCGCATGTTGCGGCCGAAACACAGCCTTCGCTGGTTACGACGTTCTGCAGGTGGGTGTTACCTGCCGACTTGGCGGGGTCGAGCACCGTGACCGAGTAGGTGAGTGTGACGACCTGATCCACCGCGAGATCACCAGACCAGGAGAGCTTCTTCTGGGCCGCGTCGAAAGAGGCGGTCCCGGCCGTACTGGTCAGATCATTGTTCCAGCTCGCGTCATCGAAGACATCGGAAAGGTCATCGACAAGCGAAGCGCCCCTGTAAGTGGCTTCGCCAATCTGGGAGACAGTCACCGTGTACTTGATGGTGTCCCCGGTCTTGACGTTCGAACCCGTGGCCGGATCGGAGGTCTTGACGACGGAGAAGTCAGCAACCGGGTTCTTTACAGGCGGGCAACCGCCGACAGCGCAGCCAGGGCTCTGTACCCCATTTGCCAGCAAGTAGCTGCCATCTGCTGCCAGCGCGGCCGAATCCTTGACAGTGACCGAGTACGTCACGAGGGCAACTTCACCGACAGGAACCGTGCCGGTCCAAGAGATCATCCCGTTCTGCAAGCTCACGTTTCCGATTGAAGCCGCGATATCGCCGTTGTACACAGCGTCATCGGTGACATCAACGAGGGAGTCGGTGAACTGCGCTACTGCCGGTGCGCTTCCTTCCTGAGTGACGGCAATGGTGTAGGTGACGGTGTCGCCGGGGCGGACCGTCTCACCGGAGGCAGGATTGGAGGTCTTCGCCACCGTGTAGTTGGTGACCAGGACGCCTGCCTGGTCGCAGTTGATCGAGGGGGTGACCCCGGAGTCAGCCGGAACGTCCGCGGTGCCGCAGGCCGTGTTCACGACGTTGCCTCCACCAGTCAGCGTGACCGTGAACTCGTGGGTTTCCTTGGCGCCCTTTGCCAGTTCGTTCACCGTGAACGAACCTTCAGGAAACAGGTCATCCTGAACCTTCAAACCAGTCAGGGTGCCCTGACCGGTGTTTTCGATCACGAGGCGGTAGGGGACCTTGTCACCAACCTGGTAGGACGGGTAGTCCTCGACCGTGTTCGCATCATGCCATTGCCCGTCGGTGCCTTGGACGTACTTTTTCAGCGAAGCCGAGTAGTAGTTGGCAACCGTAATCGGAGCCGAGGTACGCATGACCAGCTCGGTGTGCTCGGCACGGGCCTGTGCCCGGTTCACGAGCACGTCACCGCCTTGCACCCCGTTGGTCGCTACCTTGACCGTGAAAGCCTGGGCAGCGCCAGGGTTCAGCGCCGGGCCGATGACACGAACGGCCGTGACAGTGGCCGGCTCGGTCGTTGACCAGTTGACCTTGTTGCCCGTGATGTTGCCGGGTGTCCCGTTGGAAGCATCCTTGGGGTCATCCGAAAGCGTGGCCGGCGCGGCATCGGTGTAGTAGACCGTTGCGCCCGGAACCGCCGTCACGTCCGTGAGTGCGTAGCTTCCGCTGTAGCTGGTCCCGCGACCGTCCCCGATGTAGGGGAGGATATCGATCGTGTCCGTAAAGGTCTGCGGCAACGGATCGAAGGAGCGGAGAGTAACCGTCCAGGAACCCTCGCCCACACCGTCACCATTCACGTTCGGAATGAATGGCGTATCAGCGGCCTTGCCGATCGAGGTGTATCCGTTAGTGCTCGTGGTCACCTGAGCGGTGGCCGGACGGGTGGTTACACCGCCGAACGAGGCCACTGCGGAGTTCTCAAGCGTGGTCCCCGGGGCGACGGATGTGCCCGCGACGGCTTGGTACGTCAGGGCATGGTTCTGGTTGGTGGCAACATCATCAATGGTCCACGTCAGGACCTGCTGGCCGGAGCCGTTGGTTGTGACGACCGGTTCCGGCGACGCCGACCCGGGAACATACGTCATTCCTGCAGGAAGAGTGTCGATGAGCTGGAAGCTGTCAACAGTTTTCGGGATGGTTCCCGCGCCGTTGGCCGAATACGCCAATGTAAAGGTGGCCGGAACACCGGCCGTGACGACACTGCGGTCAGCGGACTTTTCAATCGCCGGTGTCGCAGTGACGACACGGAGCAGGTCGCGGAAACCCGTTGTGCAGGGGTACCGAAGCCCAGCTGTTGACTGCAGGCAACCGGTGTCATTCGACCAGGTGGAACCCGTCGGGAAGTCCATGATGCCTGAGAAAAAGCTCCAGACATCCGTGCCTGCGGGTGTTTCGGGCTTTATTGTCTGCAACAGATTCATCGTGAAATTACTCAGGTTCGAGTAGGCTTCGATGTCTCCCTGCGAAATGGTTAGCCTTACGGCCTTGACGTCGACAGGGTTAGCCGGAGCTGTGGTAGTCCAACCTGTGTCACCACCGCAGTTGAAAGCATTGGGGTCATAAGCGCTGCTTGTGGGGTCTAATGCAGGTGCATTGCCCGTGTAGTAGGCAATGACTGCTCCCTGTGGGGGCGCAAATTCCTTGTCGCTGAGTCCCTCGGTGAAAGGGCCAAGTCCGGCGTAGCTAACGTAACGGGTGTCCAGGGCGGAACACATGCCCACGGGCAGGTTATCGGCCCGCGCAACGTTTCGTTGCAGTGCCGTGTCCAGGTACTGTCTGACAGTCGTGCCGGGAGCAACTCGGTAAGTATTGTCCCAGTTGGTTCCTCCGTTGCCCGTGTAGGAGCGTACTAGTGCAGAGGAATAGATTCCCGGACCAACCCAGGACTTGGACGAAGTGTTGTTCGAAGGGTCGTCCTGTGCGGTGTTCCCCGCTGTGGAGGTATAGGCAGGTGCCGTGGCGCTCAAGTCAATAGCGCCGTTCAGTGCGGTGGTGTTGAAGCGGAGCCAGATCGAGCCCGAGGCAACTGCCACCTGGTCCGTGGGGAGGCGGGCGCCGGTGGAGTCTTCAGTCGGTGCAGACGCCGGGCTGTAGTTGATGCCCGTCAGCGTGAGTCGGAAGGTATTCGGTCCGGTCTGGGTGAAAGTGCAGTTGTCCACGAAGGATGTCGTCTGTTCGGCGGGGTGGTTCCCTCCGGACCATGGGTGGCCGTCGGCCGGCCAATCGCCGGTGAAGGGGCTGCATGCCTGAGGTCCAACCCCATAAGCGGTGGCCTGGGCAGAGTTGAACGTGACGTCGTAGACGATGGTCTGAGGTCCGGGTTCACTGCCTCTGTTGAGGTTCAGCGTCCACTGGAAATCTACATCCCGGTAGGTTTCGGTCGGAGCCTGGTACACCGAAGGGGTTCCCCACCGCATGTCCATTCCGAACTCACTTACCAAAGAGATCGGGCTTAGGTTTGTGGCCTGTCCACCGATGGTGCCGGTCGCGGAGAGCTGGCTGCCCGTGGGACCGTTGGCGACAACAGGCGTCTGCACGGCGATGGCCGTGCCCTGCTCACGGGTCCCGAGGTTGCACGTCAGCGTCTTTCCATCAGCGGAAATCGTTGACCGGGGTACGACGCCATTGCTAAGACACACATCCGGAAGTTCTCCGAACACACCGTTTTGGAGGGTGACCGTGAAGGTCACGTTCTCCACCGGGGCGTTGCCCGGTGCTGGCTTGTCATCGTTGACATTGACACGCCACTCGGCGTTGACGAACGTCCCCGGATTTTACTTGGGCAGGTGTGCCGGCAGCCCACGCGCCGGTGATCTGGTAAACAGTAGCGGCGCTGGCTGGCAGTGCCGGAAAAAAGGAAAGAAGCAGGGCGAACAGGACCGCAACGCTGCCCACCTTCACGCCTCTGTTTTTTCTACCTCTGAAACCCCGGAATAACGGGTGTAATCCATGCATCATAGATCGGCGTGAACGTGTCAACATTCCCCCATAGTTGTAAATTTAGCAAAAAAAAGCTAGACAAAAAGTCGTGCAAGTTATGCAACAAATACCACTTGATATCGCGTCTGTCTTTCAGCCGGAGGACAACCGCCGCTACGAGCGCCCAGATGAGCCGGGTCACATTTGTAAACAAGCTGTCAAGTCGAATGCAAGCGGGGATGGCCAACAACTCGCCGAATGCTTCCTATCGCTATGGCAATACAAAGGAATGACTCCCGGCTGGAGCCATGGAAAACACCACGTGAATGTGTTCGAAATATGTGGTCAGTCTCTTGGTGAAATCAAGATCACAGTCTCCGCAGCTTCTGCCGGAGTCACCCACTAAGCAAGCCCCCGACACAAACACGTCCCCTCACGAAGAATTCGGGGGTTGAATGGTTCGTGGCGGTGTGGGCTGCCCACTAGACGACGAACCAGCGTCGAGTTGTTGGGTGAGCAAATGGGCCTGCGCCAGTGCGCTCTGACGAAACCCACCAGGAGAACAACTGGGGATGGTTAGGAGGCGGCAGTACAGACCGTTGCCCTTCACCCCGGCCAACCGCCAGGGACGGCCTGTAGCCCCACCGTGAGCCGGCAGGGGGCCGCCGCCTCACGGGGTTTAAGTCCCTTTGGGGGCCAAGCTACATGGGGGTACCAGCCGGCTTCCCGGAAAAGCAAACTGACAGTATCAGAACCGCCGCCGTTCGGAGACGCGACACGAACCTCTAAAGCGGTGCCAAGCCCTTGCTCAAGAGGCACAAGAAGCTGCCTGCGTCAGGTTGGCTTTTCCATCCGGGTAGGGTTTTACGGTGGCTAAGCGAACAATCATTACTTTGACCGATGACCTGGACGGTAGTGACGCTGAGGAGACAATCAGCTTTTCCGTTGACGGCACCGCCTACGAAATAGACCTCAACGCGGACAACGCCCGGAATTTGAGGGCCGCTTTGCGCACCTTTAGGGACGAACGGCGAAGCCGGCCCGGAAGGCCCGCCCCCACCAGGCTCGCAACGCAAAAATCCGGGCCTGGGCCAAGGAAAACGGCATCAGGGTCTTCGACCGGGGAACCATCAGCGCCCAGGTCCTTGAACAGTACAACGCCGCACACTAAGTCTGGAACAGCCGGGGCAGCGCCCCGGCCCTTCGGATACTTCTCGACTCTCTCACTGTTGGCGCGCTTCATCCTAGCCATGGCGTGCTCGCACAGATGACGGCCTAGCTGTCCCTCCGATGGTGTGGGGCTACCGCAAGGATACTGATCGCCCCATGCTCCCTACCGGTGCTGACCTGCCAGCTGACGTATCCTTCGACCGCACCGTCGATTTCGGCGACATCGATGTACTTGCCGGCTTCGGGCGGGACTGCCCCGGCTTTGGTTGGCTCGGGGTCTTAGGCCGCCGTGAGCGCGGTCCGGTCGATTGTTTCATATTCGATGGGCGTGAGTTTGCCCAGCCGTCTTTGCCGTCGCCGGCGGTGGTAAGTCCGCTCGATCCAGGTGACGGGCGTTCCGCCTCCGGGGTTGTCCGAGAGGGTGAGTTCGCCTCCCTGTGCTTTGGCGATACTGGTGCAGATGGCCAGGCCTGTACGACCCGGCCGCCACGGAGCAGGGCGGCCGGGTGGAGATCGTATTCGGAGGCTGTGAGTCTTTGTTCCACACCGTTAACTTGCACCGTTCTTGCTGCCAGGGTAAGCAGCAACCCGTTGTAGTCGAACAGCCCGGCAGACTGCTGCCCGGTGCCGGGTCGGGGCGCCGGAAGTGCCGACGGTTCCGGGGCCAGCGGAGAGCCGGTGATGCTGGTTTTCTCGCTGCCGACGGGTCGGCGCAGCAGCGCTTCCACCCGGTACCTCAGCTCGCGGGGCCGGAAGGGCTTAGGGGCGTAGTCATCAGCGCCTGCTTCCAGGCCCATCTGGGGTGTCCATTTCCTGGTTGCGGGCGGTGAGCATGCGTTCTACGGCGAGAATGGGCTGCTGGAGCCCGGCCGGGTTGACCCCCGTCAAGAGGTACCGGTACTACGACGAGGAACAGGTCCGAACGTTCGCGGGTCGCGTACGAAGAGTTCCTTTTGTTGAAGGGCCGACGACGAGTGGGGGTGAACCTCGGTCTCAGATAGGTTCGCTCGTCGTCGGCCCGCCCTAGTCCGTACCCGGTGGATACGGAAGCTTCATGACAAGGGCTTGGGTGCGCGAGGCGCTTCCTTAACCCGCGGTGGGCTTGGATTATCGTGCGTCCTACGTCATTTCCGTGCTGGGTGTTATTCAGCCAGGCGGTGTTGGCCAGCTCATCGGCCCATTCCAATGACGCGGGGCTGTCCTGGCGGATCCATTGGATTACTTCGCTGACGCCGCAGTCCCACGGCACGAATTCGTTTCCGTGCAGGTCCCCGATGGACATGAGCCCCCGGTTGAGGAGCTGTTCCAGGAATAGCAGGACGTCAGGTTCTTGGGTTGACCTGATTTTTTGGGACAGGAGGGTCAGGTGCAGGACTTTCAGGCTCATGTAATCGCCTAGGTTTTGGGCAAGCACGTGTGCGACCAGGTGTTCGTCGGCTTCCCGGCCACCGGCAAAGATTCTTTCCGCGTGACCTCTCTCGTCTCGCACGGGCATCCGCGGAGCCGCCGGCGTTGTGCGGCAGCGCTGCTCGTTTCTGTCATCTGCCCTTCGTGAGTGAGTGTTTTCCCTGTTCAGGGGCGTGTCGCCAGAATGTAGGATCTTTTTGTACGGCACTCGATGAACGCTTTCAGAGCCGTTTCGTGACGCTTGCACGGAAGATTTTTATGGATTCATGAAATTTTCCTGCTGCGCGTCACGATCCACATGAAAGCGGGTTAAAAACGGGGACCAGACTATTCAGCTTGTCCCTGGGCAGTGCTGGAGCGGTGTGGTCCGCGGTGGGGGAATAGTTGTGATAGGAAAAAATGGCGGCACTGGCGCTGCCAAAAATCAAGACCATCTCTGCGAAGCATCCGGGGACGACGGTCAGACTACCCGAACAGCTTTGCCCGGTGATCCGGCCAATGCGGCCGATGAGGATCTCGTCCGTGCAGTTAAAAGGGATGACGCTGCAGCTATAGAGGAGCTGTACCGGCGGCACGCCCCCGGCGCGAAGAACTATGCCAAGGGCCTGATGCGCAACAGCTTTGACGCTGACGACGTCTTCTCAGAGGCGTTTTACAAAGTAGTACGTGCTATCCAGCGGGGCAAAGGACCCACAGGGCCTTTCCGCCCCTACCTGTTGAGGGCCGTAAGGACCTGTGCAGCTGATCATTGGGACGCACAGTCCCGGCAGGACCTCGTTCGGGAACCCGTAGAGCTGCCGGCTGAGGATGGAGGATACGATCGCGTTCTGAATGAGAACGACCGGAATCTTGCCGGGGCCGCGTTCGCCTCGCTGCCCGTACGTTGGCAGACCGTCCTGTGGCACCTTGACGTTGAGGGTGATTCGCCCCGGCGTGTCGCCCCGCTTCTGGGTATTGAACCAAATGCTGTCTCGGCAGTAGCTGTCCGGGCCCGGCGGGGGTTGCGCAAGGCCTATCTGGAGGCTTACACCCGGTCCGCACTAGGGGAAGACTGCAAACCGGTCCTGGACCTGCTGGTTAAGTCCGTCCTCCAGGACCTCACCTCTGCCGAAAGCACCCGGTTGCGGAAGCATCTGGACGACTGCCCCGGGTGTGCCATGGTTGCCGGGGAGTTGAAAGACACCCGCTCCACCATGCGGCGGGCAGTGGGCCCGTGGTTCCTGGCCATCCCTGCGGGAGCGCCCCTCGCCGGCAGCACTGCAGTTGCACCGCTTGACAGTGCATCCCAGCCGGGCTTGCCCACCGGTGGGATGAACATGGGCGTGTGGACCGGGGGGCTGGCCGCCGCAGCTGTCGCGGCAGTCATCGCCGTGGCCGCCGCAACCGGCATCAGTGCCTTACAACCCGCAGCCCAAGAGACTCCGGCTGCCTCCTCTCAGCCGATACCCGTCGCCGCAGCGGCCCTCGACGCCGATCCCGCGCAAGTCCCGGATCCGGCTGCCGAACCGGGCGCAGAGCAGAGCCCGACGGCAAAAGAGCCTCCCCCGGTACCGGTGCAGGACCCTGCTTTGGCTGCTCCCTTTGCCGCCGGCCCGGGCTTCGGGGCCATTCCGGAGGCGCATAACACTGCACGGACAGCCCCTGTCGGCCAGGATGTTTCCCCGCTGGTTCCCTCCTTGGTTCCGTCGGTTGTGCCTTCCGTGCCCCTTCCCACCCTCGAACCGGTACTGCCGCCGGTGCCCGGTCCCACCGGCAGCCCGATCCCGGTCCCGACCGCACCCACTTCCCCTCCGGTGACTACGGCACCGACGATCCCTCCGGTCACGCCGCCGGTTACGACGCCGGCACCAACGCCGCCAACAAACCCCGGCGCGGGCTGTGTCATCTGGATTCAGTGGTGGTTGTGCCTGTAGGGGCGCCTGCCCGTAAAAATTGGTTCCTTTGCCGCGTCACGATTTCGTACCTGCGCGGTGTTAATCAGGGATGCCCTTACGGCACTCCTTAAAGAGCTCATGGTTCTCAGTAAAAACGCGTCTTGGGGCCGCGCCATGCCCTCTACTTGGAAGGAAAGTTTTTGGCATCTCCGTGTCAGTCTCGCCACCAGACTGGGTCGATTCCCAGAATTGCTGGCGTCACTCTCTCTACCGCTATCATCGCCGGGACGCTCTTAGCAGTCCCACAGCAAGCCTTCGCCGCGGAACCCTTTCCTGCGTCCAACATGTACGCCACGGTGACCAACTCCTCGGAAATTCGCGTGGTCAACCGCTCCACCGGTGCGACGACGACCGTCCTCACCGCTCCCAACGGAGCTACCGGGCTCAACCAAATCGGTCTGGCCGGTGACGGAAGCAAACTGTTCCTCACCAATAGCGCCAACGTCTACGAATACACGGCGGCGACCGAGGCCTGGGAAGTGACTCCGCGCACCGGCCCGGCAGTCGCGAACACCATGGGCGGCGTAGACCCCGTCTCAGGACTGTTCTACTTCGGTGGACAGTCCGTAGGCAACACTTTCACCTTCACGACCTACAACCCCACAACCAACGCCGTGGGAACCAGCACGATCACTGTCACCGCTGACAACCCGCCCGGAGGTAACGGCGACATTGCCTTCGACAGCCTCGGCAACCTCTACTTCGTGTCCAGCGGATCCCAACTGGCCCAGGTTTACCGGGTCGACGCAGCCCAGCTCGGAGCCGGCACAGCGACCGCGACAAGAGTTGGACCAGCAATCAACGCCGGCCTGGCCCTGAACTCGATGGCTTTTGCCGACGACGGCTACCTCTACATCGCAGGCAGCGGAACCAACGGCTTCCTCCGGGTCAACCCCATCACCGGCGCCGTCCTCGAGCGCCGCAGCCTCAACGCAGCCATCACCGACCTCGGAACAAACGCTGTCCCCTACACCGGGTCCGCCTCCATCAACCTCCCCGGCGGCCGCGTCAACCCCACAGACCAATTCACGGTCACCGTCGGCGGCGGAGGCATCAGCACCGGCAACACCGCCACTACGACCGGAACGAACACCTCAGCAACCGTGGGACCGCTCCTGCTGCTCCCCGGCGAAACGTTCACTATCGAGCAGAAACCGGTAGGGGCAACCGACCCCAGCAACTACACCACCACTTGGCAATGCGTAGACCCAGTCACCGGGGCCGTCGTAGCCACAGGAACCGGAAGCACCGGCTCGTTCACGCTCCCGGCCAACGTACGAAACGTTGCGTGCACCTTCACCAGCACCGCCATCGCCCAGACACAGCCCCAGGATGATGAGTCGTTGAACAACAAGGCCGGCACTCCGGTGACCGTTGATGTCACCGGTAATGATCGGGGCGACCTGAACCCGGGCAGTGTGCGGATCATCAACGGTGACGGGAACCCGGTCACCGAGCTGGCCGTCCCGGGTCAGGGCACCTGGGCCGTGAACACCACCACCGGTGCGATCACCTTCACCCCGGAGAACGGCTTCACCGGCAACCCCGCCCCGATCACCTACCAGGTGACCGACACCCGCGGGAACACCGTCAACGCCGACGTCACCATCGCTTACGCTCCGGCGGCAGCTGATGATGAGTCGTTGAACAACAAGGCCGGCACTGCGGTGACCGTTGATGTCACGGGCAATGATCGGGGCGATCTGAACCCGGGCAGTGTGCGGATCATCAATGGTGACGGGAACCCGGTCACCGAGCTGGCCGTCCCGGGTCAGGGCACCTGGGCCGTGAACACCACCACCGGTGCGATCACCTTCACCCCGGAGAACGGCTTCACCGGCAACCCCGCCCCGATCACCTACCAGGTGACCGACACCCGCGGGAACACCGTCAACGCCGACGTCACCATCGCTTACGCCCCGGCGGCAGCTGATGATGAGTCGTTGAACAACAAGGCCGGCACTGCGGTGACCGTTGATGTCACCGGTAATGATCAGGGCGATCTGAACCCGGGCAGCGTGCGGATCATCAATGGTGACGGGAACCCGGTCACCGAGCTGGCCGTCCCGGGTCAGGGTACCTGGACCGTGAACACCACCACCGGTGCGATCACCTTCACCCCGGAGAACAGCTTCACCGGCAACCCCGCACCAATCACCTACCAGGTGACCGACACCCGCGGGAACACCGTCAACGCCGACGTCACCATCACCTACGCCCCGGCGGCCGAGAATGATGAGTCGTTGAACAACAAGCCCGGCACTCCGGCCACGGGTGATAGCGGAGAGAGGGCACCCGCGAAGGGTGGTCAGCCTCTTGCTTCCACCGGCGCTCAGGTCGGTGTTGCTGCTGCGCTTGGCCTTGGACTGCTGGGGGCTGGATTGGTCCTTACTCTCCGGCGCCGTCAGCAAGCCTGAGATTAGTTACTGAGGAGGCCCGGTTTCACTGATACCGGGCCTCCTTTTCCTTTGAATGGAATCCTCACTGAACGGCCCTGTTCGTCTTCACGGCGCGAATATTTTTTGCCCCTCGACTGCATCTGCGGCCGCTGTCCTCAGCAACAAAGAGTAGGCATCCGCGTCATGATCCGGGTTATCCCGGGTGGAGTAGTTGCCACCGATGAAGACTCGCGGATAAACGAGGACATATGACCATCAAGACTTACACCCCAGCGTGCATTGCATCGTGGGAATCGACGCTGTCCAGCAGAACCGAACTGTGCCTCTCCATAGCTGGCACTAACCGAAGCAAACTGACCCTGTACGCAGGCCCCGACGCGGCTGGCAGTGCCCCAATCGCGATCCTGACTGGCTTAGACAATGGAATTTACGTCAGCCGCCCGCAGGCACCAAATGACATACAGCAATGGATATCAGCAATGCTCCAGGCCGCCGAAGAGCTCAACCTCCCCGCAAAAAGTGCGGCCGGCTCTCCTCTGTGACTCACCGTTTAGAGTGACATTCAAAACTCCCCTATGACGCGCGACCCCATGCAAGCCCTGGCGCCGATGTTCGAAATTGTCGACGGATACTGGATTCGCGATCGATGATTCAACAAAGCACTGCAACAGCCGTACGCTGCACAAACAACATCGTGGCACGACCACCAGCAGATGCACCGGCTCCTCTCAGATAAGCCAAATGAATGCCAATGCGCCCAACAACGTGCCCTCGCACATGAGTTTCGAAATCTGTCAGGGCCCCGGACCCCTGACCTACCACCACGCCCTTGCCGGCGTTACTCCTGGCGACACACATCCACAAGAGGGAGGTCAGGGAGCGGATGCGTTCAGCCTCTGCAGGGGAGAAGTACACCCAACCTGACGTCAGGCAGCAAGGAATAGAGCGTCAGAATAGGGTTCGAAATACAGTTCCTGCACATGTCCCGTGAACGGTCTTAGCGTTCAACCTGACAGCCAGCGGGACAAGGAGCTCACCTGAGAGGGTGCCGGACAATTGCAAGCAACACGCTGTTGCGCAACCCTCCAGCAACCGCCGGAACAATTGGTTCCGCTCCCTCAGTCAGTGCGGCGGTGCTGCAGTTTGTCGAGGAGGCGGTCCACCATCCCGACGCCGGGCCCAACAGTCTTGTGGAACAGCTCGGAATGCGGGGCGCTGGGGTGGGGCCGCGTGGGTGCCAGCTTCTTGGCCTTCTCCACCTTTTCGCCGATTTCCACCAACTTCTCGCGGGGAATGTGGCTGCGGAGTTTCGGAAACTGCTCAGACTCCTCGTCGTTCGCGTGGTGGGTCAGCTGCGACTCGAGCTCGTTTACCGTCGCCATGAAGGCCGGGTCGGAAGGCTCCGCCTTTTCCAGCTGCTTCATGAGCTTAACGATCTCGTCGTGCTCCTTTTTGTCGTGCTCCACTTCCTCGCTGCCGTTGGGCACGTGGTCCTCAATAGCGGGGTACACGTACATCTCCTCGGCGACGGCATGGCGCATCACCTCGGCGATGAGGGTGTCGGCAAGATCCCTGCGCTCGGTCCCATCGGCCGCGCCCTTGATTTGCCCGATCAGTGCCACCATGTCCTGGTGGTCACTGGTCAGGATGTCCACGACATCCACGTTCGTTCCGGCGGAATTGGTGTCACTCATGACCTGTCCCTCCTGCTGGATCGCTCCCTGCGAGCGACGTAAGACGGCCAAGCTACCACGCGGTACCGGCCCGATCCAGAGACCTTCGAAGCTGCCCTTAGTGGGCCAGGCGCTGCCCGTCCGCCATGGAATGCACGGGAGCCAGGGCATGCACGGAAGCTCCGGCATGCATGGGCGCCACCGGGTGGACGGAAGCGAGGCCATGCACGGAAGCCACAGCCGGTCTTGCCGCCACCACGGGAATGGAACCGGTAAGGACCTCAACAACAGCCGACTGGCCGGTGGTATCAGGGACGCCGGGGTACTGAACCTGGGGAGCATCAGCAGCCGCCAGAGGAGCCTCGGCAGAACGCATCCGCACCAGGGCAACCGCGGAAATAAGGAACCAGGCCACGTTGGTCACTACGGACGGCCAGGCCCCGTGGACTGTGCCGTTAATAATGAAAGCGACGGAGCCGAACAGATTCGCGGTCTGGAAGCCCTTGCCGGCCTTCAGCCAGCCCATGGAAACGGAGAGGTAGGCGCTGAGGATCGCAGCCGCCCCTGCCCAGCCGGCAATTTCCCACAGCAGTTCCATGGCGTCCTTTCAAGGCTCCCTGCGCAGTATCCGGGCAGGGGATTGGATAGTAATTCAAAGGGTATTTTTGCCGGATGCTGCGTTAACTCGAGCCCTGTTCGGGCGAGGACCTCATGCTGGCCAGCGGCATAATCATACCCCGCCGGCAGGACCCCTCCTGACGCACAAAACGGGACGCACCAGCCAGCACTTCGAAACTCTGGACAAGACCCCCTCGGCGTAGCACGATCGGACCTGTGACCAGCCCCCCGCCCTCCGACCCTTACCTGCGCGAACTGACCCAACTGAGGCGCCTCAAGGACCGGATCGACCGCGAGTACGCCCAGCCGCTCGACGTCGAAATACTTGCCGAGGCAGTCCACATGTCCGCCGGCCATTTCAGCCGCCGCTTTAAGCTCGCCTACGGCGAATCGCCCTACAGCTACCTTATGACCCGCCGCGTCGAACGCGCCATGGCGCTGCTCCGCAAAGGGGACCTCTCCGTCACAGAGGTGTGCTTCGCCGTCGGCTGCTCCTCATTGGGAACCTTCAGCACCCGCTTCACTGAACTGGTGGGAATGCCGCCCAGCACCTACAAACAGGAAGCAGAAAAGTCGACGGCGGGCATCCCCGCATGCGTGGAAAAACAGGTGAGCAGACCGGTCAGGAATCGAGAAGCGCCCGCCCGGGAACCGTTACTAGCATGACTGCCATGAACAACATCACCATCTCCTCCAGTTTCCTGCCGCACACCGATCCGGACGCCTCGCTGGCGTTCTACCGCGACGCCCTCGGTTTCGAGGTCCGCAACGACGTGGGGCGCGGCACCATGCGCTGGATCACCGTCGGCCCCGCAGACCAGAAGGACGTCTCCATCGTCCTCTACCCGCCCGCGGCGGACCCCGGCATCACCGATGGCGAGCGCCGCACCATCGCCGAGATGATGGCCAAGGGCACCTTCGCCACCGTCGTCCTCTCCTCCCCCGACGTTGACGCGGCCTTCGCCAAGGTGGAGGCGAGCGGGGCCGACGTCGTCCAGGAACCCATCGACCAGCCCTACGGCATCCGCGACTGCGCCTTCCGCGACCCAGCCGGCAATACCGTCCGCATCAACCAGCAGCCTTGAGAGAAGAAGAACGACGACGGCGGGAGGGGCTGCGGAGGCAGCCCACCTTCCTGCCCCGGCCCGACAGATGGAGACCAGATGAGCACGGACACAAGCACGGACACCCAGGCTGCAGGACTGCACGTCGCCGACTCACACGACCTGATTCGCGTGCAGGGCGCACGGGAGAACAACCTCAAGGACATCAGCGTCGAGCTGCCCAAGCGCCGGCTGACGGTCTTCACGGGCGTGTCCGGCTCAGGCAAGAGCTCACTGGTGTTCGCCACCATCGCTGCAGAGTCGCAGCGGCTGATCAACGAAACCTACAGCGCGTTCGTGCAGGGCTTCATGCCCTCGCTCGCCCGGCCGGAAGTGGACTTCCTGGAGGGCCTGACCACAGCGATCATCGTGGACCAGGAGCGGATGGGCGCCAACCCGCGCTCCACAGTGGGGACTGCAACAGACGCCCATGCGATGCTGCGCATCCTCTTCAGCCGGCTGGGCAACCCCTATGTCGGCCCGCCAACCGCGTACTCGTTCAACGTGCCCACCCGCAAAGCCAGCGGCGTCATGTCCACTGAAAAGGGCGGGCGCGTGGAGAAGGCCGTGGTCCAGCAGGCCGTGTACCTGGGCGGTATGTGCCCCCGGTGCGAGGGTATGGGGAACGTCAGCGACATTGACCGCACGGCCCTGTACGATGACGGCAAGTCTCTTAACGGGGGGGCGCTGCTGGTCCCGGGCTACTCCATGGACGGCTGGTACGGCCGGCTGTTCGAGGGCATGGGCCTGCCCATGGACAAGCCGATCGCGAAGTTCACAAAAAAGCAGCTGGACACGATGCTCTATGCGGAGCCCACCAGGATCAAGGTGGAGAGCGTCAACCTGACCTTCGAGGGCGTCATCCCCAAGATTCAGAAGTCCATGCTGTCCAAGGACCCGGAGGCGATGCAGCCGCACGTGCGCCGGTTCGTGGAGCGCGCCGTGACATTCCAGACCTGCCCGGAGTGCAACGGGACCCGGCTCACTCAGCAGGCCCTCTCCTCAAGGATCAACGGCAAGAACATCGCCGAGCTGTGCCAGATGCAGATCAGCGACCTCGCAGAATGGGTCCGCGGTCTCAGGGACCCCTCCGTCGCTCCCCTGCTCAAGGGCCTGCAGCACCTGCTCGATTCCTTCTCCGACATCGGCCTGGGCTACCTCAGCCTGGACCGGCCTGCCGGCACCCTCTCCGGTGGCGAAGCACAGCGCACCAAAATGATCAGGCACCTGGGCTCCTCGCTCACCGACGTCACGTACGTCTTTGACGAGCCGACCATCGGGCTGCATCCGCACGACATTGAACGGATGAACCAGCTCCTGCTCCAGCTGCGGGACAAGGGCAATACCGTGCTGGTGGTGGAACACAAGCCGGAGACCATCGCCATCGCCGACCACGTCGTTGACTTGGGGCCGGGCGCCGGCAGTGCCGGCGGTGCCGTTTGTTACGAGGGCACCGTGGAGGGGTTGCGGGCCAGCGGCACCATCACGGGACGGCACCTCGGGGACCGCGCCTCTCTTAAGGAATCTGTCCGAAAGGCGTCAGGTGCGCTTGAGGTGCGCGGCGCCTCCAAGCACAACCTGCAGGCGGTCGACGTCGACATCCCATTGGGCGTCCTCACCGTCGTCACAGGCGTGGCCGGCTCGGGCAAGAGTTCGCTGATCCACGGCTCGGTGGCCAAGCGCGATGGCGTGGTGGTGATCGACCAGGGCGCCATCCGCGGCTCCCGGCGCAGCAACCCGGCCACCTACACCGGCCTGCTGGAGCCCATCCGAAAGGCATTCGCCAAGGCCAACGGCGTCAAGCCGGCCCTGTTCAGCTCCAACTCCGAGGGTGCCTGCCCCACCTGCAACGGCGCGGGCGTCATCTTCACCGAACTGGGCGTGATGGCCACCGTGGAGTCCCCCTGCGAGGAATGCGAGGGCCGCCGCTTCCAGGCCGCCGTGCTGGAGTACACGCTGGGCGGACGCAACATCGCCGACGTGCTGGCGATGTCCGTGACGGAGGCCGCCGCCTACTTTGCCGAGGGAGAGGCCAAAACGCCGGCCGCACGGACCATCCTGGACCGGCTGGAGGATGTGGGGCTGGGCTACCTCAGCCTCGGCCAGCCGCTCACCACGCTCTCCGGCGGCGAGCGCCAGCGGCTCAAGCTCGCCACCCAGATGGCCGAGAAGGGCGACGTCTACGTCCTCGACGAGCCCACCACCGGCCTGCACCTCGCCGACGTGGAAAACCTGCTGGCCCTGCTGGACCGGCTGGTTGACTCCGGCAAGTCCGTGATCGTCATCGAGCACCACCAGGCGGTCATGGCGCACGCGGACTGGATCATCGACCTCGGTCCGGGAGCAGGGCACGACGGCGGCCGGATCGTTTTCGAGGGCACGCCGGCTGACTTGGTGGCGGACGTCTCGACGCTGACGGGCCAGCACCTGGCGGCGTACGTCGGTGGCTGAGCCCGTCCGTCCAGTGGTCGAGCCTGGGCCCACGGCCGCAGGGATCCCTGGCCGAGCTTGCCAGGTTAGGGAGCGGCTGGGGAGCAACCGGTACAACGTTGAGATCCTGCACCTGCTGGTGTCCCCGGCGCACGCCTACTTCGGGCGGGCACGGGACGGCGCTGCGGACGTGCCAACCTTCGACGCGGAGAGCGCCGAGGTGGTGGCCGGCAAGGGTATCGTGGGCGACCGGTTCTTCGGCAAGGCCGCGCACATGGACGCCGCGGTGACCCTGTTCGCCGTCGAGTCCCTCGAGGCAATCGCGGCCGAGCTGGATGCCGGACCTCTTAACCCCCTGCTGACGCGCCGAAACGTGATCCTCCGGGGCGCCCAGCTGGCGCCGCTGCTGGGCCAGGACTTTGTGCTGGAGTCAGGCGGCTCGCGCGTCGAATTCCATGGCGGCCGGCACGCCCAGCCCTGCGCATGGATGAACGAGATGCTCGCGCCGGGAGTTCATCCTGCCATGCGCGGCCGCGGGGGAGTCCGGTGCCGCGCGCTTTCCAGCGGTTTCCTGCACAGGGGCCCTGCGGTGCTGGTCAGCCCGGTTCCGCTGGACCCGGCCCAGGCAGGTGAGCCGAGCCTGCTCCGGCCTTCGCGCCTTCCCTAGTTCGCGCCTTCCCTGGTTCACGGCTTCCCTAACTAGTCCAGCCGAACACCCCGGAGCAGCAGGAGGGTCCCTCCCACCACCACTGCCGACGCCAGGAAAACGCCACCGGCGCCAAGTCCGGCGGCAACACCGCCGATGGCGCTGGGCAGGATCACCTGGCCCACCCGGTTGCCGGCGAGCCTGAGCGCCAGCGCCCGGCCGCGCTGCCCCGGCGGAGCCTGCGACGACAGCCACGACATGGTGAGTGGCTGGCCGATACCGAGCCCGAGCCCGAGCACGGCCATCACCACGAACAGCAGCCACACGGGCATGGGAATCGCCGCCGCCGCCAGTGCGACGGTGGACAGGGCAAGGCTGAGCACCAGCAGCCGCATCCGGCCGATCTTCCGGGACACCCGCCCCAGCAGGAGCCGGGAGACCATCGAGAAGACGGCGCGGACAGTCAGCATGGCGCCCACAGTCGCCGCAGTGAGCCCGCGGTCGGACCCGAGCGCGGGGAGGTAGACCATGGTCAGGTCCACCACCGCAAGGACGGTGGCGCTGGTGGCGAGCGCGCGGGCAACGCCGGGAGTCTTGAGCAGCGAAACAGCGCTGCCGTTGACGCCGCCGGCCGCCACCACGTTCCGCTTCCCGCCGCTGACCTTTGCCGACACGGCGAAGGTGGCCAGGAAAAGCACCAGGCTCATGGCGACAGAGAGCAGGAAGATGGCCTGGGTATCGGGGCGGACCGCTACGCCGCCCACCAGGGAGATGGCCAGCGGCCCCAGGGCCTGGCCCAGGGATGCCGCGAAGGTCAGGTAGCCGAAGGCGGAATCCATCCGGGATGCAGCTGCGTTGTTGGCCACCACAGCCTGCTGCCCAACAACACAGGCGAGCTGGCCCGCGCCCAGCAGCGCGGTGCCAACCACCAGCGCTGTGATCGACGAGCCCCACAGCAGCAGGAAGGCAGAGGAAGCCAGAACGACGGCGGATCCCATCGCCATTAGCCGGCGCTCACCCAGCCGGTCCACCAGGCTACCGGTTGGAACGGCGAGCAGCAGCGGGAAGACGGCGTAGCTGGCGGCCAGCAGGCCCAGGGCAAACCCGGGAACCTCCAGCTCCAGGGCGCGGTATGTGGCGGCCGGCCGGACCAGGAACGTCACGGCCTGGATCAGCGCCGAATGAACGAGCAGGGCAGTGGCGGAGCGGCGTCCCAGTTCGCCGATCATGAGAAGGCCAGGCCGCTGGCCGAGATGGCCTTCAGTGCAGCGTCCCGGGCGGCCATGACATGGTCGAAGGCAATCTTCGCGGCTGCGTCCGGGTCTCCCGCGGCGACGGCGTCCACCAAGGTCCTGTGCTGGGCGAGCGCCTGGTCCCTTCGTTCCTGCGTGCTGTTGGTGAAGTGCCGGTACCGCTCCATCTGGCTGGAGATCTGGTCGTGGAAGCGCCGCGCCCACGAGTTTCCGGCGATCCCGGCGATCTTTGCGTGCAGCGCCATGCCCTGCTGCATCGCGTCGTCGGCGAACTCCACCAGCGCGGCATTGCGCGCAAGGATGGCGTGGAGCGCTTCGATGTCAGCGGCCGACGCTTTGGTGCAGGCATTGCGCGCCATGAGGGATTCCATCGCCGCACGGACCTCATACAGTTCCGAAATTACGGCCGCATCCAACTGGGGCACCAGCACTCCGCCGGTGGGCTGCTGCTCCAGGAGGTTCTCCGAGATGAGCCTCCGGATTGCCTCGCGCAGCGGCGTGCGGCTCACCTGCAAGGCCGCTGCCATGGCAGGCTCGTATAGGCGCTCCCCCGGTTTCAGCTCGCGGGTCAGGATTCTCCGCTTCAGTTCTGCGTAGACGAAGTGCGCCCCGGTGCTCCGGGCGGGTGAATCTGGCATATGGGCCACCTCCGCAGATCATCATACTTGTATACAACTATGCAAGCACGAGCTGCACGCGAAGGCGTTGCCGCCGTCGTCCTCAAACAGCAAAAGGAGGGGACAGCAACTGCTGTCCCCTCCTGCGCTTCAGCAGCAGGCCAACCTGGCCTTACGGGCGTTCGCCGCCCATGCGTTCGACCTTCTGCACCTCAAGGTCCTCAAGCGACTTCCCCTTCGTGTCGGAGGACAGGAGGGTGGCCACTGCGGAGACGAGGCAGATGGCAAAGGTCACCAGTCCAATGGTGAGGGGGACATTGGTTGAGCCGGGAGGCGCGATCGCGGTGAAGATGCTCGGGAAGAATGACGCGATCATCAGCCCGATGTTCTGCGAGACGGCGAAGCCGGTCACGCGGATCCGCATGGGGAACTGCTCCTGGAAGAACGTGGCGAAGGTTGCGTTCCACATCTGGAAGAAAATGCCCTGCACGATGACCACGCAGACGAAGACCAGCGGCAGGCTGCCCTGCTCGATCGCCCACAGATACCCTGCGACGAGGAGGCCGCCAGCCAGGCCGCCGGCAGCCATGAGCGTCCGGCGGCCGATCCTGTCGGACAGTGCACCGAACAGCGGGATGGTCACTACTGCCGCCACGTTGGCCACGAGGGTTACCCAGAGGAACTCGCTGCTGGTGAAGCCGTTGCCGTAGCCCTCCTGGGTGGCGTAGGAGACGCCGAAGACCAGGGTGGCCATGCCGATCACGTTGGTGAACGTCATGAGCACGCAGCGGACCAGGACCCCCGGGCGGGAGCGCAGGAGGTCGACGAGCGGGAACCGCTGCTTTGCCTTGGCTTCACCGGACTGCGCCGCGTAGGCGGGCGGCTCCTGCACGCGGCGGCGAATGAAGTAGCCGGCAAGGATCACGAAGGCGCTGAGCAGAAACGGGATCCGCCAGCCCCAGGCCCCGAACTGGTCGGCGGGGAGGAGTGCGGCGAGCGGAAGCAGGACGGCGGTGGCCAGGATGGAGCCCACCTGGGTGCCCTGCAGGCTGAAGCTGGCGAAGAAGCCGCGCTTGGCATCGGGCGAGTGCTCCACGATCATCGCACTGGCACCGCCAAGCTCCCCGGCCACGGCAAAGCCCTGGACCAGGCGGAGGACCACCAGGAGGACGGGCGCCAGGATGCCCACCTGGCCGTAGGTGGGCAGGAGCCCCACGGCGAAGGTGGCGAACCCCATGAGCAGCATCGCAAACACCAGCACGCTCTTGCGCCCGAGCCGGTCACCGTAAGCCCCCAGCACAACAGCGCCGACCGGGCGGGAAACGTAGCCCACGGCATAGGTTGCGAGGGAGGCGATGATCCCGACTGTCGGGTTCTCGGACGGGAAAAAGATGGTGGGGAAAATCAGCGTGGCGGCGAGCGAGTACAGGGCGAAGTCGTAGTACTCCAGGGCGCTTCCGATCCAGCCGCTCATCGCGGCCTTCCTGGGATCCCGCGACCCGGCCCCGGCCCCCTGGCCGGGGCGGGCAGCGGTGGCTTGGGTGATGCTCATGGCATTGTCCTTCGTCTTCATTGGCAAGGAGCCGGTGATGTCCACACGTCGTTGTTGGCGCCAGCCGCGGCAACGGGATCCCATGGATAACCTTCGGGCCTTGAATCGTTTCATTAACTCTAGGACGTGATGCGCGTTACGTCAAACTTC
>NZ_VAHM01000024.1 GCF_005796185.1 Pseudarthrobacter sp. NamB4
ACTTCCCGACCGCCGACAGCTACACATGGCGGTGGCGTTGGCGGGTGAGCCGGTGGCGCCCGTGACGTTCAGCGGCTTGACGGCGACGAATGCATCCCATTGGCCGGCAGCCCGCATATGCCGGGCCAGCGGGCCAAGGCGCCACAATTCACCCAGCGGCATGCCCAGCTTGGCCAGGAGCTGCTGGTGCATCCTGCCGTGGTCATTAGGGTTCCGGGTCGCGGCAGGGGCTGGCCGCCAGGGCGGGCAGGCATTCGAAGGCGAAGTTGTCGGCCGCGAGGAGCGCGAGCCTGTGGTCCCAGGCCCGGAACTGCGGCGCGCCGCGGGAAGGTTGTCCGAGCTGCCCGAGGGTTCCGTCTACTGACAGTCCCGGCGCCTAGACTCTCTTCATGGACAACAACAATGACAAGGAAACCATTGGCAGCTCAACCCCTGAGCCGGATGCAGGGCTGAACCGTGACCCGGAGGACTGGGTGACCGGGGATGAACCGATGACGGCGGCGCAGCGCAGCTACCTCGATACGCTGGCGCGTGAAGCAGGCGAAGAGCTGCCTGCGGACCTCAGCAAGGCCGAAGCATCCAAGCACATCGACCGGCTGCAACAGCGCAGTGGAAGGGTGTCAGGGGACGGCCCGGACAGCTCCGGGGAAAAATAGGGCGCTGCCAGGAAGGCAGACGGTTACCAGGCCTGGTGTTCACGGGTGAGGCCGAACGGAACGGCCTCACTCAGGTCCACCGTGAACTTGTCCGCTCCGAGGCGGGTGACGAGGATCCCGTGCCGCTTCCCTTGGAGGGCGCAGGCCTTGGCCGCGGTGACCGCGGCGTCAAGCTCACTGTCCATGCTCTTGCGGTCGGACACGGTGAGGGTAAGGGGAAAGTTCATGGGTGTTGCCTTATGTCTCTTGGGGGTGGGCAGGACGCCGCCACGCGCTCCCCCTGAGTGCATAGGCGGTTGGGCACCTGGGCGCCTCGCACCATGGTCCCCCAACAAAAGATCAACAGCAACTTGAAAAATCAACTAAAAGAAAAGCGCAGGTCAGAAGCTCGGCGGCTGCAGCAGAGCCCGGCAATTACAAGCGCTTAGGCACCGTCAATTAGAGTTGGACACGAGCGAAAGCTGTTTCCGGACGGCTTTAATGCGCCTGAAGACCTCTCGGACGGCAGAACCGAAGCCATCAGCACAACAACATACGTGTGCCACGACCTGACAAGGATCCCGCCATTTCCACGGACGCTTTCTTCGGCAACCTGACCAGGATCCGCAACGCCATTCTCCCGGCGCCGGTGCAGTCACGGTTGAACAACGGGCGCGGCCTGCTGGGTGGCTTCATTGTGGTGCACCTGGTCTTCCTGATCTTTGCGGCTTCCCTGTCCCTGCGCGGCGAAGCCTTCAGCGATACCTTCATCTACCGCAGCTGGGCCATGGCGGGCTTCGACGACGCCAACCTCAGCGGGGGCCCCAGTCCCTGGGTCTACCCCATCCTCGCCCTCATCCCCATGGCCATCGCCGGCGTGGCCGGACCGGCACCCTTCTTCTTCCTGTGGGTGCTGATGACCACCCTGCTCAACGGGTGGGCGCTCCTCAAACTCACCAACCGCGGCCGCGACCGACATGCCGTTCCCGCCGGCTGGTGGTGGCTGGTGTTCACCTTCCTGATGGGCTGGCTCGGCTTCGCCCGGGTGGACGGCCTCACGGCGCCGCTGGTCCTCGTCGCCCTGGCGTACGGCGTGGGCCGACCGTTCATCGCCTCCGTCCTGCTGGCCATCGGTACGTGGGTGAAGGTCTGGCCGGCCGCCGTCATGCTGGCCCTGTTCGCCGTCGTAAAGAACCGCCTGTTGGTGGTGGTGGCAGGAATTGCGACGACGGCGGGCGTCGTCGCGCTGGCAGCTGCGGTGGGGAGCGCCCCCAGGCTGCTGGACTTCCTCACCCAGCAGGGCGGGCGCGGGATGCAGCTCGAAGCCACCTTCACCACCCCGTGGCTCTGGCTGTCCGTCCTGAACGTGGGCGGGTCCCGGATGTACATGAACCCGATATCAACTCCATGCAGGTGGACGGCCCCGGCACGGCCCTTATGTCCGTGCTGATGCAGCCGCTGCTGGTCCTCGCGGCGCTGCTCGTGGCCGGGCTGACCTTCTGGGCCCTCCACAACGGCAAACAGCGCGGCGGGAAACAGCACGACGACGGAGCCAGCGAGGGTGTGGACCGCACCGAACTGCTCCTGGCCGGCGCCCTCACCCTGGCCACCGCGTTCGTCGTCTTCAACAAAGTGGGATCCCCGCAGTTCATGGTGTGGCTCGCCCCGGCGGTTGCGGTCGGGCTGGCCCACAGCTGGCGCGAGTGGCGTGTCCCGGCAGCCATGCTGATCGTGATCGCCGTGGCTACCTACTTCATCTATCCCCTGTTCTACGACGCCCTCAGCCACAACAACCCCTGGATGGCCCTGGTGCTGACCATCCGGAATATCCTCCTGGTGGTCTTGTTCCTCTGGAGCGTCCGGCGCCTCTACCTGCTGGGCAAAAGGACGCCTGCAGCCACTCCCGTGCTGAAGGAGTCCTAAGATTTCCGCGAGGTTCTTCGACCGTCTCACCGCGGTCCGCAGCAAAGTCCTGCCTGCCAAGGTGGTGGAATGGTTCGCCCGCCCGTCCAGCGTGTGGTGGGGCTTCGCCGTCGTCCATCTCTACTTCCTGGGCTGGATGGCGTCCTTCTTCCTGCACGGCGATACGTTCAGTGACACCGAGCAGTACCGCCAGTGGGCACTGGACGGCTACAACCCGGACGACCTCACCGGGAAGATCAGCCCTTGGGTGTACCCGGTGCTGGCGCAGATCCCCATCTTCCTAGCCAACATCGCCGGGCCGGACCTCTACCTGCTCGTGTGGTTCCTGATCATCACAGCGCTCAACGCCGTCGGGCTTGCCTTACTGACGTGCGGACCACGGAAGGTCAGCGGCATCGCGCCGGCCTGGTGGTGGCTTTTTTTCACCGTGTTCATGGGCTACCTCAGCTTCGCCCGGGTAGAGGGCATCACCGCACCCATCGTGCTGATCGCCCTGGTCTATGCCGCCCAGCGGCCCGTCGTCGCCGGCGTCCTGCTCAGCTTTGCCACGTGGATCAAGGTGTGGCCGGCTGCAGTTCTGGCACCCATCGTGATCGCGAGCCGCAAGCGCGTCCACGTGGTCCTTTCGGGAGTGGCCGTGACCGCCGTCGTCACCGCCGGAACCTGGCTGTCCGGCGGCCTCCCGCACATCCTCGACTTCCTCCTTAACCAGGGCGAACGCGGCATGCAGCTGGAGGCGACGTTTTCCACGCCCTGGGTGTGGCTGAGCGTCTTCAACATCGCCGGTTCGAAAATGGCGGACAACACAGCCATCAACTCCACTGAGGTCTACGGGCCTGGCGCCGGAACCGCAGCTTTCCTGATGCAGCCGCTCCTCATCCTCGCCGCCATCGGGGCCGCCGTCCTGCTGGTCCGCGCGCTGAACCGCGGCGCTGAACGCGAGGAACTCTTCCTCGAGGGTTCCCTCATGATGGTCACCGCGTTCATCGTCTTCAACAAGGTGGGGTCCCCGCAGTTCATCATCTGGCTGGCCCCCGTGATCATCGCCGGACTCACGCACGACTGGGAGCGGTGGAAGGTCCCGGCGGCCCTGCTGATGGGCATCGCCATGACCACGTTCGTAATCTACCCGCTGTTCTATACGCCGCTCATCCACGCCCACCCCGTTATGGCTGCCATCCTCACCACCCGCAATGTGCTCCTGGTGGTGCTGCTCTGGTGGTCAGTGAAGCGGACCGCGGAACTTGGCCGCAAGGCCAAGACAGCAGTGCCGGCTGGGGCGTAGCCGCTTCAGGACCCCGTAGGCCCCGTTCGCTCAGTCCCGGCCAGCCTGCGCGCCAGGAGCCGGATTTGTTCCAGTTCCCGGACATGGCAACCGAGGGCGGGCCTTGCTGCTCCGGCTCACAGCGCAGCCTCCGGGTTTCGCTCGGTGGCGGCCTCCGGCATCAGGTAGCGCGCAAACCATCCCTTGGCCAGGGCGGCAACCTGGCCGAGCGTGCCGGGCTCCTCGAAGAGGTGCGTGGCGCCCGCGATGACCTCCAGGCGGACCGGGGCCGTCATCCGGCTCATCGCTTGCCGGTTGAGGGCCAGTACCTGGAGGTCGGCGCTGCCCACGAGCAACAGGGTGGGTGCCCGGACCGCTTCCAGGCGCGCGCCGGCAAGGTCCGGACGGCCGCCACTGGACACCACCGCGTCCACCTCCGCACCGGACTCGGCCGCCGCCCACAGCGCGGCACCGGCGCCGGTGCTTGCGCCGAAATAGCCCACCCGCAGCCCTGCGGTTCCCTCCTTGCTGTTCAGCCAGCGGGTTGCTGCACCGAGCCGCCCTCCCAGCAGCGCAATGTCGAATACGCTGGTGCGGTCCACTTCCTCTGCCGGGGTCAGCAGGTCCAGCAGCAGGGTGCCCAGCCCTGCACCCTGGAGCACGGAGGCTACGTACCGGTTGCGGGAACTGTGCCGGCTGCTGCCGCTGCCGTGGGCGAAGACCACCACGGCCCGGCAGTGTGCCGAAAGGTGCAGGTTGCCGTGGAGCACCACGCCGTCGACGCCGATCTCCACATCCTGGTCCGTTCCCGCAACCAGGCCCGCCCGGACACGGTGTACCCGCCGCTTCGCTTCGTCCAGCAGCTGCACCACCTCTTCGTCCCGGGTGGGCGAGAAGTCCCTGTAGCAGTACCCCACCGCCTGGAAGTTCCGTGCGAAAATCAGGGAGAAGACCTGGTCCGCCTCGGACAGTGAGTCCAGCGCCTGGGCCGGGGCAACGGGCACGGCAAGGACCACATTTTTGGCACCCAGGTGGCGTGCCACCTGGCAGGCGGCCCTCGCAGTTGAGCCGGTGGCGATTCCGTCGTCAACAACGACGGCGGTGCGCCCGGTGAGGTCTGTGCGCGCACGCCCCTTCCGGTACCGCTCCAGCCTGGCCTCCAGCAGCGCACGCTCGCGCCGCTCAACCGCCGCAAGGTCTTCGTCCGTGACCCTTGCCAGCGAAACCACCCGCCCGTCAAGCACGCGTGTCTCGCCCTCCCCGATGTCACCCATCGCCACTTCCGGCTGGAACGGAACACCGAGCTTCCGCACCACAATGACGTCCAGGGGCGCATCCAGGGCCTTGGCAACCTCGGCTGCCACGGGCACCCCGCCGCGGGGCAGCCCCAGGACCACCACGTCCCCACCCTTCAGCCGGTCCAGGGCAAGGCCGAGCTTCCGGCCCGCATCAACCCTGTCCAGGAATTCATACATCAGGCAACCTTTTCGTGTGGGCAGAGCATTCAGTTGATACCTCTGAGAGCACGCCGGACCAGTGCCAATAAGGCCCGCCGGCTATTGGCGCACGAGCGGCGCGGACTGATGCGCGGCCGGGTTTACCCGCGGCTTAGCGGCTTCCCAGCTTTTGGCGTCCGGGCTCTTCGATCCGGTTTCGCTTGGCCTGACGCCACTCGAGGATCCAGCGCCAGCCGCGTTTTGCCAGGTCGAGGGGTTTGCCCTCGATCAGCAGCTTCCGTGTATGCACATCGAGGAATAGAAGGTAGAAGGTAAATGCCAGCGCGGTGATAAATGCGAGCGATGACGCATCAATGGGCAGTTCCACGAAGGACCATACGGAGAGCTGGTCCTGTGCGCCGAAGACCACAAAGAACGTCACGCCCACATACAGGGACCTAATCTGCCAGTCGTCCCGGATCCCGGTGACAGCCAGGAAGGGCAGGAACCACAGGATGTACCAAGGCTGGATGATGGGCGAAAGCATCACGACGGCGGTGAACGCCAGCGCCATCCGGCGCACCGCCCGCGAATAATCGCCGCGGAACATGAGCAGCAGGACCAGTCCGATGGCCGCCCACTTCATGGCGGTGCGCAGCCAGGTGGCGAGCGTCCCGCCGGGGAGTCCCAGCGAATTGGCCAGGAACTCCACCTGCTGCCCCAGGAAGCCGGACGGCGAATAGCCGGTGTAGCCGGGAGTGGGGTCCATGATGGCCCAGGTCCAGCCAATACCCAGCCCGTACGGGATGCCGCTCAGGAGCAGCACGCCGAAGCTCATGCCCGCCGTCGCAGCCCAGATCAGGAACCTGCGCACCCAGGAGGCGGAGGGACCTGCCCACATCACACCGATGAACGGCAACAGGAGCACCGTGATCGGTTTGATTCCGATGGACGCTGTCACCAGGAGGATGCCCAGCAGGTAGCGGCGCGTGGCTGCGAAGTACACACCCGCGACGGCGAGCCCCACCATCAGTGCGTCGTTGTGGGCGCTGGCAATGAAGCTGATTAAAAACAGCGGATTGGCCACCGCGATCCACAGCGCGCGGGCCCCGTTGATGCCGTGCAGCTCTGCCAGCTTGGGAACATAGATCACGCATAGCAGGACCCCGGCCCCGGCCAGGAGCCGGAACAGCAGCACTGCGGCGTCGGGCTGGGCGCCTGTCAGCCCCACCACCCCGCGGGCCAGCCAGAGGAAATACGGGCCGTAGGGGGTCCTCGCTTCCGCCCACGCCGGATCGGCCCCCAGCGAGAACCAGTTGCTGAGGGTGGAGATGCCAACCTCGTAGGGGTTTTGCCCCTCCATCACCAACCGGCCCTGGCCGGTGTAGGCGTAGACGTCGCGCGAAAACACGGGCACGCAGAACAGCAGCGGCAGGGACCAGGCCGAAACGGCGATCACGACTGACCGAAGGGAGGATGCGCCCCATTCAGCCAGGCGTTGCCCCAGCCTCAGCCACGAACGCATCAGGACCATCGCGCCGACTGTCAGCAGCACCGTGGAAACGGTGACTCCCCAGCCTTCGGTGCGGAGGGCGATCACCACCGGCTGGCGGATCATGGGTGAGCCGTTGGCAATCCAGCCCGTGCCGATGGAGCCGACGAACATCATGAGGGCGCCGACGAAGCCTTCGATGGTGGCCAGGTAAGCGCGGCCCGTGGCGGGACCGGCGGTTTTGGCGGGCGCGGCAGGCTGAGTCTCCGAAGTTTCGAGGTGTGGCCCGCCTGCCGTCATGATTGTCTGGTCCCTCACTTGGTTGCGGCGCTGGTTGCACCAGCAATAACGCCGCCCTGCAACCCGCCCATTTTATCAGCCGGTTTTCCCGCTTCCCGGGCATATGCGGCCGGCGGGACCGCAAGCCGCGGTCCCGCCGGCCGAAAGGGGCTGCTGGAAGTGAGGAAGCGCTAGGAGAAACGCCCGGGCCGGAAGGTGGACAGCATGGGGTGCTTCTTGCCGGTCATGATCTCGCCCGCGAGGAGTTCGCCCGCGATCAGGCCCAGGGTCGCGCCGGAGTGGGTGAACGCCACGAAGCAGCCGGGCACCTGGCCGAGCTCGCCGAGGACCGGTTCGCCGTCGCCCGGAATCGGCTTGTAGCCAATCTTCCACGAGGCGGGCTTCAGCTCAGGATTGCCCGCGATGAGCTTTGAGGCCTCGTCCGCGAGTTCCTGGACCACGTCGCCCGGGATGCTGAACGAGCCGTCCGCGTGCTCGGTGATGTGTTCCTCGTACCAGTCGTGGTCCAGGGCGAAGGTGCCTCCGGGATTGGGGCGCAGGGCAGCACGCGGAGTGTTCAGCACAGCGGCGACGTTGTGCTCCACCTGCTTGGTGACCACGAGCATGGACACCGGGGAACCATTGGGAATCTTGACCCCAAGGGGTTCGACGACGGCGGGCGTCGCTGCCCCGCACGCGACCAGCACGGCGTCGGCGGGGTAGGTCCCCCCCGCCGAGGTCTCCACACCCGTGGTGCGGCCAGCCTCGACCATCACGGACACCTTGCCGGAGTTCAGGACCAGTTCCCCGCCGCGGGAGTGGAACTCCTCCATCAGGAATTCAATCAGGTCCGGGAGGCTGACCCAGCCTTCACCGGGATTGAAGATGGCTTTTTCCGGAACTGCGGCCGGGTCGGTGCCAGGGGTGACGGAGGCGATGTCCACGGGAGCCAGCAGCTTTGAGTCGTAGCCGATGGATTTCTCGTAGGCGTGCCGGGCCTCGGTCACGTCCTGCTGTCCAGCGGCGTTCCACATGAGGCCGCCGCCGAACTGGAGCCATTCCCGCCTGGGGTCAGCGGCGAAAAGGGTCCGATAGCGGTCCACACCGGCAAGCCGGAGATGGTGGTAAGGGGTGGAGCGTTCGCCCGAGGAGTTGAGCCAGGACAGTGACCGTCCGCTGGCTTCGCTGGCGAGGCCGCGTTCGGTCAGCAGGATCACGGAGGCACCTTCACGGAGCAGGTGGACGGCGGTGGAAACGCCCAGGATGCCGCCGCCTATGACAGCGACGCGTTTGGTGGATGCTGGAGTGGACATGGTGTCCCTTTCTGTGGATGCGTGGTTCACGAAGGACGCGTACGGCGCGTCATTGAAAAAGCTGGCGGCGGAAGTCAGGCCATGGCGTGAATGCCCTCGATGACCTTCAGCACCTCGAGCGGGCCTGCCGGGTCCACGGGCAGAGCCCCTTCCCCGTGCAGTGCGGCGGCAAGCTGGACATAAAACTGCGGATACGCACCCCGCGCGGCGGGGACGGGATGTGTAGCACCGTCGACTCCCAGGAGCCCCCAAGACTCCTGGGGTTCGAGGCCGTAGGCGGGATTTGCCGGCGTAATCCCGGCTGCGAGCGCAGGCTCCTGGCCGTCCAGGCCCCACTTGGTGTAACCGGACCGCGAGCCGAGGACGTGGAAGCGGGGGCCCGCCTGGGCGGCCATGCCGTTCATCCACAGCCGCGACCGGACTCCGGACTCGTGCAGCAGGGACACGAACGCCTCCGTGTCTGCGGCCTGGGCGTGCGGTCCGCGGTTCGCCGTCTCGCCGTAGCTCCGTTCCACCGGGCCGAACAGCTGGATGGCCTGGTCGATCAGGTGCGCCCCGAGGTCGTGGAGGATGCCGCCGCCCGCTGAAAGGGAGACCGTGTCCCGCCAGTTGCCGAACCCTTCGGGCCACCACCATTCGAACCGCGACTCGAAGCTGGTGACGTCCCCCAACTCGCCTGCGGTCAGGACCTTTTGGAGGGTCAGGAAGTCGGCATCCCACCGGCGGTTCTGGAACACCGTCAGCTGCACCCCGCCGTCGGCAGCCCTGCTGAGAAGCTCCTCCCCCAGGGCTGACGTCGGAACAAACGGCTTGTCCACCACCACGTGGAGCCCGTGGGCGACGGCTGTTGCTGCCAGCCCGTAGTGGGTGTGGGGCGGCGTGCCCAGGATGACCAGGTCCAGCTCCGCGGCGAGGGCGAAAAGCTCCTCCGGGGTTGCGAGGATCCGTGCCCTTGGGTAGAGCCGCGCCGCCTCCGCTGCCCGCGCGGGCTGGGACGTGACGATCACGTCCAGCGAGAAGTCTGGGTTCGCTGCGAGCAGCGGAGCATGGAAAACCTTGCCGGAGATGCCAAAGCCGACGACGGCGGTCCGCACGGGTGCAGTTGTTTCCTTCCCCATCACAGCACCTCCGAAAGGAAGCGCTGCAGGCGTTCGCTGCGGGGGTTGTCGAAGAGCTGGGCGGGAGTTCCTGCCTCGACCACTTCCCCTTCATCCATAAAGACCACTTGGTCCGCAACCTTGCGGGCGAAGCCCATTTCGTGGGTGACCACCAGCATGGTCATTCCGCGGCGGCCCAATCCGGCCATGAGGTTCAGGACGCCTTTGACCAGTTCCGGGTCCAGGGCGCTGGTGGCTTCGTCAAAGAGCATCACTTCGGGCTCCATCGCCAGGGCCCGGGCGATGGCCACGCGTTGCTGCTGGCCGCCGGACAGGTCCCGGGGCCGGTGGTCGGCCCGCTCGGCCAGCCCCACCTCGGCCAGGCCGCGGCGTGCGCGCTCCATGGCCTGGGCCTTGGGCATTCCCTTCACACTCCAGAGGGCAAGCGCCACGTTTTCCAGTGCTGTATGGTCCGGGAACAGGTTGAAGTGCTGGAACACCATGCCGATCCGGGTCCGGAGGATGTCGGGGTTCACCGTCAGGGCGCTGTCCCCCGCCAGAAGCACGTCACCGCTCTTAGGCTCGTGCAGCCGGTTCACGCCGCGGAGGAGCGTGGATTTGCCGGAACCCGAGGGCCCGATGATGCACGTGGTGGTGCCCGGGGCAACCCTCAGGCTCACGTTCCGCAGCACCTCAATGTCCCCGTACGCCATGGTCAGGTTGCGCAGTTCCAGGCTGGAGCCGTGGAATGCCCGAACGTCAGGGGCGGGGCTGCCGGCAGCGGCGCTGTTGGTGGTGGTGGCTGGCAGGTTCATGTGTTGCTCCCGGTGGTGAGCGGCGAGGCCGCGTCGAGTTCCTTGACTTCCTTCAGGCCGCTGGTGGGCGCTGCCGGGCGGCGGCGGCCGGTGCGGAACTTGTTGTCGAAGTGGTTCACGAGGTGCGTCAGCGGAACCGTGATGATCAGGTAGAAGACGCCGGCGGCCACCAGCGGCGAAAGGTTGCCGGACAGGACTGCGGCGTCCTGCCCCACGCGGAAGAGCTCGCGTTCGCTGACCAGCAGCCCCAGGAAGTAAACAAGGGACGAGTCCTTGACGATGGCGATGAACTGGTTTACCAGGGCCGGCAGCACCCGGCGGACGCCCTGGGGCACCACCACCAGGGCCATGGATTTTGCGTAGCTCATCCCAAGCGCGCGGCAGGCCTCCCCCTGGCCTTTGTCCACGCTGAGGATGCCGGCGCGGAAGATCTCGCCGATGTAGGCGCTGGCGATCAGGCTCAACGCGATGATCCCCAGGGGGTAGGGCGAGGGCCCGAAGATTGACTGGCTGAAACGGGCAAAACCCTGGCCGATCAGCAGGATGGTGAGGATGGCAGGCAGGCCGCGGAAAAGGTCGGTGTAGATCCTGGCCGGCACCCGCAGCCATTTTGAAGGTGAGATACCCATGACGGCGACCACCATGCCCAGCACCGTGCCAAGGACGGTGGCGGCGATGGAGATGATCAGCGTGTTGAGCAGGCCGACCGCCAGGAGTTGGGGCAGGACCTCGGCCATTGCGCCGAAGTCGAAGAAGGTACGGATGATGGTGTTCAGCCAGTCCATGGTTGCTCTCAGACGTAGTGTGTGGAGGGACCGGGCGGACCTCGATTTGGCCCGCCCGGTCAGGTGGCTGGGGTGCCTACTTGCCCGGCGCCGGGGACGCCGTCTGCTCTGCCTTGGGCAGGTACTGCTCTGGCATCGGGGATCCGGGGAACCACTTCTGGTAGAGCTTCTTCCAGGTCCCGTCTTCCATGGCTTCCGCCAGCCCCTCGTTCAGGGCTTCCTTGAAGGCCGTCTTGTCCTTGGCCACGGCGAAGCCGGCAGGGGCGTCGAAGGACGGGATGTCCGCAGCGCTGACCAGGCCGTGCTGCTCCACGTAAGCCTTGGCGGCCTCGTAATCCAGGAAGTGGGCGTCTACGGTCCCGCTGTTCACTGCGGCAACTGCGGTGTTGTTGTCCGGGAAGCGGACCAGATTCGCCGACGTGAAGTTCTTTACGGCGTAAGCCTCCTGGAGCGTTCCCTGGACGACGCCAAGGCGCTTTCCTGCCAGACCGTTGGCATCCGTAATGCCTGAGGTCTTGGTGGTGATGACGGTCAAGTAACCGGCAAGGTAGCCGTCGGAGAAGTCGACGGTCTCCTTGCGTTTATCAGTGATGCCGATCGCTGCCACGCCGGCGTCGAACTGGCCGTTGGCAACTGCGGCAAGCAGCCCGGAGAAGTCCTGGCCGGTGAAGACCACGTTGTCTACACCTGCCCGGTGGGCGACGTCCTTGAAGAGTTCAACGTCGAAGCCAGTGAAGCTTCCCGAGGCGTCGGTAAAGGTGTACGGCTTGGAATCGCCGAGGCTCGCCACGCGGATGGTGCCGGGCTCGATCAGGCCATACGGGTTGTTTTGCGTGGTTGAGGCAGCGGAGGTGGAGCTGCAGCCGGAAAGCGCGAGGACCGCGGCCAGTGCTGCGGCTGCGATTCCAGCCGGACGGAGGTTCATTTTCTTCACAGCGTTGTCCAATCGTTGGAGGGAAGGCGGTGCTGTCAGGGCCGCCGAAGAAAGTCGCCGCTGCTCTTGTTGAGTCCGGTCTCACACCCTAGGATTGAGACCGGACTCACAGCGATGGATAGAAATGTAGCCGAAGTCACAGGGTGCGTCAACAACTTCTTGAAAGGTGAAGATGAGCGGTGAAGGAGCACGACGGCGGGACGTAACGGTTGCCGACGTCGCAAAGGCTGCACAGGTGTCCAAGGCCCAGGCGGCACGTGCGCTGGGAAACTACGGGGCGGTCAGTGAGGACGTCCGCGAGCGCGTACTGGCGGCGGCAGAGGAGCTTTCCTACCGCCCCAATGAGCTTGCCCGCAGCATGAACACGGGCAAATCACACACCATCGGGGTGGTGGTGGGCGACATCGAGAACCCGCACTTCGGGCTGGCTACACGGGGCATCACGGACATCGCCAAAAGGGCCGGCTACAACGTCATCCTGGTGAACACTGACGAGGACCGGGCCGCCGAAGTGGACGCGGTCCGGGTCCTGCTGGACAAACGCGTCGACGGCCTCATTGTTGCACCCGCATCATCCGTGAACACCGGACACCTCCACCAGGTCCACCAGTCCGGCCGGCCCATGGTCTTCATCGACCGGAGCGGCGGCGACCTGGAGGTGGAGACGGTGGCCGTGGACATGGCCAGGATTTCCCTCGAAGCCACACGCCACCTCCTCGACGCCGGCCATCGGAGGATCGCCTTTATTTCCACGCTGAGGGCAGATTCCCCCTACACGCCCGGAATGGCGCTGGATTCATCGCAGATCGCTGACCGCCTTGAAGGCATGCAGCAGGCATTCCTTGAAGCAGGCCTGCCTTTTCCTGCAGACCTTGTCCGGCTGAATGCCGGCGACTCGGACTCCATCCGCAGCATTACCCGTGAAGTCCTCCGAGGCCCTGAGCAGGCCACTGCGGTGGTCGCTTCCGATGGCCTGATTGCCCTGAGCGTCGTCGAAGCCATCCAGGAACTGGGCCTCTCCATTCCCGCTGACGTCTCGTTCCTCATGTACGACGACTTCCCCTGGACCCGGCTCACCACACCTCCCCTGACGGTGATTGCCCAGCCGGTGTACAACATGGGTGTGGCTGCCGCCAAGGCGCTGATCCGGCAGATGGAGGGGCTTCCCCCTGCCACGCCGGGACAGTTCACCGCTACCCTGGTGCGGCGTGGATCGGTAGGGGCGTGCCGGCCGGCGCTAGCTCATCCAGTCGCTGCGGGCAGTCCTGTTGCGGCCGAGTGACTTGGCCGCGTAAAGGGCCGCGTCCGCCGAGGCGATGAGGCCCTCCAGGTCCTTCGTGCCGCCCTCGTACGTGGAAATCCCGTAACTGGCCGTGGGCATCTCCATCCCGCCCACAGCGGTTGTCCCGGCGAGGCGCCCGCTGATCTCCTCGGCGATGGTTTCCGCCCTTTCACCGCTGGCGCCGGGAATCAGGAGGACGAACTCTTCCCCGCCGTAGCGCCCCACCAGGTCCGTGGACCTCACCGTGGCGGTGCAGGCTTCGGCAAACGCCTGCAGCGCGAGGTCCCCGGCGGCATGGCCATAGGTGTCGTTAACAGCCTTGAAGTGGTCCAGGTCAGCCAGGATCAGCGCACCGGAGCCGCGGGTAATGGAGCGGTCCGCCAGCTGCTCCGACGCGAGGTTCAGGAATGCCTTGCGGTTGAGAAGGCCAGTGAGGTCGTCACGGGAAGCCACCATCCGCAACGCCCTGGTCTGCTGTTCGCTGCTGAGGGCGGCCATGCTGAAGGAGACCACCACCAGGAGCACCATGGTCACCAGGGTGGTCACGGCGGAACCGAAAACGGTGGCGAAAACCGGGCCGTCCTGCCCCTCGAGCACAAAGGCCGCCCACCGGAGGAAGTAGAAGAAGGAGAGCCCACCGGCAGCCGCGGCCATGGGAATCCGCACCCGCGAATACCCTGGCTCCAGCCGCCACAGTTCGCGTGCTGCCAGACCGATGGTGAGGCTCATGGCCGCGAGGAAAACGGGCCCTCCGGACCAGGTGTTGGTGGCCGGGCTGTCCAGGACGGAAGCAACCAAGGTCACCAGCGGGATGCCCGTGAACGCCCACATCGGCGGCGGCACCGTGCGCAGCGACCTGGCGCCGGCCCAGACAGCCACCCCGCCGTGCACCAGCAGCACGTTGCCGGCAGGGTTGGCCCATACCTGGTGCCGCGTCCCGTCCAACAGGAAACAAGCGGATCCGGTAAGGAAGAACAGCAGCGCCAGGCACCACCAGCCGCTGTAGGGCGAGCGCGTGACGCGGTAGGCGGAAAAGTAAAAGAGGAAGGCCAGAACCAGCGCCATCAGACCGAATGCGATCCGGAGAGTCGCTGTGTCCAACACCATCTTTTCGAAGTCCCCCTGATGCCAAAAGCGTGCAGACCCCAGTATTGCACCCGTCCGGGAGCCTGTCAGGAAGATGCCGCAGCCTGGTTCAGGGCCTAGGGTTGTCAGATACGCCAGCAGGACTACCCGGAAGGCAAGACCATGCTCCTTCTCTTTGGTTTCAAAACGGTGCTCAAGGCACTGCCCGGCAAACCCGCCACCTGCCAGTACTGCCGCTCGTTCGTCCACCACCACCTTGAGGAGCGGGCCACCAAGTTCACCCTCTTCTTCATTCCGGTGTTCACCACATCGCGGTCCTACCAGATCACCTGCACAAACTGCGGCTATGTTTCACGCATTTCCGCGCGGGAGAAGCGGGCACTGGAACTGCATCGCTAGGACGCCCCCATGTTCAAGCGGGGTCCCCGGCACTACTCCTGGTCAGTGGGCTACAAGTCCCTCACCGCCCCGCGGCGCCGCCACAGGTAAAACGCCACGAACAATATCACCAGGATGATCGCAACCCCGATCAGCAGGGGCGTGGTGTCGTTCGCCTGGGCCGTTCCGGCGTCACTTGGGCCTCCGGGGGGAGGAGGTGAAGATTCGGCAGGAGTTGCTGTTCCGGTCGGCGCGGGAGTAGGCCCGGTTGGAGCGTCAGTGGAAGAAGGCTGCTGCCCCTGGGCATCCACCAGTGCGGACGTAACGTGGACGCTGGCAGCTGCGAAACCGGCGGACGGTGCAGTGGCCCCCGCGGTCACGCACAACACGCTTCCGATGAGGGCAATGAAGACAGCCGCCCTCGTCAATGTCGTCCGCATAGGTCCTCCTCCGGGGCGTCCCGTGGTACGGGAAGTCGGCACTGGGAATATCAGGGGCAGGGCATCACACCCCCTCATTGTGAACCTGGCGATGAGCCCTGTCCATCACCGGCGGAACGGAGGCAGGGTCCCGTCCGCCAGCCAGCCTGGCAGCATGGTGCGCGCCGACCGCAACCGCCTGCTGGTGGCAGTGGGCGCCGAGCTCCTCCACCTGCCCTACCGCTTGAGCGGGGAAGCCCCCGTCACCGGCGACTGGGCCTGGATGGGACCCAACCGCGCCGGCGACCGGCAGATCCTCGCCGCCCTTCCCCGGCGGTCGGAACTCAGCCGCAAGCGCGCCTTTGAGGATTCATCCGAGGCGCAGATCCTGGCCGCCGACATGGACATGGTGGGCGTCGTGGTCCCGGTGGACCGGCCCCTCACGCACAACCGGCTCGAGCGTACGCTCGTTGCGGCATGGGACTCCGGCGCCACTCCCCTGGTGATCATCACCAAGGCGGACCTTGCGGATGTGGCGGACGACGTCGTCGGGAAGGTCATCCTGCAGGCGGCAGGCGTGGAGGTGGCCACCACCTCAGCGGAAAACGGCGACGGCATTGACGGGTTGCTGAACCTTGCTGATGGACACCCCCGGTGTCCACGGCTTTGGATTGTTCGACGCCGAGGACGGAATCGGGGAGATGTTCGGCGACGTAGAGGAGCTGGCGGCCCGGTGCAGGTTCTCGGACTGAGCGCACCAGGGCGAGCCGGGCTGCGCCGTCCAGGCGGCGATCACCGACGGTGTGCTGGAGGAACGCCGCTGGCACAACTACCTGAAGCTCCAGCGGGAACCGGCGGCTCTGGCGCGGAGGAGCGACGCCGCCGCGCAACGCGCTTACCAGCGGGAGTGGCACCAGAAGGTGCTGGCGGCCGGAAAGTCGCAGCGCTGGGCGGAGCGTGAGTCAGCCGAAAGGAAGGGGCGGTCGGGACGCAGGCGCGGCTGACAGGAGCGCGGTGCCTGTCTCTCAACAGGTGCGATGACCGAACAAGCCAGCATCAAAGCTCCGGTGCGTGCTCCTCGGGAAGTGCGCCCTCATCCTCCGGGTGCCGCTTGAGGTTCAGCAGCGACAGCGCCAGCCCGCCCCACACGGTGACGATGGCAATGATCATCATGGTGATCGCGACGGGTGTCACAGCGCCGTCTCCTTTGCTTCGCGCTCCACCAGGGAGTCGTACTCCGGGTCATGGTTCGCCTTGGACGTCCGGCTCCAGGGGATTAACGTCAGGACCAGCGCCAGGACTACCAGCCCTCCGGCCATGCCCCAGCCGAACACACCCACGAACCAGCCCGGGTAACCCTCATAGGGGGTGGAAATCTTGCTGATGAATTCGTTCGCCACCATGTAGATCAGGGCCAGCGGCACCACGACTGATACCAGCACCATCCAGGTACCCCGCATCTTCACAGTGGAAACCCGGTTAAGGTGGACGGACAGCAGGGGAAGCCTGCGCAGGAACCATGCCAGCACCACCACGGTCACCAAAGCGCCGAGTGTGATCCCGAAGCTGTTGACGAATGCGTCCGAGGTATCCAGCAGGTAGAGGCCCGTGGCCGTGGGAAACAGGCCCAGGGACACAACAGCCACCAGGATGCTGACCACCAGAGAGGCTTTGACCCGGCCCCAGCCGAGCTTGTCCTGAACCGCAGCAACAATGACCTCCAGGACGGATATCAGCGACGTGACTCCTGCGAAGACCAGGGAGCCGAAGAACAGCACGCCCATGACTGCTCCGAACGGTGCCTGCGACACGATGGTGGGGAACGCCACAAAGGCTAACCCGATGCCCTGGGTCACCACCTCATTCACGCCCGTGCCGGCTGCCTGCGCCATGAAACCCAGGGCGGCGAAAACACCAATCCCGGCGAGGATCTCGAACCCGGAATTGGAGAAGGCAACCACCATGCCGGAGCCTGTGAGGTCCGTCCTGCGCTTGAGGTAGGAGGAATAGGTGACCATGATGCCGTAGCCAACGGAGAGCGAAAAGAAGATGTGCCCGTAGGCTGCCGCCCACACTGACGGGTCGGCGAGCGCGGACCAGTCGGGAGTGAAGAAGGCGTTGAGGCCCTGGGCTGCGCCTGGAAGGAAAAGCGCCTGGATGACCAGCAGGACAAACATCGCCACCAGCAGCGGCAGCAGGACGGCGTTGGCCCGTGAAATACCTTTGCGGATCCCGGCGACCATGATGAGGATGACTGCCGCCCAGATCAACAGCAGCGGAAAGAAGACTGACGGGACGAAGTCGAACCCGAGACCCGGCGCCTCGGCCACGCCCAGGAAGTTGCCGAAGAAGAAGCCCTCGGCGTCGTCGCCCCACGCCTCGGTGAAGGAAAAGATGGTGTACATCAGGGACCAGGCAATGATCACTGCGTAGTAGGCCGCGATGACGAAGCAGACCAGAACCTGCCACCATCCCAAAGGCTCCGCCGCCCTATGGAGCCGGCGATAGGCCAGGGGCGCGGACCCCCTGAATTTGTGCCCTACCGCATAATCGAGGAAGAGCAGCGGAATGCCGGCCGTCAGCAGCGCCACCAGATAGGGGATCAGGAAGGCTCCGCCCCCGTTGTCGTACGCAATGTAGGGAAAGCGCCAGATGTTGCCAAGCCCCACTGCCGACCCGATGGCGGAAAGGATAAAGAGCCGGCGTGAGGAAAACGTCTCACGTTTGAGGGGTGCTGCCTTGCCTGGCGACGACTGACTGCTCATTTCGCCGCACCTTCAGGCCGGGCCGGGGCCGGAGCCGTGGGAACGCGGTCACAAAGAGTATTTTTCCGGTTCATGCCTGTGCCTCTCGGATGAGGTTGGAATCCTTCACTGGCCACTCCGGACTTTACTGCTCGGGCCCCACAGGCGGAAGCCCTGTCGCCCTGCCCGCAAACCCCGCAGGTACTGCTGTCCGCCCTGCTGCACCGAGTAGTGTTCCGTCATGGACATCATCCTCGTACCCGGTTTCTGGTTGGACGCTTCTTCCTGGGAGAAGGTGGCCCCCGCGCTTGAGGCGGCCGGGCACCGTCCGCATCCCCTCACCCTGCCGGGTATGGAAGCAGTGGACGCTGACCGCTCCGGCATCAGGCTGCGGGACCACATCGATGCAGTAACCGCAGCCGTGGACAAGCTGGACGGCAAGGTGGTTCTGGTGGGCCACTCGGGCGGCGGCGCCATCATCCATGGGGTGGTGGATGCCCGGCCGGACAAGGTGGAACGAGCCATCTATGTGGACAGCGGCCCGCTAGGCGAGGGCGACGTGATCAACAACCAGCTGCGGGCGGAAGGTGACGGAATTCCGCTGCCGCCCTGGGAAGAGTTCGAGGATGCCGACCTGGTGGACCTTGACGAAGGGCTCCGGAAGTCGTTCCGCGCACGCGCCATCCCAGAGCCCAAGGGTGTGGCCTACGACCCCCAGCACCTGCACGACACGCGGCGCTACGAGGTGCCGGCCACCGTCATTGCCTGCCAGTTCCCTTCCTCGCTGCTGCTGGAATGGATAGACGCCGGACACCCCTTCGTTGCCGAGCTGTCACGGATCCGCGACGTTGAGTATGTGGACCTGCCCACCGGCCACTGGCCGCAATTCACCAAACCTGCAGAACTGGGGCAGGCCATTCTGGCCGCGGTGGACAGGACGGACAGGGCATCGGATCGAAACCGCTAGATTGAACGGACCGCCCCGTTCCAAGGAGTCCCCGTGCCGCGTCCGCGATCACCGCTGCTGTCCGTTGATGCCATCGTCCGGGCAGCCCTCTTCCTGGTGGATTCCACCGGGGATTTCAGCACTCCCAAAGTGGCAAAGGAGCTCGGTGTCAGCCAGGCGGCTCTGTACAACCACATCGATAATCGCGAACACATCATCGAGCTGATGCGGGGCCTGGTCTTCTCGGAAAGGCAGCACCTGGACACCGAGAGCCTGCCGTGGGACGAGGCACTCCGGACCCTTGCCCATGAGTACCGTGACTGCCTGGTCGACCACCCCCGGCTGGTGCCGCTCCTGGTTGCCCAGACCGTGCGGGACCTCGGTGTGATGCGGATCTACGAGGACATGGCGACTGTATTGGCCAAGGCAGGGCTGGCCCCTTCCGCAATCGTCCCGGCCATCACCACGCTGGATTACCTGGTCCTCGGATCAGCCCTGGAACTGACTGCGCCAGAGGTGGTTTGGTCCCCGCCGCAGGGCCTGTTTCCCATGCTTTCGGAGGCCATCGCGGATCTGGGTTCCCCGGCGGAACGCTCGAACACGGCGTTTTCCTTCGGGCTGGAAACCCTGCTGGCAGGGATACGGCAGGTAACCAAGACAGGTTTCTGAAAGGCTTTCACGTAAACCCTTGTGCTGGCAGGGGATGTATCTCCA
Organism: Pseudarthrobacter sp. NamB4; assembly: GCF_005796185.1. Taxonomy (GTDB): domain Bacteria; phylum Actinomycetota; class Actinomycetes; order Actinomycetales; family Micrococcaceae; genus Arthrobacter. The sequence goes on from NZ_VAHM01000024.1 coordinate 19,543, forward strand.
TAATAAATGAAGGCCATTCATTTTGTGGCGGCGTTCACTCCATTCCAGCAAGGAGAAGTCCATGTCCCAGGACGACCAAAGCACAGCGCGCGTTCCCCTGACCGCAACGCGCGCCGTCTCCGTCTTCGGCATCAGCGTGGTCGGCTTTATGACGGCCAACCTGGTGCCGGTCATGATCGTCGCCCTGACCGGCGAGCTTGGCTTTTCTGATACCGGGGCCGGCACCCTGATGACCGGATCGCTCCTCGCCTGCGCGGCCGCCTGCCTGCTGACCTCCCGGCTGACCTCAGGAAACGGAAGGTACCTGGTGGCACGGGCCGGCCTGCTGCTCACGGCGGCAGGCTTCGGCGCCGCCGCTTTCATCCCGTCAGCACCAGTCGTCGTCGCAGGCGTCCTGATCGGCGGCCTCGGCGCCGGCGGGGCCGTCTCCGCGGGCGGCGCAGCACTTGGTGCACTCCGGAACCCGGACCGTGCCTCCGGCATCAGCGGCTTTACCAACCGCGCCATCGTCTCGGTGGTCCTCTTCGTGATCCCGGCGCTGGGCGCCGGCATGGGCAGTGCCTTCGGCCTGCTGGCCGGCCTTGCCCTGGCCGCCCTGTTCACCACGCCCTGGCTGCCGGCCAGGCCAACCGCCCCCGCAACCCTGGCCACGGCAGTTGCCGCGCCAAAAGCAACATCCCGGAAAACCACAATTGCCGGCTTTGGGCTGCTCGCCTGCTTCGCCCTGTGGGCTCTCGGCGAAGACTCCCTGTGGGCCGTTGCGGCCACCATGGGAGCGGACCAGGCGCAGCTCGACGAAACCGGTATGGGACTGGTGCTGAGCCTTTCCACCCTGGGCGGCCTGCTCGCCTCGGGACTTATCGGAGTGGCAGGGCGCCGCCTGGGCCGGACAGTACCGCTCGCCGTCGCCCTCCTGGCAGGCGCGGCACTGAAGATGCTCTCCGGCGTCGTCACAGATCCAGGCCTGTACATGGCCGTCATCATCGCTTGGAACACCATCTACATGCTGTCGTTCATCTACATCGTGGCCGCTGCCGCCGCACTGGACGCCTCCGGGCGCTGGTCCGCCCCGGTACTCGGCGTCTACCTGGTGGGGTCCTCGTTCGCCCCGTTCTTCGGAACATACGTCTCGGCCGCGGCAGGCTACGACGTCCTGGGTTATGTCCTTGGCGGCATGACCCTGGCCCTGATGGTTCCACTGGTCGCCATCTCCCGCATCTCCGTCCAGACCGAAAAAGCGGGTGCCGGCAACGCCACGCCCGAGATCCTCAGGGCGGCCATCGTCTGATGTTCCCCACCACCCAGACAGAAAGCACCATCTTGCCTGCCCGCACGCTCTACACCAACGCCACCGTCTTCACCGCCAATGGATCCCCCGCCGAAGCCTTTGTGGTGGAGGGCTCCGAGTTCGTCCATGTTGGTGGCGAGGCGGGAGCCCGCAGAGCCGCGGGCGACGGGGCCATGGAGGTGGACCTGGCCGGCGGCTTTGTCCTCCCCGGCTTCGTGGACGCACACACTCATCTGCTGATGATGGGCCAGGCCCTGCAGAAGGTCCAGCTGCGCGACGCGGTTGACCTCACGGACCTGCAGCACCGCCTGAGGGAAGCTGCCGCCGCCACTGACACCCAACGGATCCTTGGTGCCGGCTGGCTCTACAGCACCCTCGCCGGGGAACAGCCCACGCGGAAGCTGCTGGACGAGGCCGTCCCGGACCGCCCCGTCTACCTGGACGCCAACGACCTGCACTCCGTCTGGGTCAACAGCGCCGCCCTGGCCGAAATGGGCATCACCAGGGACACCCCGGACCCCATTGGCGGACGGATCGGCCGCGACCCGGAAACGGGCGAGGCGGACGGGATGCTCTACGAAACGGCCGCCCAGCAGATCGTCTGGCCGGCCCTTGCTGCCCACGCCACGGACGAGGACCGGGACGCCCAGCTGGAAGAAGCGTTCGCGAACTACCTGGCCGTCGGCGTCACCAGCGCCGTGGACATGGCCGTGCAGGACGACGACCTGGCCGCCTTCCGCCGTGCCCTGGACCGCCGCAACGGCACGTTGCCCATCCGGGTCAAGGGCCACCTCCTGGTGGCACGGCACGAGTCTGAGGCCGACAACCTGGCACAGGTGGCCAAGGCGGCATGGCTCGCGGCCGAGCTGCACAGCGACTGGCTGCAGATCTGCGGGATCAAGCTGGTGGTGGACGGCGTCATCGACAGCTGCACCGCCGCCATGAAGGAACCGTACGCGGACGGCAGCAGTGCCGAGCCCATCTGGGACCGCGAATCCCTGATCCCCGTGGTGGCAGCCGCAGACGCCGCCGGCCTCCAGATTGCCCTGCATGCCATTGGCGACGAAGCCTCGGACATCGCACTCGACGCACTGGAGGAGGCGTACCACCGCAACGGCCCCCGCGACCGCCGGCACCGCATCGAGCACCTGGAGACCGTGACCGAGGCGAACGTCCGGCGGCTGGCTTCCCTGGCTGTTGTGGCGTCCATGCAGCCGGTCCACGCGGACCCGGCCATCCAGGACAACTGGCGGAGTGTGCTCGGCGACCACCGCTGCGAACGCGCCTTCCCCTGGACCGAGTTTACGGACGCAGGCGCTACCCTGGCCCTGAGCACGGACGCGCCAACAGCTCCACACCAGCCCCTGGCGAACATGTATGTTGCCACCACGCGGCGCTCTGCCCTCGAACCGGCGCTGGAAGCGAACCTCCCCAAGTACGCCCTGGACCTGGCCGACGCCCTTTCCCACGCCACCCGCGATGCCGCCTACTCCTGCCGGGCGGAGGACCGGCAGGGCCGGATTGCGCCCGGCTACCTGGCCGATTTCACGGTCCTGGACAGCAACCCGCTGCAGGCGGACGCCGCGCAGCTGCTCACCAACCGGGCCCGGCTTACCGTGGTGGACGGCACAACAGCGTACGACGCCGGCACCTCCGCTGATTCCCGCCTCGCCCCGCGCGGGCAGCGGCTTAACCAGCCTGCCTGATCCACCCGTATAGCCAGACGCATAAGAAAGACCTAGGAACCCATGAAACCCGCCCCCGCCCCGGCCGCCCACGTCCTCGCGCCCACCCCGGCAGGCCACATGCCCGCCGAATGGGAAACCCACACCGGAACGTGGATGGCCTTCCCGCCGCCGAACGAGACATTCGGACCGGTGGGAAGCCCCACCCTTGACCGTGCCCGGGCCGCCTGGACCAGGGTTGCCCAGACCATTGCCCGCTACGAGCCCGTCACCGTGGTGGCCGATCCCCGCGACGCCACCGTGGCAAAGGAGTGGCTCGGCGAGGGCATCACCGTAGTGGAAGTATCGCTAAACGACGCGTGGCTGCGGGACAGCGGGCCCACCTTCGTGCACCAGCCGGACGGATCGTTGGCCGCCGTCGACTGGATTTTCAACGGCTGGGGCGCCCAGGAGTGGGCGGCCTGGGACAAGGACCAGGACGTGGCCCGGGCCGTGGCCGCCGGGATGGCTGCTCCGGTCCGGCCCAGCCCGCTGGTCAACGAGGGCGGCGGGTTCCACGTGGACGGCCAGGGAACCGTCCTGCTGACGGAATCCGTCCAGCTCGATTCCGGACGCAACCCCGGTGCCACGAGGGAATCTGTGGAGGCTGAAATTCATGCTGCACTGGGCACCACCAAAGCCATCTGGCTGCCGCGCGGCCTCACCCGCGACTATGACGAGTTCGGCACCCGGGGCCACGTGGACATCGTCGCGGCCTTCGCCGGGGCCGGCACCGTCCTGCTGCACCGCCAGGATGACCCGGCCCACCCTGATCACGCCGTCTATCTGCAACTCCGTGCAGTCCTGCAGGGCCAAACCGATTCGAGCGGCCGTCCGCTCCGGATTATCGACGTTCCCGCACCCACCGTGCTCACGGACGGCGAAGGATTCGTGGACTGGTCCTACATCAACCACTACGTGGCCAATGGTGTGGTGGTCCTGTGCGCTTTCGACGACCCCAACGATGCCATCGCCAAGGGCATCCTGGAGCGCGCCTACCCGGGACGGAGGGTGGAACTGGTGGACGCCCGGGACATCTTCGCGTTCGGCGGCGGCATCCACTGCATCACCCAGCAGCAGCCCGTCCCGGCGGAAGGCGGCGCGGCATGAAACTCGCAGAACGAGAGCGGCAGCACGGCACGCGGCCCGCGTTCGATGTGGTGGAAGCCGGGATCCGCCAGCTCCGGTCCGCACTGGAATCGGGCGAGGTGACCAGCGAGGAGCTGGTACGCCTCTATCTGGAGCGGATCGAGAAGTATGACTCTTCCGGCATACGGCTGAATGCCCTCGTAGTGATGAACCCCGACGCCATCACCGATGCGCAGGCCTCGGACCGGCGCCGCGCCGCCGGGTTCACGCTGGGGCCGCTGGACGGGATTCCGTACACCGCAAAGGACAGCTACCAGGCCCGCGGCCTCACTGTGGCCGCCGGATCGCCGGCCTTCAAGGACCTGATGGCCCGGAAGGACGCGTTCACCATCGAACGCCTGCGGGCCGGCGGTGCCGTGCTGATCGGCCTGACCAACATGCCGCCCATGGCCAACGGAGGTATGCAGCGCGGGGTATACGGCCGGGCCGAGAGCCCCTACAACGCCGACTACCTCACGGCCGCGTTTGCCTCCGGATCCTCCAACGGCTCCGGTACGGCCACCGCGGCAAGCTTTGCCGCCTTTGGCCTCGCGGAAGAAACTTGGTCCTCGGGCCGGGCACCGGCGTCGAACAACGCCTTGTGCGCCTACACCCCGTCCCGCGGCGTTATTTCCGTGCGCGGCAACTGGCCGCTGGTCCCCACCATGGACGTGGTGGTCCCGCACACCCGCACCATGGACGACCTGCTGGAAGTCCTGGAGGTCGTGGTGGCGGACGACGCCGAAACCCGCGGTGACTTCTGGCGTGTCCAGCCCTGGGTGGAGGTGCCCAGGGCATCCGCTGTCCGCCCGGCGTCGTACCTTGACCTGGCCGTGAAGGACCAGGCCGGCGCCGGAAACGTGCTGGCAGGGAAACGCCTGGGCATCCCAAAGATGTACATCAACGCGGACCCGGAGGCCGGAACCGCACCCAAGCCCGGAATAGGGGGCCCCACCGGCCAGCGCATCAACACCCGTGCTTCCGTGATTGAGCTGTGGGAAGCCGCGCGGCGCGACCTCGAGGCGGCAGGGGCTGAGGTGGTGGAGGTGGACTTTCCCGTCGTCTCCAACTACGAAGGGGACCGCCCGGGCACGCCCACCATCGCCACCCGCGGCCTGGTCTCCAGGGACTACCTGCGCAGCGAAATTGTCAACCTGTCCGCCTGGTCCTGGCACGACTTCCTGGCCGCCAACGGGGACCCGAACCTGAACAGCCTGGCAGACGTCGACGGCGCGCTGATCTTCCCGGCACCCGAGGGGTCCCTGCCGGATCGGTACGAGGGGTTCGACGACGACATCAGCGACTACCCCGCCTGGATCCGGGAGCACGGGGTACCGTCGCTGACGGGGATCCCCCACCTGGCGGAGGGGCTGAAGGGGCTCGAGGAGACCCGGCGCGTGGACCTGGAGGAGTGGATGGACGGGCTGGGCCTGGACGCGGTGGTCTTTCCCGCCGTGGCCGACGTCGCGCCCGCGGACGCGGACACCAACCCGGCCTCTGCGGACCTCGCGTGGCGCAACGGCGTCTGGGTGGCGAACGGCAACCTGGTCCCCCGGCACTTGGGCATCCCCACCGTTACGGTTCCCATGGGACTGGCCGCGGATATCGCCATGCCGGTGGGCCTGACGATCGCCGGCAAGGCCTACAGCGACACGCTGCTCCTGCACCTGGCAGCCGCCTTCGCGGCCACCGGCAGCCGGCGCGTCCCGCCGCCCCGCACCACCGGCTGAGCTTAGGCACGGGAGAACCGGAAGAACTGCACACCGTGCGCGGCCACCGCCACTTCCAACGGCGGCACCCCACCCTTGCTGATGATGCCGGCTTTCCGCCAGTGCCCGGACCAGGCCGCCGCCCCGGTGTTGAAGACCGCTGCGAACATCCCTCGTCGTACTTTCCGCCGCCCACACCACAAGGTGGCCGTCCCGCAGCAGTCCCTGTAGCTGGGAATAGTAGTAGGCCTGGGCAGCCGTGGAATTCCCCTCATGAAGTGAAGGCCGAATTTGAGCCGCAGGCCATGGATACGGTCGGCGAGCGGCTTGGAGGCCCTCCTTGCCCGCCCTCCGCAAGGCCGCCCGTCCGGAGAGCGGAATCCGCCTTGACACCGGATTTGTTAGCGCTGACAGTTGAGGGAGCCAAATGACTTCCACTTGAAAGCTGAACCTGATGAAGAACTGGGCAGGGAACCTCGAGTACGCTTCCGCGGATGTCCGGAGGCCGGTTTCGGTGGATGAACTCGTCGGCATCGTGGCCGGGGCCGGAAGGGTCAAGGCCCTCGGATCACGCCACTCGTTCAACCGGGTGGGCGACACTGACGGCGTCCACGTACTCCTGGACGCTTTGCCCCATGCGATCGAACTCGACGCGGCACGTCAAACGGTCCGTGTCAGCGGCGGCGTCAGCTACGGCGAGCTGTGCCGCACCCTGGAACAGTCCGGCGTCGCCATTCACAACCTCGCGTCGCTGCCGCACATCTCCGTTGCCGGCGCAGTCCAGACGGGAACGCACGGCTCCGGCGTGGACAACCAGTCGCTGGCCGGTGCCGTCGAATCCATCGACCTTGTCCGCGCCTCCGGCGAGCACGTTTCACTTTCACGCGCCGATGGGGATGAGTTCCTGGCAAGCGTGGTGGGTCTGGGCGCTTTGGGAATTGTCACCGGCCTGGAACTCGCGGTCCAGCCCACTTTCCGGATGCGTCAGCGCGTCCTGGAAAACCTGCCGTGGGATGAGGCCCTGGCGCACTTCCCGGAACTGGTTTCCAGCGCCTACAGCGTCAGCCTTTTCACCGACTATGCCGGCAATTCCATCAGCCAGGTCTGGCTCAAGGCACTCGACCATGAACCGCCGCTGGGGAACCTGTTCGGCGCCACTCCCGCCGCGCGCCCACGGCACCCGCTCCCGGACATGTCCGCCGAGAACTGCACCCTGCAGATGGACGAATCCGGCCCGTGGCTGGACCGGCTGCCCCATTTCCGCCACGAGTTCACCCCCAGCAAGGGCGAGGAACTGCAGAGCGAATTCATCCTGCCCCTGGAGCATGCCCCCGCCGCCATCGAGGCGGTACGCAGCCTCGCAGACAAGCTCGCACCCCTGCTGTTCGTCTCCGAAATCCGAACCGGCGCCGCGGACGAGTTCTGGCTCAGCCCCTTCTACCGGCAGCAGAGTGCGGCGCTGCACTTCACCTGGAAGCCGCTGCAGCCGGAAGTCGAGGCACTCCTGCCGGAACTGGAAGACCTCCTCAGGCCTTTCGGAGCCCGCCCCCACTGGGGCAAGCTCTTCTCCCCGGCAGGCCACGACTGGGAGTCCCTTTACCCGCGCTTCGCCGGTTTCCGCTCACTGGCCTCGTCCCAGGATCCCGACGGGAAGTTCCGGAACGCGCTGCTGGACAACATTCTCGGTGTTTCGGCGGCCAGCGCAAGGTGAGGATCCGCGCCCGGTTTGGCCCGCGGCGGTGCGTTCCCAGCATGCTACCCGCTTGAGCCGATAGGCTGGACTGATGAACCGCCGCCTTGCTGCCCTGTCCGCCGCCCCCCTGCTGCTGCTCCTCGCCGGCTGTGGCGCCATAGAGGAAGCCGCAGGCAATGCTGCCAGCGATGCCGCGTCCAAGGTGGCCACCGCTGCCGCTGACGAGATCAACCGGCAGATCTGCAGCGTGGTTCAGGACGGTGTTGTCAGCGTTGAAGACAAACAGGTGCTGTCCGGCCTCGTTTCCGCCGCCCGCACCGCTGGGGTTCCGGCAGAAATCACAACGCCGCTCGGCCAGATTGCCGAGTCCGGGGACCAGGTGCCGGGAGACTCAGTCCAGGCACTTAAGGATGCCTGCGCGGCGTAAGGGCAGGTCCCCGAAACTCCCCCTTTTGACCGCCGCGTCCCGGTGCTACGGTGAACTGACGAACTAGTAAGCCTGTGATACTAAATTCACGGAGCGAAGGAGATCGTCATGGCTGAACGCGGCAACACAAAACACGGCCCTCATCTGGACGACCAGATGAAGCACGAGGCCCAGGGCGCGGTTCACGCGAGCCAACCTCCCCATGCGGAGGAATGGCGTGAAACCGAACCCTTCCCCGACGACACGGATCCTGCCGAGATCAGGGAGGCTCTGAATCCCGTTGCATCCCCGGACTCCCTTAGCGATGAGGAGGACGAACAGTGACCGGAAGTTTGAAGGATTACGCAGATCTGTACCGGCTTCCCGGCCCCTGGTGCACGGCCTATGTAGATGCCGGAACCGGCACGGTTGACACCCTTGAAGCCGCTGACGTCAGGCCGGGAAACACCCGGGCGCAACTGGAGGCGCAGGGAGCCTCGTTCGCAGACCTTGACGCGGTGGAGCAGGCACTCCAGCCCGAGGCAGGAGCTCCCTCCCCGGTCTCCCGGTATGTCCTGGTCCATCAGGGCAAGACGGAGATCAACGAGATCCTGCCGGGAGACCGGGTGCTGCCGGAGCGGATTTCGGTCGATGCAGTCCCTGATCTCCTCCCGCTGGTCAAGCACCGGCCGGAGGAATTTCCCTATGTAGTGGCAGAAGTCAGCCGCGAACACGGTGAAATCCGGTTGCACTACGCGGGTGCAGGCGCCCCCGCCAGCACCGAGGAGGTGCAGGGCAGCACAGAGCACATCAAGAAGTTCCAGGGCGGCGGCTGGGCCCACCTCCGCTTCCAGCACCATACCGAGGACGTGTGGCGCCGCAATGCCGACCAGGTGGCGGAGGAGATTGACCGGGTGGTGGGCAGCAGCGGAGCCCGCCTGGTAGTCCTGGCCGGTGACATCCACGCCCGCCGGCTTGTCCAGGAGCAGCTCTCCAAGGCGACCCAAACGCTGGTATCCGTGGTGGACTCCCACACGCATACGGCAGGCGCGGACCAGTCCCTGCTCGAGGACCAGGTAAACCAGCGGGTTGCTGAACAGTGGGCTACTGAGCAGCAGGAGATCATGGAACGGCTGGCCACGCAGGAAGGCCAGGCGAACCCCGAGTCCGCCATCGGAATCGGAGCCGTGGTGCATGCCCTCCAGCAGGCCCAGGTCGATGTTCTGATCCTCAACGACGCCGCCCTGTCGGAACGGACCCTGCTTGCCCTGGACGCCGAACCGTGGATCGCCACTGCCGAGGAAGAATCCCTGGCAGCCAACGTACTGGGCGCCGTTCCTGCGCCGGCGGCCCTTCTTCGGGCTGCGGCCCTTACCGACGCCCGCGTTCTCCTGGTTCCGGGCGGCGTCCTGCCGGAGGGCCGCGACATTGCCGCACTGCTCCGCTGGTCCACCGGGCCAAACGTCCCGTCGCCGTAGGCAGTATCCGGCCACAACACTCAGGACAGCTACCGCTCGGAGGTAAACGTGACAAGCGCAGATGAAAGCCGCGATCCCGTGCTCGAGGGAGTGATTACTCCTGAAGAGGACGCACTCCCACAGCCCACCCGGACCGGCCACGGGAAAATGCCCGAGGATGTTGACGACGATGTTTATCAGGCTGCAGCCGAACAGGAACGGGTTGAGGCCGGACTCGCCGATTATGCGCCGAGCGACGTCGCGCCAGCAACGGATCCGTTGCCCGAAGAAGCATCGGAAGCAGCGGATTTCGCCCAGCGGGGTCTGCTGGTCAACAACCAGGCGTCGGACCGGGAAGACAACGGGCAGCTAAGGTGACCAAAAGCCAGAGCAGCCCCGCCACTCAGTGGCGGGGCTGCTTTGTCTTTACTGCTCTGTGTTTACAGGGGATGGGACGCCTTACTGGCGAGCTGCATTACTGGCGGGGCTGGTCCGCGCCACGGAGGTTGCTGGCCCGCCCACCCTGGGGGCGCCTCACCGTACGGTGCTCCGGCGCGGCAAACGGAAGAACGCTCTGGTCGCGGTCCCCAGGCAAAGCATTCACAAACTTCGTTAACTCTTCCCTGAGGACTTTCCAGCTAATGTTGGGATCATCCGGATAAGCGTTAATTTCCGCCCGCCTGGCTGCCTCCAGGACGGCCTGGCCGGACTCTGTGAGTTCGACCTTAAACTGCCTGCGGTCTGCCGACTGGCGCGTCCTGGTGATGTGGCCGGCACTCTCAAGCCGGATCAGGACCCGCCCCAGGGTCTGGCTCTGGACGCGGATCGCTTCAGCCAGCCGCTCCTGGTTCAGGGGGCCGCCTGCAAGGCCCTCCAAGGCGATGACTGCAGCGCGGGTCAGCCCCAGATGAGCCAGGGCGTCGTCCTGCCGCCTCTGCACCATACGCGCCGCCACAGTGATTAGGCGGTAGCTGGTCCTGGCATCTGGATCGAGATTGCTGGTCATCGGGCCGTGGCCTTCCTGTGGGTGGCGAAGTGCAGGGTGTGATCACCTCTTTTTGCGTCGCTACATTCTCTACAATAAGCATGCTTAGCATCAGATTCGCAAGTAGGCTTACTATTCCCGGACCGCAGGCAGGCCCCGCAGCAGTCAATTCACCGCTCACCTTGCGCAGGAAAAGGAAAGTGTGCTTAGTATCTAATTAGTAACCATGCTTACTACTAGCCAGCACTGCTGGTTCTTGATCGCCAGCTGACCCTTCACGAAAGAGAGCCCGATGACAGAGAACCAATGGCCCCAGACCCCCGCTGCCACTGATCCCTATGGTGCAGCCCAGGTAGGGACGGAAGAAGGCTTCGGCACGGCCCCTGCTGCAGGTTCAGCCGGAACCACGAAGAGCCAGGCAGCGAAGGAAGAAGCCGCGCATGTCGCCGGTGAGGCATCGTCCGCAGCCCAGAATGTTGCGCAGACGGCA
>NZ_VAHM01000025.1 GCF_005796185.1 Pseudarthrobacter sp. NamB4
CCCCGGGATCCTCTCTCACTCAACGCGCCCTTCCCAAGGGACCCTCTCTCACCATCCGCACCCGGACACCGCGGTGGGCACCCGCCGTCGAACACCCCCGCACCCGCACAAGCGTCCGGCGAAACCCACCCCAACTGATAGAGCGTCCGGCGAAACCCCCACACCAACTGATAGAGCGTCGGGGGGAAAGCGACATCAGGTGATAGGGCGTCGGGGGAGAGGCTGCAGGACGCGAAGGGGCTCGGGCGGTAAGGTTGAGCAACATGAGCAGCCTCTTCAGCCATGCGCAGGATCCGGCCGAGCGCGATGACCAGTCTGCGTTGGGGATCCTAGACCCGGTAGTCAACACCGTAGTGGTACCGGGCAGTGTGGCGCACGCTTTTGCCGGCTTCACGGATCACACGCACCTGTGGTGGCCGCTGGAAACATACGGCGTTTACGGTGCTGACTCCTACGTGGAGTTTGAGGAGAACCTCATCCTGGAAACGGCAGACGACGGCCGGACCACCATCTGGGGCACCCTGGATGACTGGCAGCCTCCGTTGTCCTTCCACGCAGTCTGGCATCCCGGTTCCACCGCACTCTGGTCTACCGAGCTTCTCGTCGTCTTCCGGCCGGTGGAGGAGGGTGCGGAGGTTCGAGTGTTACATGAGGGATGGGAGGGGGCCGAGGACCCCGCTGCCACCCGTGCCAAGTACGTCCAGGCCTGGCCCCAGATCCTTGCCGCATACGCCCGTTTCATGGGCGCTATCGATTCAGCAGAAGGCCGATAAGGAGTCTCCAGCCCCCGGCAGTGCTGCCGCAGCTTCACCGGAAACCTGAGGATCCGCCCGGCTGGCTGTAAAGGACTGGCAGCTCTTCCGGAGTATCTGCCCGGAAATGCTTTGCAGGTTTCCCAGGGCCATGGGCGGCCGGTACAGGCTGCGCCGTCAGGCCCCTGCCGCTGCGCCGGGAGGCGGGACGGCGGTGCTCGTCCTGACGACGAACTCTGTGGGGTACTCCTGATGGGATCCTTGGGGTACAGCAGCACCGCCGCCGTCGGAAGTCATCCTGGCAGGGTCGAGGGAAGCGAGTGCCGTCCTGGCCGCCAGTACCCCTTGGCCGCGTGGATCCTGATTGATAGTGGTGAGCCCGAAGGTTTCGCCCAGTTCGTGTCCATCCATCCCCACCACGGACAGATCCTGCGGCACCTGCAACCCAAAGTCCCGGGCGGCGAGTATGGCGCCAACCGCCATTTCGTCAGAGGCGGCAAAGACGGCCGTAGGACGTTCTGCGGCGGTTGCCAGCAGTCTGCGGGCGGCGGTGTAGGCGCCCTGGACGGTGAAATCGGCGGTAATGTGCCACTCAGGGCGCACTTCCAGTCCGGCAGCGTTCATCGCCGCATGAAATCCCTGCTGTCGGATGCCGGGCAGCTTGAAGTCCTGGTTGAGGTCTGCGTCGCCAGTCAGGTGGGCTATGCGCGTATGCCCAAGGCGGATGAGATGTTCGGTGGCCTGCCTGGCCAGCCTTTCGTCGTCGATCCTGATGGTCGAGGCGCCGGGCAATGTGCCGCCGATTCCCACGAGGGGTCGGTGGATGGCCAGCAGCTGCTGGATCTCGTCGTCGCTGAGCACCAGGGCCACGGCGATGACTGCATCCAGCCGCTTCCGCAGGAGGAAATCGTTGAGGACGCTGCGCCGGCGTCCGGGCTGGTCGCCTACGTTGTAAAGCGTCAGGTCGTAGCCGGCGTCCAAGAGGGTTTCTGAAACGCCTTCCAGGACCGATGAAAAGTACCAGCGGTGGATGGACGGAACCACCAGGCCGATGTTGTGGTTCCGTCCGGAGGCAAGGCTGGCCGCGTGGTAGGAGGGCACAAAGCCCAATTCACGGGCCGCTTCCTGGGCCAGTCTGCGGCTCTTTGAGGACACGTTTGATTTGCCGCTGAGCGCCCTGGAGACCGTGGCAACGGACAGGCCTGCCCTGTCCGCGACCTCCTTAATCCCGGCCACGTCAGTCTGCTGGCTCTTCCGACGCAAGCTCGATCCAGGCGGCCTCACCGGATTCGAGCACACCCTCGGAGCCTGTCCTGATGCTCCGGATGAGGACCCGCCCGGCGGGCATAGCCAGCGGCTCATGGTTGAGGTTCATTAGCACCAGGGTAGTGCCGTTGAGGTATGCCAGTGACCAATCCGAGCACCAGTTTTCGGCCCACGCCAGCGACCCCCTGCCCAGCTCCAGTTCCCGACGCAGGGCCAGTACGTCACGGTAAAGCGAAAGGTGCGACGACGGCGAAGCGGCCTGCAGGTCCCGCGCCAGTCCTTCAAAGGAAGCGGGCAGCGGCAGCCAGGGGTCCTCGCCGTCGCCGAATCCGAGGTGCCGCCCACCGGCGCGCCACGGGAGGGGAATCCGGCAGCCGTCCCGGCCCAGCCGTGCGCCTCCGGTCCTGGCAAAGGTGGGGTCCTGCCGCAGGTGCCCGGGAACGTCGGTACCATCCGGCAGCCCCAGCTCCTCTCCCTGGTAAAGGTAGGCCGCGCCCGGAAGCCCTAGCATGAACAGAGACGCCGCCGCTGCCCGGCGTCGGCCCAGGGCTGTGTCCGGCTGGGGATCCGCCGGGCCGATGCCGTCGCCGTCCCGCGGCCCCTGCCCGTTGTAGCCGAAGCGGCTCGCATGCCGGACGACGTCGTGGTTGGAAAGCACCCAGGTGCTCGGCGCTCCGACGCCGTCCAGGACCGTCAGGGAATCAGTGATGACCGAGCGCAGCCGGTACACGTCCAGCCCGGCGTGCAGGTACGGGAAGTTGAAGGCCTGGTGCATCTCGTCAGGCCGGACCCAGTGTGCGAGGCGCTCGAGGTCAACGCTTGCTTCGGCACAGAGAATGCGGTCCGGTCCGTAGCCGTCGAGTATTTGGCGCCAGGAACGGTAGATGTCGTGGATGGCGGGCTGCCCGAACATGGGGGCTTCATGTCCGGGGAAGCCGTCTGAACTCCCGCCGTCGGCCCGGCCGCCCCATTCGGGAAGCCCGGGGGCCTTGACCAGGGCATGCGCCACGTCCACCCGGAACCCCGAAACGCCGCGGTCCAGCCAGAAGCGGAGAATGCGCTGGAACTCCTCGTGCACGGCAGGGTTGTCCCAGTTGAAGTCCGGCTGCGAGGAATCGAAGAGGTGGAGGTACCACTGGCCCGGCTGTCCGTCAGGTCCGGTCACCCGCGTCCAGGCCGGCCCGCCGAAATGGGACTGCCAGTTGTTCGGCGGTTCCTGGCCTTCAGGGCCATTGCCGTCCCGAAAGATGAACATGTCCCGCTCAGGGCTGCCGGCGGGCGCCGCCAAGGCGGCCTGGAACAGCGGGTGCAGGTCGGAGCAGTGGTTGGGAACCAGGTCCACAATGACGCGGAGCCCGAGCCGGTGGGATTCGGCCATCATGACGTCGAAGTCACCCAGGGTGCCAAAGATCGGGTCCACGTCGCAATAGTCGCTGACGTCATAGCCCGCGTCGCGCTGCGGCGAGCGGAAGAAAGGGGAGAGCCAGACTGCATCAACACCGAGGTCCGCCAGGTGGGGCAGTTCCTCGGTGATGCCCGCAAGGTCTCCCACGCCGTCGCCGTTGAGGTCACGGAACGACCGCGGGTACACCTGGTAAATGACGGCGGAGCGCCACCAGCCCGGGAGCTTGTCCGCATCGTGGATCAAGGTCAGCGGTCCAGAGCGCACGGAAGTGCCGGGAGTCACAGTTTCGACAGACATGTCTGCAAGCTTAGACGTGCTGGAGCTCAAAAATGAAAACGCTTCCAGCAGCCCAACTGCCTTTACAACGGCCGATGTAGAGAAGTTGCTGGTCAGAAGCTGGAAGCGCTTGCAGAAGATAGCTCCTCCTGGCCTTGGTAGCGTAACGCCCCGAGGCTGTTCCAAGGCGGCAGCAACGAGCCCGGCCCTAGACTGGAGAAACACGTGCGACGACGGATGGAGGTTTGGTGGGAAGCATTGTTGAGGAGCTGGAGGAGATCCTGGCGCCCGGGCAGGTGGATGCGGCGGAGACCGCACTCCGTCGCTATGCAGTGGACCAGGCGCCTGTTATCGACTTCCAACTGCCCCTGGCGGTGGTCTTTCCCGAATCAGTTGCGGACGTCCAGGCCGTGGTCCGTGCCTGCCGTGGCAGCGGTGTCGCCATCGTGGCCCGCGGTGCCGGGACGGGAGTGTCCGGCGGTGCGCACGCCACCAGGAACTGCATCATCCTGTCCCTTGAACGCATGGACCGCATCCTCGCCCTCAATCCCGACGATGAGACAGCCGTGGCGGAGCCGGGCGTGGTCAATGCCGTCCTCAACGAGGCAGCCGCGGTGCATGGGCTGATGTATGCGCCAGACCCTGCAAGTTTCCGCAGCTCCACCATCGGCGGGAACGTGGCCACCAACGCCGGCGGGCTGCGTTGCGCAAAGTACGGAGTGACCAGGGATTCCGTCCTGGCAGTCGACGTGGTGCTGGCCGACGGCTCGCTGATCCACACCGGGCATCAGACTTTCAAGGGCGTGGCCGGCTACGACCTCACCGGGCTTTTTGTTGGGTCCGAGGGGACGCTGGGCATCGTGGTGGGGGTGACCGTGCGCCTGAAATACCTTCCGCGCGAGGTGCACACCGTCGCCGCCTTTTACCCGGATTTCCGCCTGGCCGCCGCGGGCGTCCTCGCGGTGGGCAAGGCCCGCGTCCAGCCCGCCATCATGGAACTGCTCGACGGCGGCACCCTGGCCCAGCTGGACGACATCCATGGCTCCGACCTCACCACCCGCGGCGGCTCCCTGCTCCTGGTCCAAACCGATGGGTTCGGTGCCGCTGCCGAGGCCCAGGTGGTGCGCGATGTCCTGCATGCCGGCGGGGCAACGGTTACTACTGAAGCCAGTGCCGAGGCTGAACGGCTGGTGGAGTTGCGCCGGCACAGCAGGGGAGTTGAAGTCGATGACGAATACCGCGTGGGTGAGGACGTCGCCGTTCCGCGGTCCCGGCTGGTGGATTACGTTGCAGCCCTGGAGGTCATGGCTGCCAAGCATGAAGTGCACCTTAAAGTGGTGGCGCACGCCGGCGACGGCAACCTGCACCCCACCTTCTGGATCGACCGCACCGGCAACAGCGTGGAGGCAGGCGCGATGGAACGGCTGCAGCAGGTCTTGGATGAGTCCATTACCGCTGCACTGGCGATGGGCGGGACCATTACCGGCGAGCACGGGGTGGGGCAGTACAAGCTGCGGTGGCTGGGCCAGGAGCAGCCGGAGCCAATCATGGAACTGCAGCGCAGGATCAAGGAACTGTTCGATCCGGCGGGCATCCTGAACCCGGGGAAGGCGATCTAGCGCAGATCCAAGGCAAAAAGGTCAGTCATCCGCGTCGGGGTACTCGTCAATGGACTCGTCCGCGCCGTAGCGGGATTCCTCCCTCTCCACCTCGAGGATCTTGAGGAGTTCGGTGTCGGGGTTCAGCATGATGGCGGCCTCGTCCCGGCGGTGCCGCAGGATGGAGTCGATGTAGGACTGCACGGCCTCCGCCAGCGGAATGTGCCGCTCCTGCTTTTCGGACATGTACCAGCGGTGTTCCAGGACTTCGTGCACCACTTCCGCGGGCTCCAGCTTGCCGGCGAGGTCGCGGGGAATGGAACGGACAATCGGTTCGAAGATCTGGCTGACCCAGAGGTGGGCGCTGTATTCCTCGTCCATGTCCGGGTAGTTGTCCGCCCGGAAGGAGTCCATGTCATTGAGGAGGCGCCGGGCCTGGTTCTCCTGCGCGTCGATGCCGGTCAACCGCAGCAGGCGGCGCATGTGATGCCCGGCGTCAACCACTTTGGGCTGCAGCTGGATAGTTGAGCCGTTCTGAGTGGTCTTGATGGCGTACTCCTCGACGTCGAAGCCGAGTTCGTTGAGGCGCCGGATCCGGGCGCTCACGCGCCAGCGCTCGCCGAGTTCGAACGACTCCTTCTCGGTCAGCTCGGCCCACAGCCTGCGGTAGCTGTCCATGATCAGCTCGCTGGTGGCCACCGGGTCCACCTTTTCCTCGATCAGCCCGCCGTCCAGCAGATCCATCAGTTCCCCGGCGATGTTGACCCGGGCAATTTCCAGGTCGTATTCGCGCTGGCCAGTGGACAGGTCCGGATAGAGCTCCCCGGTTTCCGCGTCCACCAGGTATGCGGCGAAGGCGCCGGCGTCGCGCCTGAACAGTGTGTTGGACAGGGACACGTCGCCCCAGTAAAAGCCAATGAGGTGCAGCCGCACCAGCAGCAGCGCCTGGGCGTCAATGAGGCGGGTCAGGGTGTCCTTGCGGAGCATCTGGGAGAACAGGGCGCGGTACGGCATGGAGAACTTCAGGTGCCTGGTGACCAGCACGGGGTTGAGGGGGCGGCCGTCCGGGGTGGTGCGGCCCGTGATCACGGCCACCGGTTCCACGCAGGGAACGTCCAGCCGCGCCAGCTTGCGGAGCATATGGTATTCGTGCCGTGCCACGTGTTCAGAGGTTTCCTTGATGGCGATAACGGAACCGCCAAGATGGGCGAAACGCACAATGTGGCGGGAAATGCCGCGGGGAAGGGCGGCCAGGTTCTCCGCGGGCCAGTCCTCCAGGGCAATGTGCCACGGCAGGTCCAGGAGCTCTGGGTCCGCCGCTGCGGCCGTGATGTTCAGGGAGCTGGCGACCGGGGCGGCCTTGCCGTCGTCGACACTTGCGGCCACGTACCGCGGTAGCTTGCCGATCTGCGCATAGTCGGTGGGTTCGTCGTGCCACTGGGCGCTGTATTCCTCGGTCATGGCTCAATTCTTCCGTACTTGGGGCTGGCCGGCTAAATCTTTGGCAGGCACGTTAAAAGGCCGACGGCGGCCATCCAGTAAGGAGGCCGCCGTCGCTAACCACGGGCCACCCCGGCAGGGTTCCCTGGCCGCAGCGAAGCGAGGTTAGGGTGCCGGGGGGATCAGTCGCCCAGGCGCAGGCCGGTCTTGGTGTCGAACAGGTGCACGTGGCCCGACTGCGGACGGACGTAGATCGACTCGCCCTTCATCGGGGGGCGGCGGCCGTCGACGCGTGCCACAATGTCGTGGTCCTTGCCGTCAAGCGTGGTGTGGCCGTAGACGTAGGCGTCAGCGCCGAGCTCTTCGACGACGTCGACCTCCACCTTCAGGCCATCGCCGTGCGGAGCGGTCTCCAGGTCTTCCGGACGGCTGCCCAGGGTGACGGTGGAGCCGTGTGCCTCTTCGAGGACGTCGCGCGGCACAGGGTAGACAGTGCCGCCGAACTGGACGCCGCCATCGACGACGGGCAGTTCCAGCAGGTTCATGGCGGGGGAGCCAATGAAGCCGGCAACGAAGACGTTCTTGGGGCGGTCGTACAGGTTGCGCGGGGTGTCGACCTGCTGCAGCAGGCCGTCCTTCAGCACGGCCACGCGGTCACCCATGGTCATGGCCTCAACCTGGTCGTGGGTCACGTAGACGGTGGTGACACCGAGGCGGCGGGTCAGGGATGCGATCTGCGTACGGGTCTGCACACGGAGCTTGGCGTCCAGGTTGGACAGCGGCTCATCCATGAGGAAGACCTGGGGGTTACGCACAATGGCGCGGCCCATGGCAACGCGCTGGCGCTGGCCGCCGGAGAGGGCCTTCGGCTTGCGGTCCAGGTACTGCTCAAGGTCAAGGAGCTTGGCAGCTTCGCGGACACGCTCGGCACGCTCTTCCTTGGAGACGCCTGCGATCTTCAGGGCGAAGCCCATGTTATCGGCCACAGTCATGTGCGGGTACAGCGCGTAGTTCTGGAAAACCATCGCGATGTCGCGGTCCTTCGGCGGAACGTCCGTGACGTCGCGGTCACCGATGAGGATCCGGCCTGCGTTGACGTCCTCAAGGCCGGCGAGCATGCGCAGGGAGGTGGACTTACCGCAACCGGAGGGTCCGACGAGGACCAGGAATTCGCCATCGGCGATGTCGATGTTGAGCTTATCGACGGCGGGCTTATCTGTGCCCGGGTACAAACGCGTAGCGTTGTCAAAAGTAACTGTAGCCACAGTTATCAATCCCTTCACCGGCAGGTACGTGCCGGACGATCCGTTGTGAATGGTTCATGTTTGTTCAGTTTTTTGCTGCTGGCGCCCCTTGGCCGAGGCTAAGGAGCACCGAGTGACGCCGCACGGTTCTTGTGCGCCACATCACAGGAAAGAGTATGTCAGATGTTTCGGGAATGGTCGCAAATGTTACGGACATCACATGTGACCTTTCGCATCGGCTACTCCGGTGCGATGCCGTTCTCTTCCTCCGCCACTGCCAGGCTTCGTTCCTGCAGCAGTACCTCCAGCAGTTCAGCCACGTGGACAGGCGCCTCAACCCGATGTTCCGCCTGGGTGAAATCAAGGCCCACTTTGACCCCGACGTCGCCGGCTTCAAGCCGCGCCAGGGCGTCCTCGTCCGTGGTGTCGTCACCGGCGAAGAGCACGGCAGTGGCGCCCGTGATCTGCCGAAGGAATGTCACGCCCTCACCCTTGGACGTATTGACCACGGAGGTCTCCAGTACCCGCTTGCCGTCTTTAAGGAAGACTCCCTGCCGGTCCTGCAGCAGCGACCGTGCAGCCGCCACGGCGTCTGCGGCAACGTCGTCGGCGGCGAGGCGGGTATGCAGGACCACCCCGGCCGGCTTGTCCTCGAGCAGCGTGCCGGGTGCCTCGTTGACGATGTCCGCGAGGATGGCGCGGACCTCGGCTAGGCGAACCTTTTGCTCTGCATCCAGCGTCAGTCCGGTTGATCCCGGGCCCAGCCATGCTTCGGCCCCGTGGCTGCCGATAAGGAGTGTGTCCACGGGCGGTGAAGCCACCGCGCGCAGGCTGGCGAGGGCACGGCCGGAGATGAGGGCCGTCGTCGTCCGCGGAAGGACTGCGAGACCGGCGAAGGCGGCTGCCGAGCGCGGGAGCGGCCGGGCGTCATCAGCATGGCCGACGATGGGCGCCATGGTCCCGTCGAAGTCCAAGGCCACCAGCAGGTGGTCGGTGGCGGCAATCCGGCGGATGGCTGCCCGGAGCTCGGGTGTCAGGTTGAGACGGTGCTTCGCGTGGCGGGCATCAGGAGTCATCACGGACCACCTTCTCGTTGAGGGCGCGCAGGAAGTCGGCGGACCAGTGGTCCACGTCGTGTTCCAGGATCTGCTTGCGCATAGCCCGCATCCGCCGGGACGCGTCCCGCTGGGGCAGTTCCACTGCACGCATGATCGCGCTCTTGAGCCCGTCGATGTCGTGCGGATTCATCAGCAGGGCCTGCTTGAGCTGGTCGGCGGCGCCGGCGAACTCGCTCAGGACCAGGGCGCCGTCGTTGTTGGTGCGTGCCGTGACGTATTCCTTGGCCACCAGATTCATGCCGTCGCGCAGGGCCGTCACCAGCATGACGTCCGCGGCGAGGTACAGGGCCACCATTTCCTCCACGGGATAGCTGTGGTGCAAGTAGCGGACGGCGGTGTTCTCGATGGTGTCGTAGGTGCCGTTGATGTGCCCCACGGTGCCCTCCACCTCCTCGCGCAGGAGCCGGTACTGTTCCACGCGCTCACGGCTGGGGGAGGCCACCTGGATCAGGGTGGCATCCCCGACAGACAGCTTGCCGTCGGCCAGGAGCTCCTCGAACGCCTTGAGCCGGTGCCTGATGCCTTTGGTGTAATCAAGGCGGTCAACGCCGAGCAGGATGGTTTTTGGGTTCCCGAGATCGTGGCGGATCTGGCGGGCCCGCTCGATGATCTCCGGCTTGGAGGCCAGCTCACTGATCTGCTGAACGTCGATGGAGATGGGGAAGGCCTGTGCCCGCGCAATGTGGGTGACGTGGCCGTCATGGCCTTTGACATGGACCTGCTGCTGCTTCACGCTGGCACCCAGGAACCGGCGTGCCGAGCGCATGAAGTTTCCGGCATCGCTGGGCCGCTGGAAGCCCACCAGGTCTGCGCCCAGGAGTCCATCGATAATCGCCTGCCGCCACGGCAGCTGGGCAAAGATTTCCGGCGGCGGGAACGGGATGTGGTTGAAGAAACCGATGCGGAGGTCCGGCCTGGCCTCCCGGAGCATGCGCGGCACCAGCTGGAGTTGGTAGTCCTGCACCCACACGGTGGCGCCCTGGCCGGCATGGCGCACCACGGCGTCCGCGAACCTCTGGTTGACCTTGCGGTAGGCATCCCACCAGGTCCGGTGGAACTCCGGCGGGGCTATGACGTCGTGGTACAGCGGCCACAGTGTGGCGTTGGAAAACCCCTCGTAGTAGAGCTCCACGTCATCGGTGCTGAGCTGGACCGGGACCAGGTCCATGCCGCCGTGACTGAAGGGTGTCACGGTCTCATCGGGCGCCCCGTGCCAACCCACCCAGGCGCCGTCGGTCTTGGTCATCATAGGAGCCAGGGCTGTCACCAGGCCGCCGGGGGAGCGGCGCCAGCCGGACCCGTCATCCCCGCTTTCGCCCGGAGCGCAGCGGTCCACCGGCAGCCGGTTGGACACCACCATGAACTCGTACTTTGTGTCACCGCCCTCACCTGAGCCGGCGGTGCCGGATGCAGCTGTTGAGTCGTGTTTTTCGTGGACGGGTGTTTGCATTGCGGTCCCCTGGGGTTGCTTGTGGCTCTCAACCCACCCTAGCGGGACGGAATCTTCCGTGCTATTCGTCCGTTGGTCAAGTCCGGGCAAAGCGTCCCGATGGTTGAAACCGCAAGCTCCCAGCTTTCTCCCCTAAAATATTGGAAGTCGCCACGAAGTGGTCCCCCAACGTCAACCGACCCAAGGAACACATGAGCCCCGCAAACGAAGTACGTAAGTCCAAGACGGAGCGCACCGCGGAGGCGCGCGAGAAGGCGCGCCTGATCCGCGAGGCGCAGCTGAAGAAGGACAAGCGCAACAAACTGCTGATCGGCTGGGGCATCGTGGCCGCCGTCGTGGCCATCCTGGCCGTTGTTGCTCTGGTGGTGACCACCAGCATCCGCCAGAACACGCCTGTCGCGGACCAGGGGCCGGTGCCCGCCAATGCCAATGTCAACGGCGGCGTGACGCTGCTGGCCAACACCGAGGTGAAGAAGACCGAGCCCGCCACCGTGGACGTCACCACGCTGACCAAGCCTGAGCAGGTGCCCAGCCCGGTGGTGGCACCGGGGGCCGAAGCCGAGGCCGGACAGCCGGTCAAGGTCATTGCGTACATCGACTTCATCTGCCCGGTCTGCCTGCGCTTCGAGGAGACCTACGGCGAAACCCTGAAGAACCTGCGCAATGAAGGCAAGATCTCCATGGAGTACCGGCCCCTGGGCTTCCTGGACCGCCAGTCCAGCACCAACTACTCCTCGCGTTCCGCCAACGCTGCTGCCTGCGTAGCTGACAAAGCCCCCGAGAAGTACGCGGAATACGTTGACGTTCTCTTCGCCAACCAGCCTGCGGAAGGCGGGGCTGGCCTCTCCGACGACAAGCTGAAGTCCCTCGCCGGCGACATCGGTGCGGACATCGACAGCTGCGTGGACGACAAGACGTTCCGCCCCTACGTCAAGTACTCCACGGAACTGGCAGCCAACACCGGCATCACCGGCACTCCGACCGTCTTCATCGACGGCAAGCAGTGGGACGGCGCCTCGGACCTGAACGCCGAGATCCAGGCAGCAATCGACGCCAAGGACTAAGGCCACTGCACCGCGGCGGCCCGTTCCGGTTCTTCCGGAGCGGGCCGCCGGCGTTAAGGCCGCCTCGTGTCTGCAGGCATCTTTTTTGCCACCGGCACCAGTTGGGCTAACCTTATCTAGCGTCTTTCAGACGCCTGCCTTTAGGGCACGCCTCCTTAGCTCAGTTGGCCAGAGCACCGCTCTTGTAAAGCGGGGGTCGTCGGTTCGAATCCGACAGGGGGCTCCACAGTTTCCGGTCCCGCACCCTGTCAGCGGCTAAGCTGGTCCCATCCGAATGATCAGCCTGCTGATAAAAGGAGTGTGGGTGCCATGCCCAAGACCGGCAAGAACGACCACGCCCGCAAGGAAGAGCTCCCCTCAACCCTGCAGCGCTCTGAGCAGAAAGCCCAGGACACGTTCGCGAAGACCTACGATTCAGCCCTTGAGAGCTACGACAACGACGAGGGCAGGGCTGCCCGGGCGGCCTACGCCTCCCTGAAACACAGCTATGAAAAGGTGGGCGACCACTGGGAGCCCAAGGAAAAGCGGGGACCGTCGGACAAGCGCGCGGAGGGAGGCATCAAGTCCCCAGAGCCCACCGCCGGCGGCGTGAACGCCAACGCCTCCAAGGACCATCTTTACAAGCTTGCCAGGGAACTGGACGTCAAGGGCCGCTCCAAAATGGACAAGGACGAGTTGGTCAAAGCCATCCAAAAGGCCAACGACGCCGCCACCAGAAAAGCCCGCGGCAAGTAGTTCCGCGGCCGCAGGACCCTTGCCCTGACGCTGCTCAGGGTGTCGAATCAGAGGACACGTTCAGCCCGGTTGGATGGCAAAGAGGCCAGGAGGTTCCCATGTCGGTCAAAGGCACCAAGGACTCAGCCAGGACGGCGTCCGGCCGGAACGGACCTGAAGGGCGCCGGGCAGACGCCTCGGCCGGCCTCGCCGCCGAGGAGCCCGGCAGAATCCGGAACGTGGCACTTGTGGGCCATTCGGGTGCCGGGAAAACAATGCTGATCGAGGCGCTGCTCGCGGCCAACGGCATGATCACCCGCAAAGGATCCATTCCGGACGGAACGACGGTCAGCGACTCTGACCCCGCCGCCGTGCACCAGCAGCGCTCCGTGACCCTGTCGCTGGTGCCGCTGCTGATTGACGGCATCAAAGTCAATCTCCTGGATACGCCGGGATACCCGGATTTCATTGGTGAGCTTCGTGCGGGGCTGCGCGCCGCCGACACCGCCCTGTTCGTCGTCTCCGCGGTTGACGGCATCGATGCCACCACTACGGCGCTCTGGGGAGAGTGCCAGCATATGGGGCTGCCCCGCGCCGTCGCCATTACGCGGATGGACCACCCCCGGGCAGATTACGACGGCGTCCTGGCCGCCTGCCGGAAGGCGTTCGGCGACGGCGTCCTGCCGCTTTACGTCCCCGTGCGGACCGGCGGTGAGGTCACCGGCCTCCTGGGCCTGCTGTCCGGGACGGTCACCGATTACTCGTCGGGGGAACAATCCACCGCCAGCAGGGCAGCGGACGCCGGAGAGCTGGCAGCATCGGAACCGGCGCGGGGCGAGCTGATCGAGGGAATCATTGCCGAGAGCGAGGATGAGACCTTGATGGACCGCTACCTGGAAGGTGAGGCCATCGACACTGATGTCCTGATCGCGGACCTGGAAACCGCCGTCGAACGCGGTTCCTTCTTCCCTGTCCTTTCCACCTCCGCGGTCACCGGCCTGGGCACCGCGGAACTGCTGGAGGTCCTGGTCCGTGCGTTTCCGTCACCCCTGGAGGTCACGGTGCCGGCGGCGACGGACCTGGCCGGGACCCCTGCCGGCTCCCTGTCCTGCGATCCGGCCGGACCGCTCGCGGCGGAGGTGGTCCGGACCTCCATCGACCCGTTCCTGGGCCGGATCTGTTTGGTCAGGGTGTTCTCCGGCACCCTGAGGGAGGATGCCCCGGTCCATGTGGGCGGTCACGGGCTGGCTGACCGCGGGCACCAGGACCACGACACGGACGAACGCGTCACCCACCTCTACTCCCCGCTGGGTGCCACGCTGCGGCCAGTGCCGTTCAGCATTGCAGGAGACATGTGCGCGGTTGCCAAGCTGGGAAGCGCCGAAACGGGGGACACCATCTCGGGGCGCGACCGGCCCCTCCTGCTGGCCACCTGGGACATGCCCGAGCCCCTGCTGCCGGTGGCGGTGGAACCTGACACCCGCAGCGATGAGGATGCCCTGGCGCGCAGCCTCGGCAAGATTGCTGCCGGTGATCCCACGCTCCGGGTGGAGCGGAATACTGAAACGCATCAGCTGGTCCTGTGGTGCATGGGAGAGGCCCATGCCGAGGTGGTGCTGGACAGGCTGCGCGACCAGGGCGTGAAACTGCACACCGTGGACGTGGTGACACCCCTGCGGGAAACCTTTGCATCCCCCGCGGCCGGGCACGGCCGCCACGTCAAGCAGTCCGGCGGCCACGGACAATACGCCGTTTGTGACATCGAGGTGGAACCGCTTCCCCGAGGCGCCGGATTCGAATTCCTGGACAAGACAGTGGGCGGGGTGGTCCCCGGGACCTTCATACCGTCCGTCGAAAAGGGTGTGCGGGCCCAGATGGAAAAGGGAGTGAGCGCGGGCTTTCCCGTGGTGGACCTGCGGGTGACACTCGTTGGCGGGAAAGCACACAGCGTGGACTCCTCCGATGCAGCGTTCCAGGCGGCGGGGGCACTGGCACTGCGTGAGGCCGCGGCATCCGGGCGGATCCAGCTGCTGGAGCCAGTTTCTGCCGTCGTCATTACCGTGGCGGACGAGCACGTGGGCTCGGTCATGAGCGACCTTTCCGGCCGGCGCGGCCGGCTTACCGGGACCACGTCCTCCGGTGAGGGCCTCACCGAAATCAGCGCCGAAGTCCCGGATCAGGAGCTTCTGCGGTACGCCGTGGACCTGAGGGCCTTAACGGCAGGTACCGGGCGCTTCCGCCGCCGGTACCTGCGGCACGACCCTGTGCCTGCCAGCTTCAGCCCCTCCTAGCCATCCCCGACATGAACGCCGCTGCTCTGAAGATCCAGCGCGTCTACCTGACGCTGACGTTGGGAAACACCCTTGCAGCCTCGTTCATCTGGGGCATCAACACCCTCTTCCTGCTGGATGCCGGGCTGAGCAACCTGGAAGCCTTTGCCGCAAACGCCTTCTTCACTGCCGGGATGGTGCTCTTCGAGGTACCCACCGGAGTGGTTGCCGACAGCTGGGGACGCCGGGTTTCCTTCCTGCTGGGGACGGTCATGCTGGCCGGGTCCACCTTTCTGTACTACCTGCTGTGGCAGTTTTCGGCCCCGTTCTGGTGGTGGGCGGCAGTTTCTGTCCTGCTGGGCCTCGGCTTCACCTTTTTTTCGGGTGCGGTGGAGGCCTGGCTGGTGGATGCCCTGCGGTTCTCCGGATACGAAGGCGGGCTGGAGACCGTGCTCGGACGGGGGCAAATGGTCACTGGAGTTGGCATGCTGGCCGGCTCCGTGGCCGGCGGCGTCATTGCCCAGGCCACCAACCTGGGCGTGCCGTTCCTGCTCCGGGTGGGCGTGCTGGTTGCCATGTTTGCGGTGGCCTTTATGCTCATGCACGACGTCGGTTTCACGCCAGAGCGGTCGGTGCACCCGCTCAAGGCCACCCGGGCCGTCCTTAAGGCTTCCGTGGATGGCGGACTGAAGCACCCGCCCGTCAGGTACATAATGCTTGCTGCGCCATTCACCGAAGGGGTGAATTTCTACGTCTTCTACGCCCTGCAGCCCTATCTGCTTCAGCTCTTTGGGGACCCGCGAGCCTACGCTGTGGCCGGCCTGGCCGCGGCCCTGGTGGCAGGAGCGGACATTGTGGGCGGATGGATGGCGCCGCGCATCCGGCGGCTCGTGCGGAGACGCACCACTGTGCTGATGGGCAGTAACCTGGTCAGCTCACTGATCCTTGTGATGCTGGTGTTCACGAGCGCGTTCTGGCTGGCCTTGGTACTTTTGGCCCTGTGGGCAGTAGTGGGTGCGGCAGGCACCCCCGTCCGGCAGGCCTACCTGAACGACATGATTGCCTCGAAGCAGCGGGCAACGGTGCTCAGCTTCGATTCCTTGATGGGCTCTGCCGGCGGAGTGGTGGTGCAGCCGCTCCTCGGCAGGACGGCGGACCTCTACGGCTACCCCGCTTCGCTGGCGGTGGGAGGCGCAGTCCAGCTGATCGCCGCTCCCTTCATCCTGTTCAGCCGCCGGCAGCGCTCGCAGGCGGACACGGCATCGGACACTGCCCCGGCACCCCAGGGGGATCATCCGGGCGGGTCCACGGCTTAATGTGGGTGAGACGGGCGCGAAACGCGCCCACAACAATCACTGCGTAGCTTGCAGGCATGACACCAAACTTCCTCGGCCGGATCCGCGCGTGGTTCGTTAGCGCAACCACCTACGACGGCGGCGGGCAGGAGGCGGATGCCATGGCTGATGCCTCCCGCTGGGCCTGGCTGCCCGCGCTGAGCGGGGTGGCCGTGGGAGGCGACCATGCCCGGCGCAGCCATGCCGGATCCACGCTGCAGCAGAACGGCATGTCTGGTTGAACACACTATTGGCTTGCTAGCGGGATCATGCCCTAAACTGCTTCACTGAGGTGCCTGAAGTGGTGCTGCGCAGCAACGAAAGTGAACACGCTATGGCTACCGATTACGATGCCCCACGCAAGCAGGAAGAAGACACTCCCGCTGACTCGTTGGAGGCTCTCCAGGCGTCACGTGGCGGCAACGCGCAAACCGCGGTCATCGACGTCGACGAGAACGACACCGCCGAAGGCATTGACCTGCCCGGCGCGGACCTTTCGAACGAGGAACTGACGGTCATTGTTGTTCCTGAACAATCCGATGAGTTCACCTGCTCATCGTGCTTCCTGGTCCGCCACCGGTCCCAGGTTGCCCGCGAGAAGAACGGCATGAAGTACTGCCGCGACTGCGAAGGCTGACACCGACTTCCAATCCCTGCGCCGGCCGCCCGCCATGGTGGCCGGCGCTTTTTGTCTCCTGCCGCCGTCGTTATCCGGATAACGGCGAGGTGCAGAAACGGCACCGAAAAGGTCAAGAAAGGCCCGGAAACAGCCCTTTTTTTATGACCCGGTAATGCTGCCGCGGACACCCTAACGGTTCCGTGCCGAAGCGGCTACAGCCCTCGTTTCGAGGCTTCCACGCTCCTAATCTGGAGCTATCCAATCCGCTCCTTCCTTGGGTGGCTCCACAATGAAAAAACTCTTTATCTGGCTCACGGCCATCCTGATGGCCGTCGGGCTGGGAATCCTGGTTCCGGGGCCCGCCTCGGCAACCACCTCGTATTGCGGACTGGTCTGGGGGTCCATGTCCAAGTCTGACAATACGTTCAGCAAGGCATCCGTCACCAACGTTCGCACCGGGCAGCACTACTGCTTCGACCGGATGGTGGTGGACCTCGACGGTCCGGCTGCCGGCTATACCGTGCGGTACGTACCCCAGGTGATCCAGGACGGGTCCGGGTTCCCCGTGCCGGTCCGCGGGGGTGCCCGGCTGCAGGTGACCGTGAATGCACCCGCCTACAACCCCGACAGCGGGCAGCCCACGTACAACCCCGCCAACCAGGCGGAACTCTCCAACGTTTCCAACTACCAGACCTTCCGACAGGTGGCCTGGGCCGGAAGCTTTGAGGGCTACACCAATATCGGCGTGGGAGTCCGTGCCCGCCTTCCGTTCAGGGTGTTCACCCTGGACGGGCCCGGCTCCGGTTCAAGGCTGGTCCTTGACGTGGCGCACTTCTGGTGACGCGCTGCCTGTGACAACGGGCCTCGGACAGAAGACCACATAGCAAAAGTGCCGTACCCCTGGAACCCGGGGGTACGGCACTTTTGCCCTGCGGGCGGGGCGGTCCGGCCTACTCCGGCACCACCAGTGCAGGGGTGTCCCGCTTGAGGGTTTCGCCCCGGAAGAAGCCGGGGTGTACTCGGGCCATGATGAGCATGAAGACTGCCCCGGAGGCCAGGATCCCGACGCCCAATATGAAGACCAGCCCCACGCCGAAGACCTCGGATCCGCTGCCGAACTCCGGCGCCAGGCTGTCCACGGCGGTCTGGAAGAACACCACGAACAACCCCACCCCGCCGAGCACTGGGCACACCAGCCGCAGCATGAAGTTGCGGGTACTGCTGAAGACGCTGTGCCGGAAGTACCAGGCGCAAGCGAGGGCGGTCAGGCCGTAGTAGAAGCAGATCATCAGGCCCAGCGAAACGATGGTGTCGTTCAGGACGTTTTCGCTGACCACGTGCATGACGGCGTAGAACCCCGCGGAAACGACGCCGGCGACGATGGTGGCGTAGCCCGGCGTCGCAAACTTCCTGCTCACCTTGCCGAAGCGCTGCGGCAGGGCGCCGTAGTGCCCCATGGCCAGCAGCCCGCGGGCCGGCGACATGAACGTGGACTGCAGGGACGCTGCGGAGCTCGACAGTACGGCGAGGGACATCAGGATGGCGAACGGACCCATGATGGGCGAGGCGAGTGCCGTGAAGATGTTCTCGTGGTTGTCCTCGTTGTTCAGCCCGTTGCCGGTGTCGCCCAGGCCGGCGAACATCATGGTGGCGATGCTGACCAGGAGGTAAATGGCCAGCACGATCACGGCAGTCAGGGTACCGGCCACACCTGCTGTCTTCCTGCCGTTGGCAGTCTCCTCGTTAAGGGTCAGGCAGACGTCCCATCCCCAGTAGACGAAGATTGACAGCGAGATTCCGGCAGCTACCTGGCTAAAGGTTTCGACCTTGGTCACGTCGAACCATTCCCAGCTGAACGGGATGGCTGTTTCGGACGCGGACCAGTTGGCGAATGCCATGGCGACGAACAGGCCAAGGACCAGCAGCTGGAACCCCACCAGGCCGTACTGCACCACCTTGGTGGCGTGCAGGCCGCGGTAGCTGACCCAGACGGCCAGCGCCACGAACACAAAACAGGTCACAACATTCAAGGCTTTGTTGTCGGCGAGGCCCGCGAGCTCCGGGTTACCCGTGAGTTGGGACAGGAACAGGTAGAAGAAGTCGACGGCGACACCGGCAAGGTTGGACAGCACGATGATGTTGGCCGCCAGCAGGCCCCAGCCGCCCATCCAGCCCACCCAAGGGCCGAAGGCCTTGGTGACCCATGTGAAGGTGGTGCCGCTGTCCGGCGAGTCGGCGTTGAGCTCCCGGTAGGCGAGCGAGACCAGGATCATGGGAATGAAACCGACCAGGAAAATGACCGGCAGCTGGAGTCCGACTTCGTTGACGGTGGGGCCCAGTGCGCTGGTCAGGGTGTAGGCGGGAGCAATGGTGGAAATACCCAGCACGACGACGGCGAGAAGGCCCAGTTGCCCGCCCTTCAGTCCTTTGGGGCTGATGCCGGCAGGGCTGGGGGAGCGGCTCCCCGGACCGGGGGAGGACGAGCTGGTGCGGATGGTCTCGGTCATGGCACCACTTTCTGAAGATGTGAGAGGACGACCACTATATGAATGGCGTTCATTTAGTATGGGGGGCGTGTGACGCAGGACGCAAGAGCGAATATGAAGGACGTTCGTTAATGTCCGTTGCCGGGGAATTAGTAAGCTCACTGAGAAATCAGTCGCAGGCCCCCTGCCGTACCGCGGGCTGCTGATAGCGTCGGAGTTACTGGACCGATCGAAGAGGACCCATGAAAGCTTCACCGACACTGACCAACAACCTGCAGGCCGTGCTCGCAGACCTGATTGAACTGCACGTCCAGGGCAAGCAGGCGCACTGGAATATTGTGGGCACCAACTTCCGGGACCTGCACCTGCAGTTGGATGAGATCGTGGACGCCGCCCGCCAGTTCGCCGACGACACCGCCGAGCGGATGCGCGCCCTGCACGCACTGCCGGACGGCCGCAGCTCAACGGTGGCCGAGAGCACTAACCTGGCTCCGTTTCCCGAGGGTCTGATCAGCACCAAGGACGCCACCGAGCGCATCGTTGCGGCCCTCGAAGCTGCCGTCGGAACCATGCGCAAGGTCCATGACGAGGTGGATGAGGAGGATCCCACGTCGGCCGACCTGCTGCATGAATTCATCCTCAAGCTGGAGCAGTTCGCCTGGATGGTAAACGCCGAAACCATGGAGCCCACCGCAAGCGTCACCGCCCCCGACGCGAAGTAGCCGCCGGGCGCAGAAGATTACTGCAGGCGTCCGCCGCCGGAGCTGCCCGCTCCGGCGGCGGACGCCTTTTTGCTGCCCTGGTTCAAGGTCGGCGGCCCTGGTTCACTTGGCCGCCTTGGGCACTTGCCGCAGGACGACGGCGGCGAGCACTGCCGCCGTCGACATCAGCACCAGCCCAATGGCCGCAGTGACGTGCACCCCGGAGTCAAAGGCGGTTGCGGCTGCGTCCCGTACGGCGTCCCCCAGCGGGCCCGGCAGTCCGGCCGCGAGTTCCATCGCCCCCGCCAGGGTCTCCCCGGCATGCATGATGCTCTGGCCCGAGGAGGCTTCGGCGACGCCCTCCGGAAGCCGCAGGTTTTGCTGGTAGGAGGCTGTAAGAATGGACCCCAGCACCGCCGTTCCCAGCAGTGCTCCCACCTCGTACCCCGTTTCAGAGATTGCGGCCGCCGCGCCCGACTTTTCCGGCGGTGCGCTTCCCAGGATGAGGTCATTGGAGATGGTCTCCGCCGTTCCCACGCCCAGCGCCAGGACCAGGAGTGCGGCCAGCAGCAGCGAGGGTCCGCCGGCGTGGCTGCCAAACGTCACCAGGCTGTAGCCCGCGGCGCTCATGCCGAGTCCTGCCGCCACCACGAACCCGGGCCGAACCCGGCGGACGAGCGGCACCACCGCCAGACCTGCCACCACCGTCGCGAGAAGTGCCGGAATCATCGCAACGCCTGCCGCCGAAGGGGACAGGCCCTCAAGGAGCTGCAGGTGCTGGGCCAGGAAGAGGATGAAGCCGTTGAAGGAAAAGAGGGCAAGGACATTGGCCGCGATGGCCATGCTGAACACCCTGTTTTGAAACAGCGACATGTCCAGCAGGGGAGTGTGAAGGCGCTGCTGCCGGCGGACAAAGAGTACGCCCATTGCCAGACCGAGGGCTACGGCTCCCAGGGCCGCGGCACCGGGACCTTCGGTGGCAACTTCTTTGATGCCATACGCGACGGGAGTCATTGCCAGCAGTGAGAGCAGGATGCTCGGAATGTCCACCTTCCCCGGTGACGGGTCACGGGATTCCGGGATGAAGGCAGGGCCGAGGACCAGGAGCGGCAGCATGATGGGCACTGCCACCAGGAAGACGGCGCCCCACCAGAACTCTTCCACCAGCAATCCGCCGAAGATCGGGCCCAGCGCGGCGCCGCCGGAAAAGCCGGCGGCCCAGATGGCGACTGCCAGCCGCCGGCGGTTGGACTCCGGGAAAATGTTGCGGATCAGGGACAGGGTGGAGGGCATCAGCATGGCGCCGAAGAAGCCCAGGACGGCACGGCCGGCGATGAGCCAGCCGGCATTTGGGGCAAAGGCCGTGGCTGCGGAGACCGCAGCGAAGCCGATGGTGCCGATGAGCAACAGCCGGCGCCGGCCAATCCTGTCACCCAGGCTTCCCATGGCCACCAGCAGCCCGGCCAGCACCAGCGGGTAGGCATCCACGATCCAGAGAAGTTCGACGCCGGATGTGCTGAGGGCGCGCGTGATGGCCGGCAGCGCGAAGGTCAGGGCTGTGTTGTCCACGGCAACCAGCAGGACGGGGAACATCAGCAGCCCCAGGGCCAGCCAGTCGCGCCAGGTTCCGCCGGCGCGCCCGCCCGTGGTCCGGGCGGTGGCGTCGGGATAAGCGGTGCTGCGGGGAGCGGCGGACGGTGTCATGGAAAATAACTGTACCGTCTGGACGGTCTAGTTAAGAAACCGGGCTGCAGCCGTGCATGATGGGAAGCATGGCCAGAAAACCCGTGGCGCGAGACGCAGTCCTCGACGCCTTTGAAGAGCTCCTCATCGATGTGGGTGAGCGGGCTGCCACGCTGGAAGCGGTGGCAAGGAAGGCGGGCGTTTCCAAGGGCGGCCTGCTGTACCACTTTCCCAACAAGGAAGCACTGATCGCCGCCACCCTTGAGCGGCTGGACCGGTTGGCGGGGGAGGACCTTGCGGCCATGGCGGCCGCACCGGAAGGGGCAGCGGCGTACTTCATCCGGTCATCGCTCTGGTCCGACACCCCGATGGACCGTTCCTTTGTTGCTGCCACCCGCCTGGCCGAGGTGGCCCACGAGGAGGCCCGCCGCCGTTTTGCCGCCATCCAGCAGCAGTGGCTGGAGCTCATCGGCAAGGATGTGGGGGCGGCTATGGCCAAGGCGGTGCTGTACATGGGGGACGGGCTGTATTTCAACGCCATGTGGGAAAGCGGGCCGTCCGGAAATGCCGGCAGGCGGCAGGCGGACGTGGAGGAGCTGCTGTCCGCGGTGGAGCGGCTGAGAGGCTGACCGGCATTTGCCCCTGCGCCTGCGCCATAGGAGAATTGGTGCATGTGCAGGCCGCCATCGGCCGCCACCAAGAACAACTCAAAACAACCTAATTGAATAGCCTTTGATCTGCGGCGGGAGAGTTCTGCCAGAAGGTACAAGCAGGCGCCGTAGGAGCAATACCTCCCCAGGAATCTCACAGGCCCATGTACCGCCGCGGCGAGGCACCTCTGGAAAGCAGCAGGCCGTCCGCCTGGAGATCCACCACCGGATCCGTTCGGACCGTTGTGCTCACCGACGGTGCAAGCGGGGCCAGCGGAAGCAGGCAACGCGGAAACTCTCAGGTCCAAGACAGAGCGGGGAGGGCCCGAATCGATGTGGCGCACCAGCGCCGCCTGAGCTATGGAGTTCCTCGTGACTGTCTCTCCGGCCCCCGCCGTTCCAGCCCCCGCCATCCCGGCTTCTTCTGCTTCGGCCGCCACCTTCGTTGACCGCCATATCGGCGCGCGCCGCCAGGCCGACGTCGACACCATGCTCAAGGCCGTGGGCTACGATACTGTCGACGCGCTGGTGGACACCGCCGTCCCCAGGGACATCCGGCAGGATTCCGCGCTGGAGCTGGCAAACGCCCTCAGCGAAGTCCAGGTTCTCGGCGAGCTCCGCAAGCTCGCCGCCAAGAACAGGACCGCGGTCCAGATGATCGGCCAGGGCTACTACGACACCGTGACCCCGCCGGTGATCCGCCGCAACATTCTCGAGAGCCCGGCCTGGTACACCGCGTACACCCCGTACCAGCCAGAGATTTCCCAGGGCCGGCTGGAGGCGCTGCTGAACTTCCAGACCATGGTCCAGGACCTGGTGGGCCTGCCCATCGCCAACGCCTCCCTGCTGGACGAGGCCACTGCCGTTGCCGAGGCAGTACTGATGATGCGCAGGGCCAACAAGAACAAGGACGCCAGGGACGGCAAGACAGTCCTGGACGCAGACTGCATGCCGCAGACCATTGCCATCGTCAAGGGCCGTGCCGAGGCACTGGGCTTCGAGGTGGAGGTCGCCGACCTTGCCAATGGACTGCCCGACGGCGCCATCAACGGTGTCGTGCTCCAGCAGCCCGGTGCTTCCGGCCGGGTCTTTGACCACAGCACAGTGATCGCCGACGCCAAGGAGCGTGGCGCGCTGGTGACCGTCGCTGCCGACCTCCTGGCCCTGACCCTCATCACCCCGCCGGGCGAGCAGGGTGCCGATATCGCCGTCGGCTCCGCGCAGCGCTTCGGCGTCCCGCTGTTCTACGGCGGCCCGCACGCCGCCTACATGGCAGTGCAGAAGGGGCTGGAGCGCTCCATGCCCGGGCGCCTGGTGGGAGTCTCCAAGGACTCCGCCGGGGTTCCTGCCTACCGCCTGGCCCTGCAGACCCGCGAGCAGCACATCCGCCGCGAGAAGGCCACCTCCAACATCTGCACCGCCCAGGCGCTGCTGGCCATCGTGGCGTCGATGTACGCGGTGTACCACGGACCCGAGGGCCTGAAGGCCATTGCGCAGTCCGCCCACTTCCACGCCAGGGCCGTGGCCGCGTCGCTTAGGGTGGCAGGGTTCGACGTGATGCACACGAGCTTCTTCGACACCGTGACCGTTTCGGTGCCGGGCAAAGCAGCGGCAATTGTTGCCGCAGCAGAGGCCAAGGGCATCAACCTGCGCAGCATTGACGCTGACACGGTAGGCATCTCCACGGATGAAACCACGACGACGGAGGTTGTCGTCGCCGTTTTGGCTGCCTTTGGTGCCGCGCTGGCCGAGGTTATGGACGGGGTCGGCCTGGATGCCGCCGTCGAACGCTCCTCCGGCTTCCTGCAGCACCCCGTGTTCAACACCTACCGCTCGGAGACCCAGCTGCTGCGCTACATCCGCCGCCTCTCGGACCGCGACCTGGCGCTGGACCGCACCATGATCCCGCTGGGTTCCTGCACCATGAAGCTGAACGCGACGGCCGAGATGGAGGCCATTTCCTGGCCCGAGTTTGCTTCGATCCACCCGTTCGCCCCGGACTCCCAGACCGAGGGCTGGCGGGAACTGATAGCGGACCTGGAAGCCCAGCTGACCGAGATCACCGGATATGACCAGGTGTCCATCCAGCCGAACGCCGGCTCCCAGGGTGAACTCGCGGGCCTGCTGGCCATCCGCGGTTACCACCACTCCCGCGGCCACCAGCAGCGGAACGTCTGCCTGATCCCGGCGTCGGCACACGGCACCAACGCTGCGTCTGCTGTCCTGGCCGGTATGAAGGTTGTTGTGGTGGCCACCGCGCCGGACGGCACCATCGACCACGCGGACCTGTACGCCAAGATCGAAGCCCACAAGGACACCCTGTCCTGCATCATGATCACCTACCCCTCCACCCATGGCGTCTATGACGCAGACGTGCGTGAGGTCTGCGACGCCATTCACCAGGTTGGCGGGCAGGTGTACATCGACGGCGCCAACCTCAACGCCCTGGTGGGCCTGGCCCAGCCGGGCCAGTTCGGCGGCGACGTCTCGCACCTGAACCTGCACAAGACGTTCTGCATCCCGCACGGCGGCGGCGGACCCGGCGTCGGACCCGTAGCTGCCAAGGCGCACCTGGCACCGTTCATGCCCGGCAACGCGGCCACCTGGACCGAAGGCAACGACGTCCCCATCTCCGCCTCGAAGTACGGCTCCGCCGGCGTGCTGCCCATTTCCTGGGCGTACGTGAAGCTGATGGGCGGGCAGGGCCTGACCGAAGCCACCAAGTCAGCGCTGCTGGCCGCAAATTACATTGCCGCGCGCCTCAACGACTTCTTCCCGGTCCTGTACACGGGGGAAGCCGGGCTGGTGGCGCACGAGTGCATCCTTGACCTGCGCGAACTGACTGCCAGGACCGGCGTGACCGCCGAGGACGTGGCCAAGCGCCTCATCGACTACGGCTTCCATGCCCCCACGCTGTCCTTCCCGGTGGCGGGCACGCTGATGGTGGAGCCTACCGAGTCCGAGGACCTCGGCGAGATTGACCGCTTCATCGAGGCAATGATCTCCATCCGTTCTGAGATCGACCAGGTGACGGCCGGGGACTTTACCGTGACGGAGAGCCCGCTGCGCAACGCTCCGCACACTGCTGCGGCAGCAATCAGCAGCGGCTGGAACCATGCCTACCCGCGCGAGCAGGCCGTATTCCCGGTGAAGTCGCTGAGGCAGGACAAGTACTTCCCGCCGGTGGGACGCATCGACGGCGCAGCGGGGGACCGAAACCTCATTTGTTCCTGCCCGCCGCTTTCGGAGTTCGAAAACTAGGGGCCGGCACCATGACGGAGAAGTACACCGCGCTGTACGACGAGCACAAGAAACTGGGGGCGTCCTTTACCGACTTTGGCGGCTGGCAGATGCCCCTGAAGTACAGCTCCGAGCTCGCCGAACACCACGCCGTTCGGAAGAGCGCCGGGCTGTTCGACCTCTCCCACATGGGCGAAATTTGGGTCACCGGCCCCGGTGCCGCGGCCTTCCTGGACTACGCCCTGGTGGGAAAGATGTCGGCCATGCCCGTGGGAAAGGCCAAGTACTCGCTGATCTGCAGCGAGGATGGCGGCATCATCGACGACCTCATCACTTACCGCCGGCCGGCCGCTGATGACGGCAGCGACGTTTTCCTGGTGGTCCCCAACGCCGGCAACGCCGCCGTGGTGGCCGCAGCGCTGGCGGAGCGGGGGACGGGCTTTGACGTCCGGGTGGACGATGCCTCAGCGGCCACCTCCCTGGTGGCCGTCCAGGGCCCCAAGGCACAGGAGTTGCTGCTCCGCCTGGTCCCGGCCGCCCAGCACCCCCTGGTAAGGGAGCTGAGATACTACGCCGCCGTTGAGGTACCGCTCCTGGTGGGCGGCGCGGGGCAGGACCTTCTGGTCGCCCGCACCGGGTACACAGGCGAGGACGGTTTTGAGATCTTCGTGGCGAACGGCGATGCAGCGGCCCTCTGGCAGGCCCTCCTTGCCATTGCCGACGACGGCGAACTGGCACCTGCAGGCCTGGCCTCACGCGATTCGCTCCGCCTGGAGGCGGGGATGCCCTTGTACGGCAACGAGCTGTCCCGGCATGGCGACCCCTTTTCCGCGGGCCTGGGACCCGTCGTCGCACTGTCCAAGGAAGGCGACTTCGTGGGCAAGGCCGCCCTGGCCGCCAAAAAGGAAGCCGGCGCCGGCAGCACCTCCGGACGCCGCCTGGTGGGACTCAAAGGACTCGGCCGCCGCGCAGGCCGAGCCCGCTACCCGGTCCTTAAGGACGGCACCGTGGTGGGCGAAGTCACCTCCGGCCAGCCGTCACCCACCCTCGGATATCCGGTGGCCATGGCGTACGTGGACGTCGCGTTCACCAACGTTGGCACCGCACTGGACATTGACCTGCGAGGTAAGGCAGAGCCGTTCGAAGTCGTCGACCTGCCGTTCTATAAACGCGCCAAGTAGCTGCCTCCTCCGTGGCTGGCTTCGGGACCGGCGGACCGGACTTTTCACGCGTGCTGGCTCGTTCCTCGCCTCTGACGCACGCTTTCGAAAAGCCCGGCTTCGTCGGCCTCTCGTGCGTACGTCGCCGTGTAGAAGCGGAGGAGCCATCACCGACAACGGGCGGATGCATGTCATTGCCTGCTTGTTGTTCGCCATGGTGACGGAACCTTGGGGAGGGGGCTGGGCATCCGGCAGCATGCGTCAAAGCGACGAGGGAGCAGCATGCAGAGGATGTCCTGTTCCTTCCCAACCCGGCCACAATTGACCGAGCCACATTTGCAGTTAGGAATACCGTTATGGCTGTTGGCGTCTTTGATCTGTTTTCGATCGGGATTGGGCCCTCTTCTTCGCATACTGTGGGGCCGATGCGGGCTGCTGCCGTTTTTGCGGAGGAGCTCAAAGGCTCCGGGAAGCTGGAACAGGTGGCGGCGCTGCGGGTGGACTTGTATGGGTCCCTTGCCGCGACCGGGCACGGGCACGGCACCATGACCGCCATCCTGCTGGGTTTGGAGGGGTTCCATCCGGAGCTGATTTTGCCGGCGGAGGTGGAGGAGCGGTTGGCCTCGATCGCGGGGACCGGGATCCTGCAGCTGGCCGGTTCCGTGCCGCTGCGGTACGGGGTGAAGGACATGGTGTTGCGGCCT
>NZ_VAHM01000026.1 GCF_005796185.1 Pseudarthrobacter sp. NamB4
AACGCCCGCTAAGCGCGCGTTTACGCCACTCGGCAGCCGCCGTCGTCGGCCCGTTCCTCAAGGTGCGGGCCGGCGACGGCTTTTCCAGAAAAGGAACTTTCAATGCCATTAGTTGCCGGAATCGACAGCTCCACCCAGTCCTGCAAGGTAGTGATACGCGACGCCGACACCGGGGCGCTGGTCCGGCAGGGCCGCGCCGCCCACCCCGAGGGCAGCGAAGTCCACCCGGACCACTGGTGGACAGCCCTGCAGGAAGCCATTGTCCAGGCAGGCGGCCTGGACGATGTGGCGGCAATATCCGTTGGCGGCCAGCAGCACGGCATGGTCTGCCTGGACAGCGATGGCCAGGTTGTCCGGCCGGCGCTCCTGTGGAACGACACCCGCAGCGCAGGCGCCGCAGCAGACTTGATCAAGACAGCAGGCGACGGCGATGCTGCCGCGGGCGCCCGCTATTGGGCCCAGGCCACCGGCACTGTCCCCGTGGCGTCCCTGACGCTGACAAAGCTGCACTGGCTGGCCGGAAACGAGCCGGAGAACGCCGCGAGGGTGGCTGCCGTCTGCCTCCCCCATGACTGGCTGACGTGGCGGCTCATGGGTTACGGTCCCGGGAGCGGCGAGGCGGGGCTGGCCGCCCTGAAGACTGACCGCTCGGACGCGTCGGGAACCGGCTACTTCTCGACGGCGTCGGGAGAGTATCTGCCGGACGTCCTGAAGTCTTCGCTGGGTCACGTTCCACTGCTTCCGGCGGTGCTTGGTCCGCTGGACTCCGCCGGGAAAACCCCCGGCGGCGCCGTCCTGGCGGCGGGGGCAGGGGACAACGCGGCGGCAGGGCTGGGAGTAGGGGCAGGACTGGGTGACGTGGTCATGTCGCTCGGCACCTCGGGAACCGTGTTCGCCGTGTCGGCCACGCCGGCCGCTGACCCCTCGGGCCTGGTTGCCGGGTTCGCTGATGCGGCCGGCCACTACCTGCCACTTGTCTGTACGCTGAACGCCACCCGGGTGTTTGATGCCACCGCAGCGCTGCTGGACGTCAGCCTCCGGGAGTTCAATGAGCTGGCCCTCGCAGCCGCCGCGGGTGCCGGCGGCCTGACCCTGGTCCCATACTTTGATGGCGAGCGCACACCCAACCTGCCCGACGCGACGGGGTCCCTGCACGGCATCACCCGTGGAAACTACACCCCGGCGAACCTGGCCAGGGCCGCCGTCGAAGGCGTGGTCTGTTCCCTTGCCGACGGCCTGGCTGCCCTGCAGCACCAGGGGGTTGATGCCCGGCGCGTCATCCTGGTGGGCGGCGGGGCGCAGTCTGCCGCGGTGCAGGAGGTGGCGCCGCAGCTGCTGGGAGTTGACGTGGTGGTGCCGGAGCCCGGCGAATATGTGGCCGACGGTGCCGCCCGCCAGGCAGCCGCGGCACTCACGGGCCAATTCCCGAACTGGACGCGGACCGCCGTCGAACTTTCCGCACGGAAGGACGACGCCGGCGTGCTGGCCAGGTACCGCCGCTGCGCCTCCCTGTACGGCTAGAGTCGCCAGGCACGTGAAAGGACCCGGACCGCAGTAGCGGTCCGGGTCCTTTCACGTGGGGCGCGGGCTCCTGCCGTGACGTAGCAGGAGCCCGCGGTCTGCATCAGGTCAGGCGTAGGGCAGGACGAGGTCCGCGTAGCGCTCCTTCACTGTGGCCAGGACGGTGTTGCCGTCCGTGTTCCAGATCTCCTGATTGAAGATTTCCACCTCGATGTCGCCGGTATAGCCGGCATCGCGCACCCAGGTGCCGATGGTGGCGAAGTCCACGACGCCGTCGCCCATGTACCCGCGCGACAGCAGCGGATCGGCGGCGATGGGCATGTTGAAGTCGCAGACCTGGTACGAGGCGATGCGGTTCTCCCGGCCGGCACGCTGGATCTGCGCTTTGAGTTCGGGGTCCCACCAGACGTGGAAGGTATCGACGGCGACACCCACCGTTGAGGCGTCAAAGGGCGCTGCGAGATCCAGGGCCTGGCCCAGGGTGGAGATCAGGGCCCGGTCCGCGGCGTACATCGGATGCAGCGGTTCCAGGACCAGGCGGACGCCGTTCTCCTGCGCAAATGGAGCCAGGTCGGCGAGCCGGTCCGCAACCCGCTGGCGTGCGGCCACCACGTCCTTCTCCCCGGGCGCGAGCCCGCCGACCACCAGGAACAGTTCCCGGGTGTCCAAGGCAGCGGCTTCCAGGATGGCTGCGCGGTTGTCCGCGAGGGCCGCTGCCTGGCCCTCTGCGTCCGGCGCAGTCAGGAAGCCGCCCCGGCACAGGGACGAAACGCGCAGTCCGGCGTCCTTGATGAGGCGCGCTGCCTTGTCCAGGCCCGCTTCCTCAACCCGGTCCCGCCAGGGGCCGATGGCGGGGATGCCGGCCTTGACGCAACCCTCCACCACCTCGGCGAGGGTCCACTTCTTGGTGGTGGCGCTGTTGATGGACAGCCGCGAGAAGTCGCTCATACACCCACCCCGTGGATGCGCAGGTAATCGGACATCCGGAAGGCAGCCAGTGCGGGGTCCTTCAGCAGGCCGGCCTGGTCTGCGAGTTCGAACGTCCTGGCCAGGTGGCACACCGAGCGTCCTGACTGCAGGCCCCCCACCATCTGGAAGCCGGGCTGCTTGCCGTTGAGCCAGGACATGAACGCAATGCCGGTCTTGTAATAGAACGTGGGGGCACTGAAGATGTGCTTGCCAAGCTCCCGGGTTGAGTCCAGGATTTCGCGGGCCTTGGCGCGGTTGCCGGCATCGTAGTTCTGCAAGGCAACCGAGGCGGCCGGGTAGATGGCGGCGAAGATGCCCAGCAGGGCGTCCGAGTGGTGGCTGCCGTCGCCGTCGATCAGCTCCGGGTAATTAAAGTCATCACCGGTGTAGAGGCGGACGCCTTCGGGAAGCGCCGCTCGGAGGGCCACCTCGTGGCTGGCGTCCAGCAGCGAAACCTTGACGCCGTCCACCTTGTCCGCGTTGTCCTTGATGAGGTCCAGGAACGTCTCCGTAGCTGTAGCCACCTCGTCCGAACCCCAGTAGCCGGCGAGGGCGGGATCGAACATCGTGCCAAGCCAGTGCAGGATGACCGGCTGGTCCACCTCCTGCAGCAGGGTGGAGTACACCTTCAGGTAGTCCTCCGGGCCGGTAGCCACCTTGGCAAGGGCGCGGGAGGCCATCAGGATGACCTTGGGCCCGGCTTCGGTGATCACCGCAATCTGCTCGCGGTAGGCCTCAAGGACGGCCTTGAGGCCGGCTTCTCCGACGGGAAGGGAGTCGATGTCCAGCTGGTCGGTTCCGGCGCCGCAGGCCACGAGGTCCCGGACGGACTTGCCGGCCGTGGCCGCGTTGCCGGACGACACCACCGCAGCGGCTTCCGCGCCGGTGCGTTTGATCAGCTGCTGGGTTGCGGCCCAGTCAAGGCCCATGCCGCGCTGGGCAGTGTCCATGGCGTCAGCGACGCCGAGGCCGTAGGACCACAGCTCATGGCGGTAGGCCATGGTGGCGTCCCAGTCCAGGCGGGCAGGTGCGCCCGGGGTGTTGTCGGCCAGCACCTCAGGAATGACGTGCGCCGCAGCGTAGGCACGCCGGGCGGTCAGCGGGGCGGTGGGGCGGGCCCATGAGGTGCCGCCGTGCAGCCGGTACTCCCGGGTGCCGCCGTCGTGCGATGGAAGGATGAGTGAGGTCATTAGAGGGTGATCTCCGGGATGTCGATGGTGCGGCGTTCGTCGTTGGACTGCAGCCCCAGCTCGGCAAGCTGGACGCCGCGGGCGGCGGACAGCAGGCCGAAGCGGTGCTCCCTGCCGGCAACGACGTCTCGCAGGAACTCTTCCCACTGCAGCTTGAAGCCGTTGTCCAGGTCGGCGTTCGCTGGGACTTCCTGCCACTGGTCGCGGAAGGACTCGGTGACGGGCAGGTCCGGGTTCCAGACGGGCTTGGGGGTGTGGGCGCGCTGCTGTGCGACGCACTTGTTCAGGCCGGCAACAGCTGAGCCGTGGGTGCCGTCCACCTGGAACTCCACCAGCTCGTCGCGGTACACGCGCACTGCCCAGGAGGAGTTGATCTGGCCGATAACTTCGTCGCCACCAGGGGTTTCCAGTTCGAAAATGCCGTAGGAGGCGTCGTCGGCGGTGGCCTTGTACTCCTTGCCGGCCTCATCCCAGCGGGTGGGGATATGGGTGGCGGTCTTGGCGTTGACGCTCTTGACCTTGCCGATGATGCCTTCCAGGACGTAGTTCCAGTGGCAGAACATGTCCGTGGTCATTCCACCGCCGTCTTCCTTGCGGTAGTTCCAGGACGGACGCTGGGCCGCCTGAATGTCGCCTTCGAAGACCCAGTAGCCGAACTCGCCACGGATCGAAAGGATGCGGCCGAAGAAGCCCTCGTCCACCAGGCGGCGGAGCTTGACCAGGCCCGGGAGGTACAGCTTGTCATGCACAACGCCAGCGGTGACACCGGCTACCTTGCCGATGCGGGCCAGCTCGATGGCTTCCTCGAGGGTTTCGGCCGTGGGCTTCTCTGTGAAGATGTGCTTGCCTGCAAGCATTGCCTTCTTCAGGGTGGCAGCACGCAGGCTGGTCATGGAGGCGTCGAAGATGACGTCCACGGTGGGGTCGTTGATGACCGAATCAAGGTCCGTGGTCCATTCAGCAACCTTGTGCTTTTCGGCGAGCTCACGGATTTTGGCCTCGTTGCGGCCCACGAGGATGGGTTCGACCTGGACGCGGGTGCCGTCCTCCAAGGTGAAGCCGCCGGCCTCGCGGATGGGGAGGATGGAGCGCAGCAGGTGCTGCCGGTAGCCCATCCGTCCGGTAATGCCATTCATGGCTATGCGGATCGTCTTAGTTTCGAAGCCCATGTTTCCTCCACGGTGAGTGAGCGGTTGTACTGAAAGCTGGATCTGGAAAGCGCATTCCCACTGCCTTCAATGATGCACGGCCCGATCTTCGTTTGGCAAGCGCTTTCCGGAAGAACTTGAAACTGTCATAATGTTTGTTACCGCTATTGGCCCTAGAACCTTGACCAGGAGATGCTGTGGCTGCAAGTACGCTTACCGAGGTGGCCCGGCTCGCCGGCGTCTCCCCAGCCACCGCATCACGTGTTTTAAACGGCTCGGCCCGCAAACCCGGCAAGGACATTGCGGACCGCGTGCGTCAGGCAGCAGACTCCCTGGGCTATATTCCCAATGCCCAGGCCCAGGGGCTGGCAAAGTCCAGCTCCGGACTCATTGGCCTGATCGTCCACGACATCGCGGACCCATATTTTGCCGCCATTGCCCGCGGAGTCCAGGATGCAGCGCGGGAGCAGCGCAGGATGGTGCTGCTGGCCACCACGGGCGGCGCGCCGGCAGAAGAACGCGAAGCCGTGGCCGCCTTCGCCGCCCGCCGGGCCGATTCCATTGTGATTGCGGGTTCACGCTCCTCCAGGCCCGAAGACGTGGACGATAACGCCGAACTGGCGGCCGAGCTTGACCGGTACTGCCGCAACGGCGGACGGGTAGCGGTGGTGGGACATCCGGTGGTGGGTGCAACCGCCTCGGAGGGATACCACGTGGTTGCCGTACCCAACCAGGAGCTTGCCGGCGCCTTGGCAGCCAGGCTCGCTGAAAATTGGGACGGTGACTTCGTCATCGTCGGCGGCCCCGAAGGCCTCCTCACCTCTGACGACCGGATCCGGGGCTTCCAGGAAGGCCTGGCTCACGCCGGCCATGCACCTGCCGAAGTCCTGCGGACATCCTTCAACCGCTCCGGCGGCTACGAGGCGGGCCTGGAGCTGGCCGCCAGGATCAAGGCCGGCCAGGCAGAGGATGGCGGAGGCTCCGGCCGGAAGCTCTGCATTTTTGCCGTCAATGACGTCATGGCCATAGGGGCCTCGGCAGCCCTGCGCGCCGAAGGGCTCCGCATACCAAGGGATGCAACAATCGCCGGCTTCGACGACATCGAGACGCTGCGGGACTTCCGCCCCGCTCTCTCCACGGTCCGCCTGCCCTTGGAGGACATCGGACGGCTGGCCACCCGTGCCACTGCTCCCGGGGCCGGAAACTCAGAGGGCCAGGAGGACACTGTTCCTCCTGTCAGGGGTGAGGTCACGCTGCGGCGCAGCACCGGGGAGGCATGAGCATGCTGTCCGCACTCACCACAGTTCCTGCCCACGCCGGTCCTGGACGCAGTGGTGCAGGGAACCTGGAGGGGCGCCAAAGGCCCGCCGTACTGGTCCTTCCCGGCGGCGGCTACGCACGCCAGGCCGACCACGAAGCTGAGCCGGTGGCCGAGTGGCTGGCCTCACTGGGCATCCACGCATTCGTCCTGCGGTACCGCGTGGCGCCCGAGAGGCATCCCGCGCCCCTGGAGGACGCCAAGGAGGCGATGCTGCACATCCGTAACGGGTCATCAGGGCTGCAGGTTGACCCTGGCCGCGTTGGTGTTCTCGGTTTTTCCGCCGGC
The DNA here is from genome assembly GCF_005796185.1 of Pseudarthrobacter sp. NamB4. Classification (GTDB taxonomy): domain Bacteria; phylum Actinomycetota; class Actinomycetes; order Actinomycetales; family Micrococcaceae; genus Arthrobacter. The sequence goes on from NZ_VAHM01000026.1 coordinate 6,435, forward strand.
GGCCACCTTGCCGCCACGCTGTCCACTGCCGCCGCCACCGGCAGCCCGCACCTCGACGTCCCGGAGGCTGTACCTGACCTGACCGTGCTCTGCTACCCCGTAGTGTCCTGTATCGATTCCGTCCACCAAGGGTCCGTGGACAACCTCCTCGGTGAGGCACCGCCGTCGGACGTCCTTGCCGAACTCTCCGCGGAACGCAATGTCACCGCTGCCACCCCGCCCGCCTTCCTCTGGCATACTGCCGACGACGCAGCCGTTCCTGTTAGCCACAGCCTGGGGTACGCCGGGGCACTCATGGCCGCGGGCGTAGCGGCCGAGCTGCACGTGTTTCCGCAGGGTCGCCACGGCCTGGGCCTGGCTGCGGACGAGCCCGGGCCGGACCAGTGGACGTCGCTGTGTGCCGACTGGCTGGAGCGTGCAGGCTGGACCTCTCCGGCTTCCATGCCCGGCGGCCGCAGCTAAGCCAGGGCCCGGATAGTCCAAGCCGCCGCATGTGGCTTCCCCGGTTCCGAGGTGGACTATGTCAGCGCCTGAGTTGAAAGCGTCACGCGGACGGGTCATTGGCTTAACTTCCAGCCCGACCGGTCCGGCCCCACGAACCCATGGCCGAGGCCCGCTCCCCTGCTGCCTTGGCTGGAGTTGCAGCATGGTCGACGGGGAAGTGGTGGACGCCCGGCTGATTGCCGCCATCCGTACTGGCCTCCTGCAGCATGAAGATCCGGTGCGGGGCGCCGGGGCACAGGCGTACATGAAATCAAACATGCCGTCTTTGGGCATCCGCGTGCCTGAGGTGCGGCGCATCGTCACGGCCGAAGCGGCACGGACCCCTTTCCAGTCGTCCGAACAGCTCCGCGCCACTGTCCTTGAGCTGTGACGCACGGCCTCTGCCCGCGAGGAGAATTATGCGGCCATCGATCTGACGGCGGACCCTTTGGCTACCGGAGACATGGGCATGCTGCCCGTCTATGAGGAAATCATCCGGACCGGCTCCTGGTGGGATTTCGTGGATGCCGTAGCGGGGCGCCTGTATGGGCTGCTGCAGGCTAACCGCGCGGAGATGTCCGAACGTTTCGCTTAGGTCCGCATGTGTAACGCCTCAAGCCCGGTGCAGGCCCTGGCGCCGGCCAAGGCCAGCACCAGTCCGCCGAAGGCCAGCACCATGAGCACATACACGGGTTTGTCAGGCGGAGTTTCCCACAGCGCATGGAGGAAGAGCGTGCCCGGGACGAGACCCAGGTAGCCGGCCATCCCGGCGCCAAGCGCCCAGGGCCAGATCCGGGCCACAGTACGCACACCGGCCCAGGTTTCCGGGAAGGCACCACCGGACCGGCACCAAAGCCCCCAGCCCGAGGATGACGCCCAGCAACGCCGGGCCGAAACCGCCGCCGCAAACGCCTCATGGTCCGGCCCGGAACGGATGACCAGGCCGGCCAGCGGCGTCGGGCTTTGCCCGAAGGGCTCCATATCGGACCTCCTTCAGCCTTGACTCACTGGGACTAGGGGGCACGCAGCGGCGGCAGCAAAGTCCAAAGCACCGGGGAAGGGCTAGATGATGGGGCGTTCGACGACGGGCTCATGGGTCTTGCGGAACAGCGTGCGGGTGCGTGGGTCCCAAAAGACGAGGTACAGGCCGAACAGCAGGCCCGTCACCGCCGCCGCAACCCGGGCGAGTGCGAGTGCAAAACCGAGGTCCTCGGTCTGCAGGTACGGGAACACTTCCAGCTGGTCGGAGATGGCGTAGATCATGAAGAAGGAAACAACGAAGTAGAGCGCCTTGACCTGCCAGTCATTGCGGATGCCGGTGACGGCGAACAGAGGTATGAGCCAGACGACATACCAGGACTGGATGATGGGGGCCAGCAGGACCACTGCCGCGAGGGCAAGCGTGAGGCGGCGCATGATCCGCTGATAGTCACCCCGGAAGATCTGCCAGACGACGATGCCGACGGCGAGCAGCTTCCCGGCGTCGAACACGATGTCCGCGAACGCAGCCCCATCCAAATCGAACGAGTTGCCCAGTGAGGCGACCACCATGCCAATCAGCCCCACTGGCGCGTACCAGATGGAGATGCTTCCGGGTGCGGAGAGCCCGTTGATCCAGCCGAAGCCAAAGCCGTTGACGAGGCTCATCAGGACCAGGATGCCAAGGCTCAAAGCAGCGGTCAGCCCCCAGAATATGAACCTGCGCAGCCAGCCGGCGTCCTTGCCTGCCCAGAGCAGCCCGATGAACGGCAGGAAGACGATGGTGATGGGCTTCACCGCGATGGAAAGAGTTACCAGCACGATGCCACGGACAACCCGGCGCGTTGCGGAGTAGTATAGGCCCGCCAGCGCCAGTCCGATCATCAGGGCGTCATTGTGGACGCTGGCGATGAAGTTGGTCAGGAACAGTGGGTTCGCGGCCGTAAGCCACAGCGCCCGGTGGGGGTTGATGCCGTGGAGTTCGGCGAGCTTTGGCACATAGATGATGCACAGGGCCACTCCCGCCAGCGCCACAACCCGGAACAGCATCACGCTTGCCTCCGGGTGGACGTTGGTTGACCACACTACAAACTGTTCAATCCACAGGAACAGCTGGCCGTAGGGAACGGGGGCCTCGGTCCACATCTTGTCCGCGCCCAGCTGGAAATAGTTGGACAGCGCCGAAATACCGTTCTCATAGGGGTTGAAGCCCTCCACCATCAGCCGGCCCTGCCCGATGTACGCATAAACGTCGCGGCTGAACAGAGGAACGCTGAACATCATGGGCAGGCCCCAGGCGATCACTGCCATCAGTGTGGCCCTGCTCGCTTCCGGGCCCCAGACCCGCACCCGCTGCCCCAGCCTTAGCCAGGCCCGGACCAGCAGCATGCCGCCCACGGCCAGCAGGACGATGGAGAGGGCAACGCCGGCAGCTTCAGCCCGCATCCAGATAAAGAGCGGCATCCGCCGCAGTTCCGAGACCGGGGCCAGCCAGCCAACCCCGAGGGACCCGATGAGCATGAACATCGATCCCGCGAATCCGGCCAGGAGCGGCGATCGGGGATTGTCCACCTCGGCAGCGCCCGCTCCGGCGGTGGCGGCAGGCGCCATCTCCCCCGTCGCTGGCACAGACGCCGTCATGTCAGGATGGTCCAATCTGTCTTGTTTGCGGTTTCGCCCGGTGGTTGGCCGCTGCCCGGAGCGCGTCCAAACGGAGCGCGGCATGACCCGCCGCGTCTTCGAAATCCTAGCATCGGCAGGCTGCCTGGGGGTGTAACGGTAGTCTGGTCCGGTGCCTATATCTAACGAAAGAATCGTCTGGATCGACTGCGAGATGACCGGTCTGGACATCAAAAACGACGCCCTGATCGAAGTGGCGGCCCTGGTCACCGATTCGGAACTGAACATCCTCGGAGACGGCGTCGATGTGGTCATCAAACCCGATGATGCAGCGGTGGCGCAGATGAACGATTTTGTCCGGGACATGCACACCAAGTCCGGACTCCTCAAAGAACTGCCCCACGGCAGGACGATGGCCGAGGCCGAGGCTGCTGTCATGGAGTACATCTCCGAGTGGGTGCCGGACCCGCGCAAAGCACCGCTGGGCGGAAACTCGGTGGGCACCGACAGGGTATTCCTCTCCCGGGACATGCCTGCGGTGGTTGAGCACCTGCACTACCGGGTCATCGACGTCAGCACCATCAAGGAGCTTTCGCGCCGCTGGTTCGCCCGGGCCTATTTCCAGTCACCGGCAAAGAAGGGCGGCCACCGTGCTTTGGGCGACATCAAGGACTCCATTGACGAGCTGCGTTATTACCGTGAAGCGGTCTTCGTGCCGTCACCTGGACCGGACAGCGTAACGGCCCAGCAGATCGCCCGCCGGATCACTTCCGCAGGGGAAGCCGGAAAGCCGGACATGTAATCTGCACCACCTTTGATGGAATTATCCGGGAAAACGGCAAAAGTGGACAAAGCACCCCTGAAGAGCAGGTAAGCTATATGAGTTGCCTTTCCAGAGGTCCGCTTCGCCGGTAAATCTGCAGGCACATGGTGGGCGTAGCTCAGTTGGCAGAGCGCCTGGTTGTGGTCCAGGAGGTCGCGGGTTCAACCCCCGTCGCTCACCCTCACGGGACGGCATGTGCAGCTGTCCAAGAAGGAGGCCGCACCGGATATCCGGTGCGGCCTCCTTCTTTTTTCGCTGCGTATTGCACCACTGCTCCCGCATCAGACGTAGCCGCACGAGACACAGCCAAAGGACCGCTGAAGATGACCGTTCTGCCGATTACCATCTGGGGAGAACCCGTACTCCACCGCAGGGCCTCCGAGGTGGAAGTCTTCGACGACGAACTGCGCACCTTGATAGCGGACATGCTCGAGACGAACGATGCCGCGAACGGCGTGGGCCTCGCCGCACCGCAGATAGGGGTAGGCAAGCGCATTTTCGTGTACAAGTACGCAAACGATGACGGAGCTCCTCCCACCGGAGTGGTGGTCAACCCTGTCCTGACGCTGTCAAAAATTTCCGGCGCTGTTCCCGATCCCGATGAGGAAGAAGAAGGATGCCTGTCCTTCCCTGGGGAACAGTATCCGCTCAAGCGGGCCGAATGGGCCCGGGTGGAGGGTTTTGACGGCAACGGAAAACCCGTCAGGTTTGAGGCCACCGGCTGGTTCGCGAGGGTGATCCAGCATGAGTACGACCATCTGGACGGCAAGCTGTACGTCAACAGGCTGATGGACCGCTACGCCCGCAAGGCCATGAAGCAGGCAAAGAAGAACGGCTGGGGCATTCCCGGCCTGACCTGGATGCCGGGCGTGGACCCCGACCCCTTCGGACACTAGGGCCATCAGTTTGCCCTGACAGTCTCCTGTTCCGGGCAGGATGCCAGCACCCGCTTCATGGCGTCCTTCTCAGCCTCCGTTACCCAGAGACCGTAGGCCGCCTTGACGGAGATCTGCCGCGCCACATAGTGGCACCGGAATGATTTGTTCTTCGGAAGCCAGGTGGCGGCGTCGCCCGCGCTTTTCTGCTGATTGGCCGGGCCGTCGGCGGCGATGAGATTCAGCGGGTCGTTGGCCAGGCTCTGGCGCTGCATTGGGCTTAGTCCCTGGGCGCCCTTCTGCCACGCATCACCCAACGCCACCACGTGGTCAATCTGCACCGCACGGCTGCTTTCCGGACCGCGGCGGAAGTTCACCAACTGTGAGGTGTAAGGCTCGTGGAAGCGTCCTTAGGCCACCCGGCAGGTGGAACCTTCCATGAACACCACCTCTGCCAGGTCCCTGCGCAGGATGTCGTTGCGGGTGTCGCAGCCGTTCCTGTCGACGTCCAGCCAGGCCTGGCCAAAAGATTCCCGCTGGTAGTCATCCTTGGCGGCCCGTCCCTTGACGCTGATGCCCTCCAGTGCGGCGAGGGCAGAACCGCGGGGCACCTGGTTTACCGGCACCACGGGCTTCATCCATGCCGGATCGAAGACCGGTGCCTCTTTCGGGCCTGCAACGGCAGGCGCCCCCGCCTGGAACTGGCCGGCCGTGAAGAACCAGGCGAGGCCTGCCACCACCGACAGGGCAGCCAGCATCAGGATGCCCCACGCCTGCCGCGAGCGGCGCCGCGCCTGGCGATAGGCGGACCAGCTCACGGTCATGGGGCAGGCACTCCGCTGGTGTCATCATGCACCAGAAGAGCCTAAAGCACCCGCCGGACCTTCCTGCTGATATCCACAGTGTGGAGTACGGGTGAAGGCGCTGTTATTGCTCGCGCATCACCCTGCGGAGGTCTTCCTCGGCAATGGCCAGCAATCCCTCCAGTTGACGCACCCGGTCCTCTCCGACGTCGCCCGTCTTGTAGGCGGCGCGTGCGCCCTCCAGCAGCCGGACAGCCTCTTTGTGGTTGGCTTTGGCGACGTCGAGGGCGTGTTCGAGGGTGGTGTCGTGCTGGAGCGTTGAATCTTTTTCCATGTCACCAGTGTGGTCCCGTTTCCCGGCTGATTCCAGAGCGGACCAGCCGGGAAACGGGAGGCAGTGGCCGGAGCCTAGACGGCGATCGCTGCGAGGGCCGCGGCGGTTTCCTTTGCCGGGAAGGACGGCGGATTCACGCCTGCCATTTCTTCCATGACGCGGACCACCTGGCAGCTGTAACCGAATTCGTTGTCGTACCAGACGTAGAGGACGAGGTTCTTGTCCGTGGAGACGGTGGCGAGTCCGTCCACGATGCCGGCACGGCGGGAACCCACGAAGTCGGTGGAGACCACCTCGGGGGAATCGATGTAATCGATCTGCTTGCGCAGATCCGAGTGCAGGGACATCTCGCGGAGGTAGTTGTTGACCTCGTCCTTGGTGGTGCCGTTTTCCAGGCTCAGGTTGAGGATGGCCAGGGAGACGTCCGGAGTGGGGACCCGGATGGAGCTGCCGGTGAGCTTGCCCAGCAGTTCGGGGAGCGCCTTGGCCACGGCCTTGGCTGCACCGGTCTCCGTGATCACCATGTTCAGGGCGGCCGAGCGGCCGCGGCGGTCGCCCTTGTGGAAGTTGTCGATCAGGTTCTGGTCGTTGGTGAAGGAGTGCACGGTCTCCACGTGGCCGTGGACAACGCCGTACTTGTCATTGATGGCCTTCAGCACCGGGGTGATGGCGTTGGTGGTGCAGGACGCCGCGGACACGATCTGGTCCGTGTCCTCGATGGTGCGGTGGTTGATGCCGTGGACGATGTTCTTCAGCTCACCCTTGCCCGGCGCGGTCAGCAATACGCGGGCAACGCCCTTGCTTCGCAGGTGCTGGGACAGGCCTTCGGCATCGCGCCAGCGCCCGGTGTTGTCCACCACCAGTGCATTGTTGATGCCGTAAGCGGTGTAGTCGATGGTGGCCGGGTTGTCCGAGTAGATGACCTGGATCTGTACGCCGTTGGCCGTGATGGTGTTGGCTTCCTCGTCGATCCGGATGGTGCCTTCAAAGGAGCCGTGGACCGAGTCCCGGCGCAGCAGGCTGGCACGCTTGGACAGGTCGTTGTCCGCTCCCTTGCGGACCACGATGGCGCGCAGCCGCAGGCCGTGTCCGCCGCCGGCCTTTTCGATCAGCAGGCGGGCCAGGAGCCGGCCGATCCGGCCGAAGCCGTACAGCACCACGTCGGTGCTGGTGCGGTCATCGCCGCCGCGCTTGCCCACAATCTCGGCGAGCTCGGCACGGAGGAACTCCTCGAGGGTGGCGCCGTTGCCCTCTTCCTTGAACTTCTGGTTGAGCCGGGCGATGTCGATCGCAGCCGCCCCGAGCTCGAGCTCCGCCAGCGTGTTGAGCAGCGGTGCAGTCTCCTCCAGAAGCAGCTCGTCCTTGCTCATCCGGCGGGCAAAGCGGTGTGCCTTGAGGATGTTCATGGTGGACTTGTTGATAAGGCTCCGGCCATGGATGCTGGTCACCACGTTGTTTTCGCGGTACAGCCGGCCGATCACCGGAATCATGGCCTCGGCGAGGGCCTCGCGGCCCATCCACGTATCAAGACAAGAATCTGACGTCTGGCTCACAGAAATACCTTCCTCGGTTCAGCCGCGTACGTCCTCGTACACGGATGTCGGCCTCCACATGTTGTGCAGGGGCACCCGCGCCTGCAGGGGTCGGCCCCCAGGCACCTGGATCGCATGCAAAGAAAAACCGCCGGCTGCGAACGCAACTCCGGCGGAAGAACTCCTGCGTCCTGTTCCATTCTAGGTTGGGTGGCCGTCCCGGACCGGCCTGAATTGCGTGAAATCACTCACAGGAAGAAGCCGTTGCACCGCAGGCCCTGGTTGTGGATGGCCGAGTAGAGGTTGAGGCTGGATGAAAACACGATCCAGGAGAAGTACGGCAGCATCAGCAAGCCGGCAGCGGGGCTCACCGGCCCAAAGCGGACAATGAGGAAGGCAAGGGAGACAGCCAGTCCGGCGATCACCAGGAAGGCTGCCCAGAGGGCAGCGGTGCCGAACACCGGAAACAGCCAGCGCAACGGCCTGGCGGGCAGGGCCGGCAAGCTGGCGGCCGGCCGCTCCGGAGCCGGATGTCGGGTCAGTATTTGCGGGCACGGTTCACCATCCCCAACACAGGGTTCCAAGGTCAAACTGTCGGTTGGATGGGACAGCCGATACGCCGGGTTCTGTTCTACCCTGCCGTTGCCGGCATGGGAGCGGCGGCCATCCATCTACGAGTGCCGTTGCCGGCACCCTCCAGCGGCCTACCCGGGCACTCGGGCGGGCAGCCCTCAAACGTGCCCTGTCTGGCCTTGCTCCGGGTGGGGTTTACCTAGCCTTCCCGGTCACCCGGGAAGCTGGTGGTCTCTTACACCACCGTTTCACCCTTACCTGTTTCGTGCCGCTTTCAAACCGGCGCGACCCAGGCGGTCTGTTTTCTGTGGCACTGGCCTGCGGGTTACCCCGAGTGGGCGTTACCCACCACCCTGCCCTGCGGAGCCCGGACGTTCCTCGAGCCACTTGCGTGACGCGCGGCCGCCTGGCTGTCCCATCCGCATCCAGTCTACCGGGGCGGGGGCTGCTCCTGGCGCCGGTAGGATCGGACGGTGCTGATTCTGCTTCCCCCCTCCGAAGGCAAGACGCCCGCGGCGGGCGGTCCCGCCGTCGACTGGCCCCTGCTGAGCTTTCCCGACCTGAACACCTGCCGGGCCAAGGTCCTGGATGCGCTGGGGACGGTGAGCGGACACGAGGATGCCCTCGCCCTCCTGGGCGTGGGGGCCTCACTGAAGGACGACGTAGAACGCAACACCCGGCTGCATGCTGAACCGGCAGCACCGGCCCACCGGATCTACTCGGGAGTGCTGTACGACGCCCTGGGCTACAGCACACTTACCGCCGCCCAACGGCGAAAGGCGGATGAATCCGTGCTGGTGGTCTCCGCCCTGTGGGGCGCTATCCGCCTTGGCGACAGGGTGCCCGCCTACCGGCTGTCCATAGGCACTGCACTGCCCGACGTCGGCCGCCTCGCCGCGTTCTGGAAGCCCTACTTGACCAGCGTCCTGGCCCCGGCTGTTGACGGGCACCTGTTGGTGGACTGCCGTTCCAGCACCTATGCGGCAGCGTGGTCTCCCCCGCCGGCCCAGACGGTGGCAGTCAACGTGGTCACCGAGGTGAACGGCGTGCGGAAGGTGGTGAGCCACTTCGCCAAGCACACCCGCGGCGAACTGGCACGGCACCTGCTGACCCGGCGCGGGAAGGCGCCCGCTACGCCGTCGGACCTGCTCAGGGCCGCCGGCGAAGTCTGGGCTGCAGAACTCGTGGAAGGCTCAGTCCGGAAGCCGCATGCGCTGAACATCATCCTGCCCGGCTGAATCCTGCCCGGCTGAATCCTGCCCGGCTGATTCCTGCCGGACCGATGGCCTGCCGGACCGATGGCCTGCCGTCGGATCAGGCCCACTCTTCGGAACGGACCAGGATGGCGCCGGAGTCGGGGCAGAAGACGATGTCGTCCGCCGCGGCAGCCTTGATCTCGGCGAGGTCCCCGGCGCTCAGTTTCATCCCGGAGGCCTCGGACGTGCCGTGGAACAGCCGGGCAGCGCCCACTCCGCGCCTGGCGAGCGTCTTTTCGTAGACGGCCAGCATGCCGGTGTCGAGCGCGGCGGCGAAGGCGGAACGCCGGGCTCGGACTTCAGCGGCTTCCGCCTCCACCTCGGCCAGGGCGGCATCCAGCTCGGCCCGGATGGTGCCGAAGGACGCCTGGATGTCGTCCACGATCCCCTGCTGTTGTGCCTGCCTGGCCCGGAGCGAATCCAGCCGCTCCATGATCTCCAGCTCCACGTCCTCCAGGTCCGAGCGCCGTTTGGTGAGCGAGGCGATGTCCTTCTGCAGGGCCACCAGGTCTTTGGACAGTCCGGTGCCGCTGTTCAGCCGGGCCTCGTCGCGCTCGATCCGGGAGGCCACCTGCTCCACGTCCGCCTCTGCACGCTTCAGCTCGGCCTCGGCATCGTGGACCGCCATCTTCGCAGCGCCCAGTTCTCCGCCGGCCACCGACAGGGCGGCTTCGAGATCCTTGATGCGGGGGTCGGTTTCCAGCAAGCGGCGGCGGTTGGCGAGCGACTTCAGTTTGGCATCCAGCCCCTGCAGCTCGAGTAGCTTCAACTGTTCCGCCGGTGCTGCCTTCGCCACTGTTACCTCCGCTTGCTCCCTACCGGCCGGGGCCGGGCACCGAACCGGCGCTTCCTAGACTCTAGCGCGCTCTTCGCGCGCCGGGCCTAGCCGGGAGTGAGGATGAAGTCCCAGGGATCGCTGTTGGTGGTGCTGACCCGGACTTCCACGTCATGTCCCTGGTCGCCCAGGACATTGCCCAGCGCTGCCGCAGCTGCCGGCAGCCACAGCCACTCGCTGGCGAAGTGTGAGACGTCCACCAGGTACGGCCGGCCATTCAGCGCAGCTTCCCTGGCCTCCGACGCCGGATGGTGGCGCAGGTCTGCGGTGACGTAGACGTCGGCGTTGCTGGCGCGCACCTCGTCGAACAGCGAGTCCCCGGCACCACCGCACACGGCAACCCTCCGCACCAGGCCATTCCTGTCCCCGGAGACTCGCACTCCCCCGGCCACGGCGGGCAGGATTTCAAACACGCGGCCGGCAAAGTCCCCCAGGCTCACGGCCTCTGCCAGGTCCCCCACCCGTCCGATGCCCTCTTCCGGGAGCCCGTTCGCTGCCACGATCAGCGGGGCGACATCCTTGAGCCCCAGTGCGTCAGCGAGTACGTCTGAAACGCCTCCGACGGCGGAATCACCGTTGGTGTGCACCGTCAGCAACGCTGTGCCCGACTCGATGAGCCGGTGTACTGCACGGCCTTTGGGCGTCGTGGCGGCTACCGTGGTGACACCCTTCAGCAGCAGCGGATGGTGGGTGATCAGGAGCCCGGCTCCCCATTCGACTGCCTCTTCGATGACTTGGAGGGTCGGGTCGACGGCGAACATCACCTTGGCGACGGGTGCGGAGGGGTGGCCCGCCACCAGTCCCACTTCGTCCCAGCTCTCGGCCAGGGACTCAGGCCACAGTTCCTCGACAGCCAGGAGAACGTCGGCCAGGGTGGGCACATCGACGGGCTTAGCCGCACCAGCTTCTTCCGAAGGGGCGCCGCCGTGGCTCGTGCCGTCGTCGTTCGTTCCGCCGGTATTCCCAGGGCCGGTAACGTCAGTGTCCACAGGTTCCATAGTCTTAGTTTTACCCCATCCCACCGTCCAGCCCCACGCCCTGCGGCCAGTGCCCGGAGGCCGGCAGGGAATCATCCGGGGCCGCGAACCATTGAAGAGGTCATGAGAACTTTTGTTTTGGGCGGAGGCTGCTTCTGGTGCCTCGACGCCGTCTACCAGAAGACCAAGGGCGTCACCTCGGTGATATCCGGCTACACGGGAGGCCACGAGCCTGAGCCGGACTACTACTCCGTATGCAGCGGCACCACCGGACATGCCGAAGTCGTAGCCGTGACCTTTGACGAGGACATCATCCCGGAGGACGTCATCCTGGACATGTTCTTCGCCCTGCACGACCCCACTACGCTGAACCGCCAGGGCTACGACGTCGGCACTCAGTACAGGTCCGCAATGTTCTATGAGACGACCGAAGAGAAGATCCTGTTCGAGGAAGCCATCGAACGGAACCAGGCGTTGTGGACGAACCCCATCGTCACTGAAGTGGTCCGCCTCCCCCGGTTCCACGTTGCTGAGGAATTCCACCAGAACTACTACGCCAAGCATCCGGAGCAGGGGTACTGCCAGGTGATCATCAACCCCAAACTCGCCAAGGCCAGGAAATATTACTCTGCATGGCTTAACGCTTAGCCACGGTTACACGGCCTCGTTAGGCTGACCTCAGTATTCACCCTTCAGAGATAGGCGTATGTACATGGCACGGATCTATGACGATGTGACCCAGCTGGTCGGCGGAACCCCGCTGGTCAAGCTCAACCGGCTCAGCGAGGGCCTGGATGCCACCGTCGCCGTCAAGCTTGAGTTCTACAACCCGGCCAACAGCGTCAAGGACCGTATTGGCGTGGCGATCGTCGACGCCGCCGAGAAGTCCGGTGCCCTGAAGCCGGGCGGAACCATTGTGGAGGGCACCTCCGGGAACACCGGCATCGCCCTGGCCATGGTGGGCGCTGCCCGCGGTTACAAAGTCATCCTCACCATGCCGGAGACCATGTCCACTGAACGCCGCGTCATGCTGCGTGCCTTCGGTGCCGAGATTGTTCTCACGCCGGGGTCCGAGGGCATGCGCGGTGCGGTGGAGAAGGCCCAGGAAATCGTGGCCAACACGGAGAACTCCATCTGGGCACAGCAGTTCGCCAACGCAGCAAACCCCGAAATCCACCGCAACACCACGGCGGAGGAAATCTGGGCCGACACTGAGGGTGCCGTTGACATCTTCGTGGCAGGCGTCGGCACCGGCGGAACCGTCACCGGCGTCGGGCAGGTCCTGAAGGAGCGCAAGCCCGGCGTCCAGATCGTCGCAATCGAACCCAAGGACTCCGCCATCCTCAACGGCGGAGCGCCCGGACCCCACAAGATCCAGGGCATTGGGGCCAACTTCGTCCCCGAGATCCTGGACACCAACATCTACGACGAGGTCCTGGACGCCACCCTTGAGGATTCCGTGCGCGTAGCCCGCGACCTCGGTGTCAAGGAAGGCATCCTGGGCGGCATCTCCTCCGGTGCGATCGTCTGGGGCGCCCTGGAACTGGCGAAGCGTCCGGAGAACGCAGGCAAGCTGATTGTCGCCGTGGTCTGCGACTTCGGTGAGCGTTACATTTCCACCGTGCTCTACGACGACATCCGCGGCTGATCAGAACGCCGTTCGCCCGTTTCCTGTAGAAAGAACTTTGTGGGCTTTTTCGCAAGACTAAAAGAAGATCTCGATGCCGCCCGGTCACACGACCCGGCGGCTCGAGGTTCTTTCGAAAACTTTTTCGCTTACTCCGGCCTGCACGCCATTTGGATCCACCGGCTCACGCACCGGCTGTGGCAGAACCCGGCCCTGCGCTTTCCGGCCCGGCTGCTCTCGCAGTTCGGCAGGTTTGTGACCGGCATCGAGATCCATCCGGGCGCAACGATTGGCCGCCGGTTCTTTATTGACCACGGCATGGGCGTGGTGATTGGGGAAACCGCAGAAATCGGTGAGGACGTCATGATGTATCACGGCGTAACCCTCGGGGGACGGTCGCTCGCCCGGATCAAACGCCACCCCACTATCGGCGACCGGGTCACCATCGGTGCCGGTGCCAAGATCCTGGGCCCGATCACCATTGGCCACGACAGTGCCGTGGGCGCCAACGCGGTGGTGGTGAAGGACGCGCCGCCGGAATCGATCGTCACGGGCGTTCCTGCCAAGTGGCGCCACCGGGACGCGCAGCGGGAGACCAAGCCCGCCGTGGACCCGGCTGAGTACGAGATCGAATACCATCTCTGACGCCGGGGCCATGGCTCCAAACCGGTACATCAAGCACTGAACGAAAAAGGCGGGCAGTCCCCGGTTATCCGGGAACGGCCCGCCTTCTCGCGTCTTTGCAGCAGGATCAGTGCGTGTCTACCGCTTCAATTTCGGACTTGTCCTCGCCCCAGAGGGTGTGGAACGTACCTTCGGCGTCGACGCGGCCGTAGGTGTGGGCGCCGAACAGGTCGCGCTGGCCCTGGATCAGGGCGGCCGCAACGCGCTTGCGGCGCAGGCCATCGTAGTAGGCCAGCGAAGAGGAGAACACCGGAACCGGGATACCCAGCTGGACGGCAGTGGCAACCACGCGGCGCCATGCGGGCAGGGCGTCGGCGATGGCTTTGGTGAAGGCCGGGGCGAACAGGAGGTTTGCCGGCTTCTCGTCGGCGGCGTAGGCCTTGGTGATGTCCTTCAGGAGTTCGGCGCGGATGATGCAGCCGGCACGCCAGAGCGAGGCGATTTCGTCCAGCTTGAGGTCCCAGCCGTATTCCTTGGCGGCGGACGTAAGCATGTCCAGGCCTTGGGCGTAGGAAACGAGCTTGGAGGCATACAGCGCCTGCCGGACATCCTCGACGAAGGTCTCCGGGATCTCGACGGCGGCCTCGTTGCCCTCCAGCAGCTCCTGGCCGAGTTTGCGCTGGTCTGCCTGCGAGGACAGGGCCCGGGCGAACACGGATTCGGCGATGCCGGACACCGGCGAGCCGAGCTCCAGCGCGGAAATGACCGTCCAGCGGCCGGTGCCCTTCTGGCCCGCGGCATCCACGACGACGTCGACGAACGGCTTGCCGGTCTTGGCGTCGACATGCCCCAGGACCTCAGCGGAGATCTCGATCAGGAAGGAGGACAGCTCGCCCTTGTTCCACTCCGAGAAAATTTTTGCCTGCTCGGCGGGCTCGATGCCCGCTCCGGAGCGCAGCAGGTCAAAGGCTTCGCCGATCACCTGCATGTCCGCATATTCGATGCCGTTGTGGACCATCTTGACGAAGTGTCCGGCACCGTCGGTCCCAACCCAGGCGCAGCAGGGCTCGCCGTCCACCTTGGCGGAAATCTTCTCCAGCAACGGACCGAGAGCCTTGTAGGACTCCATGGAACCGCCCGGCATGATGGAAGGACCGTTCAGGGCGCCTTCTTCACCACCGGATACGCCGACGCCCACGAAGTGCAGGTCCTTCTTCGCCAGCGCGGCTTCCCGGCGGCGGGTGTCCTCGTAGTGCGAGTTGCCGGCGTCGATGATGATGTCGCCCGGCTCCAGAAGCGGCTCAAGCTGTTCGATGACGGAGTCCACCGGCTTCCCGGCTTTGACCATGATCAGCACTCGGCGCGGCTTCTCCAGGGAGTCGACCAGTTCCTGCAGCGTTTCGGTCCGGACAAAGTCACCCTCTGAGCCGTACCGCTCCAGCAGCGCGTCCGTCTTTTCAACTGACCGGTTATGGAGGGCAACCGTGAAGCCGTTCCTTGCCAGGTTGCGGGCCAGGTTGGCGCCCATCACCGCAAGGCCGGTGACACCGATGTGTGCAGACATCAAAACTCCAATTCGTTACTGTGCGATGGATGTGCAGCGGCTTCCCATTGCGGGAAGCACACTCGCAGACCAAGGGTCTGAATAAAGCATATATATTCGGGAAGTCACAGGAAAGTAACGCCCACGTTGTGGAACCTAATGTGTCGCCGGCAAGGCTGAGCGCTGCCTCCTTGCACTGCTGTTGACACTAGGCTTAGCTGCATGACCAGCAGCCTGCACCACCGTGCCATTGAGAACCTCGGCACCCGCATCATCTCGGGGGAGCTTCCTGCCGGCCATATTATGCTCGCTGAGAAACTGGAAGAGGAACTGAGCGTTTCCAGGTCAGTGATCCGCGAAGCCGTGCGCGTGCTGCAGTCCCTCGGGCTGGTGGAAACCACCAAGCGGGTGGGCATCCGCGTCCTCCCCCCCAGCCGCTGGAACCCCTTTGACCCGCAGGTTATCCGGTGGCGGCTGGCAAGTGATGACCGTGGCGCACAGCTTCGCTCCCTTGCTGAACTGCGGTCAGCAGTTGAGCCGGCGGCCGCAGAGCTGGCCGCCCAGAATGCGCCCGCGCCGCTGCGGCTGGAACTGGTGGATGTCTCCCACGCCATGCGCGACGCCGGACACAAGGGGGAAGTTCCGCGCTTCCTGGAGCTGGACATCCAATTCCACTCCCTGCTGCTGTCCGGGTCGGGAAACGAAATGTTCGCCAACCTGATGGGCCAGGTGGCGGAAACCCTCACCGGGCGCACCGTTCACGGGCTGATGCCCGATCATCCCCACGAGGCCGCCCTCCAGTGGCATGTTGACGTGGCAGAAGCGATCGCCAGGGGTGACGCCTCCTCCGCCCGTGAGGCTTCGGACAAGATCATGAGGCGGACCATGTCGCAGATGTCGGACACCTGGACGGAGCAGCCCCGGGTTTTCATTCCCGTGCACCGCTGACCGCTCATGCCGGCACACTCCTGACCACTTTGCACGTCTCGTCCCCGGACTGATGGCCACGCCGCAGCCCGCCGGCGCTGGCCGGCTTGTGCTGCCGCAATGCACGTGTCACAAAAGCGGGCGCATGTTTTTGTTTCAACCAGGTTCACGATATATTCGCTGCAGGCCCTCCACCGCGGCATCCCCCAATAGTCGCGGCGGAGGGTTTTCCAATGCCCGGATGACCTGCCGGGTCAGCCGCACCTGCCGGGACCGCTAGGCAGCATCAGCAACAGCCTGCCGCAGCCGCCAGCCCCCTCCCAGCCCGTCCCTTTCCAGGAGCATGGTGGTCAGGGCAGAGCCTGTGTTCCTTCCCAGCCTCACCTGAAGCTGCAGAACTTCAACGTCCACCCGGCTGAGGCCCTTGGGCATTCTTCGATGTGTCTCCCACCAGTTGATCCGCTCAAACCATCTGACTGGTTCGGCACCCACTTCCCATTCCCTGCCATTGCTGAGCACCGCCGTCGGCCTGCCATCCCCGGCTGTCCGCACCATCACATGTTCCATTCCTGAAAGCTATGGCAGGGGGCAGACATTTGAAGCCCAAGCCGCCAGCTCTGGGAGCCAGCCGGGCCAGGAAGCAAAAAAACCCCGCAGTTTCCGCCGGCTGGCGGAAACTGCGGGGCTTACTGGTGGGTCCTACCGGGATCGAACCGATGACATCCACGGTGTAAACGTGGCGCTCTACCAGCTGAGCTAAAGACCCTGAGTCGCTGGATCAGGTAGTGCGGCGCCCTGACCAACGAACATAGACTCTACCCGATTCCGGAGACTAATTGCGAATCGGCCCGGGGAAGCCGACACCGTCCCGAGCTCCCGCCAGGGGCGGAAGCTCAGCTGCCAGCCAGGTCAGGGATTCGCTGACACCTGCTTCCAGCTTGATGGTTGCCTTGTCGTCTCCGCGCGTTGTCCCCCTGTTGATGATGACCACCGGCTTGCCGTCCCTGGCCGCGTGCCTGACGAACCGCAGTCCGCTCATCACGGTCAGCGACGATCCGGCGACCACCAGGGCAGCGGCGTCGTCAACCATACGGTAGGAGGTCTCAACCCTGTCTTTGGGCACGTTCTCGCCGAAGTACACGAAGTCAGGCTTCAGTGTTCCACCGCAGGCCGGGCACACCGCAACAACGAAGCTGCCGATCAGGGCCTGGTCTTCCACTGTGGCATCCGCATCCGGTGCCATCTCCACCAGCCCTGACTCTGCCGCGCGGCGGAGGAAATCAGGGTTCAGCTCCTCCAGCATCCCCGCCAGGAGGCGGCGGGAGTACGTCCGGCGGCAGGCCAGGCACACCACTTGGTCATACCTGCCATGGAGGTCAACGACATTAACGCTGCCGGCGTCCTGGTGCAGGCGGTCGACATTCTGCGTGATGAGGCCTGTAAGGTGGCCCCGACGCTCAAGCTCTGCCGCCGCGAAGTGCCCCTGGTTTGGATCAGCGTGGCGGAGGTGCGACCAGCCGATGTGATTCCTGGCCCAGTAACGCTGGCGGTTCTCAGCCGCCTTGACGAACTCCTGGTACGTCATGGGTGAGCGCGGGGGCGAGCCGGGTCCACGATAGTCCGGGATGCCGGAGTCGGTGCTCAGGCCGGCACCCGTGAGGAGTGCGAACCGGCCTCCGGCCAGCACGTCCCTGATCCTGACCAGCACTTCCAGCTCTTCGGAGGAGGGTGCTGCGGGAGGAACCGGGGGCATGCTGGCGAACCCTGTCAGTCCTACACCATGCCGCCCGCCCATCGTCGGTCAGGCCTTTCCCAAGCCGGCCAGCGCCTTGCGGTATTCACCGAAATCCCTGGCCTCGCCGCGCGGATTCACCACGCTGTAGCGGATCGTTCCGCCTGCGTCGATGATGAAGGTTCCACGCTGTGCCATGCCGCTCTCCGCATCGAAGACCCCATAGAGGGTGGCCACAGCCCCGTGCGGCCAGAAGTCAGCCAGCAGCTCGAAGGCGTACCCCTCCTGCCCGGCATAGGTGCGGAGGCTGAATTTACTGTCCACAGACACGGCCAGGACGGCGCTGTTCGACTCTTCGAACAGGGCCATGTTGTCCCGGATCGCACCCAATTCGCCGGTGCAGATGCCGGAGAACGCAAAAGGGAAGAACACCAGTACCACATTCCGCCCACGGAACATGGACAGCCTGACCGGCTCACCGTACTGGTTGACCAGCTCGAAGTCAGGCGCCGGCCCGCCGACCGCGGGGACAGCAACAGAGGCAGCGCCAAGCGCTGCCGTCACTTGTTCTTCCTGCTCACCAGCCGCGTTGCGCTCCAGTCCTTGGAAACGCCGGCAGAAGTAGTGACGTGCAGCCCGGCAGTGGGCGCTGCTTCCTGGATATCCGCCGGGGAAACGTACCCTTCCCGTCCGGACTTCGGCGTCAGCACCCAAACAACGCCGTTCTCGCTCAGCGTGGTGAGCGAGTCCATGAGGGAGTCCACCAAGTCGCCATCACCATCGCGCCACCACAAAATGACGGCGTCCGCTACTTCATGGTCGTCCTCATCCAGCAGCTCCGAACCGGTGAGGTCCTCAATATCGTCACGCAAGTCGAAATCGACATCGTCGTCGTAACCGAACTCCTGAATCAGATCCCCGTTCTTGAAACCCAATTTTTCCGCCACATTTACCGAAGTGGCGGCGTCGGCCTCGCTCACGTGTTCCTCCAATGCCTCATATATGCAGTGTGCATAGTGATTTCCATTACTGCCAAGCCAACACCCTTTGTGCCCGCGCTTCAAGCTGCCGCCCCCGGTGGACCGCATATTCTGCGTCACACCACGATCCGTCAACCACTGCACGGCGGCTTTTCGTCACACAAACAGTATGACGGCGAAATACAACTGAAGTCCCCAGGCTGCGGCTACGCATCGTCTTGCCGTCAGGGCTAGAGTGGCTGATGACAACTATGCCTGCAGGACAACAACCTTGAAACTCTGTGCAGACATAGGAGCGCTAGGACCCTGCCCGGCACACATGCCCGGGCTGTTGTAACCGATACGTCGCACACGGCGTATGTACGCCGGGCAGTCACCCTGCCTGGCCTGAGTGCGCCGATTCATGCGCGCAAAGAGAGGTTGGA
>NZ_VAHM01000027.1 GCF_005796185.1 Pseudarthrobacter sp. NamB4
TATCGACGCTTCGGGCTCACCACAGGCGGTCCGCTCCGGAATCAAGGCCGTTGGACCGGCTGGCCGGGTGATCCTCGTGGGTCTGGGTGCGGACGACGTCGAACTCCCCGTTTCGTTCATCCAGAACCGGGAAATCTGGCTGTCCGGGGTCTTCCGCTACACCAACACCTGGCCACTTGCCATCCAGCTGATCGCCGACGGCAAGGTGGACCTGGACATCCTGGTCACCGGCAAGTTCGCTCTGGCCCAATCCCAACAAGCGCTCACAGCCGGAAAACAGCCCGGGCAGCTCAAAGCCGTCGTCTACCCGGGCCGTTAGCGCCACGGCCCAGTTCAAGAAAGCTAAAGACATGACGAAATTCGCTGAAGGAGCCATGATGCCTGAGGGCTTGCAGTACCAAGACACGACCAACGAGGGCCTCGTCACCATGACTTCAGCCCCTGAATGGCTGGCCGATGCCGTCATCTACGAAATCTATCCCCAGTCGTTCGCGGACTCGAATGGTGACGGGATAGGTGACCTCCCTGGAGTGCTCGGACACCTGGACTATCTTCAGTGGCTGGGCGTGAACGTGATCTGGTTCAACCCGTGTTTTGCCTCACCCTTCCGCGACGCCGGGTATGACGTTTCGGATTACCTCACCATCGCGCCCCGCTATGGGTCGAATGAGGACATGATCACCCTGGTGAAGGAAGCAAAGGCGCGAGGAATCAGGGTGTTGCTGGATCTGGTTGCCGGCCACACGTCAATGCAGCATCCATGGTTCCGTGCGTCCATGAACGATCCTTCCGATCACCGATACATCTGGTCAGACCGGCCCGGGGATGCCTTCGTGGCCGCACCGGGAGGCTCCAGAGGCTGGTACATGAAAAACTTCTTCCCGGAACAGCCGGCTCTGAACTTCGGATACTCCAGGCTGGCGGCGGACGAGCCCTGGCGGCAACTCCCGGACGCGGCCGGCCCCCAGGCCAATAGGGCCGGATTGAAGGAGATCATCGGGTACTGGCTTGACCGTGGCGTCGCCGGCTTCCGCGTGGATATGGCCTTCTCGTTGGTCAAGGACGACCCGGGCCTGGTCGAAACCACGGCCCTGTGGCGAGAGGTGGGGGAGTGGATGCGGCAGGCACACCCTGACGCCGTCCTCCTCCCCGAAAGTGACGAGTTGAGAACGGTGGACGCCGGTGTACGCGGCAACTTCGATGCTGACTTCTCGCTCGTAATCCACGAGGAACACAGTGCGCTCTTCAACAATGGCGGCGCGGGCCTGTTGCCCTGGCAACATGAGGTCGAGCCGTGCTATTTCGATCCGGACGCTGATGTTGACAGGGGCAGCCGCGCATTCGAGAGGTTTCTCGGCCTGTGGAACCACCATCTCGAAACCAACGGGCCAGATCGCCTCGTCGTGCTGCCTTCATCCGATCACGACTTTTCCCGGCTGGTATGCGGAAACAGGACCATAGAGCAACTCCCGGCAGTTTTCACCTTTCTCCTGACCTGGGGCTCCATCCCCTCGATCTACTACGGGGACGAGATTGGCATGCGCTATCTGGAAGGGGCTCCCGAGAAGGAAGGCAGCATCTGGACCCCTGCCTTTAACCGTGCTTCCTGCCGCACCCCAATGCAGTGGGACGATAAGCTTCCGAACGCTGGCTTCTCGACCGGATCCACGGAAAGCCTGTATCTTCCGCAGGACCCCGACGTCGGCCGGCCTACCGTAGCAGCGCAACTGGATGATGCCCACTCGCTCGTGCGCTTTGTTCAAGGCCTGGTGCAGCTGCGCCGTTCGATTCCCGCTCTGGGAACCAGAGCGTCCACAACCGTGCTCTCATCCGGCTATCCGCTCGTTTACCTGCGCGACGAGACCCACCTGATCGTCGTCAACCCCCTCCGCCAGGCAACAGAAGTGAAAGTCGAAATCCCTGCAGGTACGACCGCACGGCACCTCTTTGGCCGCGGCGCGGGGCTTGACGATGGCGTGATCCGGGCGAGTGGATTCGGTTGCGGCGTATTCGAACTGTCACCACTCGGAGACCAGGGGCAGAGCTGACACCGGCAATCGGCAGCAAAGCGCCCCCGTTCTTCCCGATAGCCGTGCCTGCCATCCTCGAATGTTTTCTGCCTGACCGGCGCCGGACTTCCTGTGCCCGTACGATCGCCACATCCAGAAAGGGTCGAGCGATTGCCCAACCACGTCCGGCGCCGCCGGCCTGTGCCCCTAGGAAACAGTGGACACCCAGCGTTTTGACTCCAACCTTTCGTGGAGGTTGGCGATGACTCCTTGGAGTACCGTCAACGCGCCGCCGACCATGGCCGCGTGGCGGCTGGTCCTGGGTGGTTCCAGCACGGGCATGAGCCAGGGAGAGGCCAAGACTCTCTTGCGCAGTTGCTCGTCCAATTGGGGCTGGATCCATGGAAGCAATTGAGCGAGATTGTCTGCCAGGACTATCGTCTTCACTGGAGTGGAATTGACGTAGTCAGCTAGGGCTATACCGAGTGCGTTCCCTGCCCTGGCGAGGGCGGCCGAGATGCGGGGATTGTGGTGTGCGGCGGCTTGATCCAGGAACGATGCCATGGAAGTGTCGGGCGGGAGCCCTGCGTAGACAGCCATGTTGCCTCGCCCGATGTAGGTATCGAGACAGCCCGTGGCACCGCAGCAGCATGGGAGCCCGTCAGCTTCGATGGTGGTGTGCCCGAAGTTGCCGTTCCAGCCTGACATGCCGCTAAATGGTTCCCCGTTGATGACAAGGGAGCTTCCTACGGAGTTGTCGCCTGCAACATAAAGGAAGTTTTGATTCGTTCCATCTCGGTGCCGCAGGGTGGCCTCTGCTGCTGAAGCCAGGGCGGTCACGTTGCCGAGCTGCATGGCGCGGCTGTCGATGGGGTTGATGTTGCCTAACAGTTGGCGCGCGTCGATGCCGCGCCAACCCAGCAGTGGGGCAAGGTGGAGTATTCCGGTCGTTTCACTGATAATTCCGGGCAGGGATAGGTGTCCCCCGACCACCTCAAAGGATGTGTCCCCGGCGTCCCGGAGGACGGAGGCGCCCAGTTGGTTTAGCTGGGCCAGCGTCAAGGATGGATCACTGTCTATGAAGTTCCCGGGCAGGACTTCGGAGGCGAGGACGTCGCCTGTGAGGTCTACGACGCAAGCGCCGATACTGGCAGTGTTCACTTCCAGCCCCAGGGCTACCAGGCTGCCCCGGGCCGGAGCAAGCGGGACTACCGGCCGTCCCACACCACCGGCTGGCTGTGGTGGTAGTTCCTCGAGGATCCTAGCTTTGATCAGGATCTCCACGATGCGGGTTACGGTCGCCCTGGTCAGGCCACTGGCATCTGCAATGGCGGAGCGGGAGACCGGCTCGTCAGCGGCGAAGACGTGGGCGGCCACCATATTGAGGTTCGATTCCCGGAGGGTGGCTTGACGCGCCGGCTTTCCCAGCAAAGCACGGGCGTTTATGCGGGGACGTTGAGTGGGCAGGGGGCTATGTCCTTTCACTGCTCCGGCATCCTCTTGCATCGTCCATGACCTCTCCCGGCTCATCCTTGCGCCGCTGCTGCAGGAGCGTTCAAGGGGAAGCATAACCCGGGATATCCACTCGTTGGCCTCCTTTGAGCGCGGATTCGTGGGCGCAGAGGCCCACTGCTGTCCAGTTTGCAGCCGTGATTTGGTCAATGGCGGGCCGGCGGTTCTCTTGGATGCTCTGGATGAACTCGTGTGCAAGGTGGGGGTGCGACCCGCCGTGGCCGCTGCCTTGCTTGAACGACAGGTGGGCGTTCGCACTGTCGTAGACGCCTTTCGTCGTAAAGGGCTGTATTGCCTCGGGCAGCAGGTGAGCGAAGTCCGGTACCTGCACCCGCTGGCTGTCTTCACCGCGGAAGAGCACCGGTTCGTCATTTCGGGTTTGACCCCATTCGAAGGACGTTCGGGAACCGTAGACCGAGAAGCTCTCTACGTATTGTCGAGAGGTTTCGAAGAGGGAACGGGTGATTTCCGCCGAGAGATCGGACCCGGCTAGTTTTACGAGGGCGCTCTCGACTGCGAAAGGTGAGCCATACTTGGCGGCCAGCGTCTCTGGGATTCTCCCTGATCCGACGCAGACGACGGACTCGGCCCGAGTTTCGGAAAGTGCCAGAAGCGGGCTCACGGCATGTGTAGCGTAGTGCATAGGCGGAAGCCCCTCCCAGTACCCAGGCCAACCGGCCATGTCCTGCATATGTGCACCGCGTAGGAACTGGAGCCGGCCCAGCTGCCCTGAATTCAGGAGTTCCTTGACGAAAAGGTATTCCCGCGAATAGACCACGGTCTCCATCATCATGTAGTTCTTGCCTGAACGGTTGGCGGCATTGACTACCTTTTCGCAGTCCTCAAGTGTTGTCGCCATCGGGACAGTGCAGGCGACGTGCTTGCCTGCTTCGAGGCCGGCGATTGTCATAGCAGCGTGATCGGGGATGGGCGTGTTGATGTGGATCGCGTCAATCTCAGGGTCGGCGAGGAGGTCTCCGTAGGAGGTATAGCGACGGCCGACGTCGAAGGCGTCGCCCGTCTGGTTTAGGGTGTTCTTGTTCCGCTGGCAGATCGCCGTGAGTTCCGCGTGTGGGTGCTGCTGGTAGATCGGAATAAACTCGGCCCCGAAGCCGAGTCCGACCAGTGCGATACGGGTTTTGGGTGTCATCTTATTCCTTTTATGCGGAGGGTAGGGAGGATCTGCTGGCTGGGCAGTGGCTTGCGCGGGGGCATGCCCAAGTGGGCATGCCCCCGCCCGTTTTGTCCGGAGCCAGTCAGCCCAGACGCCCACTGAGGGCTGAGAGACCGCCGTCGGGGGCCAGGCAGGCGCCGGTGATGAAGGATGCATCATCACTTGCAAGGAAGACGACGGGATGGGCAATTTCTTCTGGTCGGCCTTGGCGTCGCTGGATGCCGGGACCCTGTTCGTGCGGCTCGGTGATCCTGGGGTCGATTTCCCGTCCTTCGTCCTTGGCGAGGTTCTTGTGGAAATCGGTAAGAGTGGGTCCGGGCAGGATCGCGTTGACCCGGATGTTTTGGTGGGCGTGGTCGCAGGCCATGGAACGGGTAAGTCCGAGCACTCCGGCCTTCGTGGCGTCATACAGAGCCATCCCGGGCCTCCCCACGACGCCATTGGCGGAGGAGATGTTCACTATGGAGCCGCCGCCGCTGCCAGCCATCAGGGGGATGAGGTGCTTGGAGACGAGGCCGACACTAATCAGGTTCACGGTTGTGATGTGGTGCCAGGATTCCAGCGTCGCTTCGGTCACTGGTCCCCATAGGCGGGCTGCGGCGTTGTTTACCAGCACGTCGACGCGACCGAATTCGTCCTGCACGCTCTGGGCCAGTTGGCCGATGTCTCCTTCGTCGGCGACATCTACCCGCACCGGTAGGGCCTTCTGTGTCGACGGCTTGGGAGACGGTGCTGCGTTTGAACTGGACTTCCTGGGCGGTGCGCTTAAGGAGGTCGTAGACTTCCCGTCCTCCCTTAGGGGTCAGGCTGTCCATCCGGGAGCCGATCTCGCGGACCAGCGCCACGTATTCCTGGGGCGTGCGCTGGCCGCCGGCATCAGGGGCTGCGACGAGCTGCGCCGAGGCTGGTGTAGGGGGCACTCCTCGTGACGCCCCGATAACCTTGACCGCGTCCGGGTCATTGATCCAGAAATTCAGGAACTTTGCCGCCTCCTCAGGGTAGGGCGTTCCCACCCAGCTGCTGATGAACAAGTTGGGCCTGACAAAGTTGGCCTTTTTGGAGCCACCTGCCTGATCGGGCATCGGCAGGGCTTGGCAAGGTACCTTCATCAAGGCGCGGATCCCGACGAGTTCGCTGCTCGGCGTGAAGTATAGGGGCGCCAGTCCTCTGACGAAGGCGCTGTTTTGGGCTCCCTTCATCTCCTCCGTGGAGATGTCCGGGGAGACCGCTGACCCTTCAGCCCGCCTCTTTTCCCACCAGTCCAGAAAATCACCGAAGTCGGTTTTATCGAACCCGAGGGTGACAGGATTGCCTGCGGTGTTGAAGAACGACTTGCCACGTCCACGGACCCATGGCTCGAGCACTTCGTATCTCCACGAGCCGTCAGACATGCCCCATGTCCCGGCCCCTCCAGCCTTTGCCGCTTCAAGGGCCATGGAGGAAAGGTCGTCCCAAGTCCATCCCTTGGACGGCATCTGGACCCCCGCTTTGGTCATGAGTTCGGTGTTGCACATCACGGTGAAAGCGTCAGTGCTGATGGGCACTCCCACGCGTTTGCCGTCGATGATGCCGTAGTTGCGCAGGTTCTCGTCCCAGCTGTCGAGCTTGACCAGGTCTCCGATGTACGGCTCGAAGTCCAGCAGTGCGCCCCTCCGGGCGTAGTCTGTGATCATCTGGTTGGACATTTGAAACGCGTCGGCGCCTTTTCGGCCGGCAATCTCGGTGGCCATCTTGTTCCAGAAGTCGTCCCAGGACGCATTCACGGGTGTTAGCGTCACGTGTGGATTTTTCTCGTGGTAGAGCTCCAGGGCCGCTTTGGTGGTTTTATTCATGGTGTCGTTGCCCCACCATGCGAAGCGCATCGTTTTCGGCGCTGTTGGATCTTCCGCGGCTGACGGAGACCCCTTGGAACTACAGCCAGCGGCTGTGACCAGGGCCGTCCCGGCGGCGAGGATGCCAGCTGACTGCAGGAAGGTTCGTCTGTCGAGGTGGGTGTTCATAGTCATGGCGTTAGCGCTCCTTTGGGCAAATTAGCGGTTGAGGACGGGAGTGGATCGGGAAAGTGATGGCGTGGTATCAGCCGCGGCTGAGGCGTAAATCTCCTCAATGAGCCGGAGCGTAGAGGCTCCATCAGCGGCGTCTACGGCAGGGGCTGCCCGGCCGCGGAGAGTCCGGACGAACAGGTTCATGCCTCGGCGCATGAACAGGGCATTTTCTTGCCTGGCGCTTTCGGCGCGCTCCTCTTCGGTGAAGGGAAGCGGGTTCAGGAGATCGGAACTCAGGTAGGTGCCGTGGTTCACCTGGGCCCACGCCGGTGTGAGCCCGGCTTTGAACGTGGCGGCAGTTCCATGGAGTTCGATGCTCCAGTTCTCATTCCATGTATTGGCCTCGTGCGCGGTGAAGTCAAGAGATGCTATGTGTCCCTCGTACTCAAGGCATGCCGCGAGGGAACTCTCGGCGTGGTTGATGCCGTGGCCTGAAGACGCCCTGGCTGTTACTGCAGTTGGCTGGCCGAGCAGGTGCCGGACAATGTCGACCATATGGCAGCCGGCCTCCATGAAGCCGCCGACAACGTTCCCCGGGTCGGAGAACCAGTGGCCCATCGTGCTCCATGCCTGGTCGGGGATGGCGCAGTGGAATCGTGCCAGTGTCAACGTGCCCAGGGAACCGGAGCTGAGCACGTTCTGGGCTTGGGCTACCGCGTCGGAATAGCGAAGGAAGTAGCCCATCTGTGTGGCCAGTCCGGCTGCCGCGGACTTATTGGCGACCTCCTGCAGTTCGGCTGCGTTCATGCCGCCCGTTTTTTCTATGAACAGGGGCAGACCTGCCCCGACGGCGGCCAAACTCAGCCAGCGTGCCTGGTCGTTTCTGCCGTCAATGACGGCGGCGTCGTGCTTGCCCGGTCCCAGGTCCTCCAGCCCGATAACCTGCGCGGAGTACTGGTTCGCGAACCTGCGGGCGGCGTCCGGGTCTGGATCGAAGACACCACTTATTACTGCATCATCGTGCTCGTGGGCCGCCGTAGCCCAAGCGTGGGCGTGCGGGTGGGTGACGCCGACGAACGCCAGGCGCAGGGGATGGGTATCAAGCATGGGAATCTCCGGGAGAGTTGGAGGACGGGAATCGGCCGGCGGTGAGAACGATGGCGGTCAGAGGCAGGCAGACCCCGTAGATTACGCCGGTGATGGGGCTGACGGCCGTTAAGAGAGCACACGCTGCGAACGACATGACGATGGCGAAGTTCGACAACGAGAATCGGCAGGCGTCTTGCAGGCTGCCCGAAAGAAGCCAGCGGATAGGCTCGGTGCTGCTGGTCGCTGCCCGCCTGATTGCGGCAGCAGCCGTCGTCGCCCAAACCGCCGCAAATACGAGGTTGATTGTGTAGAGCGGCAGCGCCAAGGGTGTTGCCTGGTGCTGGAGGAAGAGGACATTGCCTAGGACAACTGCCAGGAAGACTCCGAGCAGGACGCCCAGGATCATCCGGCGAAGCAATTGCTCCCTCAGGGAACGGGTGAAGGCAGCGGTGACGCGATTGTCCCCGTCTTTCAGCAGTGCCCTCATGGAGGCGTAGCCGGCGGTGGCGGCGGGGAAAGCAGTCACCACGGCCAGGCTGCAAATGAGGACCAGAAGATTGATCAGGGCTGCAGCAGTGAGGAAGCTTGCTGCCCTCATGAGTGCGGCCGTAATGCGGCCTCGTCCCGCCGCGGGCATCATCTTCAATTGCCTGTGCTTAAGGATGGAAGATTGGACAGCCCTAATATCTGCGAGCAGAGGGCGCATCCTACTTCAGCCCCGTCGTGGAGATCCCATTGATAAGGAACCGCTGCCCGGCGAGGAAGAAGACGAATACCGGGATGAGCGAGAGCACCGACATGGCGAAGACCGCTCCCCAGTTAGTACCTGCTGTCGGGTCCACAAACAGGCGAAGAGCCATCGGGACTGTGAACAGGTCTGAAGACGTGATGAAGATCAGTGGCCGGAAAAAGTCATTCCAAGTCCAGATGAAGGTGAAAATCGCTGTGGTGGTCAGCGCCGGGAGCGTCAACGGCAAGATGATCCGCCAGTACATGCGGATCGGCCCGCACCCATCAATCCACGCTGCTTCATCCAGTTCACGGGGGATGGACCTCATGAACTGCATCATCAGGAAGATAAAGAATGCTTCGACGCCGAAGAACTTTGGAACGATGAGCGGAAGGTAGGTATCCAGCCACCCGAGTTCGGAGAAGATCAAGTACTGCGGGACGATTGTCACATGCTCCGGCAGCATGATAGTGCCCAGCAGGACGGCCAGCCAGAACGGCTTGAAGCGGAAGCGGAGCCGGGCAAAGGCAAAGGCGGTCAGGGAACAGGCAAAAAGATTCCCTACAATGGACGCCGTGGTGATGCTGAAGGAGTTCAGGAAGTACCGGCTGAAGGGGAACTCCTGGGCCGTCCAGCCAGTGATGTAGTTGGACCAGGTGATGGAGACGGGGATCAGGCTCGGGTTGCTGAAGATTTCATCGTTGTTCCGCAGCGAGCTCACAAGCATCCATGCCAGCGGGTACAGCATACCGACTGCGAGCAGCAGGAGCGCAGCGTGAGTCACTCCCGACTTCCAGCGCATGACCGCCGTGCGCGGCGCGCTCCCTAATTGCTTGCTCATGAGTTGTCTCCGTAAAAGACCCAGTACTTTGAAATGAAGAAGTTCAAGGCGGTCACCGCTCCAACTGCAACCAGCAGTGTCCACGCCATCGCGCAGGCGTAACCCATGTCGAAGCTGCCAAACCCTTCCTGGTACAGGTAGAGGGTGTAGAAAAGCGTCGAATCTGCCGGCCCACCCAGCCCGCCACTGATGATGTATGCGGGCACGAAAGCTTGGAATGCGTGGATGGTTTGGAGGATGAGGTTGAAGAAAATGATTGGACTTAGCAGCGGGAGGGTGATGCTTAGGAATTTCCGCAAAGGGCCCGCGCCGTCCACATCAGCGGCCTCGTAGAGGGACATTGGCACTTGGCGCAATCCGGCGAGGAAGATGATCATCGGAGAGCCGAAGGTCCAGGCATTCAAGATCACCAGGGTGGACAGAGCGGTGTCCGGATTGCCCACCCAACTCGTATGGGCATCGACGCCGAGGAACCCGAGGAACGTATTCAACAGTCCCTCTTGGCCGAAGACCTGCTGCCACAGGATCGCCACCGCCACGCTGGTACCCAGCAGGGACGGCAGGTAGAAGATGCCGCGGTACAGGGCAGAACCCCGAATCGCCCTGTTCAGCAGGAGCGCCAGCATCAGAGCGAAGCCGAGCTGCAGCGGGACCGAGACCAGAACGTAGGTCGCTGTGACTCTTGCGGAGATGAGGTAACGCGGGTCCTGGGTGAACATTCGGACGTAGTTATCGAGGGCGATGAACTTTGGAGCCTGCAAAAAGTTGTAGTCCGTCATTGATAGGTAAAAGGACGCTGCCATTGGGCCCAACACAAATAAGGCCAGACCAACAAGCCAAGGAACGAGGAACAGGTATGCAACCCGGTTTTCCTTCCGGAAGCGGAGTGAAGGCCGGTTTCGGTTCGGCTTCTTAGGGGAGAGATCGGGGCGTGCGGGAGCATCGACAAGGGTCATGGGTTTTCCAATCGCGGCTTTGCGTCGGAGGGGCGATAAGGCTGTTGTTGATGGTGCTGTACATCACATCCAGCTATTACAGATAACCATGCAACTAATTAGCGGTCAACCCCCAGTATGTCCTTTTTAGGCCACGGACCTCTGCGACTGGCCTCGGGGCCGAGAACGCGTTCGAGGCACGTTATGCGACCTGGGCCGGCTTCTCCTTTAGTCGGCCGCCGAGGCTGATTTCGGTGTCGCCGGAAATGATCAATGTGGACATTCTGTTTTTCCACATGGACCAGAACGGTACGTCATCATCGAACTACAAACCCGCAAATTCCAGAGAGGGCCCGTAAGTCACCTTTAGCCCGCCCCTGAATCCGGTCGTTATGGCGGAAGTAAAGCGGGACGGTCAAAGACGTTGCAACACTTTCCGAACTTTTCCATCTGTACGGTGTCCTTCGCGCTTTGCCGAACATGTGGCGCTTCGTCTTCATACCGTCAGCACGACCAAGTTCCCCTTCGAACGCCGGCCTAAACATTGGTCAGAGCCCGGCGGACTCCGGACGTTGCCCTCATTGTGCGTCCCCAGGTGGTGAGCGTATGAAGTATGGACAGCATCTCGGCCGCCTTCCCCCCGCAGTTTCCGCGCCTCCGGTGAAAGAGATGGGAAAATCAGTATCAGAAAGCGGCAACTAGTGCACTAGTTGTACCCCGGCCGCGGGCCTAATGTCTTAACGAACACCAGTGCGGCGGCAAATCGGAATCTCGCCCGTGGCCCTGCTCCGGTCGTTCACTTCTACGCAGTAGTCGACGTGCAGCGGCACGAACACCAGGAAGAACAAAGGGAGTCCTTGATGCCCGGCATCGCCGACACTGGGTTGATTTGCTTTTCAGCTCGAACCACTCCTCCTGGGCTGCGTCCTCACCGGCGTCACCGCCAGCACGGCCAAGGTCTTCCTGTCCGGCTGTGTCTCTGGTTGGGGACTGTTCCCGCCCCAGGTGCGCGAAGCTGCCGTCGTGATCTCCCTTGCCGATGCTGTTCGCCGGCTGGGCGCCAAGAACCAACTCGTCCACCGCTCCTCCGGCGCCGTCACCTGACCCATGGTGGCCGTCATTGACCAACTTCCGTCCCGTAAGCACTGACGAAAACACAAAAGGAACATGGAAACTAACGAGAGTATCCAGCAGCAAGCTTCGTCCCCAACCCTCAAGGTAGGAGTTGTAGGCATTGGTTGGGCCGGCCAGCAGCACCTAAAGGCCTACAGCAACATCGCCGGGGTCGAAATCGTCGCTGTCGCAGGAATGGAGCAGGATCTGCTTACCCAGATGAAGGAGGAGTACACCATTCCGCATGCCTTCGCACGCTGGGAAGACATGATCGAACTGGAAGGCCTGGACGCCGTGAGCGTCGCGGTCCCGACCTTCCTGCACGCCCCCATCACCATCGCTGCCTTAGAACATGGAGTGCACGTGCTGAGCGAGAAACCGCTGGCGCGCAACGGCGAGGAAGGCCTCCAGATGGTGGAGGCGGCCCGGAAGGCCGGCCGGGTCCTGGACGTTGCCTTCAACCACCGCCGCCGTGGCGACATCCAAAAGCTGAAAAACATTATGGACGACGGCGAATTGGGCCGGCCGTACTACGCCAAAGCTTCGTGGCTCCGCCGCCGGGGAATACCGATGCTCGGCAGCTGGTTCACCAACCCCGAACTCGCCGGCGGTGGTCCGCTCGCCGACATTGGCGTCCACGTCCTGGACTACGCCCTGCACCTCCTCGGCGAACCCAAAGTCCTAGCGGTCTCGGCGTCCGCGCATTCCGAGCTGGGTCCCCGTGGCCTGGGCGGCAGTGGCCGCTACACCGCCATGAAGTCCTCCCACAAGTTCGAGGTGGAGGACTTCGCTTCGGCATTCCTCCGGCTGGAGGGCGGCGGCACGCTAATCCTCGAGGCCGGGTGGGCAGCCTACCGGGACGAGGAGGACCTCATGGACTTCACCGTTTATGGCACCGACGGCGGCGCGGAACTGCGCGCTGCCGGGGCCTCCGATACCCCCGTCGCCGATGTCCGGATTTTCAAGGAAAGGGACGGTGAGAACGCTGACTATATCGTGGTGGCGGAGCCGGGCCGGGCCCACCAGGCGGTGGTGGAGGACTTCGTGGACGCCATCCGCGGTGGGGAAACCGAATGGGGAGCCCACGATGGCTCCCTC
Source organism: Pseudarthrobacter sp. NamB4 (assembly GCF_005796185.1). Taxonomy (GTDB): domain Bacteria; phylum Actinomycetota; class Actinomycetes; order Actinomycetales; family Micrococcaceae; genus Arthrobacter. Next base: position 12,487 of record NZ_VAHM01000027.1, read on the forward strand.
GCCCTGACCCGTGCCCTGGTGCTCGACGCCTGCTACAAATCCGCCCTCGAACAGCGCGAAGTGAGGCTCTAACGTGACCGAAAAGCTCAACATCCTGGTCTGGAACGAAGGTGTCCACGAGGCCAGAAACCAGCCGGAAACCATGACCGCGATGTACCCCAGCGGCATGCACGGCGCCATCGCGGACGGACTCAGGGGGTTTTACCCCGATGCCGGCATCGCCACCGCCACCCTCGCCGACCCGGAGCACGGACTGTCCGAGGAAACCCTTGCCACCACGGACGTGCTCCTTTGGTGGGGCCACGTGGCACACGGTGACGTTAGCGACGAAGTGGTGGAACGCGTCCAGCGCCACGTCCTGGGCGGCATGGGCCTGATCGTCCTGCACTCCGGGCATTTCGCCAAAATCTTCACCAAGCTTCTTGGCACCACGTGCTCATTGAAATGGCGGAACGAGGGCGAGCGGGAACTCGTGTGGACCGTTAAGCCTTCGCATCCGATCGCTGCCGGCGTGGAAAGCCCCATCGTCATTCCGAAGCAGGAGATGTACGGCGAGCTCTTCGACATCCCCGAGCCCGACGATCTCATCTTCATCAGCTCCTTCGAAGGCGGCGAGGTGTTCCGCTCGGGCGTGACGTTCACGCGAGGGAAGGGCCGGATCTTTTACTTCAGCCCGGGCGACCAGGAGTACCCCGTGTACCATCAGCCGCAGATCCGGCAGGTGATCGCCAACGGTGTGGGCTGGGTAGCGCAGCCGAGACAATTCCGTGAGGCACCCCAGGTCTCCAACCCGGCCCGCCGCTGGTTTGAGCAAGACTAGGGCGTCCTTCCCGCCGACAGTCACTTACCCTTCCGCCGACCTCAGGAACGAATTATGAGCACATTAGAACTCCCGTCCGGCCGTCCTTTGGGGGTAGCTGCTGTCGGCTACGCCTTCATGGGGAAAGCACACTCGAATGCGTGGCGGAATGTGGCCAGCTTTTTCGACGTCCCGGCCTTTGAGCAGAAGGTCCTCGTGGGCCGGGACCGAGGGCAGGTAGCAAACGCGGCCGCCAAGTACGGCTGGACCGAGTCCGCTACGGACTGGCGTTCCGTGGTGACCCGGGGCGATATCGACATCGTGGACATCTGCGCTCCGGGCTGGATGCATGCCGAGATTGCCATCGCCGCGCTGGAGGCAGGCAAGCACGTCCTGGTTGAAAAGCCTTTGGCCAATACCTTGGCCGAGGCTGAGCTCATGACCGCTGCAGCCGCAAAGGCCCGGACCCGCGGAGTCCAGTCCATGGTTGGTTTCAACTACCGCCGTGTTCCGGCCCTGGCCTTGGCACGGCAACTGATCGCCGAAGGCCGTCTCGGCGTCCTACGCCACGTCCGTGCCGCGTACCTGCAGGACTGGCTCACCGACGCCCACGCACCCATGACGTGGCGGCTGCGGAAAGAAACTGCAGGCTCCGGTGCCCTGGGGGATATCGCCAGCCACGCCATCGACCAGATTCAGCACCTCACCGGACAAACCGTCACCGAAGCGACCGGCACCTTGCGGACCTTCGTCACGGAACGCCCCGGCCCGAGTGGTGCAGAAGAAGTAACGGTCGACGACGCAGCGTGGGCTACCCTTGGCCTAACCGGCGGGATCACCGCATCCGTGGAGGCCTCCCGCGTAGCCACAGGGCAGAAAAACAGCCTCCGCATCGAAATCTACGGCTCCACTGGATCACTGACCTTCGATTTGGAAAATCTGAACGAACTGATGTTCCTGGATGCCACCGCCCCCGCCCGGGAACAGGGCTTCCGCCGGATCCTCGTCAACGAGCCCGACCACCCCTACCTTGAGGCGTGGTGGCCGCAAGGGCACATCATTGGGTGGGAGCACACGTTCACTCACCAAATCCGCGACTTCCTCACCGCCATCCAAGGGGGAACGCAGCCCTCGCCATCCTTTGAGGACGGGCTGCAGGTGCAGAAGGTACTCGTCGCTGTGGAAGAATCGGCGGCCAACCGCTCTCTGCTGACCACCGTTGACCACCCAACGCTAATCATAGAAAGAGCCTGACATGCCCCGCCCCTACACGGCAGGAGGTCCGCGATCGTGATCCGTTCCGATTCGGAGAGAAACGGGGCGGAGATCACCGCCGGCCTTGATGCGAGACGGGAGCGTACTTTTTGATGTCTCCGGACTTCAGAACAACCGAGTGACCGTGCCGCGAACGAGTGCCGGAACTACGGCTGATCCCCACGATGCGGCAGGCCTCAGAATGGCCCATTCCCTGTTTCATCAGCTGATCATAGTGAGCCCGTGCAAAGTTTTTGGGAGGGGCTCCCCGCGACTTTCTTGGTCTCTTCATCTCTCCCAATTGCAACTCCTAAACGCTCAGGTGTTGCAACGACCACTAGACGCCAAGCCGTCACAATGGCTCATTTTTCGACCATCACCGGCAAACGGACACCAGTCGGCCGCAGCGGAGAACTCAGGGTCCAAAAGTTGCCGACAAGGCTTCGAGTGAAGCGATTAAGCGTTGTGGTGCGATGTTTATCACGCGTAGGACGAAACATTGAGATCACAATCCCAGTTGCCCTGCCCTGGCATGGGCATGGCCGCTTTGATTTGGATCCGCTTGCGTTGTTAGGCCCTATTGCTCCTCGATGTCTGCGTGGAGTTCCGCTAAGGTGGGCGGGTTGACACCTGGCCGGCGCACGGTGATGGCAGCTGCCTTTGATGCCGTACGCCCGATTCTCTCCACCAACGCCGGTGCCAGTCCGTCTGTAGGTCGTGTCAGTAGTCCATAGATGAGGGCGGCCATGTACGCATCGCCGGCCCCAATGGTGTCGGCCACCACGGACTTCACTGAAGGTATGGTCACCTGCGCATCAGCTGTTGACAGCAGTGACCCCTCCGAACCACGTGTGATCACGGCCATCTCGGCACCCAAATCGAGAATATGGGCAGCGATATCTTCAAGCTGGCGTCCCGGGTAAAGCCACCACGCATCCTGGTCACTGAGCTTGACAACGTCTACAAAGGTGACGAAATCCTCAAAAATGTTCTTGGCTACGGCTTGACTGCGCAGTATCGCTGGCCGGATGTTCGGATCGTAAGTGACAAGGCATTCCCGGTGTGCCCGCTCGACGAGTGCCTTGACCGACGCCGCACCCGGGGACAGGAAAGTAGCGATTGAGCCGGTGTGGAGTATTTTCGGCAAAAAACCGGGGGTCACCGGAGGAAGCTCCCAGCTGATGTCGAAGTCGTACCTTGCAGAGCCGTCTGCCGCCAGGGTTGCAATTGCCGATGCTGTCCGTCCGGTGCCCCTCGAACCCGGCAGTAACTCGACGTCGGCGCTACGAAGATGCGCCTCGATGCCGTCGGCACGCTCGTCGTCGCCAAGCGAAGTAAGCAGGGTGGTGCTGATGCCCAAACGTCCGAGCCCGTAGGCAACATTGGCGGGCGACCCGCCTGGGTGTTCAAAGGTGCCTTCACGAGAGATCACGACATCGGCAAGTGCCTCCCCTACAACGATGACGTCCGGGATCTGGTGGTGGCTTTGAATGGTTTCGTGCTTTTGGGCAAAAGTGCACCTTTCATTGAACGCTCCACGCAGGCTTGACACCGGTGAGCTGATATCAGCGCTATATTTATTGATCTGTCAGGGTCTGGGGACAGCAACCGATGCTGGCCCTACGACTAATCGGGCCGCCCCGTATCGTGCCGGCAAAGATTGAGCACTTCCGTGGTGCACAACTTTCTCCCGAGCCACGTTCAATAAGGTGCGTGTGCACCAGCACAGTCTGGGGCACTGCTTTGGTCTCCAGCGATCCTTCGAAAAAGCAGCTCAGCGGCAGCCGTGCCCATGGCGGGAGGATCCTGCGCCACGGCAGTGACTCCTGGGTTAAGGAGCTCGAAGTCGTCGAAGCTACGTGAGCCGGTCGGGCTGGAGACGCTGTGAGCACGCGGAGGGCCGCGAGGGTGTTGAGGCTGTTTGCCGTGAATAGTGCAGTTGGAGGATCTGACGACTCCCAGCGCATCCCGGGAACCCAGATGGCGCTCTGAGCCAGTAAAGAACGCTGTGCTGCCGCCGATAAAGGCGATCCGGCGATGTCCGTGTTTTAGGAGGTGTTCCGCTCCCTTCCTCGCACCTGTTCTGTTGTCGCTGAGAACGGTATCGGCCATGATGTTGACTGCTGGCCGGTCGATGAAGACGACCGGAAGTCCGGCTTCTATTTCTTTGGTGACGTAACCGTGGTCGACGTTCGAAGGAATAATGATCAACCCGTCCACAGGGCGGGATGAGAGGTCCAAAGTTAACTCTCGATCCCTGTCGGCATCCTGAGATGATGAGGCCGTAAAGAGCAGGACACCGTTTTGCGCGGCAACGCGCTCGACGGCCCGGGCAATCGCCGACTGGAACGGCTCCGAAATATCCTCAACGATAAGCCCTATGCCTCCGGCCTGCCTTTGCCGGAGACCTGCAGCGCTGGCATTCCGGCGGAAGCCAAGTTCCGCGATCGAGGACCGAACCGCTTCACGGGTCCGGGGATTCACGCCATTTTCATCGTTGACGACCCGGGAAACCGTCTTAAGCGATACGCCGGCATGAGCCGCGACATCTTTGATCGTCACCCGCGCTGCCCGGGGCGTCGCCGATCCGAACCCATCTCCACCAATGTTATTCTTCCCTCCTCCCCATCTCCTGGCAGTGGTCCGCGAATGAACTGAGAATGCACGCGAACGCGCCTTACCAGCCCTGAATCAGACAGCTCGGGGGCTAGTCAGTTTTGCGATTGGCGGTGCGTGCCGGGAGTTTCCCGCGGAGCCGCACCATTCCGTACAGTGCCAGGAGCGTTGCCAGCAGGCCCAGGGCCCAGCCGAGGGCGGGCTGCGCCGTCACCTCCATCCAGACGGTGACGACCAGCAGGACCAGGGCCCAGAAACCGAGGAACCCGATGATGATGTCAAAGTCCTCACCCGACCGGACACGCCGGCGGTCGCTTCCCGCCCCCGTGGAGCGGGAGCGGGAAGCATGGCCGGTCACTTGACTGCACCTGCCGTCAGGCCGGCAACGATCTTGCGCTGGAAGACCAGCACCAGGATCACCAGGGGAATGGTGACGATGGTGCCCGCGGCCATGATGGCCGTGTAGGGAATCTGGTTGGGCTGGGCACCGGAAAAGCTGGCAATGGCAACGGTGACCGGCTGGGTGGCGTCGTTGGAGAGCTGGCTGGCGATCAGGAATTCATTCCAGGATGAGATGAACGCCAGAATTGCCGTGGTGAAGATCGCCGGAGCGGCCAGGGGCATGATGACCTTCCGGAACGCCTGCCCCTGGGTGCAGCCGTCAACGCGCGCTGATTCCTCAAGCTCCCACGGCATTTCACGGAAGAAGGACGTGAGCGTGTAAACGGTCAGCGGCAGAACGAAGGAGATGTTCGGAATGATCAGCGCCTGGTAGGTGCCCATCCAGCCGATGTTGGTGAACAGCTGGAACAGCGGGGTGATCAGGGCAACGCCGGGGAACATGGAGGCTCCCAGGATGAAGCCCAGCACCAGGTACTTGAACCGGAAGTTCAGGCGCGCCAATGCATAGGCGGCAAATACACCGATCACCAGCGAAACCACCGTGACCGTCACACCAATGATGACGCTGTTCAGCAGGGCCTGGCCGAACCTGTTGCCGAACGAGGTGTCGAAGGCCGTGATGAAGTTGTCCATCGTCACGTGGGTTGGCCACGGTGAGGTGTCGTAGGTGAAGCCCACTTCACGGAAGGCCGTCACCACCATCCAGTAGGCAGGTGCCAGGCACCAGATCAGGATGACGGCGGCGCTGATGTACGTGCGGACGCTCGCCCATTTCTCCCGCGTCTGGGAAGCCTTGCGACCGCTGTCCTGCTGCGCCCGCAGCTCTGTGGATGTTACCGAGGTCATTTCTTCCCCTTGCCGGTGGCGCCGCTTTGTTCCACAACGTTCGCCCCGAGGAAGCGTACAAAGATGAACGCGACCAGGAAGATGATGAGGAACGTAATGGTGGACAGGGCAGCCGCCGAGTTGAATCCTTGCCTGATCTGGTTGATCACCAGGATGGACAGCGTGGTGGTGTTGTTCGCACCGCCGGTCAGGATGTACGGAAGGTCGAACATCCGGAGCGCATCCAGGGTGCGGAACAGGATGGCCACCATGAGGGCCGGCTTCACCAGCGGAAGCGTGATGAGGCGGAACCTCTGCCATGCGCTGGCGCCGTCAACCTTGGACGCCTCGTAGACCTCTGCCGGGATCATCTGCAGGCCCGCGAGGATCAGCAGCGCCATGAAGGGGGTGGTCTTCCAAGTGTCGGCGATGATCACGGCCCACTTGGCAGGCCATTCGCTGCCGGTCCACAGGATGGAGGCGTTGAACAGCTTGTTGATGATGCCGTTGAAGTCAAACATGAACAGCCACAGCTGGGCCGTAACGGCAGTGGGGATGGCCCAGGGGACGAGCACCGCTGCACGGACCAGGCCGCGGCCCTTGAAGGTCCGTGCCATGATCATGGCCATCCAGAAACCAAGGACGGTCTCGAGGACGACTGTGATGACGGTAAAGAAGAACGTGGTGCCGGTGGCCGTCCAGAACTGACCACCGAGCGTGCCTGGCGGGCATGCCACGGTGCCGCCGCCGGGGGCGGCGCACTGCTGGCCGAGCCAGTTGACGTAGTTCTGGATGCCGGCCGGACCGCCGGCGGTGAACAGGCCGGTGGCAGGATCCAGTCCCGCGTCTTTCTGGAAGGACATGATGATCGCGCTGACGATCGGGTAGACGATAACGATACCCAGGGCGACGATGGTTGGCGCCAGCAGCCACGATGCCCATTTGCCCTGGCTGAGAATCCGGTTGTCTTCGCCTACGCCCTTGGGTCCGTGATGGACCTCGGGCGTGCCCGACGCCGGTGACTTCACCGGGGCCGGGCCCAATTCGGTTGCCATGACTGGACTATGATCCTGCACCGGCGGCCTCGATGGACTTCTGCATGTCAGACAGGGCCTGATCCACCGGCTTTTCGCCCTTCAGGGCTGCATAAGAGTTTTCCTGAATGGCCTGCGTGACCGCGGGGTAGAACGGCGTTACAGGGCGCGGCACAGCATTCTCGATGGAAGTCTTCAGAACCGGCAGGTACGGAAGCTTCTTCACGAGCTCGGCGTCATCGTAGAGGGCACTGTTCACCGGAGCCAGCGAACCCTGGATTGCGTAGAACCGCTGGGTCTCCTCGGAGGTCATGAACTTCAGGAAGTCCAGAGCGGTGGCCTTGTTCTTGGAGTAGACGCTGACGCCGACGTTGTGGCCACCGAGGGAGGAGGCGCCAGGTCCGTCCTTACCCGGAAGGACGGTCATGCCCAATTTGTCCTTCACCTGGGAGGAGCCTTCAGTGGTGGCCAGGTTGTAGACGTAAGGCCAGTTGCGGTGGAACAGTAGTTTTCCGTCCTGGAAAGCCTGGCGTCCTTGCTCTTCCTGATAGGTGATGGCTTCCTTCGGGATGTTGCCGTTTTGGAAGGCCTCCACAAGGTTTCCAAGGCCTTGCTCCGCCTCGGCCGTGTTCAGGCTCGGCTTGCCGTCCTTGTCCAGCACGGATCCGTTGGCGGAGTTGATGGCCTCGGAGGCGTTCACCGTCAGGCCTTCGTACTGCTTGAACTGGCCCGCGTAGCAGCCCATGTTGTTTGCCTTGGCAATGGAGCACATCTCCATCATCTCGTCCCAGGTCTTGGGAGCCTCAGGAACCAGGTCCTTGCGGTAGTACAGGATGCCGCCGTCGGAGGTCTGCGGAGCCGAGTAGAGGGTCCCGTTGTAGGACGCGCCCTCCACAGTGGAAGGCAGCATGGCGGCGGTATCAATTGCCATCTTGTCCTTGAGCGGCTGCAGCCAGCCCTTGGCCGCGAACTCGGCGGTCCAGACGAGGTCTACGGCCACGACGTCATATCCGGCGTCCTTGGCCTGGAAGTGCTGGACCAGATCATCGTGCTGCTGGTCCGGCAGATCGGTCTGCTCCTTGAAGGTGACCTTCTCGTCGGGGTGCTCGGCGTTCCACTTCTCAATCAGCGGGCGGACGACGTTGGCGTTGTCCTTGCCTTGGACATAGGTGATGGGACCGCGGCCGTCAAGACCACCGGCGGCGTCACCGCCGCTGCCGGTTCCGCCACCCGAAGCGGTGCTCCCTCCGCAGGCGGAAAGCGTCAGGGTCCCGGCCATCAGTAGTACACCCATGGCGGTGAGTTTTGTTTTCATGTTTTCTCCTTGCTAATTCGATCCGGACTTTATGTCCTTGAGTCGGTGTGGTGGTGAAGTGCTAAATGGTCCAAGCGTTGGTGTTCGCCGCAAGCTTGCCCTAACCAGCGCGCCGCTGGAGAGGACGTTCGAGTCGAGTAGCCGCTCGGGTAAAACTGACAGACGGTCAGCCAGCACCAACTCGCCGGCGACACTTCATGGCTGTCATCGGGCATGCTCATCGTGAAAATGCCGTGAGATGCTTCCTGTTCTGTCTCGTCGAATCCGGGACTGGCCCATCGAGTCCGAGAACGACTGTGGATTGATCTCGTAAATAGCGGCATTTGCTAGCCACTGAGGGACTGAGGTCATGCTGATATGCCCCTCGTCGATCGTGTATGAGTGATGTCGGGCCGCGGCGCTAACGGCCGGGGTAGACGACGGCTTTGAGCTGCCCGGGCTGTTTTCCGGCTGTGAGCGCTTGTTGGGATTCGGCCAGATCGAACTTGCCGGTGACCAGGATGTCCAGGTCGACTTTGCCGTCGGCGATCAGCTGGATGGCCAGCGGCCAGGTGTTGGTGTAGCGGAAGACCCCGGACAGCCAGATTTCCCGGTTCTGGATGTAGGAAACAGGAAGTTCGACGTCGTCGGCTCCAAGTCCGACAAGTAGGACCTTTCCCGCCGGTCCCACCGCCTTGATTCCGGAGCGGACCGCCTGTGGTGAGCCCGAAGCGTCAATG
>NZ_VAHM01000028.1 GCF_005796185.1 Pseudarthrobacter sp. NamB4
TTCCAGTGAGGCAACGACGGAGCCTTCCCGGACCTATTGACGTGAGGCAACAGGGGGGCCGGAAGGGCTGGATCCCATGTGGCACGTGATTGAAGGACACCACTGGCAGCTTCCACGCCAGGAAGTCGGAAGGCAAATGGCTTATGGAACCTGAACAGGACCGGGCCGGCAGGAACCCGCCGCCTCATCACTGGCAGTCCAGTTTCCGCATTGGCCTGGCAGCCGCCGAAGATCCGGTCAGACCATCCAGCGCCACCAGCGCGGCCGCTCCGGTTCCGGCGCCGGTTCCGGCTCCGGCTCCTCGCCTAAGGCCAGCGCGGCCTCGACGATGTCGTCCGCGGTGAGCGTCATGACGGCCTCACGATCGAGCTCGTCGAGGCTTCGTTCCTCATCGCGCGACAGCCGCAACGCCTGGCGGTTGAGCGCCTGCTCGAACAGCGTGCGGGCGAACCGTGCGTTGCCGGAGTCCTCGCCCGCGTGGAGCCCGGTGAAGATGCGGCGCAGCATCTGGTCCGCACCCGGCTCCAGCGCGTACTCGTGCTGGGCCAGCATCTGGTGGAAGATCGTCTGGAGTGCGTCGACGGAGTAGTCGGGGAACGTGATCTCGCGGGCGAACCGGGAGCGAAGTCCGGGGTTCGAGAGCAGGAAGGACTCCATCAGCCGCGGGTACCCGGCCACGATCACGACCAGGCGGTGGCGGTGGTCCTCCATCCGCTTGAGCAGGACCTCGATAGCCTCGGGGCCGAAGTCCGTCCGGCCGTCCTCCGGGGCCAACGCGTAGGCCTCGTCGATGAACAGGACGCCGTCCAGCGCCCGCCGGATCACCCGGTCCGTCTTGATGGCGGTCGTGCCAACGTACTGCCCCACCAGGCCCGAGCGGTCGACCTCGACCAGGTGGCCTTTCTGCAGCAGACCGACCGCGCGGTACATCTCGGCCAGAAGCCGCGCCACGGTGGTCTTGCCCGTGCCGGGGTTACCGAGGAACACCAGGTGCTGTGATGTGGCCACCTCCGGCAGGCCGTGCGTCTTACGGCGGGCCTGGACCTGGAGCAGTGCGACGAGGGCCCGCACCTGTTCCTTCACGGTCTCCAGTCCAACCAGCGCGTCGAGCTCGGTCTGCACCTCGGACAGCGCCCGGGCCGGCCCGGGCTTCGCGCCGATGAGATCTCCGACCAGGTCGTCGACGCGCTCCGAACCGGGCAGCTTGAGCTGATCGGCCAGGTGGCCGATGGTTTCGCGCAGTTCCTCGAGCGGATGGCGGCTGGGAGCCATGCATCCACTGTAGTACTCGATTCCCCAACCGGGTGGGGCTGGGTTCACCAGTATCAACTCTTTTGGTCGTAGTATTCACGCGTACAGGCACTCTCCTTTGGATAATGCGGGCACTGGCTGTGGTTTCGGTGCTGACTTCGGCAGCTCTAAATCTGAGGCGGCAACGAGGTGCCCGACCTATGCGAATAGGATGACTTGGTCATCGAAGGACCAACACCGCACCGGTTCCTGACTCGCAGATGGGGAATCGGCCATTTGTGGTTAGCCCAACTGGACGACGGCGACGTTCCCCGGCGCTGCATTCACTGCGGGAAGGAGAATTCCCACAATGCCCCCGGGTCGGGAAGTGGTAGGTCTAAACGGCGAATGGCGGAGGCGACAGATTCTTTGGTGGAGGGTCTACCTCTCACCTTGGATTCTTCATCGCGGATTCGTTATGGGCTAAGCCGACTGCCTCAGGGACGTGCTTTCCTGCTATCGGCTTGAGGACGGCCGTCGTGCCGCCCATGCTGCCCAAGGTACATGGTTTTGACCGGCATCAGACGTCACGAGGAGGGCATATATGCCCATCGGCGTCTACGGGGTAACCGCAGAGCGGGCATAAGGGACGTCCTGCGCCCACCACCTCACGCGTGCGCTTGGCGAATGCGCGGGCGGTGCCCACCGGCATCCGTACCAGCAGCATTTCGGGCGCTTCGGCACCGTCCTGGCCAAGGGATTCGTCATTGTATCCAGCATCGACATCGGCGATTGGGTAAGCCTCTATGATCACCTGCGCAGTCGTTGGGTCCCAACCTAAGCTCATGGCACCAGTTCGAAACTGCTCCTGAACGGCGTCGAGCTGATCGTTGTCGACCAATTCAGCGGGAGTACTGGTGGGAACGCTGAAGGGGTTGCCCTTGAGGGCGACGAGTTGGTCCAAAATGTCGTCAATTTTCTCAGCGAGCAGAGCCGACTGTTGCTTCTCTAGAGCGATACTCACGATTTGGGTGCCTGTGCGTACCTGCAGGTAGAACGTCCGCGCCCCCGGAACGCCGATGGTGCCGATGACGACCCGATCGGGCCAGGAAAACTCATGAACACGTGTAGGCATGCCAGTATCTTAGGCGACATGGGGTTCACGGTTCCGCCGGAAACTGGACGCCAAAGGCGGCGGAGTGCGGTTCCTGTGGGGGACATAACCGTGGTGGGTTGACCAGGAGAGGCCAGATGAAAGCACTGCCTGCAGCAAGCCGTGGATGGGTGCAGCCCATCGCGTGGGTGGGACCGCAGCTTGCCGCTGCCGGCAGCCGCGCGCCCAGATAGCCTCTGCGGTACCGCCCAGGGCCAGTGGGAATGCCACGACGGCGGCCGCGTGGCGCAACAGGCCGTGATTGTTCACTAGCGCTGGCCAGCGGAGAGGATCCCGGGCAGCTCCGACGCAGACGGTCACCCAGACGGGGTTGCCCCGGACGTGTGACCAGACGACGGCCGCTAGTGACAGGGCGCAGCCGGCGTTGATGTAGAGGCCCCAATCCTGGCATCCTCGATCATCGAGGGCACCGGGGTCCAGGCGAAGAACATGGTCCGCGCCAGGCCGAGGCCGATGAAGACCATGGAGGTGAGGACGAGCACGCCCAAAGCAGGAGCAGTCAGCAGGAGTGCCGCGGCGAGAGTCACGGCAAGGACGGCGTATCTTCGTAGCGCCGTCCCCTCAGGCTCTCTGTACAACGAGCCTATCGGCCGGACGGGCCGCCTGTGGCCATGCTGGAGGACGTCGCCGTCATACCCCGGTCAGCTCGTCTGACCTCAGTCGGCCGCCGCCGTCGCGCTTTCGCCAAGGCAATCAACAACGTCAGGATGGTGCCAGTCCAGGCAAGCCCAGTGAGGAACACCAAGGCGATCGCCGCTAAGGGGTGCATGGCGAAAGTCTAGGGCGGTACGACTGGCAGATCGGGACGCAACTCCGCAGCATGACTGCCGGGAATGCCGACAAACAGGGACCAGCAGGCGGCGGATGGCCGTGGGCGCCGGAAGGGCGCGCCCCGTTCTCTGGCGAAGATAGCCACGCGCACCGGCAGGCATAAGGCGGGGTACCTGGGCCTGTCCCCGTCCGGCAAACCTAGTAGAAAGAGATAAGCTCGACGAGCTCTCCGACTCGGTCCTCCGGGTAGTTCCTGGCTATGTCTGCCTGGGTAAGGATGCCGACCAGATCATGGCCGTCGATGACCGGCAACCGGCGCACCTGGTGCTCTTCCATTGTCCTGATCGCTTCCTCAATGGAGTCGTCGGCACCAATGGTCACCGGCTTGCCCTGGCCAAAATCTCCCGCCTTTGCCGTGCGCGGATCCCCTCCCTCGGCGAAGCATTTAACAACAATGTCGCGGTCCGTGATCATGCCTTTGAGCCTGTTGTCCTCGCCGCAGATGGGCAGCGCGCCGACGTTGAGGTCTCTCATCTTCCGGGCCGCAGCCTCCAGGGTTTCGCTTTCACCGATGCACTCAACGCTGCCGGTCATGATCTCACGTGCTGTGGGCATGGCGCTCTCCTTATGTTGGTTCTTCTGGTATTCGGGTCGCGCAAGTCGTGCCACAGTCTCGGTGGGGCACCAAGCGCATCGAGGTCACGAGTTAAAGGTAAGTATGCTGAGCGTTAGTGTCCAGACCGAATAAAGACCTGATCGCGGCCATGGCTAGACGATGAGTCCTGTGTGGGTAACCTGGTTGGTCTGTGCTCCGGGGGGCCTGTTCACTCTTCAGGCCAGTACTGCTGCACCCCGGCCGCGGCCTCCCGAAGTTGCCTGCCGTCCAACATGATGGAAGTCTCCTCCAACCCGAAGTCGAGCCACTGGGCAACAAGGCGAAGCTCGCCGGCCGGGGAGAGCGGCCAAAGCCAGAGCAGGCATGAGCCGGAAAATTCGTCACCACCGCCGCTTCCCCCGCCGTCGTTCAGAACGAGCGTCGGTGGTTCCGGCTGCTGGCCGCCACTTTCCAGCAAGCCATGCGGCCCCACAATGCCGGTGCCGGCTTTCGACCCATCGGGGAACTGCACACCGAACATGAGTCCTGTCTGCCGATCCTTGCTGCGACGGGTGCCCATGCCTGGCTGAAACAACAGGTGCTGCACGTCGGCCCAGTCCTCGTCACTCTGATCCCTGCGGCGGAAGAGCCAGGACAGGTTGAAGGAGCAGCCGGTGGAGTGCACGTCAGCGCTCTTAACCGCCACAACCATGGTGGGACTCCCGTGCAGGAACTTACCGAGATGGACTACAGCGGGCAGCGCATAGGCCGGTGCAGCCGCCCACGGCGGCGGAACGTATCTCGTTGTCCTCGGCTGCAGCGGCATGGGAGGCACTGAAAAGTCTTCGAAAAAGGTCATGGTGGTCCTTCGTTCGGTGGCTGCGACCGACCAGCGGAGCAGCAGCACCGCCGCCGTGGATCCCCCAATCCCTCCTAATTGCGCCAGTTTAGCCCTCCTTCTTCATCCGATTCACAGCAGAAGGTTGGTGCGCTGATGCCCAACAGGCCCAGCGTGAGGCTCTCGAAGGCCATCGGTTTGGCCTGGGGGCTGACTACCATGACCCGGCTGACCGCTGACGGATGCTGGGCCGCCAGAGCGATGGCCAGTTGAGCGCCGGGTGAAAGTCCGATTACCGCCACGGGTCTTCCAACCCGCTGCATCACCAGGTCGTGGAGAGCCCGCGCCGTCATGGGATGCGAGATGTAGGCCTCGCTGCAGCTCTGTCCGTGCCCGGGCAAGTGAGGGACGACTAGCCGACACCGGGGCTCCAGGCTATGCCGCAGCGAGTTCCACATCCAGCAGGCGACGCCCCCACCGAGCAGTAGCAAAACTGGAGGACCTTTTTCGGGTCCGTATAGATCTGCATGCGCCTGCCTAGGCTAGTGGCTACCCGCCTGGCGGGTTTGCCGCGCGGCAGCTCCGGCAATGATGGGCGAGGGTTTGAAGCCCTTGAACGTCAGGTACAGCCCCAGGGACAGCTCCCAGAGGAAGATGGGCAGGGTCGCAACCGCGGACAGGACGGAAACCTGGCTGTTGATGCCGAACATGGTCGTGATGGCTGACACGAGCAGCAGCGGGGCCCCGATCAGTCCCAGGATGGGGATGATGCGCGGTACGAACCGGGACCGGAATAGAAGGTAGCCGAGCAGCAGCGCGTTGAAAGCCGGAATAGTCCCGGGTCCCAGGAGGAACGTCCAGTCCCGAACGGCCACAAGTGCCTGGCCAACGCTGACCAGTGACTGCGGATCTGCTCCGGCAGCTCCGGTCTGCCTCAGCGTTACCACCGCCAGCAGGCTGACAACGCCGATTGCGATGACTGCGGCCTCGAACATGCGTGCCGTGACAAAGCCGAGCGCCAGGCTTTCGTTCTGCCGCTTGACCACTGGGAACAGGGCCACCGCAGTGCCCACGCAGGCGAAGGCGTTGATCAGGTCAAGCAGGCAGCCCCAGATCACGCTGGTGTCATTGCCGGCGCTGACGACGTAGTTGGGGTCGTCTAAGACGGGCCCCAGAAGGAAGACCGCAGGAATGGAACTGGCGAATGTTACGAGGTAGAACACTCCCGCGATGAGGGCGGTCTTCCTTACTGAATTTAAAGCGACTTCTTTCATATCCTCAGTTGCACTTGGCCACAGCCTAGCCCCCGAGCCTTTGGTTCTGGACGCACGGTCACCGGTGTAGCCGCTCCTGCCAGTCTGCGGGTACCTTGTCTGCGGGTGCAGGTGCCGGCTGCTCCACTGGTCTTGATTGTGGATCCGGAAGCCGCGGACCGCGAAAGAATTTTTTCGTGGTGTGCTCGTAGAACCAGTCCTCCCCGGGCTCAAAGGACCTCATTACGGAATGACCCTCGGTGCGTGCGTGGGCGCTGGCATGCTGTGAGGGTGATGAATCGCAGCACCCGATGTGGCCGCATTGGGCACAGCGGCGTAGATGCAGCCACCATCCTGGACCGTCACCGCTGAGGCACTCCAGGCACCCTGTTCCACTGGGTGTAGCATCGAGGCTCATTCCGGGAATAGCGCGATCCTCCATGGGGTCCTCCATTTCCATGGCTCCGGTTCTGCCGAGTCATCCCGCTTGGCCGCCGTCGGGAGCTATTTTGGCAGAATTCCCGGGCCCTTGGAATGACAGTCGCGATGCAGGGAGCACCCCTTGTCCCCGATGTTCCGGCGCGAGTATCGTGATGGCCACCGAACCATTGACCCGGAAAGACGGCGGCCATGGATGACTCGGTTCCGATCATGCTGATTGCCACCACAGACACGACATCTCGGCGCATTCTTGAAGATGAGTTACGCCGACGCTACGGCGCCGACTACGAGGTGGTGGTCTGCGCCGACCACGCCCACGGGCGGGCGGTGCTTGAGGGGCTCCGGCGCTGGAAGCGCCAGGTCGCACTCATACTCGGGTGCCACAGTCCGGGTGACCACGGTGGACTCGATTTCCTGCGGCGTGCCTACGGCTTTCACCCTGCCGCCAAGCGTGGTGTCGTGGTGATCTGGGGCGACTTCGCCAGCGCCCCCGCTGTCTTCCACGCTATCGCCCTCGGGCATGCCGAATTGCTGATCATCCGTCCCGAACGGTCGCGTGACGAAGAATTCCATGGGGCGATTACCGACGCCCTCGATGACTGGCACCTGGCCCAGGGGGTCGCGTTCGAGGCGGTCCGGCTGATCGGGGAGGTGACCGATGAAAGGACTCACACGCTGCGAGACTCCTTCAGCCGAAACCACATCCCCTCCGTCTTCCACCCTGTGGGATCCGAGACCGCGCAACGGACGCTCGAGAGCCTGGGCCTGCGCAACCCCGCACTGCCGGTCATGGTGCTGCAGTACACCGCTCCACCCATTGTCCTTGAGAACCCCAGTGACCTGGAGATCGCCCAGGCCGTGGGGGTGACGCGACCGCCGCCGGGGGACAAGATCTTCGACGTGGTGGTCGTGGGAGCCGGTCCCTCAGGACTCGCGACCGCGGTTTATGCCTCCTCCGAGGGCCTCTCCACCATGGTGGTGGAGGGAGAGGCTGTGGGAGGCCAGGCCGGCACCAGCTCGTTGATCCGCAACTATCCTGGCTTCTCCCGCGGTGTGAGCGGCGCCCACCTGGCCTACCGCTCATTTCACCAGGCCTGGATTTTGGGCACGGACTTCCTCTTCCTGCGGAAGGTGGAGGGGCTCGGGGTGGATGGAGCACTCTACACAGTTTCGATTTCCGACGGCACCCTCGTACGGTGCCGCACAGTCGTAGTGGCGACCGGCGTCGACTACCGCCGCCTCGGCATACCTGAGCTGGAGGACCTGCTCGGCAGAGGCGTCTTCTACGGTGCCACAGTCTCCGAGGCACCGTCGATGGCAGGAAAGCATGTCTGTGTGGTTGGTGGCGGCAACTCGGCCGGACAGGCGGTTCTGCATCTTGCGAAGTACGCGGCGAAGGTAACGCTGCTGGTGCGCGGACCCAGTCTGTCGGTCAGTATGTCGGACTACCTCATCTCCCAACTTGTGGCGACCCGGAACGTTGCTATCCGCTACAGCACCAAAATCGTGGGTGGCCGCGCTCGGGACGGATTCCTTGCCGCCGTCAAAGTCGCCGCATCCGGAGCCGACGCGGGCCCGAGTGAGGAGATCGAGGCGGGCGGCTTGTTCGTGCTGATCGGTTCGGTGCCGCGGACCTCCTGGCTGCCCGATACCGTGGAACGTGACCCAGCCGGTTTTGTGCGCACGGGTTCCAGCCGGAATGTCAGTGACGGCAGGTCGGGAAGGCCGGACAGGGCGCCACTGTCGCTGGAAACCAGCATGCCCGGCATTTTCGCGATCGGCGACGTGCGGGCCGGTTCGATCAAACGGGTGGCTACCGCCGTGGGGGACGGCGCCACCGTGGTATCGATGCTTCACACCTACCTGGCCGAGAACCCCCTGCCTGCCCCGCACCCTGCCCCTGGTGAGGCAACCGCACCTGAGGAGCTGCCCGGTAATGTCCGCTTCAGCTAATGCCACACCGTTGATTGCACCGATGCGGCGGCTGCTCTACGTCGCTGCGTTTCTTGTGTTTCTTGCAGGGCTCGTGCTGTTCGTGTTTCCGCTCCGAACTGCGGAATGGTTCGCGTGGACAGTTAATCCGCCCATGACAGCAGTGTTCCTCGGGGCGGCCTACTGGGCGAGTGCCGGCCTGGAGGTGACGGGGGCCCGCTCAGCGGATTGGGACTCAGCGAGGCTGGCCGTCTGGCCCGTGTTCGTCTTCACGACATTGACCCTCGGCGTCACCCTGCTTCATCTCGATCGCTTCCACCTGTCCCCGGACAATGCCCCGCTTGCCCAAGTGGCCACGTGGGCGTGGCTGGCAATCTATGCCATCGTTCCCTTGGCAATGCTCGTCGTCAGTCGGATGCAGATCCGGTCCCGGCGCCCTGATCCAAAGCCCAGAAGTGAGGGACGGCCAGTCTTGCCCCCTGCGCTTCGGGTGCTTCTTGCGGGAATCGCCGCGGTACTGCTGCTATATGGCGTGGCGCTCCTGGCAGTGCCCGTTTCTGCCGCGACCTGGTGGCCATGGCCACTCTCCGAACTCACAGCGAGGGCGGTCGGAGCATGGCTGGTGGGTCTTGGGTGGGCGGCAGCGCAGGGCCAGTTGAGTAACGACCTTCGCATGGTCGGCCCCGTGGCCCGCACCTCCGTTGCCTTCGTCATCCTGCAGGCGCTCGCCTTGCTGCGGCATGGCGACGCCTTGGCGTGGCCCAGTGCACCGGCGATCGGATTCATAACAGTACTACTTGCCATCGGCGTGGCTGGCGGATGGGCACTTGCACTGTCCCGTCGCCGGTAGCCCGGACCGGAAATATCTGGGCGATCTTCCGCCAAGAGCTTGATCCTCCGGATGGTCACCCGCGAACCCTGCGGGGCCGCAGTCTGCGTGAACGCCTTGGGGTCTGTACCATCCGCTGCCGGGTGCGGCGCCATGGCATGTGCGCACGGCTGCTGCCCGCTTCGGCGGCAGGGGGAGCGGAAGCCACCAGTGAGGAGCCGTTCCGGCGACGGCGCAACCGCAGGATGACGAATACCGTCAAGCCGATCCAGACGAAAGCAGCGCCCAAGATCAGGATTACCAAAGGAATCGCATCCATGGCTCAGTGTAAGCGCGGAGAAGACACTGCGCGTGGCTCTACAGCAAGGGTTACTAACCCGTTATTACAGGGCTTCAGAATCGGTCGTTACCCTTCCATGATCTTCCCGCCATCCATGCGCTCCGACAGCCCTGCATCACTCCGACGCCGGTAAACCAAGACCTTGGAACCGGTACGCACCAGCCCCGGGCCGGATCGAATTCCAGCCCGCTGTCTACGACACGTTGATCCCCTCCGGTCGCTCCAAGGCCCTCACGGGGCTAGAGGTCGTGTACCCGCCGCGCCGGGCGGAATCAAAGGACGCCAGGCAGGGGCTTCCGTGGCAGTTCCACATCATGACTCTGCAATCTGACGGGGGACTCATCGAAGTTGCTGCCAGTCCTCAGAGCCTGCAGAAGCTCAAGGAGGTTGTCGGCTCCGCGAATGCCTAGCCTCAGGCTGAGGTCATTTGCGTAATAGGGTCTGCGCAGGCTCAAACGGTTCCGGTCACACGCACACCGCCAACGGCCCCCGTCCAGGGAGTATCGCCCGGGCTGGGCAGTAACAGATGCGCGAAAACGTACCCCTGCTGAAGCGCAATGACCTGGGAAGTGGCGCCGGCGCAATCCAGTGCGAGTTCCACCGGCTGAAAGGTGGCACCGGGGAACTCCTGCCCGATATAGATTCTTGCACCGGAGGCACCAACACAGGCTGCGGTGACGGTGTATTGCCCGGCCGCCGGCACCTCCTCGAACTTGCCAAAGCCCCGCAGCGGACCATCCAGTGGGCCCACCTCGTAAAGGAGGACTGGACCCGGCGATGTCCGGAGGAGCCGCTCCAGCTCCGCGTAGTTCTCCGCCTCCTGCTCCAGGACCTGCAGATTGTTATAGGGGTGGACGGAGGCTGTTGCGGGCGCGGGAACAGCGGTGGGGGTGCGCTCGGGCTCAGGGTAGTCATAGGAGCATCCCGTCATTCCGCCAAGGGGGATCAGCAGGCACAGGGCAATCGCCAGCAGGTGCCGCTTGTCCTTCATTCCCACCCTTCCATAGTGGGCACGTGCGCTGCTCAAAACAACAGCCTTCGTAGCCGCAAGCTTTTTCAGCCTTCCGGAGTAGCTTCACTCCCGGTTTCACCAGGGCTGCCACCCCAGCCACGCGACAGCCTCCTGCACGACGGGGCCCGGAACGGTGTGGGGCCCGGCAAATTCGCGGTACGTCACCTCGTAGCCATCCCGGACAAGGGATGGCACCAGCCGCCGGCTGGTGCGGTCAATCGGCAGGACGCTGTCACCATCCCCATGTGAAACGAAAACCCTCGGTTTGCCTGCCTTGGGTGCCAGCGGAATGAAACCGGGGGAAAACGCAACGACGTCGGAAAACAGGTTTCCGTTTGCCAGGCCCAAGCCCAGCGCATATGAAGCACCGTCCGAGAAACCGCCGATGGCTACGCGGTTAAGGTCCACGGAGACCAGCTGGAAGATCCGCTCCAAGGCTCGGTTAATAACATCCACGTCAGGGCCGAAGGCGCCACGGATGCCATCCCAGGTGGAGCCCCGTGATGAGGGCGCCGCCATGATGATCCTGTGCGAATCGGCGAATGCGGATAGGAGACCCAAGCCTCCCGCTGCCTCTCCTCCGGCACCGTGCAGTAGAAGAATCAGCGGGGCGGGTACGCCCACTTCCAGCCCCGTTGGCACGTAAAGCAGTGTGTCCCTCGCGGATTCAAGGCCCAGTAGGTGCTGCCCGGGAATGGGCAAAGAGACGGGCGCGCTTTTGGGCCTGGCATTCAGGGCAGCAGCATTCCGCGGTGCTTCCCGACGCTCCATATCTACCTCCGAACAGGTGGAGAGGGCAGCAGCCGCTGCCAGCGCTCCTGCGCAAATCAACAAGCTTCGTCGTGCTGTCACCGGCTCGGATTTTCGCGCCTGGTTTAGAAACTGGTCACCAGTTCGCCGAGCACCCCTTCAAGCCTGCTCGGGTCGGTGGCGTCGTAGTAGTGGGCCCCGCTGGCCCTGGCAATTTCCTTCAGCGTTGGGACGTCGGCGTCCGGCCCGTAAGCCAGCGTAAAGACGAGCACCGGCGTCGAGTGGTTCTGGTGGCTCAACTGTTCGGAGAGCCCACCCAGGTCCCCCGGGTGGGTAGTGTCGTTCTTGCCGTCGCTCAAAAGCACGATGGTGTTGATGAAGGTGTCCTTGTATTCCTTGGCCTGATCGCCGGCGAAGCGGCCCACTGCTTCGAAAAGAGGCGTGGCGTCCACTGCCTTGAGGTCATTGAGCTTGGCAATGAGGTCCTCTTTATTGGTGCTCAACGGGGCAACCGGGCTGACGATACCCGGCGTCAAGGGGCCGTCGCCGACCTGGGAGAAGGCGGCGAGCCCAATCTCGTCCTCACCCACAAAATGGTCCAGCGCCTTGAGAACGGCATCCTTGGCTCGCTGCAGCTTGGTCAGTCCGGGTTCCTGCACCATTGACTCCGAGACGTCCAGCAGGAACAGTGCCCTGGCCCGCTTCCGGACCTCGGGGAAGCTGTCCTGCATGGCAGTAAGAATCTCGGACTTGGGCAGCGGGAGCGGCTGCAGCGTGCCGGGGTAGCGGCCGGTTCCCGCCACACCGGCGTCCAGGTCACCCTGGATGGTGCGGTACCCGGACGCCTTGACCACCTGTTGGCCCTGTTCCGTCACTGCGAACGCGAGGAAATCCTCTGCCGCCAGACGCTGCTGGTTTCCCACCCATTCTCCGTCAAGGATTACTGCCGGATTGTCCGCCACGTGCACGCCGTCGATGGGATAGATCGGGCGGAGCGGCTCCTTTGGCGCGGGGCCCGATTGCTTCGTCAGTCCGTCCTCGCTGACCACTCCCCGGTTGTAGTCCCAGACGGATTTTTCGTCCACGATCACGGCGGAGAGAAATTCTGCGACGTTCCCGGCGTCGTCAGCCTCCCTGGTGTGCCACAGGAAATGCTCGGGGGTGGCCATGTAGTGGCTGGTGCCCAGCTCCACGCCACGCACTTAGGAGTGCCACGGTGGCCGCCGCAGCCATCCAGACCCAGCGTGGATAGATGGGGTCAGTTGCTGCGTGTCGGCGGCCCATGCTCGTTTCCTTTGTCAGCCGCCCGGTTTCCCCGTATGAACGGTGCCAGCTCAACTCGGGCGGGACCGGACACCGGTGAGGGGAGCCGACGACGGCTGGGGGAGGCATTCGCGGTCTCAGACGAAAGCCCTCGTCGCCGGCTCCGCTCACCACGCTATAGCCGTTGCATGCATGGCACCCGAGTAATGAGTACCTAATTGGGAACTTGGCACTACGCACCCTCGCTGCCTGAACCCTACTCCCCATCGTTCCTGGATCTTGCCGACGCTGAAGGCGTACAGCGGGCAATCCGGCAGGTTCAGAATGAACTCGACCACGTGGACATCCTCGTGAATTCTAGCCAGGAAGAATGGAAACCAGCCGGGGAGCATGGTCCCTTTCTGACGCCGGTCATCAGCAGGAGAGCAGGAGAGCAGGACAGCGCCGAGGCCCTCCCGGCAGCACACGTCGCCGACCTGATTAGCAGGGATCCGGCGCCGGGTTGAGAAGGCGTGCAGGGCCTAGGTGTACTCAGT
>NZ_VAHM01000029.1 GCF_005796185.1 Pseudarthrobacter sp. NamB4
ATGGCCAGACCAAATCAACCCCGGGCTCAGGCACGCGGACTTCATCTATGCATGTATGTCCCCGGGAGAAGAGGGCGTGGCCCGGATCCACCACGCCAGGTCCTAGCAGCCCGGCGGGAGACCGCTCCGGCCACACCTCCACACGCCGGTCGGCTGGAGCCCGGCTAACGGCTGTTCAGAAGGTAGCGCAGCTCGACGATTCCCCTGCCCATGGTGCGGGAGGCAGCCAGCTCAAGTGGCGCCGTCGGGCGGGAGAGCGGCAACAGCCGTTTGCCGTCCCCCAGCACCACCGGAATGACCGAGAGGATCAACTCGTCCAGCAGTCCGGCGTCAGCAAACTGGGCGGCCAGGTTGCCGCCCCCTACTACCCAGACGTTCCTGCCGGCTGCGGCGTGCCTGAAGTCCTCAATGAACTCAGTGACGTCGCCACGCACAAAGGTGATGTTAGCCCCGGTGGGAGCGCTGTGCTCGTGCCGGGTGAAGACGTAGCTGGGGGTGTCCGGGTAAGGCCAGGTGCCAGGCTCGTGCTCCATAAGCCAGTTGTAGGTTTCGCCGCCCATGACAACACAGCCAACACCCGCAATGAAGGACTCGTAGCTTTCCTTGCCGCCCTCAAAGCCGTCGAACTGCAGGAGCCAGCCCAGGTCATCAGTGGAAGTGGCGATGTATCCGTCGAGGGAGGCAGCAACGTAGTACTGGATGCGAGACATGGGCCAAGCCTAGCCAACGGCGTCCACCCTGCCCAGAGCCGGGGGCCAGCGCCAAGGGCAGGGTCATCGCCTAAGGCAGTTTCATGGCCAAAGGCAGTGTCAGCCGGAGAAGTACGGAATGATGAGGTAAAGGCCGAACAGGACGGCCACACCGCAGAGCCCGAAGCAAACGTAGGCCAGGGACTTCTTAAAGCCGGGTGAGGCCTGTGCGTCACCGGCGATGGCCGTCAGCCTGACGCCAAGCGAGTAAAGGACCACCACGGTCACGGCAGAGGCGAGGGTGGCTCCGGCCACGGTCACCAGTTCCAACCACTTCATCGCTGGACATCCTTCGTTGTAACGGTGTCGGATTCGGCCTCCAGCGGCGCGTTGCGGGTAGCCGCGGCTTTTGCGTCCGCTTCGGCCTTTGCCTTGGCGTGCGCGCGGGCACGTGCCCTTGCCTTTGTCTTGGCGAAGCGGACAGCCTGGCCTGCCTCTTCCACCTCGATGGCGTTGTGGTGGCCGACGGCGGACTTGCGGGAGTAGAAGAACATGAAGAGCACGGCTGAGGTTCCGGCAACCGCAGCGATCAGGACGCCGATGACGCCGGTCTTGACCAGGAGGGCCGTCAGCGCCCCCACGAGTCCCGCAGCAGGAAGCGTGAAGAGCCAGCCCAGCGCAATCTTGCCCACCATGCTCCAGCGGACACTGGTCCCCCTGCGGCCCATGCCCGAGCCGATCACGGAACCCGAAGCCACCTGCGTGGTGGACAGGGCGAAACCGAGGTGCGAGGACGCCAGGATGGCCGAGGCTGTGCTGGTTTCGGCGGCAAAGCCCTGTGCCGGTTTCACCTCGGTGAGGCCGGCGCCCATGGTGCGGATGATGCGCCATCCGCCGGCGTAGGTGCCAATAGCGATGGCGAAGGCGCAGGCCGCGATGACCCAGAACTGGGGGCCGGAGCCCGTCTCCTGGGTACCGGCGGCAATCAGGACCAGCGTAATGATGCCCATGGTCTTCTGCGCGTCGTTGGTGCCGTGGGCCAGTGCCACCAGGCTGGAGGTGAAGATCTGCCCGGTGCGGAACCCGCCACGCTTCTGCGTGAGTTTGCTGCCCGTCTCCGGGTCGTGGCGTGAGGTCAGCAGGTAGGCCAGGCGCGTGCAGACGTAGGCGACAATGCCTGCGATCAGGGGCGCGAAAATGGCCGGGAGGATGACCTTCTGGAGCAGGCCTTCAAGGTTGATCGAGTTGAAGCCAATGCCCGCAATGGCTGCGCCAATAAGGCCGCCGAAGAGTGCGTGCGAGGAACTCGACGGCAGCCCCTTGAGCCACGTGATCATGTTCCACAGGATGGCGCCCATAAGGCCTGCGAAGATGATGTCCGGCGTGATCTGGATGCCATCCGAGCCTTCCCGGATGATACCGCCGGAAACCGTCTTGGCCACCTCCGTGGAGAGAAAGGCACCCACGAGGTTCAGGATGGCTGCCAGGGTCACCGCGGTTTTCGGTTTGATGGCACCGGTTGCGATGGGCGTGGCCATGGCATTCGCGGTGTCATGGAAGCCGTTCGTGAAGTCGAAAAATAGTGCCAGTGCGATGACCAGCGCCACCATGAAGGTGATATCCACCTGTTGCCCAATCTGCAGAGTCGACGTTCAGCAGTTTCTTTTCCCCCGACTGCCTTGCACAGCATAATTCACCGCCTGTTCACCTTGGACTGACCTGTGGCGTTAACAGAACCGGCGCAAAGCCCTAACGATCGTACGCGCCCCGGGCATGAGGTCAAAACAACTGCCGGTCAAGAAAGGCGCGCAGACCCGCCAGTTCGGCCGGGGAGATGCCCTGCCTCGGATCCGGAGAAACCATGAGGAGCCGCCGGCCAAGGAGCCTCCCCCATGCCTGCGCCTCCGCCTCGAAGGCCAGCTGGTCATCGACCCAGGCCACCGCCTCCGGGCCGGTTGTTTCCACATCATGCTGGAGGGCCCGAAGCTTCCACCAGCCGGCCCCCGTGCCGGTTCCATCCGCCGTCAGAACGGGCCACCGCGTCCCCTGCAGGTTGAGCGCGGGACACAGGTACTGCGGCGCGAGTTCCTCCCAACTGGTAAGCCAGACGCACCGGACGCCGTCCATGGCGGCAATGCTGTTCAGACCGCCCACCAGCTCCGCCGCATAGGCCACAGGCAGCAGGCCCGCATCGGAATACCGCCAGCCGGTCCCCCACCCGGTGGTGCCCGACGGTCCGAAGGGGCAGATGACGCCGTCGACGTCGAGGTAAAGCGTGCGCATGCGCCGCGGCTCCCGCCGTCAACCCTGCCGGAACTCTGTACGTCGCCGGCTGCCCTCCAGCCGCGGCGCCATCCGCTCCTCCAGGGCAGCCACAGCGCCGTCGGGGAGGACAATCAGGCCGTCCAGTTCCCGGCGCGCCCGCCTGTACGCCGCCTGCCATTCAGCCGGTGTGGCGGCCTGGTTCTCAGCAAGGTTGAGTAGCCTCCGCGCGGTGGCAAGCCGCTGCCGCTCCGGGCCGGTGAATTTGCTGTCGCGGATCCGCCGTGCCTCCCGCTCGGCCACCGCCAAAGCCACGGCAAAACTGTCAACGGCCCGCCGGTACGACTCCAGCCGGGAGGGCGACGTGATGTCGGCGGCACGGCGGGGGCGCTGGCCGTCCGCTTCCCTCTTTGCCCGCAGGAACGCCACGGTAAGGGGTTCGCGGACATCGGTCATGAGCGGGAAGTCGATAACCTTTCCCACATCGAGCTCGTACTCCAGCCAGCGCTTGTTGGCGGCGTCATGGGCGGCCATGAGCGCTTCAACTTCCGCCACCGAAGCCCGCTCAGCCTCCCGGGACTGGTTCTTGAGCTTGTACAGTTCAACCCTGCGCTGGTGCCGCCGCTCGCCGGCCTTCCGCCACGAGTTGGCCCAGTGGCCGGTCAGCGCTGCCAGCGGAAAGACCATCCACCATTTATCGGCAAGGAACTCAAGGAGGGACTCCACGGCAGGGCCTGGGGTTTTGCTGCTGCAGGAAGGGGCACGCGGCTAGGGCGCGCCCGCGGTGCCCTGCGGAGCGTTCACGTTAACCAGCCAAGCAATCCCGAAGCGGTCCGTGCACATGCCGAAGATGTCCCCCCACGGAGCCCGCTCCATGGGTACGGTGACCATCCCGCCGTCGCCGCTGAGCTTTTCGTAGTAGCCCCGGAGTTCCGTTTCGTCATCTCCGCTGAGGGAGATGGAGATGGCGGAGCCCGGAGTGAAGTCCATGCTGTTCGGGGTGTCGGCCCCCATGAGCACCATCCCCTGCGGCGTGGTCAGCATGCTGTGCATGATTTTTTCCGATTCCTCGGGGTCCTGCGTGGCCTGGAAATCGCCAAATGTGCTTAGGGTCAGTTCACCGCCGAAGACCGACTGGTAGAAGTTCATCGCCTCGCGGGCGTTGTCGCGGAAACCAAGGTAGGGGTTCAGTGTGGTCGGCATGATGAATCTCCTTAAGGGGACGGAACATGGTGGAACCAGACAACATCCTGCCTCATGGGAGGGCGGCACGGTAGGGGATGCGGCGGAGTGGTGCGCCAGGCCCTGCCTGCCCGTAGGCTCAGGGGCATGGCCAGATACTTTGACGTTCATCCGAAGGACCCGCAGCCGCGTGCAATCACCCAGGCGGTCAAAATAGTGCTCGACGGCGGGCTGATCGCCTACCCCACGGATTCCTGCTACGCGCTGGGGGCACAGGTGGGTAACAGGGACGCCCTCGACCGGATCAGGAACATCCGCCGGTTGGACGACAAGCACCACTTCACGCTGGTCTGCCGTGACTTCGCCCAGCTGGGCCAGTTCGTGAACGTCGGCAACGACGTCTTCCGCAGCATCAAAGCTGTCACGCCCGGGGGGTATACCTTCATCCTTCCGGCCACGAAGGAGGTTCCCAAGCGGCTGCTGCACCCGAAGAAGAAGACGGTAGGTGTCAGGATCCCGGACAACCGCGTGGTCCAGGCGCTGCTGGCAGAACTGGGCGAGCCGTTGCTGTCCAGCACGCTGCTGCTGCCTGACGAGGAGGACCCGCTGACTCAGGGGTGGGACATCAAGGAACGCCTGGACCACCAGGTGGACGCCGTGATCGACGCCGGCGACTGCGGTTCCGAGCCCACCACGGTGGTGGATTTTTCCAGCGGAGTGGCGGAGGTAGTGCGCCACGGAACCGGGGATCCGTCCCGGTTTGAGTAGCATCAAGGACGACGGCGGCCTGCAGCTTCCGTGATCCGGTCCCCGCCCTGCAGGGTTCTGTCAGTCCTGCTTCCGCGCCCGGCTGGGCTGCACCCTGGGTGGCTCGCCCGGCATTTTCGGATAGTCCGGCGGGAAGGGCAGCTCACCCAGCCCTGCCTTGAGATCGCGCTCCCACCACTGCAGCAGCGTGTCGATGGTTCCGGGGTTGCTGGTCATGTCCGCCCAGGGGTCACCCACGGACTTGAGCCGGTCCGGCACGGTCAGGATGGTGAAGTTCCGGGGGTCTACTGTTTCCAGTTCATCCCAGGTGATGGGGCAGGACACCGGTGCGTGGGGCAACGGCCGCGGGCTGTAGGCGCCGGCGATGGTCCGGTCCCGGTTGGCCTGGTTGAAGTCCACGAAGACCTGCCGGCCCCGTTCTTCCTTCCACCAGGCGGTGGTGACCTTGTCCGGCATGCGGCGCTCGAGTTCGCGGGCGGCGGCAATGACCGCGTGCCGGACGTCGAGGAATTCCCGGGTGGGCTCGATGGGCGCGTATACGTGCAGCCCGCGGTTGCCGGAGGTCTTGATGAACGAATCCAGGCCGGCCTCGGCCAGGACCTCCCTCAACGCCAGCGCGGCGGGGACTGCGTCATCAAAATCCGTTCCCGGCTGCGGGTCGAGATCGATCCGAAGCTGGTCGGGATTGTCCGTGTTGGCTGCCCGGGAGGGCCACGGGTGGAACACGATTGTGTTCATCTGCACGGCCCACACCGCGGCTGCGGGTTCGTCAAGGATCAGCATGGGATGGGAGCGCGCACTGGGGAAAACCACTTTCAGGGACCGGATGAACTCCGGGGCACCTTTAGGCGGGTTTTTGGAAAAGAACATCTCGCCGTCAATACTGCCGGAAAACCTCTGCAGCGCCACCGGCCTGTCACCGTTGGCAGCGATGAAGGCCTCCCCCACGTCACAGATGTAGCGGGCCAGATCCAGTTTGGTGATTCCCGGTTCAGGCCAGATCACCCTGCCCGGGCTCGATATGCGCATCTCGCGCTCGCCGTGGGGGCCCTGGACTGTGAGGGTGGTCTGTTCAGTCGCCATGGGGACAACGTACACCCCCGGCCGGCACGGACGGCAGATTTGGGTGACCGGTCCGGCATGATGGAGGAATGTCCGCTGCAGAAACAGACTTAAGACTTGAGGTGGGCGACGTGACGGTGGCCGCCGCCTACGCACGCCCTGCCAACCCGTCCGCCACTGTGGTGGTCGCCCATGGCGCCGGTGCGGGCATGGAACACCCCTTCCTGCACGGGTTCACGGACGGACTCAACGGCCTGGGCCTCGCCACCCTGCGTTTCAACTTCCCCTACCGTGAGGCCGGAAGGAAATTTCCGGACCGTCCGCCCACGGCCATCGCTGCCTGGCAGGCGGCGATGGCGGCAGCTGTGGAGCAGGCGGAAGGATACGGCGATACCGGTCCCGTATGGGCGGCGGGCAAATCCTTCGGCGGGCGGATGGCGTCGATGGCAGTGGCCGAGGGGATGGAAGCTGCGGGCCTGGTGTATCTGGGCTATCCACTGCACCCGCCCGGAAAGCCCGACAAACTGCGGGATGAGCACCTGTACGGCGTGACCGTCCCAATGCTGTTCCTGCAGGGCAGCCGGGACACCTTTGCTACTCCGGGCATCCTGGCGGACGTGGTGTCCCGCATCGGACCCTCGGCAGTCCTGCAATGGGTTGAGGGCGGAGATCATTCGTTCGCCGTGGCCGGATCTAAACGCCCTGCCGCGGAGGTGGGCGCGTCCCTTGCCGGGCCTGTCGCTGACTTCATCCGGAACGCCACCTGAGGTGTAGAGCCGTCAGGCTGCGTCCTCTTGCCACCAGCCTTCCCAGGCGGCGGAGGTCAGCTGGCCCTCGGGAAAATCGGTCTGCGCGCCGCCCCTTTGCTGGGACCGGCTGTCGTCACCGCGGCCGTCGAACAAGAGGTTAAGGCTGTTCAGGAGAAACATCTTTACGTCCTTCCGTGTCGTGTGTGGACCACGCTGTCCAAGTGCAAACGAGCCTATCCGCGGCATGTTTCAGCACGTCGACGGGAAGTAACAGGTGTGTATCGGAGACCTCACACGGCATTCGGCGTGCCGGGAAGGCCGGCACGCCGGGAACTTACTTTCTGTGGTTGGTCCGTGCAGTAGCGGGGGCAGACCAGGGATCTTCCGGCCAGGGATGCCTGGGGTAGCGCCCCCTCATCTCCGCCCGGACCTGGGTGTAGGGGCCGGACCAGAAGGATGTCAGGTCGTCAGTGACGGCGAGGGGACGCCGGGCCGGTGACAGCAGGTGGAACAGGACCGGCACGCGGCCGTCCGCCAGGCGCGGGGTTTCTGCCAGGCCAAAGCATTCCTGCAGCTTGACGGCCACCACGGGGCGGGGCGTGGCATCTTCTCCTCCGGGGTAGGCAATGGCTGCCCGGGAGCCGCTTGGCACCTCCAGCCACTCCGGGGCGAGCTCATCCATCCTGGCCGCCTCCGGCCAGGGAAGCAGCCGGCGCAGCGGCCCGGTAAGGTCCAGTCTGCCGGCGTCGGCGCCTGCCGCCAGCGACTCCAGCTCGGGTCCCAGCCATTCCTGCAGCCGTGGCAGGAGGGCGGCCTCCGAGACGTCCGGCCAGGGCTCCCCCAGTTCCCGGTGCAGGAAGGCGAGACGCCGGTGCAAGGCTGCTGCCGCCGTCGACCATTGAAGCGCGGCGAGCCCTTCCTTGTGGAGCATGCCCGCGACCGCTGCGCGGCCCTCCGCCGGGGTGGGACGCACGGGGGTGGACGCCAGCACGATGGCTCCCAGCCGGCGGACCCGGCGCGCCGTGACGCGGCCCTGGGTGAAGGCCGCCTCCACGCCCTCAACCAGCAGGTGGGAGGCAGCGGCTTCGGCGAGGCCGGCTGACAGCGGGGCGGCAGAGCGGATGACGGCACCGGTACCGGCTGCGTCCCTGCCGTCGGCGCGGGACACTTCCGCCACGGCCAGCCATTCATGTCCCGACAGGCTGCTTCCAGCCGGGAGACCGGCGCGGGTTCCGGACGAGAGCAGGTACCGTTCCGGCCCGTCGCCGGGAACCCTGCGTGCCACCCGGTCGGGAAAGGCCAGGGCGACGACGGCGCCCACCGCGTCATTCCCGTCAGCCACGACGGGAAGGGCCGAGGTAACAGACAGTGGTTGGGTGTGCTCCGCCAAGGCCTGCAGGCGGCGGGTTTCCTCGGCCCAGCGCTTGCCGGACGGACCCTGGTCACTGCGGAGCCGGGACAGGAGGCCGGGCAGATCCGCCGCGGGAGCGCGGGCGTCACCGGCGACGGCGGCCACCACTTCGGCTGCGGCCCTTGAATCGGCCGCTGCGGCGCCGTCGAGCAGGGCGCGGCCCAGCCGGGGATCGGCAGGGATCCCGGCCAGGATCCTGCCGGCGCCGGTCGCCTTGCCGTCTCCGGACACGGCACCGAGTTCCTGCAGGACTTCCATGGCATCATCCATGGCCTGCTGCGGAGGGAGGTCGGGCAGGGCAAGGCCCTCCCCGCGCGGGGAACCCCAGCACGCCAGGACCAGGGCAATGCCGGTCAGGTCCGCCACGAGGATCTCCGGAGTGATGTGGGCAGGCGCCGCGCCGTAAGCCTGCTGGCTGTAGCAGCGGACAACCTTTCCGGGACCCTGGCGGGCCGCCCGCCCCGCACGCTGCTCAGCGGAGGCACGGGAGCAGGATACGGTCACCAGGCCGCTCATCCCCCGGCCGGCATCACGGCGAGGCTCACGGGCGAGTCCGGAATCGATGACCAGCCGCACACCGGGCACCGTCAGCGATGACTCCGCCACGTCCGTGGACACGATGATCCTTGGGTTTTCCCCGGGAAGGCGGCCGGCTACTGCCCGGTCCTGTTCGGGTGCGGTTACCTGGCCGTGCAGTTCCAGCACGTCAGTCCGCCCGCCCAGCCGGCTGCGCAGCGCTGACGCCACGTGCGAAACTTCCCGCGCCCCCGGAAGGAAGACCAGCGCATCAGTGGAACTGTCTGCTGCAACTGCCTGGTAGTGGGCCTCTGCGGCACTCGCTGCCACGAAGTCCAGGAAGGATCGTGCCACTCCCCTGCCGTCCAGCCGGGGACCCGGCGCCGGGCGCCACTCCGTCTCCAGCGGATGGTTTGCGGAGGGGCACTCGACCACGGGAGCGGGTTCGCCGCCCTCGTGGTCCGCCAGCAGCGCAGCGAAGCGGGGAGCATCCAGCGTGGCGGACATCGCCACCACGGCGAGGTCGGCCCGCAGCTGTCGGACCTCGGCCAGCATGCCGATCAGCAGGTCGGTTTCCATACCCCGCTCGTGCACCTCATCCAGGACCACGGCACCGGTGGAAGTCAGGCCCGGATCCGACAGCAGGCGCCGCAGGAGGATGCCGGGTGTCACGAATTCAACCAGGGTGTCCGGGCCGGCCCGGCGCTCCCCACGGACTGTGTACCCCACCCGGCTGCCCAGACTGCTGCCGTCCAGGGCCGAGAGCCTGCGGGCAGCGGCGCGGGCCGCCACCCGCCGCGGCTGGGTGACAACCACGCGGGCGGGCAGATCTTCCATTGAAGCGTTTGCCGCGACCTTGGCCAAAAGGTTTGCCAGCAGCGGCGGGACGAGGGTGGTTTTACCGGTACCCGGCGGCGCCTGCACCACGGCGGTTCCAGCCGCGCCGTTGCCGGACGCCTCCGCCAAGGCTGCGATGGAGTCCGCGAAGGGCAGTCCGGCCCCGATGGCCGCGAGGTCAAAGGGCGGCAGCGGCTGCCGCCCGTTCCGGGAAGTCATCCGTCCATTCTGCCCGGAACCCACGCGGGAGACGTGCGTCCCGGCGCGATCTTCGGTGCCGGCCGCGCTCAGGGTTTGCCTGCACCCTTGCCCTTTCCTTTGGCTTCCTTGGCAGCCTCCGGAAGCTCCGGTTCCTGTCCTTCAGCCGCAGGGCCGGGCACGGGCTCAGGTGCAGCAGGTGCAGCAGGTGCAGGAGCCGGCGGCACCACCGGCTGGACCTGGACAACCTGCTGCTCGGCCACCGCCGTTTCCGCTGGGGATGCCACCGCAGCATCCACTGCTTTCGTCTCGGCCACGGCGGCGGCCTGGGCTGTGATGTGACCGTTGATGTCTGCCCGCACGGCCTCCAGCGCAGCTTCGATGCCGCGGTATCTTGCCGCTGAAATCAGCCCCTCACCGGCGGCGAGGTCCAGGTCCTTTTCCAGCGCCTCAAGTGCATCGAGTGCGCCGTCCAGCCGGTTTTCTGCCGCGGCCTGGCTCACGTTGAGCACCCGGATCTGGAAGCCGCGGAGGGTCGCTTCATCGGAGTCGGGGCCGCGCAGCGCGAAGGAGGCGGCGATGCCGGCAACCAGGCCGGCAGCTGCGATGATGGCAACCAGGCCGGCCCAGGTCCGCTGCAATGCTTTCGGCGGTGATCCCACCACTTGGCCGGGCGGTACCATCCTAGGCGGCATGGCGGCTGCGCAGCGGCACGACGGCGGCCGGCCGGGGACGCAGGACAGTGACATTTGCCGAATCCGCAGCGCTGTCGCGCAAAGCCGGCACTGGAGAAGGTACCGCCGGGACAGCGGTGCCCGTGGCCGGCGCGGTACGGAATGATGCTTTCCTGACTACCCGCTTGGCAGCGGACCGCAGTGCCGCGGCGAGTAGCTGCCCTAGTCCCAGGCCGATGAGTACATGGCCGGCGAGGTACTGGCCACCGGGCGCCAGAGCGCCGAACGGTGCACTGGCAGCCAGTGCAGCACCGGCAGCGGCCACCAGTGACCAGATGGCGACGATTACAGCACCCATGCGTTCACCTTGCTCCCACTTCTTTCACTGTCAATTAATCAGCAAGCTTACTACTAATGGTCAGCAAGCTTACTACCTCGTTCAGGCTCTGCAAGTGTGCGATGGGGTGAAGGGGTGCCTGCGGGAAGCTTCAGGGAGTGATGCTC
>NZ_VAHM01000003.1 GCF_005796185.1 Pseudarthrobacter sp. NamB4
CCAAACTTACCCGCTGACTCTCAGCTTGTCAAACCGGCGTCCGCGACTCTCATCACCGTGAGGCTTGAGTGGTCGGTTTTTCCGTCTGACTCCGTGGAGCAGCGCGGAAATAAACTCTACCACCACTCTTCCGGGATCGCCACCCGGCCACCGAGGCCCCTTCCCCACGGGCCGCCAAGGCAGCGAAAAAGCCCGGAATCACGGGGATTCCGGGCCCTCACGCCTAAAGCTTCAACCTACTCGGCAGCAGGCGCCCCCGGTTTGAAGTAGGCGGCACCCAGCGGAGGAAGGGTGACACTCAGGGTTGCCGGCTGGCCGTCCTGGCCCTTGTCTGTTGCCTTCAGCTCGCCCGAGTTCAGGACACCGGATCCGCCGTATGTGGTGGCGTCGGTATTCAGGACCTCGGTCCAAACGCCGGCTTCAGGCACGCCCAGGGTGTAGCCAACGTGAGGCGCGCCGGAGAAGTTGATGGCGCAGACCAGGGGGTTGTTCTCGGTATCCCACCGGATAAAGGAGAGCACGTTCCGGTCTGCGTCTCCGCCGTTGATCCACTGGAAGCCGCCCGGCTCGTTGTCCCGGCTGTAGAGCGCAGGGGTAGATGCGTAAAGCTCGTTGAGGTCCTTTGTCAGCAGCTGCACCCCCTGGTGCGCCGGGATGTCAGCAAGCCACCAGTCCAGTCCGTGCTGTTCTGACCATTCCGCTTCCTGCCCGAACTCCGTACCCATGAAGATCAGCTGCTTGCCTGGGTGCGCCCACTGATAGGCCAGGAAGGCGCGGAGGTTCGCGAGCTGCTGCCAACGGTCGCCCGGCATCTTGCGGAGCATGGAGCCCTTGCCGTGGACAACCTCATCATGGCTGATGGGCAGGAGGAAGTTTTCCGTGAAGGCGTAAACCAGGGAGAACGTGACCGTGCCGTGGTGCCACTTGCGGTTGATCGGTTCCTCGGACACGTACTTGAGCGAGTCGTGCATCCAGCCCATGTTCCATTTCAGGCCGAATCCCAGTCCCCCATGGCTGGTGGGGGCAGTCACGCCGGGGAACGCCGTCGACTCTTCTGCGATCATGACGGCACCGGGGTGTGTTTTGTACACCGTGGCGTTGACCTCTTGCAGGAAGGAGATTGCTTCCAGGTTTTCCCGGCCGCCGAAGCGGTTGGGCTGCCATTGTCCGTCCTGCCTGGAGTAATCCAGGTAAAGCATGGAGGCCACGGCGTCCACGCGCAGCCCGTCAATGTGGAACTCGTCCAGCCAGTACAGGGCGTTTGAAACCAGGAAGTTCCGGACTTCCGTGCGCCCAAAGTCGAAGATCAGGGTGCCCCAGTCCGGGTGTTCGCCCAAGTTGGGATCGGCGTGCTCATACAGGGGTTCGCCGTCAAACTGGGCCAGCGCCCAGGCGTCCTTGGGGAAGTGGGCGGGTACCCAGTCCAGCAGAACGCCGATGCCGGCCTGGTGAAGGGCATCCACCAGGTAACGGAATTCGTCCGGATGGCCAAATCGGGAGGTGGGCGCAAAGTAGGAGGTGACCTGGTAGCCCCAGGAACCGCCGAACGGGTGTTCCGCCACGGGCATGAACTCCACGTGCGTGAACCCGAGCCACTTGACGTACTCCACCAGTTCCTTGGCCAGTTCACGGTAGCCCAGGCCCAGGCGCCAGGAACCGAGGTGGACCTCGTAGACGCTCATGGCCGAGTTATGCGGGTCCCGCTGCGCACGGGCCTGCATCCATTCATCGTCCTTGAAGGCGTACGAGGGCTCCACCACCTTGGAAGCGGTGAGTGGAGGTACTTCCGTGCCGAAGGCCAGCGGGTCTGCCTTCTCCACCCAGTGGCCGGCCTTAGTCCTCAGCTCGAACTTGTAGCAGGCGCCGGCGGCAACACCGGGAACGAAGATTTCCCATACCCCGGACGAGCCGAGTGAGCGGAGGGAGTTTTCGCGCCCGTCCCAGGCATTGAAGTCGCCTTTGACCCGGACAGCCTGTGCATTGGGGGCCCAGACGGCGAAGGAAACGCCGTCCACGTCACCCAGCGAGGACTTGTAGTGCTGGACGTGGGCGCCGAGCACTTCCCAGAGCTTTTCGTGCCGTCCTTCACCGATAAGATGCAGGTCCACCTCGCCCAGGGTGGGCAGGTATCGGTAGGGATCATCGACCGTGACCGGCTCGGCGCCCGGATAGGTGACGGACAGGCGGTAGTCCGGAACGTGGCCCTGCTGCGGGGGCTCAACAACAGCCACCCAGATGCCGTGTGCCTCGTGCTCCATGAGAATTTCACCATCGGCGGTGATGACGGAGACGGATTCGGCGAGATGCTTGACCGTACGGATGGTGACATGGCCGTAGTCGTCGAGGTGCGCGCCCAGGACAGAGTGGGGCGCGTGGTGTTCGCCGTTCGCTATTCTGCCCAGGGTGCCGTCGTCCACATGCAGGGGAACCCCCGGGCGGTCAGTTCGTGCTGAGCCTGTCATTTCATTACCTTCCGATGCTGCCCCGGCGGGATCGCCGGTGCCGTTACCGCTAAGGAGCCGCCTGGAGGCGTTCACGGGGATCGCCAGCCAGTCGGGCCTGTTACGCATTTCATAAACAACTTCGTACAGTGCCTTATCCAGCCACAATGCCACAAAGAGGGGCGACTCCCTGTCCACAGCGCCGGGAGTGACACCGGCGTATCCCGCGAGGAAAGCCTCCGCGCAGTCATCGACCCAGGTGGCCGTGACCTGCGCACCTTCCTGTTCGCGCTGGGCTGCCCCGGCGGCGTAGTCAAAGGACCTCAGCATGCCGACGACGTCACGCAGGGGAACGTCCGGGACGTTCCGTTCCGCGATAGGACGCATTGGTTCGCCTTCGAAGTCGAGGATGGCCCACCGGGCCGGGTTTCCGCCCTGGTCCGGCACCTGGAGTATCTGGCCCAGGTGGAGGTCACCGTGGATGCGCTGCAGGGGGCCTGCGGGAGCGTGGTCAAGCCGGTCCAGGAGGGCGTTGAGGCCATCGTCATAGGGCCCGACGGCGGTGCCCGCTTCGGACCACGCCTGCCGGACGCGCTGGGCTACTGCAGGAGCAATCACGTGGCCTGGTTGGGGCTCGGCCGACTGCCCCAGTGCTTCTGCCAGCCGCCGGTGCACAGTGGCCGTTGCCGCACCCAGGGCACGGGCTTCTGCCGTGAAGTCGGTGCCCGACCGGGCGGCATCTACCGCCAGCCGCCACGCATCCCGGCCTCCCGCCAGGAATTCGTGCGCCACTGCGAGCTCACCCTGGACATAGCGGGAGCCGTTTCCGGTTGGCGCAGCACCAGCGCCGGAGCCGCCCTGTGCCAACCACTCCCCCCGGACCCAGCCAAGGGTGGCTGGTACTTCCGAGGTGCCTGCAGCCGTCAGGGCGGCACCCACTTCAACTTCCGGATTCGTCCCTTCGGAGAGCACCCGGAAGAATTTCACGATGGCCGCGGACTCGCCGTCGTCCACGATCACTGAACTGTTGGACTGCTCTCCGGACAGCACCTTCACAACCCCGCGGTTCGTCGGAATCCGCTGGTTTCCCCGGACACGGAATCCGGTGGCAGTGCCGTTGGGCGCTTTTTCTTCCTGCCGGATCAGCTCCAGCCAGCTGCCCACGAAGTCGGGGTCGTGGACGGCGTCGTATACCCAGGGCCTGGACGGGTCCACGCCGGCGGCCTGGCCTACCAAAGCCCGCTCCATGTCTGCCGCCGGGGCCTGGCGGAAGCTCAAGGGGACCTGGACCACGGCAGTCCGCTGGCCGCCGTCGGACGTTTGGGTGGTGACACTGAGCAGGAACACCGCCAGTCCGGCGTGGCCGGAGGAGTCCTCCAGCCCCAGGCTGCCGACCTGGGTCATGTCGAAATCGGGCGTCTTGACCGGGAACCAGCGCTGCTGTGGGAGCCATTGCTGGAGGAGGTCAGTAAGGGCGGGGGTGAGGATTGGCTGGTTCATGTCAGTTCTCAATCGACAGGATCGGCATCGCCTGGGTGTAGGGCGACGAGGGGTTGGAGGCCGCGGAGCGGATCCGCAGCCAGAAAAAGTCGTGGCTGCCAAGGGTCAGCGTAAGGGTGCCGTCCTCGCTGATGCCGGGAAACGGCTGTCCGCCGAAGACGTCCCGCAGCCCGCGGCCGGCAAACTGCGGAACCTGCAACTGGGCCGCGACGGGATGCTGCGAGAGGTTGAAGGCGCAGAGGATGCTCTCGCCGTCCACCCCGGCCGTATTGCCGTCCGGCAGCTCGCGGAGGTAGGCAAGGACGGCCTCGTGGTCCGCGTGCACGTGCTGGAACCCGCCCAGGCCGAAGGCCGGGTGGTTTTTGCGGACGCTCAGGATTTGCCGG
This sequence comes from Pseudarthrobacter sp. NamB4, assembly GCF_005796185.1. Lineage (GTDB taxonomy): Bacteria > Actinomycetota > Actinomycetes > Actinomycetales > Micrococcaceae > Arthrobacter. Next base: position 4,328 of record NZ_VAHM01000003.1, read on the forward strand.
GTCCATCTGAGCAACGAACCTGAGTGGGCGGACTCTGCCTCCACGTTGGCCATGCCGTAGTTGTAGACCAGGGACTGGATGGGAGGCAGGTAAAGCTTGCCCGGATCGGCGTTGGAGAACCCGGCGTTCCGGTCCGGATTCCACTGCATGGGAGTGCGGACGGCGTCGCGGTCTTCAAGCCAGATGTTGTCTCCCATGCCGATTTCGTCCCCGTAGTACAGGAACGGGCTGCCGGGCAGCGAGAGCAGCAGCGCGTTGATCAGTTCGATCTCGGCGCGCGAGTTGTCCAGCAGGGGCGCGAGCCGCCGCCTGATGCCGATGTTGGCGCGCATGCGGGGGTCCGGCGCGTACCAGCCGAGCATCGCGGCCCGTTCGTCCGCGGTAACCATTTCAAGGGTCAGTTCATCATGGTTCCGCAGGAACGTCCCCCACTGTGCACCCTCAGGAATCTCCGGAGTGTCGTGCATGGTCTCGATGATCGGGGCGGCCTTCTGGTCCCGGAGGGCGTAGTACAGGCGCGGCATGATGGGGAAGTGAAACGCCATGTGGCACTCGGGCTCCTCTTCCGTGCCGAAGTATTCCACCACTTCGTTCGGCGGCTGGTTGGCCTCAGCGATGATGACCCGCCCCGGGTAGCTTTCGTCCACCATGGTGCGGAGCTTCCGGAGGAACCCGTGGGTGGCAGGAAGATTTTCGCAGTTGGTCCCTTCCTCCTCGTAGAGGTATGGGATGGCATCCGCGCGGAAGCCGTCGATTCCCTGGTCCAGCCAGAAGCGCACCACGTCGAAAACGGCCTCGATGACCTTGGGGTTCTCGAAGTTAAGGTCCGGCTGGTGGCTGAAGAACCGGTGCCAGAAAAACTGGCGGCGGATGGGGTCGAAGGTCCAGTTGGATTCCTCGGTGTCCACGAAAATGATCCGGGCGTCCTGGTATTTCTCGTCGGTGTCGCTCCAGACGTAGAAGTCCCCGAACGGGCCATCCGGATCCTTGCGGGATTCCTGGAACCAGGGATGCTGGTCCGAGGTGTGGTTCAGCGGCAGGTCGATGATCACCCGGACACCCCGGGCGTGGGCTTCGGCAACCAGGCGCTTGAAGTCGCTGATGGTTCCAAACTCATCAAGTACAGAGTTGTAGTCCGAGATGTCGTACCCGCCGTCGCGCAGCGGCGACTGGAAGAACGGCGGCAGCCAGAGACAGTCCACGCCCAGCCACTGCAGGTAGTCAAGCCTGCCAATGAGGCCGGAGAAGTCTCCGGAGCCGTCACCGTTCGCGTCCGCGAAAGCTCTTACAAGTACTTCATAGAACACGGCCTTCCGGTACCAGAGCGGATCATGCTGCAGGCCCGGGGCGTTCAGTTCGAACGTGCTCTTTGGGGTGAAATGCTGGCCGGAACTTTGCGGATTGAAATTCACTGATGCGTTCTCCTCACCCTCAGGACGTGGGCGGGCTCCACATGCGGGTCGAGGCGAACGTAGTTGTACTCGCCCCACTCCCAGCTTTCTCCTGAGATGAGGTCATCCACGTGGAAGCCTCCGTTGTGGGTCAGGTCCTCCGGGTCAAGTTCCAGTGCCGCCATATCAAGCGAAACCGTGCATTCCCTGGTTCCGTGCGGATCAACGTTGACCACCACAATGATGGTGTCCTTGGACCCGTCGGCAAGGTTCTTGTGCTTGGAATACACCACCGTGGCGTCGTCCGTGCTGTGGTGGACCGTCAGGTTCTGCAGGTCCTGCAGGGCCGGGTGGGCGCGCCGGATCTCGTTGAGCCTGGTGATGTAGGGAGCCAGGGTCCGTCCCGACTGGGCAGCGGCATCCCAGTCACGCTGCTTGTACTCGAACTTTTCGTTGTCGATGTATTCCTCGGCGCCGGGGCGGGCCACGTGCTCATACAGTTCGTAGCCGGCGTAGACGCCCCACAAAGGACTGGCCGAGGCCGCCAGTACCGCCCTGATCTTGAAGGCCGCCGGACCGCCGAACTGCAGGTATTCGGTGAGGATGTCCGGGGTGTTGACGAAGAAGTTCGGGCGGAAGAACGCTGACGACTCGTGGCTGACTTCCGTGAAGTAGTCCTCGATCTCCTTCTTGGTGTTGCGCCAGGTGAAGTAGGTGTAGGACTGCTGGAAGCCCGCCCGCCCGAGTGCATGCATCATGGCCGGCCGGGTGAATGCCTCAGCCAGGAACACCACGCCGGGAACCTCTTTATTCACCTGCGCAATAAGCCATTCCCAGAACCACACCGGCTTGGTATGCGGGTTGTCCACGCGGAAAATCTTTACTCCGTGGCTGACCCAGAGCAGCACAATGCGCAGAATTTCATTTGACAGCCCTTCGGGATCATTATCGAAATTCAGCGGATAAATGTCCTGGTACTTCTTCGGCGGGTTCTCCGCGTAAGCGATGCTGCCGTCCACTCGGGTGGTGAACCATTCAGGGTGGGAGGTCACCCAGGGATGGTCCGGTGCTGCCTGGAGCGCCAGGTCAAGTGCGACCTCCAGGCCCAGTTCGCTCGCCCGCGCAACGAAGGCGTCAAAGTCCTCGAAGGTGCCGAGATCCGGATGAATGGCGTCATGGCCGCCTTCAGCAGCGCCGATGGCCCATGGCGATCCGGGGTCGTTGGGGCCCGCGATCAGCGTGTTGTTCGGACCCTTGCGGTGCTGCACGCCAATCGGGTGGATGGGCGGCATGTAGAGAACGTCGAAACCCATGGCGGCTACGGCATCGAGCCGTTTCGCTGCCGTGCGGAAGTTTCCGGACGTCCAGGCGCCCGTGGCGTGGTCCTTCACGGCCCCTTCCGAACGGGGAAAAAACTCGTACCAGGAGCCCCGCCCGGCGCGGTCCCGCTCAACCAGCAGGGGATACCGCTCTGAAACAGTGACCAGTTCACGGATAGGCTGGCGGGCCACGACGTCCGCCACCGCATGGCTGAAACCGGCGCCCAGCCGCTCCTCGGTGCCCAGTGACAAGTCCCCCAGCCGGCCTGCCGCACTGCGCAGGATCTCCCGGTCCGCTTCGCTGCGGGAGGGGTCATCCGAGGCTTCGCCGAGCAGGGCGGCACCTTCCGCCAGCATGAGTTCCACGTCGATTTCGGCAGCAACCTTCACCTCGGCGTTGTGGTGCCAGGTTCCGTACCGGTCGTGCCAGGCTTCGATTGCAAAGGACCAGTTGCCGATGTCCGACGGCGTGAGCACGCCTTCCCAGCGGTCCGTTCCCATGCCGCGTTCCCCGCGGGGCGGCGCGAGCCGGATCCGCTGGCGCTCGTTCCCTTCCGGATCGAAAAGCACGGCGCTGACGCCGAGCTGGTCATGCCCCTCGCGGAAAGCGGTGGCTCCCACCACGATTCCCTCACCGGGCAGGGCCTTGGCCGGGAACTTCCCGCCCTCCACCACGGGCTGCACGGCGGTGATCGGAAAACGTCCGAACCGCAGGCCTTCGGTGATGGGGACCTTCGTCATTTGCATTGATGCGGCACTGGTTCCTGAGTTAGTCGTCACAAGCTCGACGTTAGCGAGAAATGACCGGGAATGCTAAGCGTGCGCACTAATTTCACCGCGTCTGCCGTCATTTCCTTGTGCCAACTGTCATTTATCCAAAAGAAACCGAAAGCTGGTTCCCGCTGCGCAGGTTGTCGGTTAGTGTGACGCAGGTGAAGGCAATCCGCAGATTTACCGTCCGTACTGTCCTCCCCGAACCGATCCGGCCGCTCGCCCGATTGGCCAGCAACCTGCGCTGGTCCTGGCACCGCCCCACGCGGGAGCTTTTTGCCGGACTGAACCCCCGCCTGTGGGAGGAAAGCGGCCAGGATCCCGTGGGTTTCCTGGGAATGGTGAGCCGCGAAGAGCTCCAGCAGCTCGCTGCGAACCAGTCCGTGGTGGAGCGGGTGAGGGCCGCTGAGGAGGACCTCGACCGCTACCTCGAGGAGCCGCGCTGGTACCAGGGCCTGGGCCCTGACGCGCCGGCCTCCATTGCCTACTTCTCCCCCGAGTTCGGAATCACGGAGGTGCTGCCCCAGTACTCGGGCGGCCTGGGGATCCTGGCCGGGGACCACCTCAAAGCCGCCTCGGACCTGGGCGTGCCGCTGATCGGGGTCGGCCTGCTTTACCAGGCGGGCTACTTCAAGCAGTCGTTGTCCCGGGACGCCTGGCAGCAGGAGACATACCCGGTCCTGGACCCGGACGGCCTGCCGCTCACCCTGCTTCGCGAGCCCTCCGCGGACGGCATCGGCCATCCCCTGCAGATCGCCCTTCCCCTGCCCAATGGCAGGCGCCTCCTGGCACACATCTGGCGTGCCGACGTCGGACGCGTTCCCCTGCTGCTCCTGGACTCCAACGTTCCGGGCAACGACGACGCCGCCCGCAGCATTACCGACCGCCTGTACGGCGGCGGCGGGGACCACCGGCTGCAGCAGGAGCTGCTGCTGGGCATGGGCGGAGTCAAAGCCCTGCGCGCCTTCCAGCAGCTCACCGGCACCACGGCTCCCGAGGTGTTCCACACCAACGAAGGCCACGCCGGTTTCCTTGGCATTGAACGCATCCAGGAATTGATGTCCGGGGAACAGGCGCTGACGTTTGATGAAGCCCTCGCTGCAGGCCGGGCCTCCACCGTCTTCACCACGCACACTCCGGTTCCTGCCGGCATTGACAGGTTCGAAATCTCGCAGATCCACCACTTCTTCCAGGCCGGGCTGGCCCCGGACGTCCCCACGGACCGGATCCTGGAGCTTGGCCGCGAAAATTACGCCGACGGAAACCCGTCCGTGTTCAACATGGCCATCATGGGACTGCGCCTGGCCCAGCGCGCCAATGGGGTTGCGAAGCTCCACGGGGAGGTGTCCCGCGGCATGTTCTCCGCGCTGTGGCCCGGCTTTGACCACTCCGAGGTGCCCATCACCTCGGTGACCAACGGCGTGCACGTACCCACCTGGGTGGACAGCCGCATTTCCAAGCTGGCCCGGGACCAGTTTGGCAGCGAGGCCGAGGCAAACGGCCGCTGGGATTTGGCTTATAACGTCAGCGACGCCGACGTCTGGTCTCTGCGCCGTGAGATGCGCGCGGCGCTGGTGGAGGATGTCCGCCGCAGGCTCCGCGCCGCGTGGAAGAAGCGTGGCGCCGCGGACGCCGAGCTGGCCTGGACAGAAAAGGTGTTGGACCCGGATGTGCTGACCATCGGTTTCGCCCGCCGCGTTCCCACCTACAAGCGCCTCACCCTGATGCTTCGGGAGCCGGAGCGGCTGAAGGCACTCCTCCTGCACAAGGAGCACCCCATCCAGCTGGTCATCGCGGGCAAGTCACACCCCGCGGACGACGCCGGCAAAAAGATGATCCAGGACCTGGTCCGCTTCACCGACGATCCCGAGGTACGGCACCGCATTGCGTTCCTGCCGAACTATGACATCGCCATGGCCCGGACACTGTTCCCCGGCTGCGACGTGTGGCTGAACAACCCGCTCCGGCCACTTGAGGCGTGCGGCACCTCCGGCATGAAGGCCGCGCTGAACGGCTCGCTGAACCTTTCAGTCCTGGACGGCTGGTGGGATGAGATGTACGACGGCGAAAACGGCTGGGCGATCCCCACCGCCAACAACGGCGCCTCGCCCGAGGAACGGGACGATATCGAGGCCGCCGCGCTGTACGAACTGCTCGAAACGCAGGTGGCTCCGCGCTTCTACGGCAGCACTGTATCGGCAGGCGCGGGTGCTGCAGGTCCTTCGACGGCGTCGGGGGCCGAGAAAGTGCCCACGCACTGGGTCTCCATGATCAAGCACACCCTCGCGCACCTCGGCCCAGCCGTTTCGGCGGAACGCATGCTGCGCGACTACGTCAACATTCTCTACCGCCCCGCGGCGGAAGCCGGCCGCAGCGCCTCCGCGAATTCCTACTCCCAGGCCCGCAGCCTTGCCGCATGGACGGCAAGGGTCCGTTCGGCCTGGCCGCAGATCCACGTGGAGCACGTTGACTCGGTGGGTGTCTCCGAGGATCCGCAGATCGGCGATACGCTCCAGGTCAACGCCTACGTGGCGCTGCACAGCCTCACCCCGCAGGATGTATCCGTTGAAGTTGCCTACGGCAGGGCGGAGGAGAGCGACACCCTGACGGACATCACCGTAATGGAACTCAAAGTGCAGGAGGACCTGGGCAGCGGCCGCCACCTGTTCAGCGGTTCCCTTGTCATTGACCGATCGGGACCCTTTGGCTACACGGTCCGGGTGCTGCCGCGCCACGACGCCCTGGCCTCCAAGGCTGAACTGGGACTCATCGTCAACGCCTGACGCGGCGGCTTGAAACAGGCCCCACCCCACGCAGGAGGAAACCCAATGACTGATCGCACCGTGGCCGATGTAATCGTGGATCGCCTCACTACGTGGGGTGTCAACCGGGTCTTCGGGTACAGCGGGGACGGGATCAACGGCTTCATGGGCGCACTGCGCCGGGCTGAAGGGCGGGTTGAATTTGTCCAGGCCAGGCATGAGGAAACTGCTGCTTTCATGGCAGTGGGACATGCCAAGTTCACCGGCGGGGTGGGAGTGGTCACCTCCACCCAGGGGCCCGGCGCCGTCCACCTCCTGAACGGGCTCTACGACGCCAAGCTGGACGGGGTGCCGGTAGTGGCGATCGTCGGGCAGCAAAGCCGGACGGTACTGGGTTCGGCCTACATGCAGGAGATCGACCTCAACTCGCTGTTCAAGGACGTCGCCGCGCAGTTCGTCCAGCAGATCAGCGCACCCGAGCAGGTCCCGATGGTCCTTGACCGGGCTTTCCGGACTGCCAAGGCCACTTCCTCGCCCTGCGTTGTCATTGTTCCGCACGATATCCAGTCGGCGCCCGCCCCTGAACTACCGCAGGAGCACGGCATTGTGGTCACCGCGCCGTCGTGGAGCACAGCAGCCGCAACGCCCAGGGAAGAGGACCTGGACGCTGCCGCTGCCCTGCTGAACTCTGCGGAACGCGTGGCGCTGTTGGTGGGGCAAGGAGCGCGGCATGCAGCCAAAGAGGTGGTGGCGGTAGCGGAAAAGCTGGGCGCGGGAATTGCCACCAGCCTGCTGGGCAAGCCGTATGTGGACGAGACGCTGCCCTTCGCCGTCGGCACCATGGGGCATCTGGGCACTACTGCCAGTGCGCACCTGCTGGGCCACTGCGATGCCCTGCTGATTGTCGGTTCCAATGATCCGTGGACCGAGTTCTATCCGCCCCCCGGCGCTGCCCGCGCCGTCCAGATCGACATCGATGAACGCAAGATCGGCAACCGTTACCCGGTGGAGGTGGGACTGGCCGGAGACGCCGCATCTGCGCTTGAGGCCTTGGGCAACAGGCTGGAGCCGCGCCTGCGTGGCCCCTGGCAAACAGATGTGGAGCAGGAGGTCAGCCGCTGGCGCATCCTCGCCGCGGACCGTGCAGCGGTGCCGGCCCAACCCGTCAACCCGGAGCGCGTGGTCCGGGAGCTGAACGGCCGGCTGCCGGAGGACGCGCTTTTGAGCATCGACGTCGGGAGCTGCGTCTACTGGTACGCACGGCAACTCGTGCTTCCGCCCGGTGTCCCCGCCCACCTCTCCGGAACGTTGGCGAGCATGGGGTGCTCCCTCCCCTACGGCATTGCCGCAAAACTCGCCCACCCGGACCGTCCCCTCGTGGCACTTGCCGGCGACGGCGCCATGCAGATGGCCGGCACTGCCGAACTGGTGACCGTTGCCCACCGCTGGCGACAATGGGCAGACCCCCGGTTCGTAGTGTGCGTGTTCAACAACCGGGAACTGACCGAGGTGACGTGGGAGCAGCGGGAGTCCGAGGGCGAACCACGGTTTGCGGCCAGCCAGGAGCTCCCCGATTTTCCCTTCGCGGGTTACGCAGACCTGCTGGGCCTTACTGGCATCCGGGTGGAGGACCCGGAGCTCATCGGGGACGCCTGGGAGCAGGCCTTGGCGGCCGACCGGCCGGTGGTGATTGAAGTGCTAACCGACCCCGGGATTCCCCTTCTGCCGCCGTTCCCGGCAGGCCGGGAAAAGGCGGAGAGCATGCGCAAGGGCCTGGCAGCGGAGAGCGACGGCGGCCGGGCGTCGGCGTTGCTGGACACTTACCTCGGGCACGAGGAACGTCCCCGGGGGTAGGTACTGCTACAGCAGGACGGCGGTGACGGCCAGGTCCTTGCCGGCATAGCGTTCCGCGTCCTGGAGGATTTCGCAGATGACCCCGAAGGACCGGTCGCTGCGGAAAGGGGCAGCGACCTGCCACAGAACGGTGACCGGCTTGGTGCCGTTGTCGGTGATGGTGTCCGCGAAGTCATGCAGCGAATCGTTCAGGGCATCGAAGTCCAGGCCGTAGTCTTCCGGAAAACTGAGGACTTCCCCAAAGGTTTCCAGGACGGCGCGCTTGCTGTCGGCCGGGGGAACCAGCAGGGTGCGGCGGCCGGCGTCAGCCACCTGTTCCTGCAGTTCCTCCAGGGTCCAGGTATCGCCGGAGTAAATCTTCATGCCTTGCTTGGCTGCCTTCCGCTTAGAAATATTCAATGCTCAGATGAGGTATCTAGGTGCGGTAAATACTGATCGAATAGGCCTCGACAAGGTCCTTCTCTCCCGACGCCACCTGTCCGCCCTGCCTCTGCTCATGCAGCGGTGAGGTGGTCAGCCGGAGTTCGAACAGCCGGTGGGCGGTGCCCTCGGAGGTTACCCGGGGCAGCGTGATCTGCACATCCGAGGCGCTGCCGTTCACCACCACCAGGCCGGCCAACGCGCCGTTGTCCGATCCCAACAGGAGCTGTACCACCCGCTGTTGCGGATCGTTCCAGCGTTCCATGGTCATGGGGTAGCCGTCCTGGTCGAACCAATAAAGGTAGGACTGCTCGTCCCGGACCGGAAAGTCATGGGGCTGCGCGGCGAGGAACTCCTTGCGCAGGCGGATGTAGCGTTTGGTGCTTCGCAGCATCTCGTGGGACTCGGGAGTCCGGACCCAGTCAATCCAGGCGATTGCATTGTCCTGGCAGTAGGCGTTGTTGTTGCCGTGCTGCGTCCGTGCCAGTTCATCCCCGGCCGTAATCATGGGAACGCCCAGGGATATGAGCAGCGAGGCCATCATGTTGCGGCGCGACTGGGCGCGTTTGGCCAGGATGTGCCCGTTCTCCGTGGGACCCTCGACTCCGTGGTTGTAGCTGCGGTTGTCCCCGTGCCCGTCCCTGTTCTGCTCGCCGTTGTCCTCGTTGTGTTTGCGGTCAAAGGAGACGAGGTCGTTGAGCGTGAAGCCGTCATGCGCCGCTATGTAGTTCACGGATGCCAGCCGCGACCGGCCGGACGCCTGGAAAAGGGCGGCGGACCCGGACAGGGCGTCCGCGAGTTTGGCCGTGGATCCGCCGTGGCCGCCGGCGTCAATGGCCGCACGGTCAGCAAGCCAGAAAGAGCGGAGGGCATCGCGGAAGTGGTCGTTCCAGTCCACCCAACCCGCCGGGAAGCGTCCGGTCTGCCAGCCCCCGTAACCCACGTCCCACGGCTCCGCAATCAGCTTCACGTTGGAAAGCACAGGGTCGGCAGCGATGGCCACCAGGAACGGGTGCCGCGGGTCGAACTCGTTCGCCGCATTGCGGCAGAGCGTCACCGCGAGGTCAAAGCGGAAGCCGTCAATGTGGAACTCGTCCACCCAGTACCGGAGGGAGTCCAGGACCATCTGGACCACGCGGGGTTCACTGAAGTTGAGGCTGTTGCCGCAGCCCGTGGTGTCCACATACTTTCCGTGCCCGTCCATGCGGTAGTAGGTCTGTTCGCCCAGTCCGCGGAAGCTGAGGGTCCGTCCGTCAGGACCGCCTTCGGCCGTGTGGTTGTAGACGACGTCAAGGATGACTTCCAGCCCTGCAGCGTGGAACAGCCTGACCATCCGCTTGAACTCGTCCTGGACCGCCTGGGTGCCCGCCTCCTGGGCTGCCCTGGTGGCATAGCCAGGGTGCGGGGCAAAGAATGCCGCCGTGTTGTATCCCCAGTAGTTGGTCAGCCCGAGGTCCAGCAGGTGGGGTTCATCCACGTGGAAGTGCACCGGCAGCAGCTGGACCGACGTGACTCCCAGGCTGGTGAGGTGTTCAATGATGGCGGGGTGCGCCATCCCGGCGTAGGTACCCCGGAGTTCCTCCGGAACATCCGGATGGAGCATGCTCTGGCCCCGGACGTGTGCTTCATAGATGATGGTGTTGCGCCACGGAACCTGAAGCCGCTCATCCGTTCCCCAGTCAAACTCGCTGGCGGTCCGGACACTGGTCAGGAACCCGTCGCGCTCCTCTACACCCCGGCCGTAGGGGTCAAGGAGAAGAGGCTGCCTGCCGTCGTCCTCCACATTGCTGGTGGGCGCGGCAAACGGCAGGGACTGCTCGGTGGAGGCGGCCCGGAAACCGTACCTGGACCCATAGGGAAGATCCTCGATGATGCCGTGATGGACGCCCTGGGTGACATTCGGCAGCTTTTGGATCCGCCAGTCCCTGCCCGGGGCTTTGTACACGATCTCCAGGCTGGGCACACCGGGGGCGAAACAGGCCACGTTGGCGCGGCCGCCTGGCCGGTGGCGACTGCCCCCTGAATATGCGCGCGGAACACTGACACCGAGTGGAACGGCCGTTGAGGCGTCCATGGTGGAAGCGGTGTCGAAGAGCGGCGTGACCATCACCTAAATAGTAGCCGCAGCGCTCCCCTGGCCCGGATGGGCACGGAACATGACGGCGGGAATCCACAGCCCCAATTACGGGGAGGGAGCGCGCTTATTTTGCTGCGCGCTGCCTGGAGATCTCGTACAGCGAGATGCCCACTGCCATGGAGGCGTTAAGGGACTCCATGGCAGAGTCGATGGGGATGGACACGATCTGGTCGCAGTTCTCGCGGACCAGCCGGCTAAGGCCCTTTCCTTCCGAACCCACCACAATGCACACGGGTTCGGTCGCGAGCGACAGGTCCGGCAGGGATACGTCGCCGTCGCCGTCCAGGCCCAGGACGAAAATCCCCATGTTCTTGAACTGCTTCAGGGCATTGTTGAGGTTTGAGGCCCGTGCCACCGGGACGCGGACGGCAGCACCGGCGCTCGTCTTCCAGGCGGACGCGGTGACCCCCACCGAGCGGCGTTCCGGAACAATGACGCCGTGGCCGCTGAATGCGGAAACGGAGCGGATGATGGCACCGAGGTTGCGGGGGTCCGTGATGCCGTCAAGGGCCACAAACAGCGGCGCGTTGCCGATGTGGCCCTTCTTCCACTTCTCCACTGTTTCTTCTGCCAGTTCGTAGGCGTCCTGGTAGTCGTACGGCGGGATCTGGAGCACCAAGCCCTGGTGAACCGCATCCTCGGTCATCCTGTCCAGCTCGGGCTTGCCGGTTTCCAGGAGCGGGATGCCGCGTTCGGCCGCGATCTTCAGGGATTCCTTGACCCGGTCGTCCATCTCGATCCGGATGGCCACGTGCAGAGCCTTGGCGGGGATGCCGGCGCGGAGGGCCTCCACCACTGAGTTGCGGCCCGTGACCACTTCCTCGGTGGCGCGTCCCTTTGGGCCGGACTTGGCCGCCCCGGCGCTGCGGGCACCCGGGTTGCGCTTGGCCGCAGAGCGTTCGGCAAGCTGCTTGGCCTTGTGCGCCTTGTGGTAGGGGCGGTCCTCGGCCTTGGGCGTTGGCCCTTTGCCTTCCAGGGCCTTGCGGCCGTGGCCACCGGTTCCGATGGTTGGGCCCTTCTTCGCTTTAACCGATCGGCGACCATTATTGGCCATTGTGTTCCACCCTTGATTGTTATGACTGAGTCTGCATACCAGTCTACTGAACCAGGAAAAATCGCCCGACCCGGAATGGATGGTCTGCGCGGAACGGTGCGGCTCAGTCCCGTTTCAGGCTCCAGGAGGCTCCGTCCGGACCGTCCTCGACCAGCACGCCGGCAGCTGTGAGGGTGTCGCGGATCGCGTCGGACGCCGCCCAGTTCTTCTCAAGGCGGGCGGCCGCGCGGGCGGCGAGCTGGGCTTCAACCAGGGCCGTAAGGGCGGCGTGCTCCTTCCCAGCTGCCTCGGCCGGCTGCTGGACAGAATTGAGCCCGAGGACTTCGCTCATGACCGCCACCTCAACCATCGCCTGTCGGGCTGCAGCGTCGTCCCCTTCGGCAAGCGCGGTATTGCCCGCCCGCACGGTTTCATGCAGTGCCGCAAGGGCACGCGGGACGTTAAGGTCCTCATCCATCGCGTCGGCGAATGCCTGCGGGGCCTCTTTCGAGGGCCCGGGTGCACCAGCCACAGGGCCCTGCTCCCTGCCGAAGCGTGCCGCGGCTTTGGCCAGGAACCCGTCAATGCGTTCGACGGCGGCGGCGGCCTCCTGGAGGGAGGTTGGACGGTAGTCCAGCACGGAGCGGTAATGGGCCTGGCCGAGGTAGTAGCGGACCACGCGGGGTGACGCGAGCTCCAGCATCTCGGCAGGGCTGATGGTGTTGCCGATGGACTTGGACATCTTCTCGCCCTCGTACGTCACCATGCCGTTGTGCATCCAGAAGTTGGCGAACGGGTGGCCGGCAGCCTGCGACTGGGCCATCTCATTTTCGTGATGGGGGAACCGCAGGTCCAGGCCTCCGCCATGGATATCAAACTCCGTGCCCAGGTATTTCGTGACCATCGCGGAGCATTCCAGGTGCCAGCCCGGGCGGCCGGCGCCCCACGGCGAAGCCCAGCTTGCCGTCGTCGGCTCTCCCTCCTTGGATCCCTTCCACAAGGCGAAGTCGCGGGGGTCCTTCTTCCCGCGGGGATCGGCATCCGGGGCAGCCTGCATGTCGTCGATATTTTGGCGTGTCAGTGCACCGTACTTGCTCCAGGAGCGCACCTCAAAGTACACGTCACCGGAACCGTCCAGGGCCGGATAGGCGTGGCCGCGGTCCATCAGCTGCTGGATGAGGGCCTGCATTTCAGGGATGTGGCCCGTGGCGCGGGGCTCGTAGGTGGGGCGCGAGACACCCAGCGTGTCGTAGGCCTGGAGGAATTCCCGTTCGTAGCGGTAGGCCAGGGCCCACCACTCCTCTTCCCGCACTTCCCCCGGTTCAGGCTGGAACCCCGGGGCGAAGGATGCTTCGGACTTGGCCAGGATTTTGTCGTCAATGTCGGTGACATTCCGGACCACCGTCACCCTGAGTCCGCGGTAGGCCAGCCAGCGGGTGAGCTGGTCGAAAGCGATGGCCGAGCGGATGTGTCCCACGTGGGGCATGCCCTGCACCGTGGCCCCGCAGTAGTAGAGGCTGGCCTTACCCTCGACGAGGGGCACGAAGTTCCGGACTTCGGCGGAGGCAGTGTCATAGAAGCGCAGGGTCACCGCTCCAGATTAGCTGATCGGCCGGATCAGCTGATGGGAAGGTGCGGCCTCGGATACACCAGGGCCGTGGCCACCGCCGAGATGCCCTCACCGCGGCCCGTGAATCCCAGGTGGTCGCTGGTGGTGGCCGTGACGCTCACCGGCGCGTCGGCGGCGTCGCTGAGGACCTGCTGGGATTCCTCGCGGCGGGGGCCGAACTTGGGCCGGTTGGCGACGAACTGCACCGCGACGTTGCCAATCTCAAATCCTGCTGCCCGGACAATGCGGGCAGCTTCCGCCAAAAGGGTGACTCCGGAAGCACCTTCAAACTCTGGCCGGTCCGTACCGAAGTGCGTCCCCAAATCGCCGATGCCTGCGGCGGAGAACAGCGCGTCGGCCGCCGCGTGGGCGACCGGGTCGCCGTCGGAATGCCCGGCCAGGCCGCGTTCGCCGGGCCAGAGCAGACCTCCGAGCCACAGCTGACGCGGCTGGTCCTCAGCAGCGTACGCGTGCACGTCCAGGCCAATGCCGGTGCGCGGGATTATCATGTCTGCCGGTTCCATGCCTAGCCCTCCACCCAGCGTGCGCCCAGCGGGCCTTCGAGCAGCCCTTCGGCGAGGATCAGGTCCAGCGGTGTGGTGATCTTCAGGGACTGCATGGAACCGCGGACCACGTGGACCGGGGTGCCAAGCATTTCCACGAGCATTGCGTCGTCGGTGACGGCTTCGGACTCTTTGCTGTCCAGGCCCCGGGCAGCCTCGTGCGCCTTCAGCAGCGTAGTGAGGCGGAAACCCTGGGGGGTCTGCACGGCGCGGAGTTCCTCACGGGGTGCTGTTCCGGTGACTACCTCGGGCGCCAGCTCACTGTCGCTTCCGGTGGTGCGGGCCACAGTCTTGACGGTGTCCACTACCGCCACTGCGGGAATGACCGCTGCAGCCCCGGCTGCCAGCGCGTCAGCCACCCGATCGAAGACGGACTCGGGCGCCAGGGCGCGGGCTGCATCGTGCACCATGACGGCCTCTATGCCGTCCATCAAGGCTGCCAGGCCCGCGCGTACCGAGTCAGCCCGGGTGGCGCCGCCCTCGACAATCGAGAGGAGGGGGCCGCCGTCGGCCAGTTCCTGCCGGAAGTCCTCGCAGAGTTGGCGGAGGCCGTCATGACCAGGGGGCAGCGCGACGCATACCTGACTGCCGGCTCCGGAGGCGACAATGCCGCGCAGGGCATGCATCAAAATGGGTTCGCCGCCCAGCGGTACCGCTGCTTTGGGCATGCCGTAGCCCAGACGCTGTCCTGAACCTGCTGCCACCAGGATCACGGCGGTGACCAGGCGCGTGGGTGTTTCGCTCATGCGGACTAGCCTACGTCCCCTGCCGCACGGAGCGCCTGGACACCTCCGGATGAATGTTCCGGGCAGCAAAGCGGGCAAAAAGTAACCCCGGCGGCACTTAGGTGCCACCGGGGTTCAATTCTTAGGAAGCCAGGACCTCGTCGAGAACGCTTGCAGCCTTCTCCTCGTCGGTCTTTTCAGCCAGCGCCAGTTCTGAAATCAGAATCTGCCGGGCCTTGGCCAGCATTCGCTTTTCGCCTGCGGAAAGGCCCCGGTCGTGATCGCGGCGCCACAGGTCGCGGACGACCTCTGCAACCTTGATGACGTCACCGGAAGCAAGCTTCTCCAGATTTGCCTTGTACCTGCGCGACCAGTTGGTGGGTTCTTCCGTGAACTCGGCACGAAGCACATCAAACACGTGCTCCAAGCCATCCTTGCCCACGACATCCCTAACCCCAACGAGGTCAACGTTTTCTGCTGGAACTTCAATGGTCAGATCACCCTGAGCCACCTTAAGCTTGAGATACATCTTCTCTTCGCCCTTGATGGTGCGCATCTTGATTTCTTCAATCTTCGCAGCACCGTGGTGAGGGTAAACTACTGTCTCGCCGACCTCAAATACCATGTGGACATTTCCCCTTTCCCGCTGACCAGTTTATCACGTTGCAGGCATATGACCGGCCCGTGAAAGGGCCGCGAACCGCAGAAATACGCGGAAAATGGGCCTAATCCGCCCCCTCCACCCCTTGACGAACGCGGATAATAGTGCATGCACGCCCGTTCCGAGAAGGGTGATGTGACAGCACCGAATCCTTGTTTGGCCTGCTTTGCGGATAGGCTATGCGTGATTAATCTTTCAAGACTCTCGAGGAGTACGTGACGTGCGTTTCACTGCGACCAACCGGGCCCAGCGCGGCAAACTGGCACTGACGGCTGCCGCCCTTGGCGTCGGGCTGCTGGCGTCGGGCTGCGGCTACACGAATGCCCAGCAGACAACTGCGCAGTACCAGCAGTCGGACGGAATCAACACCGAGATCGGCCCGCTCGAAGTGCGCAACCTGCTGATCGTCTCCGCCGGTGAGGACCAGCCCGGCCGCGTCATCGCTGCGGTGTACAACTCGTCCTCCGAGGATGTCACGCTGACCCTCAACGGCGCTGAAGGTTCGCAGACGGAAGTGCCGGTCAAGGCCAGCTCATACACGCTGCTGAACGACACCAGCGATCAAGCGATCCTGAGCACCACCGGCGGCATCCCGGGCTCCCTGGTGGACATCAAGATCACTGAAGATGCGACCAACATGAGCAACACCGTCAAGGTTCCCGTGCTGGACACCACCCTGCCTGAGTACCAGGAGTACCTGCCGGCCGGCAGCACGCAGTCGCCGTCTCCCACGCCGTCGCCGACTGCTTCCGAACTGGGCGGCTCGAACCACTAGTCCGGGCACAAGCAAGGCATACAAAAGGGAGGGGCCAGCTGGCCCCTCCCTTTTGTATGCCTTCTGCATGGCTCCCGCCGGGGCCGGAAAGCCTACGGCTCGAACTTGTAACCCAGCCCCCGGACCGTCACCAGGAACCGCGGGGCAGAGGGATCCGGCTCAATCTTGCCGCGGAGCCGCTTCACGTGGACATCGAGCGTCTTGGTGTCACCCACATAATCCGAACCCCAGACCCTGTCTATGAGCTGGCCCCTGGTCAACACCCTTCCGGAGTTCCGCAGGAGCATTTCAAGAAGCTCGAACTCCTTCAGCGGCAGCAGCACCTGCTCGCCTCCCACGCTGACAACGTGCCGCTCGATGTCCATCCGGACCGGTCCCGCCTGGACGGTGGAGGAGACGAGCTCCTCCGGTTCGCCCTGGCGCCTGAGCACTGCCCTGACCCGGGCCACCAGCTCGCGCGAGGAATAGGGCTTGGTGACGTAGTCGTCTGCCCCAAGTTCCAGGCCAACCACCTTGTCGATCTCGGCGTCCTTGGCCGTCAGCATGATCACCGGGACACTCGACCGCTGGCGGAGCTGGCGGCACACCTCGGTGCCGGACTGCCCCGGAAGCTGCAGGTCCAGCAGCACCAGGTCCGCTCCGTTCCGGTCGAATTCAGTGATGGCGTCCAGGCCGTTGTCCACGACTTCGACCTCAAAACCTTCCTTGCCCAGTAGGTAGGACAAGGGATCGCTGAATGATTCCTCATCCTCAACAATCAGGATCCTGCTCAAGCGTTCGCTCCTCGTTCTGTTGCGCCGGCGGCGCGGGGTACTTGGGTGACGGCGGGCTTATGAGCCCCCTGCCGGGAGATTCCGGCGGCTGGGGCGGCAATGGGCTGCTGCTCCTCCTCGCCGTCCTGGCCCTCCATCTCGGGAAGACGGAGGGTGAAGGTCGAGCCCTGGCCGGGTTGGGACCAGAGGGTGACCTCGCCGCCGTGGTTGGAAGCAACATGTTTGACGATGCTTAGGCCAAGGCCTGTGCCGCCGGTATGGCGGGAACGCGCCGCGTCCACTCTGTAAAAACGCTCAAAGACGCGCTCCTGCTCCTCAGGGCTGAGTCCCTCACCCTGGTCCGTCACGGAAATGGAGACCAGGCCGTCTCTGCTGCGGACGCCGATTCCCACCCGGGTGTTCTCCGGAGAATACCGAATGGCGTTGTCTATCAGGTTGCGCAGCGCCGTCACCAGCAGGTCCTGGTCGCCGAACACCTTCGCCTCGGTCCGGCCGCCCACCACGATCCGGATGTTCTTGCTCTCGGCCGGCAGCTGGGAGCGGTCCACGGCCTCGGCGATGACTGCGTTGACGTCGACGGGCCCGCCCTGCTGGACGACGCTGGCGCCCTGCAGGCGGGAGAGTTCAATGATGTCCTGTACCAGCGCCGCGAGGCGGCCGGATTCCTTGTGCATGCGCTTGGCGAAACGGCGGACCGCCTGTTCGTCGTCGGCGGAGGACTCGATGGCCTCCGCGAGGAGGGAAATGGCCCCGACCGGCGTCTTCAGCTCGTGGGACACGTTTGCCACGAAATCGTTCCGGATTTCTTCGGTCCTGGTGATCTCGGTCCGGTCATCCGCGAGCAGCAGGATGTATTCCTCGCCCAGCATTGCGGCGCGCACCTGCACGATGATGGTCCCCTGGCCCAGCGGGCCCCGCGGCAGCTCCAGCTGCTTTTCCAGGACCACCCCGTCGCGCCGGACGCCGGCGGTCATGTCCAGCAGCTCTTTGTGGACCACGGTATGGCCGCGCACCAGGCCATAGGCATAGGCGGCAGGGCTTGCCCGGACCACGCCGTCCACCGCGTCCACCACCACGAAGGCACGTCCGACGACGGCCAGCACCTCCGCGGCGCCGGCCGGCAGCGCCAGTTCCTCGGCGTCCACGTCCAGCAGTTGGCGCTGTTTCTCGCTAACCCGGAACGCAAGCACGCCGAACGTGCCGAGCGCGAGGCCGATGAGGCCGGCCACCAGGCCGATGAGCATAGGATCCACAGCACCACCTTATGCTCTTGTATAAGGCCAATCGGCGCGTCCGGGCCTCCTGGCGGCACGGTTCAACTAACGTTCACCTGCAAGGGCCTCACCGTTTACCCGGTACTGGCAGAGTGGCCAGTTGGAGTGCCGAACGGCAACGCGATTCCTGCTGCCCGGACAGGCGAGGCGGGAGTTACAAGGAAAGGACGCCTACGTGCGCAAGGTTTTTCAGGAAGAGCTGACCCAAGTCGGTGAGCAGCTGGTGGAGATCTCCCGGCTGGTCAGCGAAGCGATGGACAAGGCCACAACGTCCTTCGAAGTGGCGGACGTGGACCTCGCGCAGGACGTCATCGCTGCCGACGCCCGCATCGACTTCCTGCAGAACAGCCTTGATGAGAGGGCCATCGACATCCTGGCGCTCCAGGGCCCGGTGGCCAGCGACCTGCGGATGATCGTGGGATCGCTGCGGATGAGCGCTTCCCTTGAGCGGATGGGCGACCTTGCCCGGCACATCGCCCAGCTCGCCCGCCTGCGGTTCCCTGCCACGGTGATTCCGGAGGCCATGACCGGAACGTTCAAGCGCATGGCGGAGCTGGACAAGGAGATCGCCCACAAGCTGACGGTCCTGCTCGAAACCCGCGACCTTGAACTGGCCAGGGACATCCTGAAGGCCAACACGGCCATCAACGACCTGCACCTCAGCGTCTTCAAGGCAATTGCGGCACCTGAATGGTCCGAGTCGCCGGCCACCACGGTGGACGTTGCACTGGCCAGCCGCTACTTCGAACGCTTTGCGGACCACGGCGTTTCAGTCGCGCAGAAGGTCACGTACCTGGTGACCGGCGCCTGGCAGCCCACCGGAACCGAGCACAGCTAGTTCCCTGGAAGTACGGCGGCGGGCTGGTCACCTGAGGTGACCAGCCCGCCGTCGTTGTTTCCGGAGTTCGTCCTACTTTTTGCCCTGGTTGGCGACGGCCAGGATGGCCTGTTCGGCGGCGTCCGGATCGAGGTAGGTGCCGCCGGGCTTGATGGGCTGGAAATTCTCGTCCAGCTCGTACACGAGCGGGATACCGGTGGGGATGTTGAGGCCGGCGATGGCTTCGTCGCTGATGCCGTCCAGGTGCTTGACCAGTGCGCGCAGTGAGTTGCCGTGGGCCGTGACCAGGACGGTCTTGCCGGCTTTGAGGTCTTCCTTAATGTCCGACTCCCAGTACGGCAGCAGCCGGACCAGCACGTCCTTGAGGCACTCGGTGCGCGGCAGGGCGTCACCGAGGTCTGCGTAGCGGGGGTCGTGCGCCTGGGAGAACTCGGAGTCGTCATCCAGCGGCGGCGGCGGGGTGTCGTAGGAACGGCGCCACTCCATGAACTGCTCTTCACCGTATTCGGCGAGGGTCTGGGCCTTGTCCTTGCCCTGCAATGCGCCGTAGTGGCGTTCGTTCAGGCGCCAGTCGCGCTTTACCGGGATCCAGCCGCGGTCGGCCTTGTCCAGTGCGATGTTCGCCGTGTTGATGGCCCGCTTCAGCAGGGACGTGTAGAGGATGTCCGGGAGAACATTGTTCTCAACCAGGAGCTCTCCGCCCCGTGCTGCTTCCTGGCGGCCCTGGTCGTTGAGGTCAACGTCCACCCAGCCGGTGAACAGGTTCTTGGCGTTCCATTCGCTGTGGCCATGGCGCAGCAGAATCAGCTTGTAAGTCATGAATTTCATCCTAGCCGAGCGCCCGCGCCGCCCGCCCAGCGTTACAAGCGGCGTCAGCCGGGGTCGAAACGAAGCGATAAGGTTGGGCGGTGGTGCAAAAGGCTGAACGGGTGGCGTCCCCGCAGATTAGCGGCAGGAACCTCCCCGGGAAGCAGGGCAGGCCGGTTGGCAACATCACCCGCGGCACCACCAACCCCAACCGGATGCGGCGGGTGGACCGCTGGCTGGCAGGACCGCAGGCTTGGCGGCTCCGGGATGCTGCCGACCCTGTAGTGGTGGACCTTGGCTACGGCGCCTCGCCCGCCACCGCCGTCGAGCTCTATGAACGGCTCTGCGAAGTCCGCCCCGAAGTGAAGGTCTACGGGGTGGAGATTGAGCCGGAACGGGTCCGTGCCGCTCTTCCCCTGCAGCGCGCCGGGCTGAACTTTCTCGTGGGCGGCTTCGAACTTCCCGTGCCCGGGCTGCCCGTCCTGGTGCGCGCTTTCAACGTTCTCCGGCAGTACGAGGAAGCGGACGTGGCCGGGATCTGGCGGCTGGTGCAGGACCGGCTGCCTCCCGGCGGCCTGTTCATCGACGGCACCTGCGACGAAATCGGGCGGCGTGTCACGTGGGTGGCACTGGACGCCGACCGGCCGCTCTCGTTCACCATCTCCGTGCGGTTCGGCAGTTTCCAATTGCCCTCGGACGTTGCCGAAAGACTGCCCAAGGCACTGATCCATCGCAACGTCCCTGGTGAACGGGTGCACGCACTCATGCAGGCTATGGACCGGGCGTGGCTGGAGTGCGCACCGCTGGCGTCCTTCGGCAACAGGCAGCGTTGGCAGGGTATGTGCCGCAACCTCCGGGACGCCGGCTGGCCGGTCCAGGACGGGCCTTCACGATGGCGGCTTGGCGAGCTCACCGTGGACTGGGACTCGGTGGCACCACAGCCGCACTAACTCACCAGGGGCCGTAAGGTCCCGTGTTGCGGCTGCCCCCGCGGCCGGCATCCTTGACCGCGGGACGCACGTCGGCCAGGTACACGGAAGCGGCCACGACGGCCGCAAGCCCGAACAGGCCGAGGGTACTGAAGAAGCCGCCTCCGCCGCCGAGAAACGAAAAGACACCGACCAGGGCGGCGCCACCGGTCAGCGCCAGCCAAAAGCCCTTGGTCCTTTTGCCGGTTGCCTCGAACGCGTTGGCCCGGTGCCGCGCGCAGTCCACCAGGGCCCAGAGTTCAAGGCCCAGCGCAACCAGGGCAAGGGTAAAGAACACTGCCTGCTCTACAGGCCGGATTATCATTTCGCTGTCCACAAGCCCAGCCTATCCGCCCAGCGTGTCCAGCGCCTGCTCCAAATCGGACCAAAGGTCCTCAACGTTTTCCACGCCGACGCTCAGGCGGACCAGATTCTCCGGGACACTGGCTGGTTCAGCCGCGTGCCGCCGTCGGCGTTCAATGAGGGACTCAACCCCGCCCAGTGACGTTGCGGGCAGCCAAAGGTCAAGTGCGCGGACCAGCTGGTCAGCCGCGTCAGCGCCGCTCGATCCCGCTACGGGGGCCACTTGGACGCAGATGATCGAGCCGAAGCCCTTCATTTGGGCCTTTGCCCGCTCATGGCCCGGATCCGCAGGCAGGCCGGGGAACCGGATGGACTCGATACTGGGATGGCTGCCCAGCCGGTCCGCCAGGACCAGAGCAGATGCCTGGGAGCGCTCTATCCGCAGTGCCAGGGTCCGCAGTCCGCGCAGCGCAAGCCACGCTTCGAACGGTCCGGCTATCCCGCCGTGGATGGTCCGGTTATGCAGCAGGGCCGAGCGGATATCCGGGTTGGACGTCACCAGGGCGCCCAGGACGACGTCGGAATGGCCGGCCAGGTACTTCGTCACCGAGTGCAGGACGACGTCGGACCCCAGGGCCAGGGGCTGCTGCACCAGAGGTGTGGAGAAGGTGTTGTCGGTGACGACGATGGCGCCGACGGCGTGCGCCGCGGTGGTCAGTGCCTGGACGTCGGCGATGCCGAGCATCGGATTGGTAGGGCTCTCAAGCCACAGCATGGAGGCAGCACGGGCGTCAGGGCCGTTCGGCGCCATGGCGGCCTTGACGGCATCCGTGTCGGTGATGTCCACGGTTCGCAGTTCGACGAATTCCTTCTGCGCCAGCTCGGAGGCCATCACCAGCGTGCCCGAATAGCTGTGCGTGGGCATCACCAGCACTCCCCCGGCGGGGACCAGGGACAGGGCGGAGCTGACTGCTGCGAGGCCGGAGGCGTAGAGGAGGCCTGGAAGTTCGGCGCCTTCCAGCTGTCCGATTGCCTCTTCGAAGGGATCCCAGGTGGGGTTGGAGTACCGCCCGTAGCCACGGTCACCGGTATCGAGAGAGCCCGTCCCGAAGTAGGTGGAGGAGAGGACGACGGGCGGGTTGACCGGCTGGTCCCTCTCCCGCGGCGGACGCCCCGCCGCGACCACCACCGTTTCTGCTGACAGGGCTGCCGCCTGCTGTTCGGAAAGACTCATGCAGGAAAGCCTACTGTTCGACCGGATGACCCTCGAAAACCGTTACCGATGCTGTCCACATGGGGCAGACCCGCTCTGCGATTGACGGTGGAGGTCGGTAGGCTTATGCAGTGAGCAAACAAAGGGCCGGTCTTTTCATCGCGTTTGAGGGTGGCGACGGTGCGGGCAAGTCCACCCAGGCTGCGCGGCTCGCCGAAGCCCTTGAAGCACGGGGCCTGACTGTCCTGCGGACGCGCGAGCCGGGCGGAACGCCCATCGGCGAAAAACTGCGCTCCCTGGTCCTCGACCACGGCCACGGCCACATCGACGCCCACACTGAAGCGCTTATTTTTGCCGCATCCCGTGCCGCACATGCAACCCAGGTGATCCGGCCCGCGCTGGACCGCGGCGAGGTCGTCCTGACAGACCGGTACATTGATTCATCAGTTGCCTACCAGGGTGCCGGCCGGGCCCTCGGTCAGGACGCCGTGCGGTCCTTGAACGAGTGGGCTACCTCCGGCCTGCAGCCCCACCTGACGGTCCTGCTGGACGTGGATCCTGCCATGGGACGCCGCCGCCGGACGGCCGGTCACGCGGCGGAGGACCGGCTGGAGTCTGAAGCTGACGAGTTCCACATCCGGATCCGGGATGCATTCCGCGAACTGGCACGCAGGCGTCCCGAGTCGTACCTGGTGCTTCCCGCACATCTTTCCGTCAGCGAACTGTCCGCCCGGATTCTTGAGCGGGTTGAGAGCCTGCTGGCTTCGCAGCAGGACGCGGCGGACGCTTCCGTGAGCCAGGTTCCGGCGATCGGCGGCGGCTTATGACGGTGTGGGATGACCTGCAAGGGCAACCCGCCGTCGTCGAACAGCTGCGGCAGGCCTCGAGCGGGGAAGGGCTGACCCATGCCTGGCTTTTCACCGGTCCGCCCGGTTCGGGGCGTTCCAACGCGGCCAAGGCGTTTGCTGCGGCATTGAACTGCGACCAGGACGATGTCAGCCTCCGTGGCTGCGGGCATTGCGACGCGTGCAGGACCATCCTGGGTGAGACGCACTCGGACGTCACATTCGTCCGGACCGAAAAGGTCACCATCACCATCGACGAAGCCCGGGAGCTGGTGGCCACCGCCGGAAACCGGCCCTCGGCCGCACGGTGGCGCATCATCGTGGTGGAGGACGCTGACCGCATGGCCGAGCGCACCACCAACGTGCTCCTCAAAGCCATCGAAGAGCCGACGCCCCGGACAGTATGGATGCTTTGCGCGCCATCCCCGGCCGACGTCCTGGTAACCATCCGGTCGCGCTGCCGCAGCGTCGCGTTGCGGCTGCCGCCTGCCGCCGACGTTGCCGCCCTGCTGGTTATGCGCGACGGCGTGGAGCCGGCCCTTGCAGAGCGCGCAGCCCGCGCAGCGCAAAGCCACGTGGGAATCGCCCGGCGGCTTGCCCGCGACCCGGCAGCCAGGGAACGCCGGCTGGAGACGGTACGGTTCCCGCTCGGCCTGCGGGGCGTCACGGCGGCCGTGATGATGGCTGACAAGCTCGTGAAGATCGCCACCGCCGAGGCCAACAGTTCCAACGAGGAACGGGACGCTGCGGAAAAGGCAGCACTGCTGGCCACCCTCGGCGCGCCGGAGTCCGGGACGCTTCCCCCGTCCATGCGCAGCCAGGTCAAGCAGCTTGAGGAAGACCAGAAGCGCCGTGCAAAGCGGTCCATCACCGATTCCCTGGACCGGACACTGACGGACCTTCTGTCCTTCTACCGGGATGTGCTGATTATCCAGCTCGGGAATGCCGTGGACCTCGTAAACGTTGAGCTGAGGAGTGAATTGGAGGAGTTCGCCGGCCGCTCCACTCCCGAGTCCACTCTTGCCCGGATGGATGCCATCAACAAAGCCCGTGAACGCATCACCACCACCAACGTTGCACCGCTGTTGACCATTGAGTCCATGGCAGCCAGCCTGATCTAGCCCTTCAAGGAGACCCGATGACTGCCCGCCCCCTGCCCGCACGCCCGAGAACTGCGGCAATCGGTCTCCGAGCCTTCGGGGCCATGGTTCTGGCCATGGTTCTGGGCTCCTGCAGCCTCCTGAACGGTGGCAACGACCGCAACCAGGAGGCGGCCACAGCCAAGGCTGACCCATCGATCGTCGCGGCTGCACCCGACGGACTTGAGGAGTTCTACTCGCAGGAAGTGGTCTGGGAGCCCTGTGAGAACGAGTTCCAGTGCGCCAAGATAACAGTGCCCATGGACTATGACAACCCCGGGGGTGAGACCATCCAGATTGCCGCGCTGAGGGCTTCAAGCACGGGCAAGAAGAACGGCAGCCTGCTGGTGAACCCGGGCGGTCCGGGCGCCTCCGGCTACGACTTCGTCAAGGATGCGGCCGGAACACATCTTTCCCAGGCCGTGCGTGAGGCCTATGACGTGGTGGGCTTCGACCCCCGGGGCGTCAAACGCTCCGCACCGGTCACCTGCCTGACAGACGCGGAACGTGATGCAGCCCGGGCCAAGACCTACAACCTCGAAACGGACGCGGGCCTGGCCACCGCCCTGGCGGACAACAAGGCCATCGCTGCGCAGTGCGCGGAGCAGACAGGGTCCGTGCTGGCACACATCGATACCGAGAGCTCCGCGAAGGACCTGGATATCCTTCGCGCCGTCGTAAACGACGCAAAGCTGAACTATCTAGGCTACTCCTACGGCACGTTCCTGGGCTCCACCTACGCTTCGCTGTTCCCGGAGAATGTGGGGCGGATGGTGCTGGACGGGGCCCTCGACCCCTCCATCAGCAACGAAGAGCTGACCAGCGGCCAGGCCCGGGCCTTCGAAAAAGCCCTCCGCGCCTACGTCGCCAGCTGCCAGGGCCAGGACGGGTGCCCGCTCAGCGGTGACGTGGATTCCGGGATGCAGCAGATCCGCGACCTGATTGCCGCCGTCCAGCAGACCCCGCGCACGGCGAAGGACGGGCGGGTGGTCAACGCCACCATGTTCGTGAGCGGACTCATCACTCCGCTATACAACGACCAGAGCTGGCCCGCACTGACGCAGGCCCTTGAAGCGGCGATGACAGGGGACGTGAGCCTCGTGCTGCGGCTGGCGGACCTGGGCGCCGACCGCTCGTCGAACGGGACGTACACGTCCAATTCGACGTTCGCCTTCAACGCCATCAACTGCCTCGATTACCCCATGGAGTCCGAGACTGCAGCAATGCGCGCCGAACAGCAGCGCCTGATGCAGGATTCCCCCACGTTCGGCTATTTCTTTGCCTACGGCGGGACCAACTGCCTCGACTGGCCCTACGAAAGCGTGCGCACACCTGCCCCCGTCGAGTACGACGGCGAGTCCCCCATTGTGGTGATTGGCACCACCGGCGATCCGGCGACGCCTGTGGAGTGGGCGTCCTCCCTTCGCAAGCAGTTGAGCAATGCGGTCCTCATGACGTGGGAAGGCGAAGGCCACACCGCCTACGGCAGGTCCAACAGCTGCATTGAGGATGCCGTTGACGCCTACCTGGTGAGCGGCCAGGTTCCGGCCGACGATACGGTGTGCTGAACGCCTCAGCCCTTGGCCCGCACGCCATTTTGACCCGGGCGCGGGGACTCTATTACAGTTGACTCTTGCATGAAGCGCCCGGTTCTGCCGGAGATTCATGCGGTGCTTCCTTAGCTCAGTCGGTAGAGCGTTTCACTCGTAATGAAAAGGTCATCAGTTCGATTCTGATAGGAAGCTCGGGATAAACCCCTAGAACTCAAGGGTTCTAGGGGTTTTTCGCTGGTTAACCCCGCGCATGTCACGCCCGGCTTGCCCTCCGCCGCCGCGTCCTGCGGGAGCGCGGCTCGTATAATCGTGAGCATGCCGATTACGCGCCTCAAGCGAGGACTCCCCGCCCACAAGTCCGTCGCCGAGCAGTGCGGGAGCGAGCTGTGAGCGGCGGTCTCGTTGCCCTGCTGGACGACGTCGCAGCCCTGGCCCGCATTGCAGCCGCCTCGGTGGACGATGTCGCCGCCGGTGCCGCGAAGGCAGGGGCAAAGGCCGCCGGCGTTGTAATCGACGACGCCGCGGTGACCCCGCAGTACGTGTCCGGAGCGGACCCGTCCCGTGAACTGCCGATGATCAAGCGGATTTTCTGGGGCTCGCTCCGGAACAAGCTGCTGATCATCCTCCCGGCTCTGCTGCTCATCACCGCCTTCGTCCCGGGGGCCATCCCGTTCATCCTGATGCTAGGGGGCACCTACCTCTGCTACGAGGGTGCCGAGAAGGTCTGGCACAAGCTCCGCGGCCACCACACCGCGGACGAGGATGCACCGGCGGTCGAACGCGGCCCGAACGCTGAGGCCAAGGTCATTAAGGGCGCCATCACCACTGACTTCATCCTCTCGTGCGAGATCATGGTGATCTCGATGAACGAGGTGGCTGCTGAGTCGCTGTGGGCCCGGGCGCTCATCCTGGTCGTCGTGGCTCTCGTGATCACGGTGCTGGTCTACGGAGCGGTCGCGCTCATCGTCAAGATGGACGACGTAGGGATGCACCTGGCCGCCAAGGACTCCCCCAGGTCCCAGCGCGTCGGCGAGACGCTCGTCAAGGGAATGCCGGCGGTGCTCGGAGCAATAACCCTCGTCGGCACAGTAGCCATGCTGTGGGTCGGCGGCCACATCATGCTGCAGGGAGCCTACGACCTCGGCTGGCACGGACCATATGACCTCGTCCATGCCCTTGAGGCTCCTGTCGCCGGTATCCCGGTGTTGGGCGGCATCCTGGCCTGGCTCGTGAACACGCTGTGCTCCGCTGTCATCGGGCTCGTGTGGGGCCTGCTCATCCTGTCTGTTGTAGGCCCGTTGCTCAAGGTGCTGCCGTTCGGCAAGAGGAAGAGCGGGCACGAAGAGGGTGACGTCCGCGCCGCCGTCGCCGGGCATGAACCGGCAAAACGGGACACTGATTCCACCTCATAGCTCCCGTCCGCCGGGCTGGTGCTGTCGCCGGGACGGACCCCGGGCATATGGATGCTGGGCCAAAACGTTACCCCCGGCGCACGTCATGGTTTTGTCATGCACCGGTGCTAGGGTCCGAGGCATGGACGAATGTTCGCCGTCACCGGAACGGCGGCCCGCCGCCCGTTCACCGGATCCTGTCGGAACACCCGCCTAAGATGGCGAACATGGATCAGCAAGCCCTGGCACACATCGCGAACGGGCTTTACGCCGCGTCCCTTGAAGAATTCATAGCGGCAAGGACCGCTGCAGCAAAGGAAGCTGCGGGGCAGGACAGAGAGCTGGCCGCTGCCGTCAAGGGGCTGCCCAAGCCATCGGTGGCCGCGTGGGCAGTGAACATGCTCGCCCTGCATCAGCCGGACGTCCTCGGCGGGCTCGCGGACCTCGGATCCCGAATGCGCGACGCGCAAGCCGCACTCGATGCCGCGGCCCTCCGGGAGCTGGGACGTGAGCGGCGCACCCAGCTTTCAGCCGCCGTCGACACGGCCCGGTCCGTCGTTGAGGAACGCGGCAGGACCATGAGCGAGGCCATGGCCGCAGACGTGGAGGAAACCCTCAAGGCGCTCACAGCGGATGAAGGGGCGGCTGCTGCAGTCCGGAGCGGACGCCTCCTGAAAACCCTCTCAGCGGACGGCGTCAGCGCAGCGGACCTGGAGGGGGCAGTGGCCGTTCCCGGCGCACTGCCAACACACACGGCTCCGCCCCGCCTGGTCCCTCCGCCCGCGAAGGCGCGGGCATCAGCGCCGGACAAGAAGCAGGGTACGACGACGGAGCGCACCTCCCCGCCCGCGGCAACGAAGCCCCGGCTTGAGGCTGTCCGGCAAACTCCGCGGCCAGCGTCACCGCCGGCGCTCGAAAGGGCAAGAGCCGCCTTGGCTGAAGCTCAAGAGGCAGAGGCTGAGGCGGCACGCACGGCCCAGGAGCTGCAGGATAAGGCGGACGAGACGCGCACGGAAGTGGCGGAACTCCTCCAGGAAACGGTTGACCTGCGGGCCCGACTCAAGGCCGCAGAACAGCAGCTGGACCGGTCGCGGAAATCGCTGGCTGCCGTGGAGGCGGAAGCAAAACAGTCCGTGCGCGCGGCGGAGAAGGCCAGGCGGACTGCAGTGCTGGCGGAGGAACGGGTCCTCCGCCTGCGCGACCGTGAGACGTAGGCCCTGCGAAGTACTTCCGCTGGTGAGGGAGCGGTAACCATCACTTTGCGCAACACCGGAGTCAGGACGTCCTCCGACAGCCGCAGCCTAGTCCTCTTCGGCCTCCGTGAGCTTCCTCGTGCGGTTAAGAGACCGGCGGATACCGATTATCCTGACGGCAACTCCTGTCAGGACCAGGCCGATTCCCAATGCCATGAGGATCCAGACAGGGACTGAAGCGGCATCGATGCTGCGGTAGCACTCCGCCGCCAGCCCTGTGGTCCGCTGCTGCAAGTCTGAGATTTCAGCAGCCCGACTTTGCGGGAGCAGCGGGCTGCCGCAAAGCGGCCCCACTGTCTTCAAACCGATAACGATGCTGAGGATCTGCACGGCGAATCCAACAGCGACCGTTAGGATCCACCCGCGCCGCTGAGCAAGTTCCTGGTTGATGGCCTTGGTCGGATCACCGGGAAAAATTCGAACCGCCATATTCCGAGCATAGTGGGATTCGGCCCGGCACGCGGAGGAAGGGTGATTCTGCTGCTTGTCTCTGACAACGGCCGGTTTTTCCAACTGGGTCTACGTCTCACAGCAACACGCTGGCGTGATTCCAAGAAATGTCCGACCCCGGTTGCAGACTGGATTCATGGAAAACCAACTGGTTCAGGAATTTCACGTCACGTACTTCGACGCCGACTGCGGCCGTGCCCGGGCCGAGATCTTCGACACCCTGGTGGAAGCAGAACGCTTCGCCAGCCGGCACTGTGCCCATGAAGATAACTGGGCTGTGATTGACGCGGTGGCGGTAGAACAGATCCGCACTGCTGCCTGACGTCTTCGCAAACTGCCGGGGTGGCTAAGGCCCTTAAAGCAGGCCGCCCTGCCTGTAGGCGCAGGCAGGGCGGGCAGCAGGCTGACGCTCAGAATGGAGCGGCCTTCACCGGCTAGGCGAAGTCGGAGACTGCGGGGTCCGCCCCGATGCGCCCTTCGCCGCTGGCGGTCCGGTCCAGTGCGTTGATGGCGTCGACGTCCTCATCTTCCAGGGTGACGTCCAGGGCCGCGAAGTTCTCGCGGATCCGGGACTCGGTGACGGACTTGGGGATGACCACGTTGCCGATGGCGAGGTGCCAGGCGATGACCACCTGCGCGGGGGTCGCCTGGTGTTTGGCGGCAATACGTGCCACGGTTTCATCCTCCAGAAGCTCCCCGCCCTGACCCAGCGGCGACCAGGCCTGAGTCAGGATGCCCTTCGACGCACCAAAGTCGCGCAGCTCGCGCTGGCTGAAGTAAGGGTGCAGCTCGATTTGGTGGATCGCGGGAACCACACCGGTTTCATCAATGAGGCGCTGCAGGCCTTCCACAGTGAAGTTGGAAACACCAATAGATTTCACCCGGCCGCGCTTCTGCAGCTCGATGAGGGCCTTCCAGGTATCGACGTACTTGTCCTGCTTCGGCTGCATCCAGTGGATCAGGTAGAGGTCCAGCGTTTCCAGCCCAAGCCGGTCCATCGATTCCTCGAAGGCGGACAGCGTGGAGTCGTAGCCCTGGTCAGAGTTCCAGAGCTTGGTGGTAATGAAAATCTGTTCCGGTGAGAGGCCGGAACTGGCAATGGCGCGGCCCACGCCTGCTTCGTTGCCGTAGATCTTCGCGGTGTCAATGTGACGGAAGCCCGCTTCAAAGGCCTGGCGGACTACCTTCTCCGCTACATCGTCCTCGACCTGCCACACGCCGTAGCCAAGCTGGGGGATCGTGTTTCCGTCGTTGAAAGTCAGGGTAGGTGAAAGAGTCATTCCATCATCCTGCCAAACCCAACACCAGTTACAGCCTGTTTTGGGCCTGACTAAGCCACGCGCTTAACTGGGAATTTCCGGAAGGGCAGCTAGGAAGCTTCCTCATGGAGGCGCCGCTCGGCCTCGGCCACCTGCTGGAAAACCGCCTCCGCACGGCGCCTGACCGATGCCGCCCCCACCGGCACAGGACCTACGGCAAGCCGCAACATGGCAGCAGCTTCAGCCGTAGTGGCGAGCGAGTTTCCGGCTTTGGACAGTGCGCGGTGCACGGCGGACAGTGCAACCGGGATGTCCAGGCCCTCGCTGGGCGAGCGACGCTGCGCTTCCACGCAAACGGCCCTCACCCGTTCGAGAAGGACGGCAAGGTCGTTGGCGATCTCCACCAGTTCGTCATACAGCTGGTCGTCTTCTACGCCTTCCAGCACTTGGTGGAACCGGTCCAGTCCCCGGTGGAAGCGGTCATGGGCGCGGCGCCACAGCCCCTTTCCCATTTCCGCGTCATCCTTGCGCCCCTGCCTGGCGGCGCTGAAAAAGCCCAAGCGCACCCTACAAGTACTGCCCAGGACCATGGTCGTGATCATCACGCCGGCCCTGCTGTGCTGGAGCACCGGGGCGGGGGCCGGCGGCGGCACGCTGCGGCTCACCGTTCTCCCCCATGACCACACCTGGCGCAATCATGGTGCCGGGCGGCAGCTGGCGGAGCTGCAGCTGTGCAGCGGCATGCTCACGGGCTGCGTGCTGGGCCGCGATGGCTGTCTGGATGCCGTGGAAAAGGCCCTCGAGCCAGCCCACCAGCTGCGCCTGCGCGATGCGGAGCTCCGCATCGGACGGTGTGGCCTCGTCGGAAAAGGGAAGGCTGATCCGGGCCAGTTCCTCGACCAGTTCGGGAGCGAGCCCGTCTTCGAGCTCCTTGATGGAACGCTCGTGGATTTCGGCAAGCCGTTCCCGGGCCGCGTCATCCAGTGGGGCGGACTTCACTTCCTCAAGGAGCTGCCGGATCATGGTGCCGATCCGCATCACCTTGGCTGGCTCGTCCACCAGGTCCTGGAGGTGGCTGCCCTTCTTGGCACCATTCTGCTGGGCCGGCTGCGCCGGAATGGACGCCTGGCGGTCGTCGACGGGGGTACCTTCCACGGGGAGGTCCTCAGATGCCTGGGTGTCTTTCGGATCGCTCATGGGTTCATACTCTCATGAGCGATCCGTCGAGGGTCCACCCAGGAACCCAGCGGACACGCTTGTACGCTGCGGGCTCAATCAGCAGCACCGGCCCTGCGGGTTGCTGTCCTGCCGGTCACTCCGGTCGCGCCAGAACTCCCGCTCACTGAGCGGCGGATCCTGGTGCCCGGCCAGGCGGTGGTGCTCCAGGTACTTGGCGTAGGCGTCCGCGCCCATGACGCCGCCCAGGTACCGCGCGAAGCCTTTGAACCCGCTGGACACCGCTGCAAGTCCGGCGCTCATCAGTGGTGCCCTGCCCGCTCGAACCGGAGCTCAGCCGGGACCTTCTCCCATTCCGCCAGGAGCTGGCGCTCGGCGGGAGTCGGAATCAGTCCGGCAGGGGCGAAGACCCGTGACGGCCGGGCCGGATCCTCGTTGTCCTGCACTTCGATGCCGGCCACCCTGTTACGGAACGCCTTGACCGTGGCGAGCACCGCCGTCGCGATCACAATAATGCTCAGGACCACGAAGATGACGGACAGCCAGCCCTGGATGGCGGTGTTGCGGACTACTGCCTCCATGGCGGTGACCGTCTTTGCGGAGCCGAACTCGGTCTTGCCCTCTGCCAGAGCCTTGCTGAAGGCCGCGTTGTTGGCGAAGTAACCCACCGCCGGGGTGGGCGAGAAGATCTTCTGGTAGCTCGCAGTGATGGTGACCACGGCGGCGAACGTCAGCGGCAGTGCCACAATCCACAGGTACTTGAACGTGCCGCGCTTGGCCACGATGGCCAGGCAGACGGAGAGGGCAATGGCCGCGAGCAGCTGGTTGGCGATGCCGAACAACGGGAACAGGGTGTTGATACCGCCCAGCGGATCGGTGACGCCCATCAGCAGCACGGCGCCCCAAGCCCCGACCATGATCGCGGTGCAGAGCCAGGCTCCCGGCCGCCAGGAGTGCTCCTTGAACTTGGGGATGAAGTTGCCGATGGAGTCCTGCAGCATGAACCGGGCAACGCGGGTGCCGGCGTCCACTGCCGTGAGGATGAAAAGGGCTTCGAACATGATGGCGAAGTGGTACCAGAACGCCATCATGGCGGTGCCGCCGATGAACTGCTGCATGATGTGGGCCAGGCCCAGGGCAAGCGTGGGTGCGCCGCCGGTGCGGGAGACGATGCTTTCCTCGCCAACGTTGGCTGCTGTCTGGGACAGCAGGTCCGGGCTGATGTTCACCCCGGTCAGGCCCAGGCTGTTCACCCAGGTGGCCGCGGTTTCCACCGTTCCACCGGTCAGCGCTGCGGGCGAGTTCATGGCGAAGTAGAGGCCGCGGTCGATGGAGATTGCAGCAACCAAAGCCATGATGGCCACAAAGGACTCCATCAGCATTCCGCCGTAGCCGATGAAACGGGTCTGGCGTTCCTTCTCCACCAGCTTCGGTGTGGTACCTGACGAGATCAGGGCATGGAAGCCGGACAGGGCGCCGCAGGCGATGGTGACGAACAGGAACGGGAACAGGGCACCCGGGAAGACGGGACCGTTCTCCCTGCTGGCGAACTCGCTGAAGGCCGGGACATTGATCTCGGGGCGGACCGCAATGATGGCCACCGCGAGCATCACGATCACACCGATCTTCATGAAGGTGGACAGGTAGTCTCGGGGTGCCAGCAGCAGCCACACGGGCAGGATGGCTGCGATGAAGCCGTAGATGATGATGCCCCAGGCGATGGTTACCCTGTCCAGGGTGAAGATGTCCGCACCCCAGGAGGTTTCGGCCACGATGCCGCCGCCGATGATGGCCGCCATCAGCAGCACGAAGCCGATTAGCGAAACTTCCAGGACTTTGCCGGGCCGCAGGTAGCGGAGGTAGACGCCCATAAACAGGGCGATAGGGATGGTCATCCCAACGGAGAAGACGCCCCACGGGCTCTCACCCAGGGCGTTGACGACGACGAGCGCGAGGATGGCGACGATGATCACCATGATCAGCAGGGTGGCGATGAGGGCAGCGGTGCCGCCGACGACGCCGAGCTCTTCGCGGGCCATCTGGCCCAGGGAACGCCCGCCCCGCCGCATCGAGAAGAACATCACCAGGTAGTCCTGCACGGCACCAGCGAGGACGACGCCAATAATGATCCAGATCGTGCCGGGCAGGTAACCCATCTGCGCGGCGAGCACCGGACCCACCAGGGGGCCGGCGCCAGCGATGGCGGCGAAGTGATGGCCGAACAGGACGTTCCGGTCCGTCCGGACGTAGTCCTTGCCGTCGGCCTTGTACTCCGCTGGGGTGGCGCGGCGGTCATCGGGTTTGGTGATGTACCGTTCGATCACCTTGGAGTAGAAGCGGTAGCCAATCAGGTAAGTGCAGACGGAGGCGAACACGAACCAGATGGCGTTCACGGTCTCACCGCGGATGATCGCGAGCATGAACCAGGCCACGCCGCCCAGCAGCGCGATTGCTGCCCAGAGCGCGATCTTTCCCGGCGTCCACTTCTTCTCTTCAGTCTCCCGGACTCCCTCGTCCACGGCTGCAGGAGGAAGGGCCGGATCCGTGGCCACGGCACCCTCCCTCCGGGATGAACCATTCCGATGATCAGGCGTTCCGGCCATGTCTCCTCCTTGAGATGAGTGCAAATCCCCTTGCTAAGCAAGCTTACCTATCCGGACTCCCATTCCAGAGGGGTTTTGGCTGGTGGAACCGGGACGTGCGGTGAACGGAGGGGTCGCGGCGACGAATGACGTGTGCGCCGCCGGGGCGGAACTGCCCGGAGACAGAGAAGGCCTCCGTCCGGGGTCCGGTCGGAGGCCTGTGCTCTTGGGAAAGGAAGGGTATGCCGCTGCTTTTTATGCGTGTGAGTAGGTAAGGCAGTCGGCGTTGTCTGCGCCTGGGCCGACATGCACCTCGGGCGCCTTGCACATCAGGTGGTCGTTGTGGACGCATTCGGAACGCTGGCAGGCCCCGACGTCGGCCAGCACCTTGGGCAGCCCGCCATGGATGCCGGTCTCGATGAACGTGGCGCAGTGTGCGTGGTTTTCGGCGCCGCCCACAGTGATGGCGGCAGCGTTGCAGTTCGTGTGGTCGTTAAAGGAGCAGCTGGTTACGCTGCAGTCGGCGACGTGCGATGTCATGTGCTTCCTCCGGGAGTTCCGCCGCCCGGGCGGACGGCTTTGAACCCACGGTAGGCCTGATGGGGGCAATCAAAAAGACCCAATTGTGTTGCCTATTTCCCCTGCGCCTGCTGGACCATCCTGGCCTCACAGAGATCCAGCCACCGGACCTCCGCTTCCGTCTGGAAAATCAGCGAATCAAGGACCAGCAGCCATGCTGTGTCTGCGGACCTCTGGCCGGCGGTGGCATCCCGGCGGGCCCTGGTGTACTCCTGCAGGGCCCGGAGTGACGCCCCGCGTTGGGCCTGGATGATCTCCTGTACGTCCACCCCTGGAAGCGTGACGGCGAGCGCCAGCTTAATGGCGAGTTCGTTCCGGGGCGGACTGCTCCGTTCCACCGGCACCGTGAACCAGTTCCCCACCTCGGCCCGGCCCGCTTCGGTGATGCTGTAGACCACGTGGCCGCCGCCGTCGTCACCCTCTTTCCTGACCAGCGCGTCACGTTCGAGCCGGTCGAGGGTTGTATATACCTGACCTATGTTCAGCGGCCAAGTGGCCCCGGTGCGGTTCTCGAACTCGACCCGCAGCTGGTAGCCGTAGCGCGGCTGGTCCTGAAGCAGGGCGAGGAGGCTGTGGCGAATGGACATGGCGCTCCTTGCACTGACGGCCCGGCACAGCCCCCATGGCGAATGCATACCGCGTATGCCCGACCCTAACCCAGAGCAACAGACAGGGGCAATACCAGGCATCCCCGCCCGTCGAACGTCACATAAGGAGCAGGATCTTGCCCACGTGCTCGCCGGTGTCGAAATACCGGTGGGCGGCCCGAACCTGGTCCAGCGGGAAGGTCTTGGCTACAAGCGGCCGGATCCTTCCGTCGCTGACCAGCGGCCATACGGCCTCGCGGACAGCGTTCATGATGGCACCCTTTTCCGCCACCGGCCTCGGGCGCAAGGCAGTGGCCACCACGGCGGCGCGCTTCTTCAGCAGCTGTCCCAGATCAAGCTCGCCCTTGGTGCCACCCTGCAGGCCGATCACCACCAGCCGGCCATAGTCAGCCAGGGCGTCCACATTCTGTACGAGGTACTTGGCGCCTACGACGTCGAGGATCACGTCCGCCCCTTTGCCTCCGTTTTGCCGGCGGAGGCTCTCAGGGAAGTCTTCCTCCATATAGTTGATGGCGATGTCCGCACCCAGGAAGGCTTTTGCCGTGCTCACCTTTTCATCGGACCCGGCCGTGGCGGCTACCTTGGCACCCAACGCCTTGGCCAGCTGGATGGCCATGGTGCCGATTCCGCCTGTTGCCCCATGGATCAGGACGGTCTCCCCCGCCTGCAGCTGTGCCGTCATCACCAGGTTGGAGTAGACAGTGGCCGCCACCTCCGGGAGGGCGGCGGCGGTCACCAGGTCAACACCCTCCGGCACCCGCAGGACCTGCTCAGCCGGAACCGCAACCTTCTGCGCGTATCCGCCCCCGGCCAGCAGCGCCACCACTTTGTCGCCCAGCGAGAAGGCCTTGGTGACGCCCGGCCCGAAGCCTGAAATCCGGCCTGATACTTCAAGGCCGGGGATCTCCGGTGCGCCCGGCGGGGGCGGGTAAAAGCCCATGCGCTGTTGCACATCCGCACGGTTCAGGCCGGCTGCGACGACGTCGATCAGGACCTCGCCGGGACCGGGTACCGGCGTCTCCACCTCGCGGACCTCCAACACTTCCGGGCCGCCTGGCTCCGAAATGTAGACGGCTTTCATGCAACACTCCCGTTTCTGACTGAATACTGCGTGCAACCAGTGTGCACCGGACACCTGCCGGCCTCTGTTTTGTTGCAGGCAAGTGCCTATGAAACACTACTGGGTGAGGAAGGTTGTCCGAGCGGCCGAAGGAGCTAGTCTTGAAAACTAGTGTGCGGTGACCCCGTACCAAGAGTTCGAATCTCTTACCTTCCGCGAACAGGACCCCTGTGAGCCAGCATGCTGGCTCACAGGGGTCCTTCGTTTACCGGGCCGGCCCACACGGGTCTGCAAATAGATTCCTTTAAAAAATTCCCGGCCCGCCCCTTCTCCACAAGCTACCGGCCGGTATTCTTTGTGATGGCCGGCACTCGGGATGCGCCGGCCACCGCCAACAGCATCACCGGCACAGGGCTACTGGGGCTCCGGACCGGTGGACGGCCCGTTCCGCTGGGGAGCGTCCCGCCGAATGCACGCGCTATCAACCCTGCGTTCATTCAGCGCTGTTGAGATGTGCCGGAACACCACTTGACCAGGAGCAGGTTCCGGGCCCCTGTCCGTCGGTACAACCCGGACGCCTTCCATCGGGTCCCCCACCGGGACACCCCTATGAAAGTAAGAGCGGATGCATCAGAAACCTTGGAAATTAGCGCTGGGCACAGTGCTGTCCGCGGGGCTCGCAGGAGCTCCCGCGGCAGCGCTTCCCGCAGCGGCCTATCCTGCCGCGGAGGTCTCACCCGCGGCAGGCACTTCGCCCGTCGTCATCAACGAGGCCTACCTCAGCGGCGGCAGCAGCGGCGCCGCGTACAAGCACAAGTTCGTGGAGTTGTACAACCCGTCGGACGCCCCGGTCTCGCTGGACGGCTGGTCGGTCCAGTACCGCTCCGCCACCGGGACCGCAGCGCCCAGCGGCGTCGCGGCATTGACGGGAACGGTCCCCGCCAAGGGGTACTTCCTCATCAAGGCCGGCACCAACAACACAGCTTCGACCGCCCCTGACCTTCCCGCCGCGGACTTCCAGGCCACCGGTTTCAGTCCTTCCGGCACCACCGGGACGATTTTTCTTGCAAAGCAGCCCACCGCCCTCACAATCCCCGCCGGTTCTGTCATCGAGCCTGCCGGGGTTGCTGATCTCCTCGGTTACGGCACCTCCAACACATACGAAGCACTGGCGGCACAGGCTCCAACCTCCAACACCGACGTCAGGAGCCTTAACCGCACAGCAGGCGCCGACACCAACAGCAACGCTGCGGACTTCAGCCTGAATGCGTCCATCACTCCTACGGGCACGGGCGGCACCACCACACCCGACCCTACGCCTGATCCTGCCCCCGCCCCCTCCACCAGGACCATCGCCGAGATCCAGGGCACGGGTACCGCGAGTCCCCTGGCCGGATCTACGGTAACCACCGCGGGCAAGGTCACCGCCGTCTTCGCCACGGGCGGCCTCAACGGCTACTACCTGCAGACCGCCGGCACCGGCGGTGACCTCACCGCCACGAACCATGCGGCGTCGGACGGCATCTTTGTCTACTCCCCCGCCACTGTGGCTGCGGTCCAGCCGGGGGACTTTGTCCAGGTGACCGGCGCAGTGGCCGAGTACTACGGACTGACCCAGCTCAACGTCACAGCGGCCGCCTCCCTCACGAAACTGGCCGACGCAGCACCCGAGGTAAAGCCCACCGCCTTCACGCTGCCTGCCAACGAGACCTTCCGGGAATCCCTCGAAGGCATGCTGCTGGCTCCCCAGGGCGCCATAACCGTCTCGGACAACTACAGCCTCAATCAGTACGGCGAGATCGGCCTGGCAGGCGGAACCGCTCCCCTGGTCCAGCCCACCGCCGTCGCGCCGTACGGCTCGACTGAGCACGCCGCCGTCGTAGCTGGAAATGCCGCCCGCGGCATCAAGCTCGACGACGGCGCCAGCACCAACTTCCTCAAGGACGCCGCCACGAAAGCCCAGGTACTGCCGTACCTGACTACCACTGACCCTGTAAGGGTGGGCTCCCCCGTCACCTTCACCACCAACGTGGTGCTGGGCTACGCCAACAACGCCTGGAAGCTCCAGCCGTTGACCCACCTGACCGAGGCCAACAAGGCATCAGTCCAGCCGGCATCCTTCGGAGCCACCCGCCCTGAGGCTCCGGCAGCCGTCGGGGGCAGCCTCAAGCTGGCCTCGTTCAACGTGCTGAACTACTTCCCCACCACGGGCGACCAGTTGACCGGCTGCACCTTCCATGAGGACCGCCAGGGCAACCCGATCACCGTCCGCGGTGGCTGCGATGCGCGCGGAGCGGCCAACCCCGAGAACTTCCAGCGGCAGCAGGACAAGATCGTCTCCGCGATCACCAAAGCCGGAGCTGATGTTGTCACCCTGATGGAGATTGAAAACTCCGCACAGTTCGGGAAGAACCGCGACGACGCCCTGGCCAAACTGGTTGACGCACTCAACACCGAGACCCCGGGCATCTGGGACTACGTCCGGTCACCGGCAAATGCGCCCCCGCTGAGCGATGAGGACATGATCCGCACCGCCTTCATTTACAAAAAGGCTGTTGCTGAGCCCGTGGGTGAGTCGGTCATCCACAACGACACCGAGGCCTTCTCCAATGCCCGCAAGCCGCTGGCCCAGGTCTTCAAGCCCGTGGGCGGCGGCGCCGGCACCAAGTTCATCGCCATCGCCAACCACTTCAAATCCAAGGGCTCTGCCGCCACACCGGAGGACACTGACCAGGGCCAGGGCGCCTCCAACCTCGCCCGCACCGCACAGGCCAAGTCGCTGCTGGATTTCGCCACCTCCCTGCAGGAGTCCAAAAGCACCGACAAGGTGTTTTTGATCGGCGACTTCAATGCGTACGGCAAGGAAGACCCGATCAACGTCTTCACGTCTGCCGGCTACGTCAACCAGGACGAGAAAGCGCGCAATGCTGACGGCACCGCCAAGCACTCGTACCTCTACGGCGGAATGGTCGGGTCGCTGGACCATATTCTCGCCTCCCCCGGTGCCAATGCGGCAGTCACCGGGGCGGACATCTGGAACATCAATTCTGTTGAGTCCGTGGCCCTTGAGTACAGCCGCTACAACAACAGCGTCACCAACTACTACGCACCGGACCAGTACCGCGCCAGCGACCACGACCCCGTCATTGTGGGCCTGAACCTGGAATCGGCACTTGCCACCGTTGACCTGAACTTCCTGGGCATCAACGACTTCCACGGCAGGATCGACGCCAACACCGTCCTGTTCGCCGGCACCATCGAGAAGCTCCGCGCGGCTGCCGCTCCCGGCGCCACCGCCTTCCTCTCCGCCGGCGACAACATCGGTGCCTCGCTGTTTGCCTCCGCCGTCGCAAAGGACCAGCCCACGATTGATGTGCTGAACGCTTTGGAGCTTCGGGCCTCGGCCGTGGGCAACCACGAATTCGACGGCGGCTGGGCCGACCTGCGCGACCGCGTCATCGCCGGTGGTGCCAACGCAAAGTTCCCCTACCTGGGTGCGAACGTATACGCCAAAGGCACCACCGAGCCGGTCCTGCCCGAGTTCACCGTGCTGGAGATGAACGGCATCAAGGTGGCCGTGATCGGCACCGTCACCCAGGAGGTTCCCTCCCTGGTAACTCCCGCGGGGGTTGCCGACCTTGAGTTCGGCGACCCCGTGGAGGCAATCAACCGGGCCGCCGCGAAGATCACGGCGGAGAACCTCGCCGACGTCATCATTGTGGAGAACCACGACGGCGCCGGGTCGGGAACTGTGGAAGGCTCCACTTTGGCGGAGGAAGTGGCAGCCGGCGGGGCTTTTTCCAAGCTGGTCACCGAAACGTCCGCCGACGTCGACGCCATTTTCACCGGCCACACCCACAAGGAGTACGCGTGGGACGCCCCTGTCCCGGGAGTTGAGGGCAAAACCCGGCCCATTGTGCAGACCGGGAACTACGGTGAAAACGTTGGGCAGATCCAGCTGACCGTGGACACCGCCACCAGGGAAGTAACTGCGTACAAGGCCGGCAACGTCAAGCGCACCACCGACCCCGCCGCGGACCTGATCGCTGCCTACCCCCGCGTTGCCGCCGTCGACGCAATCGTGAAGAAGGCACTCGCGGACGCCGCCGTCGTCGGCAACCAGCCGGTGGGAGCCGTCACCGCGGACATCACCACCGCCTTCAGCACGGACGCCGCGGGTGTTGCCAAGCGCGATGACCGCGGCAGCGAGTCCACCCTGGGCAACCTGGTGGCTGATTCCCTGCTGGACTCCCTGCAGCCGGCCGAGCTGGGTGGCGCCGAGATCGGCGTGGTCAACCCCGGCGGACTGCGGAACGAGCTGTACTACGCCCCGGACGGAACCATCACCTACGCCGAGGCCAACGCCGTGCTGCCGTTCGTGAACAACCTCTGGACCACGTCCTTGACCGGCGCCCAGTTCAAGGCCCTGCTGGAACAGCAGTGGCAGACCAACGCGGACGGCACGGTTCCCAGCCGCGCCTACCTCCAGCTGGGCCTGTCGAAGAATGTGAACTACACGTACGACGCCGCCCGGCCTGCCGGGGACCGCATAACATCGGTGCGCGTGAACGGTGAACTGCTTGATCCGGTCAGGTCCTACCGGGTGGGCACGTTCAGCTTCCTGGCTACCGGTGGCGACAACTTCCGGGTCTTCACCGAAGGCACCAACACCCGGGATTCGGGCCTGGTGGACCGGGACGCCTGGATCGGGTACCTGCAGAAGAGCAGCCCGGTGTCTCCGGACTTCGCCCGCCGTTCTGTGGCTGTCACCAACAGCACGCCCAGCGAGGTGAAGCCGGGCGAAGCCATCACGTTGGCCGTTTCCAAGCTGGACCTGACGTCGCTTGGCAGCCCCGTGAACAGGAGCCTTTCGGCTACGTTCACGGACTCTGCGCGTACCGTGACGCAGCTGGGAACAGTTCCGGTGACCTCCGGCACGGCCGCTGTGAACCTGGCGGTCCCGGCCGGAGCAGCGGAAGGCACGGGGACCCTGGTCCTCACCGCTGCCGAATCCGGCACCGTGGTCACCATGGCGGTGCTGGTTGGTGCGGACACACCGGCGCAGCCGGCCTGCGCTCCGCCGGTCAAGCCGTCCCGGCCGGCTGATGCGCCTGGCCAGGGCAACTACGGCCAGGCCATGGCCGCCTACAGGGCCTGCCTCCGCGGCTGATGGGCTGAGCGCCGGGGCCCGGCTGCCTGCAGCAGGCACCGACGGGCAGTTACAGCCCCAGGATCGCCTGGGCGATCTCGTCCGCGTCGCGCAGGGTGCGCTGGCCGCTGCGGTAGGCAGGCTGGCCCGGCTGCACGGCTTCGGCAGCAATGGCCGTCCCCCACTGGGAGGAGGAGAGCTGCAGCCCCAGCACGTAAAGGTTTTCCGTGGCGGAGCCGTTTGCTGCCACCGGCCGGTACGGATGGGGCAGAACGTCCAGGCCGGTGGACTGCACGGGAGCCCCCTCCGCCGTCATCATGAGCTTGGACCTGACCAAACCGTCCGCGAGCAGTCGCTCCAGGACCGGTGAATCGTTTGCGGAAACCCTGTTGCCCGGGGCGAGCGCCTCCACCATGGTCCTCGCAGTGACCGGCGGCCCGTCCACCCATGGGGACGATGCAGTGAAAACCGCGTTTCTACGGTCCACCGCGAATTTGGGATCCGGCCCCACAAAACTGACAATTCCTGCGCGTGCCAGCGCAGCCAGTTGTTCTGAGCGCAGCGCCGGCGGTCCGCTGGCCAGGCCCTCAACGAAGGACTCGAACCAGCCACGCAGGCCAGCGACCCAGGACTCATCGGTGATGCCGCCGTCGGCCACTGCCGTTTTGAGGACGGCCCGGCCGCGGTGCAGGGCTCCGATGGCCATCTTCACCGGATCTTCCTCGCCTAGCGCGGAACGTCGGGCATCGTCTAGCAGGTACTCCACCACC
Source organism: Pseudarthrobacter sp. NamB4 (assembly GCF_005796185.1). Classification (GTDB taxonomy): domain Bacteria; phylum Actinomycetota; class Actinomycetes; order Actinomycetales; family Micrococcaceae; genus Arthrobacter. The sequence continues at coordinate 46,338 of NZ_VAHM01000003.1, forward strand.
GCGGCGTCGAGTTCCGTGCGCGAGGCGAACGAGCGCCCGGCCAGCGGCGCTGCCAGTCCCGGCAGGTCCAGCCGGTGGCGGGGCCCGACATGGACGGCCAGCACGCTCTCCACGCTGTCCTCCCACTTGCCGGCACTGTGCGCATGCGGGTGCAGTGCATCCTCAAGCGCGGCGAGGAAGGCCGCCGTGTCCGGAACCGCACCGGGCTGTGAACGCACCAGGGTGCCGTAATAGGCCCAGAGGGTGTCGCGGTGCAGGAGGGGCCACAGGTCATGGTCGAAACCCGGCCGGATGCCGGCGGTGCGGAAGCGCTCCAGCGCAGCTTCCGTGAGGTAGCGCAGCCTGACCGACGACGGGTAGTAGCCTGCCAGCCCAGCCTTCGCCCGGTAGGGGGTGCCGCGCCGGGACGCCGCTATGATGAGCGGCTCCTGGCCTGACGGTTCATAGTCAAGGCGGCCGCCGGTGCTGACGAACTTTCCGCCGCGGCCCTCCGTGAGCTGCACCATGGTGTCGAAAAAGTTCAGGCCCATGCCGCGGACCAGTACAGGTTCACCGGCCGGGATGGCAGACCAGTCAACGTCTGCCGGAACGGCCGGCGGCAGGTACTGCAAACCCAGCTGTTCTGCCGAGGCCCGGAGTTCCCGCTGTTCCGGGTTCAGCCTCGACGGGATGTGGCCGAGGGCCAGCACCACTGCGTCGGCGCGCAGGGTTGTGCCGGTGGCGAGGCCGACGTCGAAACTGCCGTCTGCTGCGGGACGTACGGATTCGGCCGTGGTTTCGTGGAAGTCGATGCTGACGCCGTCGGGCGCCTTTTCCATCAGCTCCTCCAGCGTGCAGCGGAGGTACCGGCCGTAGAGGGCCCGGCTGGGGAAGTCGCTGGACTCCAAAACCGCCAGCTCTGCCCGCTCGTCTGCCGTCAACGAAGGCAGCGGAGTGCGCTGCTGCACCGCCCGCCACTGGTCGAAGGTGGCACCGGCAATCGGCGGGGCCAGGGACGGGTCCTGCGGAATCAGCGTGGGATAAAAGGACTGGGTGTTCATCAGGTACAGCCGGGACTGCTGCGGCTGCCACACGTGGCCCGGCCCGGCCGGATAGGGGTCGATGACGTCGACGTGGAGCTGCACGGACCCTGAACGTCCTGCGCCCAGGGCCGCGGCGTTGGCGAGCAGGCGTTCCAGCACGCTGGTGCCCCGGGGGCCGGCACCAATGATGGCGGTCCGGATGCTCTGCGTTTTTTCCACGGCATCCAGAGTACGGGCTGACGGCGTGACTTGCCCGCGGGGAGCGAAGTTGTTTGGATGTCCCAATGACCACCACTGCAGCTGATCCAGCACCCGCCTCCGGTTCCGGCGATACCTCCGGCGGCGTCCCCTCGGGCGTCGCCCCCGAGCCTACCGACGAGAATGCGTGGCTGGAGGACATCTACGGCGAAGAGCAGCTTGCGTGGGTCAAGGAGCAGAACTCCCGCACGGAAGACCTGCTGGAGGACGCCGACTACGCGGAACTCGAGGACAGCATCCTGGAGGTGCTGGACTCCACGGACCGGATCGCCATGGTGGGAAAGCGCGGCGACTGGTACTACAACTTCTGGAAGGACGGGCAGAACCCGAAAGGGCTGTGGCGCCGCACCACCTGGGAAAGCTACTGCACGGATTCCCCCGAATGGGACGTCCTGCTGGATGTCGACGCCCTGGCCGCCACTGAGGGCCAGGAGTGGGTGTTCCACGGTGCCACCTTCCTCCGCCCAAAGGCCGGGGAGCCCTACCGCCTTGCACTGCTGGCCCTCTCCCCCGATGGCGGCGACGCCAACCGTTACCGCGAATTCGACGTGGAGCGCCGCGCCTTCGTCGACCCGGCAGACGGCGGCTTCGACCTGCCGACGGCGAAGGGCAACGTTTCCTGGCTGGACGCCGAAACGCTGCTGGTCGCTTCCACTGCTGAGGGGCTGCCGAAGACCGCATCCTCCTACGCGCGGACCGCTGTGACACTCACTCGGGGCGCGTCATTGGCCCAAGCGCCGCTTCTCTTCGAGGTCCCCCAGGACCACATGATGGCAGTGGTGGCCCACGACCCCACGCCCGGCTTCGAGCGCACCTTCGCCGTTGACTACATCGATTTCTTCAATCGCAGGAACCTGGTGCTGCGTGACGGGGACTGGGTGCAAATCGATGTTCCTACAGATGTCAACGTCAGCGCGCACCGGGAATGGCTGCTGTTCCGGCCCCAGCAGGACTGGACCATTAACGCCGTGACGCACCCGGCGGGTTCGTTGCTCGCCTGCGGGTTCGAGGACTACCTCGCCGGAGTCCGGGATCTTGCGGTGCTGTTCACACCGGATTCCCGCACGTCGCTCCAGTCCTGGAGCTGGACCCGCAACTTCCTGCTGCTCAACCTCCTCAAGGACGTCTCATCCGAGATCCGGGTGCTTGATCCGTCCCGGCCGGGTGCTGGGGCGGATGGCTCCAGCGCCGCCAGCGCCTGGGCCTGCACCCTCCTTGATGCCTGCCCGCCCCTGCACGACGTCAATGCCTACGCGGTGGATGACGAAGACGAGGCGGGGGCCACTGCCGACAGCGGCGCCGGCGACGACTTCTGGCTGGTAGCCACCGGCTTCACCACCCCCACTACCCTGATGCGCGGCACACTGGAACGCGGCACGCTGGAACACGGGCACGACGACGGCGGTCGCCAGGAGGCTGGTGAGGCACTTGGCGTGGTGAGCCGGCATGCGGTGGTCAAGTCGTCGCCGTCGTTCTTTGCGGACGGTGAGTATGAAGTGCAGCAGCACTTCGCCGTGTCCGACGATGGCACCCGCGTCCCCTATTTCCAGGTTGGACCCCGGGACCTGGCGCTGGACGGGCAGAATCCCACGCAGCTTTCCGGCTACGGCGGGTTCGAGGTTTCCCGCACGCCGGCCTACAGCGGCACGGTGGGCAGGGCCTGGCTGGAGCGGCGGACCACCGGCGTGCCGGGTGCGGACGGGCAGGCCGCGCACTCCCGGGGCGGAGTCTACGTGGTGGCGAACATCCGCGGCGGCGGCGAATACGGGCCGGCGTGGCACCGCGCGGCATTGCAGGAAAACCGGCACAAGGCTTACCAGGATTTTGCAGCGGTGGCCAAGGACCTCATATCGCGCGGGGTGACCTCCCGGGAGAGGCTGGGCTGCGTGGGCGGGTCCAACGGCGGGCTGTTGGTGGGCAACATGCTGACCCGGTACCCCGAGCTTTTCGGCGCAGTCTCCTGCGGCGTGCCTCTGCTGGACATGCGCCGCTACACCAGGCTCTCGGCCGGCCACTCCTGGATTGCCGAATATGGCGACCCGGACGTGCCGGAGCAGTGGGAGTTCATCAAGACTTTCTCCCCCTACCATCTGCTCAAGGACGGCGTGGAGTACCCGGAAACGTTCATTTGGACGGCTACCTCGGATGACCGGGTGGGTCCGGTGCAGGCCCGCAAGATGGCGGCCCGCATGCTGGCGATGGGCATCCCGAATGTCTGGTTCCACGAAGCACTTGAGGGCGGGCACGCCGGGGCGTCTGACAATCGGCAGGCCGCGGCGCTGCAGGCCCGCAGCCAGCACTTCCTGTGGAGGGCGCTGGCCGGCAGAACCGGATGACGCCGGTGCTGATGGTGCGGCGTGCTGCCGCTTCCGATGTGGAGGGGCTGGCGGAAGTCCACCTTCGCTGCTGGCGGGAAACGTACCGAGGGATGCTGTCCGGGGCGTTTCTGTCAGCTGTGGACTCGGCCAACCGGTTGGCACTGTGGCGGTCGCTGTTGGACCGCCCCGAACCGGCTGAGGCGTGGGCGGCGTGCGACGGCGGCACGGTGGTTGGTTTCGCCGGCGTCCGCCACGTGCCGGCCGGGGATCAAACGCATCCTGTCCCGCCGCCGCCGTCCGGCAGCCTTGAACTGTGGGGCCTCTACCTGTTGGCATCGCACCAGGGGCTGGGGCTGGGACGGCAGCTTCTGGAAGCCGCGCTCGGGGGTGAGGCGGCGAGCCTCTGGGTCGCAGCCGAAAATGCGAAGGCCATCGCGTTCTACCGCCGCTTCGGGTTTGAACCCGATGGCGCCGAGGACATTTTGGTGGACTGGGAGAACCTTCGTGAGGTCCGGATGGTGCGGGCAGCCCGGCGGTGAGCCGTTTTGCACTGGATGCCCGGATCTGCGTATCCTTGGTGGGCTAGGAATAGCAATTGGAGACGTGCCAGAGCGGCCGAATGGACTTCACTGCTAATGAAGGGTCGGGGTTAAACTCGACCGGGGGTTCAAATCCCCCCGTCTCCGCGTTTGGCCCCGGTCCCCGGACCGGGGCCTACTGCGTACCCGGTCCGGGGACCGGACACCCTGCGCGTTGCCCGTTCCGCCGGTGGCAGGATAAGCGGATGGCAGCAAGCAACAAGGTGGCTGAGGGATCAGGAACCACGCAGGTCTGGAACCCCCGCCTCGCGCTCCTGGTGGCCGCGACGTTCTTCATGGAGTTCCTCGACGGCACCGTCCTCACGACGGCCATCCCCAACATCGCTGCCGACTTCGCTGTGCCTGCTGCCGACGTCAACATCACCATGACCGCGTATTTGTTAACCGTGGCTGTGGGAATTCCCCTCAGTGGCTGGCTGGCCGAGCGGTTCGGCGCACGGCGGGTCTTCTGCCTCGCCATCGCGGTGTTCACCATCGCATCCCTGGCCTGCTCCCTCAGCCAGGACCTTTCCATGCTGACGGCCAGCCGCATCCTGCAGGGTACCGGCGGGGCCATGATGGTACCGGTGGGAACCCTGGTGGTGCTGCGGGGAACCCCAAAATCCGAGCTCCTGCGTGCAACCGCGTTCCTTGTCTGGCCCGGCCTGCTGGCGCCGGTCCTGGCCCCGCTGGTGGGCGGTGCGTTCACCACGTACTTGTCCTGGCACTGGATCTTCCTGATCAACCTTCCGCTAGGCGCCGCGGCCTTCATCACCGCTTTCCGGCTGGTCCCTGCCACTGCCGGTGATCCCGGCCGAAGGCTGGACTGGCCAGGCCTGCTTCTCACCACGGCCGGAGTTGGAGCCTTGGTGGTGGGGCTGGAACTGGCCAGCACCCATCCCGATCTTCCCTGGGCCGGCATCAGTGCCTTTTCAGGAGCAGCGGCCCTGGCTGCCGCTGTCCTGTGGATGCGCCGCAGCGTGAACCCGCTCTTTGACCTGGGCGTCTTTCGCACCCGTACCTTCAGGGCGATGGCCACCGGCGGCTTCATCTACCGGCTGACCATCAGCTCAATACCCTTCCTCCTTCCGCTGATGTTCCAGCAAGGGTTCGGCTGGTCCCCGCTGCATGCAGGCATCATGCTGGCCGCGGTTTTCATCGGCAACATTGGCATCAAACCCGCCACCACACCCCTCATCAGGCGTTTCGGCTTCAAGGCAATGCTGGTCTTCGCTTCCCTGGCGTCGGCGGTGACCTTTGTCCTCTGTGCCCTGCTGACGCCCGAGACGCCGCAGGCGCTGACCTTCGCCCTGCTCGTGTGCAGCGGAGCCTTCCGCTCCATCGGCTTTTCGGCCTACGCGTCGGTGCAGTACGCCGACATTGTGCCGGCCCAACTCACGTCCGCCAATACCGTCTCAGCCACCCTGGTCCAGCTCGGCACCGGTACCGGCATCGCCGTCGCGGCCCTCCTGATCCGGTCCTTTGACGGGCTTGCGGCCTTCCCACAGGATCCCGCAGGGCCATTCCGCGGCGCCTTCCTGGCCATGGCCGTGCTGATGCTGGCCAGCACCGCCGACAGCCTCTTCCTGCCGCGCCATGCAGGAGCAGAAGTCAGCCGGCCGGAGGCAAACCGGACTGGGCCCCGGCCTGCCTGAGGTAACCCAGCCTGGGCCGCGACGGCTTGGGCTCAGCCGGCCCAGGCTCAGGCGGCCCAGGCTCAGGCGGCCCAGGCTCAGGCGGCTTGCGCGAGGGCCAGCGGAAGCACAGCGCCCGCGCCTGCCTGGCGAAGGGCGCGGCCGGCGACAGTGAGCGTCCACCTGCTGTCCACGATGTCGTCGACCAGCATCACGCTGCCGCCCTGGAGGGAAGCCAGCGCGGCCTCGAGCTCCGGCCCCACCACCAGGCGGTCCCACACCCCGGCCAGGCGGTAGGCGCTGTTGCCACCGCGGCTCCCCGTAGGGCCGCCGTGGGCCAACTGCAGCTCACCCAAGTAGGGGATGCGGCCAATTCCAGAGATGCCTTGCGCGAGGGAACCCACAAGTTCGGGCTTGGATCGCGAAGGGATGCTGACAATGCCGGCAGGCCGTCCCGCTCCGCTCCAGCCCGGAGTGCGGGTATCCCCGGCGCCCCATTCGCGCAGGACCTGCACGCACGCCTGCAGCATGCCCGGCTCCACGGGACGGTCCGGCGCGCCGGCCGCAAACAGCTCGCGCAGGGCGCCACCCCAGCCAAGGTCCGTCAACCGCGCCAGGACCCGCCCTTCGGCGAGTCCTTCTGCAGGTTTCAGCTTGCCTTTGACCGGAACGCCAAGGCGGTCCATCCCGCTGGGCCACTGCAGCCTTGCCTCCAGCACACCACCAGCCCTGCTGAGGGTCTGCCCGGCTGCAGCGGTAGCTGTTTCGTCTATCTCTGCCGGGAACCAGCGCCCCGCGCAGTTGTCGCACCTGCCACAGGGATGAGCGGTCTCGTCGTCAAGGACGGACGTGATGTATTCCATCCGGCAACCAGCGGTGTCCTGGTAAATCACCATGGAGTCCTGCTCGTCCACACGGGCTTCGGCAATCCGCTGGTACCGCTCGGCATCGTAAACCCAGGGCTGCCCGGTGGACCGCCATCCGCCGCCCACCCGCTCCACTGCGCCGTCCACGGACAGCACCTTCAGCAGCAGCTCCAGCGGAGTCCGGCGAAGATCGACCCGGGCTTCCAGTGCCACCGTGGAGAGGGCTGTGCCTGCTTCGGCCAGTGCCGTGAGAACGGCCGCTGCTTTCTCCTCCGAGGGCATGGATGCGGTGGCGAAGTACTGCCAGATATCCCGGTCTTCGGTGCCGGGCAGGAGCAGGACATCAGCGTTGGCTGCACCACGGCCGGCACGCCCCACCTGCTGGTAGTACGCCACCGGCGAGGACGGGGCGCCCAGGTGGACAACAAAACCCAAGTCAGGCTTGTCGAAGCCCATCCCCAGGGCGGAGGTGGCCACCAGCGCCTTGACTTGGTTGTCCTTCAGCAGCTGTTCGGCGCGTTCCCTGTCCGCGGGGTCCGTGCGGCCGGTGTAGGCCAGCACATCGTGGCCGGCTTCCGCCAGAAGCCTGGCGGTGTCTTCCGCCGCAGAAACGGTCAACGTGTAGATGATTCCGCTGCCGGGAAGGTCGGTGAGATGGGTCAGCAGCCAGCCCAGCCGCTGTTTGGCGTCCGGCAGGGACAGGACACCCAGCCGCAGCGAGTCCCTGCCCAAGGCACCGCGGATGGTCAGGACGCCCACGCCGAGCTGCTCTTCGATATCGTGCACCACCCGGGAGTTGGCGGTGGCAGTGGTAGCCAGCACCGGGACCGAGTCCGGCAGCTGCGTGATCAGGTCAGCGATCCTGCGGTAATCTGGCCGGAAGTCGTGGCCCCAGTCCGATATGCAGTGGGCCTCGTCGATCACCAGCAGGCCGGTGCGCCGGATAAGTTCGGGGAGCTGGTTCTCCCGGAAAGACGGATTGGTCAGCCGCTCCGGGGACACCAGAAGGACGTCCACCTGGTCGGCGGCCAGCTGTTCGCGGACATTGTCCCATTCCAGCTGGTTGGCGGAGTTGATCGCCACCGCACGGACCCCTGCCCGGGCGGCTGCGGCCACCTGGTCCCGCATCAGGGCAAGCAGGGGCGAGACGATGAGGGTGGGCCCGGCCCCTCTGCGCCGCAGCAACAGCGAGGCCACGAAATAAACGGCTGATTTTCCCCACCCTGTCCGCTGGACCACCAGAGCCCGCCGGCCGCCGTCGACCAGTGCCTCTATCGCCTCAAATTGGCCCTCATGGAAGCCCGCCTCCGGGTTGCCCACCAGTTCGCGGAGGACCTCCAGGGCCTGGCCATGGGTGGCGGAGGCAGGAGCAGGATCAGTAATTACCGTGGCGTACTGGTTATCGACCATTGATTCAGTATCCCAGCCCCCTCCGATAGCCGGCACCCTGCGATGTGCTATGTGGAAACCCTGAGGCTCCACATATTGCCCGCACATAAGACGGCCTGGCCTGCGCAACCCGGCCACCAGCTCCAGGCTTGCCCGTAAGATAAAGCCCGTGACTAGCGAACAGACAACGACTTTTGACCTTTCGGGATCCTTCAAGGCGTATGACGTCCGGGGCATCGTGGGCCAGACCATCACCGCCGAAATTGTCGAAGCCGTGGGGGCGGCGTTCGTGGACATCCTGCAGCTTGCAGGCCAGACCATCCTGGTGGGTGGCGACATGCGTCCTTCCTCCCCGGAGTTCAGCAAGGCCTTCGCCAACGGCGCAGCCACCCGGGGCGCCAACGTTGAGCTGCTGGACCTGATTTCCACCGACGAGCTCTACTTCGCCTGCGGCTTCTACAACCGCGCCGGTGCCACCTTCACCGCCAGCCACAATCCTGCCGGCTACAACGGGATCAAGATGTCCAAGGCCGGTGCCGTGCCCATTTCCTCGGAAACAGGCCTCAAGGACATCCAGGCCCTTGCTGAGCAGTACCTCAACGAAGGTTCAATTCCGGCAGCGGGAAGCCGCGGCCACATCAGCGTCCGCGACGTCCTGAAGGACTATTCGGAATACCTCCGCAAACTCGTTGATCTGTCTAATTCCCGTCCGCTCAAGGTGGTTGTGGATGCAGGCAACGGCATGGCCGGCCTCACCACCCCGGCAGTGCTGGGCGACACCCTGCTTCCCAAGCTGCCGCTGGACATCGTTCCGCTGTACTTCGAGCTGGACGGTTCTTTCCCCAACCACCCTGCCAACCCGCTGGAACCGGAGAACCTGCGCGACCTGCAGGCCGCGGTGATCGAGCACGGCGCGGACATCGGCCTGGCCTTTGACGGTGATGCCGACCGCTGCTTCGTGGTGGACGAGAAGGGCGATCCCGTATCGCCGTCGGCCATCACCGGCATGGTAGCGCGCCGTGAAATTGCCCGCGCGAAGGCCCAGGGGGAGGCCACCCCCACGATCATCCACAACCTTCTTTGCTCCCGTGCGGTGTCCGAGCTGGTGGAGCACGACGGCGGACGGCCGGTCCGCACGCGTGTGGGCCATTCCTTCATCAAGGCAGTCATGGCGGAGGAAGGCGCCGTGTTCGGCGGCGAGCACTCAGCCCATTTCTACTTCCGCGACTTTTGGAACGCCGACACCGGCATGCTTGCGGCGATGCATGTTCTGGCCGCGCTGGGCGAGCAGGACGGACCGCTTTCGGAGCTGGGCCGCGAGTACGAGCCCTACGTCAGCTCAGGTGAGATCAACTCCGAAGTCGATGACAAGCCCGCCGCAGTGGAGCGCGTTCGCGCAGACTTCGCCGGCGAGGACATCACCATCGACAGCCTGGACGGCAGCACGTTCACGGCCAACGACGGCAGCTACTGGTTCAACCTGCGCCCGTCCAACACCGAGCCCTTTCTCCGGCTCAATGCCGAAGCTACAGACCGCGCAACCATGGAACGGATCCGGGACCGGGTCCTGTCCCTTGTCCGGGCATAGGGCAGCATGACCGAAGAAACCGGTCCGGCCATCGAAGGACACGGTTCCCGGGATGACGGCTCCCAGGAGCCGGCCTCCTGGCGGGATTCTGTGCCGGAAAGCACCGCCACGGACCTGGAGAACCTCCTGGGCACGGGCATCAGCGCCGCCCAGGAGCAGCTCCAGCGCAACGGCGGCTTCCTGCCCTTCGCACTGACAGTACAGAACGACGGCGAGGTGCGGCTTGTTGCGGTGTCCCCGGCAGATGCCGTGGAAGGTTCTGACGGCGACTTCGATGCCGACGCGATGATCAGCGACCTTACAGCCCTGCTGAGGCAAAATCGGGAGGATTTCCGGGCTGCTGCAATAGTCTGCGACATCCTGCTGGTTGAGGAAGACTCGGACGCGATCCACGTTGCAGCCGAGCACAGCGATGGTTCTGTTTTCGCCGCGGTACTCCCCTACTCCCCTAATGCCGGAACCCAGACATGGGAGTTCGGCGAGTTGAGCGCTGACACGAACAAGCCTGCCATCTGGGTGGACTAGACCGGCCTGCCGCCCATGAAGATCAACGCACTTGCCGACGTCAGCCTGCGGGCCCTGATGGTACTCGCGGCCGCCGGTGGTTCGGGCCGGACCGGCGGCTCCCGGCTGAGCCGTGCTGATACTTGCATCTCGGAGGCAGGCACTTGCGAAGGCCGAACGAACGCCCCCGCCGCTACCCTCAGGAGTTCCCCGCTCTCGGAAAAATGCCGCCCCGTCATCGAAGCAACGCTGCCCCTGGTGGGGTCCCGGACCGTTGCATCATGCCCAAGTTCTGTGCCCGCCTGTTCGCTGCACACTCTGAAGTCCTTCATGTCCTTTTCAGCCGCTCCATTGAGCGCTCCGGCAACCGGCATTAGGCGCTGGCGGGCAGCATTGCGGCCTTCGCCATGCACCTCGTGAACAACCCCGGCACCCTCCCCGAGTGCTCTCGCGCATCGCCCACCGGCACGCCTACCTGGGCATCACCGAGCCCCAGTACCACGTAGTGTACGAGCACGTGTCCGCCGCCATCGCCGAGGACCTGGCAGAGGTCATCACTCCGGAAATCGCCGAGGCCTGGACCGAGGTGTACTGGCTGATGCCGACGCCCTTATCCAGCTTGAATAGGGCCTCTACGCCGCGCAGGACAACCACCGGATGTGGATGCCATGGCGGGTCGCGGGCAAGACGCCGGCCGGCGCAGGCTCCATCACCTTCACGCCCGAGCCGGCCGACGATACCCCCAGCACCCCGGCCAGTACATCACCCCTTCATGAAGAACATCCGGAACGAGGCCATCAATGCCGGCATCCCGGCCACCCGGATCCACTACAAAGTTTTCGGCCCGGACATCTGGTTCGCCAGCTGACATGGGTGGGCCCACGCCGGCCGGGTTCCCTTGCCGAGCTTGGGAGGCAAGGGGGCGGGTGGGGAACGACGACGGCCCCGCACCTTTTCGAAACAGGTGCGGGGCCGTCGTATTTAGGACGCCGTTGTCCTCAGCGGCGGAGCTTTCAGCCCAGCCTGGCTTTCAGGCCTTCGAGCTCCGACCGGAGCGCGTCCGGCAGTGAGCCACCGAAGTTCGCAAACCATTCCTCAATGGAGGCAAGTTCCGCGGCCCACTCGGTGGGGTCGACCTTCACGGCCTCTTCCACCTGTGCAGGGGTCATGTCCAGGCCCGCAAGGTCGATGGCGTCGCCGCTCGGCACGAAACCGATCGGGGTGTCCACGGCGTCAGCCTTGCCTTCGAGGCGCTCGATCGCCCACTTGAGCACGCGGGCGTTGTCGCCGAACCCGGGCCAGGCGAAGCCGCCCTCAGAGTTCCGACGGAACCAGTTGACCAGGAAAATGGCGGGCAGCCGCTCCGGGTTTGCCTTCGCGGACAGGTTGACCCAATGGTTCAGGTAGTCACCGGCGTCGTAGCCGATGAAGGGCAGCATGGCCATGGGGTCGCGGCGCACGACGCCGACGGCACCGGCCGCCGCCGCAGTGGTTTCCGAGGAAAGCGTTGCGCCCATGAAGATGCCGTTGGACCAGCTGCGTGCCTGGGTAACCAGCGGGATGGTGGTCTTGCGCCGGCCGCCGAACAGGATGGCGGAAAGCTCGACACCCTCAGGGCTGTAGTACTCCTCGGCCAGCATGTCAATCTGGTCGATGGGAGTGCAGAACCGGGAATTCGGGTGGGCCGCAGGCTTGTCGGAAGCGGGGGTCCAGGAGTTGCCCTGCCAGTCGGTGAGGTGCCCCGGCACCTCGTCCGTCATGCCCTCCCACCAGACACCGCCGTCGTCGGTCAGTGCCACATTGGTGAAGATGCTGTTGCCCTTGGCGATGGCACGCATGGCGTTGGGGTTGGTGCCCCAGCCTGTGCCGGGCGCAACACCGAAGAGGCCGGCCTCTGGGTTGACTGCACGCAGCTCGCCTTCCTTGCCGAACCGCATCCAGGTGATGTCGTCGCCGAGGGTCTCAACCTTCCAGCCTTCGATGGTGGGGTCGAGCAGCGCCAGGTTGGTCTTGCCGCAGGCGGAGGGGAAGGCGGCGGAGACGTAGTACGTCTTCTGCTCGGGGGAAGTCAGCTTGAGGATAAGCATGTGCTCGGCCAGCCAGCCCTCATCGCGGGCCATGACGGACGCGATGCGCAGGGCGTAGCACTTCTTGCCGAGCAGGGCGTTGCCGCCGTAACCGGAGCCGAAGGACCAGATGGACCGCTCTTCGGGGAAGTGGACAATCCACTTGTCCGGGTTGCAAGGCCACGGCACGTCTTCCTGGCCCGGTTGCAGCGGCGCGCCGAGGGAGTGGAGCGCCGGGACGAAGAAGGCGTTGGTTTCGGTGATGCGGTTCAGGACGTCAGTGCCGATGCGGGCCATGATGCGCATGGACGCAACGACGTAGGCGCTGTCCGTGATTTCGACGCCGAACTTGGGATCCTCGGCGTCGAGGTGGCCCATGACGAACGGGATGACGTACATGGTGCGGCCGCGCATGGAGCCGGCGAACAGGCCGCGCAGCTTCTCCTTCATCCGGGCCGGGTCCATCCAGTTGTTGGTGAACCCCGCGTCGCGCTTGTTTTCGGAGCAGATAAAGGTCTGCTCTTCGACGCGGGCCACGTCCGCTGGATCGGAGAAGGCCGCGAAAGAGTTGGGGAAGAGATCCTGGTTCAGGCGGGTCAGCGTTCCTGCTGCCACCAGCTCGTCGGTGAGACGGGTGTTCTCCTCTTCGGAGCCGTCAACCCAGTAGATACGGTCCGGCTGCGTTAGCTCAGCAACCTCCTCGACCCATGCCAGTAGTCCGGCATGTGTGGTGGGTGCGTTATCAAGCAGCGGCTTCTGCGCCAGATCGCCCATTTCGGTTCCCTTCCTCGGGTTCATCGGTGTGTGCTAAATGCTATGGTCCGGACCACTCCAGTTTTTTGGTCGCATACTGACCAAATCCCGACACAAAAATGGGTTTCCGCGGAAATTCAAGGGAAAGTGGCAGCACACAGTGCAATTAAGTGACGAAGGTCACCTAGACCGGTCTAGTCGTGCAGATTACATAGGTTTCGATTTGGCACGACGGCCCACCCTCGCGTAAAGTAATTCGAGGTTCAGGGAGAGCGGTTCTCCTCCAGGAACACGAGATGCGCCCATAGCTCAGCTGGATAGAGCGTCTGTCTACGGAACAGAAGGTCAGGGGTTCGAATCCCTTTGGGCGCACAGACAAGGTCCGCACCGGCTCGCCGGTGCGGACCTTCTGCGTTAAGCAGGTAAGACATCTCGTGGGTTAGCAGCCCCATCTTGGGGGCGAGCCGACCCACCCGCTGCACAGGCAACTCCCGCCTGCCCCGGCGTAGGCTGTCCCCATGATGCCCCAGCCTGTTAAGCAGGAATATGACGTTATTGTGATCGGCGCCGGTGCCGTGGGGGAAAACGTAGCGGACCGAGTGGTGCAAGGCGGCTTGTCCGCGGTGCTGGTGGAGGCCGAACTTGTGGGCGGGGAATGCTCCTACTGGGCGTGCATGCCGTCCAAGGCGCTGCTGAGGCCCGGTACTGCCCTGCACGGCGCCCAGACAACCCCCGGCGCCAAGGAAGCTGTCACGCGGACACTGGACGCTGCGGCCGTCCTCAAGCGCAGGGACTACTTCACGTCCAACTGGCAGGATGACAGCCAGGTTGCGTGGGTGAAGGACTCGGGAATCGGCCTCATCAGGGGCCATGCCTGGCTTACCGCAGCCAAAAGCGTTGAAGTGGCAGGTTTGGACGGAACGTCCCACCAGTTGCTGGCACGCCATGCAGTGGTCCTGGCCACCGGATCCGTGCCGAACTTACCTCCTGTCCCAGGGCTGGAGCACCTGCAGGTGTGGGGCACCCGGGAAGCAACTTCTGCCCATGAAGTTCCGGAGCGGCTTGCCGTCCTGGGTGGCGGGGTAGCCGGCACTGAACTGGCCCAGGCATACGCCCGCCTTGGGTCCGCGGTAACGCTGGTGGCACGCAGCAGACTGCTAAGGAAATACCCCGAGGAGGCCGCCACGCTGGTGGCTGCCGGCCTGCGCGCGGATGGAGTGGAGATCCGCCTCAATACCGAAACGAGGAGCATCTGCGGCAACGACGACGACACTTTCGCCGTGCAACTGGGCGACGGGACGTTCATCACCGCAAACAAGGTACTGGTTGCCACTGGCCGACATCCCGCCCTCGATGGCCTGGGGCTGGAGGGTATTGGCTTCGAGCCGGACCAGCATGGACAACTGGATCTCAGCACGGACAGCTCGGGCCTGGTGCAGGAAACTCCGGGGGACGAACCCTGGCTGTATGCGGTGGGCGACGCGGCCGGCAAGAACCTCCTGACGCACCAGGGAAAGTACGAGGCCCGGGCAACCGGAGACGCGATCGCAGCGCGGGCGAAAGGAGAGCTCGCCGGGACGCCGGAGGTTTGGAGCCGCTACGCCCAGACAGCAAACCAGCACGCGGTACCCAACGTGGTGTTCACGGATCCTGAGCTGGCGACGGTTGGCCGCACCTTGGAAGCTGCCCGCGACGACGGGTACAACGCTTCCTCAGTGGAGCTTCCCATCCAGGTGGCAGGTTCCTCGTTGCATGCGGAGAACTACGAGGGCTGGGCGCAATTGGTGGTTGACGAGGACCGGCAGGTCCTGCTGGGAGCCACTTTCGCCGGCCCGGACGTCTCCGAACTCCTGCACGCTGCCACCATCGCTGTGGTGGGCGAAGTGCCGCTGGCCAGGCTTTGGCATGCCGTCCCCTCGTATCCGACGATCAGCGAGGTGTGGCTGCGGCTGCTGGAGAAGTACGGACTCTGAGCTGTGTAGACGGAACGGCAGCAGCGTGACTAAAGCGTTGCGGCAATCCCGGCCAGACTGCGGGGCCAGGTGCTGAAGGAGCGTGCGCCTCAGGGATGATGGAGTGCATGGGGTACAGCGGAAAATTTGCAGTCATCACCGGCATCGTTGCAGCCGGCCTGCTGGTGCTGACCGGGATGACGCTCGCCGAACCGGTGTTTGTGGCGTTCGCCGGCGTCCTGGCTCTGGCATGCCTCGCCTGCATCATGGAAATCCTTAACCGGGGGCGCCGCCTTGCCCTGCTCGCTGCCGGTGCTGGAACCAGCCTGACGATTGCTTTTTCGCTGGCCTTCCTCAGCACCTGGGAACGGGCATTTAGCGGGGAATCGTCCTTTATAGGCACACCGCTTCCCACCGGCGACCCGGACAACTACTTTTTCGCGGCTGCCGGGGCGGCCCTGGGCACGCTGCTGGTCCTGTTCCTCGGCACGGCCTGGCCAGTAGGACGGCGGCTGCGGAGCCCGGGCGGGAAGGCCACAATGGCAAAGCGACGGGCTGCGACGGCGGCCGGCCGCCCGGGGGCCGCAGGAACTCGCCAGCGAAAACCCACCCTACAGCGGGCAGCAGGGGCCGCAGGGCAGCGCGGAACGCCCCCGCGGGCAGCCGGCGGGGGAACGGGCGGCCTCCGCGCTCCTGCAGGCTCTCCTGCAGCGGCAGCCAAGCGGCCGTCGTCGTCTGCTTCACCTTCAACCAAGCCCGCACCCCGGTCCGGGAGTGGCGCGGCCTCCCGCCGCTGACGCCGGCGCTGCCGCCGGCGCGTAGCAGCTAGTGCGCCCGCGGAACCTTGAATCTGGTGATGCGTGCGTCCTGCCCGTCCAGCTCCGCCCACGACTTGTCGGTTTCAAGAACGGTGAGTGCGTTGGTGGGGTACCGGGTGGCTGCATCCATGTAGGCGTCGTGGTCGGAGTCCCTGGAGGCAAGATGCATGGCGAGGTCCTGCACGCCGGGCAGATGCGCAATCAGCATCAGCGTGGTGACCGTATCCGGAACATGGTTGATTACCGTCAGCATCCGCAGCGCTGAGGCTGCGTACAGGCCATCTTCAAGCTTGGGTGTGGGCGCTTTGTCACCGAGTTCAGAGCAGACCCAGGTGCACGTTTGCCGGGTGCGCAGTGCGCTGGAGCAGAGGATGAAGTCGGGGACAATGTTGTGTTTGAGCAGCCAGCGCCCTGCCAGGGGCGCTTCCCGATGCCCCCGCTCCTCCAGTGGACGTTCATGGTCAGCCACCCCGCCAGGCCAGTCAGCCTTGGCATGCCGCATGATCACAAGTCGCCGAAGATGGTGCTCACTCATGGCCTTAGCCTAACGCCCAGCCAAGAGCAGCGAATGCGGCCTATAAACGTTCACGCCAGGCACGCAGTTTCCCAGCCGCGGAGGCCACTGCTTCTGTTCGAAGGGTGTCAGCAAAAGCGAAAGCGCCCGCCCCAGTGGGATGGACGCATTCGTGAAGCAGCTAGATCGAGTACTCCGGAGCGGCCCAGACAACCACCTCGGGGTGCTCATAGAACCGGTAGCCCTGGCCACGGACCGTGCGGACAGTGTTGGCGAGTCGGCCGAGCTTGGAGCGCAGGCGGCGGATGTGGACGTCGATGGTGCGCTCGTTGGGCACCTCTTCGGCATTGCGCCACAGGCCTTCGAGGAGCTCATCGCGGCCGACAGTGCGTGTGCCGTTCTCCACGAGGTAGTTCAGGAGTTCGAACTCCTTGAAGGTGAGGTTGAGCGACTCGCCGTCCAGGTGGACTTCCCGGCGGGCCAGGTCAATCAGGACGCCGGACGGGCGCGGCTCCTGGGCCTGCGGGGGGCGGGGTGCTTCGCTGCGCTGGCGGGTATTGACTGTGGGATCGCCAAAGGTGGAGCGGACGACGTCAAGCGCGGAACCGGGAGTGCCGGCGGGGGCTACCGCAACTGCGGCGTAGCTCTCGGCTCCCGCGACCAGGGACTGGGCGTAGGCCCGGATCTCCTGGGCCAGCTTGGCAATGGACGTTCCGGCCGCCGCTGCGGTCTCTTCATCGATGCCCATGTACAGGACGAAGCCGCGGGCGACGTTGTCGTTGGCGACAGGACGAACGGCGTTGGGCCCGGCGACAACCGGGGTGGGAGCGGTCATGGGCGCTGTTTCAGCAGGCTGGACGGCACGGAGCTGTCCGTAGGAATTGGGGTTGAAGCCCTGCGGCGCATAGCCCTGCGAAGGGAAGCTGCTTCCCGAAGAAGAGGGGGAAACGGCCGGGCGCGGTCCAAAGCCGGGACGGAGGCCCGAGGGCTGGCCGGCCTTGGCGGCGTTACGGACAGAAATGTGGACGTATCCAGATGCAACTGACATGTGTGCTTACCTCAATGTGAATGGCCGTCATCACGGCCCGAATGCTGGGTTGCCCCGCACTGCGAACTGGGAAAGGGCGCCCGACGCTGGGCTGGGGGGCGAATGCCTAAGAACTTCGGAGGGTGGGAAGGTCAGGCGCACATTCGACAACAGCGCATGTCGGCAGCAGCGGATGTGCTGGGCCAATATTCTGCGGCTGCAGGTGCTGTTGAGTTCTTGTTCACATTGGAAGTGTGCAGCGTAACAATGACAACTTGCAAGTAACAATGGACGCAATCGTCCGCATGGTGAGACTAAAACGGCTAACGTGGCGCAAATCACGATTTCGGCGGACCGCAGAAAATAACAGCTGTTATCCGACAGCGGCGGTTCTGCACCGGGTTTTCGAGAACATTCTTCGGCACTACCCCTAGTCTCTGCGTTTTCGTTCAGGAAGTGGCGCAAGGCGGAAATTTTCCTCCCCGCACTTCCGGCCTGTCCAGTCGGCGTTTCCCTGGACAGGAAAAATTTTCCTGTTGAGGAGCAGAGGAGCCGGATTCAGCGCAGAAGAACGGGTGATTGCAAAATTCCACTCGTTAGGTTGGCATTCACAGCTTGCGCACAGGAATGCCAGCGTGACGAGAACGTCATGGCGGAGCTCGTGGACCAGGTCTTTGCACGGTTCGCCCGCGCAGACGCGCGCTGGGCGGGCACAGCCGGCGGCCCTGGAGCTGCTGCAGGTGAAGGAACCAGCGGCCTCGGACGTCCATCGCCGAGTCCAATACCGAGGCCCATGGGGGCGGGTAACGGTAACGTCACAGCCCGGATGCACCCAGTTTCGATCCAGCTTCCCCCGCTGCAGAAACGGGGAAAGACTGGGCAGGAGCGCAACGCGGCACGCCGCCGCCCGTGATCTCTGTTACCAAAATGTGACTTAAGCGGTGCGCTCCTGTACCGTCGATTGGGTGCGGGTCCCGTTCGGGCCGCATATCCGGATGACGCCAAGCTCTGCCGCTTCCCGGATTCCGCTTGAGCAAAAGGCAGAGGCGGGGGACCCACCGTCCCGGGCATTCAGTTGCCCTTGGGGTTAAGCCAGCGCGTGATTTTCCGTGTGGCCGGATGCCCTCATCCGAACCCGACAGCTAACTCCGCAGGTGTGAGAGGCGATCCATCATGTCAAAAATCCTTGCAAAAGCACGCCCAAAATCCGGGCCTGAAGCCGATTCCCCGCGTGCCGCCGGCAAAATCCCGTCCTTCAGCCAGCGCGCCGCAATCGTTGCAGCTTCCTGCGCACTCCTTGTTGGGGTAGGAGCCGCGGGCCATGCCACTGACGCCGTCAAACGCGTGGCAGTTACGGAGACGCAGGCTGCCGAGGCCCAGTCCAAGCTCAGCATCGAGCAGAGCGAGATTCAGGCCAACCCTGCACCTTCGGCCGAGCCGATCAATGTTGTGCCGCAGGCGGCTGAGCCGGCTCCCGCCGCAGCCGCCGACCCCGCCCCCGCAGCTGAGCCTGCGCCGGCACCAGAACCGGCTCCTGCGCCGGCACCAGAACCGGCTCCTGCGCCCGCTCCTGCTCCGGAGCCCGCACCCGTCGTCGCAGTCAATGACCCCGCCGGCGCCCAAGCCTACGCCGCCGGCCAGTTGGCTTCCTACGGCTGGGCCCAGGACCAGATGCAGTGCCTGGTCACCCTGTGGGACAAGGAATCTGATTGGACCACCACGGCCACTAACCCCAGCAGCGGCGCCTACGGCATTGTTCAGTCCCTGCCGGCCGAGAAAATGGCCAGCGCCGGGGCCGACTACCTCACCAACTACCGCACCCAGATCAACTGGGGACTGGACTACATCCAGGAGCGCTACCAGACGCCCTGTGGAGCCCTGAACTTCCACTACGCAAATAACTGGTACTAAACCCGGCTGCCTCTGAGTCTCCCGTTTTTCCGCTCCGTACGCGCCTGTCCCGGCACACCGCCGTCGGCGTGCCTTGGCTGGAGCTGGAAGGAGGGGGGCTCAGTGCTTTAACGCGCGTCCCGGCCAGGGATGTACTGCACCGCCCAGCGGTTCCCGGCGGGGTCGGCAAAGTATACAAAATGGCCCCAGTCCTGGATGTCCACGTCGCTGACGTCCACCCCGTTGCCCTTCAGGTGGTCATGGGCTGCCTGGATGTCGTTGACCACGAGCTGGAGGTTCGAGCCGGTGCCCGGCGGCGCGTCCGTAAGCCCTTCCCCGATGCAGATGGAACAGGCCGAGCCGGGAGGCGTCAGCTGCACGAACCTGATGGCGTCGGTGGGCCGCTCATCGAAGTCCGCGTTGAAGCCCACCTGGTTGACGTAGAAGTGGCGGGGAGCAGGAAAGGCTTGAGTCCTAGCCCGCGATGCCGTACAGGCGGTCTCCCGCGTCGCCGAGGCCGGGGACGATGTAGGACTTCCCGTTGAGCTTCTCATCAATGGATGCCAGGACGATGGTCACGTTATCCCCGGAAAGTTCTTCCTCAAGCTTCGAGAGCCCTTCCGGAGCGGCGAGAAGGCAAATGCAGGTGACATCCGAGGCGCCGCGCCTGAACAGGAACTTGATGGCTTCACGGAGTGTTCCGCCGGTGGCCAGCATCGGGTCCAGGACGAAGATCTGCCGGCCGGTGAGGTTCTCGGGGAGGCGCTCGGCGTAGGTGATGATGTCCAGGGTTTCCTCGTCGCGGGCCATGCCCAGGAAACCCACTTCGGCGGTGGGCACGAGTTTGGTCATGCCCTCGAGCATTCCCAGTCCCGCCCGCAGGATGGGTACCACCAGCGGAGTGGGTTTGGTGAATGCCGTACCCACGGTGCTGCTGACGGGCGTTTCGATGGTGACCGGTTCGGTGCGGACCTCGCGCGTGGCCTCGTAGGCAAGGAGGGTCACCAGCTCCTCCGTCAGCTGCCGGAAGACCGGCGACGGCGTGTTCTTGTCCCTGAGGACGGTGAGCTTATGGGCGACCAGTGGGTGGTCCACAACGAGAGTGCGCATGGGTCAAAACTATCACCCGGGCTTGTCCTCGCCGTGGGCGGTATGCCGTCCGTCATGGTGCACCGGATCGGCAACGACGTCGCGCACCAGGGGGTGTTCGAACGTGGGAGCGGGCCCGGCTTGCTCCCTTCGCCGCATCAGGTGGAACAGCCGGTGGGCGAGGATAACGATGCCTACCCAGGCAAGCCCCAGGAACCAGCCGGCCATAACATCGGTCAGCCAGTGGTGGCCGAGGAACACCCTGCTCAGGCCCATTGCAATTATGAAGATGATGCCGGCGGTTATGGCGGTAATCCTGGCCCACAGCGCCTGGAACTGAAGGCACATGAGGTAGAGCAGGACGCCTATCACCACCGTGGTGTTCAGGGTGTGGCCACTCGGAAAGGACGGTGTGTGCTCGAACGGTGGCACGGCCTCGGAGTGGTCCGGGCGGGTCCGGCCCACCAGCCGCTTGCCCATCGTGGTGGCTGTGGTGGAAACCAGCGCCGCGCCGCCCACCAGCACGATGGGCCGCCACGTCCTGCTCAGGAACGTCAGCCAAGCGGTGAGGATGCTGGCGAGGATGGGCATACCTATCCCGCCCCCTACGTTGGTGAAGCCGGTGGCGAAGGCATCGGTTTCAGGATTCCGAAGTGACTGGGAGTATTCCAAGGCAGGAATATCTAGCCTGGCCAGCCCTTCCTCATCCACAACGTCTGAGTAGACTTCGGCGCCCAGGAGGGCCATGCCAATCACCAGCGCTCCGCCGACGATCATGGTCAGCCACAGCGCGGCATACGGCTTGATCCACTTGTCCACGCGGTCTCGGACTGTGCTCACTGCGCCTCCCGGCGGATCTGCGTCACGGGCTCTGGGTATCCTTCGAAACTATCATTGAGCCATGGCCTCCGCAGAGAAGAAGCACCACGCCTGGATGGGCCTTGCCCTTGCCGAAGCCCGCCGCGCCCTCGTCACTGAGGATGTGCCGATCGGTGCCGTGGTGATAGGACCCGACGGCGTTGTGCTGGGTTCCGGACGGAACCAGCGGGAGGAACTGGGAGACCCCACCGCCCACGCCGAGGTGCTGGCGATCAGGGAGGCGGCTGAGCGGCTGCGGCAGCTTGCACTGCTCGACGGTGGCAGCGGCGACGGTTGGCGGCTGGCCGACTGCACGCTGGTGGTCACCCTCGAACCCTGCGCGATGTGCGCCGGGGCCATTGTCCTGGCGCGGATTCCACGGGTGGTTTTCGGGGCCTGGGATGAAAAGGCAGGGGCAGCCGGCTCCGTGTTTGACGTGCTCCGCGAGCGCCGCCTGAACCACTGGGTTGAGGTGTACCCGGGCGTCCGGGAAGCGGAGTGCGCCGAACTGCTCCGGGAGTTCTTCGCCGGCCACCGCACCCGGCTCTAGTCCACTTGGCTTTGCGTCCGGCCGGTTTCCTTTCGTGCTTCATCGCCATTGGGGTTCTTGGTTACGCGGCCTTCGCGCCGCCCAAGAGAAGTTCCGCCAACTTGGTGAGATGCTCTGGAACGCTGCCGACTTGCGCTTCCGCATTCAAATAGACGTGCCAGTCTCCCCGGATGAGCGCCCCGACGGCGCCCCCCACCAGGTCCTCCAATGCTCCTGGATCGGCTCCGACGCGCTGCAGACAGATGGGCTCGGTGCCCTCGGCCGGAATGATCAATGCTGTGTAATTCGTAGTGTTCACGATGCTTTTGCTCCACTGGAATTGACAGCGCGGGTGGCCCGGATGTTCCCGTTATGGTGGGCCTGGCGGCTCCGGGATCAGGTGGAATGGCCGGCGAACATCACCTCCAACACCCCCGCGGCTGTCTGGTCCCAGCCCGGCAGCCGGCCCCTTGCCTCCTCCGCCCTTGCCCGCCAGGCTGCCCTGGTCCCTTCATCCGTCAACCAGCGCCTCACCACCTCGGCAAGCAGGGCGGGATTAGCCGGATCATCATCTGCGGGAAGGGTCACCTTGGCTCCCGGCAGCCGCCGCCCGTCGTCGTCTTCCTTCAAGTCGTATTCTTTTGAGTCATTCTGTTTGGAACAGCCCAGGCGAAGCGCCTCCACTGCGCCCGTCCCGTCACGCACGATCACCGGAATGCCGCGGGCCAGCGATTCGGTTACCACCATGCCAAAGGCCTCTGCGCGGGACACCAGCAGGCTGAGGTTTGCGCGGTTCCATTCGCTTTCCAGCGCTTCGCCGGTCAACTCCCCCGTGAGCCGCATGCGATCGTCCAGCCCTTGGTCCCGTACTGCTGCACGGACTTTCGCGGCATATTCCTCATCTGCCTGGTCAGATCCCACGAATGATGCGGTCCATTCGAGGTCCCGGAGCCCGGCGAACGCTGAAACCGTGAGCAATTGGTCCTTGTTGGGCAGGAGCGCTGCAACCACGATGATGTGCGGCGGAACGGACCCTTTCGCCGGGGGAGCCGGGTCGGTGCCGGGAAGGGCAACATGGAATCCGTAGAGCCCGTGGCGTTCTTCCAGGACTTTGCTGGCCCAGGTGCTGGTGCACACAACGCCGGTGGCCGCGCGCAAGGAACGCGCTTCAAAGTCGTGGTGTGCCGGGGCAGGCATATGCACAAGCACCCATGTTTTCCGCCCGGCTTTGGCCGCAAATTCCAGCTCGTCCGGTGCACCCATGGCGATCAGCCCGTCCACGAGGTTCAGGGCGGGCTCAGGACCCGCCGCAGTTTCCCATGCCCCCAAGAGGCTGCCCAACTGCCGTCGTGCACTGGCACTCGCGTAGGGCCAGGAGCCCTCAACGGCCAGCACCTCGACGTCGGTACCCAACGCCTTCAAGCCCTGCACCAGCCGGGCGTTGTAGGCGTTGCCGCCGGAGTGGTGGTGAATGTTGCCGGGGACCAGCAGGCGGATGCGCGGCATTGCGTCAGGCCGTGAGGTCCAGGGCAAAAGTGGCCCAGGCATCGGGGTTTTCGCGCAGGGTGACGTCGATTCCAGCAAGCCGGCCGCCGTCGTCATCATCCTTCAGCCTGTCCGCGACCGCCCGGGCAACGTATTCAGCCAATGCCTCGGTGGTGGTCAACTTGCCCGCGAAGTCCGGGTGCTCGTCCAGGTTCCGGTAGTTCAGGCCGGCCAGGACCTCCTCAATGATGGTGCCGGCGGCACCAATGTCCAACACAATGGCATTGTCGTTGAGCGTCCGACGGCGGAAGGCCACTTCCGCAACAAACGTGGCCCCGTGCAGTCCTTGAGCGGGCCCAAACGCCTCACGGGGAAGGCTGTGGGCGATCATGAAATGGCGGCGGACGGTCAGGCTGAACATGGGCTACCTCTGGTCTACTCGGTGGGGGTACGGGAAGTCTTCTATGGCGTCTACGACTGGGAGTCTGTACCGGAGGGGTACTCGATGACGTGGCAGAGTGCGTCAAGCCGGCCGTGGGCGAGGTCCTGCACCACTCCGGGCAGCTCGGCAAACCGCGACGTGCCGGTGATGAAAGCGTCGAACACCGGGGCCTTCAGCAGCGAGACGGCGAGGTCCAGGCGGTCGGCGTTGGTCCTGCGGTGGCGGCGGGCCCGCGCCACCACTCCTACCTGGCTGGCACGGATGGACAGGCGCCGGGCATGGAAGTCCTCCCCCAGCGGCAAGGTAACTTCACGGTTGGCGTACCAGGACATTTCGATGACGTCCCCCTCATCGCCCAGAAGCTGCAGGCTTCGCTCCAGGCCTTCCTGTGAGGCGGAGCAGTGGAAAACGATGTCGCAGTCGGCGAGGGCGTCATCCGGGTGCGTGAACTCCACTCCCAGGGTGTCCGCGAGCTGCTTCCTGCCGGCATCGAGGTCGATGAGCTGCAAGCGTTGCAGGGGGAAGGTGCGCAGCAGGGTGGCCACCGTGCCGCCCACCAGCCCCGCACCCACTACCGCAATCCGGTCTCCCAGCCGGGGGCCCGCCTCCCACAGGGCGTTGACGGCGGTTTCAACCGTCCCGGTGAGGACCGCACGGCGGGACGGGACGTCGTCGGGAATTCTGGTGAGGTCACTGACGGGCACCACATAGCGGTCCTGGTGGGGGTTGAGGCAGAAGACGCGCTGCCCAGGCCAGCCCTCCGGCCCTTCTTCGACCACTCCCACAGAGAGGTATCCGAACTTCACCGGCCCGGGGAACTGCCCCTCCTGGTGAGGGGCCCGCATCGCGTCGGCCACCCTGGGCGGGACGGCGCCGGTGTGCACTGTCATTTCGGTCCCTTTGCTGATGCCGGAGTAGAGGGCTCGAACCAGCGCTTCCCCGGGGCCGGGAGTTGGCAGCTCCTCCGCGCGGAGCTCGCCGTGTTCTTTGGCCGTGGTCCAATATGCGGTTGCGTGGGTGGAACTCTGTTTATTTGTCATCTTGCTGACGAATCTAGCCGCCCCGGCAGGCCCGGGGAAAGTTCGACGGCGGGTGTCAGGTTTCATCGCAGCCGGACGCTCCAGGGGGCGTGCACGATCAAGCCGGGCGTGTGCGCGGTCCAGCGCAACGTGTGGGCGGTCCAGCCAGCGCCGGCCTGGAACCATCGCTAGATGGGCACCGGATCGCAGTCCCATTCGGCGAGTGGGTCTTGAGGCAGCATGATGGGCATCGCGTAGTAGAAGTCTTCCCAGAGCCGATCGTCCGGTGGAAAAACGCCGGGATTAAGGAGTCTTGACCGGGCTGATTCTGGAGACAGGCCTGCAAATAGATGCAAACAAACCAGCCTCGTAAGTGTGTGCTGGTGCGTCGAATTCCCTTGGGGCTTCCGGTATTGGTGGCCACTGGGGTACTTCCCAATCAGGGTGTTCCGCTGGGTAACACCGTCCGGTGGGGGAGGTCCAGCCGGGTGGTTCGTTCTGTTTCGCCCGGGTCGGCGTCCAGCCACTGGCGTGTTTAAGGTGGTGGTGTTTCCGGCAAAGCTGACCGAGATTGCTGATGTCGGTGGTTCCGCCGTGCTGCCACGCTGTGAGGTGGTCGATTTCAGCGTCAAGGGAGTGGTTGCTGCAATCGGGGAAGGTACATTTGCCGTCGCGAAGCTGCAGCGCCTTTCGCATCGCTATTGTCAGCCGGCAGCTGGTTCGTCCAATGTCCAGCGGAGCACCATCGCGAGGGTCAACCAGAACCCGGTAGAAGGAACCGGCACCGCCCGAAGTGAGATTCCTGGCCATGGAAGCGGGGATGGGACCGTACCCATCCAGGAGGGCAGGTTCATCGGTGAGGCCGAGCAGTGCGAACACCGGTACGGTGACCAGCAATTCCGTGCGGGGCGTGCCTACTTTGCCACCAATATGCCTGATACTGTCACCGTTCGCAGCCTGGCCCGTTACCGCGTCGAGGAGCAGGCGGCCGTGATATCAGGGCGCAGTTGCGTGAGTGTGCGTGGCTCGTTGGGGCCCTGGAGTCCGTGGGCGAGGCCGGTGATTTTGTTCCAGATCGCGCAGGCCGTGTCGGCGGGCAGGTACAGCGATATCCACGCCATGCCGTCGCGATCCGGAGCGCACTCCATCCGCCGGCCGGCACGACCTTTCGCGTGGCGCTTCTCCAGGGTTTCGGGGTGGTGGCGTTCCCGCCAAGCCCGGACTGTGCGCCGGAACCTGGCCGGGATCAGCTCACCCGGCGCAGCTGCGCGGGCGGGGTTCGGCGCGTCGGGGTTGAAGAAGTGTGCCACAAGAGCCGCTGCTCCGGAGTGGCCGGGGCCTTCGGTTTCGTCAGCAATGATCCTGGCATGCATCCACGAGATGGCGCCGGATGCCAGTGCGTTCATGGCTGGCGGAAGGGAGCAGATCTTTCGAGACTGGATGACCAGTGCCCCGGCTGCGGCCGAACTTACTGTGAGTACACCGGCTATCTCCTCAACGACAGACATTTCGTCAAATGAGCGGTCCGCCAAAGATGCACCAGGAGGGGTCATCGCCTGCTGCAGTTCCATGATCTCTGCGACGTCCCGGGTCTTGACTGCCGCGAGCTGCGCTTCAAGCCGCGACGTCAAAGCCAGCCGTTCAAGCCGGTTGCCCAACTTCCGCTGCATCAGTCAACGGCGGCGTAACCGGCGGCACCGGAAGTGGCAGGGCCGCCTGCGTCGAGTCGGGCATCTTCCAGGAACAGCGCGTCGAGACGGGTAACGGAGGTGTGGACAGCCTCCATCACCGCCGCTGCCCCCGCCAAACTCTCCATAACAACATCATCTGTGAGGGGTACGACATTATGGAGGGAGTGTCCGGCCGGGAATGCACGGGTGCTAAGGTTTCGGGCAGCCGCGGCCGTTCCGTTTTGGGGATGTGCGCCTCGCTCCGGTACCCTATTGAGGTTGGTGACGTGTCCGAGCGGCCGAAGGTGCAACACTCGAAATGTTGTTTGGTGTAAAAGCCAACGTGGGTTCAAATCCCACCGTCACCGCCACGTAGCGAGGCCCCTACTCCCCTCTGAATGCCGGGAAGTAGGGGCCTTTGCTTTGCCCTTATTCAGGTGCTTGCCCACATTTTGCCCAACCCTCCTGTGAGACGACCTTCTCCAGAGCGTCCGAGACCACGTCCGTCCTCGTCAAACAGATCCGCGTAGGTGTTCAGGGTCAGGGCCGCTGAACTATGTCCCAGCATCTTCTGGACCACCTTGACCTCCGCACCAGCCGATACAGCAAAGCTGGCAGCGGAATGCCTCAGATCGTGAGGGGTAATCCGAGGAACTCCCGCACGTCTGATCGAAAAGCCGAAGGCTTGAGGTGTGTTTGTCGGGCCTGCCATTCAGCCCCCCAGCGGGCCGATCAGTGCGCGGAAAGCTGCTGCGTCAAAGAACTCTCCACAGGCCTTGGGGACCTCCACCGAGGCCAGAAACAGCTCAGCTTGCGCTTGGCCCCGCCATTCGTCGGCAAGCCGCAAGTTTGAGAGCTGGCGCAGTCCACTCTCAGCCTCATCAATACGCCAGGGTGGCGCCGTCAGCATGAGGTGCTGGACCCATTCCCCGACTCTTACAGGCCGCCCTCCAATCCGTGCTCGCCGTGCAGGAAGTCGTATAGCTTCTTTGCTTCACTGCCTCAGTCAGCTCGGTTACCTCCACAGTGGCCGCCGGCACTTCTCTGTGCGGCAGTGACACACCGAAAAGTAGCTTCGGCGGACAGATGTCAATCTGCACGGATGCAGGCCAAGCTTGCGAAAATGCAAGTTGCCGACGCTGGTACTAGCCAGTAACTTTGTCGAGGCGGCTTCCCACTTTCCCCCATCTGGGAGGACGTCACGGAGAGGCTCCGCGGCTACCCCCCAATGCCGCGGGGCCTTCCTTATCCTGTCTCGGAGGCGCAGTGGCCCGCTCCCCCGAAGGAGCACGGAGCGGACCACCTACCGCCCACCGTAGATCCCGATGAAGGCCGTTACAGCAACCGGTCCACAGACCATACGATCACCGGGTTAACGACCAACCAACGCCCAGTTAAGAATGGCGCGGCGCCCTGCCTGGTTAGAGATTGCACTGCCCAGGTTGTGCCCGTAGCCGTGGCCATGTAGCTAGGGGCACAACCAGCGTCCCGCCAGGGTAAACGGTCCCGTCAAGCCCTATCTGGCGCCGGACCGTGCCCGTGTACATTGTCGTCCGCAGGGAAACTAGCCGTATACCCCATGCTAAGTGGGCTATACCCAGTGATCTCACCGTTCTTGTTGTACCGCTCAGGGAGAATCGCCTTGTCATTCCGTGCCTGGAGGACGGGCGCCGGAGGATCAGCTGACCAAGAACTGCCAAAGTCCTTTTGGAATCCGAAATCTCCCGCGCGCGACAGGATGCTCTCCCCGTGGGAGTACCCGGAGCGATAAAGTCCGTACTTGAAAGTCTTCATATCGGCGATTCCGAGCCACTGTGGTTTGTATCCCGTGATTCCCCCCGTAGCTCCGCCAACTGCGGCTCCCGTGCCCGTCGCCTGCATGAACCCACGGGGCGTATGCGGGCCCGGCGACATCGCGTAGCTGGTCCACCTGGTGGTGGATCAGCGGGTCAAGGCCTACTGAGCAACCTGCGGAAGGAGGGGAGGACGACGGCGGTCGTCCTCCCCTCCTTTTGCCTGCACGTCCTTCCGGGAAGCCATTTCAGGCGGCTCCCATCCCTCACCCTGAAGCCAGCGGGCACAATCTGGAACAAATTGTTGAACAATCTGCGATTCTCATGCATGCTAAGGAGACCACCTCAACGAGACGAGAATCACTATGGCCTTCATTGACCTCAACAGCGACGTCGGCGAATCCTTCGGCAACTGGACCATGGGCGACGACGCCGCAATGTTCCGCTCCGTCTCCAGCGCGAACGTCGCCTGCGGCTTCCATGCCGGCGACCCCTCCACCATCGCCCAGACCTGCCGCGACGCCGTGGCCGCCGGAATCAGCATCGGTGCCCACGTGGGATACCGGGACCTGGCGGGCTTCGGCCGGCGGTTCATGGACTGTTCCCCTACCGAACTGGCAGACGATGTCCTCTACCAGCTGGGGGCCCTTGAGGCGATCGCCCGCGCGGCCGGCGGGGCGATCCGCTACGTCAAACCCCATGGCGCCCTCTACAACACCATCGTGACCCACCATGCCCAGGCACAGGCGGTGGTGGACGCAGTGAAGGCCTTCGGCGGAGACCTGCCGCTCCTGCTGCTGCCTGGATCGGTGGCGCTGTCCACCGCCGAGGCGGCCGGCCTCCGCGGAGTGGCCGAAGCCTTCGCGGACCGCGCCTACAACCCGGATGGGACCCTGGTGTCACGCCGCGAACCGGGTGCCGTCCTGCACGATGAGGAGGCCGTGGCAGCAAACATGGTGCGGCTCGCCACCGAGGGCACCATTATTGCCCGCGACGGATCCGCCATTCGCACCTCTGCCGAAAGCATCTGCCTCCACGGTGACACTGCGGGGGCCGTTTCCATGGCGGCAGCGGTCCGCCGGGAACTGGAAACAGCAGGCGTCGAAATCCGGAGCTTCGTATGAGCCCTGCCGACGTGCGCTGGGCAGGGCCGCGGGCGCTGCTCGTGGAACTGGATTCCCTGGAGGCAGTACTCGCCGTCCACGCGCGCCTGCGGGAGAACCCGGCGCCCGGCCAGGTGGATGTCCTCGCGGCGGCGCAGACAGTGCTGGTCGTTTTCGACTCCCGCGCCAACGCCCGCTCGGCCCGTGAGGTCATCGCCGGACTCGAGACCCAGGTTGCGGGCGCTGCCGCCGGTTCGGAGGCGCCGGTGAAGATCGAGGTGGTGTACGACGGCGAGGACCTCACGGAGGTGGGGAAGCTGACGGGACTGGGGAACGACGGCGTCATCGCTGCCCATACCGGCCAGCTCTGGACCGCAGCCTTCGGCGGTTTCGCGCCCGGGTTCGCCTACCTGGTAGGTGAGACCGACGCACTCAACGTACCCAGGCGGGGCACCCCACGTACCGCGGTACCCGCGGGTTCAGTGGCACTGGCGGGCAACTTTTCGGCAGTCTATCCGCGCCGCTCACCGGGCGGCTGGCAACTCATCGGACACACTGCTGCGCGCATGTGGGACCTGGAACGGGAGCCGCCCGCACTGGTCCGCCCGGGCGCCAAAGTCCAGTACGTTGCGGTGCGCGAACTGGTGGAAATCATCTCCGCGGGCGCGGAGCACGCTGGCGAGCCGCATCAGGGTGACCAGGCGCACCAGTCAACTCAAGCACCTGCCGGAGACAGGCTGGAGGTGCTGTCCCCGGGGCCCCAGGCCCTGATCCAGGACCTTGGCCGCCCAGGGCTGGGCGACCTGGGCGTCTCGCCAGCCGGTGCCGCCGACGCCAGGAGCGCACGGCAGGCCAACCGGCTGGTGGGCAACATGCCTACCGACGCCGTTATCGAGAACGTGCTTGGCGGCCTGGCGGTACGCGCGCGCGGCGAACTGACCGCCGCGCTGAGCGGGGCACGAACCAGTGCCGAAATCCAAGGACCGGAAGGCAGCAGGGCCGCGCCGATGTACGCACCCTTCCCCCTCCATGACGGCGAAAGCCTGCACCTCCACGTGCCTGAAGCAGGGCTGCGCACCTACCTCGCCGTCCGCGGCGGGATCGATGTTGCCCCTGTCCTTGGCAGCCGCTCCACAGACCTGATGTCCGGCATCGGCCCCGCCCCGTTGGCCGCCGGCGCCGTCCTCCCCATCGGCGAGGTGGACATTGCACGGGCGGTCGGCCAGCCGGAACCGCCGGCATTGCCCGGTGAACTGGCGTCCGCGGCAGCTGGCAGGCCTGTGGTCCTGCGCATTACCAGCGGCCCCCGGCACGACTGGTTCACTCCGGAGTCCCGGGAAGCGCTGACGCAGCAGGTGTGGACGGTGACCGCCGAATCCAACCGGATTGGTGTCCGGCTCGATGCAGGCGGGCAGGGGTCCGCAACCGCGGGCAAGCCGCTGGAGCGGGCGCGGACCGGCGAACTTCCCAGCGAAGGCGTGGTGGCCGGCTCACTGCAGGTCCCGCCGTCGGGCCTTCCGGTCCTTTTCCTGGCCGACCATCCTGTCACCGGGGGCTACCCGGTCATCGGTGCGGTCATTCCCGAAGACCTTCCTGCCGCCGCGCAGCTTCCCCCCGGCACTGCCGTGCGTTTTGCGGACGTCGATCCCGAAACCCTGCAGCCGCTGGCCCCCACCCCGAGCACGTGAAAGAAGCAGCCATGAAAAAAGTCCTGATTGCCAACCGTGGCGAGATCGCTGTCCGCATTGCCCGTGCCTGCGCCGATGCAAACCTGGCATCCGTGGCCGTGTACTCGGACCCGGACGCCGATTCACTGCATGTCCGCCTCAGCGACGAGGCCTACGCCTTGAGCGGATCAGCCAGCTCCGAAACCTACCTGGATATCCAGAAGCTTCTGGGCATCGCTGCCCGCTCCGGCGCCGACGCGGTGCACCCCGGCTACGGCTTCCTTTCCGAGAACGCCGACTTTGCCCAGGCAGTGCTCGACGCCGGACTCACGTGGGTAGGCCCCTCGCCAGAAGCCATCCGGAGCCTCGGAAACAAGGTCACAGCCCGGGAAATAGCTGTCCGGGCCGGTGCGCCCCTGGTGCCCGGCAGTGAGGGCCCGGTGGCCGATGCTGATGCCGTCCGTGCCTTCGCGGCGGAATACGGTGTACCCGTGGCCATCAAGGCGGCCTTTGGCGGCGGCGGCAGGGGCCTGAAGATTGCCTACCGGATGGAAGACATCGACGACGCCTTCGATTCCGCAGTCCGCGAGGCCACCGTTGCCTTCGGCCGGGGTGAATGCTTCGTGGAGCGGTTCCTGGACCGGCCGCGGCACGTCGAGGCCCAGGTTCTGGCTGATACCCACGGAAACGTGGTGGTGGTGGGCACGCGCGACTGTTCCCTGCAGCGGCGCAACCAGAAGCTCGTTGAGGAGGCACCGGCGCCGTTCCTCACCCCGGAACAGCGCAGCCGGATCCACGAATCGGCGCGCGCCATCTGCCGTGAGGCCGGATACACCGGTGCCGGGACCGTGGAGTACCTGGTGGCGCCCGACGGCGTCATCTCCTTCCTCGAAGTGAACACCCGCCTCCAGGTGGAGCACCCGGTCACGGAGATGACCTCCGGACTGGACCTGGTACGCGAACAATTCCGCATCGCCGCCGGGTTGCCCGTGTCCGTCACCAAGGACCCGGCACCCTCCGGCCATGCCTTCGAGTTCCGGCTCAACGCCGAAGACGCCGGCAGGGGGTTCCTGCCCTCCCCCGGCCCCGTGGAGGTCTTCGAGGCCCCCACCGGCGCCGGCATCCGGGTGGACTCCGGCGTCCGATCAGGGTCCGTCATTCCCGCCGAATACGACTCCCTGATGGCCAAGCTGATTGTCCACGGCGAGGACCGGGCGCAGGCGTTGCGCCGTGCCCGGGCTGCCCTGGATGAACTCCGGATCGAGGGCGTTCCCACGGTGGTTCCCTTCCACCGTGCCGTGGTGCGGGACGAGGACTTCACAGCCGGGGACAGGCTGGGCGTCTACACCACTTGGATCGAAACGGAGTTTGGCGGCCGCCTGGAGGCATCCCTGAAAAGCGGGGCTTTGGGCCCCGTTGCCAGGCGCGAAACCCTCACTGTGGAAATCGACGGCAAGGCGGTCCAGCTCGGGCTGCCGGCACAGGTCTACCATGCGCTGCTCTATGGCGGGAGCGCCGCCGTCGGCCCTTCACCAGCCGGGGAACAGGCGGACGCAAACGGCGAGGTGGCCGCTCCCATGGGCGGGAACCTGGTCAAGTGGGTGGCCGACGACGGAGCCGGGATCGGTGTCGGGGACCCCGTTGCCGTCCTTGAAGCCATGAAGATGGAAACCGTGGTGGTGGCTTCCAGCGCGGGTACCTTCCGGCGGGGCGGACAGGAGCCGGGCGCTGCCGTGGCCCGCGGTGAAGTGTTGGGCACCGTCAGCTAGCATCGTTAGTCGACGAAGTCTGGGGAGACCATGAATACTTTGGCAGACGGCACAGCCGAGCATGCACACACCACCGCGTGGATCGCCTCTGTGCTGCGCAGCCGCATTGCAGCAGGTGAACTGACTCCCGGCTCAAAACTGTCCGAGGAGCCACTGTCCGCAGCGCTGGGCGTTTCACGCAACACTTTGCGGCAGGCCTTCTCCACCCTTGCCGGCGAATCCATCGTGACCCGCATCCCCAACCGCGGGGTCTTCGTGGCCTCGCCGGGCGTGGAGGAAGTCCGCGAAATCTACCGGGTGCGCCGGATGATCGAGCCCGCAGCGGTGCTGTGGGGTGACGTTACGCCAAAGGTGCTGGATGACTTGGAAGCCATTGTGCAGCAGGCGCAGCATGCCCGGGCCAGCGGGTCGGTCCCCGACATGGCGGACGCCAATCAGTCCCTGCACCGGGCGGTGGTGGCCCTGACCGGCAGCACATCGCTCCAGGAGCTCATGGACCGCGTGCTCGCTGAAATGCGGCTGGTGTTCCACAGCATGGCTTCGGCACCGGACTTCCACAGCCATTACGTGGACCGGAACGTGACGCTGGTAAAGCAGCTGCGCGCAGGCGAGCGCGAGGAAGCAGCAGCTGGACTGCGCGCGTACCTGGACTTGGCCGAGGCGGAGCTCCTGGCGCATCTGGGCGAAGAGCAGGACCGCCAGTCGGAGCTGCGGCAGCGCGCCGGTTAGGCCAGGCAACGGACAGGCCAAATAAGTGTGAAGCATGCCCCACACCTTTGTTGTTCAGCCTTAAGGGACTACGTAAGCGCTGTCCCGGGCGTCGGTGATCAGCATGTGGCCTGGCGCATGGCCGATGGCCAGCGGAGGCCGCGACTGCATGACTGCCGCCTGGGGCGTCACCCCGCAGGCCCAGAAGACCGGCAGGTGGCCATCCGGTATCTTCACTGCATCACCAAAATCAGGCCTGGCCAGGTCCGTGATGCCCAGTTCGTGCGGGTTGCCCACATGGACGGGAGCACCGTGGACAGCCGGGTAGCGGGACGTGATACGGACAGCGTCGGCAACCTGCGCCGCGGGAACGGGGCGCATGGAAACCACCAGCGGACCGGACATTGCACCGGCCGGAGCACACTGCCGGTTGGTCCGGTACATAGGCACGTTGACGCCCTGGTCAATGTGCGCGATCCGGATGCCGCCGTCCTGCAGCGCTGCCTCAAAGGTGAAGGAGCAGCCGATCAGGAACGTGACCAGGTCATCACGCCAGTACCCGGTGATGTCGGTCGGCTCGTCCACCTTCTCACCGTCCC
Organism: Pseudarthrobacter sp. NamB4; assembly: GCF_005796185.1. GTDB lineage: Bacteria > Actinomycetota > Actinomycetes > Actinomycetales > Micrococcaceae > Arthrobacter. The sequence continues at coordinate 80,246 of NZ_VAHM01000003.1, forward strand.
GGTAAACGATGTACTTGGAGACATCTGTCCGGATGTCCCCGCCGGCGAGCAGCGGCCCAGTGGTCTCCCCTGCGTCAAGGACCCCCAGGATGGGACATGGCTTGGGGTTGCGCTGCACGAACAGCAGCAGGTCGAAGGCGTGTTCCCGGGGAATGGAGATGACGTTCGCCTGGGCATACCCGCGGGACCAGCCCGACGTCGGCTCCACCAGTCCGGCGCGGAAGGCCTCGCGGGCCTCGGCGGGAAGCAGGGCGGCGCGGCTGGTCATGCCCACAGCTTCGCGAGGCCCATGACGGAGTTCCAGCCAAGGAATAACGTGAGGAACCAGGTCAGGACGCCGACAATCAGCAGCCACTTGGGGTACACGTAGCCGTGCAACAGGTCCCGGCGCCGCCAGGCCACCCAGAGGAGGACAGCGAAGCCCACCGGCAGGATCAGCCCGTTGAAGGCGCCTGCGAAGATCAGCAGCTGCTGCGGCGCCTGGCCGAGGAAGGCGTACACGATGGCGCAGCCGGCGATGAAGGCAACGGTGATGAGGTTGCGCTTACGCTCCGGGGTGCGGGACGAGGTGATGAAGGAGACGGAGGTGAAGGCTGCTCCGATCACCGAGGTGATGGCGGCGGCCCAGAGAACCACGCCGAACATCCGAAGGCCGATTTCGCCGGCTGCGGCACCGAAGGCTTCGGCCGCCATGTTGTTGCTGGTGAGGACCGTGCCGCCAGCTACCACTCCGAGGATGGCCAGGAAGAGGAGGACCCGCATAAGGCCGGTGACCAGGATGCCCAGGACGGAGCTGCGGGTGATCTCCTTGACGTGCCTGACGCCGGTAGCGCCCGAGTCGAGCATGCGGTGGGCGCCCGCGTAGGTTATGTAGCCGCCCACGGTTCCGCCCACCAGGGTGGTGATGATGAGGAAGTCGACAGTCTCGGGCAGGAAGGTGTTCTTCAGGGCCTCGCCCAGAGGCGGGGCAGCGACAACTGCCACGTAGATCATCAGCAGGATCATGACGGCGCCGAGCAGGACCACGATCCGGTCCAGCGCCATGCCGGCTTTCTTGCTGAGGAAGATCAGGATGGCCACAACGGCTGACACGACGCCGCCCACCTTCGGGTCAACGCCCATCATGGCGTTGGCGCCCAGGCCCGTGCCGGCGATGTTGCCGATGTTGAAGACGACGCCGCCGAGGAAGACCAGGCCGGCCAGGAACCAGCCGATACCGGGGATGACTTTGTTGCCGAGTTCCTGGGCACGAAGCCCGGAAACGCCGATGACTCGCCAAACATTCATCTGCACAGCGATGTCGATGAGGATCGAGGCCAGGATCGCGAACGCGAACGACGCACCGATCTGCGCGGTGAAGACCGTGGTTTGCGTGATGAAGCCCGGTCCGATGGCGCTGGTTGCCATCAGGAACATGGCTCCCATGAGGGCCGTGCGCCGGGCTGAGGAGCTCATGTTCAGTTTGATGCCGGTTTCTGCCATGGATCTGTCCAATACCTAGGGTGACAGGAGTCACAGTGATGGTCCCCATCGACGATACAGGTTGTTGAACAATCCGCGCAAGGTATTGTTCAACAATTTCAGAGCGGATTACTCCCGCCGGCGAGACAGGAGAAGGCTGGTACCCCACGGGATACCAGCCTTCTCCTGCATGTCGGTGCCCTGTCAGTCAGGGATGGGCGCTACAACCGGTCGGTCCGGTCCTCGCCGCCCTTGTGCCCGGCACCGCGCAGGTTCTCCTGCACTTTGCCGAAAAGGTCCTTAATGGTGGATTCCGCATTGGTGATGACATCCACCGGCACGTAAACATCGTGCGTGAATGGCAGGTCGTACTCATCCTTCAGGTGCGTGCCGTTGCCTACCCCCTGCAGGGACAGGTAAACCATCGCCTCCGTGCGGGCGATTCCGGCCAGCTTCCCAAAAACGACTGTGAACTCGTTGGGCTGGAAGCTGATGGTTTGGCCAATGTGGCTGCGGCCAAGTTCACCGGCTGGGATGGCCTTCTCTGACTGGCTTCCGTTGTAGTCCATGAACTTCTCCTCAAGATCGCCGACACATACGCTGGCAGTCTAACGCGGCCCTGAAGAGCGGGTACATAGCCGGAATGCCGGCCGTGCACTGGGCGGAAAGCGGCCCTGCACCATCCATCGCACACGGAGACGGCCGTAGCGAACGATAGAATCTGAGCAACCAACACCTGGGCCGGCGCCCCCGCGGCCCGTTCCGCCACTGGAAGGGAGCCTATCCGTGCGAGCGCACCGTCCACGGACCCCCTTCCACCTCCTCCGCGCCTCAGCATTGAGCATTGTAATCCTGGCGCTTGCCGCCGGTGCCCACCTTGCAGGCGGAGGAGTGCTCCCCCAGCCGGTCATCATGCTGGCCATGCTCGCATTGACTGCCCTGGCCGGCACCACGGCCACCCGCCTGAAACTGGGCTTTTCCGCCATGGCGGCGCTCCTGGGTGGCGGGCAGTTGGTGCTGCATGAGGTCTTTACCGGATTCAGCGCCCGTCCGGTTATGGCGCTGCCCGGCAGCAGCGCAATCCATGAGGGCCACCTCTCCGGATCCGCCGTCCTGGCCCCAGTGGTTGACCACCTGTACGGGGCCGGCACAGGCTCCGGCCCCCTGATGCTTGCAGCCCACGCTACGGCGACCCTGGGGTCCGCGTTCCTGCTTGCCAAGGGCGAGGACGCACTGTGGGCGCTTGCCGCCTGGCTTCGGCCGCTCTTTGCCCTCCCCCGTCCCCTTAAGCACGTCGGCGGTACCCCGCCATTCGTTGCCTCTCCACCTTCTGCCGCACCCTTGCGCCCCTGGCGCAACCTCCGGCAGGACAGCCGGCGCGGCCCGCCTTCCGCCGTCGTGCTCTCCTCCTGACCGGCACCGGAACCTGCCGGCGTCGGGCCCCACGAAAGTATGCACCCCCGGCCAACGGGGCGTGCGCCAGAAAGGCAAGCCATGAAAACCCCCTTCCTTCGCCGCACCCTGACCGCTGCCGCAGCCACCGGAAGCGCCGCCGCGCTCCTGCTGGCAGCGGCGGGCGGCGCCGCCGCACACGTCGGCGTGACGCCGGACAAGACCTCAGCCAACTCCTATGCCCTGCTCACCTTCGGGATCCCGCACGGCTGCGACGGGTCCGGGACCACCAAGGTGGCCATCACCCTGCCGCCGGAACTGAACGACGCACAGCCCACTGTCAATCCCAACTGGACGGTGGAGAAGGTGACCGAGCAGCTCCCCGAGCCTAAGAAGCTCGCGGACGGTACCTCCATCACAAAACGCACCAGCCAGATTGTCTACACGGCCAAGGCGCCGCTCGAACACCAGCTCAGGGACGCCCTGGTCCTCTCGGTGAAACTGCCCGATGCACCAGGATCAACGCTCTACTTCCCGACGTTCCAGACCTGCGAGACGGGCCAGACCGACTGGTCCGAAATCGCCCGGGACGGCCAGGACCCACACTCGCTGGCGGCTCCCGCCCCGTCGCTCACCGTAACGGAGGAGGAGGCCAGTACTGAAGGCCATGGCGCAGCTGCCACGGCTGTACCCCTTGCCACCGAACAGGCGGCAGCAACAGCCGACGGCGGGGCGGACGCGAGGAGCTGGGCGGGCCTGGGAGCCGGCCTGGCTGGACTGGTGCTGGGCGGAGCCGCCTTCATTCGTAGCGCTGGCCGGCCCAGTGGGACCGGCAGCAACAACGCAACCGGCGGCTAAGCCAAAAGGGAAGTATGCCAAATGGGCCGCTAATCAGGGCCGGCAAGCAGGATCCCAGCCTCAGCAGGGCGGCCGGTTTGACGCCCGGATCATCACGATCCGGGCGTCAAAATGCTTCGCCGCCTCGTGGCGCCGTTGACGTGCGCAGCCACTGCCATGAAGGTGGTGCCATGAGGTCTCAGCAAATTTTCCAGGGGTTGGCCATGACGACGGCGGCAGCGGCGGCAGCACTGATGCTCAGTGCGTGCAGTCCAAGCCAGCCGCAAACGCAATCGACGACGCCGGCGGCCACCGGCCCTGCCAGCGGCACGGCCAGCCCGGACGCAACGTCCGCGCCGCCGTCGTCCGCGGACCCGTCGCCCGGCACATCCGCTTCCTCCCCTGCCGCTCCCGCACCGTCATCCGGGCTGTGCAAGGCGTCCGGGCTCTCTGCGGCCACCGACGCTTCCGGCGGCGGTGCCGCCGGAAGCGTCTACATGAAACTCAACCTCACCAACACGGGCTCCGAACCCTGCATCCTCCGCGGCTTCGCCGGCGTCTCCCTGGCAGCGGACAACACCGGCGCCCCCATCGGCGCCCCCGCCCAACGGGATGAAGCAACAGCCCCGGCGGACGTCCTGCTCGCCCCGGGCGGAACGGGCACCGCAATGCTGCGCTACACCCAGGCCGGAAACTACACCGACTGCGCCATGGTGGACGCCGCGGGTTACCGGATCTACCCGCCCGAGGACACCGCATCCCTGTTCCTGCCCCAGCCCACCGAGGCCTGCAGCAACGCCGGCATCACGCTGCTGACCATCGGGCCGTTCCAGCCGGCCTGACGTTCCTGATATAAAGCCACAGGCACATAAAAAGCTGCAGGCGGTCCGGCAAGGTGCCGGGCCGCCTGCAGTGCTGTTTGCTGCTCGTTTGCTGGCCTTGGTACTGACGCCCCCAAGCCCAGGTCTTGTGTTAGTGGGCTGTAGTGGTGCGGCCGGCGCGGGCCGTGCCGCGCGACAGGGCAAATCCCAGGCCAAGCATTGCCACGCCAAGAACGAAGTGCAGCCAGTCATCCGCAACGTTGACGGGGACGAAGTTGGCCGCCGTGTCCTTGCCGATCAGCAGGCCGTAGATCCACAGGACCAGGTAGATTGCGCCGCCCACCACCAGGTAGTTCTTTGACTGCGCGGCGCTGCGGGCCATGGCGATGCCGGCTGCCCCGAAGAGGAGGTGGACGATGTTGTGCAGTATCGACACCTGGAAAATACCGAGCAGCAGCGCCTGGGACTCGTGCCCCGCGAAACCGAGGGTCTCGTACTGGGTGGTGATGCCAGGAATGAACCCCAGGACGCCCACCAGAAGGAAGACAGCTCCCACTGCGAGGGCCGCTTTTTGAATGTTGGTCCGGCCTACTGCTCGGCCGTCGGAACTCATGCTTGTCATGATTTCTCCTGCTGTTTGTCGTTATGTTCACATCTTGGCTGCCGGGCTGCCAACTGACCATAGACTTAATCCCCGACATCGTAAGTATACTTAGCAAATCCGCCGCGGATAGATAGGGTCTATAACGGACCCATTACAAACTGGCCCGGGAGGGCCCTCGGACCGGAGGCAGGTTGAACAGCCATGACGTCGATTTGGTTGGACCGCAGCGAATCCTTCACCAGTGATCCGTTCGAGCCCGGAAGCAGCCATGACACTGTGGTGGCGGGCGCAGGGCTGACCGGACTGGTGACCGCGCTGCTGCTGGCGCGCTCCGGGCAGAAGGTGCTCGTCCTTGAAGCCAGGTACCCGGGCGCCGTGACCACGGGGAACACCACGGCCAAAGTCACCCTGCTACAGGGGACCTTCCTGTCACAGCTGTCCCGCCAGTACTCCCAAAAACAGGTGCAGGCGTACGTCGATGGCAACCGTGAAGGCCAGGCGTGGCTACTGCGCTACCTCGACGAACACGGCGTGGCCTACCAGCGCCGGGATGCCTACACCTACGCGACGTCCCCGCAGGGGACCGAAAAGCTCCGGGAAGAGGTCAGCGCTGGCACCACTGCCGGGCTGGACATGGAATACGTGCGCGACGCCGGGCTGCCCTTTGCCGTCCACGGCGCGGTACGCCTCGCGGACCAGGCGCAGATCAATCCGCTGGAAGTGCTGGATACCCTGATGGCTGACATCCGCAGCCGCGGCGGGTCGATAGTAGGCGGGGTGCGGCTGCAGGACGTTACCGGCGCCAGGCCTGCCACGGTGCACACGGACCATGGCACGGTCACCGCCAACGAGGTAGTGCTGGCCACCGGCATACCCGTGCTGGACCGGGGGCTTTACTTCGCCAAGCTGAAGCCCAGCCGGTCCTACGCCGCAGCGCTTCAGCTGCAGGAGGACCAAACCCCTCCCCCGGGGATGTACATTTCGGTGGAACAGCCAACGCATTCGCTGCGGGACTACGAAGTGGACGGCCGGCGGCTGCTCCTGGTGGGCGGACACGGCCACCACGTGGGCCGGGCACGGTCCGAGAAGCACCATCTGGGCAGCCTCCTGGACTGGGCCGCGCAGCACTATCCCGGTGCGGTAACCACCCACACCTGGTCCGCGCAGGACTACCTGCCCACCAATCTCATGCCCTTCTTCGGCAAGTTCCCCCGGGGCAAGGGCCATGTCTACTTCGGCACCGGATACAACAAGTGGGGCATGACCAATGCCGTGGCGGCCGCCGTCGGAATTTCAGCTGACATTCTGGGCGGAAACGTGCCCTGGGCAGACACCATCCACCACCGGGTCACCTCCCCCTCCGGTGCCCTCTCCGCCGTCGCGCTTAACGCAGGGGTGGCAGCCAAAATGGCGTCCGGCTGGGGCCAGTTGGCCGCCGAGGGCCTGCGGAAGGACAAGAAGGAGCCCGCTGCGCCCCCCGCGCCGGCAGCTCCGGGTGAAGGCGAAGGCAAGGTCTACCGGGAAGGATCAAAACCGGTTGCCGTGTCCACGGTGGGCGGAACCACCTGCAAGCTTTCCGCCGTGTGCACCCATATGGGCGGGATCCTGCACTGGAACGACAGTGAACTAACGTGGGACTGCCCCCTGCACGGCTCCCGCTTCACCAACGAAGGGAAGCTCCTGGAGGGCCCGGCCACGAAGAACCTTCCCGTGGCGGACAAGGTTTGAGCCCAGGCGCTTGGGACAGGTCCCCGGGCCGCTTGCGGCGGTCCACTGGCCGGCCGGCGCCGCTGTCGGTGGCTTGGGGCATGATGGAGGCATGAACCGGGAAAAGGCGACAGCGCGTGGTAGCACTCCGCCCGGCAGTGCTGCCGGCGCGGATACTGCACCTGAGCCCATGGCCCAGTTCAGCAGGCCAACGCGCGACTGGTTCCTGGGCGCGTTTTCGGAGCCCACTCCCGCCCAGGAAGGCGCCTGGCGGGCGATCTCCTCGGGCTCGCATGCCCTGGTGGTGGCTCCCACGGGATCCGGAAAGACGCTTGCCGCCTTTCTCTGGGCGCTGGACCGGCTGCTCGCCTCCTCTACCGGAGCGCCGGAAACGGCGGGCGGGGAGGTGGCTGCTGCGGATGCGGCAGCCACGGCAGGCGAACCTGGGGTTTCGAGGCGCCCCGCAAAAGGCAGGAGGACCCGCGCACCGAAGCGCAAGACCCGCGTTCTCTACATTTCGCCCCTGAAGGCGCTGGGCGTGGACGTGGAAAGGAACCTGCGCTCGCCGCTGATAGGCATCACCCAAACCGCCAAACGGCTCGGGCTGCCGGCACCCCTGATTACAGTGGGCGTCCGCTCCGGGGACACCACCGCGGCGGACCGCCGCCTGCTGCTGAGCAACCCGCCGGACATCCTCATCACCACACCGGAATCGCTGTTCCTGATGCTGACCTCCAGGGCACGGGAAACCCTCACCGAAGTGGACACCATCATCATTGACGAGGTCCACGCCGTGGCCGGCACCAAGCGCGGCGCCCACCTGGCGGTCTCGCTCGAACGCCTGGATGCCCTGCTGCCCAAACCCGCCCAGCGGATCGGCCTGTCCGCCACCGTGGAGCCCAAGGAACTGGTGGCACAGTTCCTCGCCGCTTCGGCCCCCGTGGAAATAGTTGCCCCACCCGCCAGGAAAAATTGGGACCTTACCGTCTCGGTCCCGGTCGAGGACATGTCGGACCTGCAGGGCGCTGCCGGCGCTTTTGACTCCGGCCCCGCCTCCGGGCTGCAGCCCCAGGCCTCCATCTGGCCGCACGTGGAAGAAAAAATTGTGGACCTGGTGCTGGCCAACCAGTCCACCATTGTTTTCGCCAATTCACGCCGCCTGGCCGAGAGGCTGACGGCACGCCTCAACGAGATTTATGCGGAGCGGCAGCTGGTGGCAGTGGGTGGCGGCTGGGACGACCCCGCGTCGCTCCCCGCGCCCGGCGTCCCTGCCTCCACCACCACGCCGGCACATATGATGGCCCAGTCAGGAAGCACTGCCGGAGCGGATCCCGTGCTGGCCCGCGCCCACCACGGCTCGGTCTCCAAGGATCAGCGGGCCCTGATCGAGGATGACCTGAAGTCCGGGCGGCTGCGCTGCGTGGTGGCCACGTCCTCCCTGGAACTCGGCATCGACATGGGCGCCGTGGACCTGGTGGTGCAGGTGGAATCGCCGCCGTCGGTGGCCAGCGGCCTGCAGCGCGTGGGCCGCGCGGGGCACCAGGTGGGGGAAGTCTCCCAAGGCGTCCTTTTCCCCAAACACCGGGCAGACCTCGTCCATACCGCCATCACGGTTGAACGGATGCTGGACGGCAGGATCGAGCGCCTCAGCATTCCCGCCAACCCGCTGGACATCCTCGCGCAGCATACCGTGGCTGCCACTGCCCTGGGCAGCATCGACGTCGAGGAATGGTTCGCCACGGTTCGGCGTTCCGCCCCCTTCGCATCACTCCCCCGCTCAGCCTTCGAGGCCACCCTTGACCTGTTGGCCGGCCGCTACCCGTCCGACGAATTCGCGGAACTCCGGCCCCGGATCGTCTGGGACCGCAACGCCGGCACGATTGAAGGCAGGCCGGGAGCCCAGCGGCTCGCCGTCACCTCCGGCGGCACCATCCCGGACCGCGGCCTCTTCGGCGTCTACATCATCGGCACGGAGGTGGAAGGAACAGCGTCGCCTTCCGCGGACGGAAAGCCCGCTCCTGCGCCCAAGGGCGGCCGGCGCGTGGGCGAGCTGGATGAGGAGATGGTGTACGAGTCCAGGGTGGGCGATGTCTTCGCCCTTGGTGCCACCAGCTGGAAGATTGAGGACATCACGCACGACCGCGTGCTCGTCTCCCCCGCCTTCGGCCAGCCGGGAAAGCTTCCCTTCTGGAAGGGTGATTCGCTGGGCCGGCCCGTCGATCTGGGCCGCGCCCTCGGCGCGTTTGTCCGCGAGTTGGCCGCGTCCGACGTCGGCCCTGCCACCGAACGCTGCAAAGCCAGCGGCCTGGACGAGTTCGCGGCCAACAATCTTATCCAGTACCTCAGCGAGCAAAAACAGGCTACCGAGGTGGTCCCCAGCGACACCACGCTGGTGGTGGAGCGGTTCCACGACGAGCTGGGCGACTGGCGGGTGATCCTGCACAGCCCCTTCGGCATGCCCGTGCACGCGCCCTGGGCCCTCGCCGTCGGGCAGCGGCTACACCAGCGATACGGACTGGACGGTTCCGCCATGGCCGCGGACGACGGCATCGTCCTGCGCGTGCCCATGATGGAGGACGAGCCTCCGGGAGCGGAGCTGTTCCTGTTCGACCCCGAGGAACTGGAGCAAATTGTCACCGCAGAAGTGGGTGGCAGCGCGCTGTTTGCTTCGCGCTTCCGGGAATGCGCAGCCCGGGCCCTGCTGCTGCCGCGCCAGACCCCCGGCAAGCGGCAGCCCCTGTGGCAGCAGCGGCAGCGTTCAGCCCAATTGCTGGACGTCGCCCGGAAGTATCCGGCCTTTCCCATCGTGCTGGAAACTGTCCGGGAATGCCTGCAGGACGTTTACGATTTGCCCGCGTTGAAGGAGATTGCAGCCTCAGTGGAGCGGCGTGAGCTGAGGATTGTCCAGACCACCACCCAGCAGCCTTCGCCGTTCGCCAAGTCCCTGCTGTTCGGGTACGTGGCGCAGTTCCTCTACGAGGGCGACTCCCCGCTGGCGGAGCGCCGTGCCGCTGCCCTGGCCCTGGACTCAACCCTTCTCAATGAGCTGCTCGGGCGGGTGGAACTGCGGGAGCTGCTCGATACCAAGGTCATCGAAGCCACGGAGCGGGAGCTGCAGCGGCTGACACCGGACCGTCGGGTCCGCGGGCTGGAAGGAGTGGCGGACCTGCTGCGGCTTCTCGGTCCCCTGGCTCCCGAGGAAGCCGCGCTCCGGCTGCAGGGCGGGGAAGCAGCGGCCGTGCTGGATACCGGTATCCCGTCACCTGCGGCAGCTCGCAGCACTGAACCACCAGAGGCTGAGCCCGGGCTGGCTGATGCCGAATCGGCACCCGAAACCGCCCATGGAAGCATTGAGTCCGCCACTGCACACCTCATGGCCCTGCAGCGGGCGAACCGTGCCATCAAAATCAACATCGGCGGCGTGGAGCGTTTCGCTGCTGTTGAGGACGCGGCGCGGCTGCGCGACGCCATCGGCGTCCCCCTTCCCATGGGCGTGCCGCTGGCCTTTATCGAACCGGTAGCCGATCCCCTCGGCGACCTGGTGTCACGGTATGCGCGGACCCACGGTCCGTTCACTGCCGCGGAAGCAGCAGCCCGGCTGGGACTGGGCGTGGCAGTGGTGGGTACCGCCCTGAAGCGGCTGGCCGCGGACGGCCGCGTGGTGGAGGGCGAGTTCCGGCCGCATCCTGTGCCTCTGGAACCTGCGCCCGGAAGCGGCCCGGAAGAGGGTACGCAACCCGCGGCGTCAGAGGCCCTGCCGAACCTGCCCCAGCACGCGCTGGCCAGTGAATGGTGCGACGCCGAGGTGCTGCGGAAGCTCCGCCGGCGTTCGCTTGCGGCCCTGCGCGCCGAAGTGGAACCCGTGGACGCCGCAGCCTACGGGCGTTTCCTGCCGGCCTGGCAGCATGTCCGAACCCCTGGCGGCGGCCCCGGGCAGCCTTCCCTGCGCGGCCTGGAAGGTATCGTCACTGCCATCGACCAGCTCTCCGGGGTCCCCATTCCGGCATCAGCCTGGGAACCCCTGGTCCTCGCCGGCAGGGTGGCCAACTACCAGCCGGCCATGCTCGATGAGCTGATGGCGGCCGGAGAAATCCTTTGGTCCGGCGCCGGAGCCCTGCCCGGAAACGACGGTTGGATCAGCCTCCACCTGGCAGACTCCGCCGACCTGACCCTGAACCCCGCTATCGACTACGAACCCGGTGACGCCGAGCAGCGGCTGCTGGACCACCTCCGGAACAACGGGGGAGGCTACTTCTTCCGGCAGCTGACGGACGTGGGCGGCGGCATGGACTCAGTGCTGGGCGACCAGGATGTGGTGGCAGCCCTGTGGGACCTGGCATGGGCGGGCAGGATCACCGGTGACACCTTCGCGCCGGTCCGGGCACTGATCGCGGGCGGACATACGGCCCACCGGCAGGTTGCGCGGGCGCCCCGGGCCCGCGCTCCGCGGCTCAGCAGGCTGGGCCGCTCCCACGGGACCGGACTCCTGGGCTCGCCGGGGTTGGCCGGCGGCCGGTACGGCACAGGCACCGGCACCGGCGCCACACCAACACCACCGATGGCCGCCGGGCGCTGGTCAGCCCTGCCACAGCCCGAACTGGATCCGACCATCCACGCCCGCGCTACTGCCGAGCTCCTGCTGGACCGCTACGGCGTGGTGACCAGGGGTTCGGTGATGGCAGAACAGATCCTGGGCGGTTTCGGCCTGATGTATAAAGTCCTCGCCCGGCTGGAGGAGGCAGGCCGGTGCCGCCGCGGCTACTTCATCGAGCATCTGGGGGCTGCGCAGTTCGCCGTTCCGGCCACCGTGGACCGGCTGCGCTCGTACTCCGAGGACACGCAGCTTGCCAGGCCGGAGCCGCTCGCGCTCGCCCTGGCCGCCACGGATCCGGCCAACCCGTACGGCGCAGCCCTCCCCTGGCCTGCGCTTCATGACGAGGCCGGCACCGGACACCGTCCCGGCCGGAAGGCAGGTGCCCTGGTGGTCCTGGTGGATGGGGCCCTGGTCCTCTACGTGGAACGGGGCGGAAAGACACTGCTTGCCTTCAGCGACGATGAGGGCGTGCTGGCGGCGGCAGGGACGGCGCTCGTGGGCGTGGTCACGCGCGGTGCCGTGGACAAGCTGATCATGGAGAAAGTGAACGGACACGGAATCCTGGACACTCCCGTTGCCGCGGCCCTCAGCTCCGCCGGGGCATACTCCACCCCGAAGGGGCTGAGAATCCGTGCCTGAGGGTGATTCCGTCTGGCGCGCCGCCCAACAGCTGCACCAGGCGCTGGCCGGGCAGACGCTCCTCGCTTCCGACTTCCGCGTGCCGCGCTTCGCCACCCTGAACCTGGCAGGCTGGACCGTTGCCGAGGTGGTGCCCCGCGGCAAGCACCTGCTGATGCGCGTGGTGGGACCGGACGACAAGAAACTCACCATCCATTCACACCTGAAGATGGAGGGGGCCTGGCAGGTCTATCTGCCCGGCGGAAGGTGGCGGAAACCCGGCTACACGGCCCGATGCGTCCTGCGCACCAAGGCTGCGGACGCCGTCGGGTTTTCCCTGGGGATCGTGGAAGTGGTGGCTACGGCGGACGAGGACTCCATTGTGGGGTTCCTGGGTCCGGACCTGCTGGGCCCGGACTGGGACCTGGCGGAGGCGGAGCGGCGAATCCGTTCCGCCCCCGATGTCCCTGTTGGCGTAGCGTTGCTGGACCAGCGAAACCTGGCCGGGATCGGCAACATCTACCGGTGCGAGGCGTGCTTCCTGTCCGGAGTCCACCCCGCCTCGCCGGTGTCGGCGGTCGAGGACCTGAGGACCATGATGACCGACGCCAAGCAGCTCCTGGAGGTCAACCTGGGGCCCGGCCGCCGGGTCACCATCCTCAACGCCCGGGGCATGCCCGTGGGGAGGATGGCGGGCCGGCCGGGCTACTGGGTCTACCGCCGTGAACACCAGCCCTGCCTAAAATGCGGGACAGCCATCAGGCGCGGTGTCCTGGGCAAGCTGAACGGCGACGAGGAGCGGGACATCTACTTCTGCCCCAAGTGCCAGCCGCTGCCGGCCGGGGCCGGTCCACAGCCCTAGGCGTACACCCGCTCCAGGAAGTCACCCCAGGCCTTGGCGGTGGTTTCCGAGTTCCCGGTTCCACTGAAGTCATGCACGGTCATCCCCACCGGAGCACCCCAGGCGTTGCGGCCGAAGAACCGGTACATGGCGTCGGCGGTCCGCAGGCCCAGGAAGTGCTCGTTGGAGAAGTCCACTTCGCCTGTCAGCCGGCCCACGCCGTCGAGCTCCACGTCCACCTGCGAACCCTGCCCCGCGGACTCAACCCCCAGGGCCCTGCGGAGCCGTGTGAAGCCGTCGGGCGCCTGGGACGCGGCCGGACCCTGGATGTCGGTGAACACCACCGGTTTGCCGTCGAAGTACTGCAGGTACTGACCCAGGGTGTGCAGGTAGAACTCTGTGTGCCGGCTGGCGCCGTCGTACTGCTGGTCCCAGTTGTCCGCGAAAATCCCGCTGTGGACGTAATGCAGGCGGGCACGGCCGCCCTCGAGCGGTTCCAGGACGTGTTCGAGCTGGTTAAACCAGCCGTCGGGTCCGTCAATCCTGGAGACCAGGTGGCGGGGATACTCGTTGACGGTCTTGACATCGGGCCATTCGTCGGTGGGGAACATCCACCCGGGCGTCCCGGTGGTGACGGCCTCCCAGACTCTCTCGGGGGTGCCGGGAAGTTCTGTGTCGCGGACGATTTCGAAGTCGCGGTTGTCATTCATTGTCCTGCTCCTTGCCTGAGGGTGATTGATTGGTTGTCTTAAGTTCGGGGTGCAGCGCCACCACCAGTCGGTGCCGCCGCCCGCGGGGAGCGCCGTCGTCGTGGTATTTGTCCACCAGCCTTGTGACCGCCACGCCGAGTTCCTCAGCAAAGGCGGCACGGTCGGCGGCCGTACGGAAGGTGACCTCGCCGTCCACAGCAAACGTTGCCAGCTTCTGCCGGGCAGCAGCCGCACCGGCAATCAGCTTCCCCATCTCCTGGACCATCCGGGCGGCGAGCGCCAGCAGCCAGAAGGCCGAGAAATGGTTGGAGAAACGGCCCGGATCCGGAGAAACCGGCGCCAATGCCGAGGGAGAGATCAGGTAGGACGCGGCGGCGGCCTGGAGGATCCGCTCGTTGACATTGCCCTTGCGCCGCTCCTCCACCAGTTCCACCAGACCATGCTTCTCCAGGGCCTTTAGGTGGTAGTTCACCTTTTGCCGCGGCAGGCCCACCCTTACTGCGAGCTGGGTTGCTGATGCCGGCTGGACAAGTTCGCGGAGTATGCGGGCGCGGATCGGGTCCAGCGACACTTCTGCCGTGGCCGGGTCCTCGATGACTGCTATCTCCAACATGCTTCAAGTATCCGCACCGACAACTTTTCTTGTCAATAACTTTTTTATCGTCGGCTGCACGTCGGGTCAGAGGAAAGCCCCCGATAGAATAGACCCGTGATGCAATCCCCCCTCCCCGTGCGTGACGGCGTCAATGCCACCCGTCTGCGCCTTCCCGGGGAAGGGCCCTGGGACACCGCCATGGACTACATGATGCACCGCTGGGGGCACATCGACCCGCAGGGCATCGCGGACAGGTTCGACGCCGGCGAGATTGTTGGCGAGGGCGGGATCCCGTTGGACCGCAGCACTCCCCTGCAGGACCACACGTTCATCTGGTACTACCGCACCCTGCCGCCGGAAACGCGGATACCGGTGAACGTCACCATACTGCACCAGGACGAGCACCTGCTGGTGGTGGACAAGCCCCATTTCCTGCCCACCACGCCGGGCGGCACCTACATCCAGGAGTCGGCGCTGGTGCGGCTGCGCAACCAGTTGGGGCTGCCGGACCTGATCCCCATGCACCGGTTGGACCGCATGACCGCCGGCGTCCTGCTCTTCTCCACCAATCCGCAGACCCGCGGCAGGTACCAGGTGCTCTTCGAGAAGCGCCAGGTGCAGAAGGAATACGAGTGCGTCTCCGCGGCGGAGCCCGCGCCGGGACATCCCGCCGTCGACTTTCCTGCGGTGGTCCGCAACCGGATGACCAAGTCCCGCAGCTACCTGCTGGCGGAGGTTATCGAGGGCGAACCGAACGCGGAAACGCGGATTGAACGGCTTGAAACGTTCGACGGCGGCGCTTCTTCGGGTGCCGCCGGCACCGCCGCTGCAGCATCCGGCAGTCCCGCCCGCCTGGCGAGGTACCGCCTGGAGCCGCACACCGGGAAGACCCACCAGCTGCGGGTGCATATGGCTTCACTGGGGCTGGGCATCATCAACGATGCTTTCTATCCAGACCTGCTGGACAAGGCCCCGGATGACTATGCCAGGCCGCTCCAGCTCCTGGCCCGCGGCATCCGCTTTGTTGATCCGATCACGGGGAACCCGGTGGAGTACCGCAGCCGGCTTGAACTCAGCGAGGCTGCCCGGGCCTGCCGCTGACGCTTTACAGGCCCCGCATCACGGCAGCGGAGGCATGCAGCCACGCCTCACGGGTTTCCGGCAGCAGTGCCTGGTAGTTCAGCCGCGCGCCCGAGACGAGGGACCGGTCGTAGGGGACGTCCAGGACTTCCCTGGTCAGTCCTGCAAAGTGGCTGCGTGCCTTGGCGCGGAGCTGCAGGTCGGACTGCCGGGAAGGTGCGGCAAGCAACGTCACTGCGTTGCCGACTTTCGCCTCGAAGCCGCGTTCGCGCAGGCCGTCAACCAGCCACACGGCACTGGCCACAGTGTCTTCCCTGAGGGTGGAAACGATGACCAGCTCGTCCGCCGCCGCCACCGCTGCTTCCCAGTTGGAAGCCCGCATGTTGTTGCCGGTGTCCACCAGGATGATCCGGTAGAAACGCCGCAGTGCAGTGTGCAGGCGGTTGAACTCGCTGCTGCCAATGGTGGCTGCCCCCGCTGCGTCCTCATCCGAGGCGAGCACGTCGAACTGCGTTGAGCCCTGGTAGCGCACATAACGGTCCAGGTCCCCGATCCGGCCGCGGACGGGATCGTCAAAGCGGTCCACCTCCTGCAGCAAATCAACGGCGGTCCGGGCATGCCCGGCCAGCGGCGCCCGCCAGCCCAGGGTGCCCCGCGTTTCGTTGTTGTCCCACGCAAGCGTGTAGCCGCCGCGCTGGATTCCCATCGTGGCGGCGAGGAGCAGGGTGGCGGTGGTTTTGTGGGCGCCGCCCTTGGGGTTCACCACCACCACGGTCCTGGGCCCGTCCAGGCGGCGCTGAACGTCTTCGACGGCCTTCAAGTGCATGCGTTCGCGGCGGCCGGGGGCAGCGCTGATGGAGTTTCCGCTGAGCCGGCGAAGGGCGCCCTGCCAGCCTGCCTCAGCCAGGACTGACGGGGGCTCGGGCCTGTCGGCGAGGAAATCCTGAAGGGTGGGAACGCCGTCGTCGCGGGGAGCGGCGGGCGGGACATCGATAGCCATTGCCGGAATTCCTTTCTGTGATGGCTTGACCGCCGGCTTGAAGGCGCGGAGCGCCACGCGGTAGAGCAGGGTGAGGAGGACCCGCAGCAGCCGGTACACCAGGATGCCCAGGCCGGCCACCGGGAGGGACAGCAGGAGGATGGACAGGATGGCGAGCGCGGCAGAAGCCGGGTCACCTGCCCCAATTGCACGGACAGCGGTTCCGGAGTGTTCCCGGACAGCACGCGCCGTCTGCTCCAGAATGAAGGGCAGGTTCAGCATTATCCAGCCGAACGCGAGCAGCAGGAGCGGCACAATGGTGACCACCCATGCGGTCACCACAAACCGGGCGAAGGGGCGGAGCTCCTTGACCCTTGGCTCCACCGGACGGCCGGGGACAAGGCTCAGCAGAACAGGCCGGATCCGATTGAACAGGTCCGGGACGCCGGCTATGTCGGCCAGGACGAAGTAGCCGTCAAAGCGCAAGGTGGGGATCAGTTGCTGGACCATCCCGAAGTGCATCAGTGCTGCCGCCAGCAGGAAAAATCCCTGGCCTGTTGCCAGGTAGGCGGCGCCGAGGGCGAGCAGGCACAGGCAGTTGAAGTACAGTCCGCCAAGGTCCGTGCGTATCCTTCCACCCCGGCGCAGGCGGTAGGAGTCAGTCACGTTGGTGAAGAAAGCGGGAAAAACCAGGTAGACGCCGACGCCGATCACCCCCGGCCGTGCGCCGCCGTACCGGCAAGCCGTTGCATGCCCCAGCTCGTGGAACACGGCCCCGGCTGTCAGGAGGGCAAAGATGCCAAGCAGCAGCGCCGGGGCGAGGAACACCTGCTGCAGCGATGCGAGGAAGTCGGCCTGGGAAAGGATCAGGACGTCGACGGCGGCCAGCGCCACCAGGACTGCTGCCACCACCGGAGGCCAGAACAACGGCGACAGGAGCCGGGCCAGTGCGTTGACGGTCTTTTCAGGCAGGAGTGTCCCCCGCAAACGCAGCGCCAGCAAGGGGTTGGCGGTTGGTGTACCCGAAGCCTTCGCAGGGGTCGCCGCGGCGTCGGCGACCAAACCCATGGGTGCCAGCCTGGTGCGGAGAAGGTAGCTGAGTCCGCCGGCGTCCAGTTCCCGGCCATAGGCGTCGCTGATTTCCCGGGCTGCCTGCGGAAGGGGCTTATCCGGCGAAATCGAAACCAGCACCAGGTGGAGTAATTCCGAAAGCTGGACAACCTGGCCGTCACCGCGTTTCAGCAGGAAGCTCCGGTCTTTGAGCCCTGACCCCTCCACCTGGCCGAGGAAAACAAGGCCTGGTGCAGGGGTCCAGCGCTGGTCAAACGCTGCATCCGGTGCTGTCGCCACTTTCCCACCAATAAGCTGAGCCGCATTCAAGTAGTGGGCACGCCCCGGCATTGGAGCATGCCCACCGGATTTTGGAACAATGCCGATTACTTTTGGAGCACCAGCAGTTCCTGGACCGCGCCTGCATTCGCGACGGAACCGATCGACCCCGCATTGATGGCCATCGAAAGGTTTACTGCGATTACCGGCGAGATATTGATGTCGAAGCAGCACAGCGTTTCCCTGGCGGGAAGCAGTTCCAGGACTTCGGCGTCGAGTTCCCCAGGTAATAGCTCGGGTGAAGTGGTCATTGCACCTCAGCCCTCTCCCCCGGGCATTACCCGGGTCCAGACGATTGGACGGTAAAAGGACTAATGCTGCTTGATCTCGACGTTTTGCAGCGCAGCGCTGTATGCGTTCGAGAACAATGAGCCCGCGTTCACGGCCAAGGACGTGTTGTGCGCCATGACGCCGGCGAGGTCGAGGCTGCCGTCGATGTACAGGGTCTCCCGCGGCGGCAGCAGCTCAACCTGCTGTCCGTCCAGGTCCTGGATGCTGAGTTCCTTCATGTCAATCACCCCCTTTCGAAGTCTCCCGTTCAGTCAACGCGGCAGGCCGTCATGCATTCATCACTTTCGCGTTATTACTGCGTTGTTTTTGCGCTTCGAACCTCCGCGCGGAAGTCCGCGCGCCAAGTGGCTGCGTTTAGGATGGTGATACCGGGCAGTAATATGCTCGTTGATTGTTGGGAAAACTGGATCAAAAGAAAGCAGGCACCGCCCGTGGCGGACAGCGAAGGCACGATGGTAATCCGCGCTTGGGTGGAACCGACGCAAAACCAGGCCATCCGGGCCCGCCTGATTTCCAGCCACCCCGGGCAGGACCGTGAATCGGTGGAGGCTGCAGGCAGCGCCGACGACATTATCCTTGCTGTGCGCCGCTGGCTGGAGCTGCTGCAACAGGACGCAAGCACCAGCGCCTGACCGGGTGTACGTTTCCCCTGCCCTCCGATAATAGATGTCCCGGTTGGTATGCAGCGCTAACTCCTGCTGGAATTCATTTCCCCCTTTTTTGTAAATACCCTCCCCCTCTGTTTCCCACGTTATTGACAGCATCCTCCCAAATGTCACGATGGAGTTGGGGGTTTCAAGTGTTTGCCGCTTGGAGGGGAATGGCATGACTGGGGCTCTCGCGCAGGAATGGCATTTAAGCCTGCTGGGGGCATGGCGTCTGCAACAGGGCAACGAGACATTTCAGGTGGCCAGCCGGGAACAGCGGCTGATTGCCTGTGTTGGGCTCCTCGGCCGCCGCCATAGAAGTTTCCTCGCCGGCCTGCTGTGGCCCAGGAGCAGCGAAACGCAGGCGGCAGGAAACCTGCGCACCACAGTCTGGTGCATTTCCCACACGTTTCCGCGCCTGCTTCATGCGGCGGCCGACACCCTGGAGCTCGACGAGTCGGTAAGCGTGGACGTTGCATCCTTGAAGCGGCACGTCGCCATACTCCGCGAGCAGCCCGAAATTCGGGTTCCGGACAGCTACCTGGACCATCTCGGCAGGGCTGAACTGTTGCCCGGCTGGTACGACGACTGGGTGGTCTTTGAACAGGAGCGGCTGCGGCAGCTGCGCCTTGGCGCGCTGGAGCTGATGGCACGGCAGTTTCTTGCCGGGAATGAGCCCGGCAAAGCTGTGATTGCAGCGCTGTCCGCGATCAACATCGAACCGCTCCGCGAATCCGCCCACCTCCTCCTGGTGCAGGCGCATCTTGCTGCCGGCAACCGGGCAGCCGCAGTCCGTGCCTACGGGATGTTTGCCGTCCGGCTGGAGGCGGAACTCGGCGTCCAGCCGTCCCCCCAGCTGACCGGCCTGGTGTCCGCGTTCCATCCGAGGTGAGTTCTAAACCGGCGCGCCACTGCCCCGAACCAGCCAGAAAATCCCACCCGCGCTGACCGGACCAAAGTGCGGTACCTTGTGCCCATGGACTTCGGCAGCGCTGACAGCTGGGGGTCGGCGATCTATTTCTGGATCATCCCCGTGGTTCTGGGCGATGCCATCTTTCCGCTTGTCCCGTCAGAAATGGTGGTGATCACCGGCGGGGCCCTGTCAGCGGAGGGCCGGACGAACGTGCTCCTGGTGGGGTTCCTGTCCGCGTTGGCATCCTGGCTCGGCGACCTGGTGGTCTTCCAATTGTTCCGGCGGCAGTTGAGCCACGTGCTGGACCGGTGGAGATGGGGCCGGCGGGTTCACCGCGGCATCCACGACGCGATCGCCAGGGCCGGCCGGTCGTCCACCTACGGGACCATCATCGGCGCAAGGTTCATCCCGGGCGGCCGCCTCGCCACGTCGGCCGCGGCCGGCATAGGCAACGTTTCCGTCCCCGGCTTCAGCCTCTGCGCCGGAATCGGCGGCGTACTGTGGGCGTGCTGGCTGGTGGGACTCGGTTACTTTACCGGTTCCGCTACCGGGCTGCCGATCTGGGCCAGCTCCCTCATTGGTGTGGCGGTCGGCCTGGTGATAGGGGCCGTCGTCGGAATGATTGCCACCCGCCGGCGCGGCAATCCTTCCCCGGTGGAGGAACCGGGACCGCCGGCCTGAGGAAGGCTAGACGGGCAACCACTTGCCGCGACTCCGGCGCAGCACCGTAAGGGAACCCGTTAGCGCAACTCCTTCGACGGCGTCGCGCATCATCGCCGCAGACTCCCGCGCCTGCCGGTTCTCGCCGGTGTACTCGCTGGCTTCGACGAGGAAGCGCAGGTTCAGCTGCGGTACCCCACCAGCGATCTGCAGCTGGTGCGCCTCAACATGATGCCGCGTTCCCAGCGCCTCCACCGCGGTGTCCATTACCGCTTCAGGCGGGTTGCCGGGCCGAAGCCCGGTGATCTTGAGGCGGGTCTGGAACGAAGGCATGCCTCCAACCCTACCCAGACCCTCTCTCACTTAACGTCGGAAAGCCATCAACCCTCTCTCACGGATGAGAGAGGGTTGATGAAAAACCCGCGTTAAGTGAGAGAGCGTCCGGGGTTAGCCGGTGTTGCGCAGGCCGGCTGCCACGCCGTTGACGGTGATTAGCATGGCCCGCTGCAGGCGTTCGTCGATCTCCGCCCCGCTGATGCCGTCTGCCTTATTGGCGGCTTCGGTGCGGACGCGTCGAAGGAGCTCCACCTGCAGGTAGCTGATGGGGTCCAGGTACTGGTCCCGGATTTCCAGCGAACGCTTGAGCGTGGGCTGGGCATCCAGGAGCAGGCGCTCCCCGGTCAGGTTCTGCACCTCGGCAACCGTCAGCTCATACTCCTCACGGATAGTGCGGAAGATCCGGTGCAGCTCCTCGGGAACCAGGGTGGACACGTAGTAGCCGGCGATGTCCATGTCCGTCTTGGCCAAGGTCATCTCCACGTTGGAGAGCACCGAGCGGAAGAAGTGCCAGTTCTCCCACATCTCCACCAGCTGCGCCGGGTTGCCGGCCTCGCGGGCAGCCTTCAGGCCTGAGCCGACGCCGAACCAGCCAGGGACGATCTGGCGGGACTGCGTCCAGCCGAAAACCCACGGGATCGCCCGCAGGCCGCCAAGGCCGGCACCCGAATCGGGGCGCTTGGACGGGCGGGAGCCGATGTTCAGCGAGCCCAGCTGCTCCACCGGGGTGGAGGAAAGGAAGTAGGCCGGCAGGTCGGGATCGTCGATCAGGTTCCGGTACCTGTTGAAGGCGGCGTCGGAGATGGTCTCCATGACGTGCCCGTACCGTTCACGCTGGTCGGCGGAGGTGCGCGGGTCCCGGTGCAGGGCCGAGCCCTGCAGCACGGCGGCCAGCGACAGCTCAAGGTTTTCGCGCGCCAGCTCGGGGAGGGAGTACTTGTCCGAGATGACCTCGCCCTGCTCCGTGAACTTGATCTCGCCTTCCAGGACACCGTTGGGCTGGGCCAGGATGGCGTCGTAGGTGGGTCCGCCGCCGCGGCCCACGGAGCCGCCACGGCCATGGAACAGGCGGACCCGCACCCCGTGCTTCGCGGCAACGTCCCGCAGTTTGCGCTGCGTCTTGTGGATCTCCCACTGGCTGGTCATCACGCCGGATTCCTTGTTGGAGTCCGAGTAGCCCAGCATGACTTCCTGGACGTCGCCGCGCAGGCGCACGAGCTCCCGGTAGGAGGGATCGGACAGCAGCCGGTCCACGATTTCCGCGGAAGCGCGGAGCTCCTCCACCGTTTCCAGCAGCGGCGCGAAGCCGATCTTGGCGTAGGGCTTCTCACCAAAGAGGTTCACCAGGCCGGCTTCCCGTGCCAGGACGGCTGCGGCCAGGACGTCGTCCGCGCCGCGGGTCATGGAGATGATGTAGGTCTCGATGACGTCCGGGCCGTAGGTGCGCAGGGCACGGCGGATCTCACGGAAGACGTCGTACGTGCCGTCCGCGGCGCCGTCGAGCTTGATCGGGTGGCCGGACAGCGGCCGGCGCGAGGCAAGCTCGGAGCCCAGCACCTCGAGGCGCTCCTCGCGGCTGAGTTCTGCATACCGCAGGCCGGGCCCGCCCAGGCGGTCCATCAGCTGGCCGACGGCGTCGTGGTGGTGGTCCGCATGTTCGCGAATGTCCAGGGTGGCCAGGTGCAGGCCGAAGGAGGCGACGGCGCGGCGGACGCGGGCCAGGGCACCGTCGGCGGCGAGCGACGCCGAGTGGTTGCGGAGCGAGAGTTCCAGCAGTTCAAGGTCCGCCAGGAGCTCGGCGGTGCCGCTGTAGTCGCGGCCGTGCTCGTGCTGGGAGCCCGCGGCCACGCGCTTGCCGGTGTTGATGAGCTTGGCCTTGATGCAGGTCAGCTTCAGCCGGTAGGGCTCCTGGGCATTCAGTTCCAGGACCCGCTTGTCCAGGCCGGGCAGTTTCTTCAGGTCGGCGTCGATGGACGCCAGCAGCTCCTGGTCCGCGCCCGCGAGCGCAGTGGAGTTGGAGAGGATGGAGATCAGTTCGTCGATCATGCCGATGCTGATGCGGACGGCATGCTGGTTCTGGATCTGCAGGATTTCGCGGGTGACGGCGGCAGTGACGTTGGGGTTGCCGTCCCGGTCCCCGCCGATCCAGGAGCCGAAGCGGATGGGCGCATCCTGCGAAGCGAGGCTCACGCCGTGCTCGCCGAGCAGTTCGGAGAGTTCGGTGAGCATCTCCGGCATGGCGTCGGTCAGGATGCCGCCCAGGTAGTAGATGGCGTTCCGGGCCTCGTCCACAGGGGTGGGCCGGACCTGGCGGAGTTCGTCCGTCTGCCACATCTGGTCGATGATTTCTGCCAGCTGGCGGTCCTGGCGGCGGCGGGCGGTGGTGCCCTCGGCGGTGGGCTGGGCCAGCACGTCGGAGATCTTGCGGATCTTGTCCAGGACGGAGCGCCGTGACGCCTCGGTGGGGTGGGCGGTGAAGATGGGGCGGACATCCAGCCCGTTCACCACTTCCTGCAGCACCGCCGGGCCGGCCTGCCCGGCGATCTCGGCCACGGTCTTGGCGAGCCAGCCGTCCTTTTCAGCACGGGTGCGGAGGCCACGGACGCGGTGCACCTGTTCGGCGGCGTTGGCCAGGTGGAAGTAGAACGCGAAGGCACGGACCAGGTCGGTGGCCTGCTCAATCGGCAGGGAGCCGAGGAGCTCGCGGACCTGGGCAACGACGTCGTGCGCGCTCCAGGGGCCGGTGGCGTCCGCCCCGCCGCGGGCCGCTTCCTTGGATTCCTTGGTCAGGAGGCGGACCTGCTCCACCAGGTCAAGGAGTTCGGGGCCATGCTGGCGGACCAGCGATTCGCCCAGCAGTGTGGAAACGCGACGGACGTCTGCCCGCAGTTCGGAGGCAAGATCGGTTTCGGGATTCGTTGCAGTGTGAGCCATGGAAACTATCTTTCGAGGGTTCGGACTTGGCTCGTACACTGCGCTGGATACTGTGAGCCACGTAACTAGCTAAAGATGCTACCCGCAGTGGCGTGTGTTGGGGAATCCGTCTCAGTAAATGTCGTTGGCCGGGTAACCTACGTGGCGCTTAACGTGTTCAAGTTCCGTCCGCAGCTTCTCAACTTCGGTTTTGTAGGCGGCAAATTCGGCGTTCCGGCGCCGCGCCGCCCTGGCATTCAGCGCCAGGGCCACCAGCGCCACGGGAACGGAGAGCGCCAGCGCCCAGCCGGCGCCGGCAAAGAAATCCAGTGCCGCCGGCAGGGCGGACCGGAAGTCAACGAACTCGTTGACGCCGCTGGTCACTCCGCCCAGTGCGCCTTCCAGCGGTTCCAGGAACTTCCCCACCACCGGGATCCCGGACAGTTCCGGAGGGCTAAGCTTCGGCTGCCCGTCACCGCCCCAGCGGCCGTCGCCCAAATGGTTCAGCACGTAGATGCCGGCGCCCGCACTGGCGGCCATGAAGACCACGATGGAGGCCAGGACTGCCAGGTCGGGGCGACGCGGCCGCCACAGGAGCAGCGCCACTCCGGCCACGGCC
The DNA here is from genome assembly GCF_005796185.1 of Pseudarthrobacter sp. NamB4. Classification (GTDB taxonomy): domain Bacteria; phylum Actinomycetota; class Actinomycetes; order Actinomycetales; family Micrococcaceae; genus Arthrobacter. Next base: position 104,253 of record NZ_VAHM01000003.1, read on the forward strand.
GCGGTGATGCATGTCAGCGCCCTGAGCCATTCGATGCTTACTCCCGCAAGGATATCCACCCCACCTATTCAACCCCGCGGACCACCTTGATGTTGAAATCAGGGGTGCCCAGCGCGGCGTAGAGGCGCAGCCACAGCGGCAGCAGCATTTCCGCTCCACGTGCACTGGTGATGTCACCCAGGTCAATGACGTCCCGGTGCCCCAACGCCTGAAGCAATTCCGTGACGGTGGCTTTGGCGGCCTCGTCATCGCCTGAAACGAACACCGAGTGATCCCCGCCCGCGATGTTACGCGGATTGACCATGAGGCCAGCGTTCATCGTGTTGAGGGTCTTCACTACCATCGCGCCGGGGAAGGCCCGCTGGATCCTCTCAGCGAGGCTGTCCGTATTCACCGGGTTCAGCACCGGCGGCATTCCCTGGGAGAAATCCAGTGGATTCGAGACGTCCATCAACACCTTCCCGGCAAGCCTCGCCGCCCCCGCCGCACCAAGGGCATCCAGTGAACCCGCGCCTTTCGTGGCATTCACCACCATTTCCCCGGCGCCGGCGGCCCCGGCATAGGTCTCCAACTGAACGCGGCGGTGGGCAGCATGCCATTCCTTGAAGGGTGGTCCTCCCATCATGTCCGGCCCGGTCCTCCCTGCAGTGCCCTCCGGGTCCCGGGTGCCCATCACCACCTCGTGTTCCAGTGCGCTGAACGCCTCGGCGAGGGCGCGTCCCACGGTTCCTGTTCCAAGGACAGCAATCTTCACGGCTTCTCCCGTTGGAAGTAGCGACAGGTCAAGTGCAAGCAGCGCCGGCAGGCGGCGCCGCCCTGCTGGTTCCGAGGGTACTCCGCGCCCGGGGCAGGGCAAGGGGTGGAATGAACGCCGGCGCCGCGGAGTTGTAGCCGGGGCACCCGACATACCGTGAAAGGAACCATGGACACCGTCCCGGCCGCCAAGGCAGAGCGCTGGCAACGCTTCCGCAAAAACCGCAACAAGGCCCTCGCCGCCCGCCACGGCTGGCTGACGCTTACCTCCTTCCAGTGGCTGGAGGACTCCCCCTGCACCGTCGAACTGGCACCTGGGCTGTGGTCAACGGACGGTACGACGGCGGTGCTCACCGCAGTGCCCGCGGACGGACTGTCCCTGGTGGGGACAGGTGAACCGGTGTCGGGTACCATCACAGCAGTCCTCGCGGACGAAGAGTCCCTGATGTGGGTGCAGTTTGGCGGGCCCGGCGGGAACCAGGTGGTGGTGGAGCTGGCCATGCGGGCCGGGAAGTTCGCCGTCCGCACCCGGGACTCGGCCTCGCCCATCCTCACCGGGTTCGGCGGGGTCCCCACCTACCCCTACAACCCGGACTGGGAAGTGACGGGCCGGTTCGAGCCCTACCCCGAGCCGGTGGATGTGCCCATTGCCACGGCAAACCTGCTGGTGGACGGCGTGCACCGTTCCGTGGGCGAGGTGGTGTTCTGCGTGCCCGGCAGCGGGCACGAGTTCCGGCTGCAGGCGGAGGAGGAAAAGCTCGGTGCCCTGACCGTCACCTTCCATGACGAAACCAACGATGACACCACGGACGACTGGCGCAAGCTGGCCGTGCCCCGGCCGCGGCCGGACAATTCCGTGGTCCTGGACTTCAACCGCGCCATTAACTACCCCAGCGCCTTCACCCCCTATGGCACCTGCCCCATGCCCGTGACAAACAACTCGCTGGACGTCCGGGTGGAGGCCGGCGAGAAGCTGCCCGCAGGGTGACCCAACGGCAGTCACGCGATGGCTGAGATCCCGGTGACCGCCCGGCCCACTATGAGGGTGTTGATCTCGAAGGACCCTTCGTAGGTGTAGATGGCCTCGGCGTCGGAGAAGATCTTCGCCATCCGGTAATCGGTGACGATGCCGTTGCCGCCCAGGATCGATCTGCCCAGCGCCACCGTCTCACGCATCCGCGCGCTCAGGTACGACTTCGCCAAGGCCACCTGCGGCATGCCGGCGGCGCCCTCATCCTGCAGCCGGGCAAGCCCGGCCATCATTCCCATGCTGGCCACGGCGTTGCCCAGCATGGTCACCAGCTGCTGCTGGATCAGCTGGAAGTGTGCCAGCGGCCGGCCGAACTGCCGGCGCTCCACCGCGTACTGCCGGGCGACGTCGAAGGCCGCCAGCTGCTGGCCCACCGCCTGCCAGGCCACCATGACCCGCGAGCCCCGGAGCAGTTCCTTCGTGTCCTCGAAGCTGTTTATGGAGGCAAACCTGTCGGCTTCGGCCACCCGCACGTTTCGGAACACGATGTCCGCGTTCTGCACCGTCCGCAGCGCAATCTTGTTCTCGATCCTGGTGCGGCTGACCCCTGGCAGGGTGGCGTCCACGATGAATCCGCGGACGGACCCGTCCTCCTCGTCGCATGCCCAGACCAGCATGTAGTCGCAGAACGTTCCGTTGCCGATCCACCGCTTGACGCCGTTCAGCACCCAGGCGTCACCGCCTTCGTCCGGCTTGCCGGTTGCGGAGGAGATCCGCCGGGCGCGGGTTTCCATGCCCCCGGCAACGTCCGAGCCGTGGTTGGGCTCGGTGAGGGCAAAGGCTCCGGTAATGCGCAGGCTTGACGCGTCGGCCAGCAGCCGCTGTTTCTGGTCATCGCTCCCGAAGTCATGCAGGGACTGGACGAACAGGTCGTGGTGGACCAGGAAGAAGGTGGCGATGGACGTGTCCACCCGGGTCATCTCGGCAATGACCAGGCCGGCGAACAGGTTGCTATAGCCCCGCTGGGCCGGGGTGCTCAGTTCCAGGGCAGCCAGCTTGGGCAGGATATGGGGCGGGAATTCAGCCTTGTTCCACCAGTCCCCCGCATGCGGGGCGATCTCCGCAGCCAGGAATTCCCTCAGCTCTGCCAGCTTGTCCCTCTCCGCCTGGTTCAGTAGGGATTCGTAGGCATAAAAGTCGGCGGACGGCAGGTCCGCCAGGCTGTCGCCCTTCATCCCGGGCGCAGTCACTTCGGCCCCATTCGGATGGCGCCGTCCAGGCGGATGGTTTCGCCGTTCAGCATGGCATTGTCGACGATGTGGGCCACGAGGCTTGCGTACTCGTCAGGCTTACCCAGCCGGGACGGGTGCGGCACCTGCGCCCCCAGGGAGTCCTGTGCCTCCTGCGGCAGGCCCGCCATCATGGGGGTTTCGAAAATGCCGGGCGCGATGCTCACCACGCGCACCAGTGAGCGCGCCAGCTCCCGCGCAACCGGCAGGGTCATGGCCGCCACCGCCCCCTTCGAGGCCGCGTAGGCAGGCTGGCCGATCTGCCCCTCGAACGCCGCAACCGAGGCAGTGTTGATGATGACACCGCGCTCGGGCCCGCCGAGCGCAGTGACGGCCGGCTCGGTGGCAACCATCGCCGCCGCCGCCAGCCGTAGCACGTTGAAGGTGCCCACAAGGTTCACCTGGACGACCCGGTTGAAAACCTCAAGCGGCAGCACGCCGTCCCGGCCCAGCACCTTCCCGGGAGTGGCAATTCCGGCGCAGTTCACCACGATCCGCAGCGGCCCCAGGCCGGCAGCGGTGTCGACGGCGGCCTGCACCTCCACTTCGCTGGTCACATCTGCAGGGGAAAAGACGGCCGCCTTGCCGGGGGCGCCGGAGGCGTTGAGTTCTTCTGCGAGCGCCGCCCCGGCAGAAGACGGGAGGTCAACCAGCACGACGGAAGCGCCGCCGTCGAACAGGCGCCGGGCGGTGGCCGCCCCCAGGCCGGAAGCTCCCCCGGTCACCAGCGCTACAGTGCCTTTGACGTCCACACATCCTCCTTGATGCCTGTCCCCCTGCCGCGTCGCAGCCGACGGTGTTAGTTAGTGAATGTTAACTGTAATTCGCAGGACCCGCACCACCAGGCACCCCACGGCTTCGGGTCCGGCGGAAGGGCCCGCATTAGGGTGAATCCATGACGCGCCCGGACCCCGCAGCCCCAGTCCCCAAGCCCTCGCCCGCCCAGGTGCCGAACCCGGGCTCCAACCAAGTCCCCTCCCCCGCCGGTGCACCCGTCCCCGGCCCGGACTATTGGCAGGACCGCGCCAACGAGGCGGCCCGTTCGGTCACCACCCTCTTCGGCAGGCGGCTGCTGTTCCTGCCGGGCACCCATGTGGGCGCGGTGTTGTGGCCCTCCCCCTCCTGGTACAGGGACCTCAAGGGCGCGTTGCTAGGCCCGTGGCATTACTGGTGGCAGGCGCACTACGTTGACTGCCTGGTGGACGCGGGACGGCGGGAACTGCGCAACGGCGCCACGCCGGCAGCCCGGTTCAACGGACCGGAAAACCCCAGCGCGGGACGGCTCGCCTCGAGGCTGGTGACCGGCATCCGGCTGCGCAACGGGTTTACCTTCGTGAACAACTACTACGACGACATGGCCTGGCTTGCCCTGGCCGCGCACCGCCTGGACCGGCTGGCAGAGGAGGCCCGGAAACCGGGCCGTAACGCAGGCCTCCGGAAGTCCCTCACCCTGCAATTTGATGCAGCGTCCACCAGCGATATGGGCGGCGGGGTTTTCTGGAGCAAGAAGCGGGACTTCAAGAACACCCCGGCCACGGCGCCCGTGGCGCTTTACTATGCCCGGACCGGCCAGCCCGGGAAGGCCCAGGCACTGCTGGACTGGCTGGACGCGACCCTCTTCGACCCCGCCCAAAGCCTGTACCTCGACGGTGTACGGCTGAATGCCGCCGGCGAACTGGTGGCGGAACGGGCGGTGTACACCTATAACCAGGGACCTGTCCTGGGCGCCCTCCTGGAACTGGGCGGGGATGGAAACCTTGCACGGGCAGCCGAGGTGGTGGAGGCAGTGGACCGGCTGCTGACGGTGCCTGCCCCTATCGGAGGCGCGTACGACGGCAGAGTGCTCCGCTGCGAGGGAACGGGCGACGGCGGGCTGTTCACCGGAATCCTGTGCCGCTACCTCGCGCTGGCGGCAACAGACCGCCGGCTGCTTCCGAAGACCCGGGCCACCGCGGCGCGGCTGGTGACAGACACGGCCGAGGCCTTCTGGGCGGGGAAGCGCGGCCTGGCCGCCGGCGAGGGGTCCACGAAGCAAAGGGGCAAGAGCATCTTTTCGATGCACGCCGCCCAACCTGCGGAGGCTGCCTACCCGCCGGGGGGCGCCGTCGAGCTTTCCACCCAGCTCCAGGCCTGGATGGCGCTGGAGGCCGCGGCGGCCGTTCACAGCAGAGCCGGCGCGGACGGGACCGGCCCGGCCGGCTCTTAGCGGATGGCGGCGAGTGGGGTCACCGTGCCGCTGCGAAGTGACACAGGCCCGCCTGCTGAAGCCAACCGGACATCCTTGACGCCGTCGGGCGGGAAGACCAGCGATGTCAGGGTCTCCCGGCCGCCGTCGGCGAACACTTCCACCGAGGACCGGTCGACGTACACAGTGAGGTTCACAGTGCTGTTGCCGGACCCGATATCGGCCGTTCGGACCTGGCGGTATGCCCCGTCCACTCCGGCGCCGCCGGGCGCCCCGCGGGCAACAGCGTCCCCGTCGCGGACCAGGAAGGCCTTGCCGGTACCGAAGTCGTAACCCACCGTGGCGTAGGCCTTGCCGCCGCTGTGCAGGAGCATGCGGGCCTCGCCGCTTCCCGACGCCGGTTTTTCCAGCTGGAGTTGAACTTTGTAGGCGCCGCTGTCTGGGACCGGCAGCACCTGCCCCGGACCGGCACCGGGACCGTCGCCGGAACCGTCCTGCAGCGTACCGGCAGGCACCTGTTCGGGGGTTCCCTCCAACGACTGCAGCGCAGGGGTGGGCGACGACACCAAAGCCGCCCGGCCGCCCTCGGACACCAGCCGGATGTCCCGAACGATCGACGCCGCACCAGACCACCCCTCCGTGGGCAGCTGCCGGGCATAGGCCCAGTTGTTCATCCAGCCAATGGCGTGCCGGGAGGCCTTCCGCTGCCCGTCGGTCAGGCGGGGGTCGTCCCAGGTGACAGCCGCATAGAAGTCCGCTCCGCCGTCGAGCCACTGGTGTCCCCCGTCAGGAGTGAAGCTCTCGCCGTCAAAGCTGCCCGTCCAGTAGGCAAGCCCGGTGGTGCGGCCCTCCCCGGAACCGTTGGCGCTGGCGGCCAGCACCCACGTCCGTTTGCCGGGGTCGCCGTCCACGTCAATTTGGAAGAAATCCGGGCACTCAAGGATGCCCAGCCCGTCCCGCTCAAACGCGGACACGTACGTCCATTTCTTGAGGTCCGGTGAGGTGTAGAAGCCAATTTTGTGGCCTTCTGCCAGCAGCATCAGCCACTGGTTGTTGGCCTCGTCCCGCACTATACGTGGATCCCGCCAGTGCTCTTCGCCGGGGTTTTCCATCACCGGGTTCTGTTCATGGTTGCGGAAGCTGTAGCCGTTGTCCGTGGAGTAGAACACGGACTGCCGCTGGACGCCGTCGTGCTGCTGGGTGAGGACCGCGATCACGGCCCCTTTCCCGAAACCCGCTGTCCCTTCCGTATCCACCACCGCGGAGCCCGTCTCGATGTCCCCCAGGCCGTTGCGGAACTTTTCGACGGCCACGCCTTCGTTTTTCCAGTGCACCAGGTCCGTGCTGGTGGCGTGGAACCACTCGGTGCCGTTCCCTTCCGGGTAGTCGGCGTTGTAGAGGTAGTAGTAATGCCACTGACCGTCCAGGAAGAATGGCCGCTGGGGATCGTTCATCCAGCGCTGGTCGGGGGTGAGGTGGTAGGCAGGGCGATATTTGTCGGCCGGTGGTTCAAAGCTGGCTGCATCGGGCTTCGGCCAGGTATTGCGCAGGCCGAGGTCGGCCAGCAAGGCGTCACGTGCTTCACTGCTGATGCAGTCCGGAAGCTGCACCGCCGCAGTCTCTTCCGTCACGTCCGAAGCCAGGCTGCTCCGCAGGAAAACCTTGCCGTCCACCCGGGCGCCCGCCAGCCAACCGTTGCCGCATTCGATGCTGCGCACGTCCTTTGCACCTTCCAGCCGAAGGTTCCCGCCGCGTTCCGCCAGTGTGTCGTCGGCACCCTTGAGCCAGAGGGTCGCATAGGATCCGGACCGGTCTTTGGCCGCTGCCTGCGCCGACGCGACCTCGCCCAGCACACGGCCCGCGGCAGCGTCCGCACCCTGCCGGGGATTGCCGCCGGGGAGCAGGGAAACCACCAGGACAAGGGCCGCCAGGACCCCTGCGACCACCCACAGAAGGGGCCGGCGCGTGGGCTGAAGTTCCTTGAGTGCGGGAAGTACGGTTCCGCTGTTTTGGGGCATGGTTTTTCAATCCGTCGCTGAACGCACGAGTGCCGCTCCCCACCAGAGGAACGGCACCAGCGCAAGTGAACCGTCAATTTTACCGGCGTGGCGCCATCCGGCCCAATCGGACGTAACGTCAATCCGCCCCCGGCAGCACGCCGTCCGGGCGTTTTTTCTGCGGGTACGGTGTTTCACCGCGGGCCAGCATCTCCACGAACCCTGCGATTTTCCGCTGCCGCGTTGCCGCCTGCTTAACTGAGTTGGTCCGGTAGATCAGCGCGTACTGGTTGGTCCTGGTGAGGACGTCGAACATGGCCTGGGCAGCGGGCACGGCGGCGATGGCAGCCGCCAGGTCTGCGGGAACTTCCGCCGTGGCCTGCCCGCCGTAGGCAGCCTCCCAGCGTCCGTCAGCTTTGGCGGCGTCGACGGCGGCCCGGCCGGCTTCCGTCATCCTGCCTGCCGCTTCCAGCCGTGCGACGTGGGTGACGTTGCGAGCAGACCAGACGCTGCGCCGGCCACGGGGAGTCATCCGCTGGAAGGAGCTCTCCCCGTCCCGGCGCCTGCCCTGGCCGTCAATCCAGCCAAAGCACAATGCTTCGTCCAGTGCTGCCGCATAATCGAGTTCAGTGACCTGCCCGCCCTTCTTGTGCAGGACCAGCCACACACCTGGGCTGGTTGCATGGTTTTCCTCCAGCCACGCCCGCCAGGCTGCTGCGTCCGGCACCAGCAGTTCCTCAAGTTCTTTGGCCATGGCCCTATTGTGCTCCTGAAATTCCCTGCCGCCGCCGGCCCGCGCGTGGCACTATGGCATGGCAAGCCCGTTTCTTCGAGCGACAGGACTTTCGATGCTGCGCGTCCGTCCCCTGCATTTCACCTCCAACATCGAGGCCTGGGCGCGGCTTCTGACCGCCCTGGGCATGGTCCTGACCGAGGGCGACGGCGGCTTCCGCGTCTACGACTCCGCCGCCGGCCGGCTGGCCCTGCACGAGGTGCCGAAAGGATCGGCAGAGGAAGGGACCACCGCCTTGGCAGTGGAGGTGGGCGACCTGGCCGAATTCACCCGGCGCACCAACCAAGCCGCGGAGGCGGAGGGGACCACTCCTGCGGAACTGACCAGCGCGGACCACGGCGAAGCCTGCCGGATCACCGCCCCTGACGGATTCAGCTTCCTGGCGGACAAAGCCGCCCATGGCGCCCAGTGTGCCGACGCCGACCCTGCCCTTGCCGTCGTCGCGGTCTGGTTTACGGAGGACCCCGACGCGGCTTCCCGCACCCTGCGGCAGATCGGTGCGCGCCCGCGCCCGGTACCGGACCAGGACGAGACAGCGGACTTCACCGCCAAGAACGGTGGAGTCCTGGTGGTGCGGCCAGCAGCAGGCCCGGCCCGGTCCGGGCTCGGATTCGAGTACGACGGCGGGCTGGAACCGCTGCAGGAGCGCCTCGCCTCCGCGGGCTTCCAGGTCAGTGTCACGGAGGAGGCTTTCGCCCGCACCCTGCACGTTGCCAATCCCGATGCCCCCGGTACCTCGGCAGCCCACGTTCCCGAAACGCTTTGGATCTCCCAGCGCCACGCCTGAGCCCTGCAACGCCTGAGCTCCGCCCCCACGCGTCCTGCGACGCATTCCGCCGCCAGCTGATCCTCCCCTGTCCCGCAGGGTCCCATGGGGTAGAACTTAACCATGAACCTGCGCACACCTGACCCGAATCCCGGCTGGCTCTCCGAAGAAGACCTCTTTGAGGCACGCGGGCGGCTGCCCATGGTGTACGTGGAAGCAGTGCCGGTCAGGCTGGATCCGCTGGGTTTCGTCAACGAAGTGGGAACCCTGCTGCAGGCAGACTCGGACGGGACCATGGTCCGGTCCCTGGTATCGGGCCGGGTCATCTACCGTGAAACCATCCGCGCCGCCCTGCTGCGGCATATGGAAAAGGACCTGGGGCCGCTGGCGTTCCCGCAGCTGCCCATCAGCCCCGTCCCATTCACCGTGGCAGAATACTTCCCCGCGCCGTCCCAGACGGGCTTCACCGACGAGCGGCAACACGCCGTGTCCCTGGCCTACGTGATTCCTGTGACGGGCGAATGCGAGCCCCGGCAGGATGCACTGGAACTGACCTGGATGACCCCCGAGGAAGTGCTCAGCCCCGGCGTCCAGATGGAGTTCGCGGGCGGACGCGGCGGACTCATCCGCCAGGCACTGGCGTTCGCCGGCGTGGGCTTCTGACACCCCCCGGGGGGACAGGGGGTCCCCGGTTTTGAGGGCCCGCCTTTGTAGACTGGAGCGCGGACCGCAAGAGAACTTAAGGACTCCCATGACCGAAACACCAGCCGTCCGGCGCCACCAGGAACAGCAGGCTGGATCCCTGGTTACCGGCAACCATATCCTCCTGCCCGACGGCGGGCGGACGGCCGAAATACACCAGGTTGAGCTTGAGCGGGACGACTTCGGGGCGCCTGCGCTGGTCCTCGCCAGTCTTGCCGGTGGAGGGACCCTGCGCATCGCGGTGGGCACCACAGTGACAGTTGTGGACGGCATATCCGACGCCGTCACGCAGCTTCCGCCGGCTCCGGACCTTGCGCCGGCGGAGGGCCAGGAACAGCCCAAGCAGTCCGGCGCTGCCCCTGCGCCCGCTGTCGCCGCTCCCACCGTCGTCGTACCTCCGCTGCCTCCGGTACCGCCTGCGGTTAGCGGCCCCAGCGAGGAGGACCTGGCACTGATCCCCACTCCGGCCGGAACGCCGGAATCAGTGGTGGAGGCTGCCGCCGAGGCCCACCCCGATGCCATGGGAGTGCTGCTGCTGGCGGACCGGCTGGCCAAGGGAGTCAACTTCAAGTCCGGCAGCTGCCTGAAGGACCTGAGCGACCTCGCGCACGAACTGTTCATCACGTTGAAGGACGCGGATGGGGCCCTGGCCGTCGCCGACCTCCTCAACGTCCTGCCGTTCGACGGCAACCCCGGCCGGTGGGCGTCGGTGGAGGCGTCCCTGGCGCTGTCCAGCTACATCTGCAGGCAGGGCGGCCAGGCGGAACGGGCAGCGGTGTATGAAAAGCTCATCCGCACCCCGGAAAACCAGGAAACGGACCCGTTCAAGGCCCGGATGGCGGCAAAGGTGCGGCAGCGCTCGCTGAACGAGCCAAATCTGTACGACAAGGAGATCTTCCGCTCCATCGACAACTCCAACCACGATGCCGAACGTGAGTGGCGGCTGCTGCGGCTGGAATCCCTGCTGTTCCTGCGCGCGCACGGCGGCTCCGAAACCATCGGCACGGGCGAGCTTGAGCGCCGCATCAGCAATGAGCTTGAGGCCGTACGCGCCTGACCTCGCACCCCTTTTCGACGGCGTTGTTGTGCAGGGGGAAATTGCCCCTACCCGGGGCACTGACTCAGTTGTACATTCGGGGCTATGACGAACAATCTCAGCGTAGTGATCAACGCCGACGCGCCGCAGGTCTGGACCATGCTGCGTGAACCGTCCAAGGTAGCCCAATGGCATGGCTGGCAGTCTGAAGACCTGGACGCCGAGATCAAGGAGCTCTACTTCTCCGGCGATGTCGTGGAGTCGGCGGACCATACCAGCCTCACGGTCCACGGCGGCGATACGTTCGAACTCCATCCCGTTCCAGGCGGCACGCAGGTCAGCGTGACGCGCGGGGCACTGGACCACGACTCGGAGTGGGTGGCGTGGGACGAGGACATCACCCAGGGCTGGCTCACGTTCCTGCAGCAGCTCCGCTTCGCCCTGGAACGCCACCCGCACGGCAAGCGGCACACCCTTTTCCTGCACCTGACCGAGGGGCAGGGTTCCGCGCTCGAGAAGCTCGGCCTCGCCGACCTCCCGGCGCCGGGCGAGCCCTACCAGCTGACCCTTGACACCGGCGAGGAGATCAGCGGGAAGGTCTGGTACCGGACCAGCCACCAGGTGGGCCTGACCGTACACAGCTACGCGGAGCACGGCGACGGGCTGTTGGTGGTGGCCGACCATCCGGCCATCAAGGAAGTGCGCGAGGAGGGTGAAGGATCACTGGTCATCGCGTCCACCTACGATCTTGGCGCCGCCAGGCTGGAATCCATCCGCTCGTCCTGGGACTCCTGGCGGTCCAGGAACTATCCCGCCTCCGAACCCGTGAGCTGAGCCCCTGTCCCGTTTGCCGGGGCGGGGCTGATTGCTGGCACACTGGTACGGTGCCAGCCGACCCCGCTTCCGCCCCCTCCCCTGCCTCCGGCGCTGCCCACGTGCCGGCCCAGTCACAGTTCTCCTTCACCGTGGGCACCCGGCTGGCGGAATCATGCCCGCCCTCGGTGGCGCAGACCGTTGACAACGGCGGGGCATTCCTGGGCCGCACCGGCACCATCACCACCCCGCACGGCGAGATCCGCACCCCGGCGTTCATCGCCGTCGGAACCAAGGCCACCGTCAAGTCGGTGCTGCCGGAATCCATGGTGGAGCTGGGCGCCCAGGCGCTGCTCGCCAACGCGTACCACCTGTACCTGCAGCCGGGTGCGGACATCCTTGATGAGGCGGGCGGGCTGGGCGCGTTCATGAACTGGCCCGGCCCCACCTTCACTGACTCGGGCGGGTTCCAGGTGATGAGCCTGGGCTCGGGGTTCAAGAAGGTGATCGACATGAAATCGGTGGACGCCTCCGGCCCCGATGACGCCGTCGCTCCCGGCAAGGAGCGCCTGGCCCACATCGACGACGACGGCGTCTGGTTCAAATCGCACCTGAACGGGGACCGGCACCGCTTCTCCCCCGAAATCTCCATGCAGGTCCAGCACCAGATCGGCGCGGACATCATGTTCGCGTTCGATGAGCTGACCACGCTGCAGAATTCACGCGGCTACCAGGAGGAGTCGCTCGAGCGCACCCGGTTGTGGGCACTGCGGTGCCTTGAGGAGCACTTCCGGCTGACTGCCGAGCGGGCGGGCAAGCCGTACCAGGCGCTGTTCGGCGTGATCCAGGGTGCCCAGTACGAGGACCTGCGCCGCAAGGCCTGCCGGGATCTGGGCGCCATGCCATTTGACGGCTTCGGCATCGGCGGGGCGCTGGAAAAGGAGAACCTGGGCAAGATCGTGCGGTGGTGCAATGAGGAACTGCCCGAGGACAAGCCGCGGCACCTGCTGGGCATCTCGGAACCGAATGACATCTTCACGGCCATCGAAAACGGCGCTGACACCTTCGACTGTGTCTCCCCCACCCGGGTGGCCCGGAACTCTGCCTTCTACACCCCTGACGGGCGGTTCAACCTCTCCGGTGCAAAGTACAAACGCGATTTCGGCCCGCTCCAGGACGGCTGCGACTGCTACGCCTGCCGGAACTATTCGCGGGCGTACATCCACCACCTTTTCAAGGCCAAGGAAATGCTCTCCGCCACGCTGATTTCCATCCACAATGAGCGGTTCGTGGTGAAGATGGTGGACGACGCCCGCCTGGCCATCGAGGATGGCACGTTCTTCGATTTCAAGGCTGAGACCCTGGCGCGGTACTACTCGTAGCGGTTGCGACGGCCAGCAGCCGGGCCGCGGCCGCGGGATCCGTTCCTCTATCCTGACCCCATGCTGATTGAGATTCCGACCGCGCACGGCACCGCCGAGGCACTGGTGGCCCGTCCCTCCAGCGGCGAAGGCCCTTTCCCGGGTGTGATCCTCTACATGGACGCCTTCGGCCTGCGGCCCCGCATCGAGGAGATGGCACAGCGGATTGCCGATTGGGGCTACGTTGTCCTGGCACCGAACCTCTTCTACCGGGAGGGGACCGCTGCAGAGCTGGCCCCAAAGGGGGACATGACCACGCCGGAGGGCAGGAAGGCCGTCGGCAGGCCCGCTTTCGCACGGATCGGCCGGCTAACGGCGGACAAGGCGCTGCCGGACATCGATACCTGGGTGGCGGCGCTCAGGAATCTCGACGGCGTGGCGCCTGGTCCCATAGGTACTGTCGGCTACTGCATGGGAGCCAGGCTGGCCATGCGCACGGCAACAGCCCACCCCGAGGTGGTGGCGGCGTGCGGGGGCTTCCACGGCGGCGGGCTGGCGACTGACGAGCCTGACAGTCCGCACCTCGGACTAGGCAACGCCAGCGCGAGGTTTGTGTTCGGCCATGCGGACCATGACCCGAGCATGGCGCCAGACGCCATAGCCAGGCTGGGTGCCGCGCTGGAGGCTGCTGGCCTGCAGGCTTCCAACGAGACCTACCGTGGAGCGCCGCACGGCTACTCAATGGCGGACACGTCCGCTTACCACGCCGACGCCACCGAGCGGCACTTCCGGGAACTGCGCGACCTGCTGGACGGTACGCTCAAGGCCTGATGGCGGCGCCGCTGGAGGAGCTGCCGTCGTCCTCCCCCCGCCAGGCCTGGCCGTAGCTCGGTTCCCGCTTCTTCATCCAGCCGATCGCCAGGAACGTCACCGGGACCAGGATGAACTCCACCACGGTCTTGTACAGGAAGCCCACCACGACGTAGTTCACAAAGGTCGCGAAGTCAGCGATGCCAATGACCGGGGCCGCGATGCTGCAGAAGATCAGGGTGTCCACGAATTCGCCGGCCACGGATGAACCCATGATGCGGGCCCACAGTGACTTCTCCCCCGAGCGTGCCTTCATCCGCACCAGAATCCACGAGTTGATGGTCTGCCCCGCAAGGAAGGCCAGCAGCGACGCCAGGACGATCTGCGGCACCGGCCCGAGCGCGCCCTCGAGGGCTGACTGCTTGGCCGTTCCGAACTCGTCGTCGAAGCCGGGAAGGGCAATGATTACCCAGTAGCACAGCGAGGCAAAGACGGACAGCGCGAAGGTGGTGAAGATGGCTTTCCGGGCAACCTTGAAGCCGTAGACCTCGCTGATGACGTCGCCCAGGATGTACGCCAACGGGAAGAGGAAGAAGCCGCCGTCCGTGACTATCGGCCCGATCACCACGCCCTTGGAGGCGCCGATGTTGGACAGGATCAGCACCACAGCCATGATGGCGAGGAGGATCCCGAAGTACGGGGACCCGATCGAGGCAAACCGTGCCGGGCTGCCCGGGGCAGCGGTTTTGGGCAGGGCGTTGTGGCCTGGGGTTGTGGGCATGAAGAGTCCGTCCGTAGTGGTTCGCGCGGGCGCGGGAGTGTATCCGGGCGGCCGGCTGTATTAGCACTGTCCGCATCATTGTCCCATTGAACGTGCCCGGGAAGAGGCACTGTTCAGGCACACAAAGCGGGCGGCCGACGCCGGATGGCAGGATGGTGCCATGACTTCCGTTTCCGTTGCACCACAGTCCGCTGCTGCTCCGGCAGTTGTCCTCACCATCGCAGGTTCCGAAGCCACCGGCGGCGCAGGGGCGCAGGCGGACCTGAAGACCTTTCAGGAGCTCGGCGTCTTTGGCATCGCCAACCTCACCTGCATTGTCTCGTTCAATCCGAACGACAGCTGGAACCACCGCTTCGTCCCGGTGGACCAGCAGGTGATCGCCGACCAGCTGGAGGCCACGACTGCCGCCTACGGCCCGGCGCAGGACGGGGAGCCGCTGGACGGCCGTCCGGTGCTGGATACGGTCAAGATCGGCATGCTGGGCAGCCCCGCCACCATTGCCACCGTTGCCGGTGCGCTGGTGGGCAACAGGTTCGGGAATGTGGTGCTGGACCCGGTGCTGATCTGTAAGGGCCAGGAACCGGGCCATGCCCTGGACACCGACCAGGCACTCAAGGCGCAGATCCTGCCGCTGGCCACGTTCGTGACCCCCAACCACTTCGAGGCGGAGTCGCTGTCCGGCCTGGCCATCACCGACGTCGAGTCTCTCAAGGCCGCCGCCGTCCGCATCCACGAACTCAGCGGCGCTGCTGTCCTCGCCAAGGGCGGGGTACGGCTGGAAGGCCCGGACGCCGTCGACGTCTTTTACGACGGCGAAACCCTGGAGGTCCTCAGGGCGCCCAAGGTGGGCGAGGTGGCTGTTTCCGGTGCGGGCTGCTCGCTGGCTGCTGCCGTGACTGCAGAGCTCGCCAAGGGTGCTTCACCACTGGAGGCTGCCCGCGCTGCCAAGGCCTTCGTCACGGCGGGCATCCGCAACCGGGTGGCGTCGGGCGCCCCCTTCGATGCCCTGTGGCAGGGCGGCGCCCGCTAACCCGCCACCCAACCCCGGACGCTCTCTCACTTAATGCGCGTTTTTCCGGAACCCTCTTGCACCCGGCGCAAGAGGGTTTCGTATTTTCCCGCATTAGCTGATAGAGCGTCTGAGGAGGAGGACGACGGCGGGCTGGTCCCGGGACGTTCATTCACCTGGGGTCGGCCACAGTTCCCATGAACAGCGGCAGCCCAGTTTCAGCGTGGACGATCTGGTAGTGGAACGGCCGGTCGAACTCGATGGTCCGGTCGGGTTCCGGCGGAGCGCTGGTTGCCATTCCATTGATCTGGGTTACTGCGGCCGCAATGGTGCCCTTTTCGGCCACCGTGATGTTCGCAGCCTGGGCGGCCTGGGTGATCTTCATCTGCGGCTGGATATTATCGAAGTCCTCTGTAGTGCGGAGCATCTGCTCCAGGCCCAGCGCCTCAAAAACCTTCCGGAGGTCAAAACTGGACCTGTGGTCCCAGCGGGGCAGTTGTATCTGCACTGATTCGGGCTCGGAACTGTCAAATATGTCTGCGATCTCCGTTAGTTTTTCGGCGTCGAAGACCGCAGGGGCGGGAGTGTCAGCAGGAGCGGCCGTGTCCCCGGGCAGGACCAGCCGCATCACGAAGCCGTCGGCGTAGGGAAGATCCACACCCTGCCAGCCGGTGCCTTCCGCATATTTCATTTTGAATTCGTTGTGCATGGCCGGCACAGCGACTTCCTCACCCCCGGCCGTTGTGAAGGGCAGGTCAGAGGTGGCGTTCGGATCGAACGGTGTGCCCCAGGCGGAGGCGAAGTACAAAGAGTTGAGCAGGCTGACGGTATTGTCGCGGTCGTACTGCGCCGGGGCTTCCTTGATCCGGCCCCCGGTGTTCCTGTTAACCCAGGCATCAATGGCCGGTTTCGTTACACCCTCGTCACTGAATTCCACGGGATATACGCCGGTTCCATAGTGCCGGGCCAGCGTGTCCAGGAAGGGTTGCCCGGTTGGCACGTCTTTGTCGACGAACAGTCCTTTGGCCGAGTGCATGACCGGTTTCCGCGGCGGGTTATCCTCATCCGCCGCGCCGGGGTCGCCGTCGAACTTTTCGAGGGTTCGGAGGACCGAGTTCATGGCCTCATCGCGCTTCTGTGCGGGGAATTGCAGGATGTTGTCCATCTCGGCCGCGGTCCCACCGGTGGCCCCCGCACGGAGCATGGCGAGGGCAATCAGGAGGCTCCCGGGTGAGGACACCACGTTCCCGTTGCCGCCGTCGCCGCCGTCAGCCAGCAGCGCTTCGCCAAGGAGGAGCGCGGAAGCCCGGAAGGAGCGCAGTTCAGCGGCGTAGTCCGCGCGGCTAACCGAGACGCGCTCGACGCCGTCGGCCGTGAGGAGTTCCGGCGGCGCCGGCGGCGGGGCTGGCGCCGCACATCCTGCCAGTTCCATCAGGGCACCCGACGCAATCATCCGCTGAAAACGAAACACCTCTGTTGCCTCCCCCGGCGTGCCAAGGCGGGAATCCGCCTCCTTCCAGTGAAACAGCGACGGCGGCGCGGGGCGATGACCGCAGGGTCACGCTTTGCACTCGATTCAGTCTCGCGCCCGCGGGACGCCGCGTCGGACCCTCTCTCACTTAACGCAGAAAAACCCGGATCGCTCTAGCACTGTCCTGAAGAGAGTGATAAAGCGTTCCGGTATTTCCGGCAGGAGCTGATAGAGCGTCCTGGCGTGGTGGGCGGACGACGGCGGGCGGGCACCTGCCGTCGCCATCTGTCCTGCCGCAGGTCCGCCTCCGGCGTCTACACGCTGAGGAGGTCTTTGTCCTTATCGTCGTCCTTGCGGGCCTGGACCCAGGCGTTGCCCTGCTCGTGGTCCAGGTGCGTGGCCTTCTTGTTCTTCAGGGCGAAGATGTACACCAGCAGTGAGAGGGCGATGGCCGCGGTCACGTAGGTGAAGAACAGGTCAACCTGGCCTGCCTTCTGCAGCGCCGCTCCGATCAGTGGAACCGTTCCGCCGAAGAGCGAGTTCGCGATCGCATAGCCCAGTCCCACGCCAAGGGCGCGGATTGAGGCCGGGAACAGTTCAGCCTTCACCAAGGCGTTAATGGAGGTGTAACCGCCCACGATCAACAGGCCGCCCATCATCAGCAGGAAAGCCGTGAACGGGTCCTTGGTGCCGGACAGCGTCGAGAGCAGCGGCCACGTGAAGAGCACACCGGTAATGCCGAACCAGAGGAGGAGCGGCTTGCGGCCGATCTTGTCCGAAATCAGGCCATAGACGGGCTGCAGCAGCATGAAGATGAACAGCGCCCAGAAGTTGATGACGGAGGTGTCTGTCTTGGCGATGCCTGACGTATCGTTCATGAATTTCAGGATGAAGTTGGTGTACGTGTAAAAGGCAACCGTCCCGCCCAGGGTAACGCCGATGCAGATCAGCAGCGGCTTCCAGTGCCGGGTGAACAGCAGCTTCAAGGTGCCGGGCTGGGCCTCGCCGGCAACGTGGACATGGGCAGCGCGGATCTGGTCCGCGGACACAGTTTCCTCCATCGAACGGCGGAGCCAGAGCACCACCAGGGCAGCAGCGCCGCCCAACGCGAACGGGATACGCCAGCCCCATTCCGTCAGCGCATCGTTGCCCAGGGTGTTTTGCAGGATCACCAGGACCAGCAGGGCAAGCATCTGGCCGCCGATCAGCGTCACGTACTGGAAGCTGGAGAAGAAGCCGCGGCGCCGGGACGTTGCGGCCTCGGACATGTAGGTGGCGCTGGTGCCGTACTCGCCACCCACGGAGAAGCCCTGCAGCAGACGCACCAGGACCAGCAGGATCAATGCCCAAACGCCGATGACGTCCTGCGTGGGCAGCACCGCGATGGCGAAGGAGCCGGCTGACATCAGCGTCACGCTGAGGGTCAGGGCGGCCTTCCGGCCGTTCCTGTCGGCGTAGCGGCCGAAGAACCAGGCGCCGATGGGCCGCATCAGGAATGACGTCGAGAACACCGCCATTGCTTCCAGGCCGGCCTGGAGGTCGTCCTTGGAGTTGAAGAAGTGGGACTGAAAGTAGGCGGCGAAGACGGTGTAGACGTAGAGGTCATACCACTCCACGAGGTTGCCGGCTGAACCCTTGAGGATATTGCCGACGGCCCTGCGGGTCTGCGCGGCCTCAGACTGGGCTGCCCCATGCGGCGGCGCTGCTTTTTGGGTGCTCATCAGTGAACCTTCCTAGATGTGATGGGTCTCCCGAAAGCGCGGAGGACCCCCACAAAGCTATGGGTGATGCAGGGCACAGCCAACGTGGAGACGTATTTCCTAACACTTCCTTAGGATTAGGACCGGTTTCCGGGCGCGGGCGGCAGGAAACCCCGCCAGAAGGTAGTCTCCAGAAGCGGGGGACGCTCATCCCAGGCTTCAACGACAGGAACAGTGGCAATGGAAGTGCTCATCGTCGAGGACGACGACGCCATGGCAGGTGCGCTGGCAGCGGGCGTCGCGGCGGCGGGCCACAAGGCGACGAGGGTTTCCCGCGGGGCCGACGCGCTGCTGGCCCACCGTAACTTTGAGGTGATCCTCCTGGACCTGGGCCTGCCGGACATGGACGGGCTGGACGTACTGCGGAAGCTCCGCCAAGTGACCGACTGTCCCATTCTCATCCTGACCGCCCGCGACGACGAACGCAGCGTGGTGCTGGGACTGCGCTCGGGCGCGGACGACTACCTGGTCAAACCCGTCAAGCTGGTGGAGCTGCTGGCCCGCATCGAGGCTGTCACCCGGCGGGCAGCCAGGTCCCGGGGCAGCAGGCAACGCCGCGTTGTGCTGGGTCCGCTGGAAGTGGACCTGGAGCGACGGCTGGCCGTTCTCGGCGCCGAGGCCGTTCCTCTGACGGCCACGGAGTTCGACCTGCTCGCGCTCCTGGCCACCCATGCAGGATCGGTGGTGACCCGCGAACAGATCCTTGACGCGCTGTGGGGCGATGCCTTCATTGCCTCCTCACGGTCCCTCGATGTGCACCTCACGGGCCTCCGGGCAAAACTCGGACTGCCGGGCTTTATCATCAACGTGCGCGGTGTGGGCTACCGCGTTGAGGCGGGTTCAGGGTGAGACTCCGTGTCCTCGGAGTGCTGAGCGTCCTGTCCCTGCTCCTTGTGCTTGTGGCGTCCAACGCCATCCTTGCCTCGGCCGGCAGGGAACTTACCCAGGAACTCCAGATCAACCGGGCGGCCGCGCTCAACCGGTTCGCCCAGGTAGCCTTCGACGCGGGGGCCGAAGGCGGGGATTCCACACAGCTGCAGGCGGAAATGGACAGGTACTCCGAGCTTTATGGTGAAGGAGTCCTGATCCGGCTGCAGCAGGGCACCCTGCGATCCGGCGGACTGGACGAGGACCGTGCGGAAGTCAGGGATGCCCTTGCGAGATCCACGCTGAACCTCAGCGGCACCACCCTGTCCCCAGTACAACCCTTCGGCAGCGGCACACAGGTCATGTCCCGCTCTTTCGGAAGCGCCAGCCAGGTGCTCGGCGCAGCCGTCCTGGAAGTCAACCCCGACGCGGCCCGGCAGAAACTGCGCGAGCGCTGGCTCGCCGTCGGCCTGGCCGCCGCGGTGATGGCAGCGATGTTGCTGGCCATTGCCTCCAGGGTTACCCGCTGGGTGCTCCGCCCTGTCCACCGGCTTAATGCAGCTGTGGCCGAGCTTGGGACGACGGGCCGGAGCAGCCGGCTACCGGAGGAAGGACCGCCCGAGCTCCGGGAATTGAGCCGGTCCTTCACCGCCATGGCACAAAGCGTCAGCCACAGCATGGAGTCCCAACGCCAGCTCATTGCCGATACTTCCCACGAACTGCGAAACCCGGTGGGCGCCTTGCGGCTGCGGATTGACCTGCTGGAGCTGGAACTGAAGGCGTCCGGCCAAGGGGCTGCCGCCGCGGCCGTTGTCACCGAACTGGAACGGGTGGAAGGGATTCTGGACAGCGTACTCAAGCTCGCAGCGGCCGAACACCGGGCCTTCGAGGACTCCGTGGCCGCGCCCCTTCCCGGCATGGGCACGACAGGCCGGTCCGGCCGGGCCGCACCCATCGATCCTTTCCCGGTCCTGCAAGAGGAAACGGAGCGGGCAGGGCCGGCAGCACGCCTCGCCGGCGCCACCGTCATTCTCGGCAGTCCCCTGGAGCGCCCGGCGCTGATCGCCTGCAACCGTGACGACCTGTCGCACATGGTCGGGGAACTGCTGGGCAACGCGGTCAAGTACGCCGGCGCTGCCCACATCTCGGTGCGCGTGCTCATGAATGCCGCAGCAGTGGTGATAGAGGTTTCAGACGACGGTCCAGGGCTTTCGGCGGAAGAAACGGCTGCTGCGCGGCAGCGTTTCTGGCGTTCCCCGCGACACCGGGACCTGAGCGGCAACGGCCTGGGCATGACGATCGTGGACAAGCTGGCGGCAGCCAATGGAGGCCGTTTGGTGCTGGCCTCCGCACAACCATACGGCCTGGCTGCCCGCCTGGAGTTCCCGCAGACGGCGGACGTGGACAGGCAGGCGGCTCCCCATGGCTGAAATGACGTCAGGCAGTTTTTCCCGGCGAATGGCCTTGAGGGCGGGTGTTGGGCTTGGCCTGGCCGGTCTCCTGTCGTCGGCCCTGGGCAGTTGCAGCCAGGATGACCGGCCCGATTCCGTCACAGTGGCGGGCGGTGAACCCGGAGGTTTCTATCTTGAATTCGCTGCCCTGCTGGCGGCGTCCCTCCAGCGGAACGGCGTGGCGCGCCAGGCATCGGCGTTGACCACCGGAGGCAGCCTGGACAACCTCGAAAACCTCTTGGCTGGGCAGGCCACTTTCGCCGTTGCCCTGGCCGATTCTGCGGCCCAGAGCGCCGCACGGAAGAGCGCGGCCGGAGCTGGGCTCACCGCCCTTGGCCGGGTTTATGAAAACTATGTTCATTGCGTGGTCCGGAAGAGCGGCGGCATCCGCACGGTTTCCGATCTGGCCGGCAGGACGGTGGCTGTGGGCGAACCCGGCTCCGGCACATCCCTGACAACTCCGCGCCTGATCGAGGCCGCCGGGCTCGTTGCTTTCACCGGCACACCACCGGCAGCACGGGCCAGCCAGGCGGCCACAGTCCTGAGCCTCGGACTGAACAACGGACTCAGCGCACTGAAGGAAGGCTCAGTGGATGCCCTGTTCTGGTCCGGGGGTGTCCCCACTGCCGCCATCGCTGCCGTCAACAGCGATGTTGGACTTAACTTCCTGGATCTTTCCGTCGTCCTGCCGGCACTCCGCGCCAGGCACGGGGTGTTCTACGACCGGGTGCTTATTCCGGAGGGCGCCTATAACGGGGTTCCCGCTGTGTGGACGGTGGGGGTAACCAACCTGCTCCTGTGCCGCAGCGACCTTGCCGATGCGACCGTCAAGAGGACTGTGGAGCTCCTGGTGGAACATGCCGCTGAGTTGATCCCGCGCTCCAGCCTTGGAGTCCAGTTCCTCAGTCCTGAGTCGCTCATCAACACTGCCGGCCTGCCGCTGCACCCGGCAGCTGCCGCCGCCTACCGGGAGCTCCATGGGTGAGAGAGCGTCCGGCGAAACACTGCAGGACCTGATGGGCCGTCCTGCCGTCAGATCCCCGAGTGTGCCTGCAGGAAGCTGTACACCTCGGTCTCATCCACACCGGGGAACGCGCCCGGCGGCATGGCGGCCAGCAGGTGCGAGTGGGCCCGGGCGGACGGCCAGGCGTTGCCGGCCCACTCCGAGGCGAGCTCCGCGGGCGGCCGTTTGCAGCAGTTCGGATCCGGGCACGTGGACTTGGCCCTCGCTGTCGTCTCCCGCCCGCGGAACCATTTCACGTGCTGGTACGGGACGCCGATGCTCAGCGAGAACTCGCCGGTGGCGGAGCGCTCAGTCCTGGCGGTGCACCAGTACGTTCCCGAAGGCGTGTCTGTGTACTGGCTGTAGGCGCTGAACTTGTCCGGCACATCGAAGACGGCCCGGGACGTCCAAGCCTTGCACGACGGCTGGCCCTCGATGGCGCCGGTATGGTCCTGCGGGAACGTCACGCCGTCGTTCTCGTAGGCCTTGTAGATGATGCCGCTCTGGTGGGTCTTCTGGAAATGCGTGGTGAGGCCCAGGTGCTGCGTGGCGAGGTTTGTGAACCGGTGGGCCGCGGTTTCATAGGAAACGGCAAAGGCGTCGCGGATGTCCTCCACCGCAATTTCCTTGGCGGCCTTGGCCTTGTGCAGGAACTCCATGGTGGCCTGCTCGGGGAGCAGCAGTGCAGCAGCGAAATAGTTCGTGGCCACACGCTGGGCCAGGAAGTCGCCGTAGTTCTTAGGCGTTTCATGTCCCAGCACATAGTGCCCCAGGGCCTGCAGCAGCACCGAACGCGGGTCGTGGTCCTGGCGCTGGTTCTGCGTCAGGTAAATTCTGCGGTTCTTCAAATCCGTGACTGACCGGGTGGAATGCGGCAGGTCACCCACATGGTGGAGGGAAAATCCGAGGTTCTCCGCGATGTCCGCGATCACGTGCTGGCTCAGCGGTCCGCTGGTGTAACCCACGGCTTTGAGGACCTTCTGCGCCTCCGCCTCATATTCCGCGAAATAGTTGCCGCGCTCGCGCATCATGGCACGCAGTTCACCGTTGGCGCGGCGTGCTTCCTCGGGGGTGGCCACCTGCTCATTCATCTTCCGCTCCAGCTCATGCAGCAGCCCTACCTGGGCCTCCAGCACGTCCAGCGGGAGCCTTGAGCTGATGCGGATTTTGGGCAGGTTCAGCGTCTCGTACAGCGGGCTGCGCTGGTAGCGTTCCAGCTCGATCTCCAGGGCTGCCCGACGGCTGGGCGGCTCAGCACCTAGCAGCTGGTCGATGCTGACGTTAAGTGCGGCCGCCAGGTGCTGAAGGAGTCCCAGTTTGGGTTCCCGCTTGCCGTTCTCGATCAGGCTCAGCTGGCTGGGAGCAGTGCCGACGGCGGCGCTCAGGTTATCGAGGGTCAGCCCGGCCTGTTTGCGCAGGTGGCGCACCCTTCGGCCAAGGCTGATGACGTCCAGTTCAGCGGATGAGGTGGGCGGTGATAGCGTCGCGGCTTCGCGGTTCCAGCTTCCAAGCGGCATTTTTGAAGGATAAGTGAAAAAGTGCAATTCTTTCCAGTACTTTCGTCTGGAAAGCGCCCTGGAAGTGCTGAAAAGTAGTTGTCACGGAAAGAAACACCGCACCGGAAAGCCGGTGGGAGCCTCAAAGGCGAGGTTCCCACCTACCCGATTCCGGAGCTCAATCAAGGAGATCAACGATGACTGCAGCATTTGAGCCCACCCAGCAGACGCCCGAACAGCAGGCTGCCGCCCTGGAGCTCGAGTGGGACGCCAACCCCCGCTGGGAAGGTGTAACCCGGGACTACTCAGCCTTCGACGTCGTCCGTCTCCGCGGCCGCGTCTCCGAAGAACACACCCTGGCCCGCCGCGGTTCCGAAAAACTGTGGAAGCAGCTCACCGAGGAGCACAAGGAAGGCAAGTACACCAATGCCCTGGGCGCCCTGACGGGCAACCAGGCGGTGCAGCAGGTCAAGGCCGGGCTGCGGGCGATCTACCTTTCCGGCTGGCAGGTTGCCGCGGACGCCAACAACTCCGGCCACACCTACCCGGACCAGTCCCTCTACCCGGCCAACTCCGTACCCACCGTGGTCCGCAGGATCAACAACGCCCTGCTCCGGGCGGACCAGATCGAGTTCGCCGAGGGTGTCCAGAGCGTTGAAGACTGGCTGGTCCCGATCGTCGCCGACGCCGAGGCCGGCTTCGGCGGACCGCTGAACGCCTATGAACTCATGAAGTCCATGATCCAGGCCGGCGCCTCAGGTGTTCACTGGGAAGACCAGCTCGCGTCCGAAAAGAAGTGCGGCCACCTGGGCGGCAAGGTCCTCATCCCCACCCAGCAGCACGTCCGCACCCTGAACGCAGCCCGCCTCGCAGCCGACGTCGCCGGCACCCCCTCGGTGGTCATCGCGCGCACCGACGCCGAGGCAGCCACCCTGATCACTTCCGACGTCGACGAGCGCGACCGCGAATTCATCACCGGCGAGCGGACCGCAGAGGGCTTCTACAAGGTCCGCAACGGCATCGAACCCTGCATCGCCCGCGCCAAAGCCTACGCCCCCTACTCGGACCTGATCTGGATGGAAACCGGCACCCCGGACCTGGAACTGGCCCGCAAGTTCGCCGAAGCCGTCAAGGCCGAGTTCCCAAACCAGATGCTCTCCTACAACTGCTCCCCGTCGTTCAACTGGCGCAAGCACCTGGACGACGCCGCCATCGCCAAGTTCCAGCGCGAACTCGGCGCCATGGGCTTCACGTTCCAGTTCATCACCCTGGCCGGCTTCCACGCCCTGAACTACTCGATGTTCGACCTCGCCCACGGCTACGCCCGCGACGGCATGAGCGCCTACGTCGAGCTCCAGGAAAAGGAATTCGCCTCTGAATCCCGCGGCTACACCGCCACGAAACATCAGCGCGAAGTTGGCACCGGCTACTTCGACACCATCTCCACCGCGCTCAACCCGAACGCATCCACCCTCGCGCTTGTCGGATCGACAGAAGAGGGCCAGTTCCACTAATCCCTTTGCCACAGGTGAGGTTGTTCGCTCCGCTCACCTGGAGGCACGACGGCGGTGCTCACCTAAGCGTGATCGTCGCCCCCACCCACTCAGGCAAGTCCCGCCGTCGAATTTCCCTTTTCGTCTTTAAGGAGACAGAAATGAACAGCTTCACTGACAGCTTCACCATCAATGGCATCACCCTGACCGCGCAGCCCATCTGCCGGCAGAACGAGGTTCTTACTCCGGACGCTCTGGAATTCGTGGCCAAACTGCACCGGGCTACTGCCGAGCGGCGGCAGGAACTGCTGCAGGCCCGCCGGACCCGCCGTGCCGAGATTGCCGCCGGCGCCGACCCCCGGTTCCTCGCCGAAACCGCGGACATTCGGAACGATCCCTCGTGGCGGGTTGCTCCCCCGGCCCCCGGGCTGGAGGACCGCCGTGTGGAAATCACCGGCCCGGTGGACAAGAAGATGACCATCAACGCCCTGAACTCCGGCGCCAAGGTGTGGCTCGCGGACATGGAAGACTCCTCCACCCCCAGCTGGCGCAACGTCATCAAGGGCCAGCTGAACCTCACTGACGCCCTGGAACGCCGATTGGACTTCACCACCGACGAAGGCAAGGAATACAAGCTCCGCCCCGCATGCGAGCTGCCCACCATCGTGGTCCGCCCCCGCGGCTGGCACCTCCCGGAGAAGCACATGATTATCGACGGCGAACCCATTGCCGGCGGCATCGTGGACTTCGGCCTGTACTTCTTCCACAACTCCCGCCGCCTTCTCGCCCAAGGCAAAGGCCCGTACTTCTACCTGCCCAAGATCGAAACGCACCTCGAAGCCCGGCTCTGGAACGACATCTTCATCCTCGCCCAGGACCTGCTCGGCATCCCGCAGGGCACCATCCGCGCCACCGTGCTGATCGAAACCATCACCGCGGCCTTCGAAATGGAAGAAATCCTCTACGAACTGCGCGACCACGCCGCGGGCCTGAACGCCGGCCGCTGGGACTACATCTTCTCGCTGATCAAGAACTTCCGCACCCGCGGCCCCCGCTTCGTCCTCCCCGACCGGGCCCAGGTGACCATGACCCAGCCCTTCATGCGCGCCTACACCGAACAGCTCGTGCGCGCCTGCCACAAGCGCGGCGCCTTGGCCATCGGCGGAATGGCAGCAGCGGTCCCCAACCGCAAGGACCCGGAGGCGAACGCCAACGCGTTCGAGAAGGTCCGCGCTGACAAGACCCGCGAGGCCAACGACGGCTTCGACGGCTCCTGGGTGGCGCACCCGGACCTTGTGCCGGTCTGCCGCGAAGTGTTCGACTCCATCCTCGGCGACAAGCCCAACCAGCTGGACCGGCTCCGCGAGGACGTCATCCCGGACGACCGCGCCCTGATCAACGTGGCAGCCACCACCGGCACCATCACCGAACAGGGCATCCGGAACAACATCGAAGTCGGGATCCGCTACATCGAATCCTGGCTCCGCGGCAACGGAGCAGTGGCCATCCACAACCTCATGGAAGACGCCGCCACCGCAGAAATCTCCCGTTCCCAGCTCTGGCAGTGGATCTACGCCCGCGCCATCACAGACCACGGAGAGATCATCACCCATGAATGGATCGAAGAACTCCTCGATGAAGAGTTCGCCCGGCTCGAACGCTTCGACGGCGACCGCTTCGAGGACGCCCGCGACATCTTCGAGGAAGTCACCCTCGCCAGGGACTTCCCGACCTTCCTCACCCTCCCCGCCTATGCCCGTTACCTCACAGAGGCCCGTGAGAAGGCCACCGTCGAGGAGCTCGCGGCGGCATAGCGGCGGACAACCCGTCCAACTTCCGTCCGCCGGGCCTGCACGCCCTATCGCAACAGGCACCTCCGAAATCCGGAGCGCCGGCCCGGCGGCGGAGCATTCCACAACCCGCCGTCCATCCCGACGCTCTCTCACTTAATGCAGAATTTCCGGATCGCTCTCTCACTTCCCAATGGAAAGTGAGAGAGCGATCGTTATTGTGCGACGTTAAGTGAGAGAGCGTCGGAAGGGGGTGGAGACGTACGACGGCGGCGCCTGGCTCACCGTCCCTTAGGCACCTTCCGCACGGAGAGGGTGGTGGCGACGAAGAAGGTCAGCACCGAGGCTAGGACGACGAGCAGGGCAGGAGTCCAGGAACCCGAAGCATCGTGGACAAAGCCCAACAGGGGCGGTGCCACGGCGGCGAGGGCGTAGCCTAGGCCCTGGACCGTGGCGGACATCCTGCCGGCGGACGCCTGGTCCCGGGCCAACTGGATAATGGCAATGAAAATAACTGTGATGCCGCCGCCCTGCGCGATGCCGCCAAAAGTGGACCACAGCCACCAGAGCTGCGGCGCCAGCAGCAGCCCCGCCGGCACGGCCGTCCACAGCGCACCCACGGTGACCGCCACCGCCGTCGTACTCATGAACCTGGCCGCAAACGGCACGCCCAGGGCGCCCACGATCGCAAGGATCTGGAAAATGGAGGAAGCGGCACCGGCCTCTGCGGCGGACATCCCCAGCTCATCATCGAGGTAGGTGGGCAACCACGCCGTCACCCCGTAATAGGAAAACGCCTGACCGCCGAAGCCAGCCGTCAGTCCTGCTGTAATCCAGCCTGATCCGGCCACCCGCGGCCGGCTGCTGTCCCCGCTGTTCCCGGGGGAGGCCAGGAACGCGTTGCGGGGTCCCACGGCCAGGGTCCAGACCACGACGGCCGCCACGGCGAACACCGCCACGGAGCCCAGCGCGAAGCGCCACCCCGCCAGACCCGCCAGCGGTGCCGTCAACACCGACGTCAGGAATGAACCGATGTTCAGGGCCGCCGTGTAGATTCCCATCGCGGTCCCCTGCCGCCTGGGGGCGAAGTCGCGGCGGATGATCAGCGGCGCCGCGATGTTGCCCACTGTGATGGCGACGCCGATCAGCACCGTTCCTGCCACCACCAGCGCAGACCCGCCCGCCGAGCGCACCAGGACCCCCGCCAGCACACCGAGGATGGTCAGCGTTACGGCGAACTCGGCACCGAACTTCCTCGCCGCCAGGGAAGCCAGCGGTGCCGCGAGGGAGAAGCAGAGCACGGGGATGCTGGTCAGAAGCCCCAGCATAACGGGTGAAAAAGCCAGTTCCGCCTGGATCAGGCCAACTACCGGGGCAACCGCCACGAAGGGGCCCCGCAGGTTCAGCGCCAGCAGCCCGATGCAGGCGAGCAGGATCCAACTGTTGGGAAACCGGGAAAGGATCCGGCCTCTCATGCGGTGCGCGGGATATGGATACTCATCACTCCATTGCTATCACGCCCGGTGGTTGGGCGGGTCCGGCACGGCGGACAGTACTGTGCCATACGATGAACATCAGCCAGTGCCCCGGGACAAAGGACACCGCCATGCAGCACCGCCTCGCCATCCTTGATGACTACCAGGATGTAGCCCACGGATTCGCCGACTGGGCGGCCCTGGAAGCGGAAGGCGTCACCGTCATGACGTTCCGGGAACCCTTTGCCTCGCCGGAAGCCCTGGTGTCAGCACTGGCCGATACCACCGTCGTGGTCGCCATGCGGGAGCGGACCGCCTTTCCCCGGGAGGTTTTCGAGAAACTTCCCGCCCTCCAACTCCTGGTCACCACGGGGATGGCGAATGCCGCCATAGATGTTGCCGCCGCAACCGAGCAGGGCATCACCGTCTGCGGCACGCCGGGCTCCCCCGCCGCAGCTCCGGAACTGACGTGGGCACTGCTGCTGGCGCTGGCCAGGAACCTCACTCCGGAAGAGAACTCCCTGCGCGCAGGCTCGTGGCAGACGACGGTGGGCTTCGAGCTTTCCGGAAAGACGCTGGGCATCGTGGGGCTCGGCAAGATCGGCCGCCGGATCGCCGGTTACGCGAAGGCGTTTGGGATGGAGGTGCTGGCATGGAGCCGGAACCTGACGGCGGAGGCAGCGGCAGAGGCCGGCGCGCGCCTGGTGGACAAGGCGGAGCTGTTCCGCCTGTCGGACGTCGTCACTGTTCATCTGCGGCTGTCCGAGCGCTCGGAAAACACCGTGGGTGAGGAGGAACTGCGGCTGCTGGGCCCGGAGGGGGTCCTGGTGAACACGGCCAGGGGTCCGCTGGTGAACCAGGACGCACTGCTGCGGGCACTCAGCGAGGGCTGGATCCGTGGGGCGGCACTTGACGTGTTCGACCAGGAACCACTCCAGGCCGGCCATCCGCTCCTTACTGCCCCCAACACGGTGCTCTCGCCGCATCTTGGCTACGTCACCCGCGAAAGCTACCGCCAGTTCTACGGCGGCGCCTTTGAGGACGTCACTGCCTGGCTTGCCGGATCACCCATCCGCACCATCACGGCCTGACGGCGCGGATAGGGGTGGCGGTCCTGCCTGCATGATGCAGGTATCCGGGAGTCAGGCCGGAATCGGGAGGGAGGAAGTGAGGCTTTGCCCCAGTTCCGGAAGCTGCAGCACCAGCCAAGGACTGAATGCCCAAGGTGCGGCCTCAGTTGCCGCTATCAGATCCGGTAGGGGAGCCCATTGATATTCGCATAGCTCTGACGGCCGTGGCGTCAGGCCACCGGCAATCGTGGCGGTGAATACAGGGCAGACTTCATTTTCGACAATGCCATTCGCGTCCACAGCCCTGTAGCTAAAGCGCGGCAGGCACTGTTGCAGGTTGGAGATCTCCATCCCGAGTTCCCATCTGCCCCTGCGCCGGACCGCATCAACAGTGCTTTCCCCGGGCATCGGGTGTCCACAGAACGAATTTGTCCATACTCCAGGCCAGGCCGCCTTGGTGAGGGCACGCCGGGTAACCAGGACCCGTCCCGCCTCATCAAACACGTAACAGGAAAAGGCCAGGTGCAAGGGGGTATCCCCATGATGGACGTCCTGCTTCGGTGCTGACCCGCAAGGGATTCCGTCTGCGTCCAGGAGTACCACGAGTTCCTGGACCGGATCCGTAACAGTCATTCGGTTCTTCCTGCTATTGGAAAGATGTGCGAAAGCCGGGCCGGCGGATGGATGACCGCCCGGCCCGGCTTTCAGGCGAAACCTCAGCGGCCGGTACTAGAAGCGGAGCGTCCGCAGGTAGTTGTAGCCCACCTCGGCCGTCTGCAGCGGCGTGACGTCCGGCTGGTCGTTTTCGACGATGAACTCCTTGGGGGTGTGAGCCCGGAAAATGCGGGCGAAGTCGATGGTCCCGGTTCCCAGGTCAGCGAAACCACCCGAGACGTCGCGGTCCTTCACGTGGTACTGCAGGACCTTCTGCGGAGCCTGGAGGATAGTGTCGATGGCAAACTGGATCGGGTCTGCTGCGCCCACGCCGACACCGCCGCTGACGGCCCAGTAAAGGTCAACCTCAAGGTGGACCAGCTTGGGGTCGAGCCGGCTGGTGAAGATGTCCCAGGGGGTCAGGCCGCCGCCGAGGTCGGTAGTGAACTCGTGGGCATGGTTGTGGTAGCCGTACTTCAGCCCGGACTGCTGGGCAACAGCAGCCTCCTCGTTCATCTGGTCAGCCCACCGGCGCCAGTTGTCAGCGGAGCTGGAAACCAGGTACGGCACGTTGATGTGGGTCTGGCCGAGTGTCACTGCATTGGCGATCTTCGTCTCCAGCGCGGCCGGGGTGGCGCTGATTCCGTCGTGGCTTGAGGACGGGGTGATGCCGAGCGAATCGAGCGTCCCACGCATCGCTTCGGCGGTGCGGCCGTAGAGGCCGGCGAGCTCAACCTTGGTGAAGCCGAAGTCAGCCAGGCTTGCCAGCGTCGCTTCGATGCCCTCACCGCGCATGATGGAACGGAGCGTGTAGAGCTGGATGCTGATAAGTCCGGGGGCTACCGGTCGGCCGGCAGCCTGCGCGGCGGGTGCCGCGACAGCAGCGGTTCCACCGATGCCGGCGAGGCCAACGCCTACGCCTGCTGCTACTGCTCCCCTCAGGAAGCTGCGGCGGTCGACCCCCTTTTCTTCCAACGAGCGACGAAGGGCGCCTGGGGCATTAAATCCGAAGCACATAAGTTGCCTTTCCTGGCAGTGAGTGCGTTCCTCCACCGGCATTGGGGAGAAGCAGACGAAGCTGCAACGCAGCGGCTTTAAGGTTTCGCGGCACGCACTGATTATGGCTGCGGCTGGCAGGCCACGGTTAGTTGCTTCACCCACAGCGTCCTCGCCGTGAGCTCCGCGCGCTACCGCTGCCGTCGATCAGTACGGACACGAAGGGAGCAGGAACTCACTGCTACAGCTGTGGTGCGAGCTTTGCTGACTGAATTCCTTGATTTCACGCGCCTTATTGGCGCCCGAAACCCAAGCAGAAAGTGTTTTCTTCCGGCCTGGCCGGGCAACGGCGTCTTGTACTCGAAGTAGCGTCTCCGTTGACCGGGCTTCTGGCTTGAGACTATTCTCGGCTTTTGTTGTCTGTCAAGCAAAAGTCAAGGATTGTTAGGAGAAGTTTGTCGCCCTAGCCGGCCGCCGCACCGGAAAGGCCCAGAACCATGGCGTCGATGCGCTGCGGAGACATTGCATGGTGGATAGCGAGCATGCTGGCGCCAAGAACACCGGCGTCCAGACCGGACGTGGACTGGACAATCTGGAGGTGCTGGGTGGCCAGGGGGATGGTGCGGGAGTAGACCACTTCGCGAATGCCTGCCAGGAACTGCTCACCCGTCATGGCCATGGAACCGCCAATAACGATGACGGAAGGGTTGATCAGGCTGACGCACGCGGACAGCACCTCACCCACATCCCTGCCGGCCTGGCGGACGGCGTGCACAGCTTCTGTGACGCCGGCCCCTACGAGCCGCACAACATCCTCGCTGGTGCTTGCGTCCAAGCCGAGCGCACGCAACCTGGTTGCCACCGCAGGCCCTGACGCCACAGCTTCAAGGCAGTCCTGATTTCCGCAATGGCAGGGAATTCCGGTGCCGTTATGCACCCGGATATGCCCGATGTCGCCGGCCACCCCGTCCGCCCCACGCTGCAGCATGCCGCTCGACACGATGCCCGAGCCGATGCCCGTGGCAACTTTCACGAAGATGAGATCGTCCACGTTCGGCCAGGCAACGTTCCGCTCGCCCAGCGCCATGATGTTGACATCGTTGTCCACGAGGACCGGCACCTGGAAATGGCCCTGCAGGTAGCCTGGAACGTCGAAGCCGTTCCAGCCGGGCATGATCGGAGGATTGATGGGCCGGCCGGTCCGGTGCTCCACCGGGCCGGGAAGGCCGATGCCAATCGCGAGCAGATCCTCCATGGCCCTTCCGGATTCCTTGAGGAGGCCGGAGGCGAGCTCAACTACGTCCTGCAGCACAACATCGGGACCGCTCTTTACTTCGATGCTGCGGGCCGCCTCCTTTAAACGGTGCCCGGTGAGGTCCGTGACCGCCAGGCGCAGGTGCGATGCGCCGATGTCCACTCCCAGGACGATTTTGCTGCCGGCCTTCAAGGCAATGCGCGAGGAAGGACGTCCGCCGGTCGAGACGGCGTCGTCCACAAAGCCAACCAGCCCCAGTTCCATCAGCGCCTCAATGCGGAGCGTGATGGTGGAACGGGCCAGCCCCATCTGTTCCGCGAGCTCGGTCCGGGTGCGCGGACGTCCATCCCGAAGGATCTGAAACAGTTCGCTCGCTCCGGACGAACCCAGGCCGTTGAAGCTACTTATGTCACTCATCGACTAATTACAGCACACCTTTCGACGAAACGCCCCGACCTCGAAGTCGCACCCCTGCCCCCGGCAGCGTTATGTGCACCCCACTCCCACAAGCATGGGTAAAGGAAGGGTTAATCCGTCAACAATGGAAACAAGTGGCGTTACTCCTGCCAATTTCGCCCTAACTACGGCAGCAGACGTCATGCATATATCGATATGACGAGAACATTCGTTGTTTGCTGTCATTAGTCGTGTTAGGTTTCTTTGTGATCGGCACCACGCGCGTCAAGCGGCGTGACCGAGCGGCCGGCTGGCCGCAGCACCGCTTCAAGGAGGAAGACACATTGGGTACATCAGCTGACAGCACGCCGGGCACGGGCCCGATGGCAGAACAGGCCTCCCACGCCTACGGCAGGACGGGCATCTGGCTGATCGGGGCGCGCGGGTCTGTAGCCACAACGGCAACCGCCGGCCTAGCCGCCATTACCGCCGGACTGGCAAAGGCCACCGGGTGCGTCACTGAGCAGGATGCTTTTGGCGGCGTCGCACTGCCTGCCTTCGGGGACCTCGTGGTGGGCGGGCACGATATCAGCAGTGTCTGCATGGCAAAGCGCGCGGAAGCACTGGTCGAGTCGGGAATGCTGCCGCCCCATCTCGTCGAGGCTGTCCGGCCCCAGCTTCTGGAGGCTGACCAGCGGGTACGGCCCGGTTACGATCCTGCCCAGCAGCAGGAAGCGCAGGCTGAGGTGGCCCGGCGGCTTGCCCAGGACATCCTGGACTTCAAGCGCTCCAGCGGCCTGGACTGCGTCATAGTTATCGACGTCGCCTCTACGGAAGCACCTGTGGAGCAGATCCCCGAATTTGCGGATGCGGACCTTCTTCTTGCAGCACTCGAGGATCCGGCACGCCAGGTGCTGCCGGCCAGCTCCCTCAGCGCCTACGCCGCGATATTGGCCGGTTCGCCCTACGCATGTTTCACCCCGTCTACTGCACTCAATCTCCCTGTACTGCGGCAGCTGGCGGCACAGCACGGAATCCCCACCGCAGGCCAAGACGGCAAGACGGGCCAGACCTGGTTGAGGTCTGTCCTGGCTCCGGCTTTCGCCGCACGCGGTTTGCGTGTCCTGTCCTGGGCGGGAACCAACCTTCTGGGCGGCGGTGACGGTGCCACCCTCGCCGACCCTCTGGCGGTCTCCGGGAAGCTGCAGTCCAAGAACCGCGGGCTGCAGGAACTGACCGGGGGTGCTGTAACTCCGCTGCACATCGACAACGTCCAGGACCTGGGCGAGACGAAAGTGGCCTGGGACCACATCAACGTCGAGGGGTTCCTCGGCTCGCGCCTCTCGCTGCAGACGACCTGGAGCGCCTATGACTCCATGCTGGCTGCGCCCATGGTCCTCGACCTTTCGCGGCTGATGGCCCTGGCCCACGCGGCTGGAGAAGAAGGCCACGTCGGGGCGCTCGGATTCTTCTTCAAGGATCCATGGGGCAGTGACGAGCACGCCTTCGCCCACCAGACCCGCAACCTTGTGGAGTGGGCACGGTCCGCCAGCGCCAAAGCGGCCGCCGGTGCCGGAAGCTCCGGTCAGCTATGAGCTCCCTGAACGACTACCTGGAGCTCGTCCGGGCGCCTGCTGTCCTTACTGTCATCGGCGACACGCTGGCGGGCGGGGCGGCAGCGGGGCACCGACTCGGTGGCCGCAGGACCCTTCTTCCCCTGGCGAGTGCCTGCTTCTATGCCGGCGGCATGGCGCTCAACGACTATGCCGACCGCGGGACCGACGCAGACGAGCGCCCTGAAAGGCCCATCCCTTCCGGGCGTATCAGCCCGAACAAGGCTTTGGCGGCGGCTGCCGTCCTCACCCTGGCGGGTCTGGGCCTAAGCGCCGCCGGTGGAGGCAGGCGTGCGGCCGCCGTGGGCCTCCCCCTCGCCGCCGCCATCTGGACCTATGACCTGCTGGCCAAGCAGCATCCGGTTTCCGGTGCACTCACCATGGGCAGCTGCCGGGCACTCGATGTCCTGATGGGGGCCGGCTCGGCGAAGCTCCGGCCCGCGCTTGCGTCCGCCGGCCTCGTGGGCAGCCAGGCCGTGGCCGTGACAGTGCTCTCCCGCGGTGAAGTCGGGGGAACAACCACGACGACGGCTTCCGGCGTTGCCGCCGGCACTGGCCTTATTGCCGCTGCGCTGCTCGCCGGTGCTACAGGTCCCCGCGGCACATTCCCCGCCGTCCTCGCCGCCACCGCGGCCTATGCCGCACGTTGTGCCCCGGCACAGATCCGGGCTGCGCGGAGCCCCCAAGCCAAGAACGCGCTGGAGGCAACCAGGGCAGGAATCCGGGCCATGATCCCGCTGCAGACGGCGCTCACCCTCCGTCAGGGGAATCCGGCGGCGGCAGCAGTACTCGTGTCAGTGGACCTGTTTGGCAAAGCCATGCGGTCACGTCCCGGGAAAATGAGGATCAGCGAGTCATGACAGCCGGCACATCCCCCATGCCTTTCAGCCTCGGATACGGGACCAACGGATTTACGGACCATCCGCTTCCCATAGCGCTGGAACTCCTCGCGGAACAGGGCTACGGTGCGGTGGCCCTGACACTGGGCCACCCGCACCTGGATCCGTTCGCCGAGGACCTGGACGTCCAACTGTCGGCCCTGCGGCAACAACTTGATGAGCTGCGATTGCGCGTGGTCATTGAAACCGGCACCCGCTTCCTGCTTGACCCGCGGCACAAGCACCGCCCTGCACTGGTAGATGAGGAGGCCGGAATCCGCCTCGCCTTCCTTCGCCGTGCCGTCGACATCGCGGCCGGCCTGGAGGCGGAATGTGTCTCCTTCTTCTCGGGGATCCTGCCGGAGGACACAAGCGCCGAAACGGGATGGCAACGGCTGACCACGCGGGTAGCGGACATCGTTGACTACGCGCGTTCCCGCAACGTGACAGTCGCCGTCGAACCTGAACCCGGCATGCTGGTCCAAACAGTCTCCGACGTACTGCGCCTGCGGACAGCACTGGGAAATCCGGCCAACCTGCGTGTGACAGTGGATATCGGCCACTGCGTAGTAGTTGAACCCGCCGGTGTCCGCGGGGCCCTCCTCGAGGCCGGGCCGCTGCTGGCCAACGTCCAACTCGACGACATGCCCAAGCACAGGCACGAGCACCTGCCGTTCGGCGAAGGCGCCGTCGACCTGCCCCTCGCGCTCGCCACGCTGGCCGAACTGGAGTACCGCGGCGTTGCCGCCGTCGAACTGCCCCGGCATTCCCACGACGCTCCGGGGCTTGCCGCCCGGAGCATGGCCGCGCTTCGCGCCGGCTGGGAGGAATCGCTGCGCACCAGGGACCTGGAGCGCTGGCTGCAGGAGAGCGCGACGGCGGTCTCGGCGGACCGGGGGTCCCTCACCAGGGTTTTTGCGGCTGCCGGCCGCCGCCTGGGGCGGGGCCCCCTCCGGCCGGAGGCAGATCCGTCCGGCATCCTGTTCGGCACGACAAGCGACCACGCGCGTGGGCAGCTGATTGCCCGGCTCCGGGACATCCTGCCGGAGGAGGAACTGGCCGAAACGCTGCTGGCCCTGTACGACGGGGGCGACTCGGCGGAGCGCCGCGGCGTCCTTCGGGGATTGGGAGCGTTGGCTGCAGGATCACCCAAGCTGCCGGCCGCCGTCGTGGCCGCAGGACTGCGCATGACAACGGAGGCATTGCGGACCAACGAGAGCGGCCTGGTTGCCGCCGCCGCTGGTCCCTTCGCTGCCGCCCACCTGGACCAGCACAGCTGGCGCCACGCGGTGCTGAAGCTGGTCTTCCTGGGCATCAGCCTCACCGCCGTAACCGATCTCAGGGAACGGGCCGATGATGAGCTCGCCCGGATGGCTGGCGATTTCGCCGCCGAACGCCGTGCCGCAGGGCGGCCGGTCCCGGATGACGTCCACCTGATCCTGGCGTCTTCCCGTACCCCCACTTCTTCCTAAGGACATCCCGCATGCGCATTTTCGATCCCCATATCCATATGACAAGCCGCACCACCAATGACTACGAGGCCCTTTATGCCAGCGGAGTGCGGGCCCTCGTGGAACCGGCCTTCTGGTTGGGGCAGCCCCGCACCAACGTCGGCTCCTTCATCGACTACTTCGACTCGCTGCTGGGGTGGGAACGGTTCCGTGCCGCCCAATTCGGCATCCGCCACCACGCCACCATCGCCCTCAACCCCAAGGAAGCGAACGACCCCCGGTGCGTTCCCGTCCTCGAGGAAATTCCGCGCTACCTGATCAAGGAGGGCGTGGTGGCCGTTGGCGAGATCGGCTACGACTCGATGACTCCCGCTGAGGACGAGGCCTTCAGCCGGCAGCTGGAGCTGGCGCGCGAGTACTCCCTGCCGGCGATGGTGCACACACCGCACAGGGAGAAGCTTGCCGGCACGCGCCGAACACTTGACGTGGTCCGCGAGTCGGGGTTGGCCCCCGGAATGGTGGTTGTTGACCACCTCAACGAAACGAACGTTGAGATGGTCAAGGACGCCGGGGCCTGGATGGGATTCTCCATCTACCCCGACACCAAAATGGACGAGCAGCGCATGGTGGCCATCCTCCGCACCTACGGAACGGACAGGATGCTGGTGAACTCTGCCGCCGACTGGGGCCGGTCCGACCCCCTGAAGACAGTCAGCACCGCACAAGCAATGCTCGACGCCGGCTTCACTGCTGATGACGTGGATAAGGTGCTGTGGCGCAATCCGGTCGAGTTCTTCGGCCAGAGCGGCCAACTGATCCTCGATCCCATCCCGGGGTTCGATGCCGCGGAGCTGCCGGATGCGGCTGCCGGCTTTGAGGGCAACTCCGTGCTGCGGGGGGTTCGCGCCTGATGCTCCTCTCCTACTGCACCAACGTCCACCCTGCGGAGGACTTCGACGGCGTGATCCGCCAGCTCCGCGAATATGCGGGGCCCATCCGCCGCAAGGCAGGCCTTGACATCCTGGGCATCGGGCTGTGGCTGCCGGCCGGACTGGCCCGCCAGCTGGCAGGCAGCGCCGTGGACCGTGCAGCCCTCAGCGACGTCCTCGACGCCGAAGGGCTGCAGCTGCACACCATCAATGCTTTCCCCTACGGCGGCTTCCATAATGAGGTAGTCAAGCTTGACGTCTACAAGCCGACATGGGCAGAGACCGGGCGGCTGGACTACACGCTGGACTGCGCCGAAGTGCTGGCGGCCCTGCTGCCAAAAGGAACCACCGGTTCCATCTCCACCCTTCCCCTTGCGTGGCGGACGTCCTGGTCCGGGGAGGACGACGACGCCGCCACCTCCGGCTTCGCCGAGCTGTCCTCCCGCCTGCGGGACCTGCGCGAGCGGACGGGAAAGACCGTGCGCGTTGCCGTCGAACCGGAACCGGGCTGCGTCCTGGATACAGTCGCGGATGTTGTCGGTTGGCTGGAACCCCGGATCCAACGGGGCATCGATCCGGAATTCGTGGGCCTGTGTGTGGACACCTGCCACCTGGCTGTTTCGTTCGCTGACCCTGCCGGCGCTGTCCAGCAGATCGCCGCAGCAGGCCTGCGGATCGTCAAGGTGCAGGCGTCAGCCGCGCTGCACGTCGCCGATCCGTCCGATCCGGCAGCCCGGGAGGCCCTGGCGGGCTTCGTTGAACCGCGGTACCTCCATCAGGTGCGGGAAGCGCAGCCGGCCGGAGTTATCCGTGCCGACGACCTCGACGAAGCGCTCAGGGATCTGCCGGGGGAAAGCGCATGGCGTGTCCACTTCCACATCCCACTGCACCATGTGCCATCCGCCCCACTGGAGACCACCGTGGACGTACTGCGCCGGACGGTTGCCGAAGTTGCCCGGCTGCCTTACGCGCCTGAAGTCCACCTCGACATCGAGACCTATACCTGGAGCGTGCTGCCCGGCGCCTCGGTGGGTATCGCCGACGGAATCGCTGCAGAAATCACGTGGGCCGCGTCCAACCTGTTGGACGCCGCGGGCGTCCGGTGACCCGCAGCGCGTCCTGACCACCTGAAGCAAGGAATAACCGTGAAACCAGTACTGCTGCTGAACGTTGTTGGCCTGACCGCCAAGGCCCTGCGCCGGATGCCCCGGCTGTCGCGGCTGGCCGCGCAAGGCTGGTCCTCCGAACTGGCCACCGTGCTGCCGGCGGTGACGTGCACCGTCCAGTCCACGATGTTGACGGGCCTGTCACCGGCGCAGCATGGGATTGTGGGCAACGGATGGTACTTCCGGGAACTCGGCGATGTCTTCCTGTGGCGCCAGCACAACATGCTGGTCAGCGGTGAGAATATCTGGGAGACCGCGCGCCGCCGCCATCCCGGCTACAGTGCGGGCAACATCTGCTGGTGGTATGCGATGGGGATGTCCACTGACGTGACGGTGACCCCCCGGCCCATTTACCATGCGGACGGCCGCAAATCCCCTGATGCGTACGTACGCCCGGCGGAACTGCACGGCGAACTGGTGACCCACTTCGGCGACTTTCCGCTCTTCCAGTACTGGGGCCCCACGGCCACCATCAAGTCCACTGAGTGGATCGTCAACGCCACCCGGCACGTCCTGCGGAACCAGTCACCGAACCTGCTCATGGCGTACCTGCCGCACCTGGACTACGACCTGCAGCGGTTCGGACCGGACTCGCCGCAGGCTGACCTTGCGGCGGCAGAGCTGGACCGCGCCCTTGCCCCGCTCCTGGACGAGGCTGGAGAGCGCGGTTATGAAGTCATCGCCGTGGCGGAGTACGGGATCGAGAACGCGCACAAGCCGGTGGATATCAACCGCATCTTGCGCCGGGAAGGACTCCTTGAGGTTTACGTACAGGACGGCAGGGAGCAACTCGACCCATGGACTTCGCGCGCCTTTGCCGTCGCCGACCACCAGGTCGCCCACGTCTACGTCTCCAACCCCTCCGACCTGGAGCGCGTGGCGGCACTGCTTCGCGGGACCGACGGCGTGGACGAGGTCCTCGACCGGGAAGCGCAGGGCCGCTACGGACTCGACCATGAAAGGTCAGGGGAACTGGTAGTCATAGCGGAACCGGGCGCCTGGTTCACATATTACTTCTGGCTGGACGACGACCGGGCGCCTGAATACGCACGCGGCGTGGATATCCACCGGAAACCGGGCTATGATCCCGCCGAGCTCTTCTTCAACCCGGCGGACAGGCTTGCCAAGGCAAAAGCCGGCCTCAACCTGGTGAAGAAGAAGCTGGGCCTGCGTTATGCCATGAGTACAGTGCCGCTGGACCCCACGCACGTTCGGGGCACGCATGGCCGGCTTCCCGATTCAGCGGACAGCACGCCCCTGGTGATCGGTTCAACTGACCGGATTCCTTCTGCTGTCGAGGCGTTCGTGAATTCCGGCCGGCAGGTCCCCGCTGCCGCGGTGAAGGACCTTGTGCTGCAGACGCAGGGCATCGGCGTCTAAACCCGGGCCCCGGGATCGGGTTAAAAGTTTCAGGCAACAAATAAAGCCGAACCGACCTTTGCTTTTTTGCGCCTATTTCCGACCCCATGTTCCGTCTTCCGAAAGGAGTCGAAAGAAATAGCAGCACTTTGTTTGTTGAAACCACTAGGTAAAGCGCTGCAGTTCAATTAGCGTTTCAGGTACCGAGTCCGGCTGGTCCGGCTCCTCAATGACGAGAAGAAAGTAAATGATGACAGTCAATCGACAAGGGATAGCGAAAGCGGGCGCCGGCCTCGCGATGGCCGCACTGCTGGCCACCGCTTTTGCGGCCGCACCAGCCCAGGCACAGCCGGGCAACCCTGCTCCCGGTGCAGCCCCGGCCGACAGCAGCTTCCAAAAGGTGACGCTGAACGACACGCCGGGTGAGCCCGTGGACCTGGCGGTGCTGCCCAACAACAACGTCCTGCACACGACGCGCGGCGGTGAGGTCTGGCTCAACGACAACAAGACAGGGCTCAACACCCTGGCTGCAACGCTGGACGTCTACGAGCACGACGAAGAGGGCCTGCAGAGCATCGCCCTTGACCCCAAGTTCGGTACCAAGGGCAACAACTGGGTTTACCTGTACTACTCTCCCCCGCAGGACACCCCCGTTGACGACCCCGCCACCCCCGGAGTCAATGAAGGTGACGCGCCGTTCAGCGGTACGGCGGCGGACTTCGATAAGTTCAAGGGCTCCCTGGTGCTTTCGCGCTTCCAGTTCAACGGGTCCACCATCGACCTGGCTACCGAGCAGCAGATTATCGAAGTACCCGTGGACCGTGGCATCTGCTGCCACGTCGGCGGTGACATCGTGTTCGATGCCGAGGGCAACCTGTACCTCTCCACCGGCGACGACACCAACCCCTTCCAGTCCGGAGGCTATACGCCGATTGACGAACGCCCCACCAGCAACCCCGCACTCGATGCACAGCGGACGTCTGCAAACACCAACGACCTGCGCGGCAAGGTCCTGCGCATTACGCCCAAGGACGGCGGCGGCTACACCATTCCCGAGGGCAACCTTTTCCAGCCCGGTACTCCCCAGACCCGCCCGGAGATCTACGTGATGGGCCTGCGCAACCCCTTCCGCGTGGAACTCAACCAGAACACCGGCGAACTCTACATCGCCGACTACTCGCCTGACGCCCGTTCCGCCAACCCCCTCCGCGGTCCTGCCGGCACCGGCAAGTGGATGTCAGTCACGGAACCCTCCAACTACGGCTGGCCCTACTGCGCCACCGCAGAACTGCCGTACGTGGACTACGACTTCGCCACCGGCACCTCCGGTGCAGCCTTCAACTGCGCCGCTCCGGTCAACGAATCCCCGAACAACACCGGCCTCCGCGAGCTGCCTCCGGTTTCGCAGCCCCAGGTCTGGTACTCCTACGGCGCTTCGGCTGAATTCCCCGAGCTGGAACGGGGCGGAATCGGCCCGATGGCCGGCCCCGCCTACGAGTTCGACGAGAAGGCAACCAAGGGCAACGCCCCTGTCGCCTGGCCGTCCTACTACGACGGCAAGTCCTTCTTCTACGAGTGGACCCGCGATTACATCAAGGCCATGACCACCGAGAACGGCGACCTGGTCTCCATCGAGAACGTCGTCGACTCCCTCGTCGTCGACAACCCCATCGACATGGAGTTCGGCCCCAATGGTGCCCTCTACGTCCTTGAGTACGGCGACGGCTACTTCGGCGAAAACCCGGACGCACAGCTGTCACGCATCGACTACATCGGCGCGGGCGGGAACCACAGCCCGGTGGCTGTAGCCTCCGGCACCCCCACCGCTGGAGCCTCCCCCCTCAATGTCCAGTTCTCCAGCGAGGGCACTGCAGACGCCGACGGCGACAAGATCCGCTACGAGTGGGACTTCAACTCGGACGGCATCGTGGACTCTGAGGAAGCCAACCCCACCTACACCTACCAGAAAACCGGAACCTACACCGCAAGCCTGAAGGTTATCG
The DNA here is from genome assembly GCF_005796185.1 of Pseudarthrobacter sp. NamB4. GTDB lineage: Bacteria > Actinomycetota > Actinomycetes > Actinomycetales > Micrococcaceae > Arthrobacter. The sequence continues at coordinate 146,094 of NZ_VAHM01000003.1, forward strand.
ACCTGGGTGGCAAGCACCGTGGCCGCCACTCCTCGGCGGAGGTTGCGATCGAGGTAGGCAACCAGGCACCTGTCATCGAATTCGTCAGCCCCGTTGCCGGCCAGGCGTTCCAGTTCGGTGACACCGTCACCTACGAGGTCCGCGTCACTGATGACCAGCCGGTGGACTGCTCGCTCGTCAAGGTGAGCTACATCCTCGGCCACCACACGCACGGTCACCCGCAGACCACCACTTCGGGCTGCACCGGAACCCTTACCACCACTGTTCCCGAAGGACACGACCCCGCCGTGGACGACCTCTCGGCAGTCTTCAGCGCAAGCTACACCGACGCCGGCGACGATGCTTCGGCTCCGCTCACCGGAACCGCGGAGGTAGTTCTGCTGGCCTCCAACTGATGCTCCCAGGAGTACAGGTGGCCGCACGCTAACGGCAAGCCTGCGGCGCGAAAGCGGACCCTGTCCCAGCCAAAGCTGGGACAGGGTCCGCTTTCTTTTTGGTAGCCGTAGGGAAAGGCTACGGAACCGGAATTGGCGTGCCGCCGTCGTCGTGCTGCGGGCGCAGGAACCCGGCGGGGTCCAGGATGAGCGGTTCAAAGGCGAGTTCCGCCGCGCCGACAAGGATGGGGTCCTCGCCAAGGGGGGCCAGCTCAATGGCAACGTTTTCCCGGGGACCGCGCGTTGCGGGAGCGCGCAACGCCTCGCTCAGGGCCTCCGGCGCTGCGCGGACGAGGATGCGCAGGAACCCTCCCATGACGATCAGGGAGGGATTCAGCAGGTTGACGACGCTCCTCAGGCCGGCGGCCAGCAGCTGGACTTGCCGGTCTATGATCCTGCGCAGGTCCTGGGACGCCGATTCGTCCCGCAGCTTTTCCAGAACGGCCTCTTCGAGGTTCTCCGTTTCACCTGCGGGAAGGCCGACGGCAGCGATGAGCTCTTCACGGGTAACCTCCGCTTCAAGGCAGCCGAAGGACCCGCAAGTGCAGCGGGCACCGCCCGAGCGTACGAGGGTGTGCCCAAGCTGCCCGGCGAACCCGGTGGCTCCGCGAACGAGGCGGCCCTCGCTGATGACGCCACCGCCAATGCCACTCGCTCCGCCGTAGAGATAGACAAGGTCGCAAACACCGCGGCCGGCACCGAACGTGGCCTGCGCCCTGGCGCCCACCACGGCGTCGTTCGCGGCGATCACCGGCAGTTTCAGGGCGTCGCTCAGGAGTGCCGAGAGCGGCTGGTCCCGCCAGCCAAGATGCGGTGCCTCGATCACTGTGCCGTCAACAGGATCCACCAGGCCCGGGATGGCCAACCCCACACCCATGATCCGGTGGCCTGCGGGCAGCGAGGTGCGCATACCGGTGTAGACCGCCGTCACGATATTAACCACTTCCGCTACCGAGGGAGGGCGGACCGTATGGAAACGGACAGGATTGACGATGCGGCCGCCAAGCGAGACGAGCGCAACGCTGACGACGTCGATGTCCGGGTTAACTGCCAATGCCAAGGCGCCCGGACTCGGCTGGATCATGATGCTCGGCCGGCCAAACCCCTGTGCCTGGTCCAGGTCGCTCTCCACTACCAGGCCGAGCTGGACCAGTTCCCCGACGAGCGCCGCGATGGTGGAGCGGTTAAGTCCGGTGGCGCGCGTGAGCTGGGCGCGGGAGACACCCGACATCGAGTGCACCAAGCCAAGCACCGTGGACAGGTTGTGCTGCCGGGTGGAGTCGCGGTTGTTTCCGAGGCTGCTGCCGGACAACCCCCACCGGACACGTTCCTCCTGCGGTGGCGAAGTCATGCCGTCATGATATCGGCAGGAAGGCTGTATCTATGAGGCGGGAACCATTATGGCGTACCCCGTTGTGGTTCCATGCCGGAGACGACGGCAAACAGCATCTCTTGAAGGCGCCGGCGCAGGGCGGGGGGCACTCCGTCCGACTCAAGATGCATTACCGCCAGCTGGGCGTTCTCGGTGGCCAATGCAATGGCATAGTTCTTTGCGCCGCAGGCCATCAGGACAGTCCGGACGTACCCGGCGTCGGCAGCGGTCATGTTCGGGGACCCGATGACTGAGGCGATCCTGCTCCACTCCGGCTGTGTGGCTGCATAGGAGAGCAGCGCGGTCCGCTTGCCTTCCCGAAGGTCCCCCCAGTTGGTTTTGCCGGTGCGGCTTTCCTTGCCGAAAACTCCCAGCACGTCATCGGCGATCTGGTACGCGATCCCGGCGTAGCGCCCGGCGGACGCAAGCGCGCAAATAACCTTTTCCGGTGCTCCGGCCAGCACGGCTCCTGCCTGCAGCGGCGCCTCAAAGGAGTAGACCGACGTCTTCTGGTAGGCAGTCTTGGTGATGTCCTCGATCGTGGGCATCGTGGAGGTGCGGCTGAACTCGACATCCAGGATCTCCCCGCCAACAGAGGAAAAAATCGCGTCGTCGAGGATGTCGTGCAGGCGCTGGCGCACACGGGCCGGCGCTTCGGATGACCTCAACAGCCGGTAGGCGCCGGAAAGCGCAAGGTCACCGGCGAGGAGCCCGGCCGCGACTCCGGCGTGCTCTGCGGTGGCAGCGGGGGCACCGGAACGCAATGCACGGCTTCGGTAGTGGCCGGACACGTTCGGGATACCGCGCCGAATGAAATCACGGTCAACCACGTCGTCGTGAACAATAAGGGCGCTGTGCAGGAGCTCGTAGGAGGCGCCGACTGCAGCGGCGCTGGAGAAATCAGTGCCGCCGAGGAGCCGGTACGCCAGCATAACCAACCGCGGGCGGGAACGCTTGCCGCCCGCGGTTGCCCTTTCAAGTGCTTCCCAAAGGTGCAGATAGGAGCCGTTGACGGCGGCAGCACGCAACTTCGCGTCCGCGAAAAACTGCTGCAGCGTATCCTCGACGAGCGCGAGGTCGGCGCTGGCATTCAGTGCATGGTCTGCGTCCACGTAAGTCACCGTCACGGCCCTCCACTCCGTCGTCCTGGCTCCCCCGGTCTGGCCGGTACTGTCTATGCGGCGGCTTTCTGCAGGCCTGGCTTTTCCCTCTTCCTGGGGCCCCGGGCTGCGAAGCGCTGCTGCAGGAGTACTGCAACAACGATGATCAGGCCCTTTGCCAGTGCCTGGACGGAGGTGTCGAGGTTGTTCTGGGTGAAGACATTGGTCAGGGTGCTGAAGATCAGCACTCCGAGGACCGTCCCCATGATCGTTCCACGCCCGCCGATGAGCAGCGTGCCGCCGACAACGACGGCGGCAATCGCGTCGAGTTCGTACAGGAGGCCGTGCGTTGAGGTGCCTGCGGTGGTGCGACCAAGCATCATGACGCCAGCGATGCCGGCGGCAAGCCCGGCAAGCACATAAAGGTAGACGAGGTGGCGCTTCACCTTGATGCCGGCCAGGCGGGCTGCTTCAAGGTTTCCGCCGATGGCGATGGTACGGCGGCCAAAGGTGGTGCGGTTCAGGAGGAACCAGCCCGCGATGGCCACGATAACGAAAATCCAGATCAGGAGCGGAACGCCGAGTACTTCGGCGCGCATGACCCGCAGGAAGTCACGGTTGGTCACGATCTGGGTGCTGCGCCCGGAGATGAGTTCGGCAAGGCCACGTGCCCCGACCAGCATGGCCAGAGTGGCAATGAAGGCCACGACGTTGCCGTACGCGATCACCAGCCCATTGATCAGGCCGGCAATCACGCCCACCGCGAGAGCGACGAGAACCATGAGGACCCATGACGACTGCGCAGCAGCCAGCTGAACGCTGGTCAGGCTGGCAATGACGGTGGTAAGCCCCATGACGGAACCGACGGAGAGGTCGATGCCGCCCGCCGTAATCACGAACGTGACGCCGATGCTGATCACACCAATAATCGAGGCGTACCGGAAGATGGTGAGCAGGTTCTCGAAGTTGAGGAACCGGTCCCCACTGGTGACGGCGCCGACCACGAAGAGCAGCGCCAGGGCGATTACCAGTCCCAGGCTTCGTCCTGCTGAGCCCTTTAGGAAACCCTGAAGAGGGCTGGCCTTGGGGGCGCGGTGGTCGGCCGGCGCGTTGGTGGGCGGTTCAGCGACCTTGGTGTTCTGCTCGCTCACGCGGCACTTCCCTTCATGACGAGGTCGAGCACTCCGTGCTCATCTATATCGCTTGCTTTTGTTTGGGTGAGGACTTTGCCGTCATCAATGACGAGCACGTTGTCGGCGAGGCCCAGGACTTCCTCGATTTCGCTCGAAACGACGATGATCGCCGTCCCGGCCGCCGCCAGTTTGCGGATGAGGGCGTAAATCTCGGAGCGTGCACCCACATCGACGCCCCGCGTCGGTTCGTCCAGCAGCAGGACCGACGTTCCGTGTACCAGCCAGCGGGCGAGGAGGATCTTTTGTTGATTCCCGCCCGATAGGGTCCGGGCGGGACGGTCAGGATCAGCCGGACGCAGCTCCAGTGCAGCGATCTGCTCACGGGTGGCGTCCCGTTCAGCCGCCTCGTTCAGGTGGCCGGCCCGGGCAAAGCGCTCGAAGGTCGAAAGAGTGACGTTCTTGAAGATCGGCTCATCCAGGATCAGCCCCTGGCTCTTGCGTTCCTCGGGCGATAGCCCGATGCCAGCGTTCACCGCGGATGTTACCGAGCCCGGTCGGAGCACCTTGCCGTTCACGGTCACCCGGCCGGAAGAGGCCTTGCGCGCACCGTAGACGGTCTCGAGGATCTCGGAGCGCTTGGATCCCACCAGTCCGGCGAACCCGAGGATCTCACCGGCGCGCACCGTGAAGCTGATCTTGTCGAAGTGTCCCAGGAGCTCGAGGTTGTTCACGTCGAGCACAACCGGGGCATCGGACGGCACGGGTTTCCCCTTCGGGAAGACATTCTCGACGTCCCTGCCCGTCATCAGGCGGATCAGTTCTGGCCTCGGAGTATCTGTCACGCTCAGCCCGTTTGCCGTGCTGCGCCCGTCCTTGATCACCGAGATGCGGTCGCCGATCTGCCGGATTTCTTCGAGCCTGTGAGAGATGTAAACGACCGCGATGCCCTGCGCGGTGAGTTCGCGGACCACGCGGAAAAGGTTGGAAACTTCGCCAGAGTCGAGGATGGCGCTCGGTTCATCCATGATGATCAGCTTGGTATCGCGAGACAGCGCCCGGGCCATGCTCACGATCTGCTTGTTTGCAGCGGAAAGGGTGCCTACTTCCGTGGAAGGGGAAAGATTCCCGTGCCCCAGCCTCTTCAGGAGGGTCCGGGCAATGGCGTTCGCCTTTTTTACATGCAGGACACCCCCGGTGGCGCGCTCATGGCCGAGGAAGATGTTCTCGGCAACAGAAAGCCCGTCGACGACGTCAAGCTCCTGGTACATGGTGGCGATGCCCAGGTCGAGAGCCGCAGTGGGGCGGGGAAGGGTAATCGGCTTGCCCTCCCAGCGAATTTCGCCGCTATCGGGCTGATGGACGCCGGAGAGCGTTTTGATAAGGGTCGATTTGCCGGCTCCGTTCTGTCCCATGACGCAGTGGACTTCTCCTGGCAGGACCTGCAGGTCGACACCTTTGAGCGCCTGGACGCCAGCAAATCCCTTGGTGAGTCCCCGGACTTCGAGCAACGGCCGTGGCTGATCTTCTTCGAACATGCGACGAACCTAACACATTATGTCGGCAATCGGTACAAGGTCGTCGATTTGTGCCAGTCTTCTGTTATTGTGACAGCAGTCACGCAAAGTAGCGGGCATGAAAGAGCATGCTGCACCAGGCGAAGACGCACCTAACTCATTGAGGAGATACACATGCTTGCAGTTCGTACGGGCCGGAAGATGCTCGTCACCACCGCTGCCCTTCTTGCTGTCGGCACCCTTGTTACCGGGTGCACGGAAGGGGACGGCGGTACTAACACGCAGCCGACCAACGCGTCCGTTGAAGGCAACCAGGCCCAAGGTGACACCGTTGTCATCGGCTTCTCCGGCCCGGCGGCTGACCACGGATGGCTTGGAGCCATTAACTCCGCAGCCATTGCGGAAGCGAAAAAGTACGGGGACATCGACCTGCGGGTTGCTGAGGGCACCAACGACGCAAACCTGCAGATCAGCCAGGTAGAACAGTTCATCAACGACCGTGTGGACGCCATCGTGCTGCTGCCAACTGACGGCGCCGCGCTGACACCGGTTGCCACACAGGCAATGGAAGCCGGAATCCCGGTGATCAACGTAGACCGCGAGTTCTCCACCCCGTTCGCGGCGCGCACCACTATCCTGGGCGACAACTACGGGATGGGTGTCAGCGCGGGGACCTACATCTGCGAGAAGCTCGGAGACAACAAGAATGCCGTCGTTGCGGAGATCGCCGGCATCGACTCGTTGCCCCTGACCCAGGACCGTAGCAAGGGCTTCGCTGACGCTTTGGAATCATGCGGACTCAACGTGGACAACCGCGTAGCAGCCGACTTCACCGTCCAGGGCGGTGAAGCAGCCACCTCGCAACTGCTGTCCGCTGCCCCGAAGATCGACGCCATCTGGAACCATGACGACGATCAAGGCATCGGCGTGCTGGCTGCCATCGACAACGCCGGACGCAAGGAGTTCTTCATGGTTGGCGGAGCCGGCTCGGCCAACGCCATGCGCGAGATCCAGTCTGACGAAAGCGTCCTCGACGCGACCGTCATCTACCCCTCCACCCAGGCGGCTGACGGCATCCGACTGGCCCGCCTGGTCGTCCAGGGCAAGGCCATGAGCGATCTCGTGGAAGTGGAAGTTCCGAAGCGCATCGTTCTCAACGCGCCGGTTGTTACCAGCGAGAACGTTGAGCAGTACCTGCCCACCGGCTTCGAGTCGTAGGACGGCGCGGTGTGGGTTCCCTGCCACTGGCGTGGAGCCCACACCGATCCAACTGCTTAACCACCATCTGCCGGATAAAGAGGAAAGAATGCTGAACGACGTACCATCCCTGAGGGTTGCCCTAATCGGACACGGATTTATGGGCGCAGCCCATTCGCAGGGATGGCGGGTTGCACCGCGATTCCATGACCTGCCGGCCAAGCCGGAGATGACACTGCTGGTGGGCCGCAACGCCCAGGCAGTTGAAGCATCGGCCGCAAAATGGGGTTGGAAGGAGTGGGAGACCGATTGGCGGGCAGCCATCGCCCGCGACGACATCGACGTTGTCGACATTGTTACGCCCGGTGGCGCGCATGCCGAGATCGCCATTGCCGCACTGGAGGCGGGCAAGCATGTACTGTGCGAGAAGCCCCTGGCAAACACGCTTGAAGAAGCTGAAGCCATGGCTGCCGCCGCCGACGCCGCCGGTAAGGACGTCTTCGCCATGGTGGGCTTTACCTACCGGCGTGTTCCTGCCGCGGCATTCGCAAGGGACCTGGTGCAGTCCGGTGCCATCGGTGAAATCCGCCAGGTACGTGCGGCCTACCTTCAGGATTGGCTGGTTGACGCCGAGGCGCCCCTAACCTGGCGGCTGCAGAAAGACCATGCCGGGTCCGGAGCGCTCGGAGACCTTGGCGCACATGCAGTAGATCTTTCCCAATTCATCACCGGCCAGAAGGTCACCGGCGTCAGCGGGATGCTGAACACCTTCGTCCACGAGCGCCCCCTGCTTGGCCAGGCATCCGGGCTGGCCGGCACTGCCTCAGCCGGGCGTGGCCAAGTCACCGTGGACGACCTCGCACTGTTCACCGGCCGTTTCGACGGCGGGGCAGTCGGTTCCTTTGAGGCCACCCGTATGTCCACCGGCCGGAAAAACGCGCTCCGCATTGAGGTCGCAGGCACTACCGGCGCCATCTCCTTCGACCTTGAAAACATGAACTCGCTCGGTTTTTACGACGGCACCGCACCGGAGACCCGCCAAGGGTTCACCAACATCATGGTCACCGAGCCCGCCCACCCCTACATGTCTGCCTGGTGGCCTGCCGGGCACACTCTGGGTTACGAACACGGATTCGCTCATCAGGCGAAGGACTTTGTGGAGGCCATCGCGGAACGACGCCGGCCGGAGCCGTCCTTTGCTGACGGCCTGCAGGTGCAGAAGGTACTCCATGCCGTGGAACGCAGCGCGGAGGCGGACAGCGTATGGACCAAAACGATCTAGTGTCGGACGCCACTGATCCTGCCACCGAAGGGGCCGAGGGGGCATGGCCCGCAGCCGGAGCCGCCTACTCTCGGCACCAGTGTTTGCTGCCGGAAGCCTTAGGTGAATCGGCGGTTGAACTGCGTGCCTTCTATGGCGCGCTCTCCGCTTTGTAGGCAGTGGCTCAGCCAGCCTTTCCAACAAAGCACCAGCTCTTATCAGTTTTACGTGCAACGACTTATGCTTGACCGTCTGAGAAAAGCCCTCCTACCTTTGCAGGAGATGGACATGCACCGGACGGGCGCATGCCAATGACGCCAGGAGACCCATGTCCTACTCACTTCAGCTCTATACCCTCCGCGATGCCATTGCGGAGGACCTGCCCGGAACCATCCGCAAGGTGGCGGACATCGGGTTCGCCCAGGTGGAGCCCTACAACTTTGTGGCCACGGCCAAGGAACTTGGAGCAGCGTTGAAGGAAAGCGGGCTGACGGCTCCGTCAGGTCACGCTCCCCTGCTGGGCCAGGACCAGGACGAAATCTTTGCCGCCGCCAGGGAACTGGGCATCAGCACTGTCATCGATCCTTTCATTCCCGCTGAGCTCTGGCAGTCGGCCGAAGACATCCGGGAAACCGCCGCGCGGCTTAACGCTGCCGCCAAAAAAGGTGCCCGGTACGGCATCCGGGTGGGCTACCACAACCACCAGTGGGAGCTGGAGTCCATCATTGAGGGCCGCACAGCCCTGGAGTTCTTCGCGGACCTGCTGGATCCCGGGCTGGTCCTCGAAGTGGACACCTACTGGGTTGCCGTGGGCGGCCAGGACCCGGTCGAGATCATCACGAAGCTGGGAGACCGGGTGAAGTTCATCCATATCAAGGACGGTCCGCTCACCACCGACACCAAGGCCCAGCAACCGGCAGGACAGGGCAAGCTTCCGGTCCTGGATGTCATCGCCGCCGCCACGTCGCTCGAGGTGGGAGTGGTGGAATTCGACGACTACGCCGGAGACATCTTCGAAGGCATCAACGAAAGCCTTTCGTTCCTGACGGCAACCGGCGAAGGAATCAAGGCATGAGCATCCCCGCCCCGGCAAAATCATCCCGCAAAGGCCCTGTGGGTGTCGGCGTTATTGGCGCCGGCAACATCAGCAAGCAGTACCTGGACAGCCTCACGGTCTTCCCGGACCTCAAGGTCCACGTCATTGCCGACCTCTTCGAGGAAGCCGCCGCGGCCCGCGCGAAGGAATACGGCATCCCCGAATGGGGAGGCGTGGATAAGGCACTGAACCACCCCGACGTCGAAATCATCGTCAACCTGACCATCCCGGCCGCGCACGTCGAGGTGGCAACCGCCGCCGTGAACGCAGGCAAGCATGTCTGGACCGAGAAGCCGTTTTCACTGGACCGGGAATCCGGCCTGGGGCTGCTAAAGGCAGCCGACTCCGCGGGTATCCGCCTTGGCTGCGCTCCCGACACCTTCCTGGGCGCCGGCCTCCAGACAGCACTGAGGCTGATCCAGCGCGGTGATATCGGTACGCCCCTGACCGGCATGACCACGTTCCAGACCCCCGGCCCGGAGTCCTGGCACCCCAATCCGGCCTTCCTGTTCCAGTACGGTGCGGGCCCGCTGTTCGACATGGGCCCTTACTACCTCACTACCTTGGTCCAGGCCTTCGGCTCCATCCGCAAGGTGGCCGCCGTCGGGTCCAAGGCGAAGGACATCCGCGTCATCGGCTCCGGACCCAAGGCGGGCGAGGAATTCACCGTGGAGGTACCCACCCACGTCTCCGCCATGGCGCAGTTCGAGTCCGGCGCGTCCTCCCACAGCGTCTTCTCCTTCGAGTCGCCCCGCACCCGGATGGGGTTCGTGGAGATCACCGGCACCGAGGCCACCATCTCGCTGCCGGACCCCAATAACTTCGACGGCGACGTCAGGCTCTGGCGGGCAGGCGACGAGGATTGGACCACCATCCCCGCAACAGGTCCGGCGAACGGGCGCGGCATGGGCGTCCTGGACATGGCACGCTCCCTCCGTGCCGGCGTCCCCCACCGCGCCACAGGAAGCCTCGCCTATCATGTGCTGGACGCCATGGTTTCCATCTCGGAGTCCATCGACTCGGGCACCTTTGTGGATGTTGAAAGCTCCGCGCCCGCCTCCGCGCCCCTTCCGGTGGATTGGGCACCGGAAACGATGACCCTTGGAGGTCATGCATGAGCCGGCAACAGGGCAAGACGCGCCTGGGCGTGGCGATGGTCGGTTACGCGTTCATGGGCAAGGCCCACTCGAACGCGTGGCGGAACGTTGCCAGCTTCTTCGAGGTCCCCGCCTTCGAGCAGAAGGTCCTGGTGGGCAGGGACGCCGCAGCCGTTTCCGAAGCCGCCGCCAGGTATGGCTGGTCCGAAACTGCGACGGACTGGCGGAGCATCCTGGACCGGGACGATATCCACATCGTCGATATCTGCGCACCGGGGTGGATGCATGCCGAAATTGCCACGGCCGCCCTTGAAGCCGGCAAGCACGTGCTCCTCGAAAAACCGCTCGCGAACACGCTGGCGGAGGCCGAGGCCATGACCGAGGCGGCACAGGCTGCCCGGGCCAGGGGCGTGCAGTCCATGGTGGGCTTCAACTACCGCCGCGTTCCCGCCCTGGCACTGGCCAAGGAACTGATCGCCACCGGCAGGATCGGGACCGTCCGGCAGGTCCGCGCCGCCTACCTGCAGGACTGGCTCGCCGACGACCAAGCACCCATGACCTGGCGGCTGAAGAAAGACACGGCCGGATCGGGCGCACTGGGCGACATCGCCTCCCACGCCATCGATCAGGTCCTCTTCCTCCTCGGTGACTACGTCACCGAGGTCTCCGGCCGCCTGCAGACCTTTGTCACCCGCCGGCCCGGCACCGGCGGGCTGGAGGACGTCACGGTCGACGACGCCGCCTGGGCCACACTGACCCTCGCCTCCGGAGCAATCGCCTCAGTCGAGGCCTCAAGGGTGGCCACCGGCCGGAAAAACTCCCTGCAGCTTGAGGTTTACGGCGACAAGGGCGCGCTCCGCTTCGACCTGGAAAACCTCAACGAACTGCAGTTCCTGGACGCCACGGCACCCGCCGACGAGCAGGGCTTCCGCCGGGTCGTCGTCACCGAACCGGAACACCCCTACCTGGAAGCCTGGTGGCCGCAGGGCCACATCATCGGCTGGGAACACACCTTCACGCACGAGATCCGCGACTTCCTGCTCGCCATCGACAGCGGTACCGCACCCTCGCCGTCGTTCGAGGACGGACTGGAAGTCCAGCGCATCCTGAACGCCGTGGAGGAATCGGCCGCCGCGAAAAGCACCACCATCCAACTGGCTTCACCGCCAGACTCCCCCGCCGCTGCCACTGCCACTGCTGCTGCCCGCATTGAAGGAGCCTGAGATGCCCCGCCCGTTCACCCTGTTCACCGGCCAATGGGCCGACCTCCCTTTCGAAGAAGTCGCCCGCCTCGCCTCAGGCTGGGGCTACGACGGCCTGGAAATCGCCGTCTCCGGCGACCACCTGGACGCCTGGCGCTGGGACGAACCCGGCTACGTCGACTCCAAACTCGAGATCCTGGACAAGTACAACCTCAAGGTCTGGGCCATCTCCAACCACCTCAAGGGCCAGGCCGTCTGCGATGACCCCATCGACTTCCGCCACCAGGGAATTGTCGGCGCGAAAGTATGGGGTGACGGTGACCCCGAAGGCGTCCGCCAACGGGCCGCCGAGGAAATGAAGCACACCGCCCGGCTCGCCAAAGCACTCGGCGTGGACACCGTTGTCGGCTTCACCGGTTCCTCCATCTGGCAGTACGTCGCCATGTTCCCGCCCGTCCCCGAGAAAGTCATCGATGCCGGCTACCAGGACTTTGCCGACCGGTGGAACCCCATCCTGGACGTCTTCGACGAAAACGGCGTCCGCTTCGCCCATGAGGTCCACCCCTCCGAGATCGCCTACGACTATTGGACCACTGTCCGCACCCTTGAAGCGATCGGCCACCGCGAAGCGTTCGGCCTGAACTGGGACCCCTCGCACATGATGTGGCAGGGCATCGACCCCGTCTCCTTCATCTGGGACTTCAAGGACCGGATCTACCACGTGGACTGCAAGGACACCAAGGTCCGCCAGACCGGCCGCAACACCGTCCTCGGCTCCCACCTGCCCTGGGGCGACCCCCGCCGCGGCTGGGACTTCGTTTCCGCCGGCCGTGGCGACGTCCCCTGGGAAGCCTCCTTCCGCGCCCTCACCGCCATTGGCTATGACGGCCCCATCAGCATTGAATGGGAAGACGCCGGCATGGACCGCCTCCACGGCGCCCCCGAAGCCCTCGCGGCGCTAAAGAAGTACGACTTCCCGCCGTCGAACACCTCCTTCGACGCCGCCTTCCAGCAGTAGGAAATAAATCCCTGCATGGCTTCAGCAATACGACAGGCAACAACGGACGACGCCGGGGCGCTGGCTGCCCTGGCGTCGGTCACCTTTCCGCTGGCATGCCCGCCGTCCACGTCACCTGAGGACATTGCCGCCCACCTGGCCAACACACTGAGCGAAGGCCACTTCCGGAAATACCTCGGCGACCCTGGCGTCACCGTGCTGGTCATTGACGCAGAGGGTGACCTCCGGGGCTACAGCCTCCTGGTCAACAGGCCCACGGCGGACCCGGACGTGTCCTCGGTGCTGACACGGACGCCATCCGTGGAACTGAGCAAGTGCTACGTCCATCCCGGGCACCACGGGTTGGGCGCGGCGGCCGATCTCATGCACGCCAGCCTGCAAGCGGCGGCCGCCGCGGGCGGTGCCGGCATCTGGCTCGGCGTGAACAGCCAGAATGCCCGCGCCATCCGCTTTTACGAGAAGTCGGGCTTCCGGAAGGTGGGCACCAAGTCCTTCCAACTGGGAAGCACTGTGGAACACGACTTCGTGCTGGAGCGGCCCCTTCCCTGACGGCCGTACTGATGCGGCTTATCTTGCCGCCTGCTTCAGGTCGCTCTGTCCGGAGCCTGCGGCCCCAGCCTGAGGCGGGTAGGCCAGCGGTGGCCGCGGCTCTGCCACGAGCTTGAGGCCGGGCGGAAGGCCCTCGATGTCGCCGTGGTTCCCGCGCGCCTTAATCGTGATCCGCGAGGTGTCCAGCAGCACGTTCTCGGCCTGGAAGTCGCCCATGTCCTCGGGCAGGATCGGGGCCAGGTGCACTACTCCGCGGGTGTGGACGGGGTCGAAACGCAGCAGCGCACGGATCAGCTGAATGGGCGCTGCCGCCGCCCACGCCTGCGGTGAGCAGGCGGTTGGGTAGGGCACGGGTCCGGGGAACTCGGCGCGGTCGAAGCCGCAGAACAGCTCAGGCAGCCTGCCATCGAAATGTTCGGCGGCCTCGAAGATGCCGGAGGCTACCCGCCCGGCCTCCTCCACGAACCCGTATCTCATCAGCCCGGTGGCGACCAGCGCAGTATCGTGCGGCCACACCGACCCGTTGTGGTAGCTCACGGGGTTGTACGCACCCATGTCCGAGGCAAGCGTCCGGATCCCCCAGCCGGTGAACATCTGGGGTGACATCAGGTGCTCCACCACGGAGGCTGCTTTGTCCTCATCCACAATGCCGAGCCAGAGGCAATGGCCGATATTCGACGTTAGGCCGTCCACCGGCCGTTTGTCCTTGTCCAGTGCCACCGCGAAGTAGCCTTTCTCCGGCAGCCAGAACTTTTCGTTGAAGGCGGCCTTCAGGTCCGATGCCCGTTGGGCCCAGTGCTGTTCCAGGGCAACGTCACCGCTCCAGCGGGCCAGCAACGACCGGCCCACGTAGGCGGAATAGACGTAGGCCTGGACCTCGCAAAGGGCTATGGGGGCCTCGGCCATAGTTCCGTCCGCGAAATTGATGCCGTCCCAGGAGTCCTTCCACCCCTGGTTGATGAGCCCGTGGTCGTTGGGGCGGAGGTACTCCACGAATCCATCGCCGTCGCGGTCGCCGTAACGGTCGATCCACTCCAGGGCGCGGTCAACGTGCGGCAGCAATGATTCGATGATGTCCTCCGACAGCCCCCACCTGCTCAGTTCCCCCAAGAGCGCAGCAAAAAGGGGCGTGGCATCGGCCGTTCCGTAGTAGGCCGTTCCGCCGAGGGACAGGCCCGCTGTGACGCCGAGCCTCACTTCATGGGGGATGCGTCCGGGCTCTTCCTCGGAGTCCGGATCCACTCTCCTGCCCTGAAGGCCGGCCAACGTCTGCAGCGTCCCCGCGGCCAGGTTGGGATCAACCATCAGGCTCATGTAGGAGGCCAAAATGGAGTCCCGTCCGAACAACGCCATGAACCAGGGCGCGCCTGCCGCCACGGCAGCCCGTTCCGGATGGTGGGGATCAAAAATGCGCAGTGACCCCAGATCGCTCTGGCTGCGGTTCAGCAGTGCCTGCAGGTTTGCATCCCCCACGGTAATCACCGGGACGTTCTGTTCCCAATGCCGGTGCCGGCGCACACCCTCCCGATGGCGCGGAAGCCCGTCGTCGGAGAAGGCTCCGGCGGGCGCCTGCCCGTTGATCAGCGGTACCACAATGACGCTCGTTGCCCACTTGCCGCGTGGCGGAATCCTTGTGCGGAATCGTAGTCCCTCACTGCTGACAGTCGCGCCACGCGCGTGGACGGCAGATCCGCGCTTTTGGCCGTTGTGGGATGTTTCGATCACGAGCTGGCCGTCACGGACAGTACGCACGGGTTCGGGATGCTGGGACGCCCGCCCTACCTTGACGTCAAACAGATCAGCCTGGTCCGCATCCACCAAGAGCTCGATATCGCAGTCCACAGACTCCGCCGAGTAGTTTTCCAAGGTGATGTCATCCTGCAGGCCGGCGCCAATATGCCGGGTGTGGCGCACTACGAGAGGGCTGTCGAAACGGCCGTCCGGCCATTTCGCCCTACCAACAAAAGTCGCTTCAAAGGGTTTCGGGCGCTGGGCCACCAGCGGCTCGCGCAAGGATTCGTTGATGCGCAGTACCCAGTCGGAAATGATGCGCGTGTCCTGGAAAAAGGCCCCGTTAGTGCCTGAGTCGGAACTGATGTCTCCGGTCCCGGACGAAATGCAGAATGAGGATCCTTCCACCACCGTTACCGATCCTGATTCGGATGCTGCAGCCTCGGTATCGGCGTTCCATGCAGTCATGGAAAGGGCTCCTTCCTGAAGGATTCGGGATGCTCCGCGGATCGGAGGACCGCCGCCCCTTAAAGATTCTGGTGCAAAGCCACCACATCCGGAACCCCTGCTGGCATTCTGCCGTCAAGCAGTTCCGTGAAAAGCCGAAGGTGGTCGTTCACCATGCGTTCCTCGCTGAACCGTTCCGCCACAACCCGCCGGCACACGTTCCGATCCAGGCCCGCTGCCTGCTGGATGAAGCCGGCCAATTGTCCAGTCGATCCCAAGCAGCCTGTGCGTCCGTGCTCGATGATTTCGGGTGCTGAACCTATCAAAGTGCCTACTACCGGGGTCCCAGTCGCCAGCGATTCGATCATCACCAGCCCGAAAGGCTCCGGCCACTGGATTGGATTCAGGAAAGCCACTGCCTCCCCCATCAGTTTGTACTTGGCGGCATCATCCACCTCGCCCACAAAGTCTTCGTTCGGTCCCAAGATTGGTTCGATGACCTCACGGAAGTAACGGATCTCTCCCTGCTCGCGCATCTTGACCGCGATCCTCAGCGGAATTCCGGCCTCGCGGGCGATCATGACCGCTTCCAGCAGTCCCTTGTCCGGACAAGCCCTCCCTACGAAACACAGATAGCCTCCACTGCCGGAACCCGTCGGCACGGACGAGAGGTCCATGCCGTGGTGAATCACGCGGGTGACAGGAACCTCGGGAGCACGTGAACACTGATCCCGGGAAATGGCGATGAGTGCTGCTTTCTGCGCAATGGCGCTGTAAACGTCCTTGGCTTCGGCGTTGAGCGGGCCGTGGATCGTGGTTACCAGGGGGATATGTTCCGGCCGCTGCAGATAAAGCGGGCCGGCCATCGTGTGGTCATGAATGATGTCCACCTCATCCAGTCCGGCGTACGCCCGGACGACATGGCTCAGCTCGGAAAGAGTCAGGTTCAACTCCTCCGGAATTGAGGGCCTCATCCCTGCCACCTTCGGCACGGGGCATCCACTGTCCGACGGTGCCGCCAGTAACACCTCATGTCCGGCAGCAGTGAAGCCCCTGGCGAGGCTGTCCACCACTCTTTCCGTTCCGCCGTACGTCATTGGCGGGACCGTGATCCAAGGTCCTGCAACCAGTCCTATCCTCATCCCTGACCTCCATGAAATGACAGGCCGGGCTCCCCAGCAGGCCGGGCGCCTTTCCCGCGGATCACTCCAGATCCGCGAATGCTGTTCGGAGTACAACAAGGCGTCTGCTTATCCCACAATCTGACTATTGCCCACGAACCCCCCGCAGACAAGGCCCCCTGTGCCGGATCTCACGACCCTCCATGGAATGGCAGGTGACGCCCTGCTGTTGGGCAGGACATGAAGATCGAAATCTGGTCCGACGTCGCGTGCCCCTGGTGCTTCATCGGCAAGCGGCGCTTCGAAGCAGCCCTCGCCGCCTTCCCGCACCGCGATTCAGTGGAAGTGACCTGGCGCAGCTACCAGCTGGACCCCACCCTGCCGGAACACTATGAGGGAACCGAACTGGAGTACCTGAGCAGCCGTAAGGGACTTCCGGCGCAGCGGGTTTCACAGATGTTCGATCACGTGGCGCAGCAGGCACGAGCTGAAGGGCTGGACTACCGTTTTGACGCAGTGGTGGTGGCCAACAGCTTCACGGCGCACCGGCTGATCCACCTGGCTGCAGCGCACGGCAGGCAGGACGAGGCCAAGGAACGTCTGCTTAGCGGCCACTTCGAACATGGCCAGGACATTGGCAGCCGTGAATACCTGACGTCGCTGGGCGTGGACCTGGGCCTAGGCCGCGGCGAGGTGGAGGAGCTGTTCACCACGGACAAGTACGCGAACAGCGTCCGGTCCGATGTCGAGGAGGCGCGGTCCCTGGGCATCAGCGGCGTCCCGTTCTTCGTCATCGACCGTAAGTACGGGCTCTCGGGCGCCCAGCCCGCCGAAACCTTCACGGCCGCGCTCAACCAGGCCTGGCAGGAATCGAACCCCCTGGTGCTCGTGAACTCAACCGACGCTGACGCCTGCGGCCCCGACGGCTGCCAGGTTTAGCCGGGCGGTCATGCCGGTAGGGCGGTTTACTGACACATAGCGGTAAAGTGTCTGTATGCCCAGGATTTCAGCGGCCAGCAACGCCGAGCAACGCGCGGACACCCAGCGCCGCATCCTTACTGCCTTTGGCGAGCTGCTGTTTTCCCACGGCCTGCCTGGGCTGACCATGACGGACGTGGCCCGGCACGCCGGCGTGGGCCGGACCGCCGTCTACAACTACTATGCGGACATCGAAGAGCTGCTCATTTCCTATGCGCTGGAGGAAACAGAGAAGTTCCTGTCCGAGCTGCGCGAGGAGCTCGGCCGCCTGGACAACCCGGTGGACCGGCTGGCACTGTACGTGCGCGCCCAGGTGGTTGACCTCAGCCGCCGCCACCTGCCTCCTGGACCCGCGATGGGGGCGGTGCTGTCGCCGTCGTCCTTTGCCAAACTTGCCGACCATGTGGGCGAGCTGAGCGTCCTGCTGCAGGGCATCCTGCGGGACGGGATGGAACAGGGCTACCTGCCTGCTGGAGACGTCCACCAGCAGGCACAGCTGATCCTGGGCACGCTGTCCTCCAGCGCCGCCAGGGGCAGCGATGAACCCGCCGAACTGGAGGCGCGGGTAACCAGGACGGTGCGCTTCATCCAGTTGGGTGCCGGCGCACGGTTCGACGACGCCGGCCACCCCGTGCGCGTTGCCCCGCTTCCCGCCGTGGCCAGCTAGTTACCCTGTCAGCTGTGATCCTGATCAGAACTGTTCAGCAACCCGGTTTGACAGCGCAACTGCCGGCCCTCAGGGAGTGGGCGCCGCCGTCGGGACAACCGGCACCTGCTGGTCATCTGCGATGCGCCGGCTTTCGCGGGGACAACTGAGTGTTCCGGGCGTTTGGTCAACGAGCTCGGGTGGCGTCAGCCCCCTGTAATCCTGCGCCAGGATCACATCAACGCTGCCGTCCAACCTGCCGTCCTGGAAGTAGTCGGACCCCGCAAGGTTCCGCTGCACACTGAAGGCCGCCGCCTGTCCGGCTGCCCCGGAAATTACCGCGGCAACGCCACGGTAACCGGCGTCGATATTGGACACCGCACCCACCACGAACTTCCTGGCCAGGAATTCGTCCGCCACGGTGCGGGCAAGTCCTGGCCGGCTGGTGGAGTTGTAGACGTTCAGGTTGATCTGATCGTTGGGAGTGTAATCGAAGGTTGCATCCGGGCAGGCGGAGACGGTCTCTTCGGCAGCAGGCTCGGCGGCAGGAATCTTCAACCGCCCATCAATGATGGCCAGGGCGGTGATGATGGCCGCCACGATCAGGCCGATCAGGAGGACCAGGACCACCCCGTGCAGGGAGCGGCGGCGGATGCGGGCGGTATCGTCGGCATCGCGGGCAGCGTCAAAGGTGGCACGCAGTTCGGAGCCGGTGACAACGTGGTGGCCGTGGAGGACGCTGGGGTCCTGCTGCTTGTTCCTAGCCATCGAGCACCAGGACACGGGCGTGGATCGCGGTGCGCTGGTGCAGGGCGGTGCGGACTGCGCGATGCAGCCCGTCCTCCAGGTACAGGGTTCCCTGGTACTGCACCACGTGCGGGAAAAGGTCGCCGAAAAACGTGGAATCTTCAGCCAGCAGGGCCTCGAGGTCGAGGGTGCGCTTGGTGGTCACCAGTTCGTCCAGCCGGACCGGACGCGGCGGGAGCGAGGCCCACTCCTTGGGCGTCGTGTAACCATGGTCGGGGTAAGGGCGGCCCTCGCCCACAGCTTTAAAGATCACCTTGCCACACTAGGCATCCTGCACGCTGAGCGAAAGTGCCCGGCCCCTGCCTCTGCAGGTTGTGGCCAAACAGTGACCAAGCGTTACATGGTTCCACGGCGGCTGGCGGCACGGGCGGCCCCGGCACTGCTGACAGAATAGGACCATGACAGCACCCCAGGCCCCTGCCGCGTCCGCACCCGCAGCCCACCCGCCGGCAACGCCGCCGCTGGCGCTCCTGCTCGATGTGGACGGGCCGGTGGCAAGTCCTGTCACCCGCAACGTGAAGCCGGAGATCATCGATGACCTCGTGGCCCTCGCCGCAGCCGGAATTCCGGTTGTTTTCAACACAGGACGCTCCGATGCCTTTATCCGTGAACAGGTCATGGAACCCATGATCACCGCCGGAATTCCCGCCGGCACCATCATCCACGCCGTGTGCGAGAAGGGTGCCGTGTGGTTCAGCTTCACGTCAGCCGGTCCTGGCCCCATCCATGTGGACCGGGAACTCGCCGTGCCTGCGGCCTACGGCGACGACATCCGCCGCATGGTGGCCGAGGACTACGCGGCGCACATGTTCTTTGACGAGACCAAGCGTGCCATGGTGTCGGTGGAGCAGCACATCGGGGTTCCCAGCGCAGACTACCTCGCGGAGCAGAAACTCTTCGACGCCGACGCCATGGACCTGATGGCGCGCCACGGGCTGGGTGTTGTGCGGCTGGACCACCATGCCCCCAATTCCGACGACGAGGTGGACTACCGCGTTGACCCCACCATTATCTCCACAGACATAGAGTCGGTGCGGCTCGGCAAGGACCTGGGCGCCAGCCGGGCGGTGGAGTTGCTCGCCGCGCAGGGGATCACCCCTGAAGCGTGGCGGACCGTGGGCGATTCGCGCACGGACTACGCCATGGCCGATTGGCTGCACCACAACGATCACGCCGTCAAGCATGTGGACGTCCGCCCCGCGGACGGGATTCCGGCCAAGCCGTACGCCATCCTCACGGCCGGGGACCTGGGGCTTGGGGAGTCCGTTATCCATGACGACGCCGGCGGTGCCTTCCTGCGCAGTTGGCGGGAGGCGCTGGGCGCCTAAGCCCCTTCCGGCGGAGTGCGCCGGAAACCTGCAGTTACCCCGGCAGGGCTATCATGCACGTAGGAACGCTCACCTTTCACCAGCACGGAGACAGCCATCACAGAAGCACCGGTACAGGACGAGGTCTACTTCGGTGGCCAGGCGTCCGTAGAGGAACAATTTCACGAGGAAGCCACCTCCGCGGCTGCGGAGCGGCGCCTCAACCATCGGCCCGACGTCATCAGGCACCGGGGACGGTATGCGCTGATCAACTACAACAGGACCCACTACCAGGCCATGGTCGAGGACCTGCTGTTCCTGCGGACTGTCCTCGCGGACGCGGGCCTGGCGTACCTGCTGGTGCGCGGCAACAATGACCGGCCCGTCATAGCCCTGGACTGGAAGGACCGGAAGAAGCTCCGCGCGGCCCTGGTGGAAGCCTGCCGGGATGAGCCCTTTTACTCCATGACCGTGGATGCCAAGAAGAAGACCTCCATCCTGGTTGCCGACGGCGAGCTTTCCACCAACCGGCAGACGCGCATCTTCCGGCTTTACCGGCCCCGGGTCGAGCCCGGGGGCGGCTTCGAATTCGGCGCGTCCGCGGGCGTACAGATCGAGCTGTGGTCCTTCAAGGGCGACGAAATCGTCCTTCCGATCGAAAACTCCCTCACCCGCAGGACAATGCTCCGGCAGGATGCCGTGCGCGGCACCGTTGAGCGCTATGGGCACACCTGGCCCACCATCGAGAACATGTTCGCCGACCACGCCAGCGATATCAGCTTTGACATCGACCTGGTGTTCTCGTGGGTGGACGGCAGCTCCCCCGAGTACATCGCGGCCAGGCGGGCCCAGCAGAAGGACGTGGTCCTGGGCGAGGGCGATGACCACGAGGCCCGCTTCCGGCAGATCAACGAACTGAAGTACGCCCTCCGGTCGGTGTACATGTTCGCGCCGTGGGTACGCCGGATCTTTATCGCAACGGATTCACCGGCTCCGGAATGGCTGGCTGAACACCCGTCGGTGACCATCGTCCGCAGCGAGGAGTTCTTTTCGGACCCCTCCGTCCTTCCCACGCACAACTCACAGGCTGTGGAGTGCCAACTCCACCACATCGATGGACTGTCGGAGCACTTCCTGTACTCCAATGACGACATGTTCTTTGGCCGGCCGGTCAGCCCGGATGTGTTTTTCACTCCTGGCGGCATCACCAAGTTCATCGAGGCCGAAACCAGGATTGGCCTGGGCGAGAACGCGGCAGAACGCAGCGGTTTCGAGAACGCGGCGCGGGTCAACCGGAAACTGCTATGGAACAGGTTCGGACGGATCACCACGCGCCACTTGGAGCACTGCGCCGCACCCCTGCGCCGCAGCGTGGTGGCGAAGATGGAGCGCGAGTTCCCTGAGGAGTTCCGCAAGACGGCAGCCAGCCGTTTCCGTGCGGCGGACAACATCTCCGTCACCAATTCCTTCTACCATTACTACGCCCTGCTCACGGGCCGTGCCGTGACACAGACGGCCGCGAAGGTCCGCTACGTTGACACCACCATGCGGGTTGGCCTGAACTACCTGCCCAAGCTGCTGTCCAAGCGGAATGTGGACTTCTTCTGCCTGAACGATGGCAGCTTCCCGGAGGTGGACGCTGACGAGCGGGCCAAACTGGTCACCGATTTCCTGGAAAAATACTTCCCGGTCAAGGCGCCCTGGGAGAAGTAGAAGGCAAAAGAACAGGGCCGCCTCCCGTAATTCGGTTACGGGGATGCGGCCCTGTTCCTGCGCCTGAGCTTCTCATGCCTGCCAGGTTTCCGGACTGGGCAGGAGTTCCTAGCGGCCCGCAGGCAGTCCGAGCTTCGCGCTGTTCCGCTGCTTGGCGGTCTCGGGGATGCGGATGCCAGCGGCAGCCAGCCGTCGCTGTGTCTCGTCCGGGGAGACATACTCCCCCACCGTCGTCGAGCTGCCCAGCGGAACCACCGAGTGCACGATCGTGTGCTCGTATACATGCACCAGGTTGAAGGACTGCCCCGCGTCCTGTCCGCGGGTGCCTCCCACTGGCACATTGAGGTCCTGGGTGTAGCAGCTCGCCGAAGCCACCGAGACCGGGATGCCGGCAAAGGTGGCCGTCGTCGAGTAGTGCAGGTGGCCGGCGAGAATGCTGCGGACATCCGAATTCCGGATGACTGCCTCGAGCGATGCCTGGTCCCGCAACTCAACCAGCACCGAAAGGTCAAGAACTGAAGGCACGGGCGGGTGGTGCAGTGCCAGGATGGTGCCGTCAGGGGCAGGGGTGTCCAGCTGCCGCGTCAGCCATTCCAGCTGGGACGCGCTCAGCTCCCCATGGTGAAAGCCGGGCACTGTGGTATCCAGGGTGATGACCCGGAGCCCATTGACGAAGTAGCTCTTGTCCACGGGATGATCAGTGGCCGGTTCATCAAGCAGGGCCGTCCGGAAATTGGCGCGGTTGTCGTGGTTTCCCATGGCCCAGATGATTTCCGCGCCGAGTTCCTTGCATGCCGGTTCAACGATGCCGCGAAGCTTCGCGTAGGCTCCCGGTTCGCCCTTGTCTGCCAAATCTCCCGTGAAGATGACTGCCTCCGGCCGCGCCCCGGATGCCTTCACTTCTTCGAAAAGTTGGATGAGGCGCGCTTCGCTGTCGACGACGCCGTAAAGGGGGTCCGGCCCTCCCATCAAGTGGGGATCGCTCAAGTGGAGTAGGAAGTGGCGTGGCCGGGGGTGTTCGGCCTCGATGTGCTCCATTGCTGCCTCTGTGGTCGGTGGGAAACGGCGCTTCCCTTGTACCCTTCAGTAATATTTATCCAATCAGACATTGGGCAAATTTTGGGTAAATTGCCGCAGGTGATGTGGAAAAAGATGAAAGAACTGCGCTTTTGCAGGTCCGCATTCGCCTGGAAGCCCCTAGTCAGGCAAGGGCCTCTTCAATGGCGTCAATGACCTCCGGCGCATCGGGCTCCACGGTAGAGCCCCGCATACTGGGGCGTGAAACCGCAGTTGGAGGCAACGTTGGCCACCATCACCACCTTCCCCTTGAATCTGCCGAAGTCAGTGGCGGTACCGTCGTTCAGGGTCAGCGGGATCTGGTACAAGGGGGGCACAGGCTGCGTCCTCGGGTAGTTGTCCATGCTTGGAATTCGTCGCAAAGGGACAACCGTGCTGGCCCCGGCTTGGTGTTCCTGCATGGCCTTCCCCATAAAGCCGGCGGTTACGGCGTCGCGGACGGGCTCGTTGTGGGCGCAGGTTCGGTTGGCGCCGGGTCCGTCGGGGCTGCAGTCGGTGCAGGTGCAGGCTGAGTCGGCGCAGGTGCAGGCTGAGTCGGGGCAGGCTCCACCGGCACCGGGGCAGCGGTCGGCGCAGGTGCCGGCTGAGTCGGGGCAGGCTCCACCGGCACCGGGGCAGGCTCACTTGGGGGCGGTTGGGTCGGCGCCGGGGTCACCGTCCCCGGATCCGAGGGCGGGGTCGGCGCCGGGGTCACCGTCCCCGGATCCGAGGGCGGGGTCGGCGCCGGGGTCACCGTCCCCGGATCGGAGGGCTGGGTCGGCGTCGGGGTCACCGTCCCCGGATCGGAGGGCTGGGTCGGCGTCGGGGCCACCGTCCCCGGATCGGAGGGCTGGGTCGGCGACGGGGCCACCGTCCCCGGATCCGAGGGCTGGGTCGGCGACGGGGCCACCGTCCCCGGATCCGAGGGCTGGGTCGGCGACGGGGCCACCGTCCCCGGATCCGAGGGCTGGGTCGGCGACGGGGCCACCGACCCCGGACCAGCCGGCTTCGTCGGCGACGGTGATCCAGAGTCAGCCGGCCACAGCGCCGACGGCGAGGATGACGGCCTGGACGTTGAGGCGGGCGACGTCGTCGGCCAATTCAACCAGCGGGGAGCCGGCGGAGGCTCGCTGCCCTGCCCCACCGGAATGGTCCAGCGTATGGGTCCGGTGGACGGACCAGCGGGTCCGGGCACGTACGTCCGCAGGTCGGCCTCTCCCACGCCGAGTGGTATGAGCGGTATCAGGCGCCACTTCAGTGGACTGGTGTGGCGCCCGTTGAGGATTGTTTCGAAGTGCAGGTGGCATCCGGTGGACCACCCGGTGGAGCCCACCCGGGCAATAACTTCACCAACGTTGACGGAATCTCCGCTGCGGACCGCAATGGACTCAAGGTGGTTATAGGTAGTGATGAGCCCGTTGCCGTGATCTATCTCCACCCGGTTGCCGCCGCCCCAGGGGTGCCAGCCCGCTGCACGGACCACTCCTGAATCAGCCGCATAGACCCGTGTACCGCATGGAGCCGCATAGTCCTGGCCAAGATGGAAGTCCCCGTCAGCACCGGACAAGGGGCTGACCCGGAACCCGAAGGGCGACGAGGGATTCAGCAGTTTGAGGGGCGCCATAAGATAACCCGCCGGCGGCCTGCCCAGCCCTGTCAGCTGAACGGACAACGGTGAGGAGGTCTCCTCGCCAGGACCGCTCACCAGGGGACGCGGGAAGAAAATCTCAACCTCGGGAGCCGTCAGGAGGGCTTCAGTCTGTGGGCCGGCAACAAGGCCGTCCAGGGGCAGCAGGCCCGTCCCAGTGCTGCCAGGCATGTGCGTGGAAGTGTTGGCACCGGCCGGGGCGGCGGAACGCGTCGGAATGCCCGCAGCACCCATGCCTGCGCCGGAACGGACGGCGGAGGCCGTAGCCGTCCCTGCTTCAGGTGTACCGCCGGAAAGGTTCAGTGCCCAGACGGAAACGGCGAGCACCCCCGTGGCCGCCACTGCACGCGCAGCAGGCAGGCAGAACCCTTTGGGGCTTTTGGCGTCCTTCCCGGATACCGCGTGATTGCCCATGAGATTGTCTCCAGGACCTGGCCAACCGCCCTCTGTCTTGACGGTACCTCCCATGGGAACATACGGGTCGGGAGCGTGTGAACCCTGCAATTCCAGACTGTGGTTTTTTTGTGGATGCCCACCGTTGTGTTTCTGCCTGCCGGCATCCCCGGACCTGCCGCCTTGTGCTTACGATTAGCCAAGACCCACCAAGTTTTCCACAGGAGGGCGCGCACATGAAGAGTATCCTGAGTCCCGTTAAGCGACGCCTGGTCCGCACGTTCAGCAATGGCTCTGAAGGCGTTCCGCAGTGGCAACTCGATCTTGCGGAAGGCGGCGACCCTGGCTACCACCTGCCAGGGTCTGCTGTATGGGCTGTGCACGGCTCGATGTCGCCCATTGTTGCCGGAATCCGCACACTGCTCATGCAGTCCCTGCACCCGGGCGCCCTGGCAGGCGTCCACGAACACTCGAACTTCCGCGAGGATCCATTGGGGAGGCTCGCCAACACTATCCGGTGGATCTTCACCGTCACGTACGGCTCCACGGAAGCCGCGGGAAATGCCTCACGGAGGGTCCGTCAGCTGCATGAAGCTGTGCATGGCACCTACAGCGACAACAGCGGGGCGGAACGTGGCTACAGCGCCAACGATCCGGAACTTGCCAGCTGGATCCACCTCACCTTCACGGATGCGTTCCTGACAGCGCACAAGCTGTGGGGCGGCAGCATCCCGGGAGGGCCGGATGCGTATGTCAAGGAATGGGCCCAGGCCGGCAGCCTGATGGGGGTGGAGGACCCGCCGCTTTGCGAGGAGGACATGCACAGGCAACTGGACCGCTGGTACGAAAGCGGTGAGCTTCGCGGGGACGCCCGAGTGGCAGAGACGGTGGAGTTCATCCGGAACCCGCCCCTGAACAGGTTGCTCCGGCCCGGTTATCGGGTCCTGTTCGCCGGGGCGGTGTACAGCCTCGAACCAAGGTACCGCCAGATGCTCGGACTGGCTGTTCCACGGCTGGGACCCGTGGCTCTGCCCGTAAGGTCTGCAACCAAGCTGGTTCTCGGCGTCGTACGCCTTGCGCTTGGAAGGAGGGGCCCCAGCGAGCTGGCGGCCAGGGAGCGGCTCCGGAGGCTGGGCCTGCCGGCTGCAGACGAACGATAAGCGCCGCGGGCGGCGTTTGAAGTTGTGGCAAAACGAAAGAACCCGGCCCCTGCGTGCAGGGGCCGGGTTCCGACCGGCGGAGAATGGGGGATTTGAACCCCCGAGGGCGTTAACCCAACACGCGTTCCAGGCGTGCGCCATAGGCCGCTAGGCGAATTCTCCAACTGCTTCTGAATCAAAAGCAGGTACCAGATTACCTGATCTTTTGCGCATCGCCCAATTGGCTCAGGGGAAGCCTGCCGGCAGGGGCCTCCACAACCATGCCGACAGGCCTGCAACCCCCTGCTTAACCACGAAAATGGACGCCCCCAACGCGCCCATTTCAGCGAAACACCGTTGAGCTGCCGGGTCCGGCCCCGTTCAGCCAGGCCACGCCGCTCACCACCTCGAGATTGCCCCAATCGGTGTATATATCCATAATCGGTGGAGCCGCAGGGATAAGCAACGGATTCCGTGCACCGACTTGGTTGGTTCCGGCACCATGGAGGGCATGAAGCAACTTCATGCTTTGGTGATCTATGTCCCCCGCTCCCATACCGAGCAGGTCCTGATCGCTATCGGCAATGCCGGCGCAGGGAAGGTGGGCAAGTACTCGCATTGCTCCTTTGTCGCGCCGGGAACGGGCCGGTTCACTCCGCAGGAAGGCGCCGAGCCTTATCTGGGGAAGGTGGGGCAGCCGGAACAGGCCGCCGAGGACAGGATCGAGTGCGTGGTTGAGCAGCCCTTGCTTGCCGGCGTGGTGGCCGCGTTGAGGGCCGCCCATCCCTACGAGGAACCGGCCTTCATGAGTTGGCAGGTGGAGGGCTGGCGTTAAGTTTCGGCGGATTCGAGTCATGCCGGAAGTTCGGGTAAAGTGTCTGACGGCCCCTCATGTGGCGTCATCCTGTTGAACTCCCCCAGGACCGGAAGGTAGCAAGGGTAAATGGGCTCTGGCGGGTGCATGGGGGGTCTTTACTATTCCCCCACAGGGCGGCACGATGTCAGCCCGGATTGGTAGGGTTTTCTCTGTGACAGTTACTACCGCCCTCTACCGCAGATACCGTCCAGATTCGTTCGCTGACGTTATCGGGCAGGAGCATGTCACCGAGCCGCTCATGACGGCGTTGCGGAAAAACCGGGTTAACCACGCGTACCTTTTTTCCGGTCCCAGAGGCTGCGGCAAAACCACGTCCGCGCGAATCCTGGCGCGCTGCCTCAACTGCGCGCAAGGACCTACAGACACACCCTGCGGCACTTGCCCGAGTTGCGTTGAACTGGCCCGCGGCGGCTCAGGTTCCCTGGATGTCATCGAGATAGACGCCGCAAGCCATGGCGGTGTGGACGACGCCCGGGATCTCCGCGAGCGCGCCACTTTCGCCCCGGTGCGGGACCGCTACAAGATCTTCATCATCGACGAGGCCCACATGGTCACCTCGGCCGGGTTCAATGCCCTGCTGAAGATCGTTGAAGAACCGCCGGAACATATCAAGTTCATCTTCGCCACTACTGAACCGGACAAGGTGATCGGGACTATCCGCTCCCGCACCCACCACTACCCTTTCCGGCTGGTGCCTCCGGAACCCCTGATGGCCTACCTGGAGCTCCTGTGCCGGCAGGAGAACGTCCCCGTGGCCCCCGGCGTCCTGTCGCTGGTGATCCGCGCCGGCGGCGGTTCAGTCCGTGATTCGCTCTCCGTGCTGGACCAGCTGATGGCGGGGGCGGGGCCAAATGGGCTGGACTATGAGCTCGCCGTCGCGCTCCTGGGCTATACCCACGCTTCGCTGCTGGACGACGTTGTGGAGGCTGTTGCCGCCTCTGACGCCGCCACCGTTTTCCGGGCCGTGGACCGGGTGATCCAGACCGGCCACGATCCCCGCCGCTTCGTGGAGGATCTCCTGGAGCGCTTTCGCGACCTCATCATTGTCCAGGCGATGCCGGAGAGCGCGCAGACCATTCTCCGGGGCATGCCCGCGGACCAGATTGCACGCCTGAAGAGCCAGGCACACAATCTCGGCGCTGCCGAGCTGTCCCGTGCCGCCGATGTCACCAACACGGCGTTGACCGAGATGACCGGTGCCACGTCCCCCCGGCTTCATCTTGAGCTGCTGTGCGCACGGATCCTGCTGCCGGGTTCCGAGCAGAACGAGCGCGGCATCGCAGCAAGGATAGACCGCGTGGAGCGCCGGCTTAACTACGCCGGGAACGACGTCACGACTCCAGCCGGCCCACGTGCGGCTGGCGCCGATGCCGCCGTTGCAGGTCCGGCAGCCCCCGCTCCGGCCGCCGCTTCGGCTGTCGGATCCCCCGCCTCCCAGCCCGGCACACGTCCGGCCGCCATCCAGCAGCCGCCGGTACCTGTTGCCGCTGCAGAGCCCAGCGCTCCCGCAGCATCTGTCACTGGACCAGAAGATCCCTCGACCCGTATTGAGGACATCTCCGCCGGACCGGGCGAAAGCCGCACGCCACTGGCTGCTCCCCGCGTCAGCACCAATGACTGGCCGAAGGAGGATTCGGCCGGGAGCAGGGCCGCAGGCGCCCGTACTGCCCATCCATCAGGGTCCGGGCGAGACGGGGGTCCGCAGAGCGCCGGGCTGGAACATTCCGGTTCACCTGCGGCGCGTTCAGAGCAAGGACCTGGCCGGGTATCCGGAGCCGGACCAGCGCCGGCGGCAGGCCAAACAACCGGATCGGGTCCAGTGCCGGGTTCCGGCCCGCGCGCAGTCCCCGGTGCTGGCCGGCCGGACAATTCAGTTGGCGGGTCCAGGTTCACTGCGTCGCCTGGACCAATGGGTGATGTCGAGGTCGTGCGCCGCGCCTGGCCGGACATCCTGCAGAGACTGTCCAAAATCAAGCGCAGTACTTGGGCATTGGTTGAACCCAATGCCCAAGTAGCTGCATTCGACGGCACCCTCCTCACCCTTGCGTTCACAACGCCAGGACTTGCCGGCGCCTTTGGCCGGGGACACCATTCCGAGAACCTGCGGCAGGCAATCCACAAGACCGTCGGCATCGACTGCCAAATCAATGCGTCCGCTAACGGCGGTACCACGCAGGCGAGCTCTGACCCAAACCCAAAAGCACCCGCCCACCGGGTGGCACCGGCCACTTCGGCTGATGTCGCCTGGGGGCTGGCGCCCGCGCCTTCGCCCAGCGGCATCTCCCTTCAGCCGGCCAGTGCAGGCGAGACGAGCGCCGGAATCCAGCAGGGCAACAAGCCGGAAACAGAGCCCCAGCGGCCCGCCGCCCAGGGGCAGGCACCGGGCGGTGCCGGCCGCACCCGCGCTGATGTCCCGGCAGCTGCGGCCCCGCCCTCCGCCGTGCCCGCCGCACCGGCAGCCGTGTCCGCATCACCCGACGGTGCCGGTCCCCAGGTCGCCGCCGTCCAGCCCAGCGCTTCGGGCCCTGCCAATCAGGTTCCACCCTCCCTTCAAGAGCCCTCTGTTCGGGCTCCTTACGCCGATCCGGCAGGAGACTATTCGTACTCGGACGACGATTGGGGCCCTGCCAGGGATGAAGACGCTCCTCCACTGGACGAGGAACCTCCCATGGATTGGGATTCTTCCTCCCGGTCCCAGCCTGCGGCAGCACCGACCGGTCTGGATTCGGCCCGTTTGAATCCGGCCGGCGCTATAGCGGGTTCCCCTGCGGCCGGTTCCGCTGTGGCAGGTTCCACCGGGAACGCCTACACGTCGTCCGGACAAACGGCCGGTGCCATCCCGGCGTCCCGACCCTATGGGCAGCCTGAGGCAGTCACGGCACCCACTGCAGACACCGATCCTTGGGCGCGGGCCGTAGAGCAGACACCCGGGGTATGGGTGGTCGGCGAGGAAAGTAACCTGGGCAGGACCGCTGCGGGCAGGGCGGACGAAACGCCAGGGCCCCAGGTCCCCCGCTACGAACCTGCCGCGGCCCAGGTTCCGCCCTCCATCCCAGTGGTGAAGGCGGGCCCGGAACCGGAACCGGAATGGGGCTTGGCGCCCCCGGGACCATCCGATGGTGCGGGTGGTACAGGGGAGCCTGACACAACGGAGCAACCCTCGGCAGATCAGGTCAGGGTGCCTGAATATGCCATGGCCACAACTGCTTCCGCTCCCGCGGTTGCCGCCCAGGCCAGTCCTGCCACCGCCCCCGATGTCACAGCTTCGCCGGCCACTGCGCCCCAGCCTAAGGCTGCGCCGGCAAAGGCTGCGCCGGCAAAGACTGCACCGCGAGCTCCTGCCGGCGCAGGGCATGCCCGGCAGAGCCTTTACCAGCGCCTGTCCAACAGCCCCGAAGCAGAAGCAGGGCGCGCCAAGGCGCCTGCCCGGGCTGTGGCTGCCGCTGCCACCTACGTCCAGGACATCCCGAGCGCCGATGATGAGACGATCGAGGAGTCAGGCGTGTTCGGACGTGCTGCGGTGGAGCGTATTCTGGGCGGAAAGTTGATTGAAGAGCGCTCCCCCGATGGAAGCCCCGTCACGCCGCGCTACTGACCGCCCGTCCCGGTGATTGGCCGGGCGGTCTTCCAGGATGACTTTGCTTTACCCGCAATCCACACCGAGCTGAAGAGGGAAACGTGTACGAAGGTGCTGTCCAGGAGCTGATTGATGAGCTCGGACGCCTTCCGGGGGTGGGCCCAAAATCCGCTCAGCGGCTGGCATTCCACATCCTTGAAGCGGATTCCCAGGACATGAAACGGCTGGTTGACGCGATCACCACAGTCAAGGATCGGGTCAAGTTCTGCACTGTCTGCGGCAACGTCACCGAACAGGAACTCTGCAACATCTGCCGCGACCCCCGCAGGGACCCGGCCATCATCTGTGTGGTGGAGGAATCGAAGGATGTGCTGGCCGTGGAGCGTACCCGCTCGTTCCGGGGCCGCTACCACGTGCTGGGCGGTGCCATCAATCCCATTGCCGGGGTGGGCCCGGAGCAGCTCCGGATCCGTGAGCTGCTGACCAGGCTCAACGACGGCGCCATCCAGGAAGTCATCATCGCCACGGACCCCAACCTCGAGGGTGAAGCCACAGCCACTTACCTGGCCCGGATGCTGAAGACCATCGGCATCACTGTCACCCGCCTTGCCTCCGGGCTGCCGGTGGGCGGCGACCTGGAATACGCGGATGAAGTTACCTTGGGGCGGGCGTTCGAGGGACGCCGGAACGCCCTGGCCTGAACTCAGCCGCAAGGAGGCGCAGCCCTCCTGCCGGCACACCCCGGCTGCGACCGGCCGGCGCACCGGCTGGTCCAAAGGAGCAGCCGGGGCTGGGCAGCGCCTGCTCAGGCGACACGCGTTCCGGGGGCAAGCCTACGGGCAGGCGTGCGGAGTGACCGCCAGCCCAGCCACAACAGCAAACCGGCGAGCGCGAGCTGCAGGACCAGGCCCAGGGGCCAGAGCGGGGTGGTCTGCGACAGGTACTGCGGCTTCACCTCACCATTGGCACAGGGGTATGAACCCTCCGGGCCAGCCAGGGCATGACGGGCTCCCTGGCTGATGTTCTCGATGGCGCCCGCCGGCATGTAGGAGTAATGCTGCGCCGTCCTGTCCCGGTACGGGATGGCATCGGCCACCACTACATAGGGGTTCATGGACAGCAGCCAGGCCACGCGTTCTGTGCGCATCGCGGGCTGCTCCTGCAGCGGGCCAACGCAGGTGTATTCCGGCTGCGTGGGCCGTTGCGACAAGGGCTCAGACTGGCGGTACTGCGGCTGGTTGGCCAGGACTGTGCCGTGGCTGAGGCCGGTGCCCAGCCCGAAGGCGATCAAGGTCCCTGCCGCCAAGCCGGCGACTGCCAGGTAGGTGGTCACGATGGCGAAGAGGGGACGCCCGGCCAATGCCGAGATACCCACGCCCAGGGCGCGCACACGATTCCCACTTCAAGGGCAAGCATCACCAGTGACACCACAACGTGCGCTGGTGTGAGCCCGCCCAGAGCCACTCCGATCACCAGGAACGGGGCACTGGCCACAAGAAATGCCAGGGCTGCCAGCCACGCGGCAAAGAATTTCCCCCACAGGATCTGGCCGGGTTCAAGCAGGGTGACCTGCAGAATCGCCAGGGTGCCGCCTGCCCGGTCCCCGGTGATCGCATTTGCGGACAAGGCTGGTGCCACCAGCAGTGCGAACAACAGGACAAACGCCAGTACCACTTCAAAAATCATGGAGCCCGGGCTGGAGGCTTCCGGCGGGATGTAGCCGCCGTAGGCCCGCTGGGCATCCAGCGAAGCGCTCCAGCTTGCCCACGTCAGCCACGTCACCACACCGGTCAGGGCAAACCAGATGGCCAGCATGATGTACCAGCCGCGCGAACGCAGCCGCTGCTTGAGTTCCAGGACCACTACGTCGCGGATGGCCGCAAAGTGGGCAGCGGGTGTCCGGCCACCGGAAGACTCGGACCTGTTGAGGATTACCTGACTCATGGCTGCTCCCCCTCGAGGTTCATGTAGGTCTCTTCAAGGGCCCCGGCGGCCGGTGCGAAGGAACGGATCGCGACGCCGGCCAGCACCAGGTCGCGCAGGAGGCGCTCCGCGTCGCCGTCGTTTTGCAGCATGAGGCTTACGCCCGGATGGCGTCCGTCCTCCTTGCGAAAGGTCAGGCCAAACTCGGTGAGTTTGGCGGCAAGGGCAGCAACGTCCGGACCGGAAATTGCGTACCGGCGCCCCGCGGCGGCCGCCTGTGCGGTGGTCTGTGGCGGACGGTTCGGCCCTTGTTGACAAACACCGCCCCGTCGGCCACCTCATCAAGTTCGTTGAGGACGTGGGAGGAGACCACCACGGCTTTGCCCTCCGCCGCCAGTTGCCTGAGCAGGATGCGCAGCTCCACACGCGATCCCGGATCGAGGCCTGAGGCGGGCTCGTCAAGGAGCAGGACGGAAGGATCATGGATCAGGGCACGGGCGAGGCTCAGCCGCTGCTGCTGTCCACGGGACAACACCCGGGCGGGCTGGTCCGCGAGCCCGCCCAGCCGGACCCGCTCCAGCATGTCCGAAACCCGCTGCCCGATCCCTGGTGCCGGCAGCCGGTAAAACCGGGCCATCTGCGTGAGGATCTCCCGCGCGGTCAAGGACTCCCAAACGCCCAGGGTGTCCGGCATCCAGCCCAGCTGCCCCTCACCTCGGCGCGCTGCCGCAAAGGGTCCAGGCCGCCCACGCTGATGGTGCCCTCATCCGGAGCCAGCAGCGATGCCAGCATCAGCAGGAGCGTCGTTTTGCCTGCGCCGTTGGGCCCAATCAGGGCGCGGTCACTTTGCCTGCCGGGGCATGGAAATCCATGTGCTCGACGGCGCGCACCGTACCAAAGCTTCGGCTGACGCCGTTCGCAGTTATTCCGTCACGGGGCTCCGGCCCCGCCGAAGCCCCCGGCACCTCAGAAATCACTGCCATGTAGTTGCACCCGTCCCCCACAGTGTTCATGCATGCTGACTTCTGAGCGTACGCCTCCCCTTCACGCTTGCGGGTGCGCGCAGGGGCTGAAAATGGTCACAATTCAACGGCCGGGAGCGGGCGGCGATAAACTGTGGAGAGAAGTCGCGCCAACAACGGCGTTAGTTCAGCCCCCCCTGGCCACCACAGCGTTACGGCTGCCGGCCGGACTCCAATTTGATCCAGTGAAGGTACGCGCATGAGTACGCCCACTACCGAAGTGCACAACGCGACGCAGCCGCAGGAGCTGCCCGACGGCCGTGTGGTGACCAAACAGCTGATTGTGCAGAAGTTCGGCGGCTCCTCCGTGGCTGATGCAGACGGCATCAAGCGGGTTGCCAAGCGGGTTGTGGATGCGCAGGCTGCTGGCAACGAAGTAGTAGTCGTTGTCTCGGCCATGGGTGATACCACTGATGAACTCCTGGACCTCGCCGCACAGGTGACGGACTCAGCTCCCGCCCGCGAAATGGACATGCTGTTGTCCGCCGGGGAGCGCATCTCCATGGCCCTGCTGGCCATGGCCATCAACAAGCTTGGCGCCTCTGCACAGTCCTTTACGGGTTCCCAGGCGGGCATGATCACTGACGGCATCCACGGCAAAGCCAGGATCATCGACGTCGACCCCCACCGCATCCGCACCGCCCTGGACAAGGGAAACATCGCCATTGTGGCCGGCTTCCAGGGTATGAGCCGGGCAACCAACGAGATCACGACGCTGGGCCGCGGCGGCTCAGACACCACCGCGGTGGCACTCGCAGCTGCGCTGGAAGCGGACGTCTGCGAAATCTACACGGACGTGGACGGCATCTACACCGCTGACCCGCGCGTTGTTCCCTCCGCCCAGAAGATCGAGAGGATCTCCAGCGAGGAGATGCTTGAGCTGGCAGCCTCCGGCGCCAAGATCCTGCACCTGCGCTGCGTTGAGTACGCCCGCAGGTTTGGCGTGCCGCTGCACGTCCGCTCCTCATTCAGCCAGCACGAAGGCACCTGGGTCATCCCCAGCGCCGAAGACAAGATCACCACACAAGAGGGAGTTGCCTTGGAGCAGCCAATCATCTCCGGCGTTGCACACGACCGTTCCGAAGCCAAGGTCACCGTTGTCGGCGTGCCGGACATCCCCGGCAAGGCGGCAGCAATCTTCCAGGTCATCGCCGACGCCCACTCGAACATCGACATGATCGTGCAGAACGTGTCCACCCACGGTACGGGCCGGACGGACATCTCCTTCACCCTGCCCATTGTGGAAGGTGCGGACGCGCTGGCGGCCCTGCACGCAGCGCAGGACCAAATTGGGTTCGAAAGCATCGAATACAACGAGCAGATCGGCAAGCTCTCCCTGATCGGCGCCGGCATGCGCTCACACCCGGGCGTCTCAGCGACGTTCTTCAAAGCGCTGTCCGGTGCGGGCATCAACATCAACATGATCTCCACCTCCGAGATCCGCATCTCCGTGGTCACCCACGCGGACCTGCTGGATGAAGCTGTGCGCGTCATTCACAAGGCCTTTGACCTCGACAGCGAAAGCGAAGCCACGGTCTACGGCGGCACCGGCCGCTGAACGGCGGCGAAAAGGCCGGGCTCCTTCCCATCAAGTGGAAGGAGCCCGGCCTTTCTGCGTTTGCCGCTGCGCTTGTCCTTGACGCGGACAATGCACCGGGTGCATCAGGTTAGCCCTGCTTCTCCAGGTCTTCGCGGCGGACAGCGTAGTGATGGCCGGCTGAATCGGTCTCCACGATAAAGTGCGAAAGCTCTTCCTCCGAGGCCTGCTCAAACTCATCGTGCCTATGCACCACTGGTGAGCTGGAGTCCAGCCGGGCAGCCGGGCCGAAGAAGAAACGGAGCCTGTCGGTCAGGCTCATGAACCCGTCGACGGAATGTGCCACTGTTTTCCACCCCCTTCCCATACCAGGGAAAAGTGCTGCTGTCTGCGAAAGCAGTGCCCTCATTTTAAGCCCTTGGGCGGGAAAATGCTCCCGCAGGCTGTCGGGCGGGGGTCAGCGCAGGGACCTGTCCTCCGGGTTCCTCGGCACCACATACGTACTGCCGTCCGGCCGGGTGATGGTTTCCCATTGCTGGGTCTCCGCCTGGCGCTGGGCCAGCAACCGACGGTTTTCCTCGGTCATCTCGTGTGCGATCGAGGAGCGGTTCGCCGGTCCGAAAACAGCCCGCAGCTTGCCCGTGGCCCGCATGAACCGCTGCGCCGCGTTGCCCCTGTCTTCAATGCGCCCTTTCGCCATCACCGGCTCCTTCCGTTTACCCTGCTCCTGCTATGAGTGTACGCTAATTGTTAGTGGCCTAACAATCGAAGGAGCTAGGACCGTGGACACCGATATCGCGCAGGACGACGACCTGCTTCTGGAGCACCAACTGTGCTTTGCGCTGACCGTCGCCGCGCGGAGCGTAGTGGGGGCCTACAAACCGGTCCTGGAGAAGCTCAACCTCACCCATCCGCAGTACCTCGTCATGCTGTGCCTATGGGAAACCAGCCCCCGGACGGTCCGGAACATCAGTGAAGCGCTTGCCCTTGAACCCGCCACCATCTCGCCGCTCCTGCGCCGGCTGGAGGCGGCAGGCCTCATTACCCGACGGCGTGCGGACGGCAATGAGCGCGCCCTCGCCGTCGAACTGACGGAAAAGGGCGCGGCACTCCGCCAGGAGGCCCTGAACGTTCCCGGCACCATGATGGAGCGGCTCGGGCTCACACGCGGCCAGGTCAATGAACTGCATGCCTCAATGATGGGGCTGATTGCGGCCACTTCCAACGGCGGACAGACGCAGGGCCGGCAGTAGAATATGTGCATGAAGGACAGGTCGCGGTCCATGCGCAAAATGCATCTGCAGGCACTTGCCCTGCTGTTGGCGGCAGCGGTACTGCCGGCCTGTTCCCCTGGACAGGGGGGCGGCACACCCACGGCAACCACCGCAGCTCCCACAACACCCGACACTGGGTCGCCGGCACCCAGCCCTGGCGGTCCGTCTCCGGATGCCGAAACTTCCGTTCCGGCCCCTGCCCCCGAGCCTTCAGCGGCACCTTCCGGCCCGGGCCAGGGAAATGCAGAACTGGCCATCAACATCATCCCGGCAGAGGGAGAAGCGGAAATCAGCTACACACTGGTGTGCACTGACGGAGTCCCTGCTGCCGAGAGCGTACATCCCGACGCTGATGCCGCGTGCGCCGCGTTGAAGGAGAACGCAGGCCTGCTGAGCCCCGCCACCCCCGGAACAGACCAGGCCTGCACGCAGCAATACGGCGGGCCCCAGAAGGCTATGGTTACCGGCGTTGTGGACGGGATACCGGTGGAGGCCAGCTTCTCCCGCACGGACGGATGTGCAATCAGCTCCTGGGACGCGGCAAAGGATGTTCTTGGTGAAGCCGGTGGAGCTTAAGCTCCTGGCTGCTGACGATTGGCAGGTGCTGGAGAAAGCCCACCACCTGCGTGTCAGCCGCTACGCCGACCCCTACCTCGCCCGCAGGTCTGCGGGCAGGAAGCACCCGGTGGAAGATTTCCTTTTCACCTACTACACGCAGAAGCCGGGCCAGCTGCGCCGCTGGCATCCCGGTGCGGGCTACGTCCTGCTGGGTAAGGACGCGGCGGCGCGGCGGGACTGGAAGCATTACCGGGTGCTCGACGACGGCGAGCTGGCCTCACTGGGGCTGCCGCCAGGAAGCAACGCGGTTACCTTTGACCGGGAGGCTTTCCTTGCCGACCGCAGGGAGGCCGTTGCCTTTGCCGGCATCATCCTGCGCGGAACGGCTGCACGGCCTGCCCAGTTTGGCTGCTTCGGACTCCACGAGTGGGCCATGGTGTACCACCAGGACAGGTTCGACCTGCGCCACGAATACCTGCAGTTGCGTTTGGGGTCCGCGGGAACTGACAAGGTGGTGGAGGAAAACCGGATCCGCTGCACCCATTTCGACGCCTTCCGTTTCTACACGCCGGACGCCGCGCCACTGAACGAGTTTGAACCGAGCCGGGAAAACCAGCGCCGGCTTGAGCAGCCCGGCTGCCTCCACGCCAACATGGACCTGTATAAGTGGGCGTATAAGCTCCTTCCTGCCCTGCCCAGCGAACTGGTGATGGACTGCTTCGAGCTGTCCTGGCGAATCCGTGCCATGGACATGCAGGCTTCCCCGTATGACCTGGCGGAGTGGGGTTATCCAGCGATCCCCATCGAGACACCACAGGGCAAGGCAGCTTACGTGGAGCACCAGCGTGCGTTCGCTGCCGAGGCAGCAGGACTGCGGGAGAAACTGGCCGTGGAACTTGGTGTGCTGTCCAATCCGGTCCCCGCATGATTTCGGATTCCCCGATGATCGACCTCACCATACGGTTGCGCGAGGATCCGGAGTCCCCCGAACGCGTATTCCGCCTGGTTGCGGGCGGCGGGGGCATTCAGCCTGCAACCACAGTCACCGATCCCGGGGCGGCCTTAGCAGCTGTTGAAAAGTACGGCGAGGACATTTTCTTCCCCCGGCCGGGCCCGCCCAAGCTGTGCACGCAACAGTACGGCGGGCCGCAGGTGGCCGTTGTCACCGGGACTTTCCACGGTCGCACCGTGGAATCTGTCTTTACCAGGACCGACGGCTGCGAGATCTCACGCTGGAAAGCCATGGCGCCTTTGCTCGGCAGCGCAGGCGGGGCCTTCGGCGCCACGTAGTCCGCGGCGTCCCGCAGCCGCCATTGCCGCAAGAAAAAACAGGATCCCGGCGGTTCAACCACCCGGGATCCTGTTTTCGTTTTGAACGTCAGGCTGCTACCTCGCGGGGACCGCATCCGCGAGCGCGACCTGCGGGGCTCCGGCCGGGGCAGCAGGCGCGTCGCCCACCCGGACGTTGACCCAGGTCCTGATTCCGTTATCGCCCAGGCTCAGCCGCGACAGGTGGGCACCCTGGGAGAGGCCGGCCCAGGACAATGTGGCTGATGTGGCGGTGCCGTTCGGAGCCACGATCGGGTTCGGTTCGACGGAGAGGTTTCCGGCGTCACCGGCGAAAGTCACGGCCTGCACTGAGGCGCTGGCTGCACCGTTGTCCGGAGTCGAGTACAGGTTGGCCACGACGTAGTACGTGCCGGGGCGGGGGGACTCAAGGTCCAGGAACTCGCTGGCGGAAGCTGTCGCCACCTGGGTGGCAGTGAGGCCGCCCGAAGCGTTCGGCGCGTACACCACCATGTCCCAGTCGACGTCGTCAGACTGCGCCTGGACGCCTAGTCGGGCAAACGAAGCTCCCTGCCGAACGGTCACCTGAAGCAGCGCGTTGTGGGCGTCGTTCCGCGGTGCGTATTCGCCAGGGGTTTTGGTGATGGCGGTCTCGCTCATTGGGGCCAGGCCTTCCACACCCACATTGATGGGACTGTCCGAACCCGAAACCAGTTCCATCGTCCCGCTCCCGCTGCCCGTGGGTGAGCTGAAGGAGAAGGACGGCGCGATCTGTGCATCGACCGGACGGATGGCGACGGGTGAACTGACAATCCGGGGGCCCTTCCAGGTCAGGGTGCCCGTGCTGAATTTGCCCACCGGGGCATTGACGTTCCGGATGGTGAGGGTGATCTCCCGGGTCTGGCCGGCTTTGGCGAAGTTCAGGGACTTTGGCTCCACCTGGACGTTGAAGCCGGGCAGGTTGACTTCCGGCCGGTACATTCCCGGAACCAGGGCCGTCAGCTGGCGCTTGACCTGCACTTCTCCCACCAGGCTGCCGAGCGCTACGGACGGCACGTTGAGGTCCCGGGCGGCGATGGTACCTGCCTGCGGAACTCCGGTGTCCACGCCCTGGCCGTTGAGGAAGCCGAGCCAGTCCTTGATGCCGGACTTGTAGACCAGACCGGGATCGAGGACCCGGGTTGAGTCGACATGGCCGGCGCCGCCGTGGAAGGGATCGGTGTTGGGCGAGCCGTCAGCGTTCACCAGCGGGTACGCGGTGGTCATCATGGCTGACTTCACCATGGCGGGGGACCAAACCGGCTGCTTGCTAAGCACCAGGGCACCGAAACCCGCGATGTGCGGAGCAGCCATGGAGGTGCCGGACATGAAGCCGAACTGGTCACCGTTGTTGCCGATGGTTGATACGCCCGCCAGGACATTGACGCCCGGCGCTGCAACGTCCGGCTTCAACAGGTCCCCGCCAGCGGCCAGGGTGGGCCCACGTGAGGAGAAGCCGGCGATCTGCGGCGCCGGAGACGGCGGCAGGCCGGTGAGGTCACCCTTGACCAGGCTGACAGTCAACGCCGGGTTCGCTTCCAGCTTCGACTTCAGCTCCAGGCTCTTGGGTGCGTTGACATGGACAGTGGGCAGCACGTGGTTATCGGCATCTTCGGAGCTGCTGGCGAGGTTTACCAGGATCATGCCGACGCCGCCCTTGTCCTGGACTTCCTGGCTCTTGGCCGTCCTGTCCACCACGCCGCGGTCGCAGACAACGACTTTGCCCGCCACCTTCGCGGTGTCAAGGGAGCCAGGAGCGCAGAGGCTCGCGTTTGCGGCTCCTGCCGCTGCCGCTGCTGCGGCAACCACAACCGGCTTGTCCGCCACCTCCGACTTCATGATGGATGCCCCGCGGTAGAGCGAGCCATCAGATACCTTGACCGTTCCCAGCAGGTCACTGGGGAAGGTCGAGGCGGCAACCGTGGTCAGCCACGGCGATGCGTGGTTGACCGTGGAAACGGTAGGACCGGAGTTGCCGGCCGAGGCGGAGACGAAGACGCCTGCAGCGGCTGCGTTCAGGAACGCCAGCGCCACGGGGTCCGTCGTGTTGTTGTTGTTCCCGGAAATCGAGTAGTTCAGGACATCCACGCCGTCCTTGATGGCAGCTTCAACGGCTTCCACCGAGGCTGAGGAGTAGCAGCCTCCGGTGTCGGGGTTGGTGTCTTCCCAGCAGACCTTGTACACCGAGACTTTGGCCGCGGGGGCAACGCCCGAGCTCTTGCCGAAGCCTAAGCCATCGATGACCTGCTCCACATTGGCGTTGCCCGCCGCGGTGGTGGCAGTGTGGGTGCCGTGGCTTCCGACGTCGACCGGGGAGATCAACTCCTCCGGCGCCCGGTTTTCGGGAGGCACGTACCGCAGGAAGGTATCCGCGAAGTATCGGGCGCCCACCACCTTGGAGTTGCAGAGGGATCCGTCAAATGATGCACCGGACCCCTGGCCCTTCTGGCATTCACCCTCGAAAGTGGTGCCGTCTGCTTTGAGCATGGCGATCCTGCCCTCGGCTGTGCGGTAGGGAACGCCCACCTGCGCCGGGCCGGTCAGCGGCTGGACGGGTTCACCCTGCAGGAAGGGGTTGTCCGGCGCATAGCCGGAGTCGATGACACCGACAACTACGCCCTTGCCGGCATTGGCTTCGCCGCCGAACTGCTTGGCCCATACGCCATCAGGGCCGGTCAGCTTGAGGAAGTCCGTGGTGGTGTAGTCAGGCTTGTTTTCCACATCCGGTGCTACCGTCAGGACGCGCTCATCCTTTGCCAGCTCCATGGCCTGGGCAGCTGTCAGCTCAGCCGTGAAACCGTTAAGCGCCGCGGTGTATTGCTTCCCAGGCGTTACTCCCTGGCTGGCGGCAACATCACGCTGGACTTTGCGCAGGTGTGCGTCGTACGCCTTGTAGTTAGGGCTGCCAGCGTCCAGCTTCCGCCCGTTCTGGGGCTTTGTGGCGCCAAAACCGGCAATCTCCCCTTCATAAGCGGCCGCTGCCGCACCCGCCAGGACAACGATGTAGCGGCCGTCCTTGAACGCAATAGTTGCCGCGTTCTTTGCGGTAACTGCTTTGCCCTGCCCGGCCGGCGCCGCCGTAGCGGGGCTTATGGCCATCGAGGTGAGGAGAAGCGGCAAGCCTACGGCCAGGGCCGCTGCCTTCCGGAATCCCCCGCCCCGCATGGGGCTCTTTCCAGTAGATCTCACGCGCAACCCTTTCACGATGTACCGGCCCAGCCAGGATCGGGGGCCCGAAATGACTTGGCATGGCACGCGAAGTTACAGATCTTGTCATTCCGTGAGACCAGCCGATTCAAAGAGTACAGACTGATAGCCGAATATGACATGGGCCACTCAAGCCGATTTCCCGAACGCTGCAAAGCGGCAGGAAAGGTCCTTCGACAGGAAAAGGACAGAAAAAAGGGCGCCCCGCAGGACGCCCCGGCGCAACCGGAACCCGCAGCCGCCCGCGCTATTGCCGTGGCGTGCGGACCACGTCGCTGATCCACTGCCTGGTCTTATCATTCATGGGTCCCGCAACCCTGTTCTCCCTGGCGAACCGGTCAGCCTTGATCTTCTGGAGCACCATCCTCCCCAGTCCGGCAAACACTGCAGCGGCGACCATGGGCAACAGCACGGATTTCGGTTTATCAGCCATTCAACAATCCTAGTGAGGCCATACCCACAACTCCAGAACCTCCCGGGGGCCGCCATCGCGAACCAGCATTTCGCTCCGCACACCGCAGGACCCGGTGCCCCGGCGGAGGCAGGAATCCGCCGAATACAGCGTGGGGCGTTCCGGCCGGTAGAATGGTAAGGCAAGCTCGCGGAGCGCCCGTCCACGATGTCTAAAAAACAGTGTCGAAGCAACAGTGTCCATGCACCGTGCCGCAGACACCCGGTACGGCGTGAGACGGCAACACTCCGCTGCG
Organism: Pseudarthrobacter sp. NamB4; assembly: GCF_005796185.1. Taxonomy (GTDB): domain Bacteria; phylum Actinomycetota; class Actinomycetes; order Actinomycetales; family Micrococcaceae; genus Arthrobacter. Next base: position 188,061 of record NZ_VAHM01000003.1, read on the forward strand.
CCCTTACCCAAGCTCACGCACAGGAGTTACCGGATGCCCCGGATCGTTGTTGACGTCATGCCCAAGCCCGAGATTCTGGACCCGCAGGGAAAGGCGATCGTTGGCGCTCTCCCCCGCCTGGGCTTCACCAGCTTCAGCTCTGTCCGCCAGGGCAAGCGTTTTGAACTGACGGTCGACGGCGAGGTGACCGAGGACATCCTTGCCCAGGCCCGCGACGCCGCCGAGACCCTGCTCTCCAACCCCGTGATCGAGGACGTCGTCAACGTCGAGGTCATCGAGGCCTAAGATGACTGAACTTCCCCTGATCGGCGAGGCCAGCACCGTCGCCGCAGAACCGCCCCTCGCCGGTGCCCGCATCGGCGTCGTCACCTTCCCCGGTACCCTGGATGACCGCGACGCCGCCCGCGCCGTGCGCCTCGCCGGCGGAACCGCCGTCGAACTCTGGCACGCGGACAAGGAACTTGGCGACGTTGACGCTGTCATCCTTCCGGGCGGTTTCTCCTACGGCGACTACCTGCGCGCCGGCGCCATCGCCCGCTTCGCACCGCTGATGTCGAAGATCATCGACGCCGCCAACAGCGACGCGAAGCTCCCCGTGCTCGGCATCTGCAACGGCTTCCAGATCCTGACCGAATCGCACCTGCTGCCCGGTTCGATGATCAAGAACGACCACCTGAAGTTCCTGTGCCGCGACCAGGTGCTGCGCGTCGAGAACAGCAACACCGCGTGGACGGTGGACTACCAGGCAGGCCAGGAGATCACCATCCCGCTGAAGAACCAGGACGGCCAGTACATCGCGGACGAAAAGACCCTGGACGCGCTCGAGGCAGAGGGCCGCGTGGTGTTCCGCTACGTCGGGTTCAACCCCAACGGCTCCCGCCGCGACGTTGCCGGCATTTCCAACGCCGCCGGCAACGTAGTGGGCCTCATGCCGCACCCCGAACACGCCGTGGAGGCCGGCTTCGGTCCCGAGTCGCTGGACGGAGTCGGCGGGTCCGACACCGACGGGCTGGGCTTCTTCACCTCCGTTTTGACCAAGATTGTGGGAGGCAAGTAATGACCGGGATCTCGACAGGCTCCATCACTGACGGCGGAGGCACGGCTACCGCCGCCGCCTCGCCCACCGCTGCCCCGGGTGCCATCACCCAGGTCAAGAAGTTCAACATCGATACCGTTGAGCATGCCGCGAAGACTCCGGACACCGAACTGCCCTGGGCCGAACTGGGCCTGAAGCAGAACGAGTTCGACGAGATCGTCAAGGTCCTGGGCCGGCGCCCCACCGGCGCCGAACTGGCCATGTACTCCGTCATGTGGAGCGAGCACTGCTCCTACAAGTCCTCGAAGAACCACCTGCGCCAGTTCGGCCAGAAGGTCACCGAGGAAATGAAGAAGGACATGCTGGTGGGCATCGGCGAAAACGCCGGCGTGACCAACCTGGGGGACGGCTGGGCCGTGACCTTCAAGATCGAATCGCACAACTCGCCGTCGTTCGTTGAGCCCTACCAGGGCGCCGCGACCGGCATCGGCGGCATTGTCCGCGACATCATATCCATGGGCGCACGCCCCGTGGCCGTGATGGACCCGCTGCGCTTCGGCGCCATCGACCACCCGGACACCGCGCGCGTCATGCATGGTGCGGTGGCTGGCATCGGCGGCTACGGCAACTCCCTGGGCCTGCCGAACATCGGCGGCGAAATGGTTTTTGACTCCGTCTACCAGGGCAACCCGCTGGTCAACGCCCTCGCTGTGGGCGTAATGCGGCACGAGGACATCCGCCTCGCCAACGCCTCCGGCAAGGGCAACAAGGTGGTCCTGTTCGGTGCCCGCACCGGCGGCGACGGCATCGGCGGCGCCTCCGTGCTGGCTTCCGAGTCCTTCGACGACACCAAGCCCTCCAAGCGCCCCGCGGTGCAGGTGGGCGATCCGTTCGCCGAGAAGGTCCTCATCGAGTGCTGCCTTGAGCTGTTCAAGGGCTCCCTGGTGGAAGGTATCCAGGACCTCGGCGCTGCAGGCATTTCCTGCGCCACGTCCGAGCTGGCCTCCAACGGCGACGGCGGTATGCAGGTGGAGCTGACCTCCGTCCTGCTGCGTGACCCCACGCTGACTCCGGGCGAGATCCTGATGTCCGAGTCCCAGGAACGCATGATGGCCGTTGTCACTCCCGAGAACGTTGAAGCGTTCGAGGCCGTGATGGACAAGTGGGCCGTGGAGTATTCCTGGCTGGGCGAGGTGACCGACACCGGCCGGTTGATCATCACCTGGGAAGGCGACGTGATTGTCGACGTCGATCCCCGCACCGTGGCGCACGACGGGCCGGTCTACGACCGCCCGTTTGCCCGTCCCGAGTGGCAGGACGCGGTCCAGGCAGACACCTTCACCGGCTCCGTGCAGGACGCCGGCCGTCCGGCAGCTCCGGCCGAGCTGGCCAAGGCTGTCACTGAGCTTGTGGCATCGCCGAACATGTGCTCCAAGTCCTGGATCACCAACCAGTACGACCGCTACGTGGGCGGCAACACCTCCATGGCGTTCCCCGACGACGCCGGCGTGGTCCGGGTGGACGAGGAGTCCGGCCTGGGTGTTGCCCTGGCTACCGACGCCAACGGCCGTTACACCTACCTGGACCCGTACCACGGGGCGCAGCTGGCGCTGGCCGAGGCCTACCGCAACGTCGCCACCTCCGGCGCCATTCCGATGGCCGTCAGCGACTGCCTGAACTTCGGCTCCCCTGAGGACCCGGACGTCATGTGGCAGCTGGCCGAAGCCATCCGGGGCCTGTCCGACGCCTGCATGGTGCTGGGCATCCCCGTGACCGGCGGCAACGTCTCCCTCTACAACCAGACGGGCAGCACGCCGATCCACCCCTCCCCCGTGGTGGCTGTACTGGGCAAGCTCGACGACGTCGCGCGGCGCACGCCATCGGGCTGGCGGGAGGACGGGCAGGCTATCTACCTGCTCGGCACCACCAGCGCGGAACTGGACGGCTCCGAATGGGCGAACATGCGCGGCCATCTGGGCGGGCAGCCGCCGAAGGTTGACCTCGAGGCAGAGCGTACCCTCGGCGAGATCCTGATCAATGCTTCACGTGACGGCATGATCGACTCCGCCCACGATCTCTCCGAAGGCGGCCTCGCGGCAGCTCTCGTGGAGTCCGCACTGCGCTACGGCGTGGGCGCCCGGGTCGCCCTGCAGGACGTGCTGGACCGGGACGGCGTTGACCTGTTCACCGCACTCTTCTCCGAGTCGCAGGGCCGTGCCGTCGTGGGTGTCCCCCGCTCGGAGGAGGTCCGGTTCACGGACATGTGCACCGCGCGCGGCTTCGCCCACACCCGCATCGGCGTGGTGGACGCGGCCAGCGGCACGCTGGAGATCAACGGCGTGGAGAGCCTGTCCCTGGACGCCCTCCGCGAAGCCCACGAAGGGACCCTGCCGAAGTACTTCGGCTAGCCCTCCCCACCGCCGCCCTCGCCTCGCATGCTCAGCCAGGGAAACCCGGCGGCGTGGGCCCATTCCAGGATCCGCGGCGGATCCGGACCATTAGTACCCTAATTTCAGGGGACGTGTCCGGAACCGCCGCGGTTCGGCTTTAATCGACTCATGGGCAAGGTTGCAAGGTTTTTGGCTGCGCTGCTGTTGCCGGCCCTGGTGGCGGTTGCGGCCGCACCAACACCGCCTCCAGCCAGGGAGGCAGCGTACCCCGGCAGCATGGCAGCCCTTGGCGACTCCATCACGCAGGCCAACAATGCCTGCTGCGGCCCCGGGGACCGCCCGGAAAATTCCTGGGCCACCGGCGACGGGCCGGGCGACGGCGTGGCCAGCCATTACGAACGGCTCCTCCGGCTGAATCCCGCCATCAGGGGAAACAACGCCAACCTCTCCGTCAGCGGGGCAAAGGCTTCCGACCTGCCCCGCCAGGCTGCGCAGGCCACGGAAACCCGGGTGGACTATGTCACCGTCCTGGTGGGTGCCAATGATCTTTGTGCGCCGTCCGCAGAACGAATGACGCCGGTGGAGAGCTTCCGCTTGCATGTGGCGGAGGCGCTGGAGACCCTGGACCAGATGCGGCCGCGGCCCCAAATACTGGTTGCAAGCATCCCCAACCTCTACGGGCTCTGGAGTGCCCTGGGCAACGATCCGGCCGCCCAGTCGGCCTGGTCCGGATCCCTGATCTGCCAATCCATGTTGGCCGCGTCCAACACCGAGGATATGCGTCAGCAGGTGGTCGAGCGCCAACTGGCTTTCAATGTGGTACTGGCAGCGGCCTGCGGGAAGTACCCCACGTGCCGGACGGACGGCGGGGCCGTTTTCGCGCACGTGCCAAGCCCTGGCGACGTGAGCACGCTGGACTACTTCCACCCCAGCCTCCAGGGCCAGGCCACACTGGCGGACATCACCTGGAGGGCGGGCTGGCAGGGCTGACAGCAGTCAGTCCTCGCTGTGCAGCTCCCGCTGCCGTGCACTCAGCAGTTCAATTTCGGGGCGTCCTGCCACCAGGCGTTCGACAGCGGCGAGCACCTCCACGAGGTGCGCGCGGTCTGCCGCCACCAGCCCGGCACCGACCTGGGAACGCCGGTACTGGTCGTGGTCCCCCACCTCGGCGACCGAGACGTCGAAACGGCGTTTGATCTCGGCGAGCAGCGGCCTGATGACGGAGCGCTTCTCCTTCAGGCTCTGAACGTCGCCCAGGAGGATGTCGAATTCAATCCAGCCGATCCACATGGTTTCAGCCTACAGAGGTGGCGGAGCTAGATGGTGAGCTCGCCCATCCGGTCCCAGCCTTCGCCGTCGAGCTGGCGGCTGATGATCTGCGGTGTCTCGGCAAGGGCCTGCGGCATGTCTGCCATGGCCTGCTTGAAGTGGGCGCTGTTGACGTGGTCGCCGGCGGCGTCGTCCTTGAACGCCTCCACGAGGACGTACTCATTCGGGTCCTCGAGGCTGCGGGACCAGTCGAACCAGAGGTTGCCGGGTTCCCGGCGCGTGGCCTCGGTGAAATCAGCCACCAGGCCGGGCCAGCGCTCCGACCATTCAGGCTTGACCTTGAACTTGACGACGATAAAAATCACGGGATTTGTCCTTCCGCGGCGAGTTGGCGTGCCCCTTCAATGTACCGGGAAGTAACGTAGCGCTGCGCCGCCCGGGTCACCGGGCCGCCTGCTGCATAAAACCAGCTGCCCGGTTTACTGAAGGCACGGATCCGCAGGAGCACCTCCCCGCGCCCGTCTATCCGAACCTCAAACGATTCTTCCCCGCGGGCGGGATGCCCGGGCAACGCCCCGTAGCCGAAACCGGCAGACTGCGGTTCATCCTTTGGCCGCGGTTCACGGACCCATACCACTTGGCACGGCACCTTCAGCCGGAAGGGCCCGATGCCGAAACCGCTGACCACCCGCGCCCCGGAAACGACGGTGGGTGAATCCGCACGGACGCGGAGTCCGGCGCGCCGCTGCAGCTCCCAGGAAAGGATGCCCGTGGCCACCCGCTGGTACGTATCCAGCCCGGCGCCGAGGTGGACTTCCTTCAAAACGGTTGCGTAGCCTTCCGGCGCCGCGCCATGCTCAGTGCCTCCGATACCGGGGTAATCCAGTCCGCCCGGCCGCGGGTGCCTGGACTTCATCCGCCGCTCCCGCCGGAGCCGCCGGCCCCGGCGAGGCGGGCCCATCCAAGCTGCTCCTGTTGCTTCCTGCTGAGGCCGGCCACCACCAGGTCGTAGGAGTCCTCCACCATGTCCCTGACCATGCTGTCCGGAAGAGACCCGTCAAGCCGTACCCCGTTCCAGTGCGTCTTGTTCATGTGCCATGCGCCGGTAATTTCCGGGTGCACCGCGCGGAGCTGGACGGCCAGGGCCGGCTCACACTTGAGGTTGACGTAAAGGTCCTGGACGTCCATTGAGGACAAGGCAAAGATTTTCGCTTCATGCCGTGCTCCGCCGGCAATGTCCGCGCGCACCTTGAACACGGCGGTTTCCGGCCCGAAGGGGTAGTCCTCGTATGCTCCGGGGAACGAGAGGCAGATCTTCCGCAGTACGTCGGGGTCCATGCAGGAAGCCTATAAAGCAGCGGCTTCCGGTGCTAGTCTGCGAGGATGTCACACGATCAGGGGGCCATACCTGTTCTGGACCTGGGCACGGCGCGGCAGGCCAACGGCTCGTTCAGCCCCGACTTCATCAAGCAGTTGCGTAACGCCACCCACAATGTTGGTTTCTTCCAGGTCACGGGGTATGGCGGGTCGCCCGGCCAGGCGGAACACCTCCTGGACGTCATCAGGCGGTTCTTTGCCCTGCCGCTGGAGGAGAGGATGAAGCTGGACAACCGGCTTTCGCCCCATTTCCGCGGCTATACGAGGATGGGCACCGAAGTCACGCAGGGCCGCGCTGATGCCCGCGAGCAGATCGACTACTCGCCGGAGCGCGAGCCAGTGACGGATTACCCGGCGGATCAGCCGTACTGGCTGCTGCAGGGCCCCAACCTCTGGCCCGATGATTCGTTCCCCGAACTCAGGCCGGCAGCCATGGACTGGGCCGAGCTGATGTCCGGGGTTGGGATGGAGCTGCTCCGGGCCATCGCCGTTTCCCTTCAGCTGCCGGAGGATTACTTTGACGAGCCCTTCCGGGACTCCCCTGCATGGATGGGCAAGCTGGTCCACTACGTGGGCGGCGTGGTGGAGGCCGCGGGAGACCAGGGCGTCGGGTCGCATGCGGATTACGGCTTCGTCACGCTGCTGCTGCAGGATGACGTGGGCGGGCTGGAGGTGCTCCCGCCGGGGGCCAGTGAATGGGAGCCGGTGGAACCTGTCCCGGGAGCGCTCGTTGTGAACCTTGGCGAGATGCTGGAGGTGGCCACGGAAGGCTATCTCGCCGCCACCATCCATAGGGTCCAGGCGCCGCCGCCTGGCGTGGACAGGTACTCAGTACCGTTCTTCTGGTCCCCGCGCCTTGATGCCGTCATCGATCCCGTCCCGCTGCCGCCGGATTTGAAGGCGGAGGCGAGGGGCATTTCCGACGATCCCGCGAATCCGCTTCTGGCCTCATACGGGTTGAACATGCTCAAGGGCAGGATGCGGGCCCACCCGGACGTCACCAAACGCCATTACCCCCATCTCTTGACGCCCTGAGTCCTCATGGCGTGGGCCACGCCGCAGGAGTCAGAGGTTGTACTTCCAGGCCAGCTGGGCCGGGCAGGCATTCATCACAACGTCCAGCCCTGCCGCTTTGGCGCGTTCCGCGGCAGCCTGGTCGATGACTCCCAGTTGCAGCCACACTGCTTTCGCTCCTGCCGCGATGGCCTGGTCCACCACCGCCCCCACTTTTTGTGAGTTCACAAAGCAGTCCACGACGTCGATCGGGTGCTTTTCAGACGGGATGTCACCGAGGGTGCGGTAACCGGCTTCCCCGTGCACGGGGTCTCCGGGAAGGTTGACGGGAATAATCTCCATCCCTAACCGCTCACGAATGAAGAGTGACGTATCGTAGGCCGCACGCCACTCATTAGTGGTCAGACCAACTATTGCCCAGCGTCCCTTGGTTCGCATAAGGCGTTCTATGACTGCAGGATCGTTCGCGTGGCCCATTCCCCCACCATACGCCGTTGCCGATAGGAAGCTGGTGCCGAATTTTTCGCTGACTACCCCCGCATTCCGGCACGATGAACGAATATTACGTAAAAACTGCCAGCATTTGGGATATGCCATTCATTTAGGTTCAGTTGGTAGTGACCATCCCGAGCGGCAGAGAGACCTGGATCTGTGACGCCGCAGCAACCCTGGTTACCGGAGGCCCCCAGGCTCCGATAAAAGCAAGGTCCTGTCATGCGCGCCAAGGAACTGACCACTCCGGCCGCACCACCGGATCCGCAGGGTGCTACTGCCAGGACCGATGGAGTGAACCTATGACCACAGTTCTGCCTTCCCGTTCTGCCGGGACCGCCCTTGGCCACGCTGCTGCCCTGCCGTTGTCCTTCCGCGGCCTGCGCCGGACCTTCGGTACTGGCTCCGCAGCGCACACCGTCCTGCGCGACGTGACATTTGACGTGGCAGCCGGCGAAGTCCTGGCCATCCTCGGACCATCAGGCTGCGGCAAGTCGACGCTGCTGCGGGCTGCTGCCGGACTGGACTCGCCAAGTGCCGGCTCGGTGGTCATTGCGGACTTTCCCGTACAGGGCATCGATTCCCGGTGCGCCTTTGCCTTCCAGGAACCCCGGCTCCTGCCATGGCACACGCTGCAGGCCAACATTGCCATTGGGCTGCCCACCGGCTGCAGCGCCAGCGAGGGGAAAGCCAAGGTGGCCCGCCTGCTGGAACTCGTTGGCCTGGAGCGCTTCGCCAAGCACCGCCCCAGGGAAGTGTCCGGCGGCATGGCGCAACGGGCATCCCTGGCCCGGGCGCTGGCCCGCAACCCCGGCGTCCTTCTCCTGGATGAACCCTTCGGCGCACTCGACGCACTCACCCGCATCCGGATGCAGGACCTGCTCCTGAACATCCATAGGGTGGAACCGGCCACCGTCCTGCTGGTCACGCATGACGTTGACGAAGCGCTCCAGCTCGCGGACAGGATCATCGTCCTGGGCAACCACGACGCCAACGGTCCCGGTGCGACGATCGTGAGGACTGTCGAGGTACCGGGCGGCCGGCCAAGGGACCGCGCGGACGCCGAACTGGCACAACTGCGCGTTTCGCTGCTCCAGACCCTGGGCGTAGACGGCCACTGACTCCCACCCACCCAAAAAAGAGCGGCCCGCCCCTGCTTCCCGGGCCGGAGGCAGTACCCCGCTGCCCTGATCTTCCCTACATTGCCTGTCTACCCGACACTGATTGATCCTCACCTAAGGAAAACCATGCCGTACGCTCGCCCCATCACCCGCCGCTCGCTCCTTGGCGCAGCAGCCCTCGCTGCCTCCGCAGCCCTGGCCCTGACAGGTTGCGTCGCCGGTGAAGGATCTTCCGGCGGTGCTGCCGCCGCTGCCGGCGCCACCAAGGGCGGCACGCTGAACATCGATTTCGCCACCTACAACCCGCTTAGCCTGGTCATCAAGGACCAGGGCTGGCTGGAAGCCAGCCTCAAGGACCAGGGCGTCACGGTCAACTGGATTCAGTCGGCAGGCTCGAACAAGGCCAACGAGGCGCTGCGTTCCGGTGCCATCGATGTGGGTTCCACCGCCGGCTCCGCTGCCCTGCTGGCGCGAGCCAACGGCTCGCCCATCAAGACCATCGACATCTACTCACAGCCTGAGTGGGCAGCCCTGGTGGCACCCGCCGGCTCGGACATCACGTCAGTGGCCGACCTCAAGGGCAAGTCCGTCGCCGCCACCAAAGGCACGGACCCGTATTTCTTCCTGCTGCAGGCCTTGGAACAGGCCGGGCTCAAGCCCGGCGATGTGACGGTGCAGAACCTGCAGCACGCTGATGGCCGCACTGCCCTGGAGAACGGCTCGGTACAGGCCTGGTCCGGGCTGGACCCGATCATGGCGGGGGCGGAACAGAAGGGCGCAACCCTGTTCTACCGCAACCTGGACTTCAACACTTACGGCTTCCTCAACGCCACCGAATCGTTCCTTAAGGACAAGCCCGAGCTGGCCCAGGCGGTAGTGAACGCGTACGAAAAGGCCCGTGCCTGGGCAGCGGAGAACCCGGATCAGACAGCCCGGATCCTGGCTGAGGTTGCCGGCCTGGACCCCGCTGTTGCCAAAACGGTAGTGCTGGAACGCAGCAATCTGCACGTCAACCCCGCGCCGGGCGAGGCGCAGCGCAAAGTATTGGAGAAGATCGGGCCCACCTTCGTGGAAACCGGTGACGTCAAAACGCAGCAGCAGATTGACGACGCCGTAAACTCCCTTCTCGACGACTCGCTGGTGAAGAAGGCTGATCCCTCAGCCATAAAGGCCTCCTGATGAACCAGCCAGGAGAGACTTCCGCCACCAGCACCAGTGTTGCGGATGCGCGTGCTGCAGCCGCCACCGCAACAATGGCAGACGCGGCCCAGGCGGGCGCCACTGAGGCACCCGCTCCGGCACGTGGATGGTCTCCCGCCGGAGTCCGCTCCAGGAACTGGGCGCGTCTGCCCCTTGGCCTGATCATCCCGGCCGCCCTGCTGGCTGCCTGGCAGCTGGCCTCGTCCAGCGGCCTGTTCACCGTGGTGCAGCTGCCGCCGCCGGTGATGGTTTTGGAGGCCGCAGGGGAGCTGCTGGAACGCGGTGAATTGGGGATCCACATAGCCATCTCCACCCAGCGCGTCCTTATCGGCTTCCTGGTGGGGGCGGCCCTGGGCTTGGTCCTGGGTGCAACCGTCGGGCTGTCCAAGCTCGCTGACGCCCTGCTGGCACCCACCATCGGCGCCCTGCGGGCCGTTCCGTCACTGGCCTGGGTGCCGCTGTTGATCCTGTGGATGAAGATCGGTGAGGACTCGAAAGTCACGCTGATCATCATCGGCGCGTTCTTCCCCGTCTTCACCACCGTCTCCTTGGCGCTGCGCCATGTGGACCGCAATTTGGTGGAGGCTGCGCGCGCCTTCGGGCTCAAGGGAATCCGGCTGCTCACCACGGTGCAGCTGCCCGCCGTCGTCCCCGCCGTGTTCTCCGGCCTTCGCCTGGCGCTGGCCCAGGCGTGGCTTTTCCTGGTGGCCGCTGAACTGATCGCGTCCTCCATGGGATTGGGCTTCCTCCTGATCGATTCCCAGAACAACGGCCGGACGGACCGGCTGCTCCTGGCCATCGTGATGCTGGCCGTGATTGGAAAGGTTACTGACGCCCTGCTGGGCCTGGCCGAAAAGTGGGCGGTGAAACGATGGGCCTGAGCATCACGGAAACCTTCAACCTGAATACGGGCGTCCGCCCGGACAACGTCGCGTTCTGGGAGCAGCAGGCGCTGCGCCTTGACTGGGACACCCCCTGGCATACCGCCCACCGCTGGGTTCCGGCGGATGCCGGGGCGGGCAGGGGCCCGGGCATCAGCTGGTTCGAAGGCGGAAAGCTGAACGTCGCCGTCAACTGCGTGGACCGGCACGTCGCGGCAGGGCGCGGAAACAAAGTGGCGCTCTACTTCGAAGGCGAGCCTGGCGACCGCCGTTCCATCACCTACGGGGAACTCCAAAGAGAAGTCTCCAAAGCCGCCAACGCGCTCCTGGCACTCGGCATCACCAAGGGCGACCGGGTGGTCATCTACCTGCCGGTCATTCCCGAAACGGTCATCGTCACCCTGGCCGTGGCCCGCATTGGCGCCATCCACTCCCTGGTCTTTGGCGGCTTCTCCGCCGAAGCCCTGAAGTTCCGGGTGGAGGACACCGGCGCCAAACTGCTGGTGACCACCGACGGCCAGTTCCGCCGCGGCGTGGCCGTTCCCGTGAAGGACAATGCGGACGCGGCTGTGGCCGGCGGGAACGCCATCGAGCACGTGCTGGTGGTCAACCGCACCACCGCGGCCAGGGACCTGGCAACCGTCCCCATGACGGAAGGCCGGGACGTGTGGTGGCACGACGTCGTCGGTAACGCCGCGGATGTCCATGAACCGGAAACCTTCGACGCCGAAACGCCGCTGTTCATCATGTACACCTCCGGCACCACCGGCAAGCCCAAGGGCCTGGTGCACACCTCCGGCGGCTACCTCACGCAGGCGTCGTGGAGTTTCGAGCACCTGTTCAGCAACCCTGACCCGGCACTGCGTGACCAGGACGTCCACTGGTGCACGGCGGACCTCGCCTGGGTCACGGCGCACACCTACGAAATCTACGGTCCGCTGTCCAACGGCGTGACCCAGGTGATCTTCGAGGGCACCCCCAACACCCCGCACCCCGGCCGGCACTTCGAGATCATCGAACGCTACGGCGTCACCCAGTACTACACCGCGCCCACGCTGGTGCGGTCCCTCATGGGCTGGTTCCCCGACGGCGTGCCGAACACCTACGACCTCTCCTCCATCCGCCTGCTCGGGACGGTGGGGGAAGCCGTGAACCCGGAAGCGTGGCGCTGGCTGCGGCAAAATCTTGGAGCAGGCACGGCACCCGTAGTGGACACGTGGTGGCAGTCCGAAACCGGCGCCACCATCCTCTCCCCTGCTCCCACCGACACCGCCTTTAAGCCAGGCTGCGCTGCCCGCCCCCTGCCCGGCGTCAGCACGCGCATTGTGGACGAGGGCGGCACCACCGTTCCGCCGGGCGTCCAGGGATACATTGTGGTTGACTCCCCCGGTCCCGCCATGGCGCGTACCGTCTGGGGCAATCCGCGCCGCTACTTCGACTCCTACTGGAGCAAGTACGTGGAGCATGGATGGTTCCTGGCGGGCGACGGCGCGAAGTACGATTCCGACGGCGACATCTGGATCCTGGGCCGTGTGGACGACACCCTCAACGTGTCCGGCCACCTGCTCTCCACCATCGAGATCGAATCCGCCCTGGTGTCCCACCCTGATGTGGTGGAGGCCGGGGTGTGTCCGGTGCCCGATCCCAGGACCGGGCATGCCGTGGTGGCGTTCGTGGTCTTGAAAGCTGACGCGCCAGCGGACTGTGTCGCCGACCTTCGCAACCACGTGGCGAAGGAGATCGGCCCCATCGCCAAGCCGCGCGACGTCGTCGTGGTCCCCGATGTTCCCAAGACCCGCAGCGGAAAGATCATGCGCCGGCTGCTGACCCAGCTGTTCGAGGGCACAGCCCTCGGCGACACCACCTCGCTACAGAACGAACCGGCTATTGCCGGTATCCAGGAAGTCCTGCGCCAGCGGGCCCAAGCAAAGGAAAAGCCATGACCGAGATCAGCAATGTTGCCCGACTCTCCGAACCCCTGAAGTTCGCCTACTGGGTCCCTAACGTCTCCGGGGGCCTGGTGGTTTCAACCATCGAACAGCGGACCAGCTGGGACTTTGACTACAACAGGAAGCTTGCCCGGATCGCGGAGAACTCCGGCTTTGAGTACGCCCTGACCCAGACCCGCTACGCCGCATCCTATGGAGCGGACAAGCAGCACGAGGCCACGTCTTTCAGCCTTGCCCTGCTGGCCGCCACGGAACGCCTCAAGGTCATCTCCGCAGTCCACCCCGGCATGTGGCACCCCGGAGTCCTGGCCAAATACATCATCACTGCCGACCACATCTCCAACGGTCGCGCCGCCGTTAACATCGTGTCCGGCTGGCTGAAGTCCGAGTTCACCAACTTTGGCCTGGAATGGCTGGAGCACGACGAGCGGTATGTGCGCACCGAGGAGTTCATCAAGGTACTGCGCGGGCTGTGGACCGAGCAGGAATACAGCCAGTCCGGCAAGTACTACAACATCACCGACTTCACGCTGAACCCGGCGCCCGTCAACGTCCCCGGCCGCGCCCACCCGGAGATCTTTTTCGGCGGCAACTCCACGGCTGCCCAGGCCACCGCCGGCCGCGTGGCGGACTGGTACTTCTCCAACGGCAAGGATCTGGAAGGCTTCAAGGACAACATCGCCGGCGTTGTGGCCTCAGCCGAAGAAACCCGCCGCGGCTCTGAAGGCCGGCTGGCCGCACCCCGCTTCGGGCTCAACGGCTTCGTCATCGCCCGTGACTCCGGGAAGGAGGCCCGGGACACCCTCCGTGAAATCGTCGAAAAGGCGCACAAGCCGGCCGTCCAGGGCTTCCGGGATGCCGTGCAGGAAGCCGGCGCCTCCACCAAGGACGGCAAGGGCATGTGGGCAGATTCCAGCTTCGAGGACCTGATCCAGTACAACGACGGCTTCAAGACCCAGCTGATCGGGACCCCGGAACAGATTGCCGAGCGGATCGTCGAATACAAGAAGATCGGCGTGAACCTGTTCCTCACCTGCTACCTGCACTTCCAGGAGGAGGTGGCCGCATTCGGCCAGGACATCCTGCCGATTGTCCGCGAACTCGAAGCAGACCTTGCACGCAAGAACGGCACGGAACTTGATCTTTCTGCCACGCCCGTCGCCGAGGCGGTGGCAGTCTGATGGCCGACCGCACATTCGGTTTCCGCACCCGCGCCCTGCACGCCGGCGGCACCCCCGACGCCGAGCACGGCGCCCGGGCCGTGCCGATATACCAGACCACATCCTTCGTGTTCAAGGACACCCAGGATGCCGCCAACCTGTTTGCCCTGCAGAAGTACGGCAACATCTACTCCCGCATCGGCAACCCCACGGTGGCAGCGTTCGAAGAGCGCATTGCCTCGCTGGAGGGCGGCATCGGCGCGGTTGCCACGTCGTCGGGCATGGCGGCGGAATTCATCACCTTCGCCGCGCTGACCCAGGCCGGCGACCACATCGTGGCCGCCTCCCAGCTGTACGGCGGCACTGTCACCCAACTGGACGTTACGCTGCGCCGCTTCGGCGTTGACACCACGTTCGTCTCCGGCACGGACCCCGCTGACTACGCCGCGGCGGTCCAGGACAACACGAAGGCGATCTTCGTGGAAGTGGTGGCCAACCCGTCGTCGGAGGTCCAGGACCTGGCGGCACTTGCGAAGGTGGCGCACGACGCCAAGATCCCCCTGGTAATCGACGCCACCTTAAGCACGCCCTACCTGGTGCGCCCGATTGAGCACGGTGCCGACATTGTGATCCACTCAGCCACCAAATTCCTGGGTGGCCATGGCACCACCCTGGGTGGCGTGATCGTTGAGAGTGGCCGGTTCAACTGGGGCAACGGGAAGTTCCCCACCATGACCGAGCCCGTGCCCTCCTACGGAAACGTCTCTTGGTGGGGCAACTTCGGCGAGTACGGCTTCCTGACGAAGCTGCGCTGCGAGCAGCTGCGCGACATCGGCCCCGCCCTGTCGCCGCAGTCGGCGTTCCAGCTGCTGCAGGGGGTGGAAACACTCCCGCAGCGCCTGGACGAGCACCTGAAAAACGCCCAGGCCGTCGCCGAATGGCTGGAAAACGACGACCGGGTTGCCTACGTGAACTACTCCGGCCTGCCGTCCCACCCGCACTTCGAGCGGGCGCGGAAGTACCTGCCCCTCGGCCCGGGATCGGTGTTCTCGTTCGGCGTGAAGGGCGGGCGCGCCGCCGGCCAGAAGTTCATCGAGTCGCTGCAGCTGGCCTCGCACCTTGCCAACGTGGGTGATTCCCGGACCCTGGTGATCCACCCCGGCTCCACCACTCACCAGCAGCTGAGCCAGGCGCAACTGGAATCGGCGGGCGTCCCCGAGGACCTGGTGCGCATCTCTGTGGGACTCGAGGACATCGAAGATATCCTGTGGGACCTGGACCAGGCCCTGACTGCAGCGCAGCAGGCCCCGACGGAAGACGCCGTGGCCGCCGCGGTTGCAGCGGGACCCGCCACCACCGCGGAAGCCTGCACGATCGGAGCAAACGCATGAGCACCGCCGAACGCACCTGGACCGGCCCGTCGGCGCCCGAACGCCTCAGCCTGCTCCGGGAAGCAAAGTCCATCGCCATCGTCGGCGCGTCGGACAAGCCTTCACGTGCCAGCTACTTCGTGGCCACCTACCTGCAGTCCTCTACGCGCTACAAGTTGTACTTCGTCAATCCAGTGGCTGAGGAAATCCTGGGCCAGCCCACGTACGCCTCACTGGCAGACCTGCCGGAGAGCCCCGATATCGTGGATGTCTTCCGCAAGCACGATGACCTTCCAGGGGTGCTGGATGAGGCGGTGGATGCCGGCGCCAGCACGCTGTGGCTGCAGCTGGGGTCCTGGCATGAGGAGGTGGCTGCGGGGGCTGAAGCCGCCGGGCTCAACGTCGTAATGGACCGGTGCGTCAAGATTGAACATGCCCGCTTCCACGGCGGCCTCCATCTGGCGGGCTTCGACACCGGCGTTATTTCATCCAAGCGCCAGGTCCTGGCCTGATCGGAAGCGCTATTTAGCCGTCGGCTTTTTCAGCCAGGGCAGGACGGGGTCGCCCCCAGGGGCGGCCCCGTTTTTCGTTGCGCTCTTGGCTGCTTCACCGACGTGCGCCGCGATTCCCGGCGTCTGCGGAGCCCCCGGGGACGATTGGCTCGCGCCGCCGCCGGGATTCCTGCGGACTGCCGCCTCCTGCGCCGCGTGCACCGGCGCCTTGCCGGGTTCCTCCCCGCTGCTGCTTTCCCGGTGCCGCGCCGCACCGGAGTCGGGCACCTTCAGTCACGGACGTAGTGCTTTCAGTCAAAAGAGGGAGTTGTTGGAGGGAGAGCCTGTCCGGCCTGCGGAACGGCTTCTCCCCGCATCACCTTACCCCTCAGTAACCACCGCCCAAGACTGCCACGCGTACGCTGCCGGTCCCTTTGTGGCAGCTGCCCCTGCGATTGGAAAGTGAAAGAGCCGGTCTGGAACGTGATGGGGGACAAGTTCCAGACCGGCGCTACATAGGGGTAATCGCTGCAGGTGTAAGAAGGGTTACGCAATCAGGGCAAAAAGTTAAAAAACTTTTCCGGGAGGCTCAGCGGGCAGCAGCAGTGCTCGAGCGGCTCCTGGTTCCCTGCCTCCGCGCCCCCTTCGCAAGAACGAACGTGTGCGCTGCGGCCGGGCCACGCGCATGGTCGCAGTCAATCCTGGCCGGAGCCGGCGTGGGGACAGCTGCCCGCGCCTGCTCCTGGACAAGGGCAGGAACAGTCGCGGTGACAACACCGGCGGGGCAAAGGTCGGTGACCAGGCCGGTACCGGCGCATTCCCGGACGGACGAGATCCCCGCCGCCAGCGCAGCCTTGTCAGCGTACGGGCCGGAGACAGCCACCACTGCACCGTCCGGGGCGACGAGCCGGAACCGGAAGTGTGATTCAGCGTCAATAAAGGCTTCGAACCTTCCGGCCATGGCAATCCCTCCTCGGGTCACTGGGTGTACCCACGAGTCTCCCGGTCCCGCCGGACGCCCCACAAGACCGGCAACGTAAACCCTGCGTAAATTGCCGCTGGCGCGGTTGCCGGCAAGACAATACAAAAACGGCGGGCACCTGTGGAGGGTGCCCGCCGCCGTCGTCATGCCTGCTGCGAAAGCGCGTCAGTCGTTAATCAGGTCGTTCACCACGATGGTCTGGTCCCGGTCGGGGCCAACTCCGATGGCGGAGAAGCGCGTGCCGGAAAGTTTTTCCAGCGCCAGCACGTAGTTGCGGGCGTTCTCGGGCAGGTCCGCAAGGGTGCGGGCACCGGTGATGTCTTCGGTCCAGCCCTCGAAGTACTCAAAGATCGGCACGGCGTGGTGGAACTCGGTCTGCGTCATGGGCATTTCGTCATGCCGGACACCGTCAACGTCGTAGGCCACGCAGACGGGGATCTGCTCGATGCCGGTCAGCACGTCCAGCTTGGTGACAAAGTAGTCCGTGAAGCCGTTGACGCGCGATGCGTGGCGGGCCAGTACGGCGTCGTACCAGCCGCAACGGCGCGGGCGGCCGGTGTTTACGCCGAACTCGCCGCCTGTCTTCTGCAGGTACACGCCCATCTCATCAAAGAGCTCGGTGGGGAATGGCCCGGCACCAACACGGGTGGTGTAGGCCTTGATGATGCCGATCGAGCGGGAGATGCGGGTGGGTCCGATGCCGGAGCCGACTGACGCGCCGCCGGCAGTGGGGTTGGAGGAGGTCACGAACGGGTAGGTGCCGTGGTCCACGTCCAGGAACGTGGCCTGCCCGCCCTCCATCAGGACTACTTTGCCCTCGTCCAGGGCGGTGTTGAGGACCAGGGTGCTGTCGATGACCAGCGGACGGAGCCGCTCGGCGAAGGACAGGAAGTAGTCCACGATCTCGTCCACCACAACACTGCGGCGGTTGTAGACCTTGACCAGGAGTTCGTTCTTCTGCCGCAGGGAACCTTCCACCTTCTGGCGAAGGATCGACTCGTCGAAAACATCCTGCACGCGGATGCCCAGGCGGGCCACCTTGTCCATGTAGGCGGGACCGATGCCACGGCCCGTGGTGCCGATGGCGCGGCTGCCAAGGAAACGTTCGGTCACCTTGTCCAGGACCTGGTGGTAGGGGGCCACAAGGTGCGCATTGGCAGAGACGCGGAGCTTGGAGGTGTCGGCGCCGCGGGCCTGGAGACCCTCGATTTCCTGGAAGAGGGCCTCAAGGTTCACCACGCAGCCGTTGCCGATGATGGGGACAGCGTTGGGGCTGAGAATGCCTGCCGGCAGCAGCTTGAGTTCGTACTTTTCACCGCCTACGACGACGGTGTGCCCGGCGTTGTTGCCGCCGTTCGGCTTGACGACGTAGTCAACGCGGCCGCCAAGCAGGTCGGTTGCCTTGCCTTTACCTTCGTCGCCCCACTGGGCTCCTACGATCACAATTGCTGGCATGGGATCCTCCCCCATTCGTTCGGGCTGGCGGTTCCGGCTTCAGCGTGGCCGTCCTGTCAGCGCCGTTCATGAGAATGCCCCGAACCTACCGGCCTTCGCTGGTCCGCGGGCGGCGCAGCGACGCAAGAGTTCCGGGGCCCTTACCACCCAAGTTTAGCTGATGGGCCGCTTCGTCCACTTGATAACGCCGCCGCGGCCCGTCCTGGGGAGTAACGGACTCCTGCAGGGAAGGACCGCGGCGGGCTGTCAGCGGGTGCTGCTATTCGTCGTCGGCTTCCTCCCCCGGGCGGGAGGTCTGGGTGGCGAGGCTGTCCCAGAAGGATACTTGACCAGGTGGATGTCCCGGCCTTTCACGGTCTGGCCGATGACCTCCAGTTCCATCGCGGACTGGCGGGCGTCCTGGTCTTTGAGGAACGAGACCGCGTCCAGCCGCCATGTCCCCCATTGCCGGCTGTGACAAGAAGCAAACCAACCTGGACAGGGTTGTCAATGCCTATGACTGAAACCTGCAGCCAGTTATCGTTCCGAAAACCTGGCGCCGGGTACGCGGGCCGACACATTTCTGCAGTGGATTTGCTCCCTGGCAGGAGCCTGGCTTTAAGTGAGAGTAACCCATCCGGAGCGGCTGAGAGACCTGGCTCAATGACGCCGCAGCAACCCACTTGGAGCAGCTGGTACCTGCCCATGAAGGTGCTACTGCCAGGACCGATGGAAAGGAATTCCAGCATGTCCCTGAACACCGACCACATCCGCGTCACCCACGCCGGATCATTGCCCCGCACCCCTGAACTGATTGCCGCCAATGCCGCCCGCGAGGAAAACCCGGCCGACGTCGAGGGCTACAACGAGCTCCTCACCGCTTCCGTGGTTGACCTGGTCCAGCGCCAGCAGAGCCTCGGCATCGACATTCCCAACGACGGCGAGTACGGCCACGCCATGTCCGCAGCAGTGGATTACGGCGCCTGGTGGTCCTACTCCTTTGCCCGCATGGGCGGGCTGGAACTGGACAACGACGCGAGGTGGGCTGTTGAACCGAAGGAGTCAAGCCCGGGCAACGTCCAACTGACCGGATTCATCCACCGCCGTGACCGCACCATCTTCGCCGAGGCCTACAACGACCCCACCAGCGGCATCTTCACGGGCGGCCCGAAGCCGTTCCCGAAGGTGACCGGGCCCCTCACCTACACCGGCCAGGAGGCGGTGGCCTCGGATATCGCCAACCTCAAGGCGGGCCTTGCCGCAGCCGGGCTGAAGGAAGGCTTCGTTGCCGCCCTCTCCCCCGGCAGCGCCTCCCGCATCACCAACGAGTACTACGCCACGGAGGAGGAGTACATCTACGCCTGCGCCGACGCGCTCCGCGAAGAGTACAAAGCTATCGTTGACGCCGGCCTGATCCTGCAGATCGATGATCCCTCCATTGCCGAGAACTGGGACCAGATCAGCCCGGAGCCTTCCGTGGAGGACTACCTCAAGTTCACCCGGATCCGGGTGGAGGCCCTGAACTATGCCCTCCGCGGCCTTCCCGAGGAGCAAGTCCGGTTCCACCTCTGCTGGGGCTCCTGGCACGGCCCGCACACCACCGACCTTCCGCTTGCGGACCTGGTGGACACCATGCTGGAGATCAACGCCGGCGGCTACTCCTTTGAGGCCGCCAATGTCCGGCATGAGCATGAATGGCGCGTATGGGAGGACACCAGGCTTCCGGAGGGCAAGGTCATCATTCCCGGCATCGTCTCGCACGCCACCAACGTGGTGGAACACCCGGACCTGGTAGCGGACCGCATCGTCCGCTTCGCCGAAGTCGTGGGCCGGGAGAACGTCATCGCCTCCACCGACTGCGGCCTCGGCGGACGCGTCCATCCGCAGATCGCCTTCGCCAAGCTTGACGCCCTGGGCGAGGGTGCCCGGCGGGCCACCAAGCGGCTCTGGTAGCAGCCGGTCCTTCACGGCCACACCGCCGGTTCCGTGTCCCACACCTGAGGGGTACACGGGACCGGCGTTTCGTTTCCCCGGGCTTGCTAAACTGGGCAAGGCCGACCCGGAATCGGCCCACCCCAACTAACCGCCGCTGATGAACCGTGCCGCCGTGCGCCCATTTTCAGCGGTGGAAGCACCAGCAATCCCCGCAGGAGACCCAGCACTACATGACAGCCCTGGCACCCGAATCCTTCCATGAGCAGCTCCTGAGCCGCCGTTACGAACCCAACGTTGCCGTCGTCAACGAGCTGTGCGATGCCCTCCAGGACGCCAGGCCCGGCAGCGTGGTGCCGTACGTGGACCCCATGCATGATGTGGATGAGTGCCGCATCATCAGCCTCTTCTCGAACATCGGCGAGGCCGACCAGTCCGGTTTCATCACCCCGGGTGACCAGGACGCCGCCACGCGCATGCTCGGCATCCAGTGGAAGCTGGGCCTGCGCCCCGAATTCGTCATGCCGTGGAACGTCCACCCCTGGCACACAGCGGGCGAGGCCAACGGCAAGTTCACCCCGGACCAGATCCAGGCCGGCCTGAAGCCGCTGCTCAAGTTCCTGGCGCTCGTCCCCCGTGCATCGGTCATCGTTGCCCACGGCACCGAAGCCAACCGCCTGGCCAACCTGCTGCTGAAGACGGAAGTCCCGCTGCTCTGGCGCCGCGGGCTGAAAACCTACAAGGTCCGGTCCCTCAGCGGCCGCGCCTTCGCCGGTTCACCGGCACGCCAGGAGGAATTCCTCGAAGACATGCGCGCCGCTTACGCAGACGCCATGGCCCGCACGGGACTGCAGAAGGCATAACCAGAGAATGGGCCCACGCCCGCAGGGTTCCCTGGCCGAGCTTGCGAGGCGAGGGTGCGGGTGGGGAACGACGGCGGGCGGTCACCTTTTCGAAAGGTGACCGCCCGGCGTCGAGCTTAAACCGCTGGTCGTTATTTCGCTTCGATGGCTGCCTTCGCTGCAGGATCGGAGTCGTTGAGGAACTTCTCGATCCGCTCCGGCTCGTCCGCTTCGCCAATGGCAGCCGCGGCGCGGCCCAGCGAGTACAGTGCCCGCAGGAAGCCCCGGTTGGGCTCATGCTCCCAGGGGATGGGACCAACGCCGCGCCAACCGTTGCGGCGCAGCGCGTCCAGCCCGCGGTGGTAGCCCACCCGGGAGTACGCGTAGGAATCGATGGTCCGTCCCTCAGCCCAGGCCTCTTCGGCCAGCACTGCCCACAACAGGGAAGAGGTGGGATGCTTGGCCACGAGGTCCAGGGGCTCCTGGCCCGCATCCAGCTGCTGGTAGACCTCCGTCTCGGCAGGCAGGAGCGTGGGCTCGGGGCCCATCAGGTTCCTACGGAACTCGTCGGACATTCCTAGAAGGTCTTTCCGGCGGAGCCGAGCTGCTTGGTGGCTTCGACCACGCGGGCTGCCAGGCCTGCTTCCGCGGCTGCGCCCCATACGCGGGGGTCGTAGGTCTTCTTGTTGCCCACTTCGCCGTCAACCTTCAGGACGCCGTCGTAGTTCTTGAACATGTGGTGTGCCACCGGACGCGTGTAGGCGTACTGGGTGTCGGTGTCGATGTTCATCTTGATGGTGCCGTACGAAACGGCGTCGGCGATTTCCTGGTCGGAGGAGCCGGAGCCGCCGTGGAACACCAGGTCGAACGGGCTGTCCTTGCCGATCCGGGCACCTACCTGGGCCTGGATGTCCTTGAGGATCTCCGGGCGGAGCTTCACGCCGCCGGGCTTGTACACGCCGTGGACGTTGCCGAAGGTCAGCGCGGTGATGTAGCGGCCGTTCTCGCCGGCGCCCAGTGCCTCAACGGTTGCAAGGGCGTCTTCAACCGTGGTGTAGAGCTTTTCGTTGATCTCGTTCTCAACGCCGTCCTCTTCACCGCCCACGGTGCCGATCTCAACCTCGAGGATCATCTTGGCGGCAGCGGTGCGCTCCAGCAGTTCGCGGGCGATGCGCAGGTTCTCCTGCAGGGTCTCTGCGGAGCCGTCCCACATGTGGGAGTTGAACAGCGGGTTGCGGCCGGCCTTGACCTCAGCCTCGGAAGCGGCCAGCAGCGGCAGCACGAAACCGTCCAGCTTGTCCTTGGGGCAGTGGTCCGTGTGCAGGGCGATGTTGACGTTGTAGTTCTTGGCCACCTCGCGGGCAAAAGCCGCGAAGCCCAGGGAACCGGCAACCATGTCCTTGGTCGCAGCGCCGGACCAGTAGGCCGCACCGCCGGTGGAGACCTGCACGATGCCGTCGGACTCAGCTTCGGCGAAGCCGCGGAGGGCGGCGTTCAGCGTCTGCGAGGATGTCACGTTCACGGCCGGGAATGCGAAGCCGCCCGCCTTTGCGCGGTCGATCATCTCGGAGTAGATCTCTGGGGTTGCAATGGGCATGCTGACTCCTATGCTGAGGTTCGTCTGTGGGCTGGTAACCCTGGAGTACCGCTTACGGCTAGCACCATCCTAGCCAGTTCCGCCCGGAGAGTGCTGTGGGTTACGCCCCACCCGCACCGTGGACTTGCTGGTTGAACACGTGCCGGCGCACCCACGCGTGCATGGCAATGGCCGCGGCGGAGGCGGCGTTGATGGACCGGGTGGAGCCGAACTGCTCAATGGACAGGGTGGCGACGGCGGCCTCGTGCACTTCGGGGGTCAGGCCGGGTCCTTCCTGACCGAACACCAGCACGCAGTCCCTGGGCAGATCGTAGGTCTCCAGCGGCACGGAGTCCGGGAAGATGTCGACGCCGATGATCGCCAGCCCCTCCCCCTGCGCCCACGCAACGAAGTCCGCCACGGTGGGGTGGTGGCGCACGTGCTGGTAGCGGTCGGTGACCATCGCTCCCCGCCGGTTCCACCGCCGTCGTCCGATAATGTGCACTTCCTTTGCGAGAAACGCGTTGGCGGTCCGCACCACTGTGCCGATGTTGAGGTCATGCTGCCAGTTCTCAATGGCCACGTGGAAGTTGTGGCGCCTGGAGTCCAGTTCCGCCACGATCGCCTCGTGCTTCCAGTAGCGGTACTTGTCCAGCACGTTGCGGCGGTCACCGTCGGCCAGGAGATCCGGGTCCCACTGGTCGCCTTCCGGCAGTTCGCCCTCCCAGGGCCCGACGCCGACCTCCGCCTTTGCGGGGCCTGTGTCCTGGGTCTGGTCCTCCTCCGGCATGGGATGCGGCTCGTTTGTCATACCGGGAGTTTGGTTCACCCCTCAACACTAGACTGGACCTTTCGGGCTTTCATTACACGCGGAGGTAGGCATGGCAGAAGCGGACGAGGTCAAGGGAAATCCGGCGGTTTACCGCAGCGGCCAGGACATCGAATGCTGGCTGACGGACATGGACGGCGTGCTGGTCCACGAGAACCAGCCGATCCCCGGTGCAGCCGAGCTGATCCAGCGGTGGGTGGACACGTCCAAGCGCTTCCTGGTGCTGACCAACAACTCCATCTTCACCCCACGGGACCTTGCCGCGCGCCTGCGTTCCTCCGGGCTGGAGGTCCCGGAGGAAAACATCTGGACCTCGGCCCTGGCCACCGCGCAGTTCCTCAAGGACCAGGTGCGTTCGGAATCCGGCAACAGGGCCTACACCATAGGCGAGGCAGGACTGACGACGGCGCTGCACGAGGCAGGCTTCATCCTCACCGACCAGAACCCGGACTTCGTGGTGCTTGGCGAAACTCGCACCTATTCCTTCGAGGCGATCACCACCGCCATCCGGCTGATCCTCGCCGGTGCCCGGTTCATCGCAACCAACCCGGATGCCACCGGCCCGTCGAAGGACGGCCCCATGCCCGCCACGGGGGCAATAGCAGCTCTGATCACCAAGGCAACGGGACGGGAGCCGTACATCGTGGGCAAGCCGAATCCCATGATGTTCCGTTCCGCGATGAACCAGATCGACGCCCATTCCGAGACCACCGCCATGATCGGTGACCGGATGGACACTGACATCATCGCCGGCATGGAGGCAGGCCTGCACACCGTCCTGGTACTCAGCGGCATCACGCACAAGGACGACATCGCCGCCTACCCCTTCCGGCCCAACCAGGTCCTGAACTCGGTGGCGGACCTGAAGAACCAGATCTAGGAGCCGGCCCTAGAACACCGTCACCCGGGATCCGCCGCGGGGCAGCGGGAAGTGTTCGTCCAGGAGCTCTTCCACGAGGGGCCGGTAGACGTTGGGATTCCAGCCGGGGCTGGCATGGGCTGGCCTGGCGTCTCCGGTGTGGAGGCTGCTGGAGACCATGTTGGCCTTGAAGGCTACTGCCCAGGCCTCCACCGCCGTCTGGTAGCGGACGGTGCGGTCCCGGGGATTGCCGATATACGCCATTTTCGCGCCGCCGATTTTGCCAGCGAACCGGCTGCCGTCGAAGTGGTAGATGTAGGCCGACTCTGACTGGATGAGGAGGCTGGACGGGGCAATGGGCGACAGCTGTTCAAGCGTCTGGTCGATGATTTGCCGCCAGCTGCGTTCGTCCTTGTGGATGACCCGTTCCCCCAGCTCATAACCACCACGGAGGGCGGAAGGGAAGCGGAAGCCGCGCTCGTACAGGAACACCACGCCGTCGAACCAGCTCTGGTCCAGCACGTCATGCTTGCTGTAAGGGCTGGAGTCCAACACGATGAACTGAACCTCCACACCGTGGATTTCCAGCAGGCGGGCGGCTACCTGGGTGGCCACCATTCCACCGAAGCTGTGGCCGTAGAAGAAGAGCTTGGTGAGCTTCTGGGCGCGGACATGCTCAATGACGGCAATCACAATGGCGTCGATGTCCAGGCCTTGATTGGAATAACCCACGGCTGCCAGCCGGGCCCGCTTGTTCAGCGCCCCGCGCAGCGAGTTAAGGATCCACTGGGCTTCTTCCCAGCTGGTCTTGTAGCCGGGAAACAGGAACCAGCTGGCGTCGGGGTAATAGGCATCCGCGAAATCGTCCGGGACAGTCAGGATCCTGTCCGTCCTGCGCCGGGACTGCACCTCCCGCGTGAGGAGCATGTCAGCCGCAAGCAGGCCCGAGGCCCCGGCCCCCGCCAGGAATCCGCGGCGGGAAAATTGCTTAAGGGCAGCACTTTCCGCCAGCAGCCGGGCCCCCGACACCCCGCGCCGGTCCTGCGGATTTACCTCCCCCTCATACGGCACACCCCTACCGTATGCACACCGGAAGACGCCCCCGCAAGCAGCCCGTTGTAACCATTCAGCGACAGCTGGTCACCAGCGGCTTCTCAGCTGGCCGCTTGGCCCTCCAAGCCGGGAAGCGGTGCCACACTGCCCTGCTGGCGCCGCAGCAGTTCCTGGCCAATGTCCGTGTACCGGCCCAGCAGGTCCGAGCCCGGGAACGCCTTCGGGTTGTCCAGCAGGGCGAAAATCGAGTCGCTGGCGGTCAGCAACTCCCCGTCCGAGTACTCCTCCAGCGGCCGGCCGAACAGCTCCTCGAAGCGGGCGTCGGGCAGCAGCGGGAGGCCCTCGGCCGGGTACTGCCCGTCCTCCGGAAAATCGGTAAAACCGTCCAGAAGGGCCAGCGGCTGTTCATTGGAACCGGTCACAGCCCAGTCGGCACCCGGGGAAAGATCCAGCGAAACGCCGCTGCCGTAAATCCCCGGAAGGGTATTGGAGTCGATCGCATTCAGGTCGCTGCGGAGACCGGCCAAGGCGGAGGATTCCACCAGTTCGGCCCAGGAAAGGTCGACGCTGATATGGGATCTGATGCCCATCCGCCTGATCCGGCGAATAGTGTGGATAAGTTCCGGGCGGGAGCAGCCATTGAGGCTGCCACGGACTTCTATCCGCACGACGTCGGCGGGGACGTCAAGGTTAACGAGGGCATTCAATGCGCGGTCCATAGGTACTCCAAAAGAGGGTGTCTATGGCCGACGGCTCAACCTCGGTAAGCGTAACCTCCCGGGAGTCCATACACAACCCGCCAGTAACAAGGAAGGAAGCGCGCTATCCGATCCTGTCCGCCTGCTTTTTCCTGGGTTCCTCGAAATGGGTGCGGGTGCCGGCCCCGCCTACAGAATCCACCAGCGATTTGGCGATGTCCCTCAGCTTGGTGTTCGAGTTGCTGGAAGCTTCGGTGAGAATATTGACTGCAGCTTCCTGGCCGCACCGGTTCTGGGCCATGACAATGCCGATGGCGATGTCTATGATCGTCCGGGATTCCAGTGTTGCCCGGAGGTTGGCCGCGCTGTCTGTGTGCAGTGAGAACCGCACGGCCAGCCTCAGTGCCTGGGAAATCTCCCGAGTGAATAACCGGGCCCGGGCGGTGGCCTGGTCATTGAACTTGCGCGGCGCGCTGGAGTAGAGGTTCAGCGCCGCCTTCGCTTCCCCTTGCAGGTTGAAGGGCAGGGACAACACCGAGCGCAGGCCGTGGGAAGCCACCGCGGACGCGTAGTCCGGGC
This sequence comes from Pseudarthrobacter sp. NamB4, assembly GCF_005796185.1. GTDB lineage: Bacteria > Actinomycetota > Actinomycetes > Actinomycetales > Micrococcaceae > Arthrobacter. The sequence continues at coordinate 214,595 of NZ_VAHM01000003.1, forward strand.
CCCAGCGGTTCTCCTCATACAGGTCCGGAACATGGACCTCCCGTTCCTCCTGGGCAGCAGTAAGGCAGGGGCCCTGGGAGAGCGAATACTGGATCTCATCCACTTCCCGGGCCGAATCGCTGCTCCAGCCAATGGTGGCAGCCTTCCTGTCGCGCAGCAGCGTGATTCCGCACAGCGCGTCATCCCCCTCACCAGCCATCTGGTGGGCGGAAAAGCGGGCGAGTTCGTTGAGGAATTCCTCGAAATCGGCGCTCTCCAGAATGAGGTTCTGGACCTGGTCGGTGGCACTCAAGGGCTGTTCAGGCGGGAGCATAGTGCACGTTCTCCGTACGGCGAATTAGGGACTGTGCTCAATCGTAGCTAGGAAAGCCCCAGTTCGTCCTTGCCGAAGGCGAACAGGTAGGGAACGCCGGTTTCAGCCTCGATCTTTTCCTTGGCTCCCGTGTCGCGGTCCACGATCACGGCCACGGCCACTACATTCCCTCCGGCCTTCCGTACACCCTCCACAGCCGTCAGCGCCGAGCCGCCTGTTGTGGACGTATCTTCAAGGACCAGGACCTTCCGGCCTTCCACGGACGGCCCCTCCACCTGGCGTCCCATGCCATAGGACTTCTGCGCCTTGCGTACCACAAAGGCGTCAACAGTCCGCCCCGCATCCACTGCCGCGTGCATGACGGCCGTGCCAACAGGATCCGCGCCCATGGTGAGCCCGCCTGCGCATTCAAAATCGATCCCGGCCTCGTCGGCCAGTGCGAGCATGACCTGGCCCACCAGCCTGGAGGCTTCGTGATGCAGCGTGATTCGGCGGAGATCGATGTAGTAGTCGGCCTCGGTTCCGCTGGAAAGGATCACCTTGCCGCGGACAACAGCCAGTTCCTTGATCAGTTCCAACAGGCGGGCACGGGCGGCAGCAGTGTCAACTGCTGTATCACTGGGGGAAGTCATGGGTTCCAGTTTAGTGGGTCAGGGGGCCGGGACGCGGCGGGCGAAAGCGGGCGCATGCTCCGGCAGCGGCCCGAACGCGATGACCCTGGGCAGGACCCGCCCAACCACCGGGGCGTGCCGGACGATGAGCAGCATGACCGGCAGCGGCCGGGGCGTCTTCCCGGCGAACAACGGAACGAATATTGCCCTGTGCATGATGCGCTGGACATCCTGGACAACTGCAGTGGGCATCCGGCGGCGCCGCTCTACCCGGGCAAGATCCTTCGTTGTCACCCGGCCTTCAAGCAGGAGGGGTGCCAGTTTTGCGGCTGTTGCCACGGCGTCCTGAATTGCGAGGTTGATTCCCACACCCCCTGCCGGCGACATGGCATGGGCGGCGTCACCAATACAGAGGAGACCGTCCACGTACCACCGCTTCAGCCGGTCCAGCCGGACGTCCAGCCAGTGCAGGTCATCCACCGAGCGGATGGCGTCCAGGCGGTCGGCCAGGTCCGGGCGGAGCCGGGCAACCCGCTCCCGGAAGCGCTCTATGCCTTCGGCACGGATCCGGGCATCCGAACCTTTGGGCGCGAGGTATCCCATCTGGTAGTAGTCATCGCGGAACAGGGCAATCATTGCCTCACGGTGGCCAAAGGCGGGCACGACGCCGGCCACCGCGCCCTTTTCGGAAGCCGGGCGCGGGAGTTTGAACCACCAGGTGTCGAACGGCACGGGATACTGCTTCGGCTGCAGTCCCGCTGCGCGCCGCAGCACCGAGTGGCGTCCGTCAGTGGCCACCACCAGGTCGGCATGCAGTACCCCTTCCCGGTTCGGTCCACCGCCCTGGTCCGCGTCCGCGCCGCCACCGCGAGTCCGGTAGCCCACGCCGGTGACGCGGCCGCCGTCGAACACCAACCCCGTAACCTCGTGCTGCATCAGGAGCGTGAAGGACGGTTCCCGCGCCGCTTCCGAAGCCAGGAAGTTGAGGAAGTCCCACTGCGGCATCATGGCGATGTAGTTGTACGGGGGCTTCAGACCGGAGAAATCCCCAACGGTAACCAGCCCGGCTCCGGGGATGGGAAATGCCACCTGGTTCAGCCGGCTCTGCGGGAGCCTGCGGAAACCCGCGCCCAGGCCAAGTTCGTCAATCAGCCGCACCGTGGAGGCGTGGACGGTGTCGCCGCGGAAATCACGCAGGAAATCGCCGTGCTTTTCCAAAACCGTGACCTGCACCCCGGCCCGTGCGAGCAGCAGGCCCAACATCATTCCGGCCGGACCGCCGCCGACAACGGCGCACCCTGTTCGCTCCATGCACCCACGCTACGCCCGGGAGGACACCTCCACCACGGTGCCGCCACGGCCGGCACTTCCGGCGGAACAGTTGAGCGTTTTCGGCACCGCTGGCTAGGCTGGTCCACATGCGCAAACTCCAGGCAAGCATCATTGAAGAAATGGGCGTACAGCCCCGGATCGATCCTGCCGGGGAGGTGCGCAGACGCGTCACGTTCCTCAAGGACTACCTCCGGGCCACCCACACCAAGGGCTTTGTCCTGGGCATCTCCGGCGGCCTGGATTCGTCACTGGCCGGCAAGCTCGCCCAGCTGGCCGTGGAGGAGCTCGAGGCCGAAGGCGTGGAGGCCAATTTCGTTGCCGTGCGGCTGCCCTACGGTGTCCAGCATGACGAGGAAGACGCCCAGGCAGCCATGGACTTCATCCGGCCCAAGACTGAGTGGACGTTCAACATATCCGCTGCAGTGGACGCTTTCGAGGATGAGTTCGAGAAAACCGTCGGAACTGAAATTTCGGACTTCCACAAGGGCAACACCAAGGCGCGGACCCGCATGACCGCCCAGTATGCCCTGGCGGGAGAACACAACTATCTGGTGATCGGCACGGACCACGGCGCCGAATCCGTCACGGGCTTCTTCACCAAGTACGGCGACGGCGGCGCGGACATCCTTCCGCTGTTCGGCCTGAACAAGCGGCAGAACCGCGCGCTCCTGGCAGAGCTGGGCGCGCCGGCGCGGGTGTGGGAGAAGGTGCCCACGGCGGACCTGCTGGATGACAAGCCCGGCCGCACTGACGAGGACGAGCTCGGGCTGAGCTATGACCAGATTGACGATTACCTGGAAGGCCGGGAGGTTCCGGACTCCGTGGCTGAGCTGATCGAAGAGAAATACCTGCGGACCCGGCACAAGCGCACGGTTCCCGTCACCATCTTCGACACCTGGTGGAAGCACGAGGGTCCGGAAGACCCGCGCACAGGGCTCTAGTTCCCACCGGAGAGGGCCGCAGGCCACTCATATTCCACACTTTCGGGAAGCACGACGGCGCGTCGCACCACAGGGGGCGGCGCGCCGTCGTCGTACCAGTCAAGGTCGGGGAGACTCAGCGGGGCCGCCGGCCACCCTGGGTTCCGCCCAGCTGCTGGGTGATCCGGTGGGCCTCGGCCATGAGGAGGGCGCCCAGCTCCTCCTGCCGGTCAGGGCGGAAGCGCGGCTCTATGCCGGTCAGGGACAGCGCCCATGCAGGCCGGCCGGAGCGGTCGAACACCGCCGCGCCCATGCCCCAGCTGCCTTCCAGCACCAACCCCGGGTTCACGGAGTAGCCCGCCAGCCGGGTGCTGCCGAGGTTGGCGCGGACAACTTCCTCAGAGTGGTTTGCTGCGAACCTGCCTGCATGCGCCGTCCAGTCCCGCAGCAACTCCTCCTGCTCATCCTCCGGCAGGAACGCCATGATCGCCGTGCCCGCGGAGGCCACCCCCAACGGAAATCGGACGCCCTCGTGCAGCACGAAGGAACGGACTGGAAAGCTCCCCTCCTCCCGCAGCAGGCACACGGTCTCCGCACCCCGCCGCACGGAAAAGAACGCGCTCTCCCCGGTGGCCTCGGCAAGCCGCCGGAGGCTGGGCCGGGCAATATCCTCCATCGGAAACCTTGCGGCCGCCACTGAACCCATAAGGAGGACTTCCGGCCCCAGGACCCAGTTGCCGCTCCCGGCGTCGTGGTCCACGAGTCCCTCCGCTGCCAGGGAGGACAGCAGGCGGTGGACCGTGGGCCGGGTGAGGCCTGACTCACGCACCACTCCGGCCAAAGACATGCCTCCGGCGCTGCGCCCGACGAGGCGTAACACTCCGGCGATACGGCTGACCACCTGGGCGCCCTGGACGGGTGCGCTGCTCATATATTCCACCTTTTCTGTCCACATTATGGATTCTCCCCATCCTAGCGTCCACACTGTAGAAGAGCGCGCCGAAGCAGGCCTTTGTTGCCTTGACAGCCCCCGAAACCCCTCATAGTGTCCCTTGTCAGACTCGCCGTCCACAAAGTGGACAGCGCAGCAAGCTCAACGAGGAGACTCCATGACTAAACTTCAATCAACTGCTGCTGCTGCCTTGGAGGGGGCACTCCGGGACGGCGTCACACTCGCCGTGGGCGGCTTCGGCCTCAGCGGCATTCCCGCGGACCTGATCGAGGCGGTGCGGGATTCCGGCGTCCGGGACCTCACCGTTGTATCCAACAACATGGGCGTGGACGGCAAGGGCCTGGGCATCCTGATCGAGGCAGGCCAGGTCCGCAAGGTCATTGCTTCCTACGTGGGCGAAAACAAGCTCTTTGCCGAGCAGTATCTCGCCGGCCGCCTGGAGGTGGAGTTCACGCCGCAGGGCACCCTGGCGGAGCGCCTGCGCGCGGGCGGGGCCAGCATCCCGGCCTTCTACACCAAGACCGGTGTTGGCACCCTGGTTGCCGAAGGCAAACCGCACGAGGTGTTCGACGGCGAAAAGTACGTGCGCGAGCGCGCCATCCGTGCCGACGTCGCGCTGGTCCACGCGCACACCGCAGACACGGACGGGAACCTGCTCTACCGCTACACCGCGCGGAACTTCAATCCTGTGGTGGCAACGGCGGGCCTCCTGACCATCGCGGAGGCGGAGGAAGTGGTGGAACCGGGCGGACTTGATCCCAACCACATCGTCACCCCAGGGGTTTACGTCCAGCGCCTGGTCCGGGCCACCGCCCGCGTCAAGGACATTGAGCAGCGTACCGTCCGGCGGCGCGACCTTTCCGCAGGAACCGAAGCGTTGGCCGTCTAAGCACCGAATACCTACTGAAGAGGAGAACCCCATGGCCTGGACCAGGGACGAGATGGCTGCCATCGCGGCCGAGGAACTGAACGACGGCGACTACGTGAACCTGGGCATCGGCATTCCCACGCTGGTGGCCAACAACCTGCCGGAGGGCGTCCGGGTGGTGCTGCAGAGCGAAAACGGCCTGCTGGGCATGGGGCCGTTCCCGTACGAGGGCGAGGAGGACGCCGACCTCATCAACGCCGGCAAGCAGACCGTCACCGTCCTGCCAGGGGGAAGCATCTTCGATTCCGCCACGTCCTTCGGCATGATCCGCGGCGGGCACGTCAAGGTAGCAATTTTGGGGGCCATGCAGGTCTCGGGCAGCGGCGACCTGGCCAACTGGACCATCCCCGGGAAGGTGGTCAAGGGCATGGGCGGCGCGATGGACCTTGTCGCAGGGACGCCGCGCGTGGTGGTCCTCACTGAGCACAACGCCAAGGACGGCAGCGCTAAGATCGTCCGGGAATGCACGCTGCCCCTTACGGGACTGGCGTGCGTGGACCGGATCGTCAGCGACCTCGCTGTCTTCGATCTCTACAAGAACGACGACGGCGGGCGGCAGCTCACGCTGACCCGCCTTGCTCCCGGTGTCACCGTGGAGGAGATCCGCAGCAGGACGGAGGCGACTTTCGACGTCCAGCTGGAGAACGAGGAAGTGGCGGCATGAGCCTGAAGGAACAATTCGGCAAGGATGTCCTGCTCACCGGCTGGGGCCACAGCCGCTTCGGCAAGCTCAGCGATGCAGGGCGCGAAGTCCCTGCTGGCCGGCACTACCGACTGCTCCCCGGTGTCAGACGGTGCAGCCGCCGTCGTGCTTTCCACCTCCCCCACGGGAGGTACCGCCGGCGCGGTACGGCTAGCGGGCTTCGGCCAGGCCAATGGCTTTTTCCCGGCCGCCCGCCGCGATCCCGTGGCCTTCGAAGCCACCCGCATGTCCTGGCAGCGCGCCCTGGCGATGGCCCGGGTGGGGGCTCGATGACCTGGACTTCGCCGAGGTGCACGACTGCTTCACCATTGCCGAGCTCCTGATGTACGAGGGCATGGGACTGACGAAGCCCGGGCAGGGCGCACGCGCCATTGAAGAGGGCTGGGTCGGCAGGGACGGCAAACTGCCGGTCAACGTCTCCGGCGGACTCAAGGCCAAGTGCCATCCAGTGCGCGCCACGGGCGTCTCCCAGCACGTCATCGCGGCAATACAGCTCACCGGGACCGCAGGGAACATGCAGCTGCCCGGCCCGCGCCGGGCGGCCGTTCAGAACATGCGCGGGCTGGGGATCGCGAACTACGTGAGCGTCCTCGAGGCCGTCTAACCCCTACGGAGTTTTGTCCAGATATGCGGACTCCCGCGGCCCGTGGTCCTGCATATCTGGACAAAAACTCCAGGTCCGGGGGTTTAGTGGCTCCGGATCAGGGCCGCGATCTCCTCGAAGCCCAGCCGTTCGGCGTTCTGCAGGGCAGACCGGCCTTCAGGGTCGCGGATGTCCGGATCAGCGCCGGCATCAAGGAGCAGGCGGACCACCTCCTGCTGCCGCAGCCCACCGTTGTTCAGCAGGATGGCTTCCTGCATCGCGGTCCAGCCGAGGTTGTTGACGTGGTTGACCGGCACTCCGGCGCCGATCAGGATCCGAACCGTCTCCACGTGGCCGTGCTCGCTGGCAGGAATCAAGGCGGTACCGCCGTAGCGGTTGGTGCTGGCGACGTCCGCTCCCGCCGCCAGGGTCAACTGCAGCATCTCGTTGAACCCTTCGGCGCCGGCGTAGAGGAATGCCGAGTCCTGGATGGCGTCCTTGGCGTTCACGTTGCCTCCTCGCCCGATCAGTTCCTGTACCAGGAATACGTTGTTGGCTTTGGCCGCGGCAAGGAGTTCCTGGTCGAGCTTCGCCTGTTCCTCGGAGGACAGCAGTGGAGGAGCGGGCGGCGGCTCGCTGACCGGAGCTGTCGCGGTAGCGAGTTCCTGTGTTGCAGGGGGTTCCGCTTGAGTGCCGGCAGGGGCTGACGCCGGAGCGGACTTCGGCGGCTGCTCCACCGTCGGCCCTGCCTGGCAAGCTGTCATCGACAAAGTCGCCCCGAGGATCATGCCGATTACCCCAAGCCGCTTCATGCCCAGCCTATTGAACTGCACCGGCGGTGGCGATGGCCTCAGCTCCCGCGGTGGCACAGGCTTCGTCCAGGGCGCCGTCGGGAGCACCGCCGACGCCGATGCCGGCCACCGAAACGCCGTTCACCTTCAGCGGTACGCCCCCTGCCAGGAAGAGGGTGCCGGGCAGGTCTGCGATGCTGGGGCCAGTGCGGTTGACGCGTTTGGCCAGTTCGCTGGTGGGCGTCCCAAAGGCTGCCGCGGTGTAGGCCTTCTGCTGGGCGGCCTCGATGGTGTGTTCCGCCGCATTGTCGCCCCGCAGCAGCGCCTGTACTGTCCCGAAACGGTCCACCAGCGCCACCGTGACGAACGGGAGCTTGTCCGCCTGGCACCGGGCCAGTGCCGCCTGCACTGCTTTGGCCGAGGCACCCACGGAGATCCGGTCCTGCTGCACCACGTTGCCGGGCACGGGCTGGATGTCGACAGCAGGGACGGCGGTTGCTGCTGGACCCGCGCCGGCGTTGGCGGCGGCCGTCACCCCGGCGGTGAGGGCAAGGGCGCCTGCAGCTGCGGCGGCGAGTACTTTCGCGGACTTCTTCATGTTGTTTCCTTTGATCTGCAACGTTGGGAGTTGCTCAGCAACGTCCCGGAGCGGGTACGTTTCCATCCTTCCGGCGCTGCCCTCTCCTGGCATCGGGCCTTTAGCTGCTTCCTCCTGCACCGAAAGGCCAGCAGTATCAGCCAAAAGGCTGAGGGACGGAGCATCGCCGGGGGCAATACCATGGCGGATAGCTTTTCCTCCCTCCGAACCGGAATCCCCATGCCTACCCGAGCTTCCGTCCGCACCCCGGCTGATGCAGCCCAGGCTGGCAGCGCCCCAGCCACTGGCCCCTTCACCACCGGCACCCCGGCACGACCACATCTGGCAACCATTGATGTGGCTGTGCACCTTGGTTTCGCCGTGCTGCTGGTGGCGTCTCTGGTCCGCTACGTGATGCGGCACAGCCCGGCAGACAACCTGCTGGTCCTGGGGCTGGCCGCCGCCGCTTGCCTCTTGTACGCCGTCGTTGCGGTGCTGGCGCGCCGGGAGCGCCCGGGCGCCCCGTGGATGTTCGTCCTGGTGGCGGTGTGGGCGGTATTGGTGATCGCGGCGCCCAGTTTTGCCTGGTGCTCGTTCGCGCTCTTCTTCCTCAGCCGGAGCGCCCTGGCCGGCCCGGCGGCCTACGCTGCGGCCGGGGTTACGGCCACGGCCACAGCCGCCGGCCTGTTCCGGATGACCAATGGCACTGATGTTGCAATGCTCCTCGGCCCCCTGGCCGTGGGCGTCATGCTCACGCTCATCTATGACCGGATCCAGCGCGACGCCGAGGAGCAGCGCCGGCTGCATGCGGAGGTTACCCGCGCGCAGGGACAGCTGGCGGCCAGCGAGCGCCGGGCCGGCACCATTGCCGAACGGGAGCGGGTTTCCCGGGAAATCCATGACACTGTGACCCAGGGGCTGGCCAGCAGCCTGCTCTTGCTCGAGGCGGCGGGGCGTGCCTGGCCAAGTGCCACCGCGCGGGCTGATCTCGGTGAAGCAACCGCCCTGTTGCGGGGCAACCTGTCCGAGACCCGGAGCCTGGTGCACGAGCTCGCCTCCCCCGGCCTGGACACCTCCCCGCTGCCGGACGCGCTGCTCGTCGCTGCCAGGCGGTATGCCCCGGACGCCCGGCTCCTGGTCACCGGGGAACCACATCCTGTCCCTGCGGAAATCCGGCATACCCTGCTGCGGGTGGTGCAGAGCGCTGCCGCCAACATCAAACTCCATGCCTCCGCCACTGTTGCCACCGTGACGCTGGGATTCCTCCCGGAGTCCGTCACCCTGGACGTTTACGACGACGGCGCCGGCTTTGATCCGGAGGCGGCAGCACCGCCGTCGGCCGCCGGAGGCTACGGACTGCGGGCCATGCGGCAGCGGGTGGAGCAGCTGGGCGGCGTCTTCTCCGTGGAAAGCGCACCCGGGGAGGGAACAATCGTGGCCGCCCAGCTGCCTGTGCCCGGCCCTGGGGCAAGGACGACGGGAAGCACGGCATGAGCGTCATCACCGTGCTACTGGCGGATGACCACCTGGTGGTGAGAAGCGGTCTTCGCGCCCTCCTGGGAACCCAGGCCGACATCGCGGTGGTGGCCGAGGCAGCCTCCGGGGAGGAAGCGGTGCGGCTGGTACAGGAGCACGAGCCGGCCGTGGTGGTCCTGGACCTGGCCATGGGCGCGGGAATGGACGGCATCGAGGCGATCAGGAGAATCCGGGAAAGCAACAGCAAACAGGCGGTCCTTGTGTTCACCACCTATGACTCGGACGCCGACATCGTGCGGTCCGTGGACGCGGGGGCCATGGGCTACCTGCTCAAGGACGCGGCTCCGGAGGAAATTTTCGCCGCCATCCGCGGTGCTGTCCAGGGCAAGAGCGTGATGAGCCCGCCGGTGGCGTCGCGGCTGTTCCAACAACTGCGCAACCCGGAGGAAGTCCTCACCCCGCGCGAAGCGGAACTGCTGAGCCTCCTCACCCAGGGCCTCAGCAACAGGGAGCTCGGACAGCGGCTTTTCATCTCCGAAGCCACCGTCAAAACCCACCTTGCCCACATCTATGCCAAGCTTGGGGTTGACACCAGGGCAGCCGCAATCGCCACCGCCATCCGCCGTGAGGGGATGCGTTGACCTCGACAAATGTTGCCTTACCCTTGCAACCGGGGCCCGCGCCCCGTACGTTGGGGACTGCGGGGGACGTTCTCCCCGCACTCCTGGCCGATGGCCCGGGGAGAGAATCAGAGTCACACGAAGGAATGCAGCCATGGCAACAGGCACAGTTAAATGGTTCAACGCCGAAAAGGGTTTTGGCTTCATTGCCCCCGATGACGGGTCCGCTGACGTTTTCGCCCACTACTCCGCAATCGCCAGCAGCGGATACCGTTCACTCGATGAGAACCAGAAGGTTGAATTCGATGTGACCCAGGGCCCCAAGGGTCCGCAGGCAGAGAACATCCGCCCGCTCTAAGGCTTAGCCTTTCCCCGGCTCCCGCCGGCGGACCGGCACCTGCAGCGGCTTCTTCAGCATCGTGCTGGAGGGGCCGCTGTTTTGCGTCGACCAGCCATTGTCCTTCTTGTCTCCTTTCCCTTGCGCTGTGCTCCTGCCTGCTGCTCATGGGGATAATTGAAGGGTGAGCGGACAGGACCAGGATCCCTGGGAGGAGTTCGACAGGCTGGGACCGGCCGTGCCTGACCGCGTCCCCGGGCACCCCGGCGGTGAACCGCTGGGCTTCGGGTTCCGCACCGGAGTCCGCAGTGCACGCGTCGCTGTCGGATTCGCAATCTATGCCCTGGCTCTGGGAACAGTCCTGGCGTTGACCGGCTGCGTCTTTTTTGCAGCCCGCGGCGAATGGCTCCCCGTGGCGCTCATGCTCCTGATCGAGGCCGTGTTCATTTTCGCGTTCAACCGGCTCGTTGCCCAGGCCCGGACCCGCTCACGCCGCCGCCCACCGGGTCAGGGCTTTCCCGAAAAACCCGCTTGACCTTAACGCTGCGTCAAACCCTACGCTCAAAGCATGGAAGAAACCGGGAGCAGCGCCCGGCAGGACTGGTCCATCCAGGAGGTGGCTCGGATCGCCGGAACCACGAGCCGCACTCTGCGCCATTATGATGACGTCGGCCTGCTGGCGCCGAGCCGGGTGGGCAGTAACGGCTACCGATACTACGACGGCACCGCCCTCCTGCAACTGCAGCGGATCCTTCTCCTTCGGGAGCTTGGATTGGGCCTGCCGGCCATCGCGGAGGTGTTCCGGCAGCAGACGGACACTGTGCAGGCCCTGAGCCGCCACCTGGACTGGCTGGGACAGGAACAGCAACGGCTGGCACGGCAGATGGCATCGGTGCGGCAAACAATCGAAACAGTAAAAGGAGGGGGCGACATCGTGGCAGAGAAGATGTTCGACGGCTTCGACCACACCCAGTACAAGGACGAGGTGGAAGAGCGCTGGGGCAAGGACGCCTACGCCAAGAGCGACGCCTGGTGGCGGGGAATGGGCGCGGAGGAGAAGCAGGAATGGATGGTCCACGCCGGGAAACTCGGCAGCGACTGGATTGCTGTGGCAGGTTCAGGGGCCGGCCCGGACAGTTTCGCCGCCCAGGACTTGGCCAGGCGGCATGTGGCCTGGCTGGCATCGATACCTGGGACACCTGCAGCGGAGCGGGGAGGAGACCTCAAGGCCTACATCACGGGGCTTGCCGACATGTACGTTGCTGATCCCCGGTTCGCGGCCAACTACGGAGGCGAAACCGGCGCCGGCTTCGTGCGGGACGCATTGCGCATTTACGCCGGGCAGGACCTCTAAGGGTCCAGGTTTGCAGGTTCAGGGGCCCACTGGCTCAGGGCCTGCAGGGTCAGGGCGCGCGGGGGTCCAGGCCGCCGGCGGCTGCCGGGCTGCTCAGCCCAGCAACTTCCGCAATGCCACCGCTGTTCCGGCTAATGCTGCCGCACTCATGATTCCGCGCTGGGCAGTCCGGCGCCTGCCGTGCCAGCCGCCCGTCACGGACCCTTTCCTGATTGCCCCCGAGGGGGTGTACAGGTTGCCGGCAGTGATGGGTGCCGGCTTCCGCCGGGGCAACTGGGTTCTGTCCACCTGCTTGGCTATGGAGCCTTCCACTGTACGGGGGCTGAATTTATGCTGCAGGACCAGCAGGCGTCCGGTCGGTTTACCCACCACGGTTTCCCGGCGGGGCCGGTTGATTACCTTAACCACCGCTCTTGCCACCCGTTCCGGCGTGTACACCGGAGGCATCGCGGACGCGCGACGGCCGGTGTAGTTGGCCGCGTGCTGATAGAAGGGGGTATCGATGGTGGCCGGAAGGACAGTGCACACCTTCACTCCGGACACCCTTTCCAGAGCCAGCTCCGACCGCAGGCTGACGCTGAGCGCCCGGACGGCGGCCTTGGACATCGAGTAGGCGGCGTTGTACGGAAGCGGGGTTTCCCCCACCACGGAGGCAACGTTGACCAGGACGCCCGAGCCCTGGGCTGTCTGCCGCAGCAGGGCTGCACGGGCACCGTTCACGTAACCGGAAATATTGACATCCAGCACACGCTGGAAGTCCGCGGGCGGAACGTCGGTCAGACGCCCGAAGACCGCCACCGCTGCGTTGTTGATCCATACGTCAAGCCGCCCGAACTCTGCCACGGCGCGGGCGGCCAGGTTGTCAACCATGGCCGGATCCGTCACATCAGTGGCGACTGTTATGGCCTCGGCTCCGCGTTTCCTGCACTCACCGGCCACCACTTCAAGCTCTTCGGCTCCACGTGCCGCCAGGACAAGCCTGGCGCCCATGTCCGCGCAGCGAAGGGCGATGGCCCGGCCGATTCCGCTCGAGGCTCCGGTGATGACAACTACTGAGTTCTTGATGCGCATCGGGTTCCCTTCCCGCCTCCGCTCAAGGAGCAGAACCAGAACAGTAAGTAGGCTTACCTGTTCGATGCTAGCGAGTAGGAGCCCGCCGGACAACGGGCACAGCGCCCACCAGAATTTGCACTGCGAGCCGCAGGCAGCGCAGCTCCCCGATCAGGTGAATGCGGATTTCCCGGTCACGGCCCGCCCCACAATGAGGGAGTTGATCTCGTAGCTGCCCTCGTAGGTGTAGAGAATTTCAGCGTCACCGAACAGCTTGCCCATCTCGTAGTCACTGCTGATGCCGTTGCCGCCCAGTAAGGACCTCCCCATGGCCACCGTTGCCCGGGCCAGCCTGGTGGTGGTGGCCTTCGCCAGGGCGGCCTGCGCCATCTCCAGCTTGCCCTCCTCCTGTATCCGCGCCAGCTGCACCATGAGGGCCAGAGAGACCATTGCATTGCCCAGCATGTCCGAAAGCTGCTGCTGGACAAGCTGGAACCGCGCCAGTTCCCTTCCAAACTGCCGGCGGTCCAGTGAATAGGCGCGGGCAACATCGAACGCTGCAAGCTGGATCCCTGCGGCCTGCCACCCCACCCACGCCCGCGAGTCCCGCAACAGGCTGTTGGCGTTGGTGAAGCTTCCGGCCCCGGGAAGCAGGTTGGCCGCCGGAATCCGCACCTCCCGCAGGCTGATGTCCGCATTCTGCATGATGCGCAGGCCGATCTTGTTGGAGATCTTCGTGGCTGTGTAGCCAGGCCTGTCCGTTTCCACGATGAAGGCTTTGATCTGCCCGTCTGCCGCATCCCGCGCCCACACCAGGGCAAAGTCGGCAATGGTGCCTGCGCCAATCCACCGCTTGGCGCCGTTCAGCACCCACTCGCCACCGTCCAGCCTGGCCGAGGTTTCCAGACCTCCCGAGATGTCGGACCCATGCCCGGGTTCGGTCAGTGCGAAAGCTCCCAGCTGGGTAAAGCCCGCCAGCCCCGGAAGCCATGTTCGTTTCTGCTCCTCGGATCCCAATTCTTTAATGGTGCCGACGATCAGTTCATTGTGGATCCCGGTCAGGGCCGAGAGGGAGACGTCCGCCCTGGCCAGTTCTACATACATGAGTCCCTTGAAAAGGACAGAGGTGCCGTCCACCTGAAGCGCCCCCAGGCCACGGTTGCCCATTTCGCTGAGCAGCCCGTAGGGAAACTCCTCGCGGTTCCAGTACTCGATGGACTGCTGGCGGACAGCGGACTGCAGGAACCTGCGGAGGCAAAAGTACCGCTCCTGTTCAGAGTGCGGGAGGAGGTCCGCCACGTGCATGAGATCGGCGTTTGAAAAAGGCAGTGCATCGCCAGGTTCAAGGGACTGCACGGGCATCGGCCACCCCCCCTTCCGCATCGCCTAAACGTTGCATGTCCTAGTATATTCAGATACTGGCGCAATAAGTGAGCCATATCACCCGGGCGAAAGGTCTTCCATGGGCACTCCGCTCTCCCGCGATCCCATAGCCGAAGCCCAGCGCAACTGGGAAGAACAAGGGTGGGGGGACCTGGCCGCTCCCATGGCGGCCATCACCGCCATCATGCGCACCCAGCAGATCCTGCTGGCCAGGATCGAGTCCACGCTCAAACCGTTCGGGCTGACTTTTGCCCGCTACGAACTCCTGGCCCTGTTGAATTTCGCCAGGAAGGGGGCCCTGCCGATGAACAAGGCGAGCGCCCTGCTCCAGGTCCATCCGACCTCGGTCACCAACGCAGTGGACCGGCTGGAACGTGCGGGCCTCGTAGCCCGGTCGCCACACCCGACAGATGGCCGGACCACGCTGATTGAACTCACAGCCAAGGGACGGACTGCAGCAAAAAACGCGGCCACGGCGCTCAACACCGAAGTGTTCCGCGCTCCAGGATTCAGTCCTGGGGATGTAAAGGATCTCATTCGGATCCTGGGCGAATTTCGCCGGAATGCGGGGGATTTCGAGGAGTAGCGCCGGCCGGCTGTCAGCGCCGGATTTTTTGCCGCTTGAAATGCCTCAGCACGAGCAGGATCACCGTGATGCCCAGTGCAGCATACACGGCGTAATTCAGGTACCTGGAGTACTCCTCGATGAGCCGGTATTGGGTGCCCAGGAGGTATCCCAACCCGATCAGTGCCCCATTCCAGAGTCCGCTGCCTGCCAGGGTGTACAGGGTGAAGGTGCCCAACGGCATGCCGGAGGCACCTGCCGGCAGTGAAATCAGGCTGCGCACGCCGGGGAGCAGCCGCCCGAAAAAGATGGAAGACCTTCCATGGCGGCGGAACCAGTGGGCGGCGTGCTCAAAGTCTTCCCGGTCCACCAACGGGAGTTTGGACAGCCCCCGGATGGAACGCTCAAGGCCCAGTTTGGCCCCTAGCCAGTAGAGGAACAGCGCGCCGAGATAGGCGCCGAGAGTGCTGGTGACGAAGATCAGGAGCAGGTTCAGGTCCCCCTGGCGGGCAAGGTAGCCGCCCAGGGGCAGGATCACCTCGCTGGGGATCGGAGGCACCACCGTTTCGGCAAGGGTGAAGGCGCCGACGCCCCATTCGCCCAGCTGCTCGATGCCGCGGGCGGCAAAACCCACCAGCCCAGTGAGGTTATCTGCCGAGCCGTCCGCGCCCGCCGCTGTTTCCCACATACAAGTCCCCCGTCCGCTGCAAAGTAGACCTTGCCCTGTCTACCTTACGCACCTGTGAATAGGCTGGGGGCGACGCACCTGTGGACAGGCTGGGGGCGGCGCACCTGTGGACAGGCTGGGGCGGCGGACCCGCCTGCCAGGGCCCCGCCGGTCTTTACCGGTGCCTGAACTCCGGCTCGCGCTTCTCCGTGAAGGCCGCCATGCCTTCCTTTTGGTCTTCTGTGGCGAAGAGGGAGTGGAACAGCCGGCGCTCGAACAGGACACCCTGGGCCAGCCCGGTTTCGAAGGCGGCGTTCACCGCTTCCTTTGCCAGCATGGCAACCGGCTTGGACTTGGACGCGATGACCGCGGCAGCTTTGACGGCCTCATCCACGACGTCCTCCGCCGGGACCACCCGGGACACAAGGCCGCAGCGGTCAGCTTCCTCCGCCCCGATGAACCGGCCGGTGAGGATCAGGTCCATGGCTTTGGCCTTGCCCACGGCGCGGGTGAGCCGCTGTGAACCGCCCATGCCCGGCAGCACGCCCAGGTTGATCTCCGGCTGCCCGAACTTCGCGTTGTCCCCGGCGATGATGAGGTCGCACATCATGGCCAGTTCGCAGCCGCCTCCCAGGGCAAACCCCGAGACCGCGGCGACCGTGGGGATGCGCAGCCTGGTGAAGTCCTCCCAGCCGCGGAACCAGTCCGCGGCGTACATGTCCATATAGCCCTGATCCGCCATCTCCTTGATGTCGGCCCCCGCCGCAAAAGCTTTCCCCGAGCCGGTAATGACCACCGCTCCCAGGCCGGGATCGGCGTCCATGGCACGTACGGCGGACACGAGTTCCTCCATGGTGGCTTTGTTCAGGGCATTCAGTGCCTGCGGCCGGTTCAGCGTCACCAGGCCAACCCGGCCCCGTTGCTCCACCAGGATGTTCTCGTATTCCGTCACTCCGGGCTCCCGTCGTCCTGTGCTGCGCTGTGCGAAGCGCGCTGTGATGCACTCGCTGGTATCTGGCTGTGTTCACCGCCGGCGGAGCGGCCCGATCTGTCGCGGATGTCGGTGATGATGGCCGAGAAGTCCCTGCCCGCGCCGCCTTCCGCCGCAAACGTATCGTAGATTTCCGCTGCGAGCTGGCCCATCCGGCCCGCCACCCCGGTACTCCGCAGCGCATTAACGGCGAGCCCGAGGTCCTTGGCCATCAGGGCCCCGGCGAAACCTGGCTGATAGTCCCGGTTGGCCGGGCTGGTGGGGACGGGTCCGGGCACCGGGCAGTTGGTGGTGAGCGCCCAGCACTGGCCGGAGGCCGCCGATGCCACATCGAACAGCGCCTGGTGGCTCAGGCCGAGCTTCTCCCCCAGTACGAAAGCCTCGCTGACGGCTATCATCGAAACCCCAAGGATCAGGTTGTTGCAGATCTTGGCTGCCTGACCCGCCCCATGGGCGCCACAGTGCACGGCGCGCTTCCCCATGACCTCAAGCAGCGGCCGGAGCCTCTCAACGTCTTCGGCCTCCCCGCCCACCATGAAGGTCAGCGTGCCTGCCTCGGCGCCCACCACCCCGCCGGAGACCGGCGCATCCACGGACCGGTGCCCTGCGTCGATCGCCAGCCGGGCGGCCTCGCGGGCTTCCTCCACGTTGATCGTGGAGCAGTCCAGGAACATGGTGCCGGGGGCGGCTGCTGCCAACAGCCCCGGCTGCCCGCCCTGGCCGCGGTAGGCGTCCAGCACGTGCCGGCCGCCGGGAAACATGGTCAGGACCACGTCTGCCCCGGCCACTGCATCCGCCGCGCTGTCCACAACCGGCACCCCTTGCGCCCGGGCAGATTCCAGGGCTGCCGGCACCACATCGAAGCCCTTGACGGCGTACCCTGACTTGACCAGGTTCACGGCCATCGGGCCGCCCATGTGGCCCAGGCCCAGGAAGCCAATGGTGTACTTGTCAGGCATGATCGGTCTCCTTTGGCTGCGGGTCCACACGTTGAAGGTCCAGTTCCCGGACGCCCAGCGGCTTGAAGAACTCCTCCACCTGCCCGGGCTGCACGTCTGCCAGGGTGGGCGGCTTCCAGTGCGGCGTGCGGTCCTTGTCCACCACCTGCGCCCGGATGCCTTCCCGGAAATCCGGTGCGGACAGGAACCGCAGGCCCACCCGGTATTCCTGCGCCAGTGCCTCGTCCAGCGACAGGCCCCTCACCCTGCGCAGGGATTCCAGCGTGACCTTCACGGAAGTGGGCGACTTCGCCTCGATGGCACCTGCAGCTTCCAGGGCATCAGCGCTGCCTTCGCCCGCGTAGCTCCGCAGCCGGCGCAGAATGTCCTCCGCATCGTCGGAGGCATAGCAGGGATCGATCCAGTTCCGCTGCCCTTCCAGCACCGGAGGCTGAACCTCCTCCCGGTAACGCCCGACGGCGGCTTCCGCAGTTTCCGTTTCCAGCGCTTTCACCAGCGCAGGCAGCTTTCCGGACGGGACGTAGTGGTCGGCCAGGCCCAGGAACAGGGCATCTGGTCCGCTGAGATGAGCGCCCGTCAGCGCCGCGTGGGTGCCGGTTTCGCCCGGTGCCCGAGACAGCAGAAATGTCCCGCCGACGTCCGGTGCAAAACCGATGGTCGTTTCCGGCATCCCGGTGCGGGTGCGTTCCGTGACCACGCGGACGGAACCATGGGCGGAAATTCCGACGCCGCCGCCCAGCACCAGCCCGTCCATCAGCGCCACATAGGGCTTGGGATAGCGGGCAATGAGTGAGTTGACGCGGTACTCCGTCTCCCAAAAGTGCGCCGTCCGTTCCCCGCCGGCCAGCATGTCTTCATAGATCGCCACGATGTCGCCGCCGGCGCAGAGGCCCCGGTCACCCGCACCCTGCACCAGGACCGTGGCAACGCCGTCGTCGTCCGCCCACGCGGTGAGCTGCTCCAGAAGCTGCTCCACCATACCGGCGGTTAACGCGTTGACCGCCCGGGGCCGGTTCAGGGTAACCACCCCCAGCTGGCGGCGGCGCTCGAACAGCACCTCGCCGGTGCCGTGAGCCGGGTTTCCGGCACCCCTTATCCCGTCCGCCGCCCTGCCCGTCATCAGCTTCCTTCCGGCATCACGAAGCTGGCTCCGTGCCGTATTCCCGAGGGCCACCGCGTGGTCACCGTCTTGGTCTTGGTATAGAAGCGGAAAGCATCGGCGCCGTGCTGGTTCAGGTCGCCGAAACCCGAAGCCTTCCAACCGCCAAAAGTGTAATAGGCCAGGGGTACGGGAATGGGGACGTTGATGCCCACCATCCCAACATCCACCCGGCTGGCGAAGTCACGGGCGGCATCGCCGTCGCGGGTAAAGATGGCCACGCCGTTGCCGAATTCGTTCCCGCTGCACAGCCGCAGGGCATCGTCGTAATCAGCTGCCCTGACCACGCTGAGGACGGGGCCGAAGATTTCGTTGCGGTATATGGCCATGTCCTGCGTGACATGGTCGAAAAGGGTCGGGCCCACCCAGAACCCCTCCTCATGCCCCGGAACGTTGAAGCCCCTTCCATCTGCAAGGAGGGCGGCACCCTCCTCGACGCCTGCCCGGATGTAGCCCTCTATCCGCTCCTTGGCGTCGGCTGATACCACAGGGCCGAAATCGGAGTCTTCCGCCAGGCTGTGGCCCACCTTGAGCGCGGCCACCCGGTCCTGAAGCCTGGCCACCAGCTTGTCCGCCGTTTCCTCCCCCACGGGTACCGCCACGGAAATGGCCATGCACCGCTCCCCTGCTGAACCGTACCCGGCGCCGATGAGCGCATCCGCCGCCTGGTCCAGGTCCGCGTCCGGCATCACCACCATGTGGTTCTTGGCACCGCCGAAACACTGTGCCCGCTTCCCGTGGGAGGCCGCCGTCGCATAGATGTAATGGGCGATGGGGGTGGAACCGACGAAACCGATGGCTTTGACTCGCGGGTCCGCCAGCAGCGCGTCGACTGCTTCCTTGTCCCCGTTGACCACGCTGAACACGCCGTCCGGCATTCCCGCGTCAGTGTACAGCTCGGCTAGGCGGAGCGGCACGGAGGGGTCCCGCTCCGAGGGCTTCAGGATGAACGCATTGCCGGCGGCGAGGGCGGGTCCGGATTTCCACAGCGGAATCATGGCGGGAAAGTTGAAAGGCGTGATACCTGCCACCACACCCAGTGGCTGCCGGAGGGAGTGGATGTCGATCCCCGGGCCGGCGTCGCTGGAGAACTCGCCCTTGAGCAGGTGCGGCGCCGCTGCCGCGAACTCCACCACTTCCAGGCCCCGCTGTATGTCACCCCTGGAGTCCGCGAGGGTCTTGCCGTGTTCCGACGACAGCAGCCGGGCAAGCTCCTCCATGTTCCTGTTGACCAGGTCCACGAACCTGAGCAGGATCCTGCCGCGGCGCTGGGGATTCATGGCCGCCCAGTCCTGCTGAGCCTTCTCTGCGGCGGCAACAGCATTGTGGACCTCATCGCGGCCCGCCAGGGGCACGCGAGCCTGGACCTGGCCGGTGCACGGATCGAAGACATCGCTGTAACGGCCGGACATACCTGCCACCTCTCGGCCGCCTAAGTAGTGGGAGAGCTCGCGGACCATGACTGCACGCTCCTTCGCATGTGACTTAGGTCATTTCTGGTTGCGAATATACTCGGACTTCCTACTAACTGCCACAGGGCGGGCCCCCGGGCCTGGCACGGGTCCGCATTTCCGGTGCTCGCGGTAAGTTAGGAACTGTGAAGATAGCTACCTGGAATGTGAACTCGCTCCGCGCCCGCGCCGACCGCGTCGAAGCCTGGCTTCAGCGCAGCAACGTGGATGTCCTGGCCATCCAGGAAACCAAGTGCAAGGACGACAACTTCCCCTGGGAGCTTTTTGAGCGGATGGGCTACGAGGTGGCCCACTTCGGGGTAAACCAGTGGAACGGCGTTGCCATCGCATCCCGGGTGGGGCTCGAAGACGTTGAGCGCACCTTCCTGGACCAGCCAGCCTTCGGCAAGGCGGGCAAGGATCCCGTGCAGGAGGCGCGCGCCATGGCCGCCACCTGCGCCGGCATCCGGATCTGGAGCCTCTATGTGCCCAACGGCCGCTCCCTCGACGACGAGCATATGCCCTACAAGCTCAAGTGGCTGGAGAGCCTCAAGACGCACGCGCAGGAGCTCATCACAGAGGACCCGCGGGCACAGGTTGCCCTGATGGGCGACTGGAACATCGCCCCCTTCGACGAGGATGTGTGGGACATCGACCTGTTTATCAACAGCCGGTCCACCCATGTCAGCCCGCCCGAGCGGGCCGCCTTCCATGCTTTCGAATCGGCCGGCTTCGCAGATGTGGTGCGCCCCTACACCCCCGGGCCGGGCGTCTACACATACTGGGACTACACGCAGCTGCGCTTCCCCAAGAAGGAAGGCATGCGGATCGACTTCGTGCTGGCCTCCCCGGCGCTGGCCGCCCGGGTCACCGGCGCTTCCATCGACCGCGAGGAGCGCAAGGGCAAGGGCGCCTCGGACCACGCCCCCGTGCTGGTGGAACTGGCGGACTGATGACACCGTCCTGGACCCAAACAAGGAGACCGTGATGACCGGAAACCTCTACCGGGGCCAGGCCGGCCTGCCGTTCTCGTCCACCCTCCGGGTTTACGAACCATTGGAGGCGTTCCCCGAGGAGCAGCGCGAGGCCATCCAGGCGGCGGGGGCACGCACTGCCTCCCGCGCGGCCGTCGAAAATGCTGAACTGCTGGCGTCGCTCGGACGCATCACCCGTTCAGGGGGTGATCCCTTCCCCACCGGACGCACCGACTTGGTGCGCGTCACCACTGCGCCCGCGCCGGCAGGTGGAACGTCCGACGGCGCTGACGCCGACCCTGTGCTGCTGTACTGCCCCAGCCAGCTGGTACTGCGGGCGGGCCTGGCAGCCAATGCCCTGATGGAAGGGATCCACGGCCCCCTCGCTGAACTGCTGATCCCTGAAGAGCAGCGTGACAAGCACCAGGAGCGGATCGACCAGGTCAAGGCCCGCGACGGTTCCATCCGTGTGCACACCCGCGCATCCACCTGGGGAATCCCCTTCAGCTGGTTCTCTCTGTTCATGGAATCAGACCGGAAGGACGTGGTGGAGTCAGCCGGGCGGATCGTCACCGTCCGGGTCTGGGCCACCATTACCGATGCCTTGGAACGGGCACGTTACGCGGTGGCAAACCTGGCCCTGGCCGCTCCGGACCTGGACATGCTGGACGATCTGGCCCAGCTCACGGAGTGGCTTGAGCAGTTCCACGTGGACTCGATGGTGGAACTGGATTACGGCGCCGTGGCAGACAAGGTGTATCCGGATGACTCGCCCATGGACATCCGGCTTGGCATCGAGTGCCTCGCGGAAGGGGACATGACCGGAGCTGCCGCAGCCTACCGCCGCCTGGCCTCGCGCTGGATTCCTATCCGCCAGCTCGCCCGCGCTTCCTGACGCTGCGGCTAGGCCTGTGGCGGCGCGGTGGTCCTCCGGACAATCAGTTCGTGGGGCGCGACGGCGGACTGCACGGCTCCGGCCTGCCCGTCCAGTTCGTCAAGGAGCATCTTGGTGGCCAATTCGGCCTGCTCGTCCGGCCGCTGGCCAACCGTGGTCAGGCCCATGGCCTCGGCGAAGTCATGGTTGTCGATGCCCACCACCGAAAGGTCCTCCGGCACCCGCACACCAAGGCGTGCGGCTTCGAAAATCACGCCCATGGCCATCTCGTCGGAGGCGCAGAAGATCGCGGTGGGCTTCTCCCCTGGTTTCGCCCACAGCCGGCGGAAGGCCTCCTGGCCGCTGCGGACGCTGAAGTCGCCCCACTCATCCCACTCAGGGCGGGTGGGCAGGCCGGCCGCCGTCATCACATCCTTGAACGCAAGGATCCGGACGCGGGGAACGTCAAAGTTCAGGTCCGTCTCGTCGTCGCCGTGCAGAAGAGCGATGTTCCGGTGGCCGAGGTCGATCAGATGGCGGACTGCCGTGGATGCAGCGGCATAATCGTCGATTCCGATGTAGGAGCATTCCTCGACGTGGCCGCCCACCACTACCAGCGGAATGTCGATCTTCTGCAGGTGGTCCAGCTCGTCGTGGGAGAGGGCCATACACAGGACCAGCAGGGCATCGATCTGCTTGTAGACCATGGTCTTGCTGAAGAGCCGCTCCCGGTTACTGCCGTGCCCGCCCAGGTTGAACAGTGAAAGGTTGTAGTTGCGGGCGTGGAGTTCCCGGTCCGCGCCCTCAATGGCCTTGGAGAAAAACCAGCGGCTGACGAAAGGGGCCAGGACGCCGATGGTCCTGGTGCGCCCGGTGGCAAGGCCGGAAGCTGAAGAGGAAGCTACATAGCCAAGGTTTCCGGCCACCTCGAGAATTTTTTCCCTGGTGGCCGGCGAGACCCGCGGCAGCCCCCGCACTGCCCGGGACACTGTTGCGGTAGAGACTCCCGCTGCTGCAGCCACGTCCTCAATGCTGACTCCGCTGTGGCCGCCCCGTTGAGACCTTTCAGTTATGCGTGCCACGGTGTCCCCTCATGTACTTCCTGCAGGCATCCGCCCTGCTCCTGTGCGATGCCCTCTGCCATGGTATTTCGGGCGCCGGATGAATCGCAGTGTTACCTTCCTGCGGAAGGCAGGGCGGACCAGCCGGAAAGTACTACCTCCGGTCCGGCAACCGCCGCCGCAGCCGGACCATGCCATACAACGCAAGGAGCGTTGCCAGCAGGCCCAGGGCCCAGCCAAGTGCGGGCTGGGCCGTCACCTCCATCCAGACGGTGACCACGAGCAGGACCAGGGCCCAGAAGCCGAGGAACCCGATAATGATGTCAAAATCCTCGCCGGACCTGACGCGCCGGCGGTCGCCTCCCGCCCCGGCGGACCGGGAGCGGGAAGCATGGCCGGTCACTTGACTGCACCTGCCGTCAGGCCGGCAACGATCTTGCGCTGGAAGACCAGCACCAGGATCACCAAAGGAATGGTGACGATGGTGCCCGCGGCCATGATGGCCGTGTAGGGAATCTGGTTGGGCTGGGCACCGGCAAAGCTGGCAATGGCAACGGTGACCGGCTTCGTTGCCTCGTTGGACAGCTGGCTGGCGATCAGGAACTCGTTCCAGGATGAGATGAACGCCAGAATTGCCGTGGTGAAGATCGCCGGGGCTGCCAGGGGCATGATGACCTTCCGGAACGCCTGCCCCTGCGTGCAGCCGTCAACGCGCGCTGATTCCTCAAGCTCCCACGGCATTTCCCGGAAGAAGGACGTGAGCGTGTAAACGGTCAGCGGCAGGACGAAGGAGATGTTCGGGATGATCAGCGCCTGGTAGGTGCCCATCCAGCCGATGTTGGTGAAGAGCTGGAACAGCGGGGTGATCAGGGCAACGCCGGGGAACATTGAGGCACCGAGGATGAAGCCCAGCACCAGGTACTTGAACCGGAAGTTCAGGCGCGCCAGGGCGTAGGCGGCGAAGACGCCAATGATCAGTGAGATCACTGTGACAGTGACACCGATGATGATGCTGTTCAGCAGCGCCTGGCCGAACCGGTTGCCGAACGAGGTGTCGAAGGCCGTGATGAAGTTGTCCAGCGTGACGTGCGTGGGCCAGGGCGTGGTGTCGTAGGTGAAGCCCACCTCGCGGAAGGCCGTCACCACCATCCAGTAGGCAGGTGCCAGGCACCAGATGAGAATGACGGCGGCGCTGATGTACGTGCGGACGCTCGCCCATTTTTCCCTGTTCTGCGCCGTCTTGCGCCCCTTGTCCTGCTCCGCCCGCAATCCCGTTGAGGCAGCTGTGGTTGTCATTTCTTCCCCTTGCCGGTGGCTCCGCTTTGTTCCACCACGTTCGCCCCGAGGAAGCGCACAAAGATGAACGCGACCAGGAAGATGATGAGGAACGTAATGGTGGACAGGGCAGCCGCCGAGTTGAATCCTTGCCTGATCTGGTTGATCACCAGGATGGACAGCGTGGTGGTGTTGTTCGCACCGCCGGTCAGGATGTACGGAAGGTCGAACATCCGGAGCGCATCCAGGGTGCGGAACAGGATGGCCACCATGAGGGCCGGCTTCACCAGCGGAAGCGTGATGAGGCGGAACCTCTGCCAGGCGCTGGCACCATCAACCTTCGACGCCTCATAGACCTCCGCCGGGATCATCTGCAGCCCGGCCAGGATCAGCAGCGCCATGAACGGCGTGGTCTTCCAGGTGTCGGCGATGATCACGGCCCACTTGGCAGGCCACTCGCTGCCGGTCCACAGGATGGAGGCGTTGAACAGCTTGTTGATGATGCCGTTGAAATCGAACATAAAGAGCCAAAGCTGGGCCGTAACGGCAGTGGGGATGGCCCAGGGGACGAGCACCGCTGCACGGACCAGGCCGCGGCCCTTGAAGGTCCGTGCCATGATCATGGCCATCCAGAAACCGAGGACGGTTTCAAAAGCGACGGTGATGACCGTGAACAGGAAAGTGGTTCCGGTGGCAGTCCAGAACTGGCCACCCAGCGTACCGGGCGGGCAGGCCACGGTGCCGCCGCCCGGAGCGGCGCACTGCTGGCCCAGCCAGTTCACGTAGTTCTGGATGCCGGCCGGGCCGCCGGCAGTAAACAAGCCAGTGACGGGATCCAGGCCCGCATCCTTCTGGAAGGACATCACGATGGCGCTGATGATGGGGTAAACGATGACGACGCCCAGGGCGACGATGGTGGGTGCCAGCAGCCAGGAAGCCCACTTGCCCTGGCTCAGAATCCGGTTGTCTTCGCCTACGCCCTTGGGACCGTGATGGACCTCGGGCGTGCCCGACGCCGGCTTGACCGGCGTCGGGCCCAATTCGGTAGCCATGGCTTGTTACGATCCTGCGCCGGCGGACTCGATCGACTTCTGCATGTCGGCCAGGGCATCCTTGGCCGGCTTTTCACCCTTCAGGGCAGCGTAGGCGTTCTCCTGGATGGCCTGCGTGACCGCGGGGTAGAACGGGGTGACCGGGCGGGGAACAGCGTTTTCGATGGAGGTCTTCAGTACCGGCAGGTACGGCAGCTTGGAAACCAGCTCCTGGTCCTCATACAGTGCGCCGAGGACCGGCGCCAGCGAACCCTGCGTGGCGAAGAACTTCTGCTGCTCTTCCTCGACCAGGAACTTCACGAAGTCCAGGGCGGTTGCCTTGTGGTCCGAGTACACACTGATGGCTGCGCTGTGGCCCCCGAGGGAAGAAGCGCCGGGGCCGTCCTTGCCGGGCAGGGCAGCCATGCCCAGCACATCCTTCACCTGGGATGATCCTTCAGTGGTTGCCAGGTTGTAGACGTAAGGCCAGTTGCGCAGGAAGAGGAGCTTCCCTTCCTGGAAGGCGCGGCGGCTTTCCTCTTCCTGGTAGGTGATGGCTTCGGCCGGGATGTTCCCGTTCTTGAAGGCCTCCACCAGGTTGTTCAGGCCTTCCTCGGCCTCAGGGGTGTTCAGGTTCGGCTTGCCCTCGTCATTCAGGACGGAGCCGCCGGCGGAGTTGATGGCCTCGGAAGCGTTCACCGTCAGGCCTTCATACTGCTTGAACTGGCCGGAGTAGCAGCCGATGTTGTTCTGCTTGGCGATGGAGCACATCTCCATCATCTCGGCCCAGGTCTTGGGTGCTTCCGGGACCAGGTCCTTGCGGTAGTACAGGATGCCGCCGTCAGAGGAGACCGGTGCCGCGTAGAGCGTGCCCTTGTACGAACCGGCCTCGATGGTGGGTTCAAGCATGCCCTCGGTTTCAACAGCCATCTTGTCCTTCAGCGGCTGCAGCCACCCCTTGGCTGCAAATTCGGCGGTCCACACGACGTCGACGCTGGCCACATCGTAATCCGCGTTCTTGGCCTGGAAGTTCTGGACGAGGTCGTCATGCTGCTGGTCGGCCTGGTCAGTCTGCTCCTTGAAGGTGACCTTTTCGTCCGGGTGGGCGGCATTCCACTTTTCAATCAGCGGCCGCACCACGTTGCTGTTGTCCTTGCCCTGGACGTAGGTGATGGGTCCCCGGCTGTCGAGATTGGCTTCGGCGTCACTGCCGCCTCCGGTGGTCCCGCCGCCACCTCCGCCGCCGCATGCGGTCAGGGAAATGGCCAAGACGCCGGCGGTGGCAGCCGGAAGTAGGAATCTAGGGGTTTTCATTAGCTTGAAGCTCCTCGCTGAGTGACAAGTAAGTCGACAGTGCGCTTGCTAGGTGAGGTTGATGTGGTGACGCTCACACTAGTAAGGTTGCGACAGGTAATGCAAGCGTTTACATCAAAAAGTTATCTGAGAGGAAGCAAATGACCAACCCGGCCGTTCCCACTGACAGCCCAGCCCGCCGGGAGTGGTGGGCGGACGCCGTCGTTTACCAGATCTACCCTCGGTCCTTCGCGGACGGCAACGGTGACGGCATGGGCGACCTGCGCGGTGTCATGGACCATCTGCCGTACCTGGAGCGGCTGGGGGTGAATGCCATCTGGCTTTCGCCCTTCTATAAATCGCCGCAGGCGGACGGAGGATATGACGTGGCCGACTACCGCCAGGTTGATCCCCTCTTCGGGTCCCTGGCTGACTTCGATGCCATGTTGCAGGAAGCTCACCGGCGCGGCCTGAAGGTGATTGTGGACCTGGTTCCCAACCACACCTCGGACGAACACGCATGGTTCCAGGCTGCGCTTGCTGCGCCACCAGGTTCTCCTGAAAGGGACCGCTATATCTTCCGCCAGGGAAAGGACGAGGTGCCGGGTTCCGGGGACGGCAACCGGGCACCGAACAACTGGAAATCAATCTTCGGCGGAGCCGCCTGGACCAGAGTGACGGAAGCGGACGGATCCCCAGGGGAGTGGTACCTCCACCTTTTTGACACCAAGCAGCCGGACCTGAACTGGGAAAACCATGAAGTCCGGGAGGAAATGCGCTCGGTACTCCGCTTCTGGCTGGACCGGGGAGTCGACGGCTTCCGGGTGGACGTTGCCCACGGCATGGTCAAGGAACCGGGCCTTCCGGACTGGGAGGGCGTGGCGGCAATGGTTGAGGGCACCGCGGCGGACGGCAAAGTGGAAGTGAGAAGGGAACCCTCCCCGCCCGGCGACGCACCCGGAGCGCATACAGACGCGGAGGAGCCGCACCGCGCCGTTTCCCCGGTTTATCCGCCCTCGCCTTTCTTCGACCAGGACGGTGTGCACGACATCTACCGGGACTGGCACCAGGTCCTGTCCGAGTACGGCAGCGACCGGATGATGGTGGCCGAAGCCTGGGTGGAACCAGCAGAGCGGCTTGCCCTCTACGTCCGGCCGGATGAGATGCAGCAGGCCTTCAACTTCGATTTCCTGATGGCGGGGTGGGATGCCGAGCGTATGGCGGAGGCGATTGAGGCGTCCCTGAAGGCAGGGGCTGCGGTGGGGGCACCCTGCACCTGGGTGCTCAGCAACCACGACACCGTCCGCCACACCACCCGCTTCGGCCTGTCCGATCCCACCACGTTCCCCAAGGGCATCGCAGCTGATGACGAACAGCCGGATGCAGCGCTGGGGCTTGCACGCGCCCGGGCTGCTTCCCTGGTCGAGTTGGCCCTGCCCGGTTCCGCCTACCTGTACCAGGGCGAGGAACTCGGGCTTCCAGAGCACACCACGCTTCCGGCCGAGGCGCGGCAGGACCCCACCTTCTTCCGCACCCACGGCGCGGAAACGGGGCGGGACGGCTGCCGGGTCCCGCTGCCGTGGGCGGCGGACAAGCCCGGCTTCGGCTTCGCGGAATCGTTCCCGGGCGAAGCCGCCCTGCCGTGGCTGCCGCAGCCGGAAAGCTTCGGCCCCCTTGCCGCCGACCAGCAGGATAAGGAGGAGGGCTCTACCCTGGAGCTTTACCGGGCGGCACTGGCCTTCCGGTCTGCCCGGCACCTTGGCGCCGGTTCGCTGGAATGGGCGGAGATCAACGCACCGGACAGTGGCCTGCTGGCCTTCCACAACGGAGACGTCCTGGTCCTGGCCAACATGGGATTCGCCTCGGCCCCCATCCCCGATGGCTATTCCGTGGAGCTCTTCAGCGGACCTGAGCCGTCGTCCGAGTGGGGACTCATGCATGAAGTGCCGGTGGACTGCGCGGTTTACCTCACCAGGAACTGAAGCTCCGGGTACTGGGGATCAGCGGACGCGCTCGGCCCTGCTGAAGCGCGTCCGCGCCCCGGCACCAATATGGATGAGCACCGGAATCTTCCTGCCCACCACGGCCTCGAGTGCTTCGACCAGTCCGGCAACCTCGGCAGCGAGCAGATGCGGTGCCACGCCCTGCCGTGGCTGGAGGCGGACCTTCAGGGCCGGGGAACCCTTGACGTCATAGGTGACAACGGTGGCGCCGGCGAGGTCCGGCCTGCCGGCAAGGGCATGCTTGAGGGCCTGCTCAGCCACTCCCCCGCCGATCCGGACGTCGCCCGGAACGCTGCCGGGATCGTACTCGGCGGCGAGCAGGTTTGAGCGGCCTTTGCCCTGCTGGGCGATCCAGGCCACCATGAGGGCGATCAACACCAGCAGGGCAAGTGCAACCAGGATCCACAGCCAGCTCTCAGACCGGCCAGGGAACCGGGTGGCGTTGAAGGCCCCGTTGACAGTGTTCCAGACGCCCGCGGACCAGGAGTGCCACCATCCGGCAACTGCCGGCACTGAGGCCAGAAGCATCAGCAGTATGCCGACCGCCAGCAGCTTGAGGCCCAGAACAGTTATCAGGATCCGGTTGAGGACGCTTGGCGTGCTGTTCATGCCCCGATCACCCCGGACGGCGCCACATTGACCCGGACCTCCGGTGAGGGTTCGAGCCCCATGTCCCCCAGCTCGGCCTTCACTGCGGCCAGCACTCTGTCCTCGTGGACAGGCACCCCGGATGTGGGCCTGACATTCACCTGCACCTGCCGCTGCGAAACCACCACCATCACCTGTTCGGGTGTGACGTTGGCGGCGAGCCGCGCCCGGCGGGCCAGCGAGGACGCGATCACTTCGTCATCCACCACAACGGCGGGACCTGCACCGCCCCGGCCGCGCGCCAGCACATGCCGTGCCCGACGTCCGGGCAGCACTCCGTGGAGGAAGAACATCAGGCCCAGCATTGCCAGTACGGCACCGATGACCCCCAGCAGCAGCGGCGAAATTCCCGCAGGCAGGGCCATGATCCGTTGCGCGGCCACTTGGGGTTCAATGAGCCATGCCGGCTGACCGATGGCATGCACGGCGGCTTCGAGCAGGCCATAGGCGGCAAGGGCCATGACCACGACGGCGGCAATGGTCGCCATCACCGCACGCGAGGAATGGGTTTCGCGGTAAATGATCCGGTCCATGTCCGGTTCGTCCGCCCCCCGGCCCCCTGCTGACGCCCCGGGGCTGTCCGTACCGGCGTCTTCCGGGCGGGGACTTTGCTGGAGTGTATTCAATGAACCCGGCCTCCTTCACTGATCCTGACGCCGCTGATCCTGATGTCCACGCGGCTCAGCCGCGCGCCGCTGAGTTCAGTCACGGTAGCGAGGATGTGGGCCTTGGCGCTGAGGGTGCGGTCCCAGATGGAGCCACCGAGCGCATCAACCCGGCCAGGGTTGGAAGCCACCGTCCGCAGTGGCGGCACGCTGATCGGCGTGACGAGGGACAGTGCCAGCAGCCCGTCGTCGTCGGTCCAGTCCGCCCTGACGTCCTGGCCGTCGACGCCCAGTGCCTGGGCGGCGGCGGCTTTCGCCAGGCTGGTCAGTGCCTGGGTGCTGATCCTGTTGTGGCCGTTGAGCACCCGGGCCCGCACGGCCGGCGCGGGCGAGGTCATGAGGACGAGCGCCGGCCGATGATGGCATCCAGCACGCCGCGCAGGTCCAGCTTTCCCTCGGCAGCACGGCCCAGCAGCGCGCCGATGGCCATGAAAAGCAGGGATACCAGGAAGCCCCACAGGCCGAACTGAAGGGACATGAAGGCGACGAAGGCGCCCATCGCCGTACCTGCCACGGTGAGATTCACAGCAGCCCCTCCCTTTCGGTAGAGCCGGCAGTGGCCGGTTTCACGGGAGGCGGCACGTAGACGTCCGTGACTTCCACATTCACTTCTATCACCTGAAGCCCCACCAGTTCCTCGACCGCACGGTAGACGGCCGCACGCACTTGGTCGGCCAGCGAGTGGAGGGGCGTTCCGTAACTTGCGACCAGGCTGATGTCCACGGCCACCTGGGTTTCCCCGACTTCCGCGTGGACGCCCGCCGCATGGTCTGAGCTGCCGACGGCATCGCGGATGGCGCCCAGGGCACGGGACGGCACAGTGCCCAGGGAATAAACGCCTGGAACTGCCCTGGCGGCGATCCCAGCCACCTTGGCAACTGCTGTCTCAGAGATAACGGTGCGCCCCAGTGCGGGCGCCGGAACAGGAACCGGGACACTTCGGCTCCGGATACCTGCATCGGGTTGTGGGTTCTGGTACTCCATCAGGCACTCCCCCTTCTGTTGTTTCCAACCCTATCCCTTGGTTGTGACTTAACGGCAGCAGGCAGGGATGCACGCAACACGCACATCCCCGCCTGAGTTTCATCTGCGTCTAGGGCAACAGCTTTTACTTGTAGTGGCCTTCGCCGCCAACCTTGACGTTGGTGGGCAGGTAGCCGAACGGGCCGAGGCCGTTCTGGCCGAAGCTGCGGTCCACCTGGGTCACGCCGTTCTTGAAGTTGATCTTCACGGTCGGGGACAGCGAACCGCCCCTCACACCGTTGACGTTGTCGATGAAGGACTGCACCAGGCCGTTGGGCTGCACGTAGTGGGAGTAGGCCTGGAACTGGCGGCCGTTCTGCTGGCTGGAGATGGTCCCGCTCGGGTTGTTGGCCGGCAGGTTAAGGTCGGTGGGCGACCCGAGTGCCAGGCCGGAGTTGTTGACTGGCTGGTAGTCGGAGCGGACGCCGTCGCCCACGAAGCCATAGACGCCGTCCGGGCCGCGCATGCCGGCGGCGTAGGTGAACTGGTGGCTGATCGTGTACAAGTAATACTTGTTCTTGCCGTCTTCGTTCTGGATGAAGATCTGCGGACGCTCAGTCTGGTCGTTCACGCAGTTGGCGGAGAGGATCGGCGGCAGGAACGACCACTTGGTCAGGTCCTTGTTGTCCGCGACCGCGAGGCCCACGTTGCCGGTCTGGTACTGCGCGCCGGAGGCGTTCACGTCCGCAACGGACTCGGCCTTGGCGTCTCCCTCGCGGTAGCCCAGGTCCTCCTTGGTGCACTGGTATTCGCCGCGGTTGCCGGCGGTGTTGCCTTCGAAGACCATGAAGGTCTTGCCGGGGTGGGCGGGATCAGCGAATGTGAACGGGTCGCGGAACGCGAAACCCGGGTTCTGTTCCTTGGTCTGGTACATCTGGCCGTCCGGCTCAAGCAGCTTGGTGTGCTCGAAGCCGTCGAACCACACGCGCTCCCCGTTGGCGTGGATATTGCCCAGCGCCTTGGCGATGGCCGCGTCCGGCGCAATGCCGCCGCCGCCCGCGTTCCGCTCTGCAACATCGTGGAAGGTTGTGGCCGTGTAGAACACGTTGACGTGGTTGCCCTGCATCAGGCGGGTGGAGCCGGACCATTCGGTGTTGCCGATGGAGGAACCATCCACGAAGAGGTGTCCGCCGTAGTTCCACTTGTCCTTGGCCGGGTCGGCGTTGGTCCTGCGGAAGAAGAAGCCGATGCGGGCGTTCCAGTGGCGCTGGTCAAAGTTGTAGCCGGCGTGGCGGTCAGCGACGAGCGAGAAGATGACGTCATAGCCCTTGTAGCTGATCTGGTTGGCATTCTCGTCCGTCAGGGACCAGGTGTCCCAGACCCAGACATCCTTATTCATGCTAGGGAAATCCTCGGGGATTTCCGGCATGGTGACGTCCGGACTCATCGAGTTCTGCCCGGGCGTCACCGTGGTGTCGCTCTGCGCCATGATCTGGCTGGCATCCGCGCGGGTCCACTTGGAGGTGAAGTCCGACGCCGGGTCGAACGCTTCCTGGGTGTGCTCGGTGGGGAGGGGGAACCCGGGGGTCGGGGCCGGCATCTGCTCGACTGCAGGGGGATCTGCGGGCTCATTCGCCCGGGCCGGCGGGACGGCAAGGAACGCCGAGGCTGCGACCGATGCCGCCAATGCTGCGGCGGCGGACCGCCGCCGCAGCATCCAGGGTAATTGGGGGTGCTTGTGCATTTTTGCTCTTCTCGCGGGGTTGAAACTGTTCGTGGAAGACGGGCTGATGCCCTGGTCCTCTACGCAGGCGATCCCGACCACGGAGCGTCGTCGGGGACGCCGTTGTATCGGGACGGGACCTGAGTGCGGTCCCGGAAGCGAGTCCGGAAAGATCCGGGCCGGGGTCCACGGTAGCCAGCAGTGGAAGGACTGATCAAACCGTGTTTCAGCGGCGAAATAGGACCCTAAGGCCCGTGAGTGCAAGCGCTTACGCAACTTCAAAGCGCGCGCGTGCCACAACGGTTTGGCGATCGTCAAGTGTGTCCTGCCCGCCCGCTTTTTGAGCAAAATGTCACTCCTTGTCCACCGCCCGTTTACCACAAACGGACCTGGGGCCCGCAGCCACCGCGGTCACCGCCTCCCACCCTGGTGGTCAGCCGGTGGGGGTACTGCAGACGGTGCCCATGATGCGCCTCCTGCTCCACGGGACAAAGTAAGGAGACAGATTTAGGGGACAACCAGGCAGGAAAAACCCTAAAGTTGTAGTGCCCGCTTACAACCAGAAGGCAAGATGGACAGGACTCTTAGGCGCCGGAGGTTCCTACAGGGCGCTGCCGCTCTAATTGTGGGCGGCTGGGCGGTCCAAGGCGTCACCGGGTGTGTCAGGAGCACTGTGAAATATGTGAGTGCCGAGGGTTCGGACAGCAACCCGGGCACCCAGGCTGCACCGTGGGAGACCCTGGTGAAGGTGCGGTCCGCCATGGACAGCGGCGAGCTTCAGCGCGGCAGCCAGGTGCTTTTCCGCCGGGGCGACACGTTCTACGGCTATCTCCACGAGCCCACCCTGCAGGGTTTGTCCGGCGCCCTGGTGCTGGGTGCGTACGGAAGCGGAGACCGGCCGGTCATCAGTGGCTACAAAATCAGCAAAGCATCCTGGATTCGGCACACTGCCGGGGTGTGGAAGCTGGATATCACCGCAGGCTCGGGCGCTTACACCGGCAACACCATGGGCGCGTCCACCAACGTGGGCTTCCTCAAGGTTTCAGACACCATAAGGGGCTGGAAGAGGTTCAGCCTGTCGGAGCTTGAGAACCCCTGGGATTTTTACAGTGACGAAACCTATGTGTACGTGAAGCGCAACGGCAACCCGGGCGCAAACGTACATATCTCCGTCCAGCAGGATGGTTTGCGTCCTGCACCTGACAGCCACATCACGGGCCTTCGGATCGAGGGACACGGCGGGCACGGAATCAATGTCGGAAGCAGCCAGCGGGTAAGTATCCGGGATAACCACGTCACCGCGATCGGCGGCTCGGCGCTCTCCGGCACCACCCGGTATGGCAACGGTATCGAATGCTGGATCGGTGCGGCGGAGGTGGACATCCGGGAGAACACCATCCGTGAAACCTATGATGTCGCCTTCACCATGCAGGGTGAAGCTTCCGGCAGCAGCGTCTCGTGGGAAGACATCCGGTTCCGTAACAACCGGGTGGAAAACTGCAACCAGAGCTTCGAGATGTGGTCCAAGGGCACTCCGTCGCCAGTCAACGGACACATCCGCTGCTCGTTTACTGACAACATCTGTGTTGACGCGGGCTATTCATGGGCGGCAACCATCCGGCCGGACAGGAACGGCAAGGGCACCCACCTGCTGACTTACAGCATGGAGCTCCCCTGCGATGTGGAGATTACCCGCAACCAGTTCCTCGGTGCGCGGGACCACTACACGCGCAACGGCGACGACGGGCTGGTTCCCCCGGGTCTGGACATGCACCACAACATCATCAAGCTGGCTGCGGGGAAGAAGATCGCCTACCTGCATCCAGAAACTATTGAACAGGCAGCACGGTGGACGGCAAGGACCGGCAAGGAAAAGGGCAGCGTGGCACAGCGCCTGCCGGCCACAGCAACCAAAGAGTGATTTGGGCGGCGCCGGAAATATTAAAACGAAGAAACCCCGCAATTCCCGAATAATTACGGGACTTGCGGGGTTCCAGCTGGTGGCTCCGACCGGCGTCGATCCGGTGACCTTTCGATTTTCAGTCGAACGCTCTACCAACTGAGCTACAGAGCCTAGGTGACTAGTCACCATGAGAGCCGGAATGTCTTCCAGCAATCAGAGCGACCCTGACGGGACTTGAACCCGCGACCTCCGCCGTGACAGGGCGGCGCGCTAACCAACTGCGCTACAGGGCCTTGCGTTTCTTGCGTCAGCAGTATCTCTACCGCTTTTTTCAAGGCTTCCAGCCTACCAGACTTTTTTAGCCTGTTTGACCAGTTCCTTGCGTACCCCCAACGGGATTCGAACCCGTGCCGCCGCCGTGAAAGGGCGGTGTCCTAGGCCGCTAGACGATGGGGGCCAGAACCCGTTCGGAACAAAATAAAAGGCGTAAAGCGGGGCTTTCCGTCTTTGTCCTTTGCGTTTCTCCGAACTGGACTCTAAAACTATAGGGCCTAGTCCGGAATTATCCAAAATCGGCCAAAACACCGCCCCTGAGTGCGCAGGACAGGTGAAGATGGACAGATGGATGCCGTAGCAGCCCTCAACGAGATTGCCTTCTGGCTGGAGCGCGGACGCGCTGCCACCTTCAAAGTCCAGGCCTTCCGCAAAGCAGCCGCCGCCATCAGCCCGCTTCCTGCGGAGGAAGTGGCTGCGCGTGCCCGGAACGGGCGCCTGAAGTCAATGAAAGGCATCGGTGACCGGACCTACCAGGTGATCCGCCAGGCCGTGGATGACCAGGTCCCGGAGTACCTGGCGGACCTCCGGGAGAAAGGCGCCAAGCCGCTCGCTTCCGGCGGCTCCATCATCCGGGATGCGCTACGGGGAGACCTGCACAGCCACAGTGAATGGTCCGACGGCGGATCCCCCATCGAGCTGATGGTGGCTGCCGCGGGGGTTCTAGGCAGGGAGTACCTCGCGCTTACGGACCACTCCCCCAACCTCACCATCGCCAACGGGCTTTCAGCCGAACGCCTGCTGCAGCAGCTGGACGTGGTGGACGAAATCAACAACGGCAGCCAATCCGGCTCCGACGGCCAGCCAGGAACCGGGGTGCGGCTGCTGACCGGCATCGAAGTGGACATCCTGGAGTCCGGGGAGCTGGACCAGGACCCTGAGCTGCTGGACCGCCTGGACATCGTGGTGTCCAGCGTCCATTCGAAGCTCCGGGCCGACCGGAAGACCATGACCCGGCGCATGCTCGGCGGAATCCAGGACCCGCACACCAACGTCCTGGGTCACTGCACAGGCCGGCTGGTGGAGGGCTCCCGGGGGACGCGTCCGCCGTCGGAGTTCGATGCCAAGGAAGTCTTCGCCGCCTGCGCGGAAAACAATGTGGCAGTGGAGATCAATTCCCGGCCTGAGCGCCAGGATCCGCCGGACGCGCTGATCCAACTGGCGCTGGACGCAGGGTGCCTGTTTTCCATCGACAGTGACGCCCACGCTCCGGGGCAGCTGGATTTCCTGCAGTACGGCGCCGAACGCGCGGAGCGGAACGGCGTCCCGGCAGACCGGATCATCACCACCTGGCCCGTGGGGCGTCTCCTTGAGTGGGCTGGGCCGGGCAACTAGCCCTACTTGGCTTGGACGAGGGGCTTGCCCCCGGCACGGTCGATGTCTTTGGCAGGATGTTGGCCAGAGATGGCTGATTTCCGCCAGTCCGCTGCACGATCCTCCGGTTAGATTGGCTTCATGCCTTCACCCAGTCCCGCCAACAGCACCGCCCCCGTACGTCCCGAAACGGTTGCCAGCCCGGTCAAGGCACTGGGGGTTGCGGCCATGGTGGTCACCGTGGTGCTCTGGGCGTCGGCCTTCGTGGGAATCCGGGCCATCGGCCCGCACTTCTCCCCGGGCTCCTTGACCCTTGGCAGGCTGGCGATTGCCGCCGTCGTGCTGTCCCTGCTGGTCCTGCCCCAGCTCCTGAAGAGCCGGCTCCTCCCGAAGGGCAGGCAGTGGTGGCCGATCATCGCCTACGGCGTGATGTGGTTCGGCGGGTACAACGTGGCGCTGAACGCCGCCGAGCACGTGCTGGACGCGGGCACCAGCGCCCTGCTCATCAACGTGAATCCAATCCTGGTGGCCATCATGGCGGGCTTTTTCCTCAAGGAGGGCTTCCCGCGGTGGCTCATCATCGGGAGCCTTGTTGCCTTCGCCGGGGTGGCGCTGATCGCCTTCGGTTCCAGCCAGGCGTCCCCCTCAGGGGAACGTCCGACAGCCGATGTGGCGGGCGTGCTGCTATGCCTCCTTGCCGCCGTGCTCGCCGCCGTCAGCGTCATTATCCAGAAGCCGGTGCTGCGGAAATTCCCTGCCGCCCAGGCCACTTGGTTCGGGATCATGGTGGGGGCCCTGTGCTGCCTGCCGTTCACCGGCCAACTGGTCGCAGAAGTGCAGGCCGCGCCGCCGGCGGCTGGCTGGGGGCTTGTTTACCTGGGGATCTTTCCCACGGCGATTGCCTTCACCACGTGGGCCTACGCCCTCTCGTTGGTGGACGCCGGGAAACTGGCCGCCACCACGTACCTGGTGCCCGGAACCACCATCCTGATTTCCTGGCTCCTGCTGGGCGAAATTCCCACGGCACTGGGCCTGGTGGGCGGGCTGGTCTGCCTGGTGGGCGTGGCGCTGACCCGGCGCAGGAGCCGGCAGGATCCGGGAACGGGACCGGCCGCTTCCAGCTAAAGTCGGAGTATGCCAGCCAGCCTGCCGCCGGGTCTGCCCATCATTCCCGAGGGTTCCCGCGAGCCCCTGCACTTCACCATGTCAGCCGACGAGTTCGAGTCCGCTGTCCAGGACGCACTGGACAGTATCCCGGAAAAGCTGGCACGTGCCATGGACAACGTGGCGGTGTTCATCGAGGACGACTATGTGCCGCGGCCCGGGGAGGACCCGGACACCGTACTGCTGGGGCTTTACGAGGGCGTGCCGCTGACAGAACGCGACTCCTGGTGGGACGCGGGTTCCCTGCCTGACAGGATCACCATCTTCCGTGAACCCATCCTGGAAATCTGCGCCTCGCGGGAGGACGTCATCCACGAAGTCGCGGTGACAGTGGTGCACGAAATCGCCCACCATTTCGGAATAGACGACCACCGGCTGCACGAGCTTGGCTGGGGCTAGCCTTGTAGGCATGGGACACAACCACGGCCACACGCATGGCATCACGGCAACCGGCCGGCACCGAAAGCGGCTGGTGGCTGTGCTGGTGATCACCCTCACCGTGGTCCTGGTGCAGGTTCTGGGCGCCGTCCTTTCAGGATCACTCTCCCTGCTTGCCGATGCAGGCCATATGCTCTCGGATGCGGCAGGCGTGACCATCGCCCTGCTGGCCTCGTGGATAGCAGGGCGTCCTGCCAGCGACCAGAGGACGTACGGCTACCAGCGTGCCGAGGTGCTCGCTGCGATGGCCAACGCCTTGATCCTGGTGGTGATTTCGGTGGTCATCTTCAGTGAGGCGCTCCGGCGGATCGGGGCTGCGCCGGAAGTCGAAACCGACATCATGCTGTTCGCCGCCATCCTCGGCGCCGCCGCCAACGTGGTTTCCCTGGTGATCCTGCACAGGGCGCACCGGGAAAGCCTCAATGTGCGGGGCGCCTACCTGGAAGTGCTGGGCGACCTCCTGGGTTCCTTCGCGGTCATCGCAGCGGCAGTGGTAATCATGGTGACCGGCTTCAACGCTGCTGACACCATCGCCTCCGTCCTGATCGCCCTGCTGATCCTCCCCCGGGCCTGGACACTGTTGCGCGATGTGGTGGATGTCCTGCTGGAGGCCAGCCCCAAGGGTGTGGAAGTACAGATGATTCGTGAGCACATCCTGTCCGTCGAGGGCGTGACAGACGTGCACGATATCCACATTTGGACGATCACCTCCGGCGTTCCGGTCTTTTCGGCACACGTGGTAGTGGAAGACGGGGTGCTCAACGCGCGTGGAGCAGACCAGCTGCTGGACAAGCTGATCACCTGCCTGGGCTCACACTTCGATACCGACCACTGCACCTTCCAGCTGGAGCCTGCCAGCCACTCCGATCACGAGGCGCACCAGCACGCCTGACCGGACCTCGCTCCTTTAGGCGATCGCCGTCAGCTCAGGATGTCCTTGGTGACAAAGCGGCCGTAGGCGAGCGCGCCGAACACTGCCACATACCCCGCCTGGAGCAGGGCGTTGCCGGTGAACGAGTCCCACAGCAGGGGCTGCCGGAGCAGGTCCCCGAAGCCCAGCCAGTAGTGACTGAAAAGCCACGGGTGCAGCCACTCCAACTGCGGCAGCTGGTCCAGCACCTGGGACACCACGGACACCACAACCGTGGCTGCCATGGCACCTACCGGAACCACCGTCAGGGTGGACAGGAACAGCCCGACTGCTGAGAGCCCGGCCAGGGAGACGGCAAGGTACGCCGCGATCAGAAGGATGCGCAACGCGGCCTGGGGCGGCTCGATCACGTCCCCGGACAACAGGGTCACCGGGCCCACCGGGAAGAGTGCCGCCCCGATGGCGGCACCGGCCAGGCCAACCGTGAGCGGTGCGGCCAGACAGAAGGCCAGCGCCCCCGCGTACTTGACCAGGAGCAGCCGCACCCGGCCGGCCGGTGCGACCAGCAGGTACCGCAGCGTCCCCAGGTTGGCTTCGCCCGCGATCGTGTCCCCCGCCACCACACCCACGGTCAACGGCAGGAACAACGGAACGGACACCAGCATGGCGGTGAACGCAACGAACAGCCCGTTCTGGGAAATGCGGTCAAGAAAGGCCGGGCCGCGCCCGGCAGGAACAGCGGACGACAGGCGGACGGCCACCGCGATCAGCACCGGAATGGCGGCAAGCGCCAGCAGCAGGGCCCAGGTCCGGCGGCGGCCGAACAGGACCCGGAGTTCTGACCACAAAAGGGAAAGCCCCAATCCCCGCGGCGCCGCCGCATCCGTTGCGCCTGCTGTTCCCAAAGTCTCCGGCCGTAGGCTACTGGACAACGTCGAACCCCTCCCCGGTCAAAGCCACGAACCTGTCCTCCAGGCTCTCCCGTTCCACCGCGAATCCGCGGACCCGCACGCCGCCAGCCACGAGGTGCGCCACAATATCCTCGGGGGCGGGACGTCCCATATCTGCGCCCAGGCCGGCGAGCGCCGCCGTCACCACCTGGCCGTCCGGCTGCGCCGGTGCGGGTTCAGGTGCCAGCCCAAGGCGCGCCAGGGCGGAAGTTGCGGGCCCAGCGTCAGGCGTGACCACGCGGATGCGGGCGCTTCCGGACCGCCTGAGGTCGGGCAGCGGGCCCTGGGCCACAAGCCGGCCGGCGCTCATCACGGCCGCGTGGGTACAGATCTGTTCGACCTCGGCCAGCAGGTGGCTGGAAACAAAAACGGTGGTTCCGTCCGCCGCCAGGGACCTGACCAGGTTACGCACCTCCCTGGTGCCCTGGGGGTCCAGCCCATTGGTCGGCTCATCGAGCACCAGCAGCTCCCGCGGGGAAAGCAGCGCGTTGGCGATCCCCAACCGCTGCTTCATGCCCAGGGAATACGCGTGGACCCGTTTGCCGGCGGCATGGCTGAGGCCAACGCGTTCCAGCGCATGGTCCACCCGTGCTTTCCGGGTGCCTGGGGCGGCGTGCCGGGTGGCGGCGTCAAGGCGGTGGAGGTTCGCCGACCCGGAGAGGAATGGATAGAAAGCGGGCCCCTCCACCAGCGCCCCGACCCGCGGGAGGACTTCCCGGAACTGGCTGGGCATCTCCATCCCCAGTAGTTCGATGGTCCCGGCCGAGGCCGCCGCGAGCCCCAGCAGCATCCTGATGGTGGTGGTTTTTCCTGAGCCGTTGGGTCCCAGGAAGCCAAAGACGGCGCCTTGGGGTACCGCCAGATCGAGGGCATTCACCGCCACCTGATGCCCGAAGCGCTTGGTCAGCCCCTTCGTCTCGATGGT
Organism: Pseudarthrobacter sp. NamB4; assembly: GCF_005796185.1. Taxonomy (GTDB): domain Bacteria; phylum Actinomycetota; class Actinomycetes; order Actinomycetales; family Micrococcaceae; genus Arthrobacter. The sequence continues at coordinate 254,725 of NZ_VAHM01000003.1, forward strand.
CAGGCCGTACGTCCGGGATCCGGGGCCTCCCGCGGCTGCTGTCACGGAGCCGCGGATGCTGCCTGCAGCCTCTCCACCGGCACCATGCCCGCGAAGACCCGGCCGTCGTCGGTGAGCAGGACGTTGAACAGGGCGGTGGACAACACGCGCCCGCCGGGAACGGCGACGGCGGCCTGCGCCAGCAGCGGATTGCCGGCCAGCAGGGCATTCAGGCGCGAGGCGGCCCCTGCCTCCGCCGGGACTGCCACCACTGTCTCCCACCCCGAGCCTGTTGTGTATTGCCCGGCTTTCTGCTCAAGGGCGGCCGCCAGGTCCTCGGGGGTTGCGTGCGAATCCGGAGTTCCCGGGCTGAGCGATTGCCGATTAGGGTGGCCGGGCTGCAGTTCCTCCACCGTGCTGCCCGGCGGCGGGACGAAGTTGAACAGTGCCACGTCCGGCTGGTCCAGCGACAGGCTGATGAATCCGGCACTGAAAGCAGGCTGGGATGCGCCGCGGGCCGTCACCTGGACGGAGAGAGGCATCCCGGTGGCTGCGTCGACGGCGATGGCCACCTTGCCCACGAGGGTGCCGTTGGTGCGCGGCTCAAGCAGCAGGTTGTAGGCGGCGCGCCCGGCGGCCTGCACGTCGGGGCCAACGGAGATGGCAGTGGAGCTGTCCGCTGCCGCCAGGAACCTTTCGGCAAGTTCCTGCGGGGTGCGCGGGGCGGCTGGGGTCCCGGGGTGGGCCAGGGGGAGGTCGCTCGCGTCGCCGGCCAGGGTCAGGTGGGCGGTGGAGTTATCCTTTGAGGAGTAGAACCAGACTTCGTTGCCGCTGCGGATTACGTTCCTCTCGGCGAGCCGGTCCACCACCTGGATCCGTGCCTTGGTTTTTCCGTCCATGAACACCCGGGCAGTGTGCTCGCCGGTGAGGACCTCAATGGCGGACGCGATGCCGTCGGCTGATGCAGGGCCTGCGGTGGGACCTGTTGCCGGCAGCTCCGGCAGTCCCAGTTCCGAGGACTGTTCGATCGTGCCGGAAAAAGTATGGGTCTTGTGTCCGGCTGCCAGGGCTATGACGTCAGCGGGAGTCTTGGTTGGCAGGGGATCACCCGCCCGGGCCGGGATGGTGCCGGCCAGAAACCCGGCTGCGATGACTGCAGGCACGGTCACCGCCGGAACCCAGCGCAGCCACGCCCGGTTCCGCGCACGATCGGCACCGCTGCCCTCCGGCCCTTGCTGCCTTGGCCGGCCGTTCATAATCCGGTTCATTGTCCCGTCCACTCCGTCGTTGGAGCCATAGTCCAAGGGTACGCCTCGGTGCCCGCCCATACACCTGCCCTGCAGCCTATCCGGGGTGACCGTGTTGCTGAGGGGAAGGACCAGGCCGGCGCTGTTTCCCCCGCCCGGTACGGAGGACTCGTGCCCGGTTTCCGTGCCGGATCAGCAGCCACGGTGGTGCTCCCGGTGAGAGGCTCAGGTCACGATGCGTCGAGCATCGGCCCAAAGCGGGCACGGTCCGCCAGGCGGGGGTCCTCCCGGTCCGGGACCACCATCACGGGGCCTTTGGCATGGTGGAGCACGCCATCGGATGTTGAGCCCAGGAGCATTCCGGTGAAGCCGCCGCGGCCACGGGTGCCAACCACCACCAGTTCAACGTGCCGGCTTTCTTCCACCAGGACGTCCACCGGGGAACCATCCTTAAGTACTGATTCGGCGGGCAGGTTGGGGAAGTGGCTCCGCAGCCACGCCATGCCGGCGTCCAGGGTGGCCTGGATGTCGGCAAACAGTGCCTTGCGGTCCATGGGAGCCGGAACCCAGGCCAAGGAGCCGCTGTACTGGGGCACCGCACACACCACCCGGAGGGTGGCACCCAACCGTTCAGCCTGGTCGGCCGCCTCCAGCACGGCCACGCGCGCCTGCTCTGAGCCGTCCACGCCTACCACCACCACGTTTTCGACGCGCTGGTGCCCGGCTTTTGCCTGCTCGGCCCTGACGCGCCGGTCCTCGGTGGGCTCACCCAAGCGGTCCGAGCAAACCAGGGGAATGGTCACGGTGGGGCACTTGGCGTGGGCCGGCAGGGCGCTGCTCACGGAACCGAGCAGCCTGCCCACAAAACCACCGCGGCCGCGGGTGCCGAAGACCAGGAGTTCGGCAGTCTCGGACATCTCCAGCAGCACGCCGGAGGCATCACCGTTTTCCACGGATCCGGTGACCTCGATGTCGTAGGACGAGACCTTCTCCAGCGCCTGCCTGACGATGGCCTCCGCACCTTCCCGGATCACCGAATCATCCACGGTGGCGTAGCCGCCGTCGAGGCCCGAGGCAGCAAAGATGGGCACGGAGTATGCGGTGACAATGTGCAGCGGCCGACGGCGGCGCTGGGCTTCGCGGGCTGCCCACACCAGGGCGCACTGGCCATGGTCCGACCCATCGACTCCAACAACGATTCCTTCGGGGGCGGCAGAATTGCCGCCACCGTCCCGGGCCGGGTCCGGATGCAATTCATGTGCGCCCATGGGGCCGCCTCCTTGCGCTACTGCACGATATTGCCGCTATTCTGCCAGAAAGCGGACAGTTCCTTGCGCACCTGGTCAGGCGCCGCAGACGCAGCGGAAACTGCCGCTTCCGCTTCTCACTATTCTCCGTCAGCCCTGCCATAGCAAGCCTGGCCAGGTGCGGAATCCACACAATATCCACAGCTTTTCCACAGCCTGTCCAACGCGTTCGGGAAGGCTTTCTCCGGGATGTGGAGACGCGCTGACTCTTGCGTACCGGGCGCGCCAGGCACCTGAGGCCAGGTCATCGTACGGTGCCGGTTATGGCCGGTCTTGCCCTGCCTGGGTTGGGATCCAGCCAAGTGCGGGACCCAGCTTGCCGGCAATGTCCGTAAGGATCTGGACGTAATCCTCGTGGTCAAAGCTGAAGGGCAGGGCGAACGCCACCTCGTCGACTTCCTGGAATCCTGCGTGTGCGTACAGCTGCTCGGCGATTTCATCGCTGGTGCCGATGAGGTCCGGGGCGAACAGCATGCCCTTTGGCCCCTGCGGCGCCCGCGTGCGGGGCGTGCGCTCGTCGACGTACCGCCGGTACTTCTCCCGCTGTTCCGGTGATGCCGAATCGGTGGGAATTACCACCAGGCCCTGCGACACCCGGGCACGCCGCTCAGCCTGAGCAGATGATGCGGCGGCTTCACGGTATGCGCGGATCTGCGATTGTTGAATCTTGGCGAAGTCCGGTTCCTGGTCCGGTTCAGGGAAAACCACGCTGCTGGAGAGAAGGTTGAAGCCGTTGGCCCCGGCCCACACAGCCGACTTCGTGCTGCCTGCCCCGTACCAAAGGCGGTCCCGCAGCCCGGGAGAGTGCGGCTCGACGCGGTTGGAGAATTCCTCCACCACACCTTGCCTGCCGGAGAAGTCCCGCACCGGCCCTCCCGCAACCAGGCGGGCAAACCGCTCCACCCGGGCGTAGCTGAAGTCCTCCAGCTCCGCGGAATCCGGGTACAGCTCGCGCTTCACGGTGTCGTAATGCATCGGCTCCCCCACGCTCAGTCCTGGGTTGATTCGTCCTCGGGCGAGCAGATCCACGGTGGCCAGGTCCTCTGCCAGCCGCAGTGGGTTTTCCCAGCCGAGCGGGGTCACAGCGGTTCCAAGCTCGATCCGGGAGGTGCGCTGGCTGGCCGCAGCCATCATTGCGATGGGAGAGGAAATGCCGAACTGCAAATGCCGGTGCCGCAGCCAGGCGCTGTCGAATCCGAGCCGCTCGCCCAATTCGATGATCTGCAAAGTGGAGTCGTGGCCTGCGGCGGGATCGGCCGGATCGAAGAGGCCAATAGTGAGGAATCCGAGCTTGCGTAAGGGACGGGTGGGGTGGGGCATGGGCTTCCTTCAGGATGGGATGCAACTGCTTTTCAGAGTAGGCGCCCGGAAGGCGCCCGCAGGACGTCCAGAGCATAGACGCTGTGGATCGCATGGGCGGCAGGCTCTCATCGCTCAGGTTTGGCATTGGCCGGCAGCCGCGAAACCAGGAGCTTATCGACAACCGTTATTAACGAATTTCGATAGTAGGGGGAACCATGAAACTCACGCGCGGGTCAGCCGGAACAGGCCAAAAGAAAGTTGTATCGAGGGCCGATGCTATCTTTTTGATGATCGCTTCAGCCCTTGCGGCGCTTGTTACAACGGCTGCGACTGTATCCGGTACTGTCGCTCTGTTTACCGGGCCGGTGACACTGGTGCTTCCGGTGGCTACGTCGCACCAGAGGGCCACAGGTCTGTCGCTGGAGGCGACAGGGCACTTCACGTCACTGGAAACCACCATTCCAGTCCTGCCGTCCGGCCCGGCCGCAAGCCTCGCCTGGGCCGGCCTGCTGAACCAGGTCGCGGTCTTGGCAATCCTTGCGCTGTCGTTCCTGCTGGCCTACCGCCTTCAGGGCAGGATCCTGTTCACTGCAAAGTCTGCGCACCTGGTCGGGGCGGCCGGAATTGTCCTGGCCGTGGCAGGCATGTCCGGCCAGGTTCTCGACGGTGTGGGTCGCAGCAGACTGGCCGAGATCGTCGGCGCCAACCCCCGGGGCCCTGGGGAGTCGCAGGTCTTCCCGGCGGAGTTCGACACCGGCCCGTTGATGCTGGGCATCGCCCTGCTCCTGGTTGCGGCAGTCTTCGAGTACGGGCGCCGGCTACAGAAAGATACCGAGGGGCTGGTCTGATGCCGGCCGAGGACCCGTCGAACATCCACTGCCACCTGGACGAGCTCCTGGCGGACCGCGGAATGACCCTGACTGAGCTGAGCAAGCGCGTTGGAGTCAGCCTGGTAAATCTGTCTGTCCTGAAGAATGACCGGGCAAAGGCGATCCGGTTCTCGACCTTGACTGCGATCTGCGAGGTGCTCGATTGCCAGGTTGGTGATTTGCTGGCGATCGCGCGCGACCTGTAACGGCTTTTCCCTGTTCCGGTTTGCCGGATGTTTCGGCTCCATGCCCGGGGCAGAAGAACCTCGGCGTTGCGGTCTGTTCAGGGGCGGAAATGTTCTGTAGTCTTCAGGACATTGTTGGTCCGGGACGCCGACTTCCACTTCCGTTCGAAAGCTGCCCGGCAACACACTGCGGCCGGACTTTGGGGGTAACGGGACGCTCGCGGGCGAGGACGCCTGCACCTGCGAAGCTTCGAAGGAGGAAACTGTCGTGTCAAGCATGCCTGGGAATGCCCGGACTGAGCAGACCACCGCTGTGATCATCGGCGCAGGCCTGTCCGGCCTTGCCGTCGCCGCCGAGCTGTGCCGCCGCGGCGTCGATGCAATAGTGGTGGACGGACTGGACATCCTGGGCGCCGCACAGACGGCCAACACCGCCCCGCTCCAGCGCTGCGACGCAGCCGACTCCGCCACCCTTCGAGAGCGGAACGAAATCATGCGCCACCTCCGGAACTACGCCGCGAGCCATGACGTGGACGTGCGCACCACTACCCGCGCCGTCCAGCTGTCCATGGTGGACGGGGTAGAGGAGCGCACGGCCGCTCCGCAGTGGGAGGTGCACACTCCCACCGGAATCCTGGTGGCCAACCATATCGTCCTGACCCGCTGCGCCCAGAGCCAGCTCCGCCGGATGATCAATAATTTCGGTATCTCAGTGGGAAGGAACCTTGCTGCCGCGATGCGGGCCATCGGTATCTACCTGGTGGGCGTGGGAGAGCTCATCACGCCATCACCGAAAGAGGTCCTGCGCCAGGCCAAGACTGTGGGCCACGCGATTTCCGCCAAGGTGCATCCGGACACCGTGACCTACCCGGCTACCGGAAGCTTCGCGGGCCTGACCTGCTAGCACAGGCAGCCGCCCCGCTGAAGGGGGCGCCTTCTATTCGTCGCTTGCGGCGGTAAGCCTGCGCCGGGCGAGGACGGCAAGGGCTGCAAGCAGCCCCACCGCAACGACGGCGAAGATGACGATGCTCCACTGGAACGGCTCCGAGGCGTCCACGGGTTCCGCAGGCTCCATGGTGGTTCCGGGCTGTGCGGTACCAATAGCGGGGGCCGATGCCCCAGGAGCCGGGGCCGCCGGAACGGTTGCCGGAGCAGCCTGGGGGGCAACCGGCCCGGCGGCAGCCGCCGTGAAGCCAAAAGTCCCCTCAATGGGATGCGAGTCTGAACTCACCACGCGCCACGCGACCGTGTATTCCCCCGCGGGACCTCCAGCGCGAAGCTTTTGCGATGCGACCTTGTCCACGATCTTCACCGGCCCGTCGGCCCACTCGGTGCCGGAGGTGTCTTTGACGGAAAACGCGGCACCAATGCCGAGGGGGTTCTTGTTAAAGGTGACAGAAACCTGTTCCGGCGGCGCTGCCAGGGAAGCGCCCGGGGAGGGGCTGCTGGATTCAGCGGCGTCGTGCGCGGCGGCGGGACCTGCCAGTCCCAGCACAGCGGCGGCGAAAACGAGGAACCCAAGCCCAAGGCTCAGGATCTGGCGGCGGATGGGACGCATGCTTGGGCTGCTCCTTGTGTTGGCTTCCTTACAGACTAAGCGAATTTGCCGGCCGCCCTGCCCCCGCCCCCATAGGATGCAGGTATCCCCACAGACTTCCCCGGAGGACTAATGCTTAAGCAAGGCTCTGCCCTGGACCGGTATTTCAAGGTTACGGAGCGCGGTTCGAATCTTTCCCGCGAGATCCGCGGCGGCTTCGCCACGTTCTTTGCCATGAGCTATATCGTGGTGCTGAACCCCCTGATCCTCTCCGGGCCGGACTCCACGGGCGCCACCTTGGGCTTCACGGCAGTGGCTGCCGTGACAGCCTTCGTGGCCGGGCTCCTGACCATCCTGATGGGCGCCTGGGCAAAGCACCCCTTCGCGCTGGCCACCGGCCTGGGCGTCAACGCCTTTGTGGCGGTCACCGTTGCCACCAACCCGGGGCTCACCTGGCCGGACATGATGGGCCTGGTGGTCCTGTCCGGCGTCACCATGCTCATCCTGGTCCTCACGGGCTTTCGTACAGCAGTCTTCAGAGCCGTACCGGACGGGCTGAAGACGGCGATTGTGGTGGGCATCGGGCTGTTCATCGCGCTGATCGGACTGGTGAATGCCGGCTTCGTGCGGCGTATCCCTGACGTTGCCGGGACCACTGTTCCGGTTGGCCTGGGTTTCGAAGGCAAGCTCCTGGGCTGGCCCACCGCGGTGTTCGTGTTCGGCCTGATCCTGACCATCGCCCTGGTGGTGCGCAAGGTCAAGGGTGCCATTCTGATCGGCATCATCACTTCCACGATTATCTCGGTGCTCCTGGAGATGACCCTGCACATCGGGCCGAGCTTCGACGGCGAGACCTCCAACCCGCAGGGCTGGTCCCTGGTGGCTCCGACCTTTACCGGATGGGCGGCCCCGGACCTTTCCCTGCTTGGCAAGGCAAACCCGTTCGGCGCCTTCGGGCACCTGGGTTTCGTGGCAGCTACCCTCCTGGCCTTCGTGATCCTGCTCAGCATCTTCTTTGACGCCATGGGCACCATGGTGGGCCTGGCCAACGAGGCAGGCACCGTGGATGAACACGGCAATATTCCCGACGTCGACCGGGTCCTCCAGGTGGACGCCCTGGGCGCGATCGTGGGCGGCGGAGCCTCAGTGTCCTCCAACCAGATTTACGTCGAAGCCGGCGCCGGCATCGGCGAAGGTGCCCGCACCGGCATCGCCTCGATCGTCACCGGCCTGCTGTTCCTGGTGGCCATGTTCTTCACCCCGCTCATTAACCTGGTCCCCTTCGAGGCAGTGGCCCCGGCCCTGGTGGTGGTGGGCTTCATGATGGTGTCCCAGGTGGGCAGGATTGACTGGCAGGACTGGGGCGTCGCGATTCCGGCCTTCCTGACCTTTACGCTGATGCCGTTCACGTACTCGATCGCCAATGGCCTGGGTGCAGGGTTCATCGCATTCGTCCTGATCCGCACCTTCCAGGGCCGGATCAAGGAAATCCACCCCCTGATGTGGGCCGTAGCCGCGGCCTTCCTGCTGTTCTTCGCCGTCGGCCCCATCGAGGCCGCACTGGGCATGTAACCGGCTCGCCCGGCATGCCCTACACCGGCGTATTGGGCGCGAGCCCCTCATCACCGGACACTGCCCGGGCCTTCCTTTCCCGCAACTTGTCCAGCCGGTTCATCAGCGGCGAGGTGGTGGCGCCGTGGAGCACGATGGAAAGGGCCACCACCAGCCCGATGAACGCCCAGAGCCGCTCAGCCTGGTCACCGAACTCGCCCTTGCCCAGGGCATAGGAGAGGTAGTAAAGCGAGCCGATCCCCCGGATCCCGAAGAAGGACAGGGCGATCCGCTCCCGCGGCCCCGTCTTGCCGCGCAGAAGCCCCACCCAACCCGCCAGCGGCCGGACCACCAGCAGGAATGCCAGTGCCACCAGCACTTCCGCCCAGCCGATCCCTTCCAGCAGGCCGCGCGCGATAGAGCCGCCCAGCAGGACCAGGATCACTACGGTCAGGAGCCGCTCCAACTGCTCAACGTAGGAGTGCAGGACGCGGTGGTAGCCGTGGGTGCGTTCCGCCGCGCGGATGGTCACGGCACACACAAAGACTGCGATGAAGCCATAACCCTCCACCATTTCGGTCACCCCGTATGCCAGGAAGGTGGCCGCCAGCGCCACGAACCCCTCCGAGTGGTTGGACAGCCGCAGGCTTTCGGCTCGGGCTGAAAAGAAGAGGCGGGCCAGGAGCTTGCCGGTCAGGAAGCCGCCCAGCAGCCCGATGGCCAGCCGCCAGAGCACATCCACGCCGAACCACTCCGGAAACCACGCGGAAGGTGACGATCCTGCAATGCTGATGGCGATGGCCAGGTAGACAAAGGGAAAGGCCAGCCCGTCATTGAGGCCGGCTTCCGAGGTGAGGCCGAAGCGCACCTCATCCTCTTTGTTGGCGCCATCGTCGTGGTCCGCCGGTTCGCCCACCTGCACTTCCGACGCCAGGACAGGATCCGTGGGCGCGAGGCTGGACCCCACCAGCAAGGCGGCGCCCAGGCCCAGGCCCAGGAACCACAGCCCCATCAGTGTCAGGGCAATGATGCACAGCGGCATGGCAATTCCCAGGAGTCGCCATGTGGTGGACCAGCGCCTGCGGCCAACGGGCCGGTCCAGCGCCAGCCCGGCGCCCATCAGCGAGATGATGACGCAGATTTCTGAAAGGTGCACAACGAAATCGCCGTGGGCTATGGGGTCCGGATCAGGAAGGGTGGGTATCAGTGCGAATGCACCCATTCCCGCTCCCAGGAACACCATGGGCATGGAAAAAGGCATGTCGCGCAGCAGCTTAGGGAGTACTGCGGCCACGAACACGGCCATACCGGCGGCGGCATACAAAATGTTGGGGGCTTCAAACATGGTGCTGTTCTCCGGCCTTGATTGGTTGCGCCATCGGGCGCAGGCAAAGTGACACATCCCCGGGGAGGGATTGCTCCACCATAGCCCGTGCTCTCGACCGGTGCGTGGTCTCGAATCTCAGACATAACGACGGCGGCACGGCTGGTTTTCGCGGCAGGCATACGGTGAGCTTGGAACATGCCTTCACTGATTCCTGCCGTCGATGTCCCGTACCAGCCTTGGACAGGCAGGTACGACGGCGACGGCACAGCGCACCGCCGCTGGTGGCAGGCGGTAGCCCATCATGACGGCGGGAAGCGCGCCACGGCGGGCAGCGCGGGTGCCGCTGGTTCCCCGGATGCGGAGGGAACCCAGAAACCGGCCGTGCTGCTCGGCTTCGCCAGCGACGAGGGCGTGCGCAGGAACAAGGGCCGCACCGGCGCTGCCGCCGCGCCTGCTGCCATCCGAAAGGCCCTGGGGCCCCTGGCGTTCCATCTGAACCGGGCTGTCACTGACACCGGCGACGTGGCGGTATCCAACGGTCAGCTCGAGGATGGCCAGGAACGCCTGGGCCGGAATGTCGCTGCACTGCTGGATTCCGGTCACCTGACCGCGGTGCTCGGCGGCGGCCACGAAACGGCCTACGCCAGCTATCTGGGGGTCAGTGCTTCCGAAGCCGTACAGCGCGGCCAGCGGCTGGGCATCCTGAACCTCGATGCCCATTTTGACCTGCGCGCCGAACCTGTTCCGAGTTCCGGGACGCCGTTCCTCCAGATGGCCCGGGCGGAAGCAGCCGCCGGACGGGACTTCCGGTACGCCGTCGTCGGAATCTCCGAACCCAACAACACCCGCGCGCTCTTTGAAACCGCCAAGGGGCTGGGCGTGCAGTACCTGCTGGATGAAGACTGTGAAGCGGAGCGCGCCAGTGAATTCGTGACCGGGTTCCTTGCGGGCATCGACGTCCTCTACCTGACGATCGACCTCGACGTACTGCCGGCAGCAGTGGCTCCGGGTGTCAGTGCGCCGGCTGCATACGGGGTTCCGCTGCCGGTCGTCAGCGCCGTCTGCCGGCAGATTGCCCGGAGCGGGAAGCTGCTCCACCTTGATATTGCGGAGCTGAATCCGGCCTTCGACATCGACGGGCGGACGGCCCGGGTGGCGGCGCGACTCCTGGACACCATCCTCCGCTAAGTTCTGCGGCTCACTTCTCCCCTGGCATCTCACCAAATGAGAAGCATGCTGTCTAGCATGATGGTGAAGTGCCTAAAGGAAGGAGCGGGTGATGAGTCGGGGCAGTATCCTGGTTTTTCTGCTGGCAACGCTGCTGGGCCTTTCCGGCTGCCGTGCTTATCCGGCTGACCCGGAGGGAACCCTGGACCGGGTCCGGGGCGGCACCCTCCGGGTGGGTGCGAGCCTGAACGGGGACTGGGTGGCGATCCGAGCCTCCGGTGGTGACACCTCGGACAAGAACCTCCGTGACCGCGATGTGCAGGGCAAGGATGCAGAACTGGTGCGGGGCTTCGCCGAGCATCTGGGAGCGGACATCGAATGGGTGGCGGGCACCGAGCAGGTCCTGGCTGAAGAGCTGAAGCACGGCGGTCTGGACCTGGTGATCGGCGGGTTGGACGACAAGACGCCCTGGACCACCCATGCCGGCCTCACCCGCCCCTATGTGGAATCAGAGGACGAACGGGGGAAGCTGCACAAGCACGTCATGCTCGTCCCGCTGGGGGAAAATGCGTTCCTTCTTGAGCTGGACCGCTACCTGATGGCAGCCAAGGAGTCATCATGACGAACGTCAAGAACAGCAGTGACGCAGTCCGGTTCGGAAATACAGACCTGCCGGCTGAACAGCAGGAGGCGCTGCGCAAGGCCATGAGGATCGAATGGGCCACCATGGGCTTCCTGGCGGTCACCACAACCATGGTGTTCCTGGTGCTGGGCAACTCGCAGGCCATGAAGGCCGCCTGGGTCGAGGACATCCTCTCCTTCCTCCCGCCTATCTCCTTCCTGGTAGCGGCGCATGCCATCCGTAAACCTCCCTCCGAGAAGCATCCCTATGGCTACCACCGGTCCACCGGGGTGGCTCACCTGGTGGCTGCCGTCGCGCTGACGGTGATGGGCGGTTACCTCCTGGTGGAGTCCGTCCTTGGCCTGCTCAAGGCGGAGCATCCCACCATCGGCGGCATCGAGATTTTCGGCAACACCATTTGGCTGGGCTGGTTGATGATGGCCGTCATGATCATCACTTCGGCGCCGCCCGTCTTCCTGGGCCGGGCCAAGATGAAGCTCGCAGAGAAGCTGCACGACAAGGTCCTCTATGCGGATGCCGATATGAACAAAGCTGACTGGATGACGGCCATTGCTGCCGTGGCCGGGGTGGCGGGCATCGGCTTCGGGCTGTGGTGGGCCGACTACGGGGCCGCCTTGATCATTTCGGCAAGTATTTTGCGCGACGGGATCGGCAACACCAGGGGCGCCGTTTCCGCACTCATGGACAAGCGGGCCATGACCTACGACGACAAAGAACCCCACCCGTTGGGCCGGCAACTGGATGAATACCTCCGCAGCCTCGACTGGACCCGGGATGCCAAGTCACGGATCCGCGACGAGGGGCACGTCTTCCACGTGGAGTCGTTCGTGGTTCCCGCGGGCGACTCGATGCCTACCTTCGGGCAGCTTGAGGCCGCGCGGGACGCGTGCGCCGCCATGGACTGGAAAGTCCAGGACATCGTGATCATTCCGGTTGCCGAGCTGCCGTCCGAGCTCCTTCCCGGCCCCGGGTCCGGCGGCGAGCGCTGACTGCTGCCAGCCGCATTACTGACCCTTGAGGACGTAGCGCCGCTCCGGGCGCCCCACACCATACTTGAGCTTCACGTCCAGCGAACCTTCGTCATGCAGGTACTCCAGGTAGCGGCGGGCACTGACCCGTGAGGTGCCCAACTGTTCGGCCACCTCCGCAGCCGACACGTCGCCGTCGGCCTCCTTCAACGCGGCCTCCACCAGCTTCAGGGTCTCGACGCTGCAGCCCTTGGGCAGCGGGCGCTCGGCGCGGTCCAGTCCGAAGACCCGGTTCACGTCAGACTGCTCGGCGACGTCCTTGGACGAATCCAGCCCCTGGTATGCGCTCCGGTAATGCTCGAGCCGTTCCTGGAGGTCGGATTGTGAGAACGGCTTGATCAGGTAGTGCACAATCCCGCCGCGCAGCGCTTTGCGCACGGTTTCCACCTCGCGGGCAGCGCTGATCACCAGCACATCCAGTTCGGGGGCCACGTCCCGCAGCCGCTGCATGAGGTCCAGCCCGTTGATGTCCGGAAGGTGAATATCGAGCAGCACGAGGTCCGGCTGCAGCCGCTCGGTTTCGGCGACTGCCTGTGCACCCGTATGGGCGGCACCCACCACAGTGAAGCCGGCGGTCCGTTGGATGAAGCCCGCGTGAACCTTGGCAACCATGAAGTCGTCGTCGACGATCAGTACCTTGATCATGGCTGCGTTGCACCTCGATTGAATCGTGCCGTGAAGACTGCTCCCTTGTCGTTGGCCACCGTGAGGTCACCGCCGGACCGCCGGCAAACCACCCGTGAGAGGGCCAGCCCAAAGCCGCGGACATCAGCCGGCCCGGCCTCCTTGGTGGAGAACCCTTGGCGGAAGATCTCCTCGGTGGCCTGCTGCGGAACACCCGGTCCGGTATCACTGACCGTTACGGTAACGGCGTCGGCGGAGGTCTCCACCAGCACGCGGACGGCCGCGCCCGGAAGCCCTGTGACGGCGTCGAACGCGTTGTCCACGAGGTTGCCGACCACTGTGGTGAGGTCACGGGACAGCTCGTCGCTGACCGGAGGCAACGCTGACTCGGGCTCCAGCTGCAACGCTAATCCACGCTCGGTGGCGAGGCTGGACTTGGCAATCAGCAAAGCGGCGAGCGCCGGATCCTGGATTCGGCTGGTCACTTCATCGTTCAGCCTGGTCCGGTCCACAGTGGCACCGTTGACGAACTGCACCACGGAGTCGTATTCGCCGATCTGGATCAGGCCGGAGATTACGTGCAGCTGGTTGGCGAACTCATGGGCCTGCGCCCTTAGCGTGTCTGTGGCAGTGCGGGTGGCGCCCAGCTCACGCTCCAGCGAGGACAGCTCCGTACGGTCCCGCAGCGTGGTCACTGAGCCGATGTCGCGGCCGCGGGAACGGATGGGAACCCGGTTCAGCACCACCAGCCGCTCCCCCACCAGCACCAGCTGGTCCGGGTCCGGCTGTTCCCTGGTCAGGACCACCTTGAGCGCTGGGTCCACGGGCAGGGATCCAATCTTCCTGCCCACGCAGTCCGGCGGCAGGCCCAGCAGCTGCCGGGCGCTGTTGTTCGCGACGGTGATGCGCTCGTGGGGGTCCAGCGCCACCACGCCTTCCTTCAGGCCCTGCAGCATCGCCTCGCGGTTCTCCACGAGCCCGGTAATCTCGCTGGGCTCCATGCCCAGGGTCTGGCGCTTGACCCGGCGGGACAACAGCAGGGATCCCGCCACCCCCAGGACGCTGCCGACGCCGAGGTATGTCAGGAGGTTGGGGACGGCGTCCCCCAGCCGCTCAAGCGTGGACGGATAATTCCGGCTGATGGAGGCAATGCCGATCATCTTTCCGGCGTCGTTGAGGACCGGAACGTGGGCGGACAGGACGGGAGCGCTGTTTCCGGTTACCACACCGGTCCATGCCCGCCCCTCCATGACCCTGCTGGCGCCCAGTTCCAGCGGCTTGCCCAACAGGCCGGGATCGGAGGCGACAACCACAGTGCGGTCAAGCTTTGCCAACGTGACATGGGATGAGCCGGAAACAGTACGGACGGACTCGGCTACTGCGGGAAGAGCGGCGCCGACACGCGGCTCAGCATCCGGCAGCAGCGCCCGCACAGCGGGATTGTTCCCCAGCGCTTCGGCGGCGGACAGCGCCCGGCGGCCCTCGATGCGTTCGAAGGCGGCGGCTGACTGGGCAAGGGAGATGGCTACGACTGCCACCAGTACCGCCAGGACAATCAGCAACTGCAGCACAAGGTACTGCCCGGCGAGGGACATTCCTCTTCGTCGAGTCACTGCGTGGATTCCTTTTGTTTCTGATGCCGGCACTGCACGGCGGCAGTACCGGGAACTATATCCCAGCGTAGCCCCGCCGTTGCCGTCATTGGGCGCCCCAGGTGGGATCCCGGAAACGTGAACGCAATGAACTTAACTTTCTCTGCGTACACAAGAGTGATCGCCGTCACGGTGGGGCCTAGCATCGGAAGCACAGATCAGGTCCGCTGATCATTTTTGTACAGAATTGCATTACTGAGAAGAGGAACACATGCGCCAGATCCGCGCATTGCGCGTCGCCGCCGTCGCAGCCGGCATCGCCCTGATGGCCACCGGTTGCGGTGCCACCAGCAAGAGCTCCACCGGCTCGGAAAGCTCCGGTGCCGCAGCCGGTCCCATCACCGGGCTGCAGATCATGGTCCCCAACACCCCAGGCGGCGGCTACGACACCACCGCGCGCGCAGCAGCGAAGGTCCTCGAGGACGAGAAGATCACCAGCAACACCGAGGTCTTCAACCTTGCGGGCGCCGGCGGAACCGTAGGCCTAGCCCGCGTGGTCAACGAAAAGGGCAACGGCGACCTCGCCATGCTGATGGGCCTGGGCGTGGTGGGCGCGAGCTACACCAACAAGTCCGAGTCCAAGCTGACCGAGACCACTCCCCTGGCCCGGCTCATCGAGGAACCCGGCGCCATCATGGTCAGCAAGGATTCCCCCTACAAGACCATCGACGACCTGGTGGCTGCCTGGAAGGCTGACCCGGGCTCCATCTCCGTAGGCGGCGGCTCCTCCCCGGGCGGTCCTGACCACCTGCTGCCCATGCAGCTGGCCGGCGCCGTTGGCATCGACGCCACCAAGGTAAACTTTGTTTCCTACGACGGTGGCGGCGACCTCCTTCCCGCGATCCTCGGCAACAAGCTGGGCTTTGCCGCTTCGGGTGCCGGCGAGTACCTGCAGCAGATCGAATCCGGCGAGGTCCGCGTGCTGGCCACCAGCGGCGAAGAGCGCCTGGAAGGCGTGGACGCCCCCACGCTGAAGGAATCCAACATCGACCTGGTATTCACCAACTGGCGCGGCATCGTTGCCCCTCCGGGCATCAGTGACGAGGACAAGGCAGCCATGATCGCCGCCCTTGAGAAGATGCACAAGAGCGCAGGCTGGCAGGAAGCCCTGAAGACCCACAGCTGGAGTGACGCTTTCATCACCGGCGACGAGTTCGAAACCTTCCTCACCGAGCAGGACAAGCGGGTGGCGGACGTGCTCACCAAGCTTGGGTTGGCGTGAGCCCGCTGACCACAGGCCTTAAGGGCCGCGCCGAGCTGGGAGTAGCCCTCCTGCTCGGCGCGGCCGGCGTCCTTGTCTTCCTGGACGCCAACGGCCTGGTAACCCCGTACTCCCAATCGGACCCGGTGGGCCCCAAGACGGTCCCGTACATCGTGGCCGGAATGCTGGTTGTCTGCGCGGTCCTTCTGGCCATCAACGTGATCCGGGGCGGCCAGGGCGAGGCGGAAGGCGGCGAGGACGTTGACCTTACCCACCCCGCCGACTGGAAAACTATCCTGCCCCTGGCAGGCGCATTCATCCTGAACATCCTGCTCATCGACTGGGCCGGCTGGGTCATCTCCGGCACCGTCCTGTTCTGGGGCAGCGTCCTGGCATTGGGCAGCCGCCGCTATGTCCGGGACGGGCTCATCTCCGTTGCCCTGTCCCTGCTGACCTTCTACGGCTTCTACCTCGGCCTCGGCATTGCACTGCCCGCCGGACTCCTGGAAGGAATCCTCTGATGGACGTCTGGTCCTCACTGATGGACGGTTTCGCCACCGCCCTGACCCCCATGAACTTCCTGTATGCCGTGATCGGCGTACTGCTGGGCACCGCCGTCGGCGTCCTTCCGGGCCTGGGCCCGGCCATGACCGTGGCCCTCCTGCTTCCGGTCACCTACGCGCTGGAACCCACCAGTGCCTTCATCATGTTCGCCGGCATCTACTACGGCGGCATGTACGGCGGTTCCACCACCTCCATCCTGCTGAACACTCCCGGCGAATCGTCGTCCGTGGTGACGGCCATCGAGGGCAACAAAATGGCCAAAGCCGGGCGGGCTGCACAGGCGCTGGCGACGGCGGCCATCGGCTCATTCGTTGCAGGCACCATCGGCACCGCCCTCCTGGCAGTCTTCGCGCCTATCGTCGTCGAATTCGCCGTCAGCCTGGGTGCGCCGAGCTACTTTGCCATCATGGTTCTGGCCCTGCTGGCCGTCACCGCCGTCCTTGGCAACTCCCGGCTCCGCGGCTTCGCCTCGCTGGCCCTGGGCCTGGCCATCGGGCTGGTGGGCATGGACTCCGTCACGGGCCAGCGCCGGCTGACCTTCGGCCAGCCGCTGCTGGCGGACGGCCTGGACATCGTGGTAGTTGCCGTGGCCATCTTCGCGGTCGGCGAAGCGCTCTGGGTTGCCGCCCACCTGCGCCGCACTCCCCTGCACGTCATCCCCGTCGGCCGGCCCTGGATGGGGAGGAAGGACTGGAGCCGCTCGTGGAAGCCCTGGCTTCGCGGCACCGCGTTCGGTTTCCCCTTTGGCGCCCTTCCCGCCGGCGGCGCCGAAATCCCGACGTTCCTCTCTTACGTCACGGAGAAGCGTCTCAGCAAGCACCCGGAGGAATTCGGCAAGGGCGCTATTGAAGGCGTCGCAGGCCCTGAAGCTGCCAACAACGCTGCCGCTGCCGGTACCCTGACCCCGATGCTGGCCCTGGGCCTGCCCACCAACGCCACAGCGGCCGTAATGCTCGCAGCCTTCACCTCGTACGGCATCCAGCCGGGCCCGCAGCTCTTCTCCAGCCAGGGACCCCTGGTGTGGGCGCTGATCGCCAGCCTCTTCATCGGCAACCTGCTGCTCCTGCTGATCAACCTGCCCCTGGCTCCGCTCTGGGCCAAGCTCCTGCAGCTGCCCCGCCCCTACCTCTACGCAGGCATCCTGTTCTTCGCCACGCTGGGCGCCTACTCGGTAAACCTGCAGGCCTTCGATCTTGTGCTCCTGCTGGTCCTTGGCGCCCTGGGCTTCATGATGCGCCGCTTCGGGCTGCCCGTGCTGCCACTGATCCTCGGCGTCATCCTCGGCCCGCGCATCGAAGGCCAGCTCCGCAAGACCCTGCAGCTCAGCGCCGGTGACCCCGTGGGCCTCTTCAGCGAGCCGATCGCCGTCGTGATCTACATCATCGTGGGACTCATCCTGGCGTGGCCGCTGCTCTTCAAGCTGGTCCGGCGGAACCGCCCGGAGCGCAAGACCCTGCTTCCCGCGAACTCCGGCGCAGCCGACTACAGCGACTGAACCGCGACGCAGAGGCACAAGACCTACAGAAAAGAGAAGCAACCATGACCATCGTGGTGGGATATGTCCCGACACCCGAGGGCGAAGCAGCCCTCACCCAGGCCATCGCCGAAGCCCGGAAGAACAACACGAAACTGTTGGTCATCAACTCGTCCAAGGGTGACGCGCTGGTGGACAACCGCTACGCCCAGGAGCCAGAGATCCAGAGCATCGAGGACCGGCTGGCCATCCAGGGCATCGACCACGTGATCAAGCAGCCGGTCCGTGGCCACGATGCCGCCGCTGAGGTGCTGGACGCCGCAGAGGAGAACAACGCTGATTTGATCGTGATCGGGCTCCGCCGGCGCACGCCGGTAGGCAAGCTCATCATGGGCAGCGTCTCCCAGCGCATCCTGCTCGAGGCTGACTGCCCGGTCCTGGCGGTAAAGGCCGGTTAGTCCGGCCCGGGCCGGCCTGCCTGTCCTGCCCGGTACAGTTCCTGGCGCTGGCGGCCCAGCCCCTCGACCTCTACCTCCACCAGATCGCCCGGCTGGAGGTAGGGGAAGCGGCCGCTCAGGGCCACACCTTCTGGAGTCCCGGTGAGAATCACGTCACCGGGCTCCAGTCGCATGTACTGGCTGCAATGGTGGACCAGGGTGGGTGCGTCGAAAATGAGCTCTGAGGTGGCTGAGTCCTGGCGCGGCTCCCCGTTGACCCAGCTGCGCAACGGCAGGTTGCCGCCGTCGATATCGTCTGCCGGAACAAGCCACGGGCCCAGGGGTGTGGACCCCGGGAGTGACTTGCCCTTGGTCCACTGCCCGGCCGCGCCGGGAAGCTGATATTCGCGTTCAGACAAGTCATTCGCAGTGACGTATCCTGCGATGCAGGCCTTCGCCTCCTCCGGGGATTCCAGGTAGCTGGCTTCGCGCCCGATCACGATCCCCAGTTCCACTTCCCAGTCGTACCTGCTGGAGTGCGGCGGGATGGGAGCGGCGTCAAAGGGTCCCGCTGCCGTGTTACTTGGCTTGAGGAAAACCACGGGGATTTCCGGCGGCGCGGAACCGGACTCGGCGGCGTGGGCTGCGTAGTTCATCCCGACTCCAACGATGGATCCGGGCCGTGCCACCGGTGCCCCCACCCGGAGCCCTTCGGCACCTTCGAGCACCGGCAGGGTGGCGGCTTCCAGCGCGTCCCGGACTTTGCCGACTCCCCCGCCTGCCAGGAATGCACCGTCCACATCCCGCGTCAACGGCAACAGGCTGTAGTACTGGGCGGGGCCCTCCGCAGAGGCAACCATGACCGCCGGCTGTTCCTTGCCTATGTCACCGAGGCGCATGATTTTCATTCGGATCTCCTTCGATCTATGGATGTTCACGGGGCTCGTTCCATCGTTGCCCAGGCGGGCGGCGGGGGCCAAAAGCACCCTATTGTGACTGTCTGCCAGGGCCGGATCAACAGTGGGAGAAAGGCCTGTGCCGAGCTTAGAAAGAGCAGACATCTGACATTTGCTCGTAGCAGCCGATAGAATTGTGGGGCCACCAGGCATGAAACACAGAAAGTTCACATCATGACTACAGTCACCATGGAACGGACCCCCGCCGTTTCCGCCCCTGCCGAAGTTCCTGCTGCCAGGTCCATCGACCTTGAGTTTTCCACCGCGGAAGAAGTCCACGCAGGATTGGAAGAGGCAGTTGCGGAGCTGATCGAGGTTGCGGCGCAGGAAGCTTCCTGCGGCATCCTGGTCACCAGGCTGCACCCCGGCCGCTACACCGTTGCCCTCGACGAATCCGTGCCGTTCGGCGAAACCTACGAGGCCATCGCGGCCTGACCAGGACCGCTTCTGCGGCTGCTCGAGAAGGCGGTTGCCGCAGCAACAGAAAATCCCCGCCCTGCCGAAGCAGGGCGGGGATTTTTTATTGCGTATCTCTTGGGGCTGCTACGCGCGGCGCACCTGAACGCCGTCGGACTTCAGGAACAGCTGCTTCTCGGCCGGGCCGGCCGGCACGAGCCACAGGACGTTTCCGCTCTGCGACACCTCTTCCACCTCCCCGGCAGCAACCACATGCGCATGCTTGATGATCTCGACGCGGTTCCCTGCCTGGAGTGTCTTCCAGTCGGAAACGGCGGCGGCATGGGCGTTTCGCCTTGATAAGACTGCCCCACGTGCTTTCATTTGAACTTCTACCCCTTTGTATACGTTCGGCGCCACAGCGTCTGTGATGTGACTTTCACTACACCTTCAGTTCTACTACACTCACTGGCCGCCTGCTGCCCGTGTCGGTGGAAATTCCAGCAGGTGGACGTTCTGTGCAAAGAAGCTGAAGATCATTCGGAATCAGGCGAGGTTCCCGACGGCGGATTCCGCCGCCCGCCGCACCTCGCCGGACGCGACCAGCAGGTCGGCGGCCTGCAGTTCAGGCGACAGGAACCGGTCCGTCCCCGGCCCGCCCATCACGTTCCGCAGCGCGGATACGACGGCGGCACCTGCCGGTCCCGGCGTCAGCACCCCGCCGGAGAGCTGCGTGCGGATGTCCAGGGCACGCGCCGACGTCACCAGCTCAATGGCCAGGACGCGGCGCAGGTTGTCCACGGCCTTCCGCAGCTTGCGCGCCGCGTGCCACCCCATGGAGACATGGTCCTCCTGCATGGCGGAACTGGGAATGGAGTCTACCGAGGCGGGGACAGCCAGCCGCTTGTTGTCGGAGACCAGCCCCGCCTGGGTGTACTGGGCGATCATGAGGCCGGAGTCCACGCCCGGGTCCGAGGCCAGGAAAGCGGGCAGGCCGTGGGACCGGGCCGGGTCCAGCATCCGGTCCGTCCGTCGCTCCGCAATGGAGCTCAGGTCGGCGACGGCGATGGCCAGGAAATCCAGGACGTACGCCACCGGGGCGCCGTGGAAGTTGCCGTTCGAGCTTACCCGGCCGTCGGGAAGGACCACCGGATTGTCGATGGCGGCGGCCAGTTCACGGGACGCCACCAGCGCTGCATGGTCCAGGGTGTCGCGGACGGCGCCGGCGACCTGGGGAGCGCACCGGAGCGAGTAGGCGTCCTGCACCCGGGAGTCGCCCACCTTGTGGGACGCCACGATCGGGGAATCGGACAACACGCGCAGCATATTGTCCGCACTGGCCGCCTGGCCCGGGTGCGGACGCAGCGCTGCGTGGAGCTCCGGCAGGAACACCTGGTCGGTGCCGAGCAGCGCCTCCACGCTCATCGCGGCGGTGATGTCCGCTGTCGTCAGCAGCTGGCGCAGGTCCTCGATGGCCATGAGGAGCATGCCCAGCATGCCCTCGGTGCCGTTTACCAGCGCCAGCCCTTCCTTTTCTGCGAGGATGACCGGCTCGATGCCGTGCTCCGCAAGCAGCTCGGCGACGGTGCGCTGCCCTGCTCCGCCGAAGCACTCGCCGTCGGGCCCTTCCGCCTCGCCTTCACCCATCAGCACCAGGGCGCAGTGGGACAGCGGGGCAAGGTCGCCGGAGCAGCCAAGGGAGCCGAACTCCCGGACCAATGGCGTAATGCCGGCATTCAGGACGTCCACCATGGTCTGCAGGACGACAGGACGGACGCCGGTGCGCCCGGAGGCGAGGGTTTTAGCGCGGAGGAACATGATGCCGCGCACCACTTCGCGCTCCACCGCGGGCCCCATGCCGGCGGCGTGGCTCCGGATGAGGCTCTTCTGGAGCTGGGTGCGCAGTGTATTGGGGATGTGGCGGTTGGCCAGGGCGCCGAAGCCGGTGGAAATGCCATAGGCCGGGACGTCGCTGGCGGCGAGGCCGTCGATGTGGGCGCGGACCTTGGCTACTGTTTCCAGCGCTTCCGGGGAGATAGTCACCTTGGCGTTGTGGCGCGCGACGGCGAGCACATCCTCGGGCATGACCCCGCGTGATCCGAGGGCGACGGTCAGCGGTTCGTGGGTGGTGATGGTCACTTGTGGTTCCTACTTTTCTGTGGGTTCAGACATCGGGATGCGTACGCCGCGCTCTTTGGCGACGTCGAGGGCGCGCTCGTAGCCGGCGTCGGCGTGGCGGATCACGCCCATGCCGGGATCGTTGGTGAGGAGGCGTTCGAGCTTCCGGGCGGCGAGGTCGGTGCCGTCGGCGACGGAGACCTGGCCGGCGTGGATGGAGCGGCCGATACCCACGCCGCCGCCCTGGTGCAGGGAGACCCAGGTGGCGCCGGAGGCGGTGTTGAGGAGGGCGTTCAGCAGGGGCCAGTCGGCAATGGCGTCGGAACCGTCGGCCATGGCTTCCGTTTCGCGGTACGGGGAGGCGACGGAGCCGGAGTCCAGGTGGTCGCGGCCGATCACAATGGGTGCCTTGACCTTGCCTTCCTTGACGAGCTGGTTGAACAGCAGCCCGGCCTTGTGTCGTTCGCCGTAGCCGAGCCAGCAGATGCGGGCCGGCAGGCCTTCGAACTCCACACGCTCCTGGGCGGCGTCGATCCAGCGGTGCAGGTGCTTGTTCTCCGGGAACAGTTCCTTAATGGCGGCGTCCGTGACGGCGATGTCTTCCGGATCTCCGGAAAGCGCCACCCAGCGGAACGGGCCCAGCCCTTCGCAGAACAGCGGCCGGATGTAGGCGGGGACGAAGCCGGGGAACTCGAAGGCGCGTTCGTAGCCGCCCTTGCGGGCCTCGTCACGGATCGAGTTGCCGTAGTCGAACACCTCGGCGCCGGCGTCCTGGAACTCCACCATGGCCTGGACGTGCTTGGCCATTGAGGCCTGGGCCTTCTTGGTGAAACCTTCCGGATCAGCTTCGGCTTCACGGTGCCACTCCGCCACGGAGATGCCCTCTGGAAGGTAGGACAGCGGATCATGGGCGGAGGTCTGGTCGGTGACGATGTCCACGGTGAGCTCGCCGGCCCTGTGGCGGCGGAGGATTTCGGGGAACACCTCAGCGGCGTTGCCCACATAACCCACAGACCAGCCGCGGCGCTCCTCCTTGGCCTTGAGCACCTTGGCGATGGCGGCGTCGAGGTCGGTTTCCACCTCGTCCAGGTAGCGCTTGCCGGCGCGGCGGCGCAGACGGGTCTCATCGACGTCGACAATCAGGCAGGCACCCTCGTTCAGCGTGACCGCCAGCGGCTGCGCGCCGCCCATGCCGCCGCAGCCGCCGGTGAGGGTGAGGGATCCGGCGAGGGTGCCGTTCTCGTCCCCGCTGAGCTTCCGGGCGATCGCGGCGAAGGTCTCGAAGGTGCCCTGCAGGATGCCCTGGGTGCCGATGTAGATCCAGGACCCGGCGGTCATCTGGCCGTACATCATGAGGCCCTCGGCCTCGAGGCGGCGGAACTCGGGCCAGGTGGCCCAGTCCCCCACGAGGTTGGAGTTGGCCAGCAGCACGCGCGGTGCCCATTCGTTGGTGCGGAACACCCCCACGGGCTTGCCGGACTGAACCAGCAGGGTCTCGTCCTTTTCCATGGATTCCAGGGTGCGGGTGATGGCGTCGAACGCTGCCCAGGACCGGACGGCGCGACCGGTGCCGCCGTAGACCACCAGGTCGTCCGGGCGTTCGGCCACCTCGGGATCCAGGTTGTTCATCAGCATGCGCAGCGGCGCTTCGGTCTGCCAGGACTTGGCGGTGAGCTCAGTGCCGCGGGCTGCTTTGACCGGGCGGGCACCGGTGGTGAAATCGGCGGGTGCCATGGTGGCTCCTTTACGTAATGAGGTTGTGGAGTGGAAGAAGTTCTGTATCAACTAAAGCCCTTCGGTGACGGGCTTTACAGGAGTTTCAGGAGGGTGCTGTCCGGGATCTAAGACCGCCCGGACCCTCTGTGGCTGTCACTTTTAGCCCCCAGAAAGCAGGAATGGGAACCAGACGTCACCGGGCAATTTTGGAGGGAAGGCTATTTTCCGGGGCGGCCGTGGAGCCGCACCGAGAGTTCGTCGGCGACCCTCTGGACGCGCCCGGCGAGCACCGGCCATTCCTCCGCCGGCAATCTGTCCTCGAGGAACGTCACGGCGACTGCTGCCGTCGGCCATCCCACATGGTCCGTGACGGCGGCGGCGATGGACCCGAAACCCGGGGTGACCTCGCCATGCTCTGTGGCGTAGCCGCGCTGCCGCACCTGGTCCAGATGGGAGGAGAGGGCCGAGTACTTCATGATGGCGCCTTCCACCTCGTGCCGGGCGGTGAAGGCGGCAGCATTGGGGTAGAGCGCCCGCACCTGCGACTTGGGAAGCGCGGCAAGGATTGCGCGTCCGCTGGCGGTGAGATGGCTGGGGAGCCGGACTCCGACGTCGGTCACCAGGGACGGGCGGTTCTTGGCCCGCTCCTCCACGATGTACAGCACGTCCCGGCCATGCAGCACCGCCAGGTGGGCACTCTCACCGATGGCATCCACGAGACTCGCGAGCAGGGGGCGGCCCAGCCGGGACAACGGCTCCTGCCGGGAATACGCGGAACTGAGCTCGAAGGCACTGATTCCGAGTCCGTACCGCTGCTCCTCGTGCAGGTGGAGTACAAAGCCGTTTGCTTCCATCACCCCAAGCAGGTGGTAGACGCTGGACCGGGGCAGGCCCAGCGTGGAAGCAATTTGCGACGCGGCCATCGGCCCACGGCGTGAGGCCAGCAGTTTGAGGATGCGCAGCGTGTTTTCGGCGGCGGGAACTTTGGATGTCACCTTTGATGCCGTCCGCGGCACGTCTTCGGCGCGCGGGCGCGCTTCCGTGGCTGTCACCGGCTCCTCCTTAGACTCTCAGGGCTCGGTCAGTCCGGAATCCCGTACTTAAGCCTGACCCCTCGCTGACCGCGTGCAGCACGATTAGACAGTCTTTCCGTCTCAAATACCAGACATCGCCCCATGGAAGGCACCTTTGATCGTCAAGGTTCTTGAAATACCGCGCTACGGGCCATCGCTCGGATCCAGCTGCTTCGTAAGCGCGCGGGACAGGTGCATGGCCAGTATCGTCACCAGTCTCTACGAGCACCATGCTCATGCCGGCCTTTCGGCCAGCCTGGTGCAGACCCAGCCCACCACCTGGTTTCTCCGGCTCATCATCATGTCGCGATACTGGCGTTCCTCCCACCCCATCGGGTAGAAGGCCTCATAGACAGACTCCGGCACTGCATGGCGAACCAAAGGAAATACCGGCTTCCAGGCTCTTAGGGAAAGCGCGAGCGCTTCTGCCCGATATTCCGGCTTGTACTCAACAATCCGCACCATCTAATGATGCTAATCCGATGCTGACTGCAAGGTTGAGCGGTGCGAAGTGACAGCCATTCATGGCAGGAAGAAGCAGGAACCAGCGGATCGTCTGGAATGAAAGACACCAAGCTCCCGTGAGGCTCATCACGCTGCCTCCGGAGATGGTCTGCTGGTTAGCGGCTCCCCTCCCAATGACGAGAAGGTTATTTGCATGCAACCAGCACCAAGCCCAACCCGGAACGAAAGTCCTGCACCGCACCGGACCGCGACTGCCGCCGTCGGAAGCGTCCTCAATCGGGGACTGAACGTGCGTCATATCCGGTTCATGGCCCTGGGCTCGGCGATCGGTACCGGCCTCTTCTATGGATCAGCTTCCGCCATCCAGAAAGCCGGCCCGGCCGTCCTGCTGGCCTATATCATCGGCGGGGCTGCCGTGTTCATGGTGATGCGGGCGCTCGGTGAAATGGCCGTGCGGCACCCCGTCTCCGGCTCATTCGGCCAGTACGCCAGCCGCTACCTTGGACCCCTCGCCGGTTTCGTCACCGGCTGGACCTACGTGTTTGAGATGGCGATCGTCGCCATCGCGGACGTCACCGCGTTCAGTATCTATATGGGGTTCTGGTTCCCGCAGGTGGAACGCTGGGTCTGGATCCTGGCGATCATCTTCTTCCTGGCCGCCCTGAACCTGCTCAGCGTGAAGGTCTTCGGGGAACTGGAGTTCTGGTTCTCGCTGATCAAGGTCGCAGCCATCATCGCCATGATCACCGGTGGCGCAGCCATCATCGTTTTCGGCTTCCAGGCCGACGGCCCGGCCGTCACTCCGGGCCTCGGCAACCTCGTGGAACACGGCGGGTTCTTCCCGTTCGGCTTTGAAGGGCTGCTGGCTTCATTCGCGGTGGTGATGTTCGCCTTCGGCGGGATCGAAACCCTCGGGATCACCGCCGGGGAGGCCGCCGACCCCAAAAGGGTCATCCCCAAGGCAGTCAACACCGTCCCGGTGCGCGTCCTGCTGTTCTACGTGCTGACCCTCGCCGTCCTCATGAGCCTCTTTCCGTGGAACGAGATCGGCAGCAACGGCAGCCCCTTCGTCCAGATCTTTAGCGGCCTCGGCATTCCGGCCGCCCCGCATATCCTCAATGCCGTGGTGATCACCGCCGCACTGTCCGCCATCAACAGCGACATCTTCGGCGCCGGACGCATCCTCTTTGGCCTGTCCCGCCAAGGCCATGCGCCCGTTGCCTTCGGCAAGGTGTCCCGGCATGGGGTCCCTTGGATGACAGTGGTCATGATGACGGCCATCCTCCTGGCGGGCGTGGTCCTCAATGCGGTCATCCCCAAAGACGTATTCATCCTCGTTGCCTCCATCGCCACCTTTGCCACCGTTTGGGTGTGGATCATGATCCTCGCGTCCCACGTGGCAATGAAGCGGGAGATCGCACGCAAGGGCCTGCCGGCGTCGGAATTTCCCTCACCGCTATGGCCCGCTGCCTCAGTCCTGACCATTGTCTTTATGGCGCTGGTGATCGCGGTGCTCGGCGCTTTCGAAGACACCCGTATCGCCCTCTACGTGGGCGGCGCATGGCTGGCGCTCCTGGTCCTCGCGTACCGCTTGTGGATCAAGGGTGACGGACGACGGCGGGCGGAGCTTGTGGACGAAACGTCGCCGCTGCCCTTGGTTGCCCCAGCCCAATAGCTCCTGGCGCCGGGGGCTGGGAGGCAGCCCCGGACGGACTCCCCGGAGATAAGATCAGTCATGGTTCCGCTCCCGAACCTGCTGGCCTTTGGGCTGGCAGCATTGGTCCTCATCGCTGTCCCAGGGCCGAGTGTCCTGTGTCATCGGACGGTCGCTGGCGCTGGGCTGGAAGGGCGGGGTGCTCACGGTCCTGGGGAACGCTGCCGGACAGTTGGTCCAGGTGGCAGCGGTGGCGCTGGGCGTGGGTGTTGTGGTTGCGCAGTCGGTGGTCCTCTTCAGCGTGGTGAAGCTGGCCGGCGCCGCCTACCTCATCTATTTGGGCATCAAGGCCATCCGGCACCGGGGGACCCTGCGCTCGGCCGAACGCCAGCCTGCCGATCCGCAGTCCTGGCGTCTGGTGGGCGAGGGGCTGGTGGTGGGTGCCACCAACCCCAAGTCGGTGGTGTTCTTCGCGGCCGTGCTGCCCCAGTTCGTGGACTATCCGTCCGGAGCGATTCCGTTCCAAATGGCTCTTCTGGGCATTCTGTTCCTGGTCATCGCCCTGGTGTCGGACAGCCTCTGGGCGATCGCCGCAGGTTCAGCCCGACAATGGTTTGCCCGGTCGCCCCGCCGGGTCTCCGCCGTGGAGGCAACCGGCGGGACGTTGATGATTGGCCTCGGCGGAACCCTGGTGCTGGCAGGTACCAGGTCCTAGTCGCCCGCAAAAAACAGGACAACCAGGACCAGGCGCATTTCGGAGCCTTCCGGCCGAAAGGCAGCTGCTAAGAGCCAACCGACGAACGAACAGCGTCGGCCAGGGAGGTAGCCGGCCGTCCGATCAGCCGGCGCAGGTCGCCTGAGCTGACCAGGAGGTCGCCCCGAGCGATCCCCAGGTCGGAATCGGCAAGGATCTCCGCGAACGCTTCCGGCACGCCCACGTCAGTCAACAGGGCACTGTATTCCCGGGCCGGAAGATCCTGATAGGCAATGTCCCGTCCGGCGGCCGCGCTGATTGCGGCGGCAAGCTCGGACATCGTGAACGGTTCGTCGCCACCCAGCTCGTAGATTCGGCCGGCCTGGTCCTCCGCCGTCAGCACGGCAGCTGCTGCGTGCGCGTAGTCCACCCGGGCAGCAGCACTGATGCGGCCGGCCCCCGCACTTCCCGCAAGGCCGCCCTGGGCGAGCGTCCCCGGCAGCTGGTCCGTATAGTTCTCCAAGTACCAGCCGTTACGCAGGAGGACGAACGGGGTACCCGACTCCTTCAGGATGGCCTCCGTCGCCTGGTGCTCCGCCGCAAGTTTCATCCCTGTGGTGTCGGCATTTGCGATGCTGGTGTAGCCGATCAGTTCAACACCCTCCGCCTTCGCAGCCTCGATGACGGTGCGGTGCTGCTCAATGCGTCGGCCCACTTCACTGCCGGAAATGAGCAGGACTTTGCGGGCCCCCTTGAGGGCTGCTGCCACGGAATCCGCATCCGCATAGTCCATGGCTTTGACCTGAACGCCCTGCCCTGCGAGGTCTGCGAGCTTTTCAACCGCGCGGCCTGTGGCCACGATGTCTCCTGCCGGAACGCCGCGTTCCAGCAGCGCTTCAACCACATGGCGGCCCAGCTGGCCGGTGGCTCCTGTGACGACGATGCTCATGAAAAGTCCTTTCGTTGTGGTGTCTGTCAGAAAGAACAACCGGAGCTCCAGCGGATTACTTCCCGAAAGAGAGTACGCACTTTGAAGTAAGGTACTGGCATGAAAGTTAGCGCCCCTGCCCATGCCCCTGCCCCTGGAGGGTTCCTCCCCGCCGCGCTTGCCGACGGCGTTTTCCCGGCCGGCTGCCCCAGCCGCACCGTTCTGGACCACATCACCAGCAAGTGGGGTGTCCTGATCCTGCTGGCCCTGTCCGAGGGCGGGCAGCGGTGGAGTGAATTACGACGGCGGGCAGAGGGCATCAGCGAGAAAATGCTGGCACAAACCCTCAAGACCCTGGAGCGGGATGGGCTTGTCACGCGCACAGCCCAGCCCGTCATCCCGCCTCGGGTGGACTACAGCCTCACCGACCGTGGCTACGAACTGACAACACTGCTGGTTCCGCTGGTTGCCTGGGCCTTCGAAAACGCGGACGACATCATCAACGGGCAGCGGCAAACAGGGGACGGAGCGGGCAAGTAGGGGCCTTGCCGAATATGAGTACCTGTTACTGGTGTGACTGATGTGATTAGCGCATAGCTTAGGCCTAAGGTGCCAGCCGGAATGGGAGGGCCGCCCTCTGCTGGGAGCATTCCGGCCAACCCGCACCGCCAGTAAGCGGCCCGTGCCGCTTTCGAGGAGTTGGTACGCATGGTCAAAGCCGAAGTCCCCGACATGTCCAGCATGGGCCAGCCTGTCAGCCTGACCAAAGCCGCAGCGGCAGCCTGGAACCGGCTTCGCCGGTCCTTCGCCCCGCGGTCGCCCTACAGAATCGGCGACGCGGTGGTGGCCGACGATCCCTTCAAGGGGCGGCGCGAGGGAGTGGTGGTGTTCCGGCAGGGGGCATCGGTGGGTGTGGACACCGCGCACGGCGTATTTTTCTACGATCACCGGCAGCTTAAGCAACTGGACTGAGGCTACAGCTGTGAAAGCAGCTGCGCCTGCGGCCGACCTGCCGAGCAAGGCTAAGACAGGCTTCAGCGTGAAATTCACGAGCACGAAGACTCCCAGCGGACCCTCACCCCTTTCTTGCGCAGAGTTGCATGAATACATCAGCCGCTGTACTGTCGCGCTTTATGGAGACACTTACGCAGGCTCCGGTGTTGGCCCGGTTCGGGTATGCGGTCTCGGACCCTACCCGCTCCCGGATCCTCTTGGCTCTTTCAGATGCTCCGGCCTACCCTTCCGATCTCGCTGATTCGCTTGGCGTTTCCCGGCAGAGCATGTCCAACCATCTGACGTGTCTGCGTGGCTGCGGGCTGGTGATGGCTGTTCCTGACGGGCGGCGGACCCGGTACGAACTCGCCGACGCGCGGCTGGGCCACGCGATCAAGGACCTGCTCGGTGTTGTCCTCGCTGTCGATCCGGCCTGCTGCGCCCCGGACGGGGAGTGTCTCGTATGATCACGCTGCTGCAGGCACCCACCCTGGGACGCCGTGCCGTGCTGAACCGCCGCATCCGGCTGTTCGCCGCCGCGACCATCACCTACAACGTGGTTGAAGCCGTCGTGGCGCTCTGGGCCGGCAACGTCGCCGATTCTGCCGCGCTGATCGGTTTCGGGCTGGACTCGGTCATCGAGGTAACCTCGGCCCTGGCGTTGTCGTGGCAGTTCTCCTCGAAAAATCCGGAACGGCGCGAGCACCTGACGCTCCGGATCATTGCCATTTCATTCTTCGCTCTCGCCGCGTTCGTGGCCGTGGACGCTGCCCGGTCGCTGATGGGCGGGGAGGCAGCCCAGCACTCCATGCCGGGGATTGTGATCGCGGCGTTGAGTTTGGCGATCATGCCCGTGCTGTCGTGGGCCCAGCGCCGGGCAGGGCGGGAACTCGGGTCCCGGACGGCCTTGGCAGATTCCAAACAGACCTTGCTGTGCACCTACCTTTCGGCTGTCCTTCTGGTTGGTCTGGTCCTGAACAGCACCCAGGGCTGGTGGTGGGCTGACGCCGGCGCAGCCCTGGTGATCGCCGGCATCGCGGTGCGTGAAGGCATTAGTGCCTGGCGCGGCGACGCCTGCTGCGCCCTCCCCCACATCGACGATGCGCGCGGCAGTGGCCACGGCGGTGGTCACGGCGGAGTAGATGATGATTGCTGTGCACCGGCAGCCGGCCCAGCCAGCCCTGCAGTCTCCGCAGCTCCGGCCTCTGAGGAGCAGGGGGAGGTTTGCTGCACTGGGGGCCAAGCCGATGCGGAATCGGCGCCGGTGCCATTGACCCTCGCCAGGAAAACGGCCCATCGGTGAGCGCTGTACGGCCGCAGGGAGCGGCCGGATGATCATTTGGGACCATCCTCGCTGCACTCCTGGCCACCGGCATGATCTGATCCGCCGTGGTCTCGGCCAACAAGCCCGCACCGGTACATCCGGCGTCACCGGCACGCCTACCTTCTTCCTTGACGGGGAGAAGCTGACCCCGAACAGCGAAGGCCAGTTCAGGCAGCTGCTCCACGACGGGGCGCTGGCCTTAGCGTCATTCTCGGTTCTTCAAATGGTCACCACATGTCTTGGGCAGTGCCTCATATCTCTAGGGATTCAAGGGGCGTATTCACCATTAGTTATGAGACACGTCGGAGCAGCCCGTGACGTAGGTGATCGGCTACCGGCGCGTTTTCCACGTGACAGCAGTCCGGGTGACCAGCAGCACACGGATTTTCTGGCCCCCGGAGTCCGAGGAGATAACCCTCTACGTTGATGATTGTGTGTTTGAGGCGCGAAGTTTTCGTCTGAATACGACGCCCCGGCCGCCGTATCCGAACAAATGACCTAGTAAGGGCGGGACGGGCTACCGCGCGGACCAGCCGCCGTCCATGGTGTAGCTGGCGCCGGTAACCATCCCGGCCTTGTCCGAGGCCAGCCAGGCAACCAGGGACGCTACCTCCTCAGGCTCCACAAGCCGCTTGATGGCGGACTCGGTCAGCATCACCTTGGTGAGCACCTCTGACTCGGGAATGCCGTGCACCTGCGCCTGGTCGGCCAGCTGCTTCTCTACCAGCGCCGTCCGCACGTAGCCCGGGTTGATGCAGTTGGACGTCACGCCGTGGTCCCCGCCCTCCAGTGCCGTCACCTTGCTCAGCCCCTCCAGGCCGTGCTTCGCCGAAACATAGGCGCTCTTGAACGGCGAGGCCCGTATCCCGTGCACCGAGGACAGGTTGATGATGCGGCCAAACCCGTTGTTGTACATGTGCGGCAGGGCTGCCCGGATCAGCAGAAACGGCGCCTCCAGCATGAGGGTGATGATCCGGCGGAAGTCTGCAGGATCAAAGTCCTCGATGGGGCTGATCCGCTGGATCCCGGCGTTATTCACCAGGATGTTGCAGTCCAGGTTCAGGGCGGCGAGCGAGTCCACATCCAGCAGATCCACAGCCCAAGCGGTGCCGCCCACCTCATCGGCGAGCGCAGCGGCGCCAGCGGAGTCGACGTCGGCCACCACCACCTTCGCCCCGCGCGCTGCCAGCTCACGGACACAGGCAGCGCCTATTCCGCTCGCACCGCCGGTGACCAGGGCCTTGCGCCCGTTCAAATTGTGTTCCATCGCAGTTCTCTCCTTTGTGCTCCCGAAAGGTCCAACGGTCAAGCAGCTCAGCGTCTGGCGGCGGCGGGGAGCAGCCCTTCCCGGGCGGCGTCGGCCTTGTCCACTTCCTCCAGGGCGATGCCCTTGGTTTCGCGCAGGCTCAGCACAGCCACCGAGGTGACGGCGCAGGCCACCACCAGGTAGATGGCGGTGGGCACCCAGGATCCAGTGTCCTTGAGCCATTGTGTAGCCAGCAGCGGGGCGAGGGAACCGGCGAAGATGGACGTCACCTGCGAGCCGAGGGAGACGCCGGAATAGCGCATCCGGGTGGGGAACAGCTCGGCCATGGCGGCTGGCTGGCCCGCGTACATGAAGGCGTGCAGGCACAATCCGATGGTCACCGCGGCCACGATGACAAAGGCGTTGCGGGTGTCGAACATCGGGAAGGCAAAGAACGGCCAGACTGCTCCGGAAATGGCTCCGATCAGGTAGACGGGCTTGCGGCCCAGCGAGTCCACCAGGCGGCCCACCTGCAGGATGACCAGGAAGTGGATGACGTGGGCAATCAGCAGCGCCAGCAGCAGTGAGGAAGTGTCGTACTTGTGCACGCTCTTGAGGTAGACAATCGCGAAGCTGACCACCAGGTAGTACATGATGTTTTCACCGAAACGCAGGCCCATCGCCTGCAGGATGCCCTTGGGGTACTTGCGGACCACCTCGAACACGCCGTAGCTCACGGCCTGCTCCTTCTCCACCAGGGCCTTGGCCTCGAGGAAGATGGGCGCCTCGCTCACGTGCATGCGAATGTAGTAGCCCACGAACACGATCACGGCAGAGAGCCAGAACGCCACGCGCCAGCCCCAGCTGAGGAAGGCATCACTGCCGAGCACGGAGGACATGATGAACAGCACCAGCGTGGCCAGCAGGTTGCCGACAGGTACTGCCGCCTGGGGCCAGCTGGACCAGAAGCCGCGGGATGCGTTGGGGCTGTGCTCGGCAACCAGCAGGACAGCGCCGCCCCATTCACCGCCCAGCGCGAAACCCTGGATGAAGCGCAGCGCCACCAGCAGGGCAGGTGCCAGGTAGCCGATCTCGGCAAATCCCGGCAGGCAGCCCATCAGGAAGGTTGCCACGCCCACGATGACGATGGTGAGCTGCAGCGTTGGCTTACGGCCCAGCCTGTCGCCGATCTGGCCGAACACGATGCCGCCGAGGGGACGCGCCACGAACCCGACAGCGTAGGTGATGAACGCCTGGATAATGCCGTCCAGCTCGTTTCCGGTGGCCGGGAAGAAGTACTTGCCGAACACCAGGGTTGCGGCGGTGGCATAGAGGAAGAATTCATACCACTCCACCACCGTCCCCACCATGGAGGCGGCGACGATTTTCTTCAGTCCCGATCCTTTGGCTGCAGCTCCGGCGGGTTCGTTCGCGTGGCGTTGCTCTACACTCACTGGTTCTCCTCAGTGTCCACATCGACACGTGCTGCGATCTACAGCACCAACTCCCCCTGAGTATTGCTGCACAAACATGCTGCATCAATAACCAAACAGGCACCCGTTGTGTGCAGAATTGCAGATATGAAGGCGAACCCCGATGATTTGCTGGTACTCCTCGCGGTGTCCCGTTCCGCGAAATTTACGACGGCGGCCCAGGCCTTGGGCCTGAACCACACCACTGTCTCACGCCGGATAGCCGCCCTGGAGAAAGCACTTGGCGGACGGGTGCTGGCGCGCGCCACCGGCGGATGGGAGCTCACCGACCTGGGTGCCCAGGCTGTGCAGGTGGCCGAACAGGTGGAAGCTGTGGTGGGAACGCTGGGAGCTGGCGGCCAGGCACCGGACCCAATTACCGGCGTCGTCCGCATGACCGCGACTGACGGATTCAGCGCCTACATCGCCGCCCCGGCCGTTGCCCGCCTGCGGCGCAACCACCCCGGATTAAGCGTGGAGGTGGTGACCATGACCCGGCGGGCGCTGCAGCAGCGCTCCGGGCTGGACATCGAAGTGGTGGTGGGCGAACCGCAGGTGCATCGGGCCGAGGCGATCCGACTGGGTGAGTACATGTTGGGGATGTACGCCTCGCGGGCCTACCTCGCCGAGCATGGAACCCCGGCCACGGTTGCCGAACTTAACGAACATCCGCTGGTCTACTTCGTGGATTCGATGCTGCAGGTGGATGACCTGGATGCGCCCCGGCGGCTGGTGCCCGCCATGCGGGACGCGCTCACGTCCACGAACGTCTTTGTCCATGTGGAGGCAACCAGGGCCGGTGCCGGCATCGGATTCCTGCCCTGCTTCATGGGCGACCTGCACGAGGACCTGGTCCGGCTGCTCCCCGGGGAGATCGCCGAACTGCTCCCCTACTGGATGGTGCTCCGGCCGGACTCGCTGCGGCGCCCGGCCGTCGCAGCCGTGGTGCAGGCGCTGCGGGACCAGATGGCCACGCACCGGGAAAAACTGCTGGGCCGGGGTTAGGCCACCGCCGGCGGGTCATGGCGCACCGGCGCTCCGGCGGCGAAGGCACGGACCTGCCCGTCATCCCACAGATGGGCGGGAACAGCGCCGCCCAGCAGCCTCCGGGCCAGCTGCGGGTCCTCCCCCAAAGGGACATCGCTACCGGCCATCACCATGTTTCCGTAGCGCCGGCCCTTCAGCATTGCGGGGTCGGCGATGATGACGGTGTGCTTGAAGGAGGCCGCGATGGTGGCGGCGTCCTCCCTGGCATTCTTCAGGTCCGGTGCGTCCCCCGAGTTGACCACGTAGAGCCCGCCGGGGGCCAGGACCCGTTTGACGTGCTGGTTGAATTCCGCCGTCGTCAGAGGACGCGGGGTCACGGCACCTGCGAAGACGTCCCGGATGATGAAGTCCCGGCTCCCGGCCGTCAGGGTCTCCGTCACTTCCCGGGCCTCCCCTACCCGGATCCGCAGCAGGGGGGCCTTCGGCAGGTTGAACCAGCCGCGCACATACTCGGCCAGTTTGCCGTCCAGCTCCACCACCACCTGGCGTGCGTCCGGGTAGACGGCCAAGAAATACCGGGCCATGGAGCAGGCGCCGCCGCCCAGGTGCAGGCCACGCAGCTTGTGGCCGGCACTTGGGGCGGCGCCTGAAGGAATGCCCGACGGCGGCCAGCGGGACTCGATCAGTGCCGCCATCCAGCGCATGTACTCAAAGTCGAGGAACAGCGGGTCCGCAAGGTCAATGTGTGAGCTCATCACGCCATTGATCTTCAACAGCCAGCCAGTGGAGTTGTCCTGGTCCGCGATCAGCTCGCAGTCGCCGGTGTCGATGTAGTAGACACCCTCAACAGGACCCACGGGCCTGCCTCCCCTGGGGACGTCCACCGCACCCGTTGCCGGACGGCTCGCACGGCCCCCCGACTTTCCGCGCTTCGCCATGACCCGTGCCCCGCTCCAGTCCGTGCAGCCAGTTCAAAGGTTCAACACTAGTTGGTGGGGACCGCCCCTTCGCCCTGCCGGATCCTGTTCACCACCGCCGTGGTGGACCGTTCAGCAACGTAGTCCAGGATGGCAACCCGGCCGCCGTACTCCTCCACGGCCGGGGTCTCGGCCAGCATTTCCGGCGTGTAGTCCCCGCCCTTGGCGTAGACCTCGGGCCGGAGCTGCCGGATCAGGGGCGCGGCGGTGGGGGTGTCGAAAACCGTCACGTAATCCACGCAGCTCAAGGCAGCCACCACGGCGGCCCTGTCCGCGACGTTGTTGATGGGCCGGCCCGCGCCCTTGAGCCGCCGCACCGACTCGTCGCTGTTGAGCGCCACCACCAGCACGTCGCCCAGCTGTTTGGCCTGGTTGAGGTATCGGGTGTGGCCGCTGTGCAGCACATCGAAGCAGCCGTTGGTCAGCACGATCCGCTGGTCCTGGGACCGGTGCAGTTCCAGCTGCCGTTCCAGTTCGTCGGCCCCCAAGGCGGTGTCCGCGAAGGCCTTGAGGTACCGGCTCAACTGGGCGGTGCTGCACACGGAGGTGCCCGGCTGGTGCACCACTACGTCGGCCGCCGACTGTGCCAAATCCAGGCTGGCTGTCAGCGGCAGGCCCGCAGCGCGTCCCAGTGTCAACGCAGCCACGAAGGTGTCCCCGGCTCCTGACGCCTGTTTTTCAGCGGCCGGCCGGGCCCACGTCCGGTGCCGCACGCCGTCGGGGGTCAGCAAGACGGTTCCGTCGCGGTCCAGCGTGACCACCACCGCCCGGGCTCCGGTGGCTTCCAGCAACTGCTCAACATGTGCGCCTACGGCTGCCACCCGCTCCTGCCCGTCAGGAAGGCGCAGGTCCAGCATCCGGCCAGTTTCCTGGGCGTTGGGCGTCACCAGGTCAGGCCGCAGCGGCGCCCAGGGGCGGGGGTCATGCGAATCGACCACCACCAGCGGTCGCGCTTCCGACCCCGCGGGGCCGCTGCCCGCCAGGGCGTCCACCAGTCCGGCGCGCACAGGGTCGGCCAGCACACCGGTGCCGTAATCGCACACCATCACCGCGTCCTGGTTTTCGACGGCGGCGCGCACCGAGGCTGCCAGTTCCGCCAGCGCTTCGGCCGGCACCGACTTGGCCGAATCATCGATGCGGAGCATCACCTGCCCCCCGCTGCTGATCCGGATCTTGGTGGTGGTCACCATATCCGGGTGGTCCAGCAGGTAGGTGACATCGATCCCGGCCGCAACCAGCTGGTTCCGCAGGTCCACCCCGGCGTCGTCCCTGCCGATAATGCCGGCAACAGACACGCGGGCTCCGAGGGCGGCCAGGTTCATGGCTGTATTCGCTGCACCACCGGGTACCGACTCGCGGGTCTGCACGTCCACCACTGGGGCGGGTGCCTCACGGCAGAGCCGCTCGATGGTGCCGCTCCACCAACCGTCCAGCATCACGTCCCCGAGCACCAGGATGGCGGGTTGCTCTGCTGCCAGCCGCCCGGGCAGCCACTCCGACAGCGCTCGCTGGGTGGAGAGGTCGATGGGTTCCGGGGACGTGCTCATGCCTGGTCCTGTTCTTCGGCAGCAGCCGGCGGCGCGGCAATGTGCACCACTTTCACCCGGCTGAACTCGTCCAGGAGCTCCGGTCCGTAACCGAAGCCGGCCCCGCTTTCACCGCGCGGCTGGGCGGCACCGCCCGGCGCCCCGCCGAAGACCTCGTTGATCTTCACGGTTCCCACCGGAAGGGCTGCCACCGCCTGCTGGATGTGGGCAATGTTGCCCGAAAGGACTGTGGCGGCGAGGCCGTATTTGCCGCTGCACGCCAGCCGCAGGCCGTCGTCGAACGATTTCACTACCTGCACCGGGGCAACCGGGCCGAACGTCTCCTCCGTCATGACGTCCATCCGCTCAGTACAGCCCACCAGGACCGTGGCCGGGTAGAAGGAGCCCGGCCCGTCCGGAAGGGCGCCGCCCTCCACCGCGTGCGCGCCCTGGTTCAGGGCATCGGTCACGTGGGCGTGCACCGCGTCCCGCATCCGCAGGTCCACGAGCGGCGCCACCGTGCCGTTGCCGTTGCGAAGCGCCGCCTCCGCTTCCAGGGCAGCGCAGAACTCCTTGGCGATGGCCTCGTGGACGTAGATCCGTTCCACCGCCACGCAGATCTGGCCGCTGTTGCTGAAAGCACCGATGGCAGCCTGCTCCGCCGCCCATACGGGATCGACGTCGCGGTCCACCAGGAGCGGATCGTTTCCGCCGTTTTCCCGGATGACGTGGGCTCCGGTCAAAGCCCCTGCCCTGGCGATGCGGGCGCCGGCAGCACTGGATCCCACATGCGCGATGACGTCCACCTCGGACTGGGCAAGAAGCGCGCCCACTCCGGCTCCTCCGGAAAGAGTCTGGAACACCCCGGCCGGGAAGGCAGGCGCCAGGACCTCGCCCAATGCCTCGCCAAGACGAGGGCAGCGCTCGCTGGGCTTGTGGATGACTGTGTTTCCGGTGACCAGCGCGGCACCGATCAGCCCGCAGGCCACGGCAACGGGATCGTTCCACGGGGTCAGCAGGGCAGCCACCCCCCGCGGCTCCGCCACCGTGTAGTCAGAAGCGAGCCGGTTGCCCCTCAGGCTGAGGCCGCGGTGCACAGGGCCGAGCTCCGCGTACTGCTCAAGGGTGGAAACTCCGGCGCCAATCCCCGCGAGGGATTCCTCCACCGGCCGCCCGGTTTCACTGGCGTTCAGCTCTGCCAGTTTCTGCGCTGCGGCGTCAAGCGCCCGCGCGGCCGAACGGAGCGCGGCGCCGCGCTCAGCCGGTGGAGTGGAAGCCCACTGCTCCGCAGCGCTCCGGGCAACTTCCACCGAGCGGGCCACGGCGTCCGGTCCGGCCTCGGGCACGGTCCAGAGGACATCGCCGCTGCGCGGGTTCCGGATGGTAATTCCGGGCTCCCCGGCGGATTCCAGGGATGTGGTTGTTTCGATGGCAGTCGTAGGCATGGTGTTCCTCCCGTCGTTTTCCGGTCTGGTGGTTGTCCGCCTTTAGGGCCAGGAGCCCTCTTCCTCGTGGCAAATCAGCATTTCGCGGACCTCGCAGCCCTTCGGCTGCGACAGGGCGAACAGGATGGCCTGTGCTGTGTTGGCGGGGTCATTGAGGCGTGAATCGTCCTGCGGCTTGTACTGCTCGGTGCGGTCGTCAAAGAAGCGCGTCTTCATGCCGCCCGGGATCATGGTGGTGACGCCGATTTCGCCGCCGGTCTCAGCCGCGAGAGCGTGGCTGAAGCCCACAACCCCGAACTTGGAGGCGCAGTAGGCGGTGGCGTCGGACACGGCCCGTTTGCCAAGCGTGGATGCGACCGTGATGACCCGGCCGTGGCTTGCCTTGAGGTAGGGAAGGGCTGCGCGGACCACGGACACCGTGCCCATGAGGTTCACCCCGATGACCTTCTCCCACTCAGTGGCTTCAACGTCCGCGAGCTTGCCGCAGCGGTCGATGCCGGCAGCCGTCACCACGGCTTCAAGCCCGCCCAGAGACTCGGCGGCTTCCCTGACGGCGGCTTCGACAGCCGCACGGTCCGCCACATCCACTTCGAACGCCTTCACGGCGGAAACGCTGCTGATATCGCGGTCCAGCACCACCGGGGTGCCGCCGGCCTTAAGCACGGCGTCGACGACGGCGGCCCCCAGTCCGGAGGCACCTCCCGTTACAAGCACGCGGCCGGGGTTGGTGGATGCAGGCACATTCACTTCTGCAGTCATGGTGTTCCTTTCAATGGGGAAAACAAAAAAACTTGCATAGCGGAGGTGGGCGTACGGTCAGCCCACCCGTCAGTCAGCTGACCTTGGCCAGGGCGTCGGCCAGGCCCGTGGTGGAGCGGGCAGGGTGGTACGGGACGGTGAGGCAGCGCCCGCCCCACTTCTCCACCAGGTCGGCCTCTGGCAGGCGGGCACCTTTGTAGTCCCCGCCCTTGACCCAGAAGTCGGGACGAAGGCGTTCCAGGGCAGCCTCCGGGGTGTCTTCATCGAAGATCATCACCGCGTCCACGCATTCCATCGCCAGCAGCAGTTCGGCCCTGTCCTGCTGGCCGATGATGGGACGCTCCGGGCCTTTGAGCCGGCGCACCGAGTCGTCCGAGTTCAGGCAGACGATCAGGCAGTCCCCCAGTTCGCGGGCCGCCGCCAGGGACCGGACATGGCCTGCGTGCAGCAGGTCGAAGCACCCGCCCGTGGCCACCACCTTGCCGCCGCCGTCCCGCACCGCGCGGGCCAGCAGCAATGGCTCAGTGGTACGGCGCTTTCCGCCCGCCTGGCCCCCGGGCTTCGTGCCGAGCACCTGCGGGTCAGCCGGGTCCGGCAAAGCGGACACCCCGCCGCTGGCCAGGAAGTCGGCCGCGTCATGGACTGCCAGCCTGGCGGCCTCCTCGAGGTCACGGCCGGCAAGGAGGTGTACGGCGAGGCTTGCTGCCAGCCGGTCGCCTGCCCCGCAGGGGTCACCTGCTTCCACCCGCGGTGCCGGAACAGCGTGTGGGGAGGCACGGTCCTTGCGCAGCAGCACTGCCCCCTGCTCGCCTTTGGTCACCAGGACGGCCTGGCTCTGCCAGCGCTCCAGCAGGATCCGGCCAGCGTGCGCAGCCAGGTCCTGCGGGTCCTGGCTCTCCCCGGCCGGAACGTCCCGGCCCTTGATGCTGGAGACCGAAGCCTGCCCGCGGACCGGTTCCTTGGATTCGGGGGCCTCCACGCCTCCCGGGCCGGCCGGCGCTGGCTGGCCGGCCGCTGCTGGCTGGCCGGCCGGTGCTGGCTGGGCACTCACGGCCTGGGCAGCCTTCGCCGCCTCGGCCAGGTTGGGCGTGACCACGGCAACACCTGGTACCGGCTCCGGCCCGGCAGGGTGCGGGTCCCAGATGACGGGCACGTCGACTGCAAGCCGGGCCAGAAGGTCCCGGAGCTGGGGATTGGCGGCGAGGCCCCTGCCGTAGTCGGCAACAATGATCACGCCCGCCTTCTCGACAGCGCGCAGCATGGCCGGGCTGACGTCCGGGACGGGGGCCTTTTCACAACCCTGGTCGAAGCGGACCACGGGATGCGATCCGGCCCTGACGCGGGTCTTGACCGGTGATGCATGCCCGCTGGGACCGGACACAAGGCGCACTCCGGCGAGCTGCGCTTCCAGCTGCCGGCCGGCGTCGTCATCACCCAGGACAGTCACCAGTGTGACGGGCCAGCCGTCCCCCGCCAGCATCCGGGCCACCAGGCCCGCACCGCCGGCGCGCCGCTTGACGCCGGAAACATCCACCACGGGGACAGGGGCATCGGGGCTGAGCCGGGTT
Organism: Pseudarthrobacter sp. NamB4; assembly: GCF_005796185.1. GTDB lineage: Bacteria > Actinomycetota > Actinomycetes > Actinomycetales > Micrococcaceae > Arthrobacter. The sequence continues at coordinate 295,116 of NZ_VAHM01000003.1, forward strand.
GCCTCGCCGGACAGGTCCACGTCCAGCATCACATCGCCCACCACTACGATCCTCATGCCCGGCCTCCCCGCTTCTGCAATCCTGCGTCGACGGCGCTGCGCCGGCCCACTTCCAGGTCGAAGGCACGGCACATGGCGTGCAGGGCGATCAGGTGCCCCTCCTGCGCGTTGGCGCTGAGGGCGTCGACCATCACGGCTTCGTCGCAGGCCTCGGTCAAAGGATTGGGGCCGACGCCGGTGAGCGCCCAGGTGGTGATGTTCAGTTTCGCGGCTGCTTCGGCAGCCCGCAGCAGGTTGGGGCTTTTGCCACTGGTGGACAGCAGCATGAGCACGTCTCCGGAACGGCCGTGGGCGCGCACCTGGCGGGCGAAGACTTCGTCGTAGCCGTAGTCGTTGGCGATTGCCGTAACCGCCGACGATTCGGCGTGCAACGAGATCGCCGAGAACGGGACCCGCTCGCCGTCGAACCTGCCCACCAGCTCCGCGGTGAGGTGCTGGGCTTCCGCCGCTGAGCCCCCGTTGCCGGCGGCAAGCAGACGCTGCCCGCGGAGGAGTCGCTGGGCGAGCTCCACTCCCCAGGCGGCCAGGAGGCCGGACTGGCTGCGAAGCGAATCCAGGGCCGGCACCACATTGTCAAGATGGGTCTGGACAATATCCGCGCTGGCGGGATCCGCAAAGCCGGAACCGGGCAGAACGCCGGGCAGCGCCGGTGCCGTGGCCAAAGCCGGCAGGTCGGCTTCACGAAGGGTCCATTCTGCAGTCACAGTGCCGCTCCTTCCATCGGGGCAACGCCGGCAGGGGCACCGGCCACCGCCAGCTGATAGGCCTTCTCGGTTTCCGCGGCCACCCTGTCCCAGGAATACCGGGTCTGGGCACGCAGTTTGCCTGCATTGCCCAGCTCCGCCCGCAGGTCGGGGTTCCCGAACAGCAGGGCCAGGGCTGAGGCGATGGCCTCAGGGTCGCGGGGCGGTACGTGCAGCCCGGTTCCGTGGTCAACCACGGTGTCACGGAGACCGCCGACGGCGGCAGCCACCACGGGCACACCGCATGCCATTGCTTCCAGCGGGACAATTCCGAATGGCTCATACCAGGGTGCACACACCACGGCGTCGGCGCTGCGGAAGATCCCGGGCATCTCACCGCGGGACACCTGGCCCTGCAGCCGGACCTGGTCCGCAACCCCGAGTTCGGTGGCGAGGTCCATCAGGCGCCGCACCTCGGGGTCGGCATGGAGTACGCCGGAATCCCCGCCGCCGCCCACGATCAGGAGCTCCACGTCGTCGAATCCGGCCTCACGCAGGAAGGGGAGCGCCCGGATCACCAGGTCCACTCCCTTGCGCGGGACCAGCCGTCCCACCGAAAGAACGCGGAATCGGCGCTTCCTGGAATCTGCCGGGCCGTCCGCGGAAAAAAAGCTGAGGTCCACGCCGCAGGGGGCGATGGAGATCTTTCCGGTATTGATGCCCATGGCCTTAAGCTCAAACACCTCGTCCGAACACGTGGCGATGATCCGGTCCGCTGAACGTCCCACGCCCGGCTCCAGCCAGCGCCGCTCCTGGGGGCTGGTGTCCTCCGCGCCCTGGTGCCTGCGCTTGACGGTGCCCAGCGCGTGGAAGGTCTGGATCACGGGGACCCGGTATCCGGCGTCCGGACGCCTGGCCGCGTCCATCGCAGCGAGGCCGGACATCCAGAAGTGGCCATGCACCACGTCCGGCGGCCGTTGGCTCCAGTCCCTGGCCACTCCGTCAGCGAGATCACCCATGAAGGGCAGCAGTTCGTCTTTGGGAACATGTGTGGCGGGTCCTGCATCCACGTGGACCACCTCGAAGCCGCGCCCCACCCGGACCTTGGCGGGAAGCTCCGTTGCGTCCCTGCGGGTGTAGACGGTGACGTGGTGGCCGCGCCTGGCGAGCGCTTCCGACAGTGCCGCGACGTGCACGTTCTGCCCGCCGGCATCCACCCCGCCAAGGGCTGCCAGCGGGCTGGCGTGTTCGGAAATCATCGCGATTCTCATGGAGTCTTCCTCTCTCCCGCCGGGACAAGGATCCGCTCGTCCCGGCCGTCGTTACCGCCGTTCCCCGGCCGGCTGTCAAGGTCCGCCAGGAGTTCATCCCAGCGGTCCTGGAACCTGCCCAGGCCGTAGCGTTCCAGTGCCGCCTCACGGGCGGCGACACCCCGCCGTCGTGCTTCCTCCGGGTTGGCGATCAGCCGCTCCGCGCAGCGAAGCAACTCGTCGATATCGGCGGAGATGGCGCCAGCTTCCGGCGGCACCGCCCGCGGCGCTTCGGTGCTGGCAAGGGCCACCACCGGCATGCCCAGGTGCATGGCTTCCAGGAGGGACAATCCCAGGGACGTCCAGCGCATTGGGTGCACGTAGACCCGGCACCGGGCCAGTTCGCGGTGCAGTTCCTGCGTCTTCAGGTCGCCCCGGGAGGTCAGCCGGCTGGGATCAATCCCTGCGGCTGCAGCAAGGCCGTCCGTCTTCATGCCGAAGACCTGCAGCGGTGCGACGGACGCGAAGTCTGGAAGCAGGTCCGTGCCCGTGACGCGGCCGCGCCGGATCGGTTCGTTGACCACCACGCCCAGTTCCGGCAGCTCCCCGGTGTAGAGCTGACCGGGGTCCGGTATGCCATGTTCGATGACCAGGCTGCGGGCCGAGCCGTTGTCCCAGGCAAGCCTGTTGAAGTGCGTCACGTGAACGACGGGGATGCGCTGCTGGTCCGCAAGCGGGTGCCGGGCGAAGGGAAAGCCCTCCTTGGGCGTGTTGTGCTCCAGGTAGACAGCGGGCAGGTCAACGCCGGGCCGGCGGCCCAGTACTCGCGCCAGTTCCTCGATTTCCTCCGGGCGTTGAAGGACGACGGCGTCAACGGCGTCCGCGTCCAGCGTTGCCAGCTCCACTTCCCGCACTGATGCAGGCCAGTCCCTGCCGGCACGGCCAAGTCCCCAGGCCCCACCTCCCGGGAGGACGGGAAGGAGGTATTCATGACGGCCGCGGACGAAGGCGTCCGTCCAGGAACCGTGGACATGCCAGAGCAGGATTCTCATCTGTTGCGGGCCTTTCTACGGGTGCTGACATGGGTACTGAAAGAGCTCACGCCGCCTATCAGTCGTTCAACCGCTGCCACCACATCCTCGGGCGAGACGGAGGCCAGGCAGGGATGGCCGGGAACCGGGCAGACACGGGCCCGGCTCATCCTGCAGGGTGCGTTCTGGTCGCCCAGGAGCTCCAGCGGAACCCCGTAGGGTGCCCAGCGGATGGCAGGCACCACAGGGGAGAACAGGCAGGCAACGGGTGTGCCGACGGCGGCTGCAAGGTGGGCGGGTCCAGTGTTGCCCGTCACGACGGCTTCGGCGCCTGCCATGACCCCCGCAAGGGTATGGAGATCCGTGCGGCCGCCAAGGTCCAGGGCGGAAGGGCCTGCCACCGTTGCAGTCAATGAAGTTTCGCCCGGGCCGCCGGTCACCACCACGCGGTGGCCGGCACCTTGGAGGAGTTCGACGGCGGCCGCGTGGTGCAACGGCGGCCAGGCCCTGGCGGGAACTGCGGCGCCCGGGTGGACCACCACATACGGCTCTTGCCCCACCAGGTCCCGCACGTCCGGCACGGAGGCCAGGCGGAGCTTTCCGTCGTCGCCTGCCGGCAGCCGGAATCCTGCTGCCTCGGCAATGCCCAGGGCGCGTTCCGCCTCCGGCTGGTCCTCGGGGAAGTCTTCCCCCGGCTTGAGGCGCACATCGAGGAGTGACCCGGCGTAATCCGTGGAAGCTCCGGTGATGCGTTCAACCCCCGCCAGCCGCAGCAGCAGCGCCAGCGGCAGGGGCGACTGGTGGAAGGACGTGAGGATGACGGCTTCGTTGATCCTTGAATTCCGGACGTAGTCGATAAGCCTGTCGGCGTGGGGTCCGGTCATTTTGGGTGCCGGATTCATGATCCACGGGCTGTCCCAGCTGTAAACCTCCGAGACTCCCGGCAGCACTGCGGCCGCGGCTTCTCCCTGCCTGCCGCACAGCATCACGACATGGTTTGGGTTGTTCCCGTCCGGGGTCCTGCCGTTGGCCGCCGCCCTTACCGCGGGACCGGCCAAGAGGACATCGCCCATGCTGTCCAGGCGCGCCACCAGGACGCGCCCCATTAGGGCGCCTCCCGCAGCAGGACGACGGCGTCTGCGAGGTTCCGAGCAACAAGGCGGGCCCCCGCCACTTCCTCGGCCCGGGTTACCGGTGTGGGAACCAGGACTCCGGTGGCGCCGGCGGCTTCTGCGGCCCTGACGTCGGCACCGATGTCACCGATCAGCGCGGCCTCTGATTCCGCTATTCCCAGCTTCCGGCACGCGCTGTGCACCATGCCCGGCGCCGGCTTGCGGCACTCACAGCCGTCCTGGTCCGAGTGCGGGCACACTTCCCAGACATCGAAGGGCCCCAGCAGTTCGTCCACCCTGGCATTGACGCTGGCTACGTCCTCCGCGGTGATCATGCCGCGGGCGATTCCGGACTGGTTGCTGAGGACGCCGGTGGCTATGCCCTCGGAGCGCAGGGCGTCCAATACCGCTTTTGCGCCGGGCATCGGGCGGACAAGATCAGGGTCCCCGTTGTAGGGCACATCGATTACCAGGGTCCCGTCCCGGTCGAACAGGACAGCCCTGAGTTTGGAGGTTACGGAGCTTCCCATAACCTCCCTGTTCCCCACTGCTACTGCTCCTAAACAGGGCCGGACGCTTTTCTCACCTTTCGGTTGTTATTCCTTTGCCGCTCTGAACAGGCAAGATAGCGCCGCAACTGCTTCTGCTGCTCCTCCCGGCGGTACCCGGACAGCATCCTCCGGCGGCTTTCACCGGCGGACCCAGGGCTATCTGGTCCTGGCGCGCACGCCGCTCCTGCGGGCGGATCCCTGTCCTGCTGCCGCTGCTTTGCCCTGCCCACGGAGGCTTCGCAAAGATGTTCCGGACCCCGCGGCGAGATCCATTCTTTGGGCCGCGGTTGCTTCGACTCCGTCCGCTGCCGCCGGGAGGGCGCTGCTCTCAAGCCGGCGCTGCAGTTCCACCAAGACCCGGGCAAGCCGGCGCGAAACCTGCATCTGGGACATGCCCAGCCGCTTTCCCAGCTGCACCTGGGTTTCTTCGCAGAAATACCGGCGGTACAGGAGCTCCCGGTCTGGCGCATCCAGGTCCTGGATGGCGTCACGCAGGCAGGCAAGCTCCTCCAGGCGTTCCAGCGGCGTCTCCGGACACGCCAGCACCTCGCCGATGGACGGCGCGTCCGAATGGGGGTTGACCGCGTCCAGCGAGTCCGGGTGCATGCTGCTCGACGCCGAGATGGCCTCCTGTACCGCAGCCGGATCCTCCTCGAGCGCCCCTGCCAGTTCCTCCACACTCGGGTTCCTTCCCAGCGACTGGGTCAGCTCCGGCTCGGCCCGGAACATCCGGGTGCGTAAGTCCTGGATGTGCCTGGGCGGGCGGACCACCCAGGTACGGTCGCGCAGATACCGCTTCAGCTCACCGGTGATGGTGGGGGCCGCATACGCGGGGAAACTTTCCCCTTTCGACTGGTCAAAACCGCGGGCAGCCTTTACCAGTCCAAGGTAAGCCACCTGGTTCAGGTCGGCGCGTTCGCGGCCGCGGGCCTCGAAGCGGGCGGCCAGTGCCTCGGCAAGGTCCAGGTAGCCGAGGACCAGATCGTTTTCGAAGGTCTGGCGAAGCCGTCCGGCGCTACTGCCGGACGGGCTTTTTCGCGGTGTTTCTGGTTGCTGTTGGTGGACAGGCGTAGTATCCACGGCAAGTGCGGGAAAGTATTCGGGCATTGTCGTTGGTTCCCTCGGTCGGGTCCGAAAGCCTGCGGCAAGACTTAGAAGTAGGAAATCATAAGGTTGCTTATAAAACAATCCTTGGCGGTACTAGGCTCGGTGTGTACCCGGCACTGACCGTCCACGCCAAGGAGTCCTTGACATGCACATCGCCATCACGGGAGCCAGCGGAAACGCAGGAACAGCGCTGCTGCGCAGGCTGCAGGCCGAGCTGTCGGAAAAGCCTGGAAGCCTGAAGCTGACGGGGATCAGCAGGCGCCGTCCGGACACCAGCCAGGCACCCTATGCAGGCGTTAGCTGGCACACCCTGGATGTCGGGCTCGAACGCGACCGCCCCTTGCTTGCTGCCGCACTGGCCGGAGTAGATTCAGTGGTTCATCTGGCCTGGCAGATCCAGCCCAACCGGGATCTGGAGCAGTTGTACCGGACGAACGTTACGGGCACCAGGAACCTACTTGCGGCGGCGAAACGTGCCGGGGTCAAACAGGTGGTCTGCGCCTCGTCCGTGGGTGCCTACAGCAAGGCACCCAAGGATCACCGGTCGGATGAGTCCTGGCCAGCGGGAGGAATCCCCGGTTCCCACTACAGTCGGCACAAGGCGGAACAGGAGCAGGCCCTGGACGCCTTCATGGCCGCAGAGCCGGGCATCTCCGTGGCCAGGCTCCGGCCAGCCCTCATTTTCCAGCAGGACGCAGGGAGCGAAATTGGCCGGTACTTCCTGGGACCGCTCATTCCCCGGCTTTTACCGGGGAAACTGCCTATCCCACTCCTTCCGGCACCGGACAACCTCATCTTCCAGGCGGTGCATGCCGCCGATGTGGCGGAAGCGTACTGGCGGGTTATCGACCAGCGTGCCTCCGGGGCCTTCAATGTCGCCGCGGAGCCCGTGCTAACACCCCAGGAACTTGGCAGGGCCCTCGGAGCCAGCAGGATTCTGCCCGTGCCCATGGGACTGCTTCATAAGATCGTCGGCCTTGCCTGGCGGCTCCGGCTGCAGCCTACGGATTCCGGGTGGGTGGAGATGGCGGCCGGCGTCCCGGTCATGGATACCGGCCGGGCCCGCCGCGTTCTGGGCTGGGAACCGGCAATCAGCTCAACCGACGCTGTCAGGGAAGTGATTGGGGGCATGGGAACGGGGGAAGGAGTTGATCCCTCCCCCGTCTTGAAACCAAGGAAGAAAGTTTTCTAAAACCAAGGACAACCGGTTTGTCGGCGGGTCAGATGCCTGATCGGGGATTCTCTCGATCAGCATGGCTGCCTCCACCAGGATTCTCCTGGCTTGCGGCGCCGGAGTTGCCGCGGCCGCGACGTTCCCCCTGGATGTCAGGGTCAAGTTCGTCCGCTTTCCGCGTCCGCTCATTCACGTCGTCGCGGAGAGTCTTGGCCTCCGTCGCCTGCTGGTCTGCCTGCTGGCGCAGCCGAGCTGCCTCAACTTGCGCCTGCTCAGCGTCCGCACGCGCACGGGCGGCCTTGGCCTCGCGCTCGCGGGCATCAAGTTCGCGGTTCTCGGCGTCGCGGCGGATCTCGGCAGCCTTTTCGCGGTGCGCGTCATCCCGCTTCTGCTGTATCGCCTTCCGGCGCCGTCCTGTCGCGAGCAGCAGCAGCACAATAAGCACCACCGCAACAATGGCAACTATCACCCAAACCCATGGAGCTGTTTCCACGTTACCCACCACTTTCCACTTCGATGTGATCCGGCAGGCAGGCGCCTTTCCGGCCGACTCATTTGGAACCGTTTATAACTCGTTTAGCAAGGGTACTTACCTTTTATTAGTAATCATGCTTATTATTTTACGGCCAGTATTGCTGGTTCTTGATCAACAACCGGCCTTCTTGGAAAGAGAGAGCGAAGATGACAGAGAACCAATGGCCCGAGGACCCCGCTTACACGGCTCCCCCGGCCTCTACGGGAAACCCGGGTGAGCGCACCGCCACCACCTTCCCCTCCGCCGCCACTCCCCAATACGGCGAAGGCCAGCCCGGCGACACCTCCGGGTCATCCCGGAAGGAAGCGGCCAAGGAAGAAGCAGCAGACGTTGCCCGCACCGCAAAGGGATCCGCCCAGAATGTTGCGCAGACGGCC
>NZ_VAHM01000030.1 GCF_005796185.1 Pseudarthrobacter sp. NamB4
TTGGTTTGTTTTTTGGGGTTTGGCCGCCCGCGGTTACCAGCTCTTCGCTGTCTCTCCGCGGCGACTTAGAAAACAATACACCCCCGCAAGCCGCCCAGCAAATCACCGTGCCAAGGGGCAGTAATCCGCGGAATGACGCGGCAGGAAGGTCCACCGGGGCACCCAAGCGGCCCTTCGCCGCCGTCCTTAAGATCTGTGTGCTGCAGCACGTTGGGCGAGTGGCGGCAGCGGCGGCAGCACCGCCATTGGAGGCGGACGCTAAGCCCTGCTACCGGTCCAGCTTGACCACCGTGAACAACACCGCAGAATCCTCCTCAGCTTCAAGGCTGTGCAGCCCGTCCGGGACGACGGGACGATGAGGAGACCGCCGGCTTTGCCCTGCCAGGCCTCCCCGCCCGACTTCAGCCACACCGGTCCCCTGATTACGTACACCGTGGCCTCGGCGGGGTTGACGTGCTCGCTAAGCTGCGTGCCTGCGCGAAAGGCCATGACCGTCTGGCGCAGCTTATTCTCGTGGCCGCCGAACGCTGTGTCCGAGGCCCGCCCGCTGGAGGCCGCCACGGCGGCTTCGAGCTGCTGACGGGCCAGGGCAACGCGGCAGCAACACCCAGCGCGAACATCCGCATCCCCGCCACCGTTGACCCGCCCTGGCTGCCAGCGAGTGCAATGAGAACCCCCACCACCACGACGATGGGAATGCTGATGAGTGCCCTGCGGCTCTTCTCCTGGATAGAAACGTCCTCTCACGGCCGCCCCCTCTCAGCGGCACGGTCCAGTGCCGCACCTGATCTTCGGAACGGAGAGGTGTCTGTATTGGCGCCGTCAGCACAGCCCTTCGAGGGACCACCTGGCGCCAGCCCAAGGAACTCACCCGGTCCAGGAACACCGCTGATGCAGCCCACGATGCCGGAACCGTTAGGTAGTGTCTGATCATGGACGCCGACACCCTGGTCAACTTCCTGCTGGTCCTCTTCTTTGTGCTGCTGGGAGGGGTGTTTGCCGGCACTGAAATGGCGCTGGTGTCCCTCCGCGAGAGCCAGGTGCGCCGGATGGAGAAGTCCGGCAGGCGCGGTGCCCGGATTGCTGCGCTGGCCGGAAACCCCAACCGTTTCCTCTCCACCGTCCAGATCGGCGTTACGCTCTCCGGTTTCTTCTCCGCCGCCTATGGCGCCTCCACGATTGCGCCCGACGTCGAACCCCTCCTGGCCGGCCTGGGTCTCGGCGCGGCAGCCGAACCCGTTTCCTTCATCGGCATGACGCTGCTGGTGGCCTACCTTTCCCTGGTGCTCGGCGAACTGGTACCCAAGCGGCTGGCGATGCAGAGCGCCGTCGGCTTCACCAGAGTCCTGGCCCCTCCCCTGGGCGTGCTCTCCGAGATCATGCGCCCCGCCGTCTGGCTCCTGTCAGTATCCACGGACGCGGTGGTCCGTCTCTTCGGCGGCGACCCCAACGCCAAGCAGGAGAGCATCAGCTCGGAGGAACTGTGGGACATGGTGGCGCAGAGCGAGACGCTGGAGGAACACAGCCGCAGCATCCTGACGGACGTGTTCGGCGCCGGCAACCGCTCCCTGCAGGAGGTCATGCGCCCCCGCACCGACGTCACCTTCCTCAGCGGGGCGCTCACCGTCGCCGCGGCGCGGAACATGGTCAGGGACGGCCCGCACTCACGCTTCCCCGTGATCGGCACCAGTCCGGACGACGTTCTGGGCTTCATCCACATCCGCGACCTCATGCCAAGGGACGGGGACTACGACGACCTGCCGGTGCGGGACATCGTCCGCGAAATCCTGCCGCTGCCCGGGACGAACAAAGTAGTGCCCTCACTGAGCCGGATGCGCAGGCTGGGCCAGCACATCGCGCTGGTGGTGGACGAGTTCGGCGGCACTGACGGCATCGTCACGCTCGAGGACCTGGTGGAGGAACTCATCGGCGAGATTTACGACGAGTACGACACCGGCGCCGAGCCCGAGGACCGCGTGACCATGGCCAACGGAACAATCGACGTCGACGGCGGGCTGATCCTGCAGGAGTTCGCCTCGGCGTCCGGCATCGCGCTGCCGGAGGGCCACTACGAGACGGTGGCCGGGTTCATCATCGACAGGCTGGGCCGCCTGCCGCGCGTGGGCGACCAGGTGGAGGTGGACGGGCACATGCTGACAGTGACGGCGATGGATCGGCTGCGCATTTCCCGGATCCGGGTCACTCCCGCTGGCGTGGCCCCCGGCTCTGGCTGACGCCTGAACTGGAGTTGCAGGCAGCCTCACGCCACCAGCTTGGCCACCAGCTCTCCCCGACTGCCCACGCCCACCTTCTCGAACAGCGACTTCAGGTGGTCGTGCACGGTGTGCGGCGAGATGAACAGGTGCCGGGCGATCTCCGCCGTCGAACTTCCGGAAAGTACGTCCAGGCACACCTCCCGCTCCCGTGCCGTCACTCCGTAGGCGGCGAGCAGCAGGGTGGCCAGGTCATGGGTGGTGGCGGATTCCACGGTGACCACCATCTGCTCCGGGTCATCACCCGTGATCAGGCGGCTGGCCTGCAGGACCACCCAGTTGTTGCCGGCGTCGCGCATCCTGGCCCGCGCGCTTCCGGACTGCGCAGCGTGCGCCTGCGCCACCACGGAGTGGAGCGTCATGCTGAAGCGGCCCGGCGCTCCGTCCTCCACCTCGGCCAGCCAGGAAACGGCGGCGGGCGTGGCAGCCCTCAGTTCGCCGTGCCGGCCGGCGATGACAATTACAGGTCCGACGGCGGCGGGCCGGGCTGGGTGCCCTGCGCGGACAGCGATCCTGGTGGCCGCCGCAAGGGTAGCTGTGACGGCGGCCAGGAACTCCACCTCGCGGTCTGTGAAGTCGCGCCCGCCGTCACGGAAAATGCTGCCCACTCCCCAACAGGCGTCATCGACCCGGAAGGCTGCCCGCAGCTCGTGCTCCAGGCCTTGGGGCTTCAGCAGGTCGTTGATCCGCACGCTGCGGACCACGTCCCGGTGCGGCGCGTCCGACATCCTGGCGATGGGCCGTGGGCGCTTGAGCAGCTCAGCAAAGGCGTGCGGTTCGTTGCCGGTGTATTCGGCTTCAGCGAAGCGCGCGGAGAGCTCCTCGTACTCCTGCTCCCCCACGGGCCATGGCTTCCAGTTGGTGATGGAGGTCATCACCAACGAGTCGGGGTCGACGGCGGCCCAGCACCCCTGCTCGAACGGCACCGCCTGCTGCACCACCTCGAGCGCGGATGGGTAAAGGCAGGCCAGGCTGATTCCGCTGGTGGCCAGGGCGGCGATTTCCCGTCGGGCACGCTCAGCGCGCTCCTCCCACATATGTCCAGTATCCGCCCAGGGGGCCGCACCGCAATCCCCCAAAGCGGGGATCTCCCCGGCACCCCGGAACCCCGTGGCGGGGGATGGGGAAGGTGCGCGCCGCCGTCGTACTCTTCCTTCATGAACGCCGTATCCCAGATCTTCGCGGTACTTGCAGCCGTGATCTACATCGTGGTGTTCCCGCTGGAAAGCTTCCTGATGTACCGGCCGTGGGCGCAGAAGTTCCTGAGCACCCCGCCGCAGAATGTTCCGGCCGTGATGATGTGGGCCATCCCCACAGGGTTCCGCAACCTGGTGATCGGCCTGGGAGTCCTCGCCGGGGTGGTGGCCGTCAACATGGGCTACGTGGTGGTGGGCTACACCCTGGTGATCTACTGCTGCCTGAACATGGTGCTGACCGCCCCGGCCATGTTCCTGGCTGACATGCTGGGCCACTACCCGCGGAAGGGCGAGAGCATTCCGGGGACCTTGGCAGCCACCATTCCGGCCCTGATAGCGCTGATAGCGCTGCCCTTTTGAAGGGGGTAACCGCGCTGGCTATAAGGGGTAGCCCGGCTCGTTGACAGCCTGTCCGCCGCAGAAGTGCAATTAAAGTGGCTCCAGCAGAAGCCGAAGCCAACCCACCGAAGCGGCCTCCGCTTCCGTGAGGCCGCCCGAAATTGGAGGTCCACAAATGGGACAGGCACGCGAAGTCATGGATCGCCTCACCTCGGCCATGAACGCAAAAGACAGGGAAACGCTCGCTGGCTGCTATGCCGCCAACGCCGTGGCCTATGCCCCCGACCAAGGCGAACTCCACGGCCGCGACGCAATTGCCGGCTACCTCTTCCACTTCTGGGAAGCCATCCCTGATGTCCGGTACGAGCTCGTGGAAAAGCATGACGCCGGGGACGTGGCCATCGACGAAGGAGTTGTCGGCGGGACGAACACCGGGCCGCTGACTCTGCCGTCCGGCGAGACCCTCCCGGCCACGGGCAAGCAGATCAGGATTCGGAGCTGCGACATCGCCAGGGTCGAAGGCGGCGAGATCACTTCCCACCACTTCTACTTCGACCAGATGGAGTTTATGACGCAGCTTGGACTGATGCGGGAGCTCACTTCCCATTAAGCAGCGCGACTTGGCCTTCCGCAGGCGGTATAGGAAAGCCGTGGATACCTTCGGCATGGAAGGTACCCACGGCTTCTTTGTATCTGTGCTCAGCTCTCGCAGCCGGCGCCGTCGCGGTCCCGGTCCAGACCTGCCCGAGAGCCGGGCTGCCCCGAGTAGAGCGGAGCAGCGCCGGCTGCCTTGGCATCCGCGCAGCTGCCGAAGTAGACGGACGCCGGTGCGGCAGGGGCCGCCGGGGCAGGAGCCGGTGCCGGCGCAACGGGAGCAGGAACAGCAGGGGCAGCCGGTGCCGGTACAACTGCCTGCTGAGCAGCCTTAGCCTCGACCTTGAACCCAAGGTCTTCCAGCTGCTCCGTGGCCTTGTCGAAGGTCTTGGTTCCTTCTTTGTTCTGTTTCTGATGCTCTCCGTCACATTATGGATTGGTAAGCGATTAGGGCTAAGCACGCTGGGAGATGTTGAGGATGTTGCCCTCGCTGTCCAGGAACCAGGCGGCCTTTGCCCAGCCGATGGTTGCCACGCCGTTCTCCGTTTTCAAGCCCGGGAAATCGTAGTCTTCAAACGTGACGCCGCGTCCCCGCAGATCCTCCATATCGCGTTCGAGGTTGTCCGTTTCCCAGCCCATCTGGGTGTTCTTTGCCGAGCCGGCATTGTCCGTCTGGTAAAGCAGGAAGCTCGTTCCGTTACCGCAGCGGTAAATGAGGTTTTCCTCATCGATTGATTCGGACGGCTCCAGCCCCAGCTTGTCCCGGTAGAAATCCTTTGCCCTGTCGATGTCCTTTGCGGGAAGGACAGCCATGAGCGGTGAGTCCTTGAGCATGATGATTTCTTTCTCTTCGGTGTTTTCGCATTGATGGCGATGCTCTCCCCCGGTGGCGGCACGGAACGTCACTATCCGCGCCGCGTGGCCGCCAGTTCCGCCTGCCCTTGGCGGCCAACTGGAACCCCGCAACGCCCCGCCAGCCATTATCGGCGCCCGGGTTCCCGAAGCTTATGTGGACATTATGGAACCGTTTTGATCATGCGGAAATAGGGGCTTTTCTAGTCGCTCGCGGCGTTCAGGCCCTTGGCGTATGCGGCCTGGCCCACGTGCTGGAGACAGTCAGCGATGGTGCTGACGAGCCGCACGCCCAAGGTGACGGGCGGGTCCCAGCGCCTGTCAACGATTCTGTCGAGGTCCTGGTCGCCGAGGGTTTCAACCCACCGGACGGTCTGCCGGTGGACAGCGTCGTAGTACTCCAGCAACAGCTCCGGCTCGGCCCGGACCGCATCCACTTCCGCACTTGAATGGCCGTAGCCTGTGTCCTCCTTTGGCAACTTCAGGCCGAAGCGCTCAACAAAACCTTGCGACGTCCAAACCTGATCCAGCCTGGCGGCGGCAGCCACCTGTACGTCCTCCACCCGGCCGAGGTGCCATATGAGCCAAGCGATGGAATTCCCAGTGCCACCGGGCCGCTTGACCAGAGCGCCGCCGCCGAGCCCTTCCAGCGTTTCCTCCACTGTTTCCCTAATGCGGCCAAAAGCGTCCAGCAGCAATTCGTTCGTTTTCACTCATGCCCTCTCCGCAGCTGTGAACCGCTACTTTTGAATTTCCGCCCTGCGCAGGCGGACGATCTCTTCCAGGACGTCGTCGGGAAGTTGGCTCGGGCGTGAAACAGATGGTCCCCACCATGGTGTTCGGCCGCAATGCCACCTGCCCGCCAATGTTCTGGTAGATGCCCGCAGGCAGCACCCATCCCACCTCCCCCGCCGCCGGAGGCCCCGTCCTGCCCGGCCTCGCCACCGCCGCCGAATCCGAAGGACACCAGCGCGACGGGGATGACCTCTTCCCCTCCGAGCTGGACCGGGGGACCGTAGGCCCTGGCGACGCCAACGTTCTTGAATGCGTCAACAAGGGAGGCAAATGAATCAGCCATGGCTCCACAATAGGAGCCACGGGCAACAGGCAACACCCCAGCCGAGGGGGAGAAGTTCAAGAATGGGCTTCGCCACAAACCGCGCCGGTGGCGGCGGAATATCACGGCCGGGAAAGCCGATCCGGCAGTAGGAGGCCAGCCTTTAGGACCTTGCGTGGAGGATCCGGGCCACGCCCTCTTCTCCCGGGGACAAACATGCATAGATGAAGTCCGCGTGCCTGAGCCCTGGGTTGATTTGGTC
>NZ_VAHM01000031.1 GCF_005796185.1 Pseudarthrobacter sp. NamB4
TGTGTCTGTTGTTTGAGAACTCAATAGTGTGCCAAGTTTGTTGATACCGGTTTTTTATTAAATTGGTTGATTGTGCCGGGCTGCCCGCCCCTGTGGGTGGTCTGGTGTTTTTAGCTGGTTTCAAATTTTGTGCAGCCTCGGGTGGTGTTATTTCCGCTGCCTGTGGTTGTGTCTGTTTTTGTTTTACTTCAACGGAGAGTTTGATCCTGGCTCAGGATGAACGCTGGCGGCGTGCTTAACACATGCAAGTCGAACGATGAAGGGGGCTTGCTCCTGGATTAGTGGCGAACGGGTGAGTAACACGTGAGTAACCTGCCCTTGACTCTGGGATAAGCCTGGGAAACTGGGTCTAATACCGGATATGACTGATCATCGCATGGTGGTTGGTGGAAAGCTTTTTGTGGTTTTGGATGGACTCGCGGCCTATCAGCTTGTTGGTGAGGTAATGGCTTACCAAGGCGACGACGGGTAGCCGGCCTGAGAGGGTGACCGGCCACACTGGGACTGAGACACGGCCCAGACTCCTACGGGAGGCAGCAGTGGGGAATATTGCACAATGGGCGCAAGCCTGATGCAGCGACGCCGCGTGAGGGATGACGGCCTTCGGGTTGTAAACCTCTTTCAGTAGGGAAGAAGCGTAAGTGACGGTACCTGCAGAAGAAGCGCCGGCTAACTACGTGCCAGCAGCCGCGGTAATACGTAGGGCGCAAGCGTTATCCGGAATTATTGGGCGTAAAGAGCTCGTAGGCGGTTTGTCGCGTCTGCCGTGAAAGTCCGGGGCTCAACTCCGGATCTGCGGTGGGTACGGGCAGACTAGAGTGATGTAGGGGAGACTGGAATTCCTGGTGTAGCGGTGAAATGCGCAGATATCAGGAGGAACACCGATGGCGAAGGCAGGTCTCTGGGCATTAACTGACGCTGAGGAGCGAAAGCATGGGGAGCGAACAGGATTAGATACCCTGGTAGTCCATGCCGTAAACGTTGGGCACTAGGTGTGGGGGACATTCCACGTTTTCCGCGCCGTAGCTAACGCATTAAGTGCCCCGCCTGGGGAGTACGGCCGCAAGGCTAAAACTCAAAGGAATTGACGGGGGCCCGCACAAGCGGCGGAGCATGCGGATTAATTCGATGCAACGCGAAGAACCTTACCAAGGCTTGACATGAACCGGTAACGCCTGGAGACAGGTGCCCCGCTTGCGGTCGGTTTACAGGTGGTGCATGGTTGTCGTCAGCTCGTGTCGTGAGATGTTGGGTTAAGTCCCGCAACGAGCGCAACCCTCGTTCTATGTTGCCAGCACGTGATGGTGGGGACTCATAGGAGACTGCCGGGGTCAACTCGGAGGAAGGTGGGGACGACGTCAAATCATCATGCCCCTTATGTCTTGGGCTTCACGCATGCTACAATGGCCGGTACAAAGGGTTGCGATACTGTGAGGTGGAGCTAATCCCAAAAAGCCGGTCTCAGTTCGGATTGGGGTCTGCAACTCGACCCCATGAAGTCGGAGTCGCTAGTAATCGCAGATCAGCAACGCTGCGGTGAATACGTTCCCGGGCCTTGTACACACCGCCCGTCAAGTCACGAAAGTTGGTAACACCCGAAGCCGGTGGCCTAACCCCTTGTGGGAGGGAGCTGTCGAAGGTGGGACTGGCGATTGGGACTAAGTCGTAACAAGGTAGCCGTACCGGAAGGTGCGGCTGGATCACCTCCTTTCTAAGGAGCGCCTACAGATTTGCTGCCTCATGTATGTGGGTGTGGTGGGTTTGTCAGGAGTATATGCCCGCAGCACGGACGGATGTTTCGTGGCGGGTGCTCATGGGTGGAATATCAGCAGATAGCGGCCGCTTGTTTCTTTTTTCGACCCAGTACGGATGCTTTTGAGTGTCCTGGAACGGTGGGGGATGGTGTGGGTGGTTTTGTGTTTGGCACACTGTTGGGTCCTGAGGCAACAGGGCCGTGGTCTTTCCTTTCGGGGCGGGGTTGCGGGTTTGTTTGTTTCTGGTTTCCTGGCTGCATCGAAGCGCATGGTTGTGTGTGCGGGGTGTGTGGTTTGGGGTTGTTGTTTGAGAACTACATAGTGGACGCGAGCATCTTTTATAAGAAGCAATTTCCAAGATTGTGAACCTGGATCTGGTTCCTCATTCCTTTGCGGGGGTGGGGGATTGGTTTTCGTGGTTCTCTCGTAAATTTTGTTTTTGATCTTTTGTGGTCAAGTTTTTAAGAGCACACGGTGGATGCCTTGGCATTAGGAGCCGAAGAAGGACGTAGGAATCTGCGATAAGCCTGGGGGAGTCGATAACCGGACTGTGATCCCAGGGTGTCCGAATGGGGAAACCCCGCACAACGCTGCAAGGTGATTGTGTGACCCGCATCTGAACACATAGGGTGCGTGGAGGGAACGCGGGGAAGTGAAACATCTCAGTACCCGCAGGAAGAGAAAACAATAGTGATTCCGTTAGTAGTGGCGAGCGAACGCGGATCAGGCTAAACCGTTCCATGTGTGATAGCCGGCGGGCGTTGCATGGTCGGGGTTGTGGGACTTTCCATACCAGTTCTGCCGGGCTGGTGGGGTGTGATGTGCGCGCATAGGTGAACGGTTTTGAAAGGCCGGCCAGAGAGGGTGTTAGTCCCGTAACCGTAATGTGTTGTCACCGCCTGTGAGAGTATCCCAAGTAGTACGGGGCCCGAGAAATCCCGTGCGAATCTGTCAGGACCACCTGATAAGCCTAAATACTCCCTAATGACCGATAGCGGACCAGTACCGTGAGGGAAAGGTGAAAAGTACCCCGGGAGGGGAGTGAAACAGTACCTGAAACCGTGTGCTTACAATCCGTCGGAGCCAGTCTGATTCTGGTGACGGCGTGCCTTTTGAAGAATGAGCCTGCGAGTTAGTGTTACGTCGCGAGGTTAACCCGTGTGGGGCAGCCGTAGCGAAAGCGAGTCTGAACAGGGCGTTGCAGTGGCGTGATCTAGACCCGAAGCGAAGTGATCTACCCATGGCCAGGTTGAAGCGACGGTAAGACGTCGTGGAGGACCGAACCCACTTCAGTTGAAAATGGAGGGGATGAGCTGTGGGTAGGGGTGAAAGGCCAATCAAACTTCGTGATAGCTGGTTCTCCCCGAAATGCATTTAGGTGCAGCGTTGCGTGTTTCTTGCTGGAGGTAGAGCTACTGGATGGCTAATGGGCCCTACAAGGTTACTGACGTCAGCCAAACTCCGAATGCCGGTAAGTGAGAGCGCAGCAGTGAGACTGTGGGGGATAAGCTTCATAGTCGAGAGGGAAACAGCCCAGACCACCAACTAAGGCCCCTAAGCGTGTGCTAAGTGGGAAAGGATGTGGAGTTGCGAAGACAACCAGGAGGTTGGCTTAGAAGCAGCCATCCTTAAAAGAGTGCGTAATAGCTCACTGGTCAAGTGATTCCGCGCCGACAATGTAGCGGGGCTCAAGTACACCGCCGAAGTTGTGGCATTCACACATGTTCTAAGCCTTTGTGGTTCAGGAGTGTGGATGGGTAGGGGAGCGTCGTGTGGGCGGTGAAGTCGCGGTGTAAACCAGCGGTGGAGCCTACACGAGTGAGAATGCAGGCATGAGTAGCGAAAGACGGGTGAGAAACCCGTCCGCCGAATGATCAAGGGTTCCAGGGTCAAGCTAATCTGCCCTGGGTAAGTCGGGACCTAAGGCGAGGCCGACAGGCGTAGTCGATGGACAACGGGTTGATATTCCCGTACCGGCGAAGAACCGCCCATGCTGAGCGGGGGATACTAACTGCCCGATACCTGCCCGATCACCCTTGTGGTGTGAGGGTTTTGGTGGAGCGCAGGACCTGATCCCGGGAGGCAAGCGTATTAACAGGTGTGACGCAGGAAGGTAGCCGAGCCGGGCGATGGTTGTCCCGGTCTAAGGATGTAGGGCGAACGGTAGGCAAATCCGCTGTTCATGATGCCTGAGATCTGATGGGACCCCCGTTTGGGGGGATTTGGTGATCCTATGCTGCCGAGAAAAGCATCGACGCGAGGTTTTAGCCGCCCGTACCCCAAACCGACACAGGTGATCAGGTAGAGAATACTAAGGCGATCGAGAGAATTATGGTTAAGGAACTCGGCAAAATGCCCCCGTAACTTCGGGAGAAGGGGGGCCCCAACCTTGATGGACACTTGCTGTCCGGAGGGGATCGGGGCCGCAGAGACCAGGGGGAAGCGACTGTT
Source organism: Pseudarthrobacter sp. NamB4 (assembly GCF_005796185.1). Classification (GTDB taxonomy): domain Bacteria; phylum Actinomycetota; class Actinomycetes; order Actinomycetales; family Micrococcaceae; genus Arthrobacter. The sequence continues at coordinate 4,206 of NZ_VAHM01000031.1, forward strand.
TACTAAAAACACAGGTCCGTGCGAAGTCGCAAGACGATGTATACGGACTGACTCCTGCCCGGTGCTGGAAGGTTAAGAGGACCGGTTAGCCGCAAGGCGAAGCTGAGAATTTAAGCCCCAGTAAACGGCGGTGGTAACTATAACCATCCTAAGGTAGCGAAATTCCTTGTCGGGTAAGTTCCGACCTGCACGAATGGAGTAACGACTTCCCCGCTGTCTCAACCATAAACTCGGCGAAATTGCAGTACGAGTAAAGATGCTCGTTACGCGCAGCAGGACGGAAAGACCCCGAGACCTTTACTATAGTTTGGTATTGGTGTTCGGAGTGGCTTGTGTAGGATAGGTGGGAGACGTTGAAGCCCGGACGCCAGTTCGGGTGGAGTCATCGTTGAAATACCACTCTGGTCACTTTGGACATCTAACTTCGGCCCGTAATCCGGGTCAGGGACAGTGCCTGATGGGTAGTTTAACTGGGGCGGTTGCCTCCTAAAAAGTAACGGAGGCGCCCAAAGGTTCCCTCAGCCTGGTTGGCAATCAGGTGTCGAGTGTAAGTGCACAAGGGAGCTTGACTGTGAGAGAGACATCTCGAGCAGGGACGAAAGTCGGGACTAGTGATCCGGCGGTACATTGTGGAATGGCCGTCGCTCAACGGATAAAAGGTACCTCGGGGATAACAGGCTGATCTTGCCCAAGAGTCCATATCGACGGCATGGTTTGGCACCTCGATGTCGGCTCGTCGCATCCTGGGGCTGGAGTAGGTCCCAAGGGTTGGGCTGTTCGCCCATTAAAGCGGTACGCGAGCTGGGTTTAGAACGTCGTGAGACAGTTCGGTCCCTATCCGCTGCGCGCGCAGGAAATTTGAGAAGGGCTGTCCTTAGTACGAGAGGACCGGGACGGACGAACCTCTGGTGTGTCAGTTGTACTGCCAAGTGCACCGCTGATTAGCTACGTTCGGATGGGATAACCGCTGAAAGCATCTAAGCGGGAAGCTCGCTTCAAGATGAGATTTCCATACACCTTTGTGTGTGAGAGGCCCCCAGCCAGACCACTGGGTTGATAGGCCGGATGTGGAAGCGAGGACTAACGACTCGTGAAGCTGACCGGTACTAATAGGCCGATAACTTACACCACACAAGAACACAAAACTTGCTTGCGTCCACTATGTGGTTCCCAAACAACAAACCACACCACACCGGTACGGTCAGTTGTCCAGGGAACAAAACCACAACAAAATAACAACACCACACATTGTTGTAACCACTGATAGTTTCCCACACCACCCCGCACGGGGGGCGGTGACGGGTAAAAAGGTTACGGCGGTCATAGCGTGGGGGAAACGCCCGGTCCCATTCCGAACCCGGAAGCTAAGACCCACAGCGCCGATGGTACTGCACCCGGGAGGGTGTGGGAGAGTAGGTCACCGCCGGACA
>NZ_VAHM01000032.1 GCF_005796185.1 Pseudarthrobacter sp. NamB4
GCTAGATGGCGAAACCCGCCAGTTAGCGGAGGGCGGCATCCGGCATCTATCGCCCAAGTGCCGCTAAAGCCGCTCCCAAGGTAGTTGGCGAAATCGTGATGAGGCTTGATCGTTGCCTCGTCGAGGCAACAGCGAGCTTCAACTGCCTTGTCTCCGCGCTATTGCACCTGCCCGGTCTCTTCAATTGCTGCTTTGGGTTTACGGAATCCCCACTATCGGCGGACCCGAGCCGCGCCGCTGCGCTCAACGCAGAGCACTTGAGCTGGAGGCAGCGAGGGCTTCCATGAGGGTTAGTACAGCCAGCTAAACTGCAACAAGTCAGTGTCCCGCTGAGGGTGTCGAAATCTACAGGTTGTTGCCCTGTTAGAGTCGGCCGTTGAAAGTTCATGGCTAGCGCTGATTTTCCCCGCTGCCGACTACTGGAGAAGCATGCGGAAGGCGGCCGGGAAGCTAGCCAAGGTTTCTTTCGTTGGGTGAGTCGCAGTGGACATTCCGCGGCGGGAGATTCACGCTATAGAAACAACAAATTCCTGTAACCAACGGAGCTTCCTTGACTTCTTCGCGGCGCCACCCTCAAATGAGTCGAGCCCGGATGGGGAACAATCTTGACACGATTCGGCGTCATAACTTGTCAGCCATCCTCACTTTGGTGCATCAGGCACGTAGTCTTCCCCGCACCGAGTTGACGCGTCTTACGGGGCTGAATCGATCCACCATTGCTGGGCTGGTGGGGGAACTACAGGATTTAGGGCTGGTCGGCGAGGTGGGGGCGGAGAACACTACTCAGGTTGGCAGGCCCAGCTCCATAGTGAAACCTGCCAGCCAACCGGTGGCAATTGCTGTCAACCCAGAGATTGACGCGATCACGGTGGGCGTAGTGAGCCTTGGCGGAGTAGTTCAAAACAAAATTCGCTTCGCGACTGACGATGCACCAACTGTGCGCCAGGCGGTCAATATTACCGCGGCAATAGTGGAAGGGGTAAGGGGAGGCTTACAGGCTTCAACCCGGATCGTCGGAATTGGAGTAGCCGTCCCGGGTCTTGTGAGACTACAAGACGGCCTGGTCCGTTACGCGCCCCATCTGGGGTGGCGTGATGAGCCCCTTGCCGAGATGCTGGCAGCTGCCACTGGTCTCGACACCTGGGCTGCAAATGATGCCGGTCTCGGCGCCCTGGCTGAGCGTACCTTTGGCGCCGGCAAGGGCATCGACGACCTGATTTATCTCAATGGAGGAGCCAGCGGTGTGGGCGGTGGGGTCATCGCAGGAGGTGTCGCGCTTCGTGGAGCAAGCGGATACGCCGGGGAGCTTGGTCATACCCGCGTTCGCGGGGACGGTCTCCGCGATTCAGCCGGAGCCCGCGGAACTTTGGAATCAGAGGTTCGAAGGGAAAACCTTCTGAACGTTCTCGCTTTACCGCCATCTGCGGACGAACAAGAACTGGAAAGGGCACTGCTCGCTTCTGACTCCCCTGCAGTGCGTGCCGAAGCGAACCGGCAACTGGACTTTCTTGGCGTGGCATTGGGGTCAGCCATTAACTCTTTTAATCCCCGACTCGTTGTTTTGGGTGGCTTCCTGGGCGCTCTGTACGAATTCGACTCCCATCGCCTCAACACAGTTATTGAAGGGGAGGCACTTCCTGAAGCGTTTGCTGACGTTGCGGTTACACGTCCGGCCCTTAACGCGGACATTCTGATTGTTGGCGCGGCAGAATTGGCTTTTGCTCCCCTCCTGTCTGCCCCCGCAGAGGTCATGGGGACCGCCGGACCGAGCCGTACAGGAGGGCTTCGCGCCTAAGCAGATCAACGAGCAAGCCCGCGGCTGCAAGCGTTGAACTGACTCTCGAGGGCCGAACCCCGCACCTGTCCAATTTCGTCCTTTTTCCAGTGACGGGGCGCGGGAACAGAACGTATCCTGAAAGAAGTCAAGCAGCGGCTGTCCGTATCAGGCAAAAGATCTCAGCCATGGCTGAGCAAACCCCTTTGGCCAGGAACCAGACGCCCTGCTGGTGATCCGAGCACTTGCTCCGCTCCCTGTTTCCCTGACCAAATTTCTCCCCCGTCGGAACGAGCTGGATCCCTCTTGTTCGTCCCCATTTGTGTCGTCTCACAGCGCGGGCCACTTTGGACTTCACGTTTTCGGCACCGCCCGCCCGCGTCCTGACGACCGCAAAAAAGTATTAGTGCAGGGTATGAGCCAAGGAAGGACTTAGGGTCATGGCTGCTTACTTTGAACTCGTTGATGCTCCTGAAGGAGGCTACCGAGTAAGGCTGCTTAACTCTGCTGGGCAGGTTGTGGCTGTTTCGGTCTGTTTCCCCACAAAAGAGGCGGCAACGGCAAGTATTTTTCAGACCAGGGAGGTGGCTGCCGACGCACCAATGCTCGACCTGAGTGCACCGATTGATGGAAAGCACGACAGGCACTGCGCCGAGCACCATGTCAAAAGAACCGCTTAGGCTTCCTTCACGCAAATGGAGCCGATGTAGGCGGACGCAGTGTAGGAGCAATGTAACCGACGTAGGAACACAACCAGGTATTGGGTGCTTCGGCGCCAGCTCATCCCCTAGCTTTTGCTGCCTGGTGGTAGCGCCTGAGAACTTCGCCGGTTGCATCTGCGGAAACGTGCGCTTCTGGACCTGTCGCCCACGTGGGTAGTTCTCCTAGGACTAGACCTGCGGCTTGGCGGGCGGCTCCATTGGCAACGTGTTCCTGCGGAGCGGGCACCGTCACGTCCATGGCGAAAACGGACGCAGTTATGTGCTGCATGGCCTGGGAACGGGCTCCGCCTCCGACCAGGATTATTCGGTTAGTAACAACACCACCAAGGTCAGTAAGTGCCTTGAGTCCGTCTGCAAGTGAGCACGCAACACCTTCGACTGCGGCCCGGGCGAGATTCGCGGGCTTGTAGTTCGCCCGGGTGATGCCGTGCAGGGAGCCCGTGGCGCCCGGCAGGTTGGGGGTCCGCTCGCCGTCGAAGTAGGGCACCAGGGACAGGCCGCCGGCGCCGGGCTCTGAGGAGAGGGCAAGGTCATCGAAGTCGAGTAGGTCCACGCCCAGCAGAGCAGCCGTGGCATCGAAAACGCGGGTTGCGTTCAGGGTACAGACCAAGGGGAGAAAATTCCCGGTTGCGTCAGCGAAACCGGCTACGATTCCAGAGGCGTCCTGCGCGGGAGTATCAGCGACGGCAAAGACGGTTCCTGAGGTTCCAACCGAAATTACTACGTCCCCCACAGCGGCTCTGACACCCAGAGCTGCGGCTGCATTGTCCCCGGCACCGGGGCCGATAAGTGCTCCTGCAGGTGTTTTGAGCTCGGCTTCCAACGGGCCCAGCACTTCGGGCAGCACTGGAACATGGCCCAGGGTATGTTCCAAAACCTCGGGCAGGTAGCGGCCCTTGGCTGGAGACCAGTAGCCCGTCCCCGAGGCGTCGGATCGGTCGGTGCGAAGTGCAGGGAGGCCCTGCACACCAGATCCTGGTCCATATCCGGCCAGACGCCACGAGAGCCAGTCGTGCGGCAAACAGACCGCTGCAGTCTTGGCGGCATTGCCGGGCTCGTTTTCCGCCAGCCACCGCAGCTTAGTGGCGGTGAGGGAGGCTACAGGAACAGTACCCGTGGCTTGTGCCCAGTACTCGGCCCCTTTTGTCAGATCGCCATCGCCAGCAGCTTGGATCAATTGCCGAGCCGCCTGCGCCGAGCGGGTGTCATTCCACAAGAGCGCGGGGCGGACTATCTCACCGGTACTGTCGAGGCAGACCATGCCGTGCTGCTGACCAGCGACTGACACAGCCATAACGTCGTTTAGCCCGCCTGCCTGGGCAACGGCTTCCTGGAGGGCTGTCCACCAATGGTCGGGGTGGACCTCCGTTCCGTCCGGGTGGCTTGCTCTGCCTTGGCGGAGCAGTTCACCGGTGCCTGCGTCACGGACCACGACCTTGCAGGACTGCGTGGAGCTGTCAATGCCAGCCACGAGAACCATTGGATTTTCCTTTGCTGCTCCGTGCGACCGGTCTGGCATGCTGCTTTCCGTGCGCGTTCAGCGCACCGTGAGGCTGGTGTGCTTCGCTCCTTAGCTGGCCCC
>NZ_VAHM01000033.1 GCF_005796185.1 Pseudarthrobacter sp. NamB4
ACTAGCCAGCGATCTCACACCGAATTACTTCTGTGACGTCGTTGTCGCTGAGCTCTTTGCCGGTCTCCCAGCTAACGTAGAGGCTGGGGCACGGCTTCGTGCTGATGCACATGAACCGCTCGGGGCGGACAGTCTCCGGGGCCAGCTTCCAGTCCGTCGGGATGGCGAAGCGCCCGGCGCGGAGAGCAATTCGGCAGTGACGCGATTCTCGGCGGACCGGACCGCGAAGAAAGCAGTGGCTCCCAGTACCAGGATCACCGCAAGGCCAACCGAACTTTGCGCTACACTGGTCGGTACTTTTCGGGCCCCTCCGGCGGCCGACGGCCCAGCCGCCAGCCCAGAGCATGACGACGAGAATCAGGGTCTCGGTGCCATTGAGGGCCAGGCTCAACGCCGCCATAACGTACGGGAGCCCAAAGACAACGAAGGCCGTCCCGACGATGGCCAGGAGCCAGCCCCGGGCCCTATGTACCGTCTCCGCTGCTGTTGACCTCGACACTAGTCTTCTGCCGCCGCTCATCGGCTTGGAGGATACCGTCACGGACTGCGGCGCGGATGACGCCGTAGAGGACGTAGACGAAGACCGCCGAGAAGACCACGGTCAGGATCATGCTGTCGAGAGCCATCATCCCTGCCCGCCCTCCTAAGGCCAGTACTTCTGGGCACCGGCCGCGGCCTCCCGGAGCTGGCCGCCGTCGATCGTGATGGAGGTTTCGGGCATTCCGAGTCCGGCCCACTGGGCTACGAGGCGGATGTCTCCCGGTGGTGGCAGCGGCCATAGCCACAGGCTGCCCTTACCGGCCATCTCGTCGTCACCGCCGTTTCCGCCGTGGTTTTGCAAGACGAGGGCGGGCGGGTCGGGCTGCTTGCCCGTGCTGGGCGGGTAGCGGGCGTGGAGCGTGGAGTCCGCCCGGGCCTTGGTACCGTCGGCCAGTTGGACACCGAGGAGAAGGGCTGCGAAGGGACGTCGGTCTATCGGCTGCATGCTGTGCGGGTGCCCAAAGAATGCCCCGTTCAGCTCGGCCCATGCTTCGTCGTCTTCCTGAGCCCGTCTCAGCGTCCATGTCAGATTGAAGGAGCAGCCGGTCGAATAGACCTTCGCGAGCTCGACGGCGAGTACAAAGTTCCGGCTGCGGTGCAGGAACTGCCCGACGTGAACAACTGCCGGGAGCTCATGGGCCGGTGCACCAGCCCACGCCGGCGGAACGTACCTTACGGTCCTACCAGGGCGTGGTTCTTCGGGTACTGGCAGGTCTTGGAAGAAGGTCACGGTCATCCTTGGGTCACTGGCGGCGACCGACCAGCGGAGCAGCGGCACTGCCGCCATGGATCCCCCAATCCGTCCTTACCACGCCAGTCTAGCGCCGGAGTTCATGCAGGTCTTTGGTGAAACCAAAGTGAGGATGCCGTGGCAAGCAGAGATGCGGCTTTACGTCATACTCGTGGTTGAGCAGTCGGCCGGCACGGCACGCGAAGAGAGTCACCGACCTTGAAATCCGACGCTCGCACCTTGCACTCCCTGGCCTCGCAGCATCATGCTCGCATTTCTGCACGCCCAGCCTAAGCGGTAGACCGTCTGCTGCCCCGAGGATGTGGCAGCAGATGAGGGTGGCCCCGAGCCGCGTGGGCCACCGCCGTGGGCCGGTCCAGTGTGGTTGGGGGACCGGCCCAAGGTCGTCACTTCCAGGACGCGCCATTGGGCCCCGCAAGAGTGTCATTGCCCGGGGAGACCATGGAGCTATGACGGCTCCAACTGTTGAGGCGGCGATCCGCGAAATGATGGATCTCGCCTGGAACGTTGTCTAAGACCTGCTCGAGCAGCGGGGCCTGCTCCGGCGGGTGGACGCCATCGTCTTCCACCACAATCTCCTGGGCACCGACGACCCGAAGTCCTACTTCAGAGAAGTGGTTCCGATTAGTCGAGCAGAAGGGGTCCGGGCGTCCGGCCGGCAGGACTTCCCGTCATCCACTTACCGTATCGCCGTGCCGGTGAGCCACCTTCCACTGGCCATCCTCACGTCGGTAGATCTGGGTTGCCCTCAGGACGTAGCTGCGGGTCTCACCGTTCACGGAGGCAGAGGTCTGTTCGAGGCCGGCTGTGTAGGCCATGTCGCCCACGACGTCGTAGGCGAGCAGCTCGAACTTGTACGACGTGCAGTTGGAGGACTGGTTGGCCAAGCCTGTGAACAGGTCGTCCAGTTCCTGCTGGCCGAAAGCGTTGCGCCACGCGCCCAGAACACTGACCGGCTCGCTGCGGGACCAAATTGCCCGCCGTGGACCCGCATCACCGTTGTGGATGGCCAGTTCCGCCTCGTACAGCGTGGACTTCACCCAGGCAAGAAAATCATCGGAGTCAGCCATGCGATCAGTATGCTCCTGCAGGCAGGCCAGCGACACCCATAAGCGAAGCGTGAATGCCCTGGCCACGGTCTGCAATATTGGTGCCAGCAATACCGGCAACTAAGAGGGCTGATCGACAGGCGCATGGGGCTACTTGCCGTTTGTGAACGACGACGCTTTGGACTGGCTGGACGAACTTGAAGGCGGGGGGCAGAGGTGGTCCGCAGGGCGTTGACCAAGGCAAACGGCGGCTATGTCGAGGCTCCGGAGGGCAGCATCGCCATCGCGGCCGCCTGCGGTAGCCCGGATCCGCGGGGCAGCTTATGCCCTTCCAATACATCAGCCCGCACTTCGGGTTTGATGCAGGGGATGGCGCTCTGTGCCGGGGCTCGGCGTGGTTACATCGTGTAGTTATTGCGGCGGGTCTTCTCGAACGACGATGCCGTCATCTCCGGGGAGTACTTTGCCTTGATTCCGCTGTGCTTCGTCCTCGTCGTTCAAGGCAACCGCGTCGCCCGGTGAGCAAGGGGCAGTAGCGCCCACTCGGTAGGAATTATCCGCTGCATGTGTATCGAAGCTGGCACGAAGGACTGGTCCGCCCTCGGCCAAGACGGTCGGGTGCGTTGTCGGATTTACGGTGCGTACTGTCATGCCGAGGGACCCCCAATACTCCAATCACCAACACACGCGACATCCAAAACCTCCAGGGTGACAACCAAAGAACCGCCGGCGAAAACACCCTTAGAGCTAGGACATGATGATCCTACTGATACAAACCGATAATTCCAACGAATAGAGAAAGCCCCTTTTCCGAGGGAGGGGGCCGTCCGCGTGCCTAGGCTACAGCGGTTTTGTGTCTTTTAGGACGGCTACGCGGAGGAAACCTGACTAACCAATCCCACCGTGTTCGCCTCGCTGTCCTTGATGAAGGCCATCCACTCCTCCGTCCCCGCGGGTCCGAGCCGGCCGTCGCCGTGTCTGAAGATCATACGCGGCTCGGCCACGACCTCCACTCCCCAGCCTTTGAGTTGCTGCACGGCCCGCCTCGCATCGGGAACGTCTAGGTAGAGAAGTGAGCTTGGCGCGCCCGGCTCCAGCAACAGCCGTACGCCGTCGAGGTCGAAGAAGAGCAGCCCGGGCGGATCAAACACGGCGGTAGGTTTCGCCGAGAGCAGCCTGCTGTAGAACTCCGCTGCTCGCTGGAGATCACTGGCGTGCTGAGCCACCTGAACCAAGCGCATGACCCCGCCTTTCCGGGTACGGTCGACGCCTCCATCCTGCTCGGGAAATAGGCGTGCGGGCAAGGGGCGCGTTGACTCATGAGAAAGGTCCGCGTAGCAGGATACGTTGCCTCATTGGAAAAGGTCCGGGAAGAGGCGAGGCGCGGACATCCTTG
>NZ_VAHM01000034.1 GCF_005796185.1 Pseudarthrobacter sp. NamB4
CGTGGCTGCAGGAGAAGATACCTCCCATATCCTCAGCGGGTTGACTGACCAGCTGCCTGATCGTGATCCGGAAGAGACTGCCGAATGGGTTGAGTCCCTGGATTCGTTGATCAGGGAACAGGGCACCGAGCGTGCCCAATTCATCATGCGGAGCCTGCTGCAGCGCGCGGGCGCGCAGAGTGTCGGGGTGCCGATGGTGACCACCACCGATTACGTGAACACGATCCCGGCGGACCAGGAAGCGGAGTTCCCGGGCAACGAGGAGTACGAGCGCCGGTACCGGGCGTACATGCGCTGGAACGCGGCGGTGATGGTCCACCGCTCCCAGCGCCCGGACATCGCGGTGGGCGGGCACATTTCCACCTATGCCGGGGCTGCGACCCTGTACGAGGTGGGCTTCAACCACTTCTTCCGCGGCAAGGACCACCCCGGCGGCGGGGACCAGGTGTTCTTCCAGGGCCACGCCTCCCCCGGCATGTACGCCCGGGCGTTCATGGAAGGCCGGCTCTCGGAGGAGGACCTGGACGGGTTCCGGCAGGAAAAGTCCCGCGAGGGCCATGCCCTGTCCTCCTACCCGCACCCGCGGCTGATGCCGCACTTCTGGGAATTCCCCACGGTGTCCATGGGCATCGGTCCGATGAACGCGATCTACCAGGCCCAGTCCAACCGGTACCTGCACAACCGCGGCCTGAAGGACACCTCGGACCAGCAGGTCTGGGCGTTCCTGGGCGACGGGGAAATGGACGAGCCCGAGTCCCGCGGCCTGCTCCAGCTCGCGGCGAACGAGAACCTGGACAACCTGAACTTCGTGATCAACTGCAACCTCCAGCGCCTGGACGGGCCGGTGCGCGGCAACGGCAAGATCATGCAGGAACTCGAGGCGTTCTTCCGCGGCGCGGGCTGGAACGTGATCAAGGTCGTCTGGGGCCGGGAATGGGATGACCTGCTCGCCCGCGACACCGACGGGTCGCTGGTGAAGATCATGAACGAGACCCCCGACGGTGACTACCAGACCTACAAGGCCGAATCCGGCGGGTTCGTCCGTGAACACTTCTTTGGCAAGACCCCGCAGACCAAGGACATGGTCGCGGACCTCAGCGATGACCAGATCTGGAACCTCAAGCGCGGCGGCCACGACTACCGCAAGGTCTACGCCGCATACAAGGCAGCCACCGAATTCAAGGGCAAACCCACCGTCATCCTGGCCAAAACCGTCAAGGGCTACGGACTCGGACCCCACTTCGAGGGCCGCAACGCAACCCACCAGATGAAAAAACTCACCCTCGACGACCTGAAGAAGTTCCGCGACCACCTGCGGATTCCCATTACGGACGAACAGCTCGAAACGGACCTGTACCAGCCTCCGTACTACCACCCCGGCACGGACGCTCCGGAAATCAAGTACATGATGGAGCGCCGCGCGGCCCTGGGCGGGTCCGTCCCGGAGCGCAGGTCCCAGCACGCTGAGATCACCTTGCCGGACGCGAAGTCCTACGAGGTGGCCAAGCGTGGCTCCGGCAAGCAGCAGGCCGCCACCACCATGGCTTTCGTACGCCTGCTCAAGGACCTGATGCGGGACAAGAACTTCGGCAAGCACATTGCGCCGATCATTCCGGATGAGGCCCGCACGTTCGGCATGGATGCGTTCTTCCCCACCGCAAAGATCTACAACCCGAAGGGCCAGAATTACCTGTCGGTGGACCGGGACCTGGTCCTGGCCTACAAGGAATCCCCTGCCGGGCAGCTGATCCACCCCGGCATCAACGAAGCGGGCGCCGTGGCAGCGTTCACCGCCGCCGGCACCGCGTACGCCACCCACGGCGTGCCCCTGGTCCCGGTCTACGTGTTCTACTCCATGTTCGGCTTCCAGCGCACCGGCGACGCCTTCTGGGCAGCAGCGGACCAAATGGCCCGCGGCTTCATCATCGGCGCCACCGCCGGACGGACCACCCTCACCGGCGAAGGCCTCCAGCACGCCGACGGCCACTCCCCCCTGCTCGCCTCCACCAACCCCGCAGTGGTCACCTACGACCCCGCCTATGGGTACGAAATGGGCCACATCATCCGCGACGGCCTGGAACGCATGTACGGGCCGGACAGCACGGACAAGAACCTCATGTACTACCTCACCGTGTACAACGAGCCGATCGTCCAGCCCGCCGAACCGGAGAACCTCGACGTCGAAGGCGTCATCAAGGGCATCTACCTGCTCAACCCGGCCAAGATCGACGGTCCCCGCACCCAGCTGCTCGCCTCCGGCGTGTCCGTGCCCTGGGCCCTGGAAGCCCAGCGCATCCTCGCCGAGGACTGGTCAGTCTCCGCCGACGTCTGGTCCGTGACCTCCTGGAACGAACTGCGCCGCGACGGCCTCGCCGCCGAAGAGGAAGCCTTCCTCAACCCCGGCGAACCCGCCCGCGTCCCCTTCGTCACCCGGCAGCTCGAAGGCGCCACCGGCCCCGTCGTCGCCGTCTCCGACTACATGAAGGCCGTCCCGGACCAGATCCGCCAATTCGTCCCCAACGAATTCGCCACCCTCGGCGCCGACGGCTTCGGCTTCTCCGACACCCGCGCCGCAGCCCGCCGCTTCTTCAAGAACGACACCCACTCCATCGTGGTG
>NZ_VAHM01000035.1 GCF_005796185.1 Pseudarthrobacter sp. NamB4
TGAATATTCGCTCTTTTGGGGTCCATCCGTCGCGTGTTTGGGGGCCAGTAGGCCGCGCGCTGAGTCGCGGTCCTGGGTGCCGGCAGTGGCGTTCTTGGGGGCCACCTCGATTTAGGCTCCTTCCGTCGTGTGTATAGGGCGCACGGCGGAAGGAGTAATCAGTAATGGTACGGAAGATCAGAGCGAAGCTGGTGTTGCAGTTGCGCGCCGAGGGCTTGTCCGGGCGGGCGATCGCGGCATCGCAGGGCATGTCCCGGAAGAGCATCACGGCGGTGCTGGAGGCTGCCGACGCGGCTGGGGTGGTGTGGGACGATATCGCCGACAGCTCAGAGGGCGAGGTGTATGCCCGGCTGTTTCCCGGGCGTGGTGAGCATCAGAGCGTGTTCGCGCAGCCGGACTGGGACCAGGTGCACCGGGAGATGGCCCGGGTTGGGGTGACGCTGAAGCTGTTGCATGGCGAGTACGCCGATTCATGCGCCGCTGCCGGTGAGCCGGTGATGGGTTATGACCGGTTCTGCAGGACCTATCAGCGGCATGTGTTGGTCACGGGTGTGGCATCCCGGGTCGGGCACAAGGCGGCGCAGACGGTGGAGGTCGACTGGTCGGGGCCGACGATGCAGTTGGCCGATCCGGTCAGGGGTAAGCCCAGGACCGTTTATTTGTTTGTGGCGTGTCTGCCTTTCAGTCGGTATGCGTTCGTTGAACCAGCCTTGGACATGAAGCAGGACACCTGGTTGCGGGCCCACGTGGCGATGTTTGAGGCCTTCACCGGTTCGGTGCCACGGATCGTGCCGGACAATCTGAAGACCGGCGTCATCAAGCATCCCCGCGAGGGCGAGGTCGTACTCAATGACGCTTATTGCGAGATGGCGGCGCACTATTCGGCGGCGGTGCTGCCCGGGCGTATCAGGGCACCAAAGGATAAGGCCAGCGTGGAAAACACGGTCGCCCATGTGGCTACCTGGGTCATCGCGGGGCTGCGTCAGCAACAATTCACCTCGTTGCCGGAGCTCAGGGCCGCCATCGTCGAGCGGGTAGCTGCGTATAACGCGGAGCCGTTCCAGAAGCGGCCAGGGTCCAGGGCCAGCGTGTTTGCAGCAGAGGAGCAGCCGCTGCTGACGGCGTTGCCGGCGGCGGCTTACGAGATCAGCAGGTGGGTTTACGGGCGACGGGTGGGTCGGAATGGGCACGTCGTCTGGGAGAGGAATTACTACTCGGTGCCCTTTGCTCACATCGGCACCACGGTGGACCTGAGGATCACCGATCGGGTGATTCAGGCCTACCGGGGCAGCGAACGGCTGACCAGCCACCTGCTGCTGCCCGAGGGCGCCGCCAACGAGTACCGCACCAACGATGCTGACCTGCCCGCTGGCGAGAAGTACCGGCAATGGGACCCGGCCCGGGCACGGGAATGGGCTGGACGGATCGGCCCGGCAGCTGTGACGGTAGTCAACCGGATCTTCGAGTCCGTCCCGGTCGCCGAACAGGGCCTGGATGCGGCACTTGCCGTGTTGCGGCTCTCCCGGCGCTACTCCGCCGAACGGGTCGAGGCGGCCTGCCGGCTTGCGTTGGCAGGCCGGGTGCGGTCCCCGCGGTATGCGCACCTGCAGCCGATCCTTGCCACGGAGCAGGACAAAGCCGCCGGGCTCAGGCCACCACGGGATGAACCAGTCGAATACGGCGGGTACGTGCGCGGCGCCGAATACTACGCAGGGGGCGCGAAGTGAGCAGGATCGATACCGAAACCAAACGCAAGCTCCGTGAGATGGGCGCCGCCCCGATGCTGGACGCGCTTGAGGCCCAGGACGAGACACTCGTGCTTGGCATGGCCTTCGAGGAGCGCCTCCGCTTGATCGTTGACGAGGCCCACTCCGGGTTCAACCACGCCAAGGTCGAGGGACTGATCCGGCGGGCAGGACTACGCTACCCCGGCGCGGACCTCCGACGGCTCGACCTCATCGACGAACGCGGTCTGGACCGGAACCTGATCGCCCAACTCGGCACGTGCTCGTTCATCGAACGGCAGCAGAACGTCGTCTTTCAGGGATTCACCGGATCCGGGAAGTCCTACCTGGGGTGCGCTCTGGCCAAACAGGCCTGCCAGCATCGCATCCGGGCCCACTACGTCCGCATGCCAGACCTGGAAGAGGCCTGGGCGCTGGCGAAGGACAAGCCTCTGGGCGCAACGAAGTTCTTGAAGAAGTACGCGGCCTTCACCCTTCTGGTGATCGACGAATGGCTTCTCGACCACCCCGACGAGGGCATGCGCAGCATGCTGCTGGAGCTGCTCGAGCGCCGATACGACACAGCCTCGACAGTGTTCTGCACCCAGTACGCCAAGAAAGACTGGCACCAGCGGCTCGGCTCCGGGGTCCACGCTGATGCGATCATGGACCGCATCGTGCACAACACGATTTGGGTCGATACCGGCAACCACAACATGCGTGAACACGCCACGATGACGCAATGAGAAACGCCGGTGGGAGCCGGTGGCCCCCACAACGAGGGCCACTGGCCCCCACCGGCAATATCAATGGCCCCCAAAGGCAAGATCGAGTGGCCTCGAGACCTTCAAATACTCA
>NZ_VAHM01000036.1 GCF_005796185.1 Pseudarthrobacter sp. NamB4
TAAATTGAGCAGGGCCCTGACAAACGACGTCAGGGCCCTGCTGCTTTAACCACCAAACTGCCAGAAGCGGGAAAACGGACGGGCTGGTGGATGCCGATCGCAGACCCCGTCCTGGGCTGCTGGACTTCAAGAAGGTCATCGAGCCGCTGCGCATCATGGTGGCCGATGACTGGTCCAGCTTCTCTCTGCGCAACGGCCAGGACTTTGCGGACACGGCGGCTTTCGGCTTCCGCTTCGAGGTAATGGCCGACGGCGGCGCTCTCGACGCCGGGACGGTGGAGGTTGCGCCCGTGCCGGCCCAGAGCGAGGCATTTGTGCAGCTGCCTGAAGGGCTGCCTGCCCTGGCGGCCGGGCTGCCCGAAGGCCAGGCTGCCGTACTCACCGTCAGCGCCGTCCTTGCCGCTGATTGCGCCTGGGCTGCAGCCGGCCACGAGGTTGCCTGGGGGCAGTCAGTCCGCCAGCCTGCGAATCCAGTTGAGCCACAACCCTTTGAACCGGTTGTCCTGAGCGACCGCGAACTGACGCTCGGCCCACTGGTCCTGAGCAGGGCCACGGGCACGCCCACTTCCCGTGGCGGCCTGCCGGTGGAGAAGCTGGGGCTATCGTTGTGGTGGCCGCCTACCGACAACGACCTGGGGCGGGAATGGGATGGCGCCGACGACCGGCCGCTCGCGGCCCAGTGGAAAGATGCCAGGCTGAACCTGCTCCGCACCCGATTGCTGGGCATCAGCGCGGAGGTTCACCCGGAGGGCGGACAGGCGCTGAAGGTCCACACGCGGGTAAGTGCAGCCGGCAAGCAGTATGGGGTGTTCGTTGACTTCACCTGGACCACCGATGGCGAAGCGGTTGCGCTCCGGACCGGGGTCCGGCCTGACGGTGAGTGGGTCAACCGAGGGTTCGAGGTGGAGTGGGCCAGGATAGGGCTGGAACTGGTGTTGGCTGACGGGACCGAATCAGTGAGCTGGTGCGGCAAGGGTCCTCATCAGAGCTACCCGGACACCGGTCAGGGGGCACGCATGGGCTGGTTTTCGCTGCCACTGGCTGAGATGGACGTGGACTACGTGCGGCCGCAGGAGTGCGGAGCCCGGTCAGGGGTTCGATCGGTTGCAGTTCGGCTCGGGGCGGTGCAGCTGGAGATTTCCGGTGCTCCCTTTGCGCTGACCGTCCGGCCCTACAGCCAGGATGTTCTGGATGCAGCGGCCCATCGGCCAGACCTGAAGGCCGACGGACGGAGCTACGTCTACTTGGACCATGCCCCTCGTGGAGTGGGAACGGCTGCCTGTGGTCCCGGCGTGCTGGAGCGGTACCGCCTCAAGCCGCAGGAAGCCGGCTTCACCCTTAGCTTAAGGGTGCCGAAGTGACACGGCGCGATATGTGAGCCACTACATAGCCGAGCCTGTCCTGTCCCGAGGGCTCTTTTGCTCGCCTTATGCCCCTAATAACCCCTGTTTTCCGGTGTTTTTGGGGGCACTGACCTGCCGCGGGCGGGGATTTGCTGAGGGGCTTGCGGGCGTGTATTGTTTTCTGAGTCGCCGCCGCTGAAGCGGAAAAATAGCGACCAACCCCCTGACAAACAGCCTGAAATGGCACGCCTGCTGGCGCGCCGGATGCAGGTAGGGAAGGTTGAGGGAGCCGCTAGTCGCCGGAAGCGCCGACTTGCAAAGGTTCTTGAAGC
>NZ_VAHM01000037.1 GCF_005796185.1 Pseudarthrobacter sp. NamB4
GGGATGGGACTGACGATGAGCCAGCGCAAGGCCGTCACGGTGATCAAGGCCCGCGCGTATGCCCGCGGGAGCCGCCTGGAGAAGGTGCGGATCCTTGATGAAGTGGTGGAGCTGACGGGCTGGAACCGGGACTACGCACGGCGGGCTTTGCGCCAGGCTTTGGAGCTGCGGCCGGTACGAACACGTCCGCCGCGGCCGCCGGTTTATGGTCCACGGGTGATCGAAGCGCTGGTGGTCTGCTGGGCGGTGCTGCGGGGCCCGGCCGGCAAGAGGCTGGCGCCGATGCTTCCGGTGCTCGTGCCCTTGCTGCGCCGAGACGGGGAACTGGACCTGACGGACGCAGAGGCGGTACTGCTAATGCGGATGAGCGCGGCGACGATCGATCGGAAACTGGCTCCCGAGCGGGCGAAACTGGTGCTGCGGGGCCGGTCGCACACCAAGCCCGGCTCGTTGTTGAAGTCCCAGATCCCGGTGAGGACCTGGGCGGATTGGGACGACGCGGTGCCCGGGTTCGTTGAGATTGATCTGGTCGGGCATGAGGGCGGCGTGGCGTCCGGGCAGTTCTGCTTCACCTTGACCGCGACTGATATCGCCACCGGGTGGACGGTGAACCGGTCGGTTCCGAACAAGGCGCAGAAATGGGTGTTCGCGGCACTGCAGTACGCGCTGGGCAGGTTCCCGTTCCCGATCCTTGGGATTGATTCGGACAACGGGTCCGAGTTCATCAACGACTATCTGCTGGAGTACTGCCATGCCCGGCAGATCACCTTCACCAGGTCCCGGCCCGGGAACAAAAACGATGGGGCCCATGTGGAACAGAAGAACTGGGCCCGTGTCCGTGAACTGGTGGGCTATTACCGCTACGACACCACGGCGGAGCTTGAAAAACTCAATGAGATTTGGGAGCTGGATGCGCTGTTCACGAATTACCTGCTGCCCCAGCAGAAGCTGCTTTCGAAGGAACGTCATGGAGCCAAGGTGGTCAAGAAACATGATGCCGCCCTCACCCCGCACCAGCGCGCCGCCGGGCATCCGAATCTTCGGAAGCAACCCGTCATCACCATAAATGCGCAGTTCAAACGCCTGAAACCCGCGGCGCTGTCCCGGCAGATCCTGGCCCTGACCGGGCAGCTTGAAGCACTCGCCCAAGCCAAAGCAGCTCCCCGCGACTACAAGATCAACACCTGGTTCAACTCGTACCCGAAGCGGACCTT
>NZ_VAHM01000038.1 GCF_005796185.1 Pseudarthrobacter sp. NamB4
ATATGCGGACACGGCACGGGCGGTTGCTCCGCCGGTCGCCCCGGTGCAGGCGATGGAGATGGCCATCGCCGCGGAAATCGGCTGCGTCCTGGCCATCAGCGGCCGGGCCGCCGGCGCCCTGCTCGCCCAGGCCCATGCCCTGACTACTTCGCTGCCGCGGACGCTCGCTGCGCTGGGGGCCGGAACCATCTCCTGGCAGCACGCCAGGGTGATGGTGGACGAAACCGCAACCCTGCACCCCGCGGGGGCAGCAGCCCTGGAGGCCCACTTCCTGGACCCGACAGCGCCCAACCGTGCGAAGGGCTGCCCGGCCGGGGAGATGCCGGCCTACCGGTTCCGCAAGAAGGCCCGGACCTGGCGGGAACGCCACCACGCCGAGTCGATCGAGAAGCGGCACGCGAAGAGTTTCCTGGACCGCCGGGTGGAGTGCTTACCGGATCAGGACGGGATGGCGTGGTTCTCGGCCTACCTTCCAGCGGACCAGGCCTCAGCGGCCTGGGACCGGCTGACCGCTGTTTCCCGGGGCATGCAGGGGCCCAACGAACACCGCACCCTCTCCCAGCTGCGGGCAGACACCTTCTCCTCAGCACTGCTGGGCACCGGCACCGGCGCCGGCGCCGGCAACGGGGGCGGTGACGCCGCCGCCAACATTGCCGGCAACGGGGGCGGCGACGGGGGCGGTGCGGGAATGGCTCCCCGACCGTCTTCGCCGATTCGGCCCCAGGTGCTGGTCACCGTGCCCGTGTTCTCGTTGCTCGGCCTGACCGAGGAGCCGGCCATGCTCGATGGCCACGGCCCCATCCCGGCCTCGATGGCGCGCAAACTCGTCGCCGATGGAGCCGATTCCTTTTATCGGGTGCTGGTCGATCCGAGGGACGGGGCGCCCCTGGAAATCGGGCGGACCAGCTACCGGGTCACCAAAGCGATGAGGAACTGGCTGCGGCTGCGGGACGGAAAATGCCCCTTCCCCGGGTGCAGCAACCACTCCCTGGACAACGAAGCAGACCACCTCCTCGCCTGGGCCAAGGGCGGCACCACCGGGATCAGCAACCTCGGACAACCCTGCCCCAAACATCACCGGCTCAGACACACCAGCGGCTGGACACCAACACCGGCCACCAAGAACGAACCACCCGGCTGGATCTCACCCACCGGCAGAACATACAAAAGCGAACACCAGGACTGGGAACCACCCCA
>NZ_VAHM01000039.1 GCF_005796185.1 Pseudarthrobacter sp. NamB4
TTGACGGTCCTGCCGCGGCATACCAATGGCATGACGTTCACGGTGTCCGACGCTGACGGCAACGTCCTGCACACGGCCACGTTCTTTTCGGTGGGTGGCGGGTTCATTGTCCGGGAGGGCGGGGAGGACGCCGCGCAGCAGGAGCTCGATGAGTCGAAGAAGGAACTGCCGCTGCCGTTCCGGACTGCCGCCGAACTGCTGGAGCACTGCCGGGAGACCGGGCTGGGGATCAGCGATGTGATGCGGGTCAATGAGGAGGACAGCCGCACCCCGGAGGAGATCCGGGCGGGGCTGCTGCACATCTGGTCGGTGATGGAGGACTGTGTCCAGACGTCTTTGAAGCGTGAGGGTGTGTTGCCGGGCGGGCTGAAGGTCCGCCGTCGTGCCCCTGACTGGTATGAGCGGCTGAAGAAGGAAAGCTCACGGCCGGATGCGGACAGCCAGGACGGTGACGGCCAGGACTTCTATGACCAGAAGTATTGGCAGGAGTGGGTTAATTTGATCGCCCTGGCGGTGAATGAGGAGAACGCCTCGGGCGGCCGGGTGGTCACGGCCCCGACGAACGGGGCTGCCGGGATCATCCCGGCGGTGTTGTTCTATGCGCTGCATTTCGCGCCGGGGATGGAGAACGCGTCGCAGGAGGACCGTGATGATGTGGTGGTGCGCTTCCTGCTGGCCGCCGGCGCGGTCGGGGTGCTCTATAAGGAGCAGGCGTCCATTTCGGGGGCTGAGGTGGGCTGCCAGGGTGAGGTCGGGTCGGCGTCGTCGATGGCCGCTGCGGGCCTGGCGGAGGTGATGGGCGGGTCTCCGGCGCAGGTGGAGAACGCGGCGGAGATTGCGATGGAGCACAATCTGGGCCTGACGTGTGATCCGATCGGCGGGCTGGTCCAGGTGCCGTGCATTGAGCGGAACGCGATCGCTGCGGCGAAGGCGATCAACGCCGCGAAGATGGCGCTCTGGGGCGACGGTTCCCACCGGGTCTCGCTCGATGAGGTCATCGTGACCATGCGCGAGACCGGCAAGGACATGAGCTCCAAATACAAGGAAACGGCCATGGGCGGCCTCGCCGTCAACGTCGTCGAATGCTGA